>NZ_JAATEN010000050.1 GCF_012034935.1 Streptomyces zingiberis
GTGGGTGTGGGGTGGGTTGGTGTAGTGGTGGCCGGTGGGGGCGGTCCAGTGGGTGGTTCCGGTGTGGGTGTCGCGGGTGACGGTCCAGGGGGTGTGGTGTTTGAGGAGGTGGTGGTGTCGGCAGAGGGGGATGAGGTTGTCGGGTTCGCTGTGGCCGCCGGTTTCGGGGTGGGTGTGGTTGAAGGGCTGGATGTGGTCGAGGTCGCAGCGGTGGGCGGGCATGTGGCAGGTGGGGAAGGTGCAGGTGTGGTCGCGGGTGATGACGTGGCGTCGGGTTTCGGTGGTGGGGCGGTAGGTGGTGGGGTCGGTTTTGATCAGCAGTCCTGAGCGTGGGTGGGTGATCAGGCGGCGCCAGATGGTGCCGGGTGCGAAGGCCACTTCCCGGACGGCTGCCGCGCCGATCGGCCCGTAGCCCTTGAGGTCCCCCGGCTCCTCGTCCGCGCCGATCAAGGTGTCCAGGGAGACGGTGATCTGGACGACGGCCGCCGAGCGGCCGCCGGGCATGGGGGTGGTCCCGCCCGGTACGGCGTTCGGGGTGGGGCGGTTGACGACGAGGTCGTAGAGGGCGTCGACGCGTTTTTGGGTCAGGGTGCGGTCGGTGTCGGTGTAGGTGGCGGCGTGGGCGTCGACCGCCGCGTCCAGTTGCGCGGCTTGGTGGGCGGGGAGGAGGGCGGTCCAGGTGGCCATGCCGTCTTCAGCCGCCTGGTGCCAGATCGCCCGGTCCTCCTTGCGCCGCCGGTGGCGCTTGTCCGCGCCCTCCGGATCGGCCTTGAGTACCGCCCGGTTCACCGCCCGCCGCGTCTGACCCACCGACTGGGAGGGCATCGTGCCCACCACCATCGCTTCGACCGCGGAAGCCGTTTCCGGGTCGAGGGTGTGGGTGATCTCCGTCATCGCCCTGGCCTGCAGGTAGCAGATCTCCCCCGCCTCCAGCAGGGTCACGGTGGCGGGGAAACGCTCGTCCAGGGCCGTGGCCACCGCCAAGCGGTCGGCCGCGGTGTTCGAGGACAGACGCAGGGCACAGGCCACCTCGTCACACGCCCAGTTGACATCCCACTGCGGCCACCGCTCATCAGGCGCGGCCTCCACCCCGTCGGCATCGACATCCGCCAGCAACCCCACCTGCCGCGCCTGAAGCCACGCGACATGCCGCTCCAACGCCTTGAGCGCATCGATCCGCCCCGCCCGCGACAACTTCTCCCGCTCCAGCACCTCCAGCAACGCCGCACTCCGCGCCCCGGGCACCACCGTGGCCAAGTGAGCGGCCCACTCATCCGCCGTCCCCGGAGCCCCCTGCTCCTCGGCCGCCTCCACCCCTCCACCCATCACAACCCCCCGTGACCACAAGCCCGTTATGACATCTACCAGACCTATTCTTCCTCACGCTG
>NZ_JAATEN010000051.1 GCF_012034935.1 Streptomyces zingiberis
GCACACGGGCCGGCAGCGCGGACAGGGCGGGATCCGCGGCCAGCTTCCGGGCGAACTCCGCACGGCTCAGCACCTGCCCGTCGTGGGTACGCACCCCTCCGCCCGGCACCTCCTCCGCGCCGACGACGTACGCCTCCGCACCCCAGGGCGCGGACTCGTCGGCGTGACGGAACCCGGCCTCGCCGGGCCGGTCCTCGACGACGAGCGTGCGGTCGGCGCGGAGCAGGTCGATGCGCTCGCCCGTCCAGTTGCGGCCGCGCACGGCGCCGGAGTCATCGGTCAGCAGCGTCTGCGGCGCGAACAGCGGATCGGCGGCGGCGACGGCTCCCGCCGGCGGGGAGGAGACCATCGCCGCACCAGAGGTCACCGGGGCGCCGGCGCGCAGCAAGGTCTTCTGCCAGGTGCCCAGGGCTCCGGTGGCGGGGTCGGGCAGTTCGACCACCCGCACCGGGGCCGGGGTCCCGTCCTGGGCCGTGTCGGCCGACTCCAGCCGCAGCGGCGCGGTGTAGGCCCAGCCGGCGCGACCGGTGCGGTCGGTGAACACCTGCGGCAGCGGCGAGTGCCGGCCCGGCGAGCCCGTGCGCGACGACGCGAACAGCAGGGGAACACCGAGCGGAGTGGTGCGCAGCAGCGGGGCGAGGTCGAGCAGCGCCAGGAACTCCTGGTCGTTGATACGCATCGGCGGCATGTCCGCCAGCCGCAGCACCACCATCCCCTGGGGGTCCGCCGCCGTCCACACCGTGAGGACGTCCCCGGGCTCCCCGTTCTCCGCCCACGGTGCCGGAGCCGACCCGACCTTGGTGTCACCACCGGGCTCCTGCTCCGGCCGGCCCACGGTCCGCAGGTCCAGGCCACCGGGTGCCGTTCCGCCACTCCAGTTGTAACCGCGGACCGTCCCGCCTTCCCGCAGCAGGTACGCGGGACCGAACGCGCCCTTGGCCGCCAGGTGGAAGGCGGCCAGCGTGAAGGGGTCACCGGGGTCGACGTCGGCGGCGATCGCACGGGCCGTGAGGATCCACAGCTCCTGCTTCCGCTGCGGGGTCCACGGCTCGGCAGGCGGCAGGTGGAGTACGCGGCGGCCGAGCGCTTCCGTGGCCTGGGCGTCCAAGGGGCCCACCCGCTGAGCGGCCCCCGCCATCGCCCACAGGACCCGCGTCACCTCGGCCCGCGTCACCGGCCCCGTCGGCTTCCCCAGCACATTCCGGACGAGGTTCTCACCGAGCTTGGTGACCTGGCCCAGCGCGTGCTGGAGATGGGGTATCCCGATGCTCGCGCCGAACGTGGCATCCGGCTGCTGCGCGATCCGCACCGCTGAACTGACCAGCACCTTCCGGTAAGCGGACTGGTCGACCGTGCCACCA
>NZ_JAATEN010000052.1 GCF_012034935.1 Streptomyces zingiberis
CGGCGGCCCGTACCCTAAACCGACTCAGGTGGTCAGGTAGAGAATACCGAGGCGTTCGGGTGAACTGTGGTTAAGGAACTCGGCAAAATGCCCCCGTAACTTCGGGAGAAGGGGGGCCATGGCTGGTGATGGAGTTTTCCTCCTGAGCTGGTGGTGGCCGCAGAGACCAGCGAGAAGCGACTGTTTACTAAAAACACAGGTCCGTGCGAAGCCGTAAGGCGATGTATACGGACTGACGCCTGCCCGGTGCTGGAACGTTAAGGGGACCGGTTAGCTGCTCTTCGGGGTGGCGAAGCTGAGAACTTAAGCGCCAGTAAACGGCGGTGGTAACTATAACCATCCTAAGGTAGCGAAATTCCTTGTCGGGTAAGTTCCGACCTGCACGAATGGCGTAACGACTTCTCGACTGTCTCAACCACAGGCCCGGTGAAATTGCACTACGAGTAAAGATGCTCGTTTCGCGCAGCAGGACGGAAAGACCCCGGGACCTTTACTACAGCTTGATATTGGTGTTCGGTTCGGCTTGTGTAGGATAGGTGGGAGACTGTGAAGCCTGGACGCTAGTTCAGGTGGAGTCGTCGTTGAAATACCACTCTGGTCGTGCTGGATGTCTAACCTGGGTCCGTGATCCGGATCAGGGACAGTGTCTGGTGGGTAGTTTAACTGGGGCGGTTGCCTCCTAAAGGGTAACGGAGGCGCCCAAAGGTTCCCTCAGCCTGGTTGGTAATCAGGTGGTGAGTGTAAGTGCACAAGGGAGCTTGACTGTGAGACTGACGGGTCGAGCAGGGACGAAAGTCGGGACTAGTGATCCGGCGGTGGCTTGTGGAAGCGCCGTCGCTCAACGGATAAAAGGTACCCCGGGGATAACAGGCTGATCTTCCCCAAGAGTCCATATCGACGGGATGGTTTGGCACCTCGATGTCGGCTCGTCGCATCCTGGGGCTGGAGTCGGTCCCAAGGGTTGGGCTGTTCGCCCATTAAAGCGGTACGCGAGCTGGGTTTAGAACGTCGTGAGACAGTTCGGTCCCTATCCGCTGTGCGCGTAGGAGTCTTGAGAAGGGCTGTCCCTAGTACGAGAGGACCGGGACGGACGGACCTCTGGTGTGCCAGTTGTTCTGCCAAGGGCATGGCTGGTTGGCTACGTTCGGGAGGGATAACCGCTGAAAGCATCTAAGCGGGAAGCCTGCTTCGAGATGAGGACTCCCACCTCCATGAGAGGGTAAGGCTCCCAGAAGACGACTGGGTTGATAGGCCAGGTATGGAAGACCGGTAACGGTTGGAGTTGACTGGTACTAATAGGCCGAGGGCTTGTCCTCAGGTGCTCGCGTCCACTGTGT
>NZ_JAATEN010000053.1 GCF_012034935.1 Streptomyces zingiberis
TGAGGAACGCCGCCTCGTCGGTTACGTCGTCACGGACCCGGCGGAGCCGGTGGACGTGCGGAAGGTGCGCGAGCACGTGGCGGGAACTCTGCCTGAGTACATGGTCCCGGCGGTTGTGCTTGTGCTGGACGTGCTGCCGGTGACGGGGAACGGGAAGGTGGACCGGGGTGCGTTGCCGGCGCCTGAGGTGGTGGGGCGGGTTGCCGGGCGGGGGCCGTCGTCGGAGGCGGAGTGTGCTCTGTGTGAGCTGTTCGCTGAGGTGCTGGGTGTGGAGCGGGTGGGGGTGGAGGAGAGTTTCTTCGCTCTGGGCGGGGATTCGATCATGTCGATGCAGTTGGCCGCGCGGGGGCGCCGGGTGGGTTTGCTCTTCACGGCGCAGGATGTGTTCGAGCGGGAGACCGCGGCCGGTTTGGCCGTGGTGGCGCGGCCTGTGGGTGGGGAGGTTCGGGCGCCGGGGGGTGGTACGGGTGAGGTGCCGTGGACGCCGGTGATGCGGGAGCTGGGTGGGTTCGCGGTCCGTCCGGGGCTGGCTCAGTGGTCGGTCGTGGGTGCTCCGCCCGGGTTGAATCAGGGTGCGCTGGTCACGGCCGTCGCCGCGCTGCTCGGCACCCACGACATGCTGCGGGCCGCCGTCCTCCGCCTGCCCGCCGGGCCGGTGCTGTCGGTCCCCGCGAAGGACTCGGTGAACGCGGCCGGCGCGGTGGTCCGCGTGGACGCCACGGATATGGCGGACGGTTCGCTGGACGATCTCGCGGCCCGTGTGGCGCGGGAGGCGGCGGGGCGGCTGGATCCTTCCGCGGGGGTGGTGTTGCAGGTCGTGTGGGTGGATGCGGGCCCGGGGCGTGTGGGCCGGCTGGCCGTGGTGGTGCATCACCTGGTGGTGGACGGGGTGTCCTGGCGGATTGTGCTGCCGGACCTGCGGGCCGCCTATGAGTCCGCGGTGGCGGGCCGGGCGCCCGGGCTCGATCCGGTGGGGACACCGTTCCGCGTCTGGGCCCGGGCCCTGGCCGATCAGGCCACCTCCCAGGAACGCACCGCCGAACTCGGCGCCTGGACCACCCTGCTCGACGGCGTACCTCCGCCACTGGGCCTGCCGGCCCCCGACCCCGCCCGGGACACCGCGGCGACCCTGGTCCGCCACACCTGGACACTTCCCTCGCGGCAGGCCCGCACGCTGGTCGACAGGACCCCCGCCGTCTTCCACTGCGGGGTGCACGATGTGCTGCTGGCCGCGCTCGCGGGCGCGGTCGCCCGCCGGCGGGCGGACGGTGGCACGGGTGTGCTGGTGGATGTCGAGAGCCATGGCCGGGAGGCA
>NZ_JAATEN010000054.1 GCF_012034935.1 Streptomyces zingiberis
CGCCTGTTCACCTCGGAGTCCGTCACCGAGGGTCACCCCGACAAGATCGCTGACCAGATCAGCGATTCCATCCTCGACGCCCTGCTCGCGGAGGATCCGTCCTCGCGGGTGGCCGTGGAGACGCTGATCACCACCGGTCTGGTCCATGTGGCGGGGGAGGTGACCACCAAGGCGTACGCCGATATCCCGACGCTGGTGCGGGAGCGGATCCTCGACATCGGTTACGACTCGTCGAAGAAGGGGTTCGACGGGGCGTCCTGTGGGGTGTCGGTCTCCATCGGCGCGCAGTCGCCGGACATCGCGCAGGGGGTGGACACGGCCTATGAACAGCGCGTGGAGGGGGACGAGGACGAGCTGGACCGGCAGGGCGCCGGTGACCAGGGCCTGATGTTCGGGTACGCCTGTGACGAGACGCCGGAGCTGATGCCGCTGCCGATCAGCCTGGCGCACCGGCTGTCGCGCCGGCTGTCCCAGGTGCGGAAGAACGGCACGATCCCCTACCTCCGCCCGGACGGCAAGACCCAGGTCACCATCGAGTACGACGGTGACAAGGCCGTCCGCCTCGACACCGTCGTGGTCTCCTCCCAGCACGCCTCGGACATCGACCTGGACAGCCTGCTGGCGCCGGACATCCGCGAGTTCGTCGTCGAGCATGTCCTCGGCGAACTGCTGGAGGACGGCATCAAGCTGGACACCACCGGTTACCGGCTGCTGGTGAATCCGACGGGCCGGTTCGAGATCGGTGGCCCGATGGGGGACGCGGGGCTGACCGGGCGGAAGATCATTATCGACACCTATGGCGGGATGGCCCGGCACGGTGGGGGTGCGTTCTCGGGCAAGGATCCGTCGAAGGTGGACCGTTCGGCGGCGTACGCGATGCGGTGGGTGGCGAAGAACGTGGTCGCGGCGGGGCTGGCGACGCGGTGTGAGGTGCAGGTGGCGTATGCCATCGGCAAGGCGGAGCCGGTGGGTCTCTTCGTGGAGACCTTCGGTACGGCCACCGTCGAGGTGGAGCGGATCGAGCGGGCGATCACCGAGGTGTTCGACCTGCGGCCGGCCGCCGTCATCCGTGATCTGGACCTGCTGCGGCCGATCTACGCCCGTACCGCCGCCTACGGTCACTTCGGCCGGGAGGAGCCGGACTTCACCTGGGAGCGCACCGACCGCACCGACGCCCTCCGCGCGGCCG
>NZ_JAATEN010000055.1 GCF_012034935.1 Streptomyces zingiberis
TGCTCCTTGAGGGAGATCACTTCGGCGTGGTGGACGAGGCGGTCGATCATGGCGGCGGCGACGGTGTCGTCGCCGAAAACCTCGCCCCAGCGGCCGAAGGGCTTGCGCGACACTGAAGGGTCATTTTGAGCCCCGTCAGCCATCACCATTCCGCGCGGTGAGTGATCCCTCTAAGCTCCCGAAAGCACATCCGACACTCGGATGGCCATAGGAGGACTCGATGCACCTGTCACGCATGCGCCGCGCACTCGTACTGGGCACAGCAAGCTTTGTCGGCGTCACGGTCGCCATGTCTGTGAGCACGGACCCCGCACAGGCGGCAGGCGAGAACTGGACGGTTTACTCAACACACTTCTCGCCCAACGGACACGACATCCCGCTCCGCTACGGGCGACACGACAACGCGTCCGGCCACACGACAGGCTTCGGAAAGTACCACATTGACGACCGTGGGCACCGCATCAACGTCAGCTGGAGCACCTTCAAGAAGGACATCGACGAAACACTGGACAGCCCGACGGCCAAGTGCACCAAGTCGAACAACACGTGGACATGCAGCTCGAACAAGATAAGCGGCGTGAACTCGCAATGGGGAAATATGAAAGTGTCCTATACTCATAGCGACTCCGGCACTCCGGACGGTCGAGCCCGTGGCATCATCACGGCGTTCTATCTGAACGACTGCGGATGCCTTTCTGCGCGGGAGGAAGCTTCAGAGTGAGCCTACGGGACCAGTACGCCGAACACCTCAGCAACTTCGATGCCGCCGCCAAGGAAGGCATCAACAACGTCCTCGCCGAGGGAAACTACGGATATCTGCGCAGGCTCGATCTCAACGAAGTCGATGAAGGCGTCTTCGCCGAGATCGAAATCGCATTGACTGGCGAAGTTGTAGACCGCTGGGGATCCGATGTGTACAGCCGCCGCTTCCTGATCGTTAGGCCAGAGGACGGCCCTATGGACCCAGCAGACTTCGCGGCTGCTCTCGTCCACACGAGCGTGATGGAAGACCTCGACACGGCCGGTCGAGGCCCAGCGACATAGACGCCGACACGCACAAGGGAGTGAGCC
>NZ_JAATEN010000056.1 GCF_012034935.1 Streptomyces zingiberis
TTTTCCATCCTCACTCTGAGCTGGCCAGATGCAGGGCGAGGATGGCTTGGACGAGAGCGGTGATGCGGGTGGTCGAGCACCGGAGCTTGCGGAGGAGTCTCCAGGCTTTGAGGGTGGCCATGGCCTGCTCGACGAGTGCGCGGATCTTCGCGTGGGACCGGTTGACGGCCTTCTGACCGGCGGAAAGGGTTTCCCAGCGGCCCCAGTAGGGGGTGCGGACGGTTCCGCCGGAACCCCGATATGCCTTGTCCGCCCAGCACCTGATGCCGGCTGCGGCGAGGGCGTCGACGATGCCGTGTTCGCGAGCCGCGCGGACATCGTGGACGGCGCCGGGCAGGGCCGGCGAGGCCCACAGCAGCCGGCCGAAGGGATCCGTGAGGACCTGCAAATTCATCCCGTGCTTCTTGTGTTTCCCGGAGTAGAAGGGCCGGTCCGCGGCGATGCGGTCGATCGGCAGGAGGGTGCCGTCGAGGATCACGAACGCCTTCGTCGACGCGACCCGTATCGCGTCGGCCAGGGTGGGCGCGAGGCCTGCCAGGAGTTCGACAGCCTCGGTGGCATACCGGTAGGCGGTCGTGGTTCCGATGCCGAATCCGGCTGCGAGCTGGGCATACGTGTGTCCCATCCGCAGGTGGCCGAGTGCGAGCAGGGCCTGGCGGCCGGGGTTCAGACGCCTCCAGCGGGAGCCGATTGCGCGACAGTGCTGCCGCAGACGGACGGACAGGAAGCACAGGGCAGAGCTGGACACGTCGACGCCCGACGGGTAGACAAGCATACGAAGCCTCTGGTGGAGACGGTTCTCTTGGTCGAAAACCCATCTACCAGGGGCTTCGCCACGTTGTCAGCCCAACCGGCAGACTGCTCTGCCAAGTTGGAAA
>NZ_JAATEN010000057.1 GCF_012034935.1 Streptomyces zingiberis
GTCTGGCTGGCCGCCGGCGGACTCGTCGCCGCCGGGCTGATGAATGGCGACGAGCCCGGCCTCGGCCAAGTCGGCGACGAGGATCCGGGCGACGCCGAGAGGGATGGAGAGCAGTGCGGAGACCTCGGCCACCGACTTGATCTCGTGGCACAGATGGCAGATCCGCTGGTGTTCCGGCAGCTGTCCCTGGAGCTGGCCCGGGGAGGCCGTCGTGTGCACCAGTGCCTCGATGGCGAGCTGGTAGCGGGGCCTGGTCCGGCCGCCGGTCATGGCGTAGGGACGGACCAGGGGGTTTCTGCTGCTGTCCGTCGATGCCTGCTGGTGCGGCATCTCCTGCTGGTACCGCTGACCGTACTGACCGTGCTCGCCGTACCGGTCGTGCCGGCCGTGAGCTGCCTGCTGCTGGTAGGGGGAGTGCTGCGGCTGCTCCTGGTGGCCGGGCACGGAGGAGTAGCCGTAGTTCTGGCCCTGGTCGCCCTGTGGCTGGTGCTGGTAACCGCCGTAAGGGTACCCGTCGGGTGGCGTGGCCACGTCGTCCTCCTCCAACTGCCGCTGCTCTGCCGGTCCTCGGTGTGCAAGGGTCCCGCGTCACCGCACCATAAGGCGCGGTGACGAGAAACGCACGGTCTGTCTGTCAGTTGAGAAGTGATCCCTGGAGTTCCGCGCGGAGGTCCGGGGTGAGGACGGATCCGGCACGGTCCACCAGGAGGGCCATCTCGTAGCCCACGAGGCCGATGTCGCACTCGGGGTGGGCGAGGACGGCGAGGGAGGAGCCGTCCGAGACGGACATGATGAAGAGGAAACCGCGCTCCATCTCGACCACGGTCTGGTTGACGGCGCCGCCCTCGAAGATGCGGGAGGCGCCGGCG
>NZ_JAATEN010000058.1 GCF_012034935.1 Streptomyces zingiberis
GGGCTCGGGCAGGAAACGGACCGCGCGCCCGGCCACACCACCAGGCGTGTCCATCAGCACATGGGAGTCCGCCCGGGAACTGGTGCCCCGCGTCGCCGTGGTCGTGTTGAAGGCCTCGGTCTCCCGGCCGCTGACGTTGGCGACGTGCTGGGCGAGGGAGACGTGCTCCAGCGGGTCGTCCACCCGGGGCACGGGGAGGTGCTGCTGCTGGATGCGGGTGAGGTCACCGGGCGAGGCCCCGTAGCAGATCTCCAGGGAGATGCGGTGACCCGCGGGCGCCTCGCGCACCTCGCGCAGCCCGCCGATGTACCGCCCGCCCTGCTCCTCGTCCAGCCACACCGACCGCTTCCCGTGGAGCTTGAGACCGAGCTTGCCCGGCCCGCCGTGACTGTAGAAGAGATACACGGCGGAGTCGGCGGTGAACGGCTCCGAGGAGACCTCCACATCGTCCTCGGTGGTCGGCACCTCGTGCAACAGCGTCGGGATGTCGAACCAGTTCCGCAGGGCCTCCGCCCGGGCTGCGAGGTGGTCGCCCATCGACATGCGCCCGAACCGGCGGCCGCGGGTGACCACCGGATGGGTGTCGACGGCGCTGTCGCTGAACGTCGTGCCGTCCAGCGCCGTCCACTGGCGGTCCTGGTACGGCGTGATGGGGCCCGCGGGCGGGTCGAAGGGCACCCAGTCCCCGCGCCAGGCGTCCTCATCCCGGTCGACCATGGTCGGCAGATACGCGTCCAGGTCGAAGTCGTAGA
>NZ_JAATEN010000059.1 GCF_012034935.1 Streptomyces zingiberis
AGGCTCGGGCAGGAAACGGACCGCGCGCCCGGCCACACCACCAGGCGTGTCCATCAGCACGTGAGCGGTGGGGCCCGCCGTTCCCGTGGTCGTGTTGAAGGCCTCGACCTCCCGGCCGCTGACGTTGGCGACGCGCTGGCCGAGGGAGATGTCCGCCAGCGGATCGTCCACCCGGGGCACGGGGAGGTGCTCCTGCTGGATGCGGGTGGGGTCACCGGGCGAGGCCCCGTAGCAGATCTCCAGGGAGATGCGGTGCCCCGCGGGCGCCTCGCGCACCTCGCGCAGCCCGCCGATGTACCGCCCGCCCTGCTCCTCGTCCAGCCACACCGACCGCTTCCCGTGGAGCTGGAGACCGAGGGCCCCCGGCTCCCCGTGGCTGTAGAAGACGTAGACGGCACGGTCGGCGGTGTACGGCTCCGAGGAGACCTGCACATCGCCCTCGGTGGTGGACACCTCGTGCACGAGCTTCGGGATGTCGAACCACTTCCGCAGTGCCTGCGCCCGCTCCACGAGCTGGTCGCCGATCGACATGCGGCCGTACCGGCGGCCGTGAGTGACCAGCGGATGGGTGTCGACGTCCTGGTCGCTGAACGCCGTGCCGTCCACCGCGGTCCAGAAGCGGTCCTGGTACGGCGTGGTGACCCCGGGCGGGTCGAAGGGCACCCAGTCCCCGCGCCAGGCGTCCTCCTCCCGGTCGATCATGGTGGGCACATGCGCGTCCAGGTCGGGGTCATAGG
>NZ_JAATEN010000006.1 GCF_012034935.1 Streptomyces zingiberis
GCCGCCTGAACACCCACCACCGCCCCCACTCCGGCCAACCGAAGCGGTGCAGCAGGCGACAGGCCGGCCCCGGCAAAGACCACCCCGGCAGGCAACCCCTCGGCCACCACCCCGAGGGGTCCACACCCCTGCCCGGAACACAACTCGGGGAGAACGGAAGACACCAGGAGACCGAAGACACCTGAGAGGCCGTGGACACCCGAGGGACGGGAGCCACCAAAGACACCAGAGACACCGGAGCGGAGAAGATCCACACCGTCGCCACAAGAGCAGCCAGCCCCTCACCGCAACCACCGACAGCCCGCCACGACGGCAGGACAGCCGAGAAACAACGCACGCGTGTGCCCCGCGCACCCCCACCCACCCCAGCCACTCCGTCTTGTCGAACTCGCCCACCGGGCACGCCCGACCCCGAGTGGCGAAAGGCACCGCGAACCCCCGGCCCCGGCGCCGTAACCCCCGCCCCTCACAAACCCGCCGGCCCGCAACCCACCCCCCACCACCACCGCGCCGCCCACCCGGCGCCGTAACAGCACCCCACCACCACCGCGCCGCCCACCCGGCGCCGTAACAGCACCCCACCACGACCGGGACGGGCCAGGACGACGAGAGGAACAACCCAGCACAGCCGACGAGAGAGCGTGATCAGGTCGAGGATGCCGTCCGGACCGCCCTGCGGGGGTGTCGGCCCAGGCGGAAGCGCATCGGCCGGATCGGACGAGCGCAGCCCCGGGCGCGGAACCTTCCCGGCGCCGCACGAGCCCGGCGCGCGGAGCGGCTCCCCGGTCAGGGGGGCGATGGCTCCCCGGACACGGGAAGGCGCTCCTCCCACGGTCAGGGGGAGACCGTGGGAGGAGCGCCGGGGAGGTTGGACTGGGGTGGTTGTCGAACCGGGGTGGTCGGACCGGGAGGCTGGGCCGAGGCGGTCGGACCGGGGAAGTGCCGGACCGGGGAAGTTGAGCCGGGAAGCCCGGCCGGGCCGGTTGGAGCGGGTCAGTTGGGCCGAGCCGGTTGGGCCAGGCCGGTTGAACCGGGCCGGTTCGACTGGGCCGGTTCGCCTGGGCCGGCTCGACTGGGCCGGTTGGGCCGGTGGCTTTCCGTGCCGGTAGCGGAAGAAGCCCGTGGGTGCCGGACGGGTCCGGGCCGGCCTCGGGAAGCGCCGGGTGGTCGCCCCAGGCTCACCGTGGGCCGTTCACGGTGAGTCAGGGGGCCGGGGCCGGCCTGTCAGACGCCGACGCGCTCCTTCGTCCCGTCACCACCGCCGGGGTGCTCTCCTCCGGGACCGGTCTGCGCCGCTTCGGAGGGCTGCTCCGCCCCACCGGGAGCGCCGTGATCGTCGACGAAGGTCTGCTCGTCGAACGGGATCTTGCCGCTGAGGACCTCGTCGACCCGGGCGCGGTCGATCTCCTTGGTCCATGTGCCGACGAGCACCGTGGCCACGGCGTTGCCCGCGAAGTTGGTGAGGGCGCGGGCCTCACTCATGAAGCGGTCGATGCCGACGATCAGGCCGACGCCGTCGACGAGGTCGGGGCGGTGCGACTGCAGGCCGCCGGCGAGGGTGGCGAGCCCGGCGCCGGTGACACCGGCGGCACCCTTGGAGGCAATGATCATGAAGACGAGCAGCGAGATCTGCTGGCCGACGGAGAGCGGGTCGCCCAGCGCCTGGGCCACGAAGAGAGAGGCCATCGTCAGGTAGATCGCCGTGCCGTCCAGGTTGAAGGAGTAGCCGGTGGGCACGGTGATGCCGACCACGGGCTTGCTGACGCCCAGGTGCTCCATCTTGGCGATGAGCCGCGGCAGGGCGGACTCCGACGACGAGGTCGAGACGATGAGGAGGAACTCCCGGCCGAGGTACTTCAGGAACGTGAAGATGTTGAGCCCGGCGACGACCCGCAGCAGCAGGCCGAGGACGACGAAGACGAAGACCACACAGGTCGCGTAGAAGCCGATCATGATGACGGCCAGCGACTTCAGGGCGTCCATCCCCGTTTCGCCGACGACCGCGGCGATGGCGCCGAAGGCGCCGACCGGCGCCACCCACATGATCATGGCAAGCACGCGGAAGACCAGGCGCTGGATGTGGCCGATGCCGCGGATCACCGGCTCGCCCACGGACCCCATGGCCTGGAGGGCGAAGCCGACGAGGAGGGCGATGAGGAGGGTCTGCAGCACTTCACCCTCGGTGAAGGCGGACACCATGGTGGCCGGGATGATCCCGAGCAGGAAGTCGACGGTGGACTCGCTCGCCCCGGCCGCCTGCGCGGTGCCGGCGTCCCGCGCGGCCTCGCTGAGGTGGAGCTCGACACCGGGGAGCATGTTGCCCACGACCAGGCCGATGGCGAGCGCCACGGTCGACATGACCATGAAGTAGCCCAGGGCCAGTCCGCCCACGGCGCCGACCTTCGCGGCCTTCCGTACCGAACCGACGCCCAGCACGATCGTGCAGAAGATGATCGGGGAGATCATCATCTTGATGAGGCTGACGAACCCGGTGCCCAGCGGCTTCAGCTCGACCGCGACGCCCGGCGCCGCGAAGCCGACCAGGATGCCCGCGATCACCGCCACGATGACGGCTATGTACAGGTAATGCGTTCTGTCGCGCCTCGTCCGGCCGCCCTGAGATGGGGCTTGAGTGGTCACGGCCGTCCTCCTGATCTGTGTGCGGTCCGGTGCCGACGGGCCGGGCCGGTCGTCCTCCGGTCCGGAGTCGGTGTCCCGGTGACTATCCACCTGCGTGTGCCGGGGGTCACCCTTACGTTCATTGAGTTCACGGCCGCCGCGGAACCATCGCCGAAGGGGACGGACCGGAGCCGTCCCCCTGCGGTCCGTCACCCTCGGGGCACAAACGCGCAAAGGTCCTGCCCACCGCTTTCCCCCAGGTGGGGACGGCCCGGCAGACTGGCCTCATGCGTGTCCCCCGTCCCCGGAGCCTGGCCGGCCAGCTGTTCGCGATGCAGGTGGTGCTGGTCGCCGTCGTGGTGGCCGGGTACGCGGTGTTCACCCACGCCGCCGACTGTCGGCAGACGGAGGAGACCGCCCGGCTGCGGGCGCTGTCCACGGCACGGACGGTTGCCGCGTCACCGTCCGTCACGGCCGCGATCCGCGGCGACGACCCGACGGCGGTGCTCCAGCCGTACGCCGAGGAGGTGCGCCGCGGGACCGGCGTCACCTTCGTCACGATCATGGACCCGCGCGGTATCCGCTGGACGCACCCCGACCCCGAGCGCATAGGGGAGAAGTTCCTGGGCCACACCGAGCAGGCGCTGGCGGGCCACACCTTCTTCGAGACCTACACCGGCACTCTCGGCCCCTCGGTCCGGGTGGTGACACCGGTGCGGGACCAGGGCCGGATCGTGGGGCTGGTCAGCGCGGGGATCACGGTGGAGGAGATCTCCGAGGAGGTGCGGAAGCAGATGGCCGTCCCCCTCCTGGTGGCGCTCGCCGCGCTGGTCCTGGGCGGATTCGGGACCTATGTGATCAACGCGCGGCTGCGCCGTCACACGCACGGGATGAACACGACGGAGCTGAGCCGCATGCACGACTACCACCAGGCCGCGCTGCACGCCGTCCGCGAAGGGCTGCTGATGCTCGACGGCGGGCGGCGCATCGCGCTGGTCAACGACGGCGCCCGGGAGCTGCTGGGGCTCGGCCGGGACACCGTCGGGCGGTACGTCGCCGACCTGGGGCTGCCCCCGTCGCTGACCGGGGCACTGCTGTCCGCCGAGCCGCGGGTGGACGAGGTGCACCTCACCGCCGACCGGACGGTGGTGGTGAACACCTCGCCCGTCTCCGGTGGCGAACGGCGCGGCACGGTGGTGACCCTGCGCGATCACACGGAGCTTCAGGCGCTCTCCGGGGAGCTGGACTCGGTGCGCGGGTTCGCGGAAGCGCTGCGGTCGCAGGCGCACGAGGCGGCGAACCGGCTGCACACCGTGGTCTCGCTGATCGAACTGGGCCGGACGCAGGAGGCGGTCCGGTTCGCCACGGCCGAGCTGGAGCTGGCACAGGCGCTGACGGACCAGGTGGTCGGGGCGGTCGAGGAACCCGTGCTGGCCGCGCTGCTGCTGGGCAAGGCGGCGCAGGCGAACGAGCGGGGCGTGGAGCTGGTGCTGACGCCGGAGAGCCGGATCGACGACGGGGTGCTGCCCCCGGAGCTGTCCCCCCGGGATCTGGTCACCGTCCTCGGCAACCTGATCGACAACGCCGTGGACGCGACGGCCGCCGACGGCACGGCCGACCGGCAGCGTCGGCCGCGGGTGACCGTCACCGCCCGCGCGGCGGACGGCGAACTGCTGTTGCAGGTACGGGACTCCGGACCGGGCATCACCCCGGAGACGCTCAACGGCATGTTCGAACGGGGCTGGACGACGAAGGGCCCGTCCCGGGACGACCACCCGAGCGGGCGCGGCGACAGGAACGGGGCCGGGGACGTGCGGGGTGCCGCGCCGGTGGGCCCCGGACGCGGGCTCGGCCTGGCGCTGGTCCAGCAGGCGGTGCGGCGCAACAGCGGGACGATCGAGGTCGCGGTGGCGGGCCGCGCCGGGGTGCCGGGGGCCCTCGGCCCCGGGCAGCGGGCGGCGTCCGCCGGCGAGGGCTCGCCGCCGGCCCGGCCGGACGGTCCTCCGCCCCGGCCCGTGGCCGCGGACGGCTCCGCCGGGAGCGCGGCCTTCACGGGCGGCGCGCAGTTCACCGTACGGCTGCCGCTCAGGGCCGACGTGAGAGCCCCGGCCGGGGTGGAGCAGTGAGCAGGCCGGGCCCGATCCGGGTGCTGGTCGTCGAGGACGACCCCGTGGCCGCGGACGCGCACGCGATGTACGTGGAGCGGGTGCCCGGCTTCGTCGTCGCCGGAACCGTGCACTCCGGGGCGGAGGCGCGGCGCCACCTGGACCGCGAACCGGTGGACCTGCTGCTCCTGGATCTCTACCTGCCGGACGGGCACGGTCTCGCGCTGCTGCGTTCGCTGCGTGCCGCGGGCCGCTCCACGGACGTGATCGCGGTGACCTCGGCGCGCGATCTGACCGTGGTGCGGGAGGGCGTGTCCCTCGGCGTGGTGCAGCACGTGCTGAAGCCCTTCGCGTTCCCCACCCTGCGGGAGCGTCTCGTCCGGTACGCGGAGTTCCGCACCGCGGCCGGTGAGGCGAGTGGCCAGGAGGAGGTGGACCGGGCGCTGTCCGTCCTGCGCGCCCCGTCCCCGGCCTCGCTGCCGAAGGGGCTCAGCGGGCCGACCCTGGAGGCCGTGACCCGGGTACTGCGCGACGCGGACGGGAACGGCATCACGGCGCTCTCGGCCGGTGAGGCGGTGGGCACCTCCCGGATCACGGCCCGGCGCTACCTGGAACACCTGGTGGACACGGGCCGGGCCGAGCGGCGGCCGCAGTACGGCCAGGTGGGCCGGCCCGAGCTGTACTACCGGTGGGTCAGCGGGTCCTGAGCGGGAGCCTCCCGGGCCGGGAGCCGAGGCTGCATTCCCGGCCCCCGGCCCCCCGCCCCGGGGCCGCCGGAACATCCGGACGGGTCCGGGACCGGGAGCCGGGGCGCGAGTCCGGGGCGGGAAGTCGGGGCGGGGAGTCGGGGCGGAGCGGCGCGCTCCCCGGCCTCCCTCACCGGCCTGACCGCTCGGCCTGACTGATGCTTGGCCTGCCTGACCGCTCGGCCTGACTGATGCTTGGCCTGCCTGATGCCCGGCCCTGACCGATGCTTGGCCTGCCTGACCGCCCGCCTGCCCGATCTGCTCCGCCTGCCTGATTCGGCCTGCCTGATTCGGCTGGGCTCGTTCGATCCGCTCGGCCTGACCGATCCGCCCCGCCTGCCTGATCCGCTCGCCCTGCGCGATCTACTTGGTCACGGCTTCCTCGACCTCGGCGAAGGTCTTGGCGTCGACCAGGCCGGTGTCCTCCAGTACTTCGAGGTGGTCCATGACGGTCTGGTTGGCCTGCCGTGCGTGGCGGCGGATCAGATCGTTCTGGGTGGAGCCGCGGACCTCGCCGATGGTGGCGAAGATCTTGCCGTGCGAGGCCCGCAGCAGATTGGCGAAGATCTTGTCGAACTCGGCGCCCTTGGCGGCCTTCATCTGGGCCACCCAGCCCTGCTGCTCCTCCGTGGCCTCGTCGGGGATCTGCACGCCGAGGATCTTGGCGTCCTCCCGGACGAGCTGGTCCAGCTTGGAGTGGCCGTCGATCAGGTGGTGACCGGCGCGCTTGACCGCCTCGCTGGAGGCGTTCGTCTGGGCCAGCCGACCGGCCGGGATCTCCCAGAGCCCGGCCTGGCGCACGGCCACCAGGAACTTCTTGTCCACCTCCGTCACGGTCCCGGCGCTGGTCGAGGTCGCCCCCTGGGCGGAACCGTCCTGCGCCGCCCCGCCCTCCTGCGCCGCCCCGCCCTGCTGGGGCGCGGAGCCGTCCTGCGGGGCCGAGCCCTGGGGCGCGGTCCCCTGGTCCCCCGCCTGGGGCAGACCGCCGGCGACGGTGCCGGGCTCCTGGTTGGCCTGGCTGCTGGTGGTCTGGAGGTTGATCAGTACGGGTATGAGTGCCAGAACGGCGACAATCGCGAGTGCGATGGCCGCCGTGCGCATCGACACTCTGGGCCTTTCGGCCCGACGGTTGCTGCGCACGGTGCCTCCTCCTCGGAACGGGTGTTCTTCGGGGTACGCAGCGGGCGGAGGGGGCGTTCACGGGCCCGGCCGGAAAACTCGATCACCTCGGTCCGGGGCCGCTCGGCCCAGGCGTCCGGCGTCCGGCTGCCGCACCGGCCCGGCGCCGCGGGACCAGGGAACGAGAAAAGGGAGCGGCCCCGGGGAACGCGGCCGGGAACCGGCCGGCCACCGCACACGGCAGCCCCCGGCACGCGACGACGGGCCCGGGGATCCGGCATCCCGGGGCCGGGCACCCCGGCCCCCACCGCTCAGTAGACCGACTCCGCCTCGCTCATCCGGTGCCCCGGCACCGTCTTCAGCGCCGCGGTCGCCTCGGCCAGCGGCACGAGCGTGATGTCGTTGCCGCGCAGCGCGGTCATCTTGCCGAACTGCCGCTCGTGTGCCGCCTCCACCGCGTGCCAGCCGAAGCGGGTGGCGAGCACCCGGTCGTACGCGGTGGGCGTGCCGCCGCGCTGGACGTGGCCGAGGATGACGGGGCGGGCCTCCTTGCCGAGCCGGTGTTCGAGTTCGGCGGCGAGGCGGTTGCCGATGCCGGTGAACCGCTCGTGACCGTACTGGTCGATGGCGCCCTTCTCGTACCGCATGGTGCCCTCGGCGGGGTGCGCGCCCTCGGCGACGCAGACGACGGCGAACTTCTTCCCGCGGGCGAAGCGCTCCTCGATCATCGCGCAGAGGGCGTCGATCTGGAACGGCCGTTCGGGCAGCAGGATCCCGTGGGCGCCACCGGCCATGCCGGACTCCAGGGCGATCCACCCGGCGTGCCGGCCCATGACCTCGACGACCATGACGCGCTGGTGGGACTCGGCCGTCGTCTTGAGCCGGTCCAGGGCCTCGGTGGCGACGCCCACAGCGGTGTCGAAGCCGAAGGTGCGGTCGGTGGCGGAGATGTCGTTGTCGATGGTCTTGGGCACGCCGACGACGGGCATCCCCGCGTCGGACAGCATCCGGGCGGCGGTGAGGGTGCCCTCGCCGCCGATGGGGATGAGGGCGTCGAGCCCCAGTTCGCGGCTGAGCTCCTCGGCGTGACCGCACGCCTCGTCGAGCCGGCCGCGCTCCAGCCGCGCGGACCCCAGGATGGTTCCGCCGCGGGCGAGGATGCCGCTGACGGAGTCCAGGTCCAGCTTGCGGTAGCGGTGCTCCAGCAGTCCCTTGAAGCCGTCCTCGAACCCGATGACCTCGTCACCGTGGCCGGTCAGGGCACGGTGCACGACCGACCGGATCACGGCGTTCAGTCCGGGGCAGTCACCGCCTGCGGTGAGGACTCCGATGCGCATCGTGCTCTGTCTCCTGAGGTTGGATTCCCGGGTCACGAGTGGGGGGAGATACGGACGGGCCGACCATCCGATTGTTCCACGCCCCGCGAGCGGGCGGCGCTCCCAGCCGTCCGGACGAGCGCGGCCCTCGGCGGGGCGGGTCCTGGCGGATACTGTCAGCAGGAGCGCTCGTCGTTCCGGAGGCGGTCCGCCCCCGGAGCGGCCGGAGGCGGTCCGTCCCCCGGAACGGCCGCGCGCCGTCCGGCCACGGACGGCCGGGGACGGTCCGGGCGGGCCGGCCCCGGACCCGTGAGGCTTCCCCGTACCGGGGTCGCGCACACGGGGCGGTGCGGGCATTGGGGGGCGGAGGGCCGGGCAGCCGCGAGCGAGAACCACGGCGTGAGCCCGGCGCGACCGGCCGGGACGAGCGAGAACGGAGAGCAGGCGTGACGCGCAGCGTGTACGTCACCGGCATCGAACGGGGCGACGGCCGTCAGGTGGTCGAGCTGGGAGTGATGGAGCTCCTGACCCGTCACGTGGACCGGGTCGGCGTCTTCCGCCCGCTGGTGCACGACAGCCCCGACCGCCTGTTCGAGCTCCTGCGCGCCCGTTACCGGCTCGCCCAGGACGCCGCCACCGCCCATGGCATGAGTTACCGGGAGGCCGCCGCCCTCCAGGCCGAGGAGGGCACCGACGCGCTGGTGTCCGCCTTGGTGGACCGCTTCCACGCGATGGCCGGGGAGTTCGAGTTCGTGCTCGTCCTGGGCACGGACTACGCCGAGACGGGCGTCCCCGCCGAACTCAACCTCAACGCGCGGCTGGCCAACGAGTTCGGCGCGGCGCTGATCGCGGTCGTGGGCGGGCGGAAGCAGACGCCCGAGTCCGTGCGGGCGGAGGTCCACAACGCCTACGCCGCGTTCGACTCCCTGGGCTGCGACGTCGTCGCGATGGCCGCCAACCGGGTGGCGCCCGAGGACGCCCGGGAAATCGCCGGCGTGCTGGCCGAGCGGTTGCCGGTGCCCTGCTACGTGCTGCCGGAGGAGCCCTCGCTGTCCGCGCCCACGGTGCAGCAGATCGTGCAGGCCCTCGGCGCGGAGGTGCTCCTCGGGGACGCGGCGGGACTGGCGCGGGACGCCCGGGACTTCGTCTTCGGCGGTGCGATGCTGCCGAACTTCCTCGCCGCCCTGACGGAGGGCGCGCTGGTCGTGACGCCCGGGGACCGGGCGGACCTGATCATCGGCGCGCTGGCCGCCCACGCCGCGGGCTCGCCACCCGTCGCCGGGGTGCTGCTGACCCTCGACGAGCGGCCGGGACCGGACATCATGGCGCTGGCGGAACGGCTGGCCCCCGGCACGCCCGTCGTCTCCGTACCGGGCAAGAGCTTCCCCACGGCGGCCGAACTCTTCGCGCTGGAGGGCAAGCTGAACGCCTGGTCACCGCGGAAGACGGAGACGGCGCTGGGACTGTTCGACCGGCACGTGGACACCGCCGATCTGACGGCCCGGATCTCCCTGGCCCCGCGTTCGGACCGGGTCACCCCGATGATGTTCGAACACGCGCTGATCGAGCGGGCCCGGGCGCACCGCCGCCGGATCGTCCTCCCGGAGGGGACCGAGGAGCGGGTGCTGCGCGCCGCGGACGTCCTGCTCCGCCGCGACATCTGCGATCTGACCCTGCTCGGCGACCCGGAGACGATCCGCCGCCGCGCGTCCGAACTCACCGTCGACCTGGGCGCGGCCGATCTGATCGACCCGCGGGTCTCACCGCTCCGCGAGCGCTTCGCCGAGCTGTACGCGGGGCTCCGCGCCCACAAGGGCGTCGACCACGAGCTGGCCTACGACGTGGTCGCCGACGTCTCCTACTTCGGCACGCTGATGGTCCGCGAAGGGCTGGCCGACGGGATGGTCTCCGGAGCCGCGCACTCCACGGCCGCGACCCTCCGCCCCGGTTTCGAGATCATCCGGACGGCGCCGGGCGCGCAGATCGTCAGCTCCGTGTTCTTCATGTGCCTGGCCGACCGGGTGCTGGTCTACGGCGACTGCGCGGTCAACCCGGACCCGGACGCCGAGCAGCTCGCCGACATCGCCATCCAGTCGGCGGGCACCGCGGCCAAGTTCGGGGTGGAGCCGCGGATCGCGATGCTCTCCTACTCGACGGGGACCTCCGGCACCGGCGCGGATGTCGACAAGGTGCGCAAGGCCACCGAACTCGTCCGGCAGCGGCGGCCGGACCTGCTGGTGGAGGGGCCCATCCAGTACGACGCGGCGGTGGACGCCACGGTCGCGGCGGCCAAGCTGCCCGGGTCGGAGGTGGCGGGCCGGGCCACCGTGCTGGTCTTCCCCGATCTCAACACGGGCAACAACACGTACAAGGCGGTGCAGCGCTCGGCCGGGGCCGTCGCGGTCGGGCCCGTCCTCCAGGGGCTGCGCAAACCCGTGAACGACCTCTCCCGGGGCGCGCTCGTGCCGGACATCGTCACCACCGTGGCGATCACCGCCATCCAGGCCCAGGAGCAGAGCCGCCCCCGCGACCCGGCCGGTCCCCACGCGGCCCCGGAGACGGCCCCGGATCCCGCGGCCGGCCGCCGCGCACCGGCGGGCCCGGGGACGGACCCGGGGGCGGGCAGCGGCGTGGGCACGGGCA
Organism: Streptomyces zingiberis; assembly: GCF_012034935.1. Taxonomy (GTDB): domain Bacteria; phylum Actinomycetota; class Actinomycetes; order Streptomycetales; family Streptomycetaceae; genus Streptomyces; species Streptomyces zingiberis. The sequence goes on from NZ_JAATEN010000006.1 coordinate 10,549, forward strand.
CAGAGACGGGCAGGGACACGGGCACGCCGGAGACCGGCACCACGGGCGCAGGGACCCCGGCCACCGGCACCACGCGCAGGGGCCCGGTGAACACCGGGGCACGACGCACGGCTCCGGCGGATACCGGGAGCACACCAACGGGACCGGCCGGCTCCGGCACACCCCGCACGGGGCCGACGGACACCGGCACTCCTCGCACCGGACCGGCGGGCACCGGCACCCCCCGCACGAGCCCGGCTGACACCGGCCGGGCGGGCACGGAACCCCGCTCGGCGGGGAGCGCGGAGGACACGCCGGGACGGACCGCGCGGGGAGACGCGCGCGGGTCGGTGGAGACGCCGGCGGCACCCCGGGGGCCCGCGCCGCGGAGCCCCGGGATCGCCACCCGGCGGGGCGGACGGGGGGAGCGGTCCGAGTGAACGGCCCCGAGCGCCCAGAACACGCCGAACACCCCGAGCACCCCGAGCACCCCGAGCACCCCGAGCAGGAGAACACCGGACGGGACACCACCGCCCACGCCTCCCCCGCGCCCGCCCACGGCGGCGGCCCCACCGGCGGCGCGCCCCCCGCCACCCGGGTGCTCGTCATCAACTCGGGGTCCTCCTCCGTGAAGTACCAGCTGCTCGACATGGCGGAGGCGGATCCCGCCGACGGCCGGGGTGCCGTGCGGCTGGCCTCCGGGGTGGTGGAGCGGATCGGCGAGGGGCCGGGGGCGGATCACGCGGAGGCGCTGCGGCGAGTCGCGGGTGAGCTCGACGCCGAGGGGCTGGGGCCGGACTCCCCCGGGCTGGCCGCCGTGGGGCACCGGGTGGTGCACGGCGGCACCCGGTTCACCGAGCCGGTACTGATCACCGACGAGGTGCTGGCGGGCATCGAGGAGCTGGTCCCGCTCGCGCCGCTGCACAACCCGGGGAACATCGCGGGCATCACGGTCTCCCGGGAGCTGCGCCCGGGGCTGCCGCAGGTCGCCGTCTTCGACACGGCGTTCCACGCGACGATCCCCGAGCACGCCGCGCGCTACGCGCTGGACACGGCGACGGCGGACGCCTACGGGGTGCGCCGGTACGGCTTCCACGGCACCTCGCACGCCTATGTCTCCCGCGCCGCCGCCGCGCTGCTGGGGCGGGACCCGGCCGAGGTCAACGCGATCGTGCTGCACCTGGGCAACGGGGCCAGCGCCTCGGCGGTGGCGGGTGGGATCTGCGTGGAGACCTCCATGGGCCTGACCCCGCTGGAAGGGCTGGTCATGGGCACCCGCTCGGGGGACCTGGATCCGGCGGTGGTCTTCCATCTGGCACGGGTGGCCGGTCTGGACACCGACGCGATCGACACCCTGCTCAACAAGCGCAGCGGCCTGCTGGGGCTCTGCGGGGACAACGACATGCGGGAGATCGGCCGCCGGATGGCCGAGGGCGACCACGCGGCCCGGCTGGCCTTCGAGATCTACGTCCACCGGCTGCGCAAGTACGTGGGCGCGTACACCGCCGTGCTCGGGCGGGTGGATGTGATCGCCTTCACCGCGGGGGTGGGGGAGAACTCGGCCGCCGTACGGGAGGCGGCGACGCGGGGCCTGGAGGTCCTGGGCATCGAGGTCGACCCGGTCCGCAACGCGCTGCGCGGCTCCGCGCCGCGGCTGGTCTCGGCGGGGAGCAGCCGGGTGGCGGTCGCCGTGATCCCCACCGACGAGGAGCTGGAGATCGCCCGCCAGACATTCGAGCTGGTCACCGGGGCAGACGCGGGACAGCGCGGCGGTGACGGGCCCGCGGCCCGGCCGGCCCCGCGGCAGGAGTCCCCGTGACCTGGGCCGGCACGGCACCGGGGACCGTCTGCCGGACCCGGGCGGGCCACGCGGGCAGCCGCCGGACAGCACTCCGGTGACGGGCCCACCGCCCGGCCGGAGCCAGGACAGGAATATTCCGCTCCGAAACAAACCCGATAGGATCGCCCCATGCGCCGTTCCAAAATCGTCTGCACGCTGGGCCCCGCCGTCGACTCCTACGAACAGCTGAAGTCGCTGATCGAGGCCGGGATGAACGTGGCCCGTTTCAACATGAGCCACGGCTCCCACCCGGAGCACGAGGAGCGGTACCACCGCGTCCGGAAGGCGTCCGAGGAGACGGGCCGGGCGGTCGGCGTGCTGGTCGACCTCCAGGGGCCGAAGATCCGCCTGGAGACCTTCGCCGAGGGCCCGGTGGAGCTGATCCGGGGTGACGAGTTCACCATCACCACCGAGGACGTGCTGGGCGACCGCTCGATCTGCGGCACGACCTACAAGGGGCTGCCGGGGGACGTCTCCAAGGGCGAGTCGATCCTCATCAACGACGGCGCGGTGGCCCTTCAGGTGACGGAGGTGGACGGGCCCCGGGTCCGCACCATCGTCATCGAGGGCGGCGTGGTCTCCGACCACAAGGGCATCAACCTCCCGGGCGTGGCGGTCAACGTGCCGGCGCTCTCCGAGAAGGACGTCGAGGACCTGAAGTTCGGTCTGCGGCTCGGTGCCGACATGGTGGCGCTCTCCTTCGTCCGCGACGCCGGCGACATCCGTGACGTGCACCGCGTGATGGACGAGGTCGGCCGCCGGGTGCCGGTCATCGCCAAGGTGGAGAAGCCGCAGGCGGTGGCCAACATGGAGGAGGTCGTGCTGGCCTTCGACGGGGTGATGGTGGCCCGCGGCGACCTGGCGGTGGAGTACCCGCTGGAGAAGGTCCCGATGGTGCAGAAGCGGCTGGTGGAGATGTGCCGCCGCAACGCCAAGCCGGTGATCGTGGCGACCCAGATGATGGAGTCGATGATCAACTCCTCCCGGCCGACCCGCGCCGAGGCCTCGGACGTGGCCAACGCCATCCTGGACGGCGCGGACGCGGTGATGCTCTCGGCGGAGTCCTCGGTCGGCAAGTACCCGATCGAGACGGTGAAGACCATGGGCCGCATCGTCGAGGAGGCCGAGCAGGAGTGGCTGAACCGCGGGCTCCAGCCGCTGGTACAGGGGAAGAAGCCGCGCACGCAGGGTGGTTCGGTGGCCCGCGCCGCCTGTGAGATCGCCGACTTCCTGGGGGCCACCTCACTGGTCGCGTTCACCAAGTCCGGCGACACCGCCCGGCGGCTCTCCCGCTACCGCGCCGGCCAGCCGATCCTCGCCTTCACCACGGAGCCGGCGACGCGCAACCAGCTCGCGCTGAGCTGGGGCGTGGAGACCTACGTCGTCCCGCACGTGGACAACACCGACGCGATGGTGGAGCTGGTCGACGCCGAACTGCTGAAGCTGCACCGCTACGGCGAGGGCGACACCATGATCATCACTGCCGGCTCCCCTCCCGGCGTGCCCGGCACCACCAACATGGTCCGGGTGCACCACCTCGGCGTGGCGGGCTGAGCACGGCGGCCTGAGCCCGGGCCGAGCACGGCGGAGCCGGCACGGGCCCCGCGTCCGGCCCGGCCTGCTGCGGCCCGGATGCGGGGAGCGCCGGGTGTCCGGACGCGGGGGGCGTCGTGGCCCGCCGCTCGGCTCCCCGACCCCCTCTGCCTCCCCGCCCTGCCTCCCCGCCCCCTGAGAGCGCCGTGAACACTCCGGTTCCGGGGGCGGGGTCGCAGGTGGGGGGGTCCCCGGGGTCGGGATCGCCAGGGCCGGGATCGCCGGTGGCAGGTCCCGGGGAGCAGACCGCCACCGGCGCGCGGCGGTCCGGGGGCTCCGCTCACACCGCCTGCGGCACCACCTCCCGGCCGGCCGCGTGGATCGGCCGGTCCGACCCGGTCAGGGGCGTGCCGGTGCCGCCGTGCCGGGCGGCGATGATCTCCGCGGCGATGGACACCGCGGTCTCCTCGGGCGTCCGGGCTCCCAGGTCGAGGCCGATCGGGGAGCGCAACCGGGCCAGCTCGGCCTCGCCCACCCCCTCCTGCCGCAGCCGGCGGGCGCGGTCGTCGTGGGTGCGGCGCGAGCCCATCGCGCCGATGTAGGCGACGGGCAGCCGCAGGGCCTCCTTCAGCAGCGGCACGTCGAACTTGGCGTCGTGGGTGAGCACGCACAGCACCGTCCGCCGGTCGGTCCGGGTGGCGCGCAGGTAGCGGTCGGGCCAGTCCACGACGATCTCGTCGGCGTCCGGGAAGCGGGCCCGGGTCGCGAAGACGGAGCGCGCGTCGCAGACGGTGACGTGGTAGCCGAGGAACTTTCCCGCGCGGGCGAGCGCCGACGCGAAGTCGATCGCGCCGAAGACGATCATGCGCGGCGGTGGCACCGCCGACTCGACGAGCAGGGTGAGGCCGCCCGGGCAGCGCGACCCGTCCGCGGAGAGCCCCACCGTGCCGGTGCGGCCGGTCTCCAGCAGGGCGCGGGCCTCGGCGACGGCGGTGCGGTCCAGGACCGGATCGCCGCCGAGGCCGCCCTCGTACGTGCCGTCCGGGCGCACCAGCACCGCCCCGCCGAGCAGTTCCGCCGGTCCCCGCACGACGCGGGCCAGCGCCACCGGTTCCCCCCGGGCGGCGGCCGCCACGGCGTGGAGCGACGCGGCGGCAGCGGCCCCGGAGGTGGTCCCCGAGCGCCCCGGCGCAAACGGGGTGATCATGACGTCGATCGTTCCGCCGCAGGTCAGGCCGACCGCGAAGGCGTCCTCGTCGCTGTAGCCGTACCGTTCGACCCGCGTCCGGCCGTCCTTCAGGGCCTCGGCGCAGAGGTCGTACACCGCGCCCTCCACGCAGCCGCCGGAGACCGAGCCGATGGCGGTGCCGTCGCCGGAGACGGCCAGTGCGGCGCCCGGCGGGCGCGGGGCGCTGCCGCCGACGGCGACGACCGTGGCGACGGCGAACTCCCGGCCCTCCTCGAGCCACGTCCGCAGCCCGTCGGCGAGATCAAGCATCGCCGCCCGCCGTCAGGACGCGGTCGGGGCGGATCGGCAGGTGCCGGTGGCGGACGCCGGTGGCGTGCCACACCGCGTTGGCGACCGCCGCGGCGGCGCCCACGATGCCGACCTCGCCGATGCCCTTGATGCCGACGGGGTCGTCCGGGTCGGTGTCCTCGACCCAGCCGGCCTCGACGTTCCGGATGTCGGCGTGCGCGGCGAAGTGGTAGCCCGCGAGGTCGGGGCCGTACAGGCCGCCGAGGGCCTGGTCGCGGACGGCCTCCTCGTGCAGGGCCATGGAGATGCCCCAGGTCATGCCGCCGACGAACTGGTTGCGGGCGGTCAGCGGGTTGACGATGCGGCCCGCCGCGAAGATGCCCAGCATCCGGCGTACCCGTACCTCGCCGGTGGCGGGGTCGACGGCTACCTCGGCGAACTGCGCCCCGTAGGAGTGCCGTTCCCTCCGCGCCAGCGCGCCGACGGCCTCGGTCGTGTCGGAGGTCACGGTGACGCCCTCCGGCGGGATGGTGGCGCCCGGCAGGAGGGAGCCGCGCAGTTCCTCGGCGGCGGCCGTGACGGCCCAGCTCCACGAGCGGGTGCCCGCGGAGCCGCCCGCGAACATGGCGGGGCCGAGATCGCTGTCGCCGATGCGCACGCGGACCCGCTCCGTGGGCACCTCCAGCGCGTCGGCGGCGACGAGGGTGAGCGCGGTCCGGGCGCCGGTGCCGATGTCCGCGGCGTTGATCCGCACCGTGAAGGTGCCGTCGGCCTCCGCGGTGAGGGCCGCCGTGGAGGGCATGGCCATCGCGGGGAAGGAGGACGCCGCGGTGCCGGTGCCGAGCAGCCAGCGCCCTTCCCGGCGGATCCCGGGCCGCGGGTCACGCTCCGCCCAGCCGAACCGGCGGGCCCCCTCCCGGAAGCAGCCGACCAGGTTGCGGCTGCCGAACGGCAGTCCGGACACCGGGCCGACCGCCGGCTCGTTGCGGATCCGCAGCTCGACGGGGTCGACGCCGCACCGCTCGGCGAGTTCGTCGAGCGCGGACTCCAGCGCGAACGAGCCCGGCGCCTCGCCCGGCGCCCGCATCCAGGTCGGGCTGGGGACGTCCAGCCTGATGAGCCGGTTCTCCGTGTGGTGGGCGTCGGCGGCGTACATCGGCCGGCTCGCCCCGGCGCTCGGCTCGATGAAGTCGTACACCGTCGAGGTCCGGCTCAGGGAGCGGTGTTCCAGGGCGCGCAGCCGGCCGTCCGCCTCGGCGCCGAGCCGGATCCGCTGGGCGGTGGGGCTGCGGTGACCGGCGAGGGAGAACATCTGCCGGCGGGTCAGGACGACCCGGACCGGCCGCCGCAGCACGGTCGCGGCCATCACGGCGGCCACCTGGTGCGCGCGTACACCCTTGCTGCCGAAGCCGCCGCCGACGTGCTCGGAGCGGACCCGGACGGACCCCGGGTCGAGGGAGAACAGGCCGGCCAGCTCACCCACGACCCAGTTGGTGCCCTGGTTGGAGTCGACGACCTCCAGCCTGCCGTCCTCCCAGCGGGCCGTCGTCGCGTGCGGCTCCATCGGGTTGTGGTATTCCTCCGGGGTGGTGTACTCGGCGTCGATCACGACGGCGGACGCCGCGAGTTCCGCCTCCAGGTCGCCCTTCTCCACCAGGGCCGGCGGCATGTGGCCGTCGAACGGGGCCGCCTCGGCGTCGCGCCGGGCGGAGAACGCCACGTCGTGCGGCTCCTGGTCGTACCTCACCACGAGGGACTCCGCGGCCTCCCTGGCCTGCTCGGAGGTCTCGGCGACGACCAGCGCGACCGGCCAGCCCTTGTGCGGCACCCGGTCGTGCTGGAAGACCGCGACGGTCGGGTCCGGCGGGACGCCCAGGACGCTGGTGTAACCGGTCTCGACGCGTGGGGCGTTGCCGTGGTGGAGCACGGTGAGGACGCCGGGCATGGAGAGCACGGACTCGGTGTCGATCTCCCGTACGCGGCCGCGGGCGACGGTGGACAGCGCAAGCCAGCCGTGGGCGAGTCCGGCGAAGGAGATCTCACCGGCGTAGCGGGCCGCCCCGGTGACCTTGTCGCGGCCTTCCACCCGCGGGTGCGCGGTGCCGATGAGGGGCTTGGCGGCGGTGGTCACTGGTGGACCCTCCTCTCTGTGGGCTGGGTGGGCTGGGTGAGCTCAGGCCCTGACGGGCTCGTGGTCGGTTGCCGGTGGGAGCCGGGGTGACGGCCCGGGGTCATCGCGCGGCCTCCTCGGCGAGTTCGCTCAGGCAGGCCACGACGAGGTTGCGCATCAGGGTCACCTTGTATCCGTTGTGGGGCAGGGGCCTGGCGGCGGCCAGCTCGGCGTCCGCGGCGGCGGCGAAGTGCTCGGCGTCGGCGGGGGCGCCGGTCAGGGCGCGTTCGGCCGCGTGCGCGCGCCAGGGGCGGGAGGCGACCGCGCCGAAGGCGAGGCGCACGTCGCGGACGGTGCCGTCGCGTACGTCGAGCGCGGCGGCGACGGAGCCGATCGCGAAGGCGTACGAGGCCCGCTCGCGGACCTTGCGGTAGCAGGAGTTGGCCGCAGTCGCGGTGGCACCGGGCGGCAGGGTGACGCCGGTGATCAGCGCTCCCGGCGGCAGCGCGGTCTCCCGGTGCGGGGTCTCCTCCACCGGGAGGTAGAAGTCCGCGAGCGGTATCTCCCCGGGCCCGGTGGCCGTCTCGTACGTCACGCGTGCGTCGAAGGCGGTCAGGGCCACGCCCATGTCGGAGGGGTGGGTGGCCACGCAGTGGGCGGAGGCGCCCAGGATGGCGTGATTGCGGTGCTCGCCCTCGACGGCGGGGCAGCCGCTGCCCGGATCGCGCTTGTTGCAGGGGGAGCTGACGTCGCCGAAGTAGCCGCAGCGGGTGCGCTGCAACAGGTTGCCGCCGACGGTGGCCATGTTGCGCAGCTGCCCCGAGGCGCCGGCCAGCACCGCCTGGGCGAGTGCCGGGTAGCGGCGCCTGACCTCGGGGTGGGCGGCCAGGTCGCTGTTGGTGACGGTCGCGCCGATGCGCAGTCCGCCGTCCTCGGCCGGCTCGACGCGGTCCAGGGGCAGTTCGCGGATGTCGACGAGGCGGGTGGGCCGCTCGACACCGGTCTTCATCAGGTCGACCAGGTTGGTGCCGCCGCCCAGGAAGCGCGCGTCGGGGTCGCCGTCGAGCAGCGCCACGGCGCCGGGGACGTCGAGGGCGCGCCGGTAGCCGAACTCCCTCATGCCGCCGCCCCCTCGGAGCCCTGCCCGGACCCGGCGGCCCGGGCGACGGCCTGCATGATGGACACGTACGCGCCGCAGCGGCACAGGTTTCCGCTCATTCGTTCCCGTATCTCCTCAGGGGTCAGTGCAGGTGGCCCGGCCTCGGGCCGTACGTCGCCGGTGACCGCGCTCGGCCACCCGGCGGCGTGCTCCTCGATCACGGCGATGGCCGAACAGATCTGCCCCGGCGTGCAGTAGCCGCACTGGAGGCCGTCCAGGTCGAGGAACGCCTGCTGCACCGGGTGCAGCCGCTCGCCGTCGGCCACGCCTTCGATGGTGGTGATCTCGCGTCCTTCGGCCGCGACGGCCAGTTGCAGGCAGGCCACGCCCCGGCGGCCGTCGACGAGGACGGTGCAGGCGCCGCACTGCCCCTGGTCACAGCCCTTCTTGGTGCCGGTCAGGTCCAGTCGTTCGCGCAGCGCGTCGAGCAGGGTGGTGCGGTGGTCGACGGTCAGCGTGTATTTCTCGCCGTTGACGGACAGGGTGAGGTCGCTGGACGTCGATGGGGGCATGGAAGCCTTCTTTCTCACAGGGCAAGGTCAGGCGGGAGGCGTATCGTGGTACCGGTGACCTGCCGGAATGCGCGGGCGGACCGGCCTGGACGGACCGGTCCGGACTGTCCCGGGGACGGCGCGTCGTCACCTCCCGGCGGACAGGCCCGACGGCCGCCGGTACCGTCCGCATGACGAGGTGTCGGCAACACCTCAAGCGGACAACTGTCCACTACCGGGAAACGTAACGGACAACTGTCCGCTTAACAAGGTGTCATTTTCGGCCACCGACGGGAGGAGAAGCGGGTGCGGCAACGGAAGCACGCCCTCTTGCGCTCGGACGCGCAACGCAACCGCGAGCGGATCCTGGAGGTCGCCGTGGCCGAGCTGACCCGCTCGGCGAACACGCCGCTGAGCGCCATCGCCAGGAAGGCGTGCGTCGGGCAGGGGACGTTCTACCGGCACTTCCCGAGCCGGGAGGCGCTCGTCCTGGAGATCTACCGCCACGGGATGCGGCAGCTCGCCGAGTCGGCGGAAGACCTGCTGGAGAACCGGGAGCCCGACCGCGCGCTGCGCGAATGGATGGACGGCCTCGCCCGGTTCGCCATGACCAAGGCGGGTCTGGCCGACGCGATACGCCAGGCCACCAGCGCGCCGGGGCAGCCGGAGAAGCCGGGCCCCGCGCCGGTGACCGAGGCGGCCGACCTGCTGCTGCGCGCCGCCGAGCGAGCGGGCGCCATCCGCCCGGGCATCACCACGGACATGTTCTTCCTCGCCATCGGCGGCCTCTGGACGATCGACCCGCACGGCGACTGGCAGCCGCGCGCGACCCAGCTGCTGGACCTGGTGATGGACGCGCTGCGGGTGGGGGCCCCCGGGCAGTGAGCGGCCACCGGCCCCTGCGGCCCGGCCCGCCGGCGCGGCTCCCCTTCCGAACACCCCCGGAACAGCCCGGGTCCACGTCCGCGCAGCCGCGTCGCAACGGGCGGCTCGGCGGCTCCGGGCGGGCTCCGGGCGGGCTCCGGCGGAGGCCGGCACCACGCCCCTGACCTGGGCCGGCGGCGCGGGCGCCCAGGCCACGGAGGCCGGGAGCGTGCCGGCTCGGCGGGAAGGAGCGGCTTCGCCCCGCCGAGCCGGAACTCGTCGGGGCGAAGCCGTGGGGAGCGGTGGGGACGGTGTGGGACGGCGTGGGACGGTGGGGAATGGTGTGGGGCGGCTGAAGAAGCGGTGTGAAGCGGGCGGCGGCGCCCCGGGGTGCGGGGGCGGCCCACCGCCGTCCCCGGGGCTCCGGCGGGTGCGCCGGGCCTGACCGGGTCGAGCCGTGGCGGCGCGGACTCAGCCTCCGTCGTACAGATGCATGCCCGGAACGGTGAGTTCGCCGCCGAACTGGCCGGCCTGGGTGACTTCCACGTTGGTGAAGACCACCTCGGGGAGGTTCAGCGGGGGCGGGCTCTTGGGCGCGAAGGTGATCGGGATGATGCCGAAGAGGTTGCCCTGCAACTTCTCGGTGTACATCGTCACGGTGCCCTTGCGGATGGTGGAGTTGGACCCCTTCGCGGCCTTGACGTGGGTGGTCGTGCCGCCGGGCGCCTGGACGAGCTGGTGCAGGTCCCTGATGTCCACGCCCGTGGCGGTGAACTTCATGACCTCCTTGACGTGCCCGCTCCAGGTCCGGACCTTGACGATGCCCTTGTAGTCGAGACCGTGCAGGGACAGCTTGCTGCTCTCCAGGATCCACGGCTCGTCCGGCAGCAGCGCGGGCTGCTCCGGGTCGACCTCGGCGTCCTCCAGCGCCTGGGCGTCGTACTCGGGGCAGGGGAACGGCTGGAGGCCGTCCTGAGCGGTCGCCGAGGGGGACGGGGTGGCCGCCGCCCCGGCGTCCTCCTCCGTCGCCTCCTCCGCGGCGTCCCCGGCCTTCTCCCGGGCCTTTCCGGCGGTGTCGCGGACGTCCTCCACCAGCTCACCGGCGCTGTCGCGCACCGCGCCGGTGACGCCACCGCCCGGACCGGAGGCCGACGGGCTCGGCGTGGCGGACGGCTCGCCGGTCGCGTCCTTGCCGTCCTTGCCGGCGGCGTCCTCGGCGTTCGAGGGGCTCTCGGCGTCCTTCTCGTCCTCGTCCTTGTTCCCGCCGCCGAGCAGGTCGCCGAGCTTGTCGCCGAGGCCCAGCGGGTCCAGCGGGTTGCGGCTCGCCGACGGGGAGGGCTCCGGCTCGCCGGTGTCACCGGAGGCGCCGGAGGACGCGCCGGCGTCCTCGCCGCTCTCCTTGCCGCCCGTTCCCGCGCCGGCGGAGGAGCCGGGCTCCGGGGCGGCGGACGGGGAGGGCCGCTCGTCGCCGGCGGTCCCGTCCCCGCCGTCCTCGCCGTCGTCCGTGGCGCCCTTGCCGTCGTCGCCGTCGTCGCCGCCGTCGCCGCCGTCGCCGTCCGCGGCGTCCTCGTCCGACGCCTCGGCCTTGCCGGTCTCGTCCTCGTCCGGCTCGTCGGCCTGGGAGACGCACTTGCCCGGTCTGAACTTCGGCTGCGGGTCGGCCTGGGCCAGCGGGGTGGAGAGCCCCATGCCCACCAGGACGGCCGTCGGCATGGCAGCCAGGGCTATCGCCCGGCCGGCCGGCATGTGCAGCCGCGTGAGCATGGATTTTCTCGGGGCCGCGTGACGCGGTCCGTCCGTTCCGGCACGGCGGGTGGTCCCGCCCACGGGCCGGGCCTCGTCAGCCCGCACGGTGCCTCCCGTTGGTGTCGTCGTCGCCCCCGGCCCCGGCGGCCGCGGGGGCCGGCACGGCGGTGGGGTCCGCCTTCTCCGGCGCGGGACCGGCGGCGGGTTCGGGGCGGGGCTGCCCGGGCGCCCAGGCGATGGACAGGGCGCCGCCGATGAGAGCCGGCAGGAAGCCCAGGAGGAAGCCTCCGACGTTGGAGACGACCAGCGAGACGAGCGCGAGCATGATCGCCGCGACGCCCGCGAAGTTCTTCACCGCGGACTGGTACCACATGGTCAGTCCGAGGACCACGAGAAGGACGCCGATGACCAGTGAACCGGCGCCGGCCGTGGTCGCCATACGGATCGTCAACTGCCCGACGGTCAGGTTCGCGTAGGGGAAGTACGCGATCGGGAGCCCGCCCAGCAGGGTGAGCAGGCCCGCCCAGAAGGGCCGGGTGCCGCGCCAGGCGCGGAAACGAAGCCTCCAGTGGTGGAATCGGCCGCTCGGACCCGGTGACTCGGCGCTCATGGAAAACAGCTCCCTGATACGGGCATTGCCTGGGAATGCTCGAAGGTTTCCGGAGGGGGCGGACAGCGGGCGGGCGGCGGGCACGCCGGCCCCCGCCCGCCCGGGCGAGTGCTTAGTAGCACTCCTTGACGCCCTTGTGCAGCTTCATGGAGAGGCCGCTCAGCTTGAAGGTTCCGGCGCTGGTCGCCCACGCCGTCTGCTTCACATCGGTCAGGACGGCCTTGCTGGCCTCCTGGGCGAATCCATAGGGGTTCGCCTGCTCCTTGCCGCCCTTCATGCCGGGGCCCTTGGTGCTGGACCCGGCGGCGACACCGATGTTGATGTCCGTGAAGGTGGCGTTGGCCTTCAGGTCGGCGATGTCGACGTAAAGGTTGTCGGCGGCCACGGCGGTGCCGTTGCCACCCGCCTTCAGCTGAAGCGACACCGAACCGACCATCGGGATGTCCGGTGTGACCACCGACTGGCACATGTTGGTGAGCTCGGCGTGCTTGAACGCGGAGACGGCTACCGGGTGAGCCGCGTCCTTGCCGTCCAGGGTCTTGCCCGTCGCGATCGCCCCGTACTGGACGAAGCCCTCGCCTTCGAGCTTGTCCGCGGACACCTTGAACGACTGGCCGGAGACGCTGAACGACGCCGCCAGCGCACCCTGTGCGAGTGCCACCCCCACCGCGGCGGTGGCGGCGACGCTCGGCACCATCACGACGGCGAACCGCTTCCATCTGGTCCCGCCACGCACCTGGGACTCCATCAATTTCCTCCTTCTCGGACGTACATCTCCGGCCGGGGGAGCCCCTGGCCTGGGATGGGAGAAGTGCTACGTCCTCGGGAAGGGGAGCGCCGTACCCGGAGACGAACGTGCCCGAAATACCGCGATCACCCCCGAGCGACAACCACTGGCCGCGCTCGCGCGCGACCTGCTGGACAGGCCCTGCCCACGGCAGGGACCCCCCTGTCCAAGGCCGGCATCACCCAGGCCGGCCTGCCCGGTGGGGACCCGAAAGACCCGTGGCGCCGGCTGGCTGCGGCGTCGCGGGACGGGACCGAGCGTGGCCGATCGTCGTGCATATCCGCCCGCCACACAAGGGGCTCGTTACTTACGAGTAATGAGATGGTGACCCAAGGCGGCTTCCGGCGGCCGGAACCGGCACTGTCGGTCGCCACCATTCGTCAGGGAACTTCCGGAATGGAAGGACGTACACGGACAGAACACCCGCCGTCCCTTACTGCCAGTAACATCACGGAAGAAAGCCAAGTTTTGGCAAAGTGCGCCCGGTGGGGTGTGAAGTTCCGGCCAAGGGTTAGGGAGAGACAACCCCTGTGGCCGCGGGCCGTCACGCACGGTAAACGCCGCGCCGGGCACGGGAGTTCGCGGCGGCGCGCCCCTCCCCCGCCCCCTCCCCGCCCCCTCGGCCCACCGCCGGCGGACCGCTCCGCATTCCCGGGTCACGCGCTCCCGGGTCACGCGCTCCGCTCCCGGCGCGGCCCACCCGCGACTCCGCTGCCCCGGAAAGGACTTCGGCGGCGCGAACTCGCTTTCCGCGGAAGGGGGGTCGGGCCGTCCCGGGCGCCGGGGGTGCACGCCGGGCGCCCGGGTGCGCTCCGCCGCCCGACCCCGCCCGGGCCCGCGCCCTCCGGGGGACCGCGGGCCCTTCCCGCGCTCGGCGCGACGGGGCCTCAGTTCTCCGGACCGGACGGCCGGGGCGCCGGCCGGACCCGGCAGGCGCCCCGGGAGACCACCGCCCCGGGAACGGCACGGCGCACGGAACGGCGCACGGAACGGCGAACGGTCAGAACAGCACGCGCGCCAGGGCGCCCCGCGCCTTGGTGACCCGCGGGTCGTCCGGGCCGATGACCTCGAAGAGTTCCAGCAGCCGGAGCCGGGCCCGCTCCCGCTCGTCGCCCACGGTGCGGCGCACCGTCTCGACGAGCCGTCCGAAGGAGTCCTCGACATGCCCGCCGACCAGGTCCAGGTCCGCGGCGGCGATCTGCGCGTCCACATCGGCCGGGTCGTCGGCCGCGGCCTTGCGGACCGCCTGCTGGTCGGCGCCCTCGACCCGCTGGAGCAGTTCGGCCTGGGCCAGCCCCAGCTTCGCCTCCGTGTTGGCCGGGTCGTCGCTCAGCACGTTCCGGTACGCCTGGATGGCACCGCCCAGGTCACCCGCGTCCAGCGCCTGGTGCGCCGCCGCGAGGGCCGGGTCCTCCGGGACGGCGGGCGCGGCCGCCTCCTCGCCCTCGGGGACGGGCCCCGCGGCGCCGCCCACGATGCCGAACCGCTCCTCGGCCACCTGGATCAGCTGGTCCAGCACCTGCCGGATCTGCGCCTCGGGGGCCGCCCCCTGGAACAGCGGCAGGGCCTGGCCGCCGACCACCGCGAAAACGGCGGGGATGCCCTGGACCCCGAACTGCTGGAACAGCATCTGGTTCGCCTCGACGTCGATCTTGGCGAGGACGAAACGGCCGGCGTACTCCGCGGCCAGCCGCTCCAGTACCGGGCTGAGCTGCTTGCAGGGTTCACACCACTCGGCCCAGAAGTCGATGACGACCGGCACCTGAGCGGACCGCTGAAGCACCTCCTGCTCGAAGCCGGCCTCACCGACGTCGATCACCGTGGCCTGGGGCGCGGCGGCCGGCCCGCCCTCGCGGGCCGCCTCGGCGCGCGCCTGCTGCGCCTTCTGCCTGGCCTCCCCGGCGGCCTTCACCGCGGCGAGGTCGACCACTCCACTCATGGACATGTTCCGTGGCTGCATGGGTACATCCTCCCCTCTTCGGGCGCCGATCGGAAAAGCGCCCCGAAGGTGCCCGTTCCGGCCGCCCCGGCGGACGGGTGCGCCGTACGCCGGGACGGCCGCGGGGCCGGGGTCAGAAGCCCGCCGGCTCGGTGTAGACCCCCCACTCGTCGCGGAGGACGCCGCAGATCTCGCCGAGTGTGGCCTCGGCCCGTACGGCGTCCAGCATGGGCCCGATCATGTTCCCGCCGTCCCGGGCGGCGGCGAGCATCGCGTCCAGGGCTGCGTGGACGGCGGCGTCGTCCCGGGCCGCCTTGCGCTCCGCCAGCGTGCGCACCTGCTCCCGCTCGACCTCGTGGCTGACGCGCAGGATCTCCAGGTCGCCCGTGACGGAGCCGGTGTGGCAGTTGACGCCCACGACCTTCTTCTCGTCCTTCTCCAGCGACTGCTGGTAGCGGAAGGCGGCCTCGGCGATCTCGCCGGTGAACCAGCCGTCCTCGATGCCGCGGAGGATGCCGGAGGTGATCGGCCCGATCGGGTGCTCGCCGCCCGGCACGGCCCGCCGGCCGCGCTCCATGATCTGCTCGAAGATCTTCTCGGCGTCGGCCTCGATCCGGTCGGTCAGCGCCTCCACGTACCAGGAGCCGCCGAGCGGGTCGGCGACGTTGGCGACGCCCGTCTCCTCCATCAGCACCTGCTGGGTGCGGAGCGCGATCTCCGCCGCCTGCTCGGAGGGGAGCGCGAGGGTCTCGTCGAGGGCGTTGGTGTGCAGCGAGTTGGTGCCGCCGAGGACCGCGGCGAGCGCCTCCACGGCGGTCCGCACGACGTTGTTGTAGGGCTGCTGGGCGGTGAGCGACACCCCGGCCGTCTGGGTGTGGAACCGCAGCCACTGCGCCTTGTCCGTCGTCGCGCCGTAGACGTCCCGCATCCAGCGGGCCCAGATGCGGCGGGCGGCGCGGAACTTGGCGATCTCCTCGAAGAAGTCCAGGTGCGCGTCGAAGAAGAAGGAGAGGCCGGGCGCGAAGGCGTCGACGTCCAGGCCGCGGGAGAGACCCAGCTCGACGTAGCCGAAGCCGTCGGCGAGGGTGTAGGCCAGCTCCTGCGCGGCGGTGGAGCCCGCCTCCCGGATGTGGTAGCCGGAGACGGAGAGCGGCTTGTACGCGGGGATGCCCCGCGCGCAGTGCTCCATCAGGTCACCGATCAGGCGCAGATGGGGTTCGGGCTCGAAGAGCCACTCCTTCTGGGCGATGTACTCCTTGAAGATGTCCGTCTGGAGCGTCCCGTTGAGGACGCCCGGATCGACGCCCTGCCGCTCGGCGGCGACCAGGTACATGCAGAAGACGGGGACGGCGGGGCCGCTGATCGTCATGGAGGTGGTGACCTCGCCCAGCGGGATGCCGTCGAAGAGGACCTCCATGTCGGCCGCGGAGTCGATGGCCACCCCGCAGTGGCCGACCTCGCCGAGCGAGCGGGGGTCGTCGGAGTCGCGGCCCATCAGGGTGGGCATGTCGAAGGCGACCGAGAGGCCGCCGCCCCCGGCCTCCAGGATCATCTTGTAGCGCTCGTTCGTCTGGCCGGCGTTGCCGAACCCGGCGAACTGCCGGATGGTCCAGGTCCGGCCCCGGTAGCCGGTGGGGTGGAGCCCCCGGGTGAAGGGGTACTCCCCCGGCCAGCCGATCCGCTCGAACCCGGGCACGGTGGAGCCCGGGGGCGGGCCGTACACGGGGTCGACCGGGTCGCCCGAGAGCGTCGTGAAGTCCGCGTCCCGCTTACGGGCCGCGTCATAACGGGCCTGCCAGCGGTGGCGGCCTTCTGCGATCGCGTCGGAGTCCATACCCGCCAATTTACTTGGACGTCCTAGTAACTGTCGACGGCGGCGGGCCGCCGGTGAGGACACGGGAGCGTCACGGGGACATGGGGAGAAAGAGGGGGCCGGCCGCTGGGGAACAGCCCCCGGCCGGTGGCACACCGCGTGCCGGCCATCCGTGAGGCGCGCGCGACGGGCGGGGGGCGCTTCCCGGCGCGGGGCCCGCGCGGCGGGCGGGCGCTGCCCGGGCAGCCGCCGGCACCTCTCTCACCTGCGGCGTCGCGGCTGTCCCGGCGCGAGGGCGACTGCGGGACGCGTCGCCGCGGGAGGCGCGGTCACCGGGCGGCGCGGGAGGACGTCACCACACCCGGGAGGAGTTCCGGCCACCGCCGCCAAGCGCCCCGGACCACCGCCGGAGGGGGCCCTCCGAACGTCCGTGTGACGGATGTCCCATCCCCGGGGCAGCGGCGCGCGTCTCCGCCGGAGGATCCCGCGGGCCGGACGGGGTCCGCGGTGGCCTCCCGGCCACCCCGGGCGCGACCGCCCCCGGCCCCCGGCGGAACGGGACGGCACCCGGCCGCCCGCGTCTCCCCCGAAAGGCCGGACGCCCCCGCGGGCCCGGCGCGCGGCCGTTCAGGCCTGCGCCACCACCGGGCCGTCGCGGGTGACCAGCGGTTCCACCTCACGGGTGACCTTGCGCTCAACGAAGAAGGCGACGAACGGGATGGTGCCGGAGAGCAGCACCCACAGCAGCTTGCCGAAGCCCCACTTGGCCTTGGACCCCAGGTCGAAGGCGAAGACCAGGTAGATGATGTACAGCAGACCGTGGGTCTGGGACACCAGGAAGGTGAGGTCCTCACCCTGGCCGAAGCCGTACTTGAACACCATGCAGGTGCTGAGCACCAGCAGCATCACGGCGGTGACGTAGGCCATGACCCGGTACCGGGTCAGCACGCTCTTCTTCATGGCGTCGAGCCTAACCGGAGGGCCCGCGGTGGCCGCCGGGGACCCTGGCTGCCGCCGGGGACCACGGCCTCCGGGCGGGGCCCCTGGCGCCGGGCGGGGAACGTGGCGCCGGGCGGGTGGAGCCGGCAGCCGGCCGTGCCGGGTCAGCTCTCGTCGAAGTCGCCGGCCGCGACGCGCAGCGGGCGGAGGAGGGCGAAGATCTCGCCGCACTCCTCGGCGTCGTAGGCGGTGAGGCCGAAGTCCATCGCCATCAGGTCGCGGGTGGCGGCTTCCACGACCTCGCGTCCCTTGCCGGTGATGGCGGCGAGGGTGCCGCGTCCGTCGTTGGGGTTGGGCCGCTTGCCGACCAGGCCGGAGCGGACCAGCCGGTCCACCGTGTTGGTGACGGAGGTGGGGTGGACCATCAGCCGCTCGCCGATCTTGGACATCGGCAGTTCCCCGGCCTTGCTGAAGGTGAGCAGTACCAGCGCCTCGTAGCGGGCGAAGGTCAGGCCGTACGGCTTCACGACGGCGTCCACCTGTGCGAGCAGGATCTGCTGGGCCCGCATGATCGAGGTGATGGCCGCCATGGACGGCACGGACCCCCATCGCTGCTTCCAGAGGTCGTCGGCTCGGGCGATCGGATCGAACGACAGGCTGAGCGGCTTCGGCACGCCTCGACCTTAGCGGCCCTCCACAGGGCGGTCAGCTCCGTTCCGCATAGCGGTCGCCGTGCCCGCACGCGCCACCGTGGACGGTCCCGGACGGCACCGGAGCAGCCCGGCCACCGCCCCCGTTCCACCGCCCGGCCACGCTCCCCCACCACCCACCCCCCACCGCCGTCAACACGGCGGTACGTCACGGTCGGCCAGGCATGTGACACGGACGGTGGGGTAGATCATTGCCGACATGGTTTCGGACACGGCCGAAGACGGGGCGGCCGGCAACTCCGGCGGAGGGCGGACCGAATGTCGGGCATGTCAGGCGGCGCGTCGTACGAGCTGCGGTTCGGAGCGGGCGGAGTCCCGCGCTGCCGGTTCGCGGTCTCCCCGCTGTGGGAGACGCTGAGCGCGGTGCGCGCCCTGGACCGCCCGGGCGGGCCCGGCACGCGGCTGCCCTGGCTGCGCCGGATCCAGGTGGCGGCCACCGGCCTGGACCTCGCTCCGCTGGCGCTCCTCACCCCCGTGGGCGGCCCGGCCCCCGGCTTCCTCACCCCCCGTCCGGAGGATCCGTACACCCGGATCGACGACGAGCTGTCCCGGGTGCGTACGGCCGACCCGGCCCTGGCCCGCGGGCAGCTGGAGCACGCGCTGACCCGGACCCCGGGCGCGGCCGGCAGCCTGCGCGGACGGCGGATGCTGGACGACCCGGGCCGGGCCGTGAAGGAACTGGCCGACCTGCTGGAGCTGGCCTGGCGGGCACTGATCGAGCCGGACTGGCCGCGCCTGCACGACCTCCTGGAGGCCGACACCGCCTTCCACGCCCGGCGCCTGTCGGACGGCGGGCCGGAGGCCCTGTTCGCCGAACTCCACCCGCACGTGCGGTGGACGGGTTCCGTATCGGCGCTGACGGTGGCAAACGCCGAGCCGGGGCCGCCCGAACCGGAGGACGCCGGGCTGCTGCTGGTGCCGAGCGTGTTCTGCCGGCCGGACCCGCTGGCCGGTGCCGGCGCCCCGTGGCGGCGGGCGCTGGTCTACCCGGCGCGGGGCGCCGGCGGGCTGTGGGAACGCCCCGCCGAACATCCGCCGGAGGTGCTGGCCCGGCTGCTCGGCCGCGGCCGAGCAGCCGTGCTCACCGCGCTGGAGGAGCCGGCGAGCACCACCGGTCTGGCCCGGCGGCTGGGCCTGGCCCCCTCCTCCGTCTCGGCGCATCTGTCGGCGCTGCGCGACGCCGGACTGCTGACCTCGCACCGCTACGGCCACCAGGTGCTGTACGAGCGCACACCGCTGGGGATCGCCCTGGCGGCGGGGTGACGCCCGACGCCGTGGCCGGGTGGGGCGCCTCCCGTCCGGCCGGGCCCGGGAGCCTCACGGCGAATCCGGACCGGCCGGTTCGCCACAGCGGGCAGCAGCATCAGGAACCCTCTCGGGCAGCAGCGCCGGACGCCGGCAGCCGAGACCCGGGCCACCGGCCCCCGCCGGACGGGGGCGGCCTCCCGGCGAACCGGATCAGCGCGCCCCCGGGGCGGAGGCCGACGGCCGGCGACGGGCGGCCCCATGGCGGCCCGGACCACCGTCCCCTCCCGGCCGGCGGCGGAGGCCGGTGGCAGGGCGCGGACGTACCCCCGTCCGGTCAGGCGTTGACGACGCCTTCACGGCGGGCCCGGGCGGCGATGGCGCCGGCCTCCTCCTCGCGGCGCAGCAGCCGCTCGGCGTAGAAGCCCCCGACGGGGATCACCGACAGCACGGTGTAGAGCAGCGGCTTCTTCACGGGCCACTTGGCCCGGTTCCAGGCGTCGGCCAGGACCACCAGGAAGACGACCACCAGCAGGCCGTGCACCGCGCCCATCACCGGAACGGCGTTGAACTCGGTGGTGCGCTTGAGCACCGAGCAGACCAGCAGGACGAGGAAGGAGACGGCCTCGACGGCGGAGACGATACGGAGCCGGCGGATCGCGGCGGCGGTCTTGATGTCCACGGGGAACCTCTCTGGCGGACGGTACGGCCGCGCCGGGGTGTCGGCGGACGGCCGGGGTGGCGGAGCTTGTGAACGGCTGCACAAGCAGTCCCATTCTGACAGCAGGGCCCGGCGGAGGGCCGCCGGGGTGGCGGGTGGGGCGCGTCCGAGGGGGCGCCGCCGGCGCCACGGCCCGGAGCCGGCGAGGTGTCTCCGGCAGGAGCCGGGACCGCCTCCTGCCGGAGACACCCTGTCGGGAGGGCCCCCGCTGCGGATACGGTCAGGGCGTGGCGCAGTTCCGATTGCAAGGCAGCAAAGTACTCGCCGTCGACCTGGCCGGGGAGTCCGTCAAGGCCAGGAACGGCGCGATGATCGCGTACGACGGCCGGATGGACTTCAAGAAGCTGACCGGGGGCGGCGAGGGCCTGCGGGGGATGGTCACCCGCAGGCTCACCGGGGAGCAGATGGAGATGATGGAGGTACGGGGGGAGGGCACCTGCTGGTTCGCCGACCGGGCCACGGAGATCAACCTGGTCCCGTTGCGCGGCGAGAAGCTCCATGTGGAGGCGAGCAATCTGCTCGCGGCCGACGCGGGACTCCGCACGGGCACGGTCTTCACCGGGCTGCGCGGGGCGTCCCAGGGGAACGGGCTGTTCACCACGGTGGTGGAGGGCACCGGCCAGGCGGCGATCACCTCCGACGGCCCGGCCGTGGTGCTCCGGGTGGCGCCCGGCCATCCGCTGCGGGTGGACCCGGGGGCGTACGTCGCCCACACGGGCAAGCTGCGCCAGGAGCTGCAGACGGGAGTGACCTTCCGCACCGTGATCGGTGAGGGCTCCGGGGAGGCGTTCCAGATCCGCTTCGAGGGTGAGGGCCTGGTCTGGGTGCAGCCCAGCGAGCGGAACACGGTCGGGGGGCAGCTCTGATGGCGTTCCGGGAGATCAACGCGAAGCTGGTCGAGGCGCGGGTGACGCCCGGCACGAAGCTGTTCAGCCAGCGCGGGGCCATGATCGCCTACCGGGGTCAGGTCACCTTCACCCCCGATCTGACCGGCGGGCAGGGCGGCGTGCTGTCGATGATCGGCCGCCGGGTGGCGGGGGAGGCGGCACCGCTGATGACCGTCGAGGGCGACGGCACGGTGATGTTCGGCCACGGCGGTCACGAGATCCAGGTCATCGAGCTCTCCGGGGACACCCTCCACGTCGAGGCGGACCGGCTGCTGGCCTTCGACGGCTCCCTGGGCCGGCAGACGGTGTTCCTCGGCTCGCAGGGCGGGGTGATGGGCATGGTGCGCGGGCAGGTCACCGGCCAGGGCCTGTTCACCACGGCGCTCAGCGGCCACGGCTCGGTGGCGGTGATGGCGCACGGCGGGGTGATCGAGCTGCCGATCCGCACGGGCCGGCCCGTGCGCGTCGACCCGCAGGCGTACGTGGCGCACCACGGGGACGTGCGCAACAAGCTCACCGCGGCGCTGGGCTGGCGCGAACTGGTCGGCCGCGGCTCGGGGGAGGCCTTCCAGCTCGAACTCTCGGGAAGCGGCATGGTGTACGTCCAGGCATCGGAGGAGAAGCTGTGACCGGCCCGGTGGTGTACGACCCGCAGACCCTGCCGGCCGACGACAACGTGGACGCCTACACCTTCTGCGTGGCGCTGGACGGCCAGTGGTTCCTCCAGAAGGGGAAGATGATCGCCTACTACGGGGAGATCACCTTCGACGGCGTCGGCCACGGCCGTCTCGACCGGCTGGTGGCGGGCAGCTTCCACTCCCCGCTGCACGCCGCGGACTGGGTGGTGGCCGAGGGCCGGGGCCGGATGCTCCTCGCCGACCGGGCCTTCGACGTCAACTCCTTCGACCTGGAGGACGGGAACCTCACCATCCGGTCGGGGAACCTGCTGGCCTTCCAGCCGGGGCTGTCGCTCAAGCAGTCGATCATCCCGGGCTTCCTCACCCTGATCGGGACGGGGAAGTTCGTGGCCGCCTCGAACGGCCCGGTGGTCTTCGTGGAACCACCGATCCGGGTGGACCCGCAGGCGCTGGTGGGCTGGGCCGACTGCCCCTCGCCGTGCCACCACTACGACCACGGATATCTCCGCGGGGTGCTGGGCGGCGTCCGGGCGCTGACCGGGATCGGCGGGGCGTCCGGCGAGGAGCACCAGTTCGAGTTCACCGGCGCCGGTCAGGTGCTGCTGCAATCCACGGAGCAGTTGCTGGACGAGCGCGCGACGGGCGGCGTCCCCGGGGAGCCGGGGGTGCCGGGCGGCGGCCACCGGGCGGGGCCGTCCGGTGCTCCGGGAACCCCCGGAGGGCCGCAGTCCCCCGGCGGCCTGGGGGGTCTGCAACGCCGCTTCGGTCTGTGAGCAGCGCCACGCGGAATGTAACGTAATCCGAACACCTGCCCTGATCCGGCCGGGGGCGAGAACGCCGGCGGGGGCAGTCCGCCATTGGTCCGTAATTCAACTTTCTTTGGGTAGAATATACATATGGAGACCGAGACGGCCACCCGCTGGCTCACCGATGAGGAACAGCGCGCCTGGCGCACCCATCTGGACGTCAGCAGACTGCTGACGCACCAACTGGAGAAGGATCTGCAGCCGTTCGGCCTGACCATCAACGACTACGAGATCCTGGTCAACCTCTCCGAGTCCGCCGGGCTGCGGATGCGGATGAGCGATCTGGCCGGTGCCACCCTCCAGTCGAAGAGCAGACTCTCGCACCAGATCACCCGCATGGAGACCTCGGGTCTGGTCCGCCGGGAGAACTGCGAGTCCGACCGCCGCGGCCTGTACGCGGTCCTCACCGACCACGGGGCGGAGGTCATGCGGGAGGTCGCGCCGCACCATGTGGCCTCCGTACGGCGCCACTTCATCGACCTGATGCCGGCCGGTGACCTGGAGGCGCTGCGGAGGACGCTCACCCCCGTCGCCGAACACCTCCGCGAGCAGCGGGCGGGGTGACCCCGGCCGGGGGACACCCCCGGACCCATGGAGGAGGCGGGCGTACCGCTTCCGGGTCCGGGGCGTCCCCGCGAGCGTGAGACCGAGGGGCCACGGCTCCGGATCGTCCGTGGCGCCGCCGTACGGCCGGTCGCCACGGACGTCCTGTGTCCACCCGGGCCCTCCGCGCGGTGGGCCGTTCCGATGCCGTTCCGTGGCCGCCCCGTGCGGTGGCGGGCCCGGTCCGCGCGGACGGCCGCCAGGACGGCGGGACGAGGGCAGGACGGCCCCCGGACGCGGCCCCGCCAGCCCTGGCGGGTGGGGAGAACGGCCACCTGCTGCAGGTTCACGTGGCGGGGCAGCGCCGCGGTGAAGGCGACGATCTCCGCTATGTCCTGCGGCCGCAGGAACTCGATGTCCCCCTCCGCCCCGGCGTACCAGTCCCGGGCGCCCTGATCGGTCACCTTCTCCCACAGGTCGGTGCCGACGATGCCCGGCTCCAGGGCGCTGACCCGCACGTCCTTCGGCCCCAGTTCGGTCCGGAGGTGCCGGGTGAGGTGGGAGACGAACGCCTTGCTCGCCCCGTAGACCGCGAAGGTCGGGAAGAGGTACTGCGCGGCGATCGACGAGGTGTTGACCAGATCGGCGGGCTCCCCCGCCGCGGCTGCAGCGACCAGATCGTCCACGAAGGTGTTCAGCGTGGTCAGAGCGGCGGTGATGTTGATGTCCACCTGCTGCTGCCACTGGTCGGCGCGGTGCTCGGTCACCGGTCCCGGGAGCATGATGCCCGCGTTGTTGAAGACCAGGTTGGGGCGGCCGAGTTCGGCGCGGATCCGCTCGGCGGCCCGGACGACCGCGTCGGGGTCGGTCACATCGACGGTCAGCGCGAGGGCCGTGCCGCCGTCGGCCGTGATCCGCCGCGCGAGGCTCTCCAGCTTGTCGGTGCTCCGTGCCAGCAGGGCGACCTTGGCGCCGCGGGAGGCGAGCACCTCCGCCGTGTGGGCACCGATCCCGCCCGAGGCGCCGGTGACGACGGCGACACGGCCTTCCAGGGAGGAGAGGACCGTCTTGGTGGTCGGAACCGTCTTGGTGGTCATGGGAGTGTCAGCCTTTCGTGGTCCGCTGGTGCGCGAGGGCCCGGTCCGGGTCCTCCGCCGGCGCGAGGGCCCGGTCAGGGGCTCCCGGCTCCTCCACACAACCACCGCCCGGCCGCTCGGAAAGCGGTGTGCCGGTCCCTCCCGGGGCTGGTACCGACAGGGCCACTTTGCGGTGGTTCGACCTGCCTCCGGCGCCGATACTGGAACGGTGGAGCACACCAAGGAGATCGCCGACTTCCTGCGCGGCAGGCGCGCCCGGCTCACGCCCGGCGAGGCCGGGCTGACCGACGACGGGCGCGCCCGCCGGGTCCCCGGCCTGCGCCGTGACGAGGTCGCGCGGCTGGCGGGGGTGAGCTCCGAGTACTACACCCGGCTCGAACAGGGGCGGTCCGCCAATCCCTCGCCGGAGGTGCTGGACGCCCTGGCCCGCGCGCTGCGCCTGGATGAGACCGAGCGCGAGTACCTGTCCGGCCTGTGGGCCCGGAAGCGCGGCGCCCGCCGCACGCCCGAGCCTCCGCAGCGGATACGGCCGGGCGTGGGCCTGACCCTGGACGCCCTCGAACGCGTGCCGGCGTTCGTGCTCGGGAGGCGTACCGAGGTGCTCGCGTCCAACCGGCTCGCGCGGGCCGTCCTCACCGACTTCGACGCCCTCCCCGCGACGAAGCGGCAGCTCGCCCGGTGGACACTGCTCGATCCGGAGGCCCGCGAGCGCTGCCTCGACTGGGAACGGCTCGCCGCGGACACCGTGGCCATCCTGCGCTTCGAAGCCGGCCGCCACCCCGGCGACCGGCGCCTGGCCGATCTGGTCGGCGAACTGACCCTCGGCTGCCCCGAGTTCACGGGCTGGTGGAACGACCACCGGGTGCTCCTGCGCACCCACGGCACCAAGCGCTACCACCACCCCGACGCGGGCGACCTCACCTTCGCCTACGAGTCCTTCGCCATCCCCGGCAGCCCGGGCCAGACCCTCTGCGTCTACAACGCCGAACCGGGCTCGGCGACCGCGAGGGCGCTCCGCTTCCTCGGCGACTGGGCCACCCCGCACCCGGACACGGAGACGGACACGGCCCAGGCGGGGTGAGACCCGAACTCCGGGGGGGGGAACCGGGTCACTTACCTGCCGGGAGGGGCCGGGACGGCGGTGGCGAGGGGACCGTCACCCGGCCAGCGGCAGCCGCAGCCGGAACACCGCACCGCCGGCCGCTTCCAGGGTGCCGCCGTGGCGCACCGCGATGTCGCGGGCGATGGCCAGGCCCAGTCCGGCTCCGCCGTCGTCGCGGCTGCGCGCGTCGTCCAGCCGGACGAACCGGTCGAAGATCCGCTCCCGCTGGTCCGCCGGTACGCCGGGGCCGTCGTCGGACACCTCCAGCACCGCGTGGCCGTCTTCCGCGCGGAGGACGGCCGACACCTCGGTCCGGGCATGACGGACGGCGTTGTCCAGGAGGTTGCCCAGGACGCGCGCCAGCCGGTTCCGCGAGCCGGAGACCGCGTACCCGCCGGGTTCCTGGGGTCCACGGGGCTCCTGAGGCCCGCCGGGGCCGCGCTCGGACGACTCCCCGGCTCCGCCGCCCTGCCCGGGAGAGCCGCCGTCCGCCCGGCCCCCGCCGTGCCCGCCGGCCTCTCCGGACCCGCCCGGACCGGGGCCGTCCCCGTCCCGGATCACCACCCGCACCGGGACCGGGTCCCGGCGCCGTGACACCTCCTCGCGGAGCAGGCCGCCGAGGTCCACCCGCGTCTCCGGTGGCCGCTCCCCCGCGTCCATCCGGGCCAGCAGCAGCAGGTCCGCGGCGAGCCCCTGGAGCCGCACCGTGTCGGCGACCGCGCCGGGCACGTCCAGCAACCCGGGATGGGCCTCGCCGACCTCCAACTGCGTCCGCAGGCTGGCGATCGGGGACCGCAACTCGTGGGAGGCGTCGGCGACGAACCGCCGCTGCCGCTCCACGGAGGCCTCCAGCGCGGCCAGCGTCTCGTTGGTGGTCCGGGCCAGCCGTTCGACCTCGTCCCCGGAGTCGCTCACCGGCACCCGGCGGGACAGATCGGCCGAGGCGGTGATCGCGGCCATCTCACCGCGGATGCCCTCCACCGGGCGCAACGCCCGCCGGGTGGTCAGCCAGGTCGCCCCGGCCACCACGGCCAGCAGGGCCGGCAGGCCGGCCAGCATCGCGGTGCGAACGGTGCCCACGGCGTCCTGCTCGGTGGTGAGCGGCGCGCCCGCGTGGACGGTCAGGGACACCTCGCGCGGGGTGGTGGCCTCCACGGACGCGAAGCGGTAGTCCGCCGTCCCGCCGTCCACGGTGGCGGTGCCGGAGCGGAGTTCGGTGTCGTCGGAGACCTCGCCGGGGCCGTTCCCGTCGTCGCTCCCGTCCGCACCGTTCCGATCGTCGTCGTCACCGCCACCGTCGCCGTCACCGTCGCCGTCGCCGTCACCGTCACCGTCCGCCGGCCCGGCGTGGTTCCCGCCGCCCCCGTCGCCGCCTCCGGCCGCGCGGGCGGGTACGGCCCCGTCGTCGCCCGTGCCGTGCACCGCCTCCAGCCCTTCGGTGGAGGCGCGCAGGCGGCCCTCCTCGTCGACGACGAGGACCGGGGTCTCCTCGTCGGGGAGTTCCAGCCCGTCGTACGACTCCCCCGTGGCCAGCTGGGCGGCGACGTCCCGGGCCGCGAGCCGCGCCTCCAGGTCGGCCTTGCCGACCAGCTCGGCGCGGAGCACCCACAGCACCGCGATCCCCGCCGCCACCAGGGCCGCCGCCACCACCAGCGTGGCGCCCAGCGCGGCCTTGGCGCGCACCGACCGGAAGCCGCGCACGCGCCTAGCCATCGGAGACCAGCCGGTATCCCGCGCCGCGGACGGTGGCGATCCGGGAGGCGCCGAGCTTGCGCCGGAGCGCGCTGACGTAGACCTCGACGATGTTGGGGTCCCCCTGGTAGGCGAAGTCCCAGACGTGCTCCAGGATCTCGCTCTTGGAGACGACCTCGCCCGAGCGGGTCACGAGCTGTTCCAGCACCGCGAACTCCTTGGCGGTGAGGGCGATCTCCTCGTCCCCGCGCCGGACGCGCCGGGCGGCGGTGTCGACGGTGAGGGATCCCGCGGTGAGGACGGGCGAGGCCGTGCGGCCCCGGCGCCGCAGCAGGGCCCGCACCCGCGCGACGAGGACGACGTAGGAGAACGGCTTGGTCAGGTAGTCGTCGGCGCCGGTGTCCAGCCCCTCGGCCTCGTCGTACTCGCCGTCCTTGGCGGTCAGCATGAGGATCGGCACCTCGGCGCCGGCCTCGCGCAGCGCGGCGCAGACGCGGTAGCCGTTCAGCCCGGGCAGCATGATGTCCAGCACCACCAGGTCGTACACGCCTTCGAGCGCGCGGTGCAGCCCCTCCCGGCCGTCGTGCACCACGTCCACGGCGAACCCCTCCGCCGTGAGCCCCTTGGCCAGCGACAGAGCGAGGCGCTTCTCGTCCTCCACGATCAACAGACGCACACCCCCAGTCTCGCGCACCGGACCTGAAGGAAACTTCAGCCGCCTTCAGGAGGGCTTCAGCAACGTTCCGGCACGGTGGGATCACCACGGCGGGGCCGGGCACCGGACCCCACCGGACGGACCGGCCGGCGGGCCGGACCGATCGACTTCGAACACCCGATCGGTACAACCCGCCGGTCACCCGCACCTACCCAGAGGAGGCAGTCATGGCATCCACGACGTCCAGGACACCCAGGAAGCGGAACCTCGTCATCGCGTCGGTCGCGGCGCTGGCCCTGGCCGGAGGCGGTACGGCGTTCGCCGTGGCCGGAACCGGCGGCGGGGGCGGGAGCGACCGGGCCGCGGACACGTCCCCGGCGGGCGCCCCGGCGGCCGGCGACGACGACGGGGACCGCGACGACCGGGACGACCGGGACGATGATCAGGACCGGGACGACGACCGGGACCGCGCCGGGGACGACCGCGACGACACCCCCCGGAACGCCGAGGGCGTGAAGCTGAGCGTGGCCGAGGCCGTCCGCGCGGCCCTGGAGAAGCACCGGGGCACGGCCGACTCCGCCGAACTGGAGTCCGAGGCCTCCGGTCCGGTGTGGGAGGTCGGCGTGCTGGGCGGCCAGGGCACCAGCTACGAGGTCCGGATCGACGCGGGCAGCGGCAAGGTGCTCGGCTCCACCGAGGACCGCGAGACCGAGGCCGACGACCGCGCCGAGGACGAGGCGGAGCGGAAGACGATCGCGGGCGCCGGGACGGACCTGGGCGGGGCCGCCGAGGCCGCGCTGAAGAAGGCTCCGGGGACGGTCACCTCGGTCGAGTTCGAGGACGCCGACGACGACGGGACCGACGCCGACGACCGCGACCGGGCCGTGGGCCGGGACGGCGCCTGGGAGGTCGAGGTCCTCGGCAAGGACGGCACCACGCGCGATCTGCTGGTCGACGCCGGGAACGGCAAGGTCACCGCGGCACCGGGCGGGAACGGCTGACCGGCGCACCCCGCGGCGGCGGCCACCCGGGGACCCGCCGGCGGGCACCCCGGCCCGGCGAGACAGCCGGGCCGGGCAAGGCAGCCGGGTCGGGTGAGACGGCCCGGCTGGGCGAGGTAGCCGGGCCGGGCAAGGTAGCCAGGCCGGGTGAGACGGCCCGGCTGGGCGAGACGGCCCGGCCGGGCAAGGCAGCCGGGGCCGGGTGGGACGCAGGCCACCGGCCGGTCCCCCGGCCCCGCCGCCCCTCCCCCACACCGGCCCCGGCCCTCGGTCATGCGCTCCCGGTCATGCGCTCTCGGTCATCCGTTCTCGGTCATCCGTTCTCGGTCATCCGTTCTCGGTCATCCGTTCTCGGTGACCCCCGCGACCAGTTCGTCCGCCGCCGTCCAGGGGTCCAGCGTGCCTTCGGTGATGCGCGCGGCGAGGGCCTCCAGGCGCCGGTCGCCGCGGAGGTCGCCGATCCGCTCCCGGAGAGCGGTCACGGCGATGGTCTCCACCTCGCGGGCGGCCCGGGCGCGGCGCCGTTCGCCGAGGACGCCCCGCTCGTCCATCCAGGCGCGGTGTTTCTCCAGCGCCTCGACCAGCTCGTCGAGCCCCTCGCCCCGCGCGGCGACGGTCTTCACGATCGGCGGCCGCCAGTCGCCGGGGGCGCGGGCCTCCCCGAGGCCCAGCATGTGGTTGAGCTCGCGGGCGGTGGCGTCGGCGCCGTCCCGGTCGGCCTTGTTGACCACGTAGACGTCACCGATCTCCAGGATCCCCGCCTTGGCGGCCTGGATCCCGTCGCCCATGCCGGGGGCGAGCAGCACGACGCTGGTGTCGGCCTGGGAGGCGATCTCCACCTCGGACTGGCCGACGCCGACGGTCTCCACCAGCACCACGTCACACCCGGCGGCGTCCAGCACGCGGATCGCCTGCGGCGCGGCCCAGGCCAGGCCGCCGAGATGGCCGCGGGTGGCCATGGAGCGGATGTAGACGCCGGGATCGGAGGCGTGGTCGCCCATCCGTACCCGGTCGCCGAGGAGCGCGCCGCCGGAGAACGGCGAGGAGGGGTCCACCGCGAGGACCCCGACCCGCCTGCCCGCCCTGCGGTACGCGGAGACGAGCGCCGAGGTGGAGGTGGACTTGCCGACACCGGGCGAGCCGGTCAGCCCGACGACGTACGCGTTGCCGGTGAGCGGTGCGAGGGCCGCCATCACTTCGCGGAGCTGCGGCGACGCGCCCTCCACCAGGGAGATCAGCCGGGCCACGGCGCGCGGGCGGCCCTCCCGCGCCTGCTCGACCAGGGTGGGGACGTCGACCATCGGTTCGGTGCTCCGTATCTCTCCGGGATCTGTGCGGAGTGTCTCTCCGTGATCTCTGCGGACCGGGTTCTCCATGCATTCTCCGTGCAATGCGCGGGGCATCCCCGTGGCATGTGGCAGTGCCGTGGAATTCCGGTGGAATCCCGGCGGAGTTTCCGCCGGGGGTGCCGGGGTCTCCTGTGAAATCCGCGGGGGAATACCGGGGAGACCTCTCCGGGACATCTCCCCGGAATCCCGCCACTCCCTCCACGCCCTCATCGGATCTCCGCCGCCGTCCCGGTGCACCGGCGGCGGAGATCCGATGAGGCCACTTCCGGCGGCGGGGCCGGGCGGTTCCCGTGGGCGGGCGATCCGGCGGGCCGGACGCGCTCCGGACGGCGTTCCGGGGATCGTCACCCGGTGAGGCGCCACCCCGTGTTGCGCCCCCGCCGGCCCCGGCCGCCGGGCCCCGGCTCACGCCGGCACGGGCCCCGCGGCCGGGGCGCCGCTCACTTCCCCGGCACCCGGAGGATCAGGGCGTCACCCTGTCCGCCGCCGCCGCACAGCGCCGCCGCTCCGGTGCCGCCGCCGCGCCGCCGCAGCTCCAGGGCCAGGTGGAGCACGATGCGGGCGCCGGACATGCCGATCGGGTGACCGAGGGCGATCGCGCCGCCGTTGACGTTGACCTTCTCGGGGCCGACGCCGAGGTCCTTCATGGACTGCGCGGCGACCGCCGCGAACGCCTCGTTGATCTCGATCAGGTCGAGGTCGTCCACCGTCAGACCGTCCTTGCCCAGCGCGTGCCGGATGGCGCCCGAGGGCTGCGAGTGCAGGGAGTTGTCCGGTCCGGCCACGTTGCCGTGGGCGCCGATCTCGGCGATCCACTCCAGGCCCAGCTCCTCGGCGCGGGCGCGGCTCATCACGACCACGGCGGCGGCGCCGTCGGAGATCTGCGAGGCCGAGCCGGCGGTGATGGTGCCGTCCGCCGCGAACGCGGGACGCAGCCTGCCCAGCGACTCCGCGGTGGTGTCGGGCCGGATGCCCTCGTCCTCGGAGAAGATCACCGGGTCGCCCTTGCGCTGCGGGACCTCCACCGGGGTGATCTCCGCGTCGAAGAGGCCGTTCTTCCGCGCCGCGGCGGCCCGCCGGTGGGAGGCCGCCGCGATCTCGTCCTGCTCGGCGCGGCCGATGCCCAGCCGGGCGTTGTGCCGCTCGGTGGACTCACCCATGGCGACCTGCTCGAAGGAGTCCGTCAGCCCGTCGTGCGCCATCGAGTCCAGCACCTCCACCGCGCCGTACCGGTAGCCCTCGCGGGACCGGGGCAGCAGGTGCGGGGCGTTGGTCATGGACTCCTGGCCGCCGGCGACGACCACGTCGAACTCGCCGGCCCGGATGAGCTGGTCGGCCAGCGCGATGGCGTCCAGCCCGGAGAGGCAGACCTTGTTGACGGTCAGCGCGGGGACGCTCATGGGGATGCCGGCCTTGACGGCCGCCTGCCGGGCGGGGATCTGCCCGGCACCCGCCTGGAGCACCTGCCCCATGATCACGTACTGCACCTGGTCCCCGCCGATGCCCGCCCGGTCCAGGGCGGCCTTGATGGCCACCCCGCCGAGGTCGGCGCCGGAGAAACCGCGCAGGGAGCCGAGCAGACGCCCCATGGGCGTGCGGGCGCCCGCGACGATCACGGAAGGGGTACCGGTCGTGGCAGTCATGAAGCGGTCCTTTCGGACGGGAGCAGCCTTCCGGGGCGCGGCGGTCCCGCGGAGGTGAACGAGGGTTCACCTCAATGTACTGAGCGGTACCGGCCCGGGTCACCGGTCGGTGGGTGTGATCGCGCGCACGTTGCGTAGTCATGCGGAGGGCGGTGCACTGGACCCATGCTGACCCGTATCGACCACATCGGAATCGCCTGTTTCGACCTCGACCGGACGGTCGAGTTCTACCGCGCGACCTACGGTTTCGAGGTCCACCACACGGAGACCAACGAGGAGCAGGGGGTGCGCGAGGCCATGCTGAGGATCAGCGGGACCTCCGACGGCGGCGCCTCCTACCTGCAATTGCTGGAGCCCGTCCGGGAGGACTCGCCGGTCGCCAAGTGGCTGGCGAAGAACGGCGAGGGGGTGCACCACATCGCCTTCGGCACGGCCGACGTGGACGCCGACGCCGCCGCCGTCCGGGACAAGGGCGTCCGCGTCCTCTACGACGAGCCGCGCACCGGCTCCATGGGCTCGCGGATCACCTTCCTCCACCCGAAGGACTGTCACGGCGTGCTCACGGAACTCGTCACCGCCCGGGACCCGGAGAGCGGCACCGGCGGTCACGGCCACTGACCGCACCTGCCCCCGGCCGGTAGAGTGGCCGTTCGGCCGGGGTTGTGGGGCCCGTGGCGTTCCAGGCTGTGCCCACTTCCCCGCCGACGATCTGACACCATTCCCCGGAAGGCGCACGTCCCGGCAGGCAACCCTTCGCCCGTTGAAGGCATCCTGGTTCCGGAACGTACCTTCCTCGGAAGGGCTGTGAGATCGGAGAACGGGCCGGCGCCTGATCGGGCAGGGCAGCGCCGGTGTCGACGCGACCAGGGGACGGATGGACCGCGCAGTGCGGGGCTACGACCGCTACGAGGCTGACGACCACCTCTCGAAGTTCGAAGCCGAGATGGAGCGGCTGAAGACCGAGCGGGAGAAGGCCGTCCAGCACGCCGACGACCTCGGCTACCAGGTCGAAGTGTTGCGCGCCAAGCTGCACGAGGCGCGCCGCACCATCATGTCCCGGCCCGCCTACGACCACGGCGATCTCGGTTACCAGGCCGAGCAGTTGCTGCGGAACGCCCAGATCCAGGCCGACCAGCTCCGCACCGACGCCGAGCGGGAGCTGCGCGAGGCGCGCGCCCAGACCCAGCGCCTGCTCCAGGAGGCCGCCGAGCGCCAGGCCCGGCTGGAGGCCGAGCTCCACGGCGAGGCGGTGGAGCGCCGCCGCCGGCTGGACGAGGAGCTGGCGGAGCGGCGCCGGACCGTCGAGGCGCACGTCAACGAGAACGTCGCCTGGGCCGAGCAGCTCCGCGCCCGTACCGAGGCGCAGGCCCGCCGGCTGCTGGAGGAGTCCCGGACGGAGGCCGAGCAGTCGCTGGCCGCCGCCCGCAGCGAGGTGCAGCGCCTCACCGAGCAGGCCCGGGAGCGGCTCGGCAGCCAGGCGGAGGCCGCCCGCTCCGAGGCGGAGCAGATGCTGCGCCGGGCCCGGCAGGACGCCGAGCGGCTGCTGAACGCCGCGTCCAACCAGGCCCAGGAGGCCGCCGACCACGCCGAGCGGCTGCGCACCTCCACGGTCGGCGAGTCGGAACAGGCCCGCCGGCAGTCCGCGGAGCTCACCCGCGGGGCCGAGCAGCGCATGAAGGAGGCCGAGGAGGCGCTGCGCACCGCGCGCGCCGAGGCCGAACGGCTCCGGGAGGAGGCCGAGGCGGAGGCCGCCCGCAAGCTCAGCGGCGCCGAGTCCGCCAACGAGCAGCGGACGCGCACCGCCAAGGCCGAGATCGCCCGCCTGGTGACGGAGGCGACCAAGGAGGCCGAGGCCCTCAAGTCCGAGGCCGAGCAGATCCGTGCGGACGCCGAGGAGGCCGCCGAGCGGATGCGCGCGGAAGCCGAGGAGGCGGCCCGCTCCAAGGTCGCCGAGGACTCCGCCGCCCAGCTCGCCAAGGCCGCCCGCAGCGCCGAGGAGCTGCTGTCGAAGGCCGCCGAGGACGCCAAGGACACCACGCGCGCCGCCACCGAGGAGGCCGAGCGGATCCGCCGCGAGGCCGAGGCCGAGGCGGCCCGGCTGAGCAGCGAGGCCGCCGACGCGGCCGAGCAGGTCAAGGGCGCCGCCCAGGACGACACGAAGGAGTTCCGCGCCAAGACGGTCGAACTCCAGGATGAGGCCCGACGGTTGCGCGGCGAGGCCGAGCAGGCGCGGGCGGACGCCGTCGCGGAGGCCGAGCGGCTGCGCACCGAGGCCCGCCGCGAGGCCGCCCAGCGGATCGAGGAGGCCGCCAACCAGGCCGAGGAGCTGCTCTCCCAGGCCAAGTCGGACGCCGAGGAGCTGCGCAACGGCGCCAGCTCCGACAGCGAGCGGGTCCGCACCGAGGCCATCGAGCGCGCCACGAATCTGCGGCGGCAGGCCGAGGAGGCGCTGGAACGCGCCCGCGGCGAGGCCGAGGAGCTGCGCAAGGAGGCGCTGGCCCAGGCCCGGAAGACGGCCGACCAGGCGGTGGAGGAGGCGGCCCAGCTCCGGGAGGAGGCCGAGCAGGCCGCCCGCGACCGGCGCGCCGAGGCCGCCGCCGAGCTGGAGCGGCTGCGCACGGAGGCCGAGGAGCGGCTGGCCTCCGCCGAGGAGGCGCTGAGCGAGGCGCGCGGCGAGGCGGAGCGGCTGCGCCGGGAGGCCGTGGAGGAGGCCGAGCGGCTGCGGGCCGAGGCCGCCGAGCGGCTGCGCGCGCTCCAGCAGCAGGCCGAGGAGGAGGCCGAGCGGGTCCGCGGCGAGGCGGTGTCCGACGCCTCCGCGGCGCGCGCCGAGGGTGAGGCGGTGGCCGTGCGGCTGCGGTCGGACGCCCTCGCGGAGGCCGAGGAGCTGCGCGCCCAGGCCCAGGAGACGGCCGACCGCATCCGCGCCGAGGCGACCGCCGCGGCCGAACGCCTCGGCACCGAGGCCGCCGAGGCGCTGGGCGCCGCCCAAGAGGAGGCGGCCCGCCGCCGCCGGGAGGCGGAGAAGCTCCTCGGGGACGCCCGGGAGGAGGCCGAGGAGGAGCTGCGCCGCGCCCGCGAGCAGTCCGAGGAGCTGCTGGCCTCCGCCCGCAAGCGGGTGGACGAGGCCCAGTCCGAGGCGGCGCGGCTGCTGCGGGAGGCCGAGCGGCGCTCCGCCGAGATGGTGGACGCGGCCGAGCAGACGGCCCAGCAGGTGCGGGATTCCGTCGCCGGGCTGCACGAGCAGGCCGAGCAGGAGATCGCCGGGTTGCGGTCGGCCGCCGAGCACGCGGCCGAGCGCACCCGCGCGGAGGCCCAGGGCGAGGCGGACCGGGTCCGGGCCGACGCCTACGCCGAGCGGGAGCGGGCCTCGGAGGACGCCACCCGGCTCCGCCAGGAGGCCCGGCAGGAGAACGACGAAGCCAAGGCGATGGCCGACCGGACGGTTTCGGAGGCGATCGAGGAGTCGGAGCGGCTGCGCGCCCGGTCCCGCGAGGAGGCCAACAAGCGGCGTTCGGACGCCGCGGAGCAGGCCGACCGGCTGCTGTCGGAGGCCGGCGAGGAGTCCGAGCGGCTGCGCCGGGAGGCCGCCGAGACGGTCACGGCCGCCCAGCAGCACGCCGCCCGCGTCCGCGCGGAGACGGAGCGCGCCACCGCGGAGGCCGAGGCCCTCGCGGAGCGGCTGCGCCGGGAGGCCCAGGAGGAGGCCGACCGGACGCTGGACGAGGCCCGCAGGTCCGCGGCGCAGCGCCGGTCGGACGCCGCCGAGCAGGCGGACCAGCTCGTCGCGCAGGCGCGGGAGGAGGCGCTGCGGTCGGCGACCGCGGCCGAGGAGCAGGCGGACACCATGGTGGGCGCCGCCCGCCGGGAGGCCGGCCGGCTCGTCGACGAGGCGACCGCCGAGGGCAACGGCCTGGTCGAGCGGGCCCGTACCGACTCCGACACCATGCTGGCCGAGGCCCGCCGGGACGCCACCGCCATCCGGGAGCGCGCCGAGGGGCTGCGCCGCCGCATCGAGTCGGAGATGGAGCAACTGCACGAGCGGGCCCGCCGGGAGGCCGCGGAGACCGTGAAGGCGGCCGGTGAGCGGGCGGACAAGCTGGTCGCGGCGGCCACCCGGCAGGCCGAGGAGGCCGAGCGCAAGGCCGAGAAGCTGGTCGCGGACGCGAACGGCGAGGCCGGCCGGGTCCGGATCGCGGCGGTGAAGAAGGCCGAGGCGCTGCTGAAGGAGGCCGGGCAGAAGAAGGCCGAGATCGAGCGCGAGGCGGAGAAGGTACGGGCCGACGCGGAGGCCGAGGCCAAGCGGACGGTCGACGAGGGCCAGCGCGAGCTGGAGATCCTGGTCCGCCGGCGCGAGGACATCAACGCCGAGATCTCCCGGGTCCAGGACGTCCTGGAGGCCCTGGAGTCCTTCGAGGCGCCGGGGGCCGCCGGGGCCCCGAACGGGGTGAAGGCGACGGCCGGGTCGGCCCGCGCCGGCGGCAAGAGTTCCGAAAGCTGACCGATCGGAAACGCGGAGCCCAAAAGGAGGCCCATTCTCCACATCAACCGTGCAACGACTCGATGACACGCCGTACCGGCGCCTAGGATTCGGCCTATCACCTCACCGGCTCTCTCAGTCTCTTCGACAGGAACCTCATGAGCAGCGACACTTCCTCCCCCTTCGGCTTCGAGCTCGTGCGGCGTGGATACGACCGCGGCCAGGTGGACGACCGCATCACGAAGCTGGTCGCCGACCGCGACAGTGCCCTGACGCGCATCAACGCCCTGGAGAAGCGGATCGAGGAACTGCATCTCGAAACGCAGAACGCCCAGGCCCAGCTCAACGACAGCGAGCCGTCCTACGCCGGTCTCGGAGCCCGGGTCGAGAAGATCCTCCGCCTCGCCGAGGAGGAGGCCAAGGACCTGCGTGACGAGGCCCGCCGCGCCGCCGACCAGCACCGTGAGCTGGCCGAGTCCGCCGCGCAGCAGGTCCGTCACGACGCCGAGAACTACGCCACCGAGCGGAAGCAGAAGGCCGAGGACGAGGGCGCCCGCATCGTCGACCGCGCCAAGGGCGACGCCTCCACCCTCCGTGCCGACGCCCAGAAGGACGCCCAGGCCAAGCGCGAGGAGGCGGACGCCCTCTTCGAGGAGACCCGCGCCAAGGCCGCCCAGGCCGCCGCGGACTTCGAGACGAACCTGGCCAAGCGGCGCGAGCAGTCCGAGCGCGACCTGGCCTCCCGCCAGGCCAAGGCGGAGAAGCGGCTCGCGGAGATCGAGCACCGCGCCGAGCAGCTCCGGCTGGAGGCGGAGAAGCTCCGCACGGACGCCGAGCGCCGGGCCCGCCAGACGGTGGAGACCGCCCAGCGCCAGGCCGAGGACATCGTGGCCGACGCCAACGCCAAGGCCGACCGGATCCGCAGCGAGTCCGAGCGGGAGCTGGCGGCGCTCACCAACCGCCGCGACAGCATCAACGCCCAGCTGACCAACGTCCGCGAGATGCTGGCCACGCTGACCGGTGCCGCCGTGGCCGCGGCCGGCTCCGCGGGCGACGACGAGACCGCGACCGTCCCGGCCCAGCAGCGCGGCTGACCCCCGCCGGGCCGTTTGCCGTACCGCGCCCCCCGCCGCCGTCATCCGGTGGCGGGGGGCGCGGCGCTGTGGTGCCCGGCCGGCGACCGGATGGCGCCGGGGTGGGATCGTGACGGGGACGGGCGCGGGGCCGCTCCCGCACGCCGGGGAACGCCCCGGGATCGCGGGGCGGAGCGGTGGACCGGCGAAGGGGCGGAGGGGCCGGGTGGCCGGCGGGGCCGGGGGCCGGCCGGAGGGGGCCACGGGAGGCGGGCGCGTCGCCGGTACCCTCCTAGGACCCGGGGGACGCCGACGTTCACGCAGGCACCAGGCCGCCGGGGACCATCCGGCGAGGGGCGGAGAATGATCGAGGCAGTCGGCCTGACGAAGCGCTACGGCGCCAAGACGGCCGTGTACAACTTGTCCTTCCAGGTGCGGCCCGGGGTCGTCACCGGGTTTCTGGGGCCGAACGGCTCCGGCAAGTCGACGACCATGCGCATGATCCTGGGGCTGGACGCACCGACCAGCGGCCATGTGACCATCGGCGGGCTGCCGTTCCGGCGGGTGCCCAACGCTCCCCGCCAGGTGGGGGCATTGCTGGACGCCAAGGCGGTGCACGGGGGCCGCAACGCGCGGAACCACCTCCTCGCCCTCGCCCAGCTCTCCGGCATCCCCGCGCGCCGGGTCGACGAGGTGCTCGGCCTCGTGGGCCTGCACGACGTGGCGAAGCGGCGCTCGGGTGGCTTCTCCCTCGGCATGGGGCAGCGTCTGGGCATCGCCGGCGCGCTGCTGGGCGACCCGCAGGTGCTGCTCTTCGACGAGCCGGTCAACGGACTCGACCCCGAGGGCATCCTGTGGGTGCGGAACCTGATGAAGGGCCTCGCCGCCGAGGGCCGCACCGTGTTCGTCTCCAGCCATCTGATGAGCGAGATGGCGCTGACCGCGGACCATCTCATCGTGATCGGCCGGGGCCAGCTGATGGCCGATATGAGCGTCAAGGAGTTCATCTCCCGTCACTCGACCGGCTACGCCCGGGTCCGGACCCCGGAGGGCGCCCCGGAGCAGCGGGAGAAGCTGACGGCGGTGGTGAACGAGGCGGGCGGCCAGGTGGCGCCCGAGCAGGACGGTGCCCTGCGCGTCTCCGGGCTGCCGCTGCCGCGGATCAGCGACCTGGCGCACGACGCCGGGGTGCGGCTGTGGGAGCTGTCACCGCACCAGGGCTCGCTGGAAGAGGCCTACATGCAGATGACGCAGGGGGCGGTGGACTACCGCTCCTCCTCCGACCCGCGGGCCGGGCTCCAGCAGCCGGGCCCCGGGCCGATGGGGCAGCCGGGTCCGGCGGGGGCCATGGGACCGGGCGGGCCGACGGGTCCCGCGGGCCCCGGTCAGCTTCCCCCGGGCGGATATCCACCGCCCCAGGGCGGCTACGGCCCGCAGCCCGGCGGCTACCCGCCCCCCGGGGCCGCACCGGGGCAGCCGTACGCGGCCGGAGCGCCGCAGACCGGTACCGCGGCCGGAGCGCCGCAGTTCGGCACCGCGGCCGGAGCGCCGCAGCCCGGCCCGTACGGGCCGCCGCCCACCGCCCCCGGAGCCGCTCCCGAGATGACGAAGCGTGACAGCGAGGACGCCCGATGACCACCCCTCAGCAGCCCCAGTCCGGTACCCCGGCCACGCCGCCGCAGGCCCCGCCGCCGGACGGCCCCGCCGGGACCGCGCACGGATCGGCCACCGGCCCCGCCGTTCCCCCCGCCGCCCCGGCGTCCCCGCCCGCGCGGCCCTCCGGGGCGCCGGACGCAGGCGCCGCGGGTGCGCCGGACGCGGGCGCCGCGGGTGCGCCGGACGGGGCTGAGGCGCCCTCGCCGGCCACCGCCGTGCTGCGCAGGGTCACCGCCGGATCCGACGGACCGGCGGCGTCCCGGGAGGACTCCGCGAGCTCCTCCGAGCCCGCGGCCGCCGCGCCGGGGTCCCCCGGGGCGCCGGACACCTCACCGGCGCCACCGGCCCCGGAACAGGCCCCGTCCGGGGCGGATGCCGTGTCCGCCCCCGCCGGCGCCGGGGCGGACACGGGGTCGCCGGGTGCCGGGCCGGACCCGTCCGGGGCGGCCGCCCCGCCGGCGCCGGCCGGGCCCATGCCGGCCGCCGCCGCGCCGTACGGCGCTCCCGGTGCCCCGGAGGGGCCGCCGCACCAGCCGTCCGCCCAGGGCGCGCAGGGTGCCCCGGGAGCCCAGCAGTTCGGTGCTCCGCACCCGCACTACCGGCCCCCGCACCCGCAGCAGGCCCCCCACCAGGTACAGGCACAGACCCAGCCGCCGGCCCAGCCGCAGTCCGGATACGGCCACCCCCAGCCGGCGGCCTCCGTCCCGCAGCCCGGTGGGGCCCCGCAGCCGCACGCGCAGGCACCGGTACCGCCACCGTCCGGGTACGGCCACCCCCAGCAGGCGACCGCCCAGCAGGTGCCGTCCGGGCAGCCCGGTTACGGCCACCCGCACCAGGGCCAGGGCGCGGGCCAGGCGTCGCCGGCCGCCATGGGCTACCGGTCACCGATCCCGGTGCGGAACACCCACCTCGGGCACGCCCTGGCCGCCGAGTGGACCAAGATCCGTACGGTCCGCTCCACGGTCTGGACGCTGACCGTGATGGCGGTGCTCGTCCTCGGCATCGGCTTCCTGGTGAACAACTTCACCGAGACCAGCGACTACGACGCGAACCCGCCCATCATGAACGGGCTGTTCGGGCTGATCCTCGGCCAGATCTGCGTGGTCACCCTCGGCGTGCTGGTGATCTCCTCGGAGTACGGCACCGGCCTGATCCGCACCACGCTCACCGCCGCCCCGCGCCGCTCCCGGGTGCTGACCGCCAAGGTGCTGGTCTTCCTCGCCGTCTCGTGGACGGTCACCACGGTGGTCTGCGCGCTCACCGCCCTCATG
Source organism: Streptomyces zingiberis (assembly GCF_012034935.1). Classification (GTDB taxonomy): domain Bacteria; phylum Actinomycetota; class Actinomycetes; order Streptomycetales; family Streptomycetaceae; genus Streptomyces; species Streptomyces zingiberis. The sequence continues at coordinate 50,402 of NZ_JAATEN010000006.1, forward strand.
GGCACCGCGATGCACAACGGACCGGGGGTGGCGGAGGCCACCGCCTCCGAATGGGCCGGCGCCACCGTCTGGGCCGGTCTGTATGTCGCCCTGCTCGGCGTGCTGGCGATGGCCGTCGGTGCCATGCTCCGCCACTCGGCCGGAGCGATCACCGCCATGCTCGGGGTGGTCCTCCTGCCCGCGATCCTCCCGGCGTTCATGATGTTCTCCGAGAGCATGCGGCCCGCGGCCGAGAAGATCCTGGAGTACAACGCGATCAACTCCCTGGCCGCCCTGCACCAGGTGACCGGCGACGGTGACGGGATGAGCCAGCTGCTGCTGCTCGCCGGGGTCACGGCGGTGGCCCTCGCCGGCGCGTACACCCTGCTGGAGCGGCGGGACGTCTGACCGCCGGTCCCGGCGCCGGCTGGTCACCGGCGCCGGGACCGGGCCGTCACACCGGGCTCCACAGGGGGCTCCACAGCGGGCCGCCACCCCGGTCCCTCACAGGGGCCCGCGGTCACCGGGCCGCGCGCGGTCGAGTCGCGCGCGGCCCGGTGCCGCCGTTCCGCACCCGTCCGTTCCGCACCCGTCCGCCGGGCCGTACCGGCCCGGTCCCGCCGGTCCCGCCGGACGCGCCGGGGCCTCGGCGTTCAGTAACGCGGCGCGTTACGGGACCGCTGCACCCGAGTGGTGCGGCGGTCCCGGGCGTTCCAGCAGGCGCGGTGCCAGTGCCGCCGGTCGTCCACCGGGCGCAGCCGGGCCCAGGCCACCACATGCGGCACGCCGGGCGGGATCTCCTGGTCACAGCCGGGGCAGCGGTAGTGCTTCGCGGCCGTCGGCCCCCCGACGGGGCGTACCACCCACTCCTCGCCCTGCCAGGTCACCGTGGTGCCCCAGCCGCCGCCGAGCGGCGCCTCCTCCTCGGCTCCGCCGCGTCCGGCGCCGGTACGGGAAGGGCTGCTGCCGCCACGGGGGCGGTTACGACGCGGGGACACGGGGCACCTCTCGTCTCGGTCTCCGGCGTGGACGGTCTTCCGCCACCCAAGCCTACGCGCCGGCACGCTCCCGGCGTCCGGAACTCCCCGGATCCTCCCGGAACCTCCGCGAGGCTTCCGGCCCCGTCCGGGCCCCGCGCCACAGAACCGCAGGCCCCACGGAAGCGCCCCACCCCGCCGCCCCAACTCGCCCGGTCCCCCGAACCACGGGGAGCCCGGAACCCCGGCCCGCCCCGCCGACCCCCCCGTTCGGATACGCAGATGATCGGGCAAATTCCCCGGCGGGCCGTTGCCCCGGACATGGATCGGACGTTGTTGCCAGTGGAACGGCCGCCCCAAGGGCCGGCGGGGGGTGCCGGGCGTTCACGGCCCCGGCGCGAGGAGACGGAGACGCGATGCGGGTGGGAGCGTACGGCCAGCCGACAACCGGCGGAGGCGCCCCGGAACTCACACCCCCGGCGCGAGGAGGCAGAGGCGCGATGCGGGTCGGAGCGTTCGTCCTGGCGGCCCAGTTCCCGGGCCAGGGGGCGGGGGAGGCGCTGCGCCGCGCGGTGCGTACCGCCGAGGAGGCCGAGGCGGCGGGGCTCGACGCGGTGTGGCTCGCGGAGCACCACTTCGTCCCGTACGGGGTCTGCCCGTCCGCCGTGACGCTGGCGGCGCTGCTGCTCGGCCGCACCCGCCGGATCCGGGTCGGGACGGCGGTGAGCGTGCTGCCCACCCTTCACCCCGTCCAACTCGGCGAGCAGGCCGCGCTGTTGCACCTGCTCTCCGGTGGCCGCTTCACCCTGGGCGTCGGGCGCGGCGGCCCGTGGGTGGATCTGGAGGTCTTCGGGGCGGGGCTGCCCGCGCACGAGCGGGGCTTCCCGGAATCCCTGGACCTGCTGTTGCGCTGGCTGAGCGAGCCGGCCGTGGGCGCCGCCGGCGAGCGGTACCGCTTCCGCGAGGTCCCGGTCGTCCCCCGGCCGGACGACCTTCCGGAGCGGCCGGAGGGCCCGCCGGTGCTGGTGGCGTGCACCTCGCGGCGGGGTGTGCGGCTGGCCGCCGAGCGCGGGCTGCCGATGCTGCTGGGGATGCACTGCGGGGACGAGGAGAAGGCCGAGATGGTGGCCTTCTGGCAGCGGTGCGCCCGGGAGGCGGGGCGCGGCGCGGGGGAGATCGCGGCGGCGGGACACGTGTCCGCGGGCGTCGCCCAGGTCGGCGACTCCCGTGCGGACGCCGTGGAGACGCTGCTCAAGGCGATGCCCGGCTGGCTCCGTCAGGGGCTTGGGGCCCATGTCACCGTCGACGGCCGGCCGCGCCGGATGCGGGATCCGCACGCGTACACCGAACTCCTCTGCGCGCTGCACCCGGTGGGACCGCCGCGGCTCTGCGCGGACCGGCTCGCGGCCACCGCCGAGCGCACCGGCATCACCCGCTTCGCCCTGCTGGTGGAGGGGTCGGGGGAGACAGCGGCCACGGAGCAGAACGTCCGGCGGCTCGGCCTGGACGTGCTGCCCCTGCTCGGGTAGGGGAGAGCGCGGGAGGGACGGCCGTGGCCCGGCCGGGGCCGGCGGAGAACCCGGGGGATGGCCGGCCGGGGCCACGGACCCCGGCGGGGCTCCTCTCCCCCGTCGCCCGTTCCCGCCCCGTCGCCCCGTCTCCCCCGTCGCCCGTTCCCGCCCGTCGCCGCCGGGCCCTGCGCCCCACCGGCCGTGGGCCGGCCGCCGCCCCGCCCGGAGGGGTCCCCGGTGCGGGTGCGGGGCGGCGGGCCGGGATCAGCAGTCGCGCAGGGTGGGCGACTGGTTGAGGATCTGGCCCCGCACGGAGGTGAAGCGGGCGAGACGCTCGTCCGCCGACGCGTCGAGCGGGAAGACGGCCACCCGGTGGCAGTTCTGGAAGGCCAGGCGGACCCCGAAGTGCCGTTCGAGGGCGCCGCGTATCGCGTTGCTGGCCAGGGCGCGGAGCAGCTGGCCGCGGGCCCGTTCGTCCGGCGGCGGCACCTGGTTGTCGGCGAACTCCCCCCCGTCGACCTTGAGCTGGGCCACCAGAGAGCTGATCATCTCCCATGCGTACGGCAGGGAGGTCCGGACGCAGTCGACGAACTCCTTCTCGTCGACCTCGCCTCGCTCGGCCTGTTCCAGCAGGGCCGGTGAGACGTCCAGCGACATGGGGTTCTCCTCTCGCGACCCCGCGGGGTCCTCGGACGGCGAAAGGAAGCGCCGCGACGGAGCGTGCCCGCGCGGCGACTTCGCGCGTCCACGGTAGGCCGCGCAACGGGTGCGCACCAGGAGAATGGCGACAACCGGCCAGTGGTCCCCCGTTCCGCCGCCGGAGACCGGCCAGGGCGGTCCGGGGCGAATCGCGCCGGCCCCGGGTGGTCGAGTAGCGTGACGCCCCATGCGTCTCGTCATCGCTCGCTGCTCCGTGGACTACGCGGGCCGCCTCACCGCCCACCTCCCCTCCGCGCCCCGGCTGATCCTCGTCAAGGCCGACGGCAGCGTCTCCGTCCACGCCGACGACCGTGCCTACAAGCCCCTCAACTGGATGTCTCCGCCGTGCACCCTCAAGGAGGGCGAGGACGGCGTGTGGACGGTGGTGAACAAGGCGGGCGAGAAGCTCGTCATCACCATGGAGGAAGTGCTGCACGACTCCTCGCACGAGCTGGGCGTCGACCCGGGCCTGATCAAGGATGGCGTGGAAGCGCACCTTCAGGAACTGCTCGCGGACCGGATCGAGACCCTCGGCGAGGGCTACGTCCTGATCCGGCGTGAATACCCCACGGCCATCGGCCCGGTGGACATCCTCTGCCGCGACGGCGACGGGGCCACCGTGGCCGTGGAGATCAAGCGGCGCGGCGAGCTGGACGGCGTCGAACAGCTCACCCGCTACCTCGAACTCCTCAACCGGGACCCGCATCTGGCGCCGGTGCGGGGCGTGTTCGCGGCCCAGGAGATCAAGCCCCAGGCCCGGGTGCTCGCCACCGACCGGGGCATCAGCTGCGCGGTGCTGGACTACGAGGCGCTGCGCGGCATCGAGGACGACAAGCTGCGGCTGTTCTGAACCGTGACCTGAGTCCGGCCTGCCCCTGACCTGCCCCTGACCTGCCCTGACCTGAGTACGGCCGGAATCCCGCCCTGAGGCCGGAGGGGGAACCGGTCCGTCGCCTGAAGGGGAAGCCGCTCCCCGGCCGGCGGCCGGAGCGGCCGGGCCCGGGCCGCCCGGATGACCGGGCGGCCTTCAGGTGGGACCGGACGGCCTCACGGGGCCTCAGATGACGGGGGTGCCCCCGCCCGCGCCGGGTGTGGCGCTCCCGCCGCTCGCGCCGCCGCCCGGGGCCGGACCGTCCGTGGTGACCCACGACGCCGGCCGCGAGGCCTGCCCCGACGGCCCCGTCGATCCCGTCGACCCGGACGGCGACCCCGCCGACGGAGCCGACGCGGTGCCGGTCACCGGGTCGGGCGCCGGGCCGCTCGCCGTGGTGGAGGTGTCCGCGCTGCTGGTGGGCTCGGGGGGATCGGTGTCGGAGGGCTCCTCGGACGGCTCCCCGCTGGGCTCCTGGGACGGCTCCGAGGTGGGCGTCCTGCTGGGCGGAGTGGCGGGACGGCTCGTGGAACTGCCCGAGCCCCCGGTGGAGCCGGAGGAACCGGAGGAGCTCCCGCCGCTCTTCGACGCGGACGGGTCCGTCCCACCGCTCTCCTCCGGGTCCTCCCCGGAGGCGCTGGGCGACGGCGAGTCGGTGGCCGTGCCCGGGGCGGCGGCGGAGCTCACGCCCGCGGCGGGGCCGCTGGTGGCTTCCCGGGCCGGGGCCTCGGCGGGGAGACCGCCGCCTCCGCCGTCCTCGGTGGCCGACTGCTCGGTGGTGACCCGTCCCGGTGGCTCCTCCTCCTCGCCGCCGGAGGTGGCGCCGAGGGTCACGACCGTGCCCAGCGCGACGGCGAGCAGCGTCCCCGCGCCGACGGCCGCGAGGTTGCGGCGGGCGCCGCCCAGCAGGGCGCGCGGGGAGCGGCCCCGGTGGGCTCCGCCCCGTCCCGCGCCGGGCGCCGTCACGGCGCCCGTCACCACGGTCTCGCCGGTTCCGGCCGTCCGCGCGGCCCCGGAGGCGGCGAGCACGCCGGTGACCCCGGCGGGCGGGGTGGCGGTGTCCTGGGCGGCCCCGTCCGGGGTCTCCCCCGCCGGACCGGCGGGGCCCCCGGCGCCGGGGTCGAAACCGTCCGTCCGGTCTTCGACCAGGGCGAGCGCCCGGCGGCCGGACAGCGCGCCACGGCGGTCCGCGAGGACGCCGCGCAGCGCGATGGACGCCTCCAGTTCGGCGCGCGCCCGGTCCAGCTTGCCGGAGCAGAGCGCGAGCACGCCCAGCTCATGGTGGAAGTAGGCCTCTTCGGCCACCTCGCCGGAGAGGCGCGCGGCCTCCTGGCCGTGGCGCAGCATCCGCTCCCAGGCGCTCCAGTCCAGCGCCGCGGCGAGGACGGGCGCGGTGGTGCGGGCCAGCAGCACGGCACCGGTGGCGTGGGCCGGCTCCTCCCCCGCGACCAGGGCGGCGGCCACGGCGAGGAGCGTCTCCGCCTCGGCGGCGGCCTGCTCGGGGGCGATCGAGGGGTGGCCGGCCCACCAGGTGTAGTGGCGGCCCGCGAGGTGGACGCGTTCCGCGGCGCCGTCCCCGTAGCCGGCCGCCTCCAGCTGCGCCGCCACGCCGGCCGCGAGCCGGTGGCGGCCCCCGGACCGGGAGACCAGGCCGCAGGCGAGCAGTTCGCCGAGCGCGCCGTCGGCGTGGCTGTCCTCGGTGAGCGCCGGCAGGTGGGAGTGGTGCGGGCAGACGCCGCCCAGGGCGAGGGCCAGCCGCAGCGTCTCGCGGGCGGACTCGCTCAGCCGGGAGGCGAGCAGCCCCGCGGGCGCGGCGGCCTCGGCGAGGGTCGGCAGGGCCGGGGAGGGGGCGCCGCCGGCCATGGCGCCGATGCCCTCCGGTCCGGCGCCGGGCTCGCCGGGGGTGAACAGCTCCACCGCCCCGTACGCCTCCGTACCTCCGTGCGCGTCCCCGGGGCGGGGGCCGTCGAAGGCGTGGGGGTCGGCGCGGAGGGCGTCCCGCTGCCGCAGCAGCGCGCCGGCCTGGACGAAGCGGAGCGGCAGCCCCTCCGACTCGAACCAGAGGTCACCGGTCCAGGCCGACTCGTCCTCCGTCAGGGGGCGTTCCACCACGTGCGTGAGGAGTTCGGTGCAGGCGCCACGGCTGAGGCCGGGCAGCTGGACCTCGGCGACCTGGGAGTCGGCGGACGGGGCGGGGGTGTCCGGGCCGGCCGCCATCAGGAAGGCGCACTCGGGGGTGGCGTCGAGGAGTTCGTCGAGCGCGGCGCCGCCGAACTCCAGGTCGTCCAGAACGACGACGGCCCCGATGGTGCGGACGAGGCCCAGCAGCTCCGCCGGGGCCCGGCGGTGGCTGCCCGTCGCGAAGACCACCGAGAAGAGATCGCGCACGAGGTCGGAGGCGGTGCGGTGCCGGCCGGAGAGCCGGACGACGCCGTCGGGGGCGAGGTCGGTGCACTCCTCGGCCACGGCCTCCAGCAGAGCGCTCCGCCCGGAGCCGCGGGCGCCGGTGACGCGGACGGAGCGCCCGCGGGCGAGCAGGCCCCGCAGCCGTATCCGCTCCTCGGCGCGCTCCAGCAGCGGCAGGGTGGAGACGACGGCGTAGCCGGAGGCCGCGGCGTGGGCCGCGCCGGAGGGCGCGGGCGGCGGCGCGGGGCGGTCGATACGGGCCCGCGCGGCGGCGCCGCGGCGGGCGGGCGGCCCACCGGGGCGCGCGCCGGGCGGCAGGGTCTCGACCTCGCTGCCGTCCAGCGGATTGATCGTCAGCAGATAGCCGCTCGCGTCGGTGGCGGCGCCGCTGGGGGCGGTGCCGGTGCCGGTGCCGGTACCAGTGCCGGTGTCGGTGCCGACGACCAGTTCGGTGGTGCGGACGGGCTCGGCGGCCGGCGAGCCGCCGGCGAGCTCGGAACGGCCCCGGGGCGGGGCGGGCAGCGCGGCGCCGCGGGGGCGGTGCACCAGGGCCGCCGACGGGGAGGGGGACGCGGGGGCACCCGGCTCGTCCGGGCCGCCGACCGGGGTGCCGGGGTACCAGGGGCCCCCGGCGCCGGCGTCGCCCCTCCCGCCGTCCGCAGCGTCCGCGCCGTGGCCGCTTCCGTATCCGGGGCCGGTGCCGGCGTCCCGCTCGCCGCGGTGACCCGCCTCGTCGCCGTGCTCGCCCTGCTCTCCGTAGTGGGCGGGGTCTCCGTAGTGGACGGGATCGCCGTGGTGGACGGGGTGGGCGTCCGTCTCGTCGTGGCCGTGGCGGTCCGGACCGCCGTGGTTCGGGTCCATGATGAAGCCCCCAGGTTGGTCGGTGCCGTTGCTCTGCCGGCCGGTCACTCCCCCGGCGGTTGGGGGGTGCCCCCAGCCGTCGCGTGGTCCGGGGGGCGTCGCGGGTACGGGGTGCCGCGCGCCCCGCACTTTAGACCGTCACGCGGGGTCCGGGAAACAGCGGCAGGGGGGCGGAACGGGGAACGTCACGCGTTTGTGAGGAAGCCCGCGGACGAACCGCCGGACGGCCCCGCGCACGCCCGGCGGAAACGGAGTGACGCTGGTCACGGCCCCCGCCGGGGTGCCGGGAGGACAGCGGGGACCGGCGGGGTGCCGGTGGCACCGGAGGCACCGGTGACCCAACCGCGCCCCGCGCGGGGAGGGCCGGGCCCGGCGGGGGCACGGAGAGCGGGCGGTCTCCCGCTCACGCGCCGGGCCGGGCCGGCCGCCGTCACATCCCGGGGCGGGCCCCGGCGTGCAGGCCGTCCTCGATGACGAGGACGCGGTGCAGCCGGGTGGCCACCAGCACCCGCTGGAGCTGCGGCGGGACGCGGCGGAGCACCAGCCGGCGCCCCGCGCGCCCGGCCCGCCGGTGGACCCCCATGATGACGCCGAGTCCGGTGGCGTCCCAGGAGTCGAGTTCGCCCAGGTCGAGCAGGAAGTCGCCGTACCCGGAGTCGAGCGCCGCGTGCAGGGCGGTGCGGGCGTCCGCCGCGGTGCGCACGTCCAGGCGGCCGCCGACGATCAGTTCGGCGTGATCGCCCCTGATGTGCATATGCGCTCCCGGAAGATGCTGCGGTGTTCCCGGCCGGTTCGTCCGGCCCGGGCCTTTCGTCCGGCTCAGGTCTACAGAAGTGACTGCCGCTCAGGCAGCTCCGTTGCCATCTGTGAGCGAACCGATACAGAATTCATCCCACCGGGTGGCCTGGAGTTGCGCCACCGCCGCGGGCGGTGCTAAGCGGCCTTTCGCCACCGGGGTCACCGGCGGCGGCGCCGCGGCGGGCCGGCGGGCATCCGCGGCGGCCCCGACGTCTGCGGCGGCCTCCGGCGGTCCCACGGTCTCCCGCGTCTCTCCTTCCGGACTGTAACGGCCGCCGGGGCCCGAACTGAAGGCGGAGAGACGAGCATCACGTCTCACATGACGGACATCACACCGCTGCGGACCGGGCCCGCGCACGGCGGTCGCCACGGCCGGGACGGCGTGGCGGAAAGCTCCCGATGTCCTTGCGGGCGGGGAGCCGGAGGTGCCCCGGGGCCGGGGCGCGACGGAGGCACGGGACCGCCCGCCGGAGTGCGGGAGCGCCGTGTGCCGGGCGTCACGAGCCGGTGAGCCTTCCGCGGCCCGGCACTAGGCTCGGCCCCATGGTCAACCTCACCCGTATCTACACCCGCACCGGCGACGACGGCACGACCGCGCTCGGCGACATGAGCCGGACCGCGAAGACCGACCTGCGGATCGCGGCCTACGCCGACACGAACGAGGCCAACGCCGTGATCGGGACGGCGGTCGCGCTGGGCTCCCTGCCGGAGGAGGTCACGGCGGTCCTCGTCCGGGTCCAGAACGACCTCTTCGACGTGGGCGCGGACCTCGCCACCCCGGTGGTGCCCGAGCCCAAGTACCCGCCGCTGCGGGTGGAGCAGACCTACGTCGACACGCTGGAGGCCGACTGCGACCGCTTCCTGGCGGACCTGGAGAAGCTGCGCAGCTTCATCCTCCCCGGCGGCACCCCCGGTGCCGCGCTGCTCCACCAGGCGACCACGGTGGTGCGCCGGGCCGAACGCTCGACGTGGGCGGCGCTGGAGGTCCACGGCGACACCATGAACCCGCTGACCGCGACCTATCTGAACCGCCTCTCGGACCTGCTGTTCATCCTGGCGAGGACGGCCAACAAGGAGGTCGGCGACGTGCTGTGGGTGCCCGGCGAGAACCGCTGAGCACCGCGCTCCGCGACGGCCGGTGCGGCCCGGCGGCCTGGAGTGCCCCGGCCGCCGGGCGGCGTACCGGGGCTGCAAGGCATACCGGGGCCGCTCGGCAGGCCGGGCCGCTCGGCCCGGCGGGCCCTCGTCCCAGCGGGTTCTCCCCACGGGAGATTCTCCCGCCACGGCTCAGCGGGTGGCCGGCTCCTTCTTCGGCCGGAGCGTGTAGCTGAGCGCGATCAACGTGTGGACGCCCGCGGCCACGGCCATGCGCCCCTGCCACTGCGCCAGGGTGGAGGTGTCCCCCTCGCCCACGTAGACGATCGCCGCCTGGAGCAGCCCGGCGGCGACGGCCGCGGCCACCAGCGTCCTGACGCACAGCCGCCACTCGTGCGCCGCCCGCGCGGCCCCGTACTTCGGCGGGCCCGCGGGCTTGGCGCCACCGGCGAACCGGTGGGCGAAGTGCCGGTCCGCCCAGGTGATCATGGAGTGGCCGTAGGCGACGGTGAAGCCGATGTAGACGGCCGCCAGGCCGTGCGCCCAGCCGGGCTCCGCCCCGCGGCGCAGCTCCACGGCGGTGGCGGCCAGCAGAACGACCTCCAGCAGCGGCTCGCAGAGCAGCACCGCGACGCCGGCCCGCGGCCGCCGCGCCAGGTAACGCAGGCTCAGGCCGGCCGCCAGCAGCACCCAGAACGCGACCTCGCAGGCGATGATCAAGGTGACGACCACGAGAACCCCCTCTCTCGCGGTGGCCACCGATCCCGGCACCGCGCCCGGCACCGCCCCGGTGCGGGAGCGGCCCGTCCAGCCTCGTGCGCGCACCCCGTCTCCCACATCGTCGCCGGTGGTGAGAGAGGACTGCATCGTTCGGCGGAGGCAGGGCGGGCGGATCCGGGCCCCAGGGCCGAGCCGCCGCCCGCCGCCACCGTGTTGGATGGCGGGGTGACCACGGAACTCGCCACTTCCCGGACCTCCGTGCCCGCCGCGGCCGGGACGGACCCGGTCCGCCGCCCTCTCCCCCGGCCCCACCGGGACGACGTCCTGCTCGCCGCCGGGGGACTCGCCGGCGGACTCGTCCTGTGGTCCCTGGGGATCCCCACGGGCATCCGGTCCGGCCACGACCCGAGCGCCTGGGCGCTGCTGCCGCTGGCCGTCATGGCCGGGTGCGAACTGTTCCGGCGCATCGCCCAGCCGTGGACCCTGCTGGTCGCCTGTGGAGCGCTGGCCGCCGACATCGCGGCCGGCTCCCTCCTGGCGACCGTGCTGATGTTCACCGACGTCATCTACGCGGCGGTGCTCTACGGCCCGGAACGGCGGTACCAGCGGGTCATCCCGGCCTCGGTGATCTGTACGGCCGTCGCCACCGTGACGGCGCTGGCCCTCCACCCCCGCCCCGAGTCCCTGCTCGTCGGTGTCGTGGGGGCGCTCATCTCCGTCGTGCCCGCCTGGACGGGGCTGGCCATCCGCCGCCACCAGGAGGCCGCGCGGGTGGAACGGCTGCGCGCCGAGCAGACCGCGCTCCTCGCCGAGCTGGACCGGCGGAGCGCCGTCACCGCCGAACGGGCCCGGATGGCACGGGAGTTGCACGACGTGGTGGCCAATCACCTCTCGGCCGTCGCGATCCACTCCACCGCCGCGCTCTCCAGGGACGACCCCGCGGCCACCCGGGAGGCGCTCCGCGTCATCCGGGAGAACAGCGTGCAGGGCCTGGCGGAGATGCGCGGCCTCATCACGGTCCTCCGCGCCGGCGAGGACCGGACGGGGCGCGGAACGGGGCCCGGCGGGGGTGCCGGAGGCGGCCACGGGACGGCCGGCACCACCGTCGCGCCCCGTCTCGACGGGCTGGAGGCCCTGGTGGAGCAGGCCCGCACCGGCGCCGCCGGGAGCGGCCTGGCGCTCGTCCTGGACGACTCCCGGCCCCCGGGTACGCGCCTGCCGGCGCCGGTGGAGCTGGCGGCCTACCGGATCGTGCAGGAGTCGCTGACCAACGTCCTGAAACACGCGTCACCGGGGACCGCGACCGTGACGCTGAGGTGTGCCGCCGGCGCACTCGTCATCGAGGTGCGCAGTCCCTACGCGGCGCCGCGCCGGCCCCGGGCGCCCGGCTCGGGCGCCGGCCTCGTCGGCATGGAGGAGCGGGCGGCCCTGCTGGGCGGAGTCTTCACGGCCGGCCCCGCGCCCGGGGGCCCGGAGTTCCCCGCGGGGGAGGGCGGCGGAGAGGACGGCCGGGAAGACGGGCCGGTCTGGCGGGTGCGGGCGGAACTGCCCGCGGGAGGGGAGAAGCGATGAGGGAGCCGGTCGGAGTGACGGCCCCGGTGCGGGTCCTGGTGGCGGAGGATCAGGCCGCGGTGCGCAGCGGGCTGGTGCTGATCCTGGGCTCGGCCCCCGGGATCGAGGTGGCCGGCGAGGCGGCGGACGGGGAGGAGGCGGTGCGGCTCACCCGCGAGCTCCGCCCCGACGTGGTGCTGATGGACGTGCAGATGCCCCGGCTCGACGGGGTCTCCGCGACCCGCGAGATCACCACCGGGAAACTGGCCGATGTCCTGGTCCTCACCACCTTCGACCTGGACGAGTACGTGTTCGGCGCGCTGCGCGCCGGCGCGGCGGGCTTCCTGCTCAAGGACAGCGAGGCGGGCGACCTGGTCGAGGCGGTGCGGACCGTGGCGCGCGGTGACGGGATCGTCGCCCCGGCGGTGACGCGGCGGCTGATCGCCGAGTTCGCCTCCGCCTCCGGGCCGGCCCCCGGTCCCGGCACGCCCCACCCGGCCGCGCTGGAGACGCTCACCCGCCGGGAGCTGGAGGTGCTGGGCTGTCTGGGCGAAGGGCTGTCCAACGCCGGCATCGCGCGGCGGCTGTCCATGGCGGAGGCCACCGTGAAGACGCATGTGAGCCGGCTGCTGGGCAAGCTGGAGCTCCGCAACCGGGTCCAAGCCGCCGTGCTGGCTCGGGAGTTGGATGTGCGGGGCCCGTGACCGGCGGCTCCGCCTCCCGGCCCAGGTGAACTGGTCCAGACCTATTGACCAGAGGTCTGGACCTCCTTAACCTCCTCAGCAATGCGACGGACGTGCCCGTTCCGCCGCCGCACGCGGTGGCCCGGGGCGCCCCGGGCGGCCGCAGGTTCCACCCCCTACGGATCGACTGAGGAGCCCCCCGTGCGATCAGGAACCTCCCCCCGCGTCCCCCGCGGCCCGCGCCCGGTGCGCCGGGCCGCCGCGGTCCTCACCGCCCTGCTGCTCGCCCTCACCGCGCTCACCGCCACCGCCCAGGCCGCCCCGGCCGGAAAAGCGGCGGCCACCAGAGCCGCCGGGCCCGTGAAACTCGGGTACTTCACCAACTGGGCCGGCTACGACCGGAACCACCACGTCAAGAACCTGGAGACCTCGGGCACCGCCGCCAAGCTCACCCACATCAACTACGCCTTCGGCAACGTCACTTCAGGCCGCTGCACCCTCGGCGACGCCTACGCCGACCACGACCGGGCCTACACCGCCGAGCAGAGCGTCGACGGCGTGGCCGACACCTGGGACCAGCCACTGCGCGGCAACTTCAACCAGCTCCGCAAGCTCAAGGAGCGCCACCCCGACCTCAAGGTGCTCTGGTCCTTCGGCGGCTGGACCTGGTCGGGCGGGTTCGCCGACGCCCTGAAGGACCCCGCCGCCTTCGCCCGCTCCTGCCGCGACCTGGTCGAGGACCCGCGCTGGGCCGATGTCTTCGACGGCATCGACCTCGACTGGGAGTACCCCAACGCCTGCGGCCTCAGCTGTGACACCAGCGGCCCCAAGGCGTTCGAGACCATGATGCGCGCGATGCGCGCCGAGTTCGGGAACGACCTGGTCACCGCGGCCATCACCGCCGACGCCACCGACGGCGGCAAGATCGACGCCACCGACTACGCGGGCGCCGCGCAGTACGCCGACTGGTACAACGTCATGACCTACGACTTCTTCGGCGCCTGGGCCGGCACCGGGCCCACCGCCCCGCACTCCCCGCTCACCTCGTACGACGGCATCCCCCAGCAGGGCTTCCACAGCGACGCCGCCGTCGCGAAGCTGACCGCGCAGGGAGTCCCCGCGGCGAAGCTCCTGCTCGGCATCGGCTTCTACGGCCGCGGCTGGACGGGCGTCAGCCAGGACGCCCCGGGCGGCTCCGCCTCGGGCGCCGCGCCCGGCCGGTACGAGGCCGGCATCGAGGACTACAAGGTGCTGAAGACCTCCTGCCCCGCCACCGGGACCGTCGCCGGGACCGCCTACGCCCGCTGCGGCAACCAGTGGTGGAGCTACGACACCCCCGCGACGATCGAGGGGAAGATGGGCTACGCCAAGCAGCAGGGCCTCGGCGGCGCCTTCTTCTGGGAGACGAGCGGGGACACCGCGGACGGCGAACTGATCGCCGCCATCGACCGCGGGCTGAGCTGACCCGGCCCGCCCCGGACGGCCGGGGAGACGGTGCCGCCCGCCGTCTCCCCGGTCTTGTTTGTATCTCCGCTTCTCCCGCTTCTCCCGCTTCCCCCGCTTCTCCACCTCCGGCGGGAGGGGCGCTTCCGCACCTCCAGGCTCCGTTTGGGGGAGAGCACCCCTACTCAGGCAACATTGACCCTCCCCCAGGCTCCGCCCGGGGGCACCCCCAACCAACGAGCGCCCCTACTCAAGCCACATTGACTCTCCCCCAGACTTCGTCCGGGGGCACCCCCAACCAACGAGACGCCCTACTCAGGCAACATTGACTCGTTGGCCCGGTGGGGCTGCTTCGAGCCAGGCGAGGAAGCCGGTCAGGGCGTCCTCGCTCATGGCGAGTTCCAGGCGGATGCCGGCGTGGGCGCAGCCCAGGACGACCGCGTCGGAGAGCAGGGCCAGTTCCTCCTCGCCGCGCGGAGTGCGGCGGTCCAGGACCTCGATGGCGGAACGCTCCAGCATCCGGCGCGGCCGGGGCGCGTAGGAGAAGACCCGGAACCACTCGACCCGGTCGCCGTTGTAGCGGGCGACGCCGTAGGTCCAGCCCTTGCCGCCCGGGTCGGGCTCGGCAGCCGGAACGTCCCAGCGCAGGCTGCAGTCGAAGGTGCCCCCGGAGCGCTGGATCAGCCTGCGCCGCAGACCGAACACGAAGAGCCCCAGCAGCACCAGCGCGACGACCGCGCCACACAGCACAAGAGCGAGGACCATCTTCACCGACCTCCTCGCTTCACGTACCCGACCAGCCCGACCAGTATGACGCCCTGCGCGGCCGCGCACGGCCGGGGGTCGCCGGTCACGGCCCCGCCCCCCGGTACCACGACGGCCGCGGACCGCTCCGGGGTCTCCCGGAGCGGTCCGCGGCTGCGCTCATGTGGTGATGCGTGATGTCGCGTGGCGTGCGCTCAGTGCTTGCCCGCGGCCGCGACGAGGCGGACCTCCGCCCGGCGCTCCGCGGAGGCGTCCGTCTCCGACTTGGCGCGCTCCAGGGCCCGCTCGGCGCGGGCGACGTCGATCTCCTCGGCCAGCTCCGCGATCTCCGCCAGCAGGGAGAGCTTGTCGTCGGCGAAGGAGATGAATCCGCCGTGCACCGCGGCGAGGACCGTGCCCCCGTCGGTGGTGCGGATGGTGACCGGGCCCGACTCCAGCACACCGAGCAGCGGCTGGTGGCCGGGCATGACGCCGATGTCACCCGATGTGGTGCGTGCGACGACCAGGGTGGCCTCGCCGGACCAGACGCTGCGGTCCGCGGCGACCAGCTCGACGTGCAGCTCAGCAGCCAACGTGGCTCCTCGGGTCTTCCACCTGCCGTGGCAGGTGTCCAGAGAACTCTGGGGGTGGGAATTCCGGTTTCACTGGGTGGCCGCCGCTGGCGCGGCGGCGGTCCGGGGGCGGGGCCTCTCCCGCCCCCGGACACCGGGCCGGGGTCAGGAGACGCCCAGCTCCTTGGCCTTGGCCTTCAGGTCGTCCAGGCCACCGCACATGAAGAACGCCTGCTCGGGGAAGTGGTCGTACTCGCCGTCGGCGATCGCGTTGAACGCGGCGATCGACTCGTCCAGCGGCACGTCCGATCCGTCGAGACCGGTGAACTGCTTCGCCGCGTGGGTGTTCTGCGACAGGAAGCGCTCGATCCGGCGGGCCCGGCTGACGACCAGCTTGTCCTCCTCGCCGAGCTCGTCGATACCGAGAATGGCGATGATGTCCTGGAGGTCCTTGTACTTCTGGAGGATCCCCTTGACGCGGGAGGCGCACTCGTAGTGGTCCTGCGAGATGTAGCGCGGGTCCAGGATGCGGGACGTCGAGTCCAGCGGGTCCACCGCCGGGTAGATGCCCTTCTCCGAGATCGGCCGGGAGAGCACCGTCGTCGCGTCGAGGTGCGCGAAGGTGGTCGCCGGGGCCGGGTCGGTCAGGTCGTCCGCGGGGACGTAGATCGCCTGCATCGAGGTGATCGAGTGACCGCGGGTCGAGGTGATGCGCTCCTGGAGGAGGCCCATCTCGTCCGCCAGGTTCGGCTGGTAACCCACCGCGGAGGGCATCCGGCCGAGCAGCGTGGAGACCTCGGAGCCGGCCTGGGTGAAGCGGAAGATGTTGTCGATGAAGAACAGCACGTCCTGCTTCTGCACATCGCGGAAGTACTCCGCCATGGTCAGACCGGCCAGCGCGACCCGGAGACGGGTGCCCGGGGGCTCGTCCATCTGGCCGAAGACGAGGGCGGTCTGCGGGAGCACGCCGGACTCGGCCATCTCCTCGATCAGGTCGTTGCCCTCACGGGTGCGCTCACCCACACCGGCGAACACGGAAACGCCCTCGTGCAGCTTCGCCACACGCATGATCATTTCCTGGATGAGCACGGTCTTGCCGACGCCGGCGCCGCCGAACAGACCGATCTTGCCGCCCTTGACGTACGGGGTCAGCAGGTCGACGACCTTCAGGCCGGTCTCGAACATCTCGGTCTTGGACTCGAGCTGGTCGAAGTCGGGAGCCTTGCGGTGGATCGGCCACCGCTCGGTGACCTCGGCCTCGGCCGACGGGTCGTTCAGGATCTCGCCGAGGGTGTTGAACACCCGGCCCTTGGTGACGTCGCCGACGGGCACGGTGATGCCCTTGCCGGTGTCCGTCACCGGGGCCCGGCGGACCAGGCCGTCGGTGGGCTGCATGGAGATGGCGCGGATCAGGCCCTCGCCCAGGTGCTGCGCGACCTCCAGCGTCAGCGTCTTGGTGGCGCCTTCCGCGGAGGGGTCGGCGACCTCGACGGTGAGGGCGTTGTAGATCTCCGGCATCGCGTCGACGGGGAACTCCACGTCGACGACCGGGCCGATGACCCGTGCGACGCGGCCGGCGGCCACGCCGACCGGGGCGGTCGGCTCAACAGTGGTGGTCATAGTTGTCAGTCACTCCCCGCGTTCGCGTCGGCCAGGGCGCCAGCGCCACCGACGATCTCGCTGATTTCCTGGGTGATGTCGGCCTGGCGGGCCGCGTTCGCAAGCCGCGTCAGCGACTTGATGAGTTCCTCGGCGTTGTCGGTGGCCGACTTCATCGCGCGGCGGCGGGCGGCGTGCTCGGAGGCGGCCGACTGCAGCAGCGCGTTGAAGACCCGGCTCTCGACGTACCGGGGCAGCAGGGCGTCGAGGACGTCCTCGGCGGACGGCTCGAAGTCGTACAGCGGGAGGATCTCCGCCTTCGCCCCCTGCTCCCGGGGCTCGCCGGCCTTCTCGTCGAGGCTGAGCGGCAGCAGCCGCCGGTCCACCGGCGTCTGCGTCATCATCGACACGAACTCGGTGAAGACGATGTGCAGCTCGTCGGCCCCGCCCTCGGCGGTGTCCCGGAGCACGGCGTCGATCACCGGGCCGGCGACGGCCTTGGCGTCCGCGTAGGTCGGGCTGTCGCTGAAGCCCGTCCACGTATCCGCGAGCTTGCGCTCCCGGAAGGTGTAGTACGCGACGCCCTTGCGGCCGACGACGTACTGGACGACCTCCTTGCCCTCCGCGGTGAGCCGCTCACGCAGCGCCTCCGCGGTCTTGATGGCGTTGGAGGAGTAGCCGCCGGCCAGTCCGCGGTCGCTCGTGACGAGCAGGATCGCGGCGCGGACCGGGGACTCCGCCTCGGTGGTCAGCGGGTGCCTGGTGTTCGAGCCGGTGGCCACCGCCGTGACCGCGCGGGTCAGCTCCGACGCGTACGGCGTCGACGCCTCCACCTGGCGCTGGGCCTTGATGATGCGCGAGGCCGCGATCATCTCCATCGCCTTGGTGATCTTCTTGGTGGCGGTGACCGACTTGATACGGCGCTTGTAGACCCGGATCTGGGCGCCCATGGTCAGCCCTCACCCAGCAGCTTGCCGTCCGAGGTCTCGAACTGCCGCTTGAAGGAGGCGATGGCGTCGGCCAGCGCCTGAAGGGTGTCGTCCGACATCTTGCCGCCCTCGCGGATCGACGTCAGCAGGCCCTTGTGGTCACGGTGGAGGTAGTCCAGCAGCTCCGTCTCGAA
Organism: Streptomyces zingiberis; assembly: GCF_012034935.1. Taxonomy (GTDB): domain Bacteria; phylum Actinomycetota; class Actinomycetes; order Streptomycetales; family Streptomycetaceae; genus Streptomyces; species Streptomyces zingiberis. The sequence goes on from NZ_JAATEN010000006.1 coordinate 68,034, forward strand.
GCGCCGGATGTCCTCGACGGGCACGTCGTCCATCTTGCCGGTGGTGCCGGCCCAGATGGAGACGACCTGGTTCTCCGTGGAGAACGGCGCGTACTGGCCCTGCTTCAGCAGCTCGACCATGCGGCGGCCGCGCTCCAGGGAGGCCTTGGAGGCCGCGTCCAGGTCGGAACCGAAGGCGGCGAACGCCTCCAGCTCGCGGAACTGGGCGAGGTCCACGCGGAGCCGGCCGGAGACCTGCCGCATGGCCTTGTGCTGGGCCGAGCCACCCACCCGGGAGACCGAGATACCGACGTTCAGCGCCGGCCGCTGGCCCGCGTTGAACAGGTCCGACTCCAGGAAGCACTGGCCGTCGGTGATGGAGATGACGTTGGTCGGGATGAACGCCGAGACGTCGTTGGCCTTGGTCTCGACGATCGGCAGACCGGTCATCGAACCCGCGCCCATCTCGTCGGAGAGCTTGGCGCAGCGCTCCAGGAGCCGGGAGTGCAGGTAGAAGACGTCACCCGGGTAGGCCTCACGCCCCGGCGGGCGGCGCAGCAGCAGGGAGACCGCGCGGTAGGCGTCGGCCTGCTTGGACAGGTCGTCGAAGACGATCAGGACGTGCTTGCCCTGGTACATCCAGTGCTGGCCGATGGCCGAGCCGGTGTACGGGGCGAGGTACTTGAAGCCGGCCGGGTCGGACGCCGGGGCCGCCACGATCGTGGTGTACTCCAGCGCGCCGGACTCCTCCAGGGCCGCGCGCACCGACGCGATGGTGGAGCCCTTCTGGCCGACGGCGACGTAGATGCAGCGGACCTGCTTCGACGGGTCGCCGGAGCGCCAGTTGTCCCGCTGGTTGATGATCGTGTCGACGGCCAGCGCGGTCTTGCCGGTCTGACGGTCACCGATGATCAGCTGGCGCTGGCCGCGGCCGACCGGGGTCATGGCGTCGACGGCCTTGAGGCCGGTCTCCATCGGCTCGTGCACCGACTTACGCAGCATGACGCCGGGAGCCTGGAGCTCCAGGGCGCGGCGGCCCTCGGTCTCGATCTCGCCCAGGCCGTCGATCGGGTTGCCCAGCGGGTCGACCACGCGGCCGAGGTAGCCCTCGCCCACCGCGACGGAGAGCACCTCACCGGTGCGCTGCACCGGCTGGCCCTCCTCGATGCCGCTGAACTCACCGAGAACGATCGCGCCGATCTCGCGCTCCTCCAGGTTCAGGGCGAGACCGAGGGTCCCGTCCTCGAACTTGAGCAGCTCGTTCGCCATGGCCGAGGGCAGCCCCTCGACCTTCGCGATGCCGTCGCCGGCAACGCTTACCGTACCGACCTCCTCGCGCGAGGCCGCGTCCGGCTTGTACGCCTGGACAAAGTTCTCCAGCGCGTCCCGGATCTCCTCCGGCCGGATCGTGAGCTCCGCCATCTGGGTTCCCTGCTCTCCTTGTTGGGCCCGAAGTCTTTGGGGGTCTGGGGTTGGCCCCCAGAGGACTCTGCACGGCCCAACCCGGGCCGCTGCCATGCTTGTTGAGTTGGTGGCTGGTGACGGGTGACCGTCTCAGCCGGCCATCCGGCGGGACACCTCGTCGAGGCGGTCCGCGACGGTGCCGTCGATGACCTCGTCACCGATCCGCACCCGGATCCCGCCGAGGACCTCGGGGTCCACGTCGAGGTTGAGGTGCATCCGCCGCCCGTACACCCGCGCCAGCCCGTCGCCGAGCCGCTGCTTCTGCACGTCGCTGAGCGGCACCGCCGAGGTGACGACCGCGACCAGCCGGTCCCGGCGCGCCGCCGCCAGCTTGGAGAGGGCGTCGAGCCCGCCTTCCAGGCTACGTCCTCGCGGCTGGGTGACGAGCCGGACCACCAGGCGCTCGGTGACCGGGTTCACCCGGCCGCCCAGCAGCCGGCGCAGGAGCGCGGCCTTGGCGGCGGCCTCGCCGCCCCGCTCGGCGAGGGCGGCGCGCAGCTCGGACGAGGAGGAGACGATCCGGCCGAACCGGAACAGCTCGTCCTCGACGTCGTCCAGCGCGCCGGCCCGCTCGGCCGCGACGAGGTCGGCGGTGTCCGCCAGCTCCTCGATCGCGTCCACCAGGTCACGCGAGCGCGACCAGCGGGAGCGGACCATGCCGGAGACCAGGTCGGCGGCCTCGCCGCCGACCTGCCCGCCCAGCAGCCGGGCCGCCAGCCCGGCCTTGGCCTCGCCGTCCTGCGCCGGGTCGGTGAGGACCCGGCGCAGCGACACCTCGCGGTCGAGCAGGCCCGTGACGGCGGCCAGCTCCCCGGCGAGGGCCGCCGCGTCGACGGAGGTGCTGTCCGTCAGCGCGTCGAGACGCTCGCGTGCGGCAGCCAGTGCCTCGCGGCTCGCTCCGTTCATCGGCCGGCCTCGGCCTTCGTCGCCGCCTTGCTCTCCAGCTCGTCGAGGAAGCGGTCGATGACACGGCTCTGCCGGGCGTGGTCCTCCAGCGACTCGCCGACGAGCTTGCCGGCCAGGTCGGTGGCGAGCTTGCCCACGTCCTGGCGGAGCGCGGAGGCGGCCTGCTTGCGGTCGGCCTCGATCTGGGCGTGACCGGCGGCGACGATCTCCTCACGCTGCCGCTGGCCTTCCGCGCGCATCTCGGCGATGAGCGCGGCGCCCTGCTCCTGGGCCTCCTGGCGCAGGCGCGCGGCCTCGTGCCGGGCCTCGGCGAGCTGGGCCTTGTACTGCTCCAGCACGTCCTGGGCCTCGGTCTGAGCCGCTTCGGCCTTCTCGATGCCGCCCTCGATCGCCTCGCGGCGCTCCTCCAGAACCTTGTTGATGTTCGGGAGGAGCTTCTTGGCGAGGAAGCCGAAGACGATGGCGAACGCGATCAGGCCGATGACGAGCTCTGGGATCGGCGGGACCAGAGGGCTCTGAGGCTCCTCCGCCGCCAGGTGAACCAGAACGTTCACATCAGTGCCTTTCGTCGAAAAGTGGTGTCGGTCGAGTCAGATCACGTACCGAACACGAACGGCATGACGAGGCCGATGAGGGCCAGCGCCTCACAGAACGCGAAGCCGAGGATCTGGTTGGCGCGGATCAGGCCGGCCGCCTCGGGCTGGCGGGCGAGCGCCTGGGTGCCGTTACCGAAGATGATGCCGACGCCGACGCCGGGGCCGATGGCCGCGAGGCCGTAGCCGATGGAGCCGAGGGAGCCGGAGACAGCGGCGAGGTTCTCCACAGCGGACATGCTGTTTCTTCCTTCTCTTTCACAAGCCGGTGGGGGTTGGCCACCGGACACCTATGGGCGGAGGTCGGGGCAGCTCAGTGGTGCTCGGCGAGCGCGCCCTGGACGTAGGCACACGCCAGCAGGACGAAGACGTACGCCTGGACGGCCTGGATGAAGAGCTCGAAGACGGTCATCACGAGGACCATCACGAACGAGACGCCGGCGTAGGCGATGCCGATGCCGTTCAGCAGGTACCAGCTGGCGATGGTGAAGAGCACCAGCAGGGTGTGGCCCGCGAACATGTTGGCGAAGAGCCGGACGGCGTGGGTGAAGGGGCGGACCAGCAGGTTCGAGAAGAACTCGATGGTCATGGCCAGCGGCAGCACCGCGCCGAGCGACTTGTCGTAGCCGGTGACGTTCTTGAAGAAGCCGACGAAACCGTGCTTCTTGAAGGTCAGCGAGACCCAGAGGACATAGACGATCAGGGCGAGCGCGGCCGGGTAGGCGATGATCGACGTCACCGGGAACTGGGCCAGCGGCACGATCGACCACAGGTTCATGATCCAGATGAAGAAGAACAGCGAGACCATGAGCGGCACGTACTTCTCGCCGTCCCGCTTGCCGAGCGTCTGGTAGACGATGCCGTTACGGACGAAGTCGTAACCGGCCTCGGCGACCATCTGGAGCTTGCCGGGGACGACCTTCGGCCTGGCGAACGCCATCCAGAAGAAGCCGACGACGACGATCGTGCTGAGCAGCGCCAGCAGCATCGGCTTGTTGAAGTAGAAGCTGGAGTCCGCGTCGCCCGCGATCGGGTCGAAGATGAACGACCACAGGCTGGGGGCCGGGAAGCCGCACCCGGTGAAGATGTGGCAATCGGTCTCGAACGCGAGCACCGTTGTCGGGTCAGCACTCACCGCGAGCTCCTTCAGCGTGGCGCATGGGTACGGCAACCTCGTTGTGTCGGCGCGGCAGCGGGCCGCGGTTCGGCACGGGACAGTTACGGATCTGGGAGTGGCCGGCCGGCGTGGAGCCGGGTGGCCGGGAGGGCGCCGGCAGCGGGGTCCGCCTACCGCTTCCCGTGGGGTCCGGGGGCCCGGCCGGACGCGCCCGCCGACCCGCAGTTGGAACCGGACGATAGCAGGCCCGCTTACGCGTTCTTGACGCGCCCCCCGGCATCATGCGGAGGACCCGGGGGCACCGGATCCGCTGCGCTCGGGATCCACGTAGAGGATCTTCTCCTTCATGTGCGCGCGGGCCTGGGCGGCGACCCAGGCGAGGGTCACGGCGACCAGCGTGGCGGCGAACGCCCGGTGGTCGAAGAGTTCGGTGTCCTTGAAGGCCGCCACGAAGACGAAGAGCAGCAGGAGCTGCGTCGTGTAGAGCATCAGCCCCATGGCCTGGAACAGCTGCGGGTACTTGCGGCCGGTCTGCTGGAGCACGACGAGGCCGATACCCATGAAGAGGATGACCACCGCCGCGCCGACCACCGCGCCGAGGGCGCCCTGGCCGCCCACGAGCACCGCGGACACGACGGCGGCGAGCGCACCGGCCGCGGCGGCCGGTCCGGCCGTGCGGAGGAGCATGCGGACGTCGTTGGACTCCATGGGGGCGGCTCCGGGACGTGGTGGGACGTGACAAGGCAGGGACGTGCGCGGAGTGCCGCGACCTGGTGCGGCACGGCCGCGGGATCCGGCGCGCGAGGCGCCGTCACCGCGGTGGCCGGACGGCCGGACGTCGAGGACGGGCGCGGGCCCTGGAGGAGCCGCGCCTGGCGGCTGATGGGCCCTCACACCGTGGTCCCCGACCCTGACTCCGGGTACTCGTGAACGGTATCACAAACTATTTGATGAGGTCTTTACTCTCCAAGTGTGCGGACCATCACACGAACGAGCTAATGCCCTGGTCACGGGCGGGGTGCATGTGCCACCCGGGACAGGATAAAACCCACGGGCCGGCAAAACTTCGGCGGGGTCCCGGCTGGGCCGTCCGGCCGTTCCCCGAACGGCCGCTTCCGCCGGTCGCCCCGCCCCGTCCCCCGGCTCCGGCGACGCGTCACGGCCGCCACCCGGCGGGCCCGCCCCGGTCCGGGGGTCCCGCGCGCCGGTGGGCCCGCCGTCCGCGTTCCCGGTGCGTTCCCGGTGCCCTCGGGGCCGTCCCGCCTCAGCTCCGGGTGCCGGCCGTGCTGCGCTCCGGGCGGGGGTGGTCGCGGCGGGCGCCCATCGCCGTGGCCCCGTTGGCCCGGGCGACGGCGCGCGGGCGTTCCTCCCCCGGCGCCCCGGCGCCCTCGCCACCGCTGTCCTCGCCGCCGCTGCCCGGCGTCCCCGTGCTCCCGGCTTCCGCCGGTTCCGTGCCCGGGGCGGCTCCGCCGGCGGCCGGCGCACCGGCGGAGGCCGTCGCCCCGCCCCGCCGGTAACGCGGCGGCACCAGGGACTCCGCCCAGCGCGGCACCCGGGGCGTGAACCGCGGCAGCAGCAGGATGAACAGGCCGAGCGCGCTGAAGACGGCCAGCGCCAGCACGACCCACATGGACGCGGAGTTCACCGAGTAGGCGACGGCGGAGAAGCCGATCAGCGCCGACCAGAAGTACATGATCAGGACGGCCCGGCTGTGCGAGTGGCCGATCTCCAGCAGCCGGTGGTGGAGGTGGCCGCGGTCGGCCGCGAACGGCGACTGGCCCTTCCAGGTGCGGCGGACGACGGCCAGCACCAGGTCGGCGACGGGCACCGCGATGATGCTCAGCGGCAGCAGCACCACGGGGATGTAGACGGGCACCGTGGACTTCACGGCCTCCTTCTCCGAGCCGGTGGCCGCCTGGAGCAGGTCCGGGTCCACCTGCCCGGTGACGGAGATGGCCCCGGCCGCCAGCACCAGGCCGATGAGCATGGAGCCGGAGTCGCCCATGAAGATCCGGGCGGGGTGCATGTTGTGCGGCAGGAAGCCGAGCGCCATGCCCATGAGGACGACCGCGAAGAGCGTCGCGGGGGCCGCGGCCTCGACGCCGTAGCCGTACCACATGCGGTAGGCGTACATGAAGAACGCGGCGGCGGCGATGCAGACCATGCCGGAGGCCAGGCCGTCGAGGCCGTCGACGAAGTTCACCGCGTTGATGGTGATGACCACCAGGGCCACCGTGAGCAGCGTGCCCTGCACGGGGGACAGCGCCACCGAGCCCACGCCGGGCACCGGGATCCAGAGGATCGTCAGGCCCTGCCAGACCATCACGCCGGCGGCGATCATCTGACCGCCCAGCTTGATCAGGGCGTCCACGCCCCACTTGTCGTCGAGGACGCCGAGCAGCCAGATCAGCGCGGCGCCGGCCAGCAGCGCCCTCGGCTCGCTGGACAGCTCGAACATCTCACCGATGTTCGACATCTGCGAGGCGACCAGGAGGCCCGCGCAGAGCCCCGCGAACATCGCGATCCCGCCCAGCCGCGGCGTCGGCTCGCGGTGCACGTCCCGCTCGCGGATCTCCGGCATGGCGCCGGCCGCGATCGCGAACTTCCGCACCGGCCCCGTCAGCAGATAGGTGACCGCGGCGGTGACGCAGAGCGTCAGCAGGTATTCACGCACGAACAGCCCCAGGGGTCTCGCCGGCCTTCTCGGCCCCACAGCCTAGAGGGCCGCACACCGGTCCCGTGCACAAGGATCGCTCCCAACGCTCCGTACGCGCGTTCACGGCGGATTTCTCACCGCCTCTTCACACCGGCCCCGCCACCTGCGGCTCACCGCCGGCCGGCCCACCACGACGGGCCTGCCACGAGCGGCCTCGGCGGCCCGGCCGCAGTGCGGCACCGGTCTGCGAGGCCCACGGGGCCCACGAGGCCCACGGGGCGCACAGGGCACGCGGGGAGGAGGCGCCCGTCACCGGTGGTGACGCCCGCGCGGCTCCCGTGGTTCCGCGCCCGGCTCCCATGGTCGCACCTCCCGCCCGCTCCGCGCGGGCCCGCGCGCCCCGCCGGGCTCCGCCGGGCTCCGCAGGGAGCGTCTACGCGCGTCAGCGGACCGCCGGGCTCTCCCCTGCGGCCCGGGATCCGGGCGGGCGGAGCGGAAGGGGCGAGACGTGCGGGACGTGCGGGAGGAAGTGCCGTACGGGCGGCGCGGGGCGCGGGGCCGGGCGCGCGTCAGGGGCGCGGGGCGGGGATCCCGGTGAGGGCGGTCAGCACCGGGTCGAGGGCCTGCTGGATCTCCTCGCCGACGGAGCGGAAGAAGGTGATCGGCGCCCCGTACGGGTCGTGCACCTCGTCGGCCTCCACGCTGGGGGCCAGCAGCCAGCCGCGCAGCGCCGCCGCGGCCCGGACGAGGGCGCGGGCACGGTCGACGACGGCGCCCTCCGGCTCCGGGTCGGGCAGGGTCGCCGGGTCGATGGCCCGGACGAGCCGGGTGAACTCCTTGAGCGTGAAGGTGCGCAGCCCCGCGGAGTGGCCCATGGAGATCACCTGGGCGCGGTGGTCGCGGGTGGCGGTGAGCACGAGGTCGGCGCGGATGACGTGCTCGTCGAGGAGTTCCCGGCCGGTGAAGCCGGTGGGGTCCGCGCCGAGGTCCGTCAGCACGGTCGCCGCGTGCGCCTCCATGGGGGCACCCTCGTGCCCCCAGGTGCCGGCGCTCTCCACGAGGATGCCCCGGGTCCCGCCGAGCCGGTGGGTGAGGGCATGCCGGGTCAGCCGCTCGGTGATCGGCGAGCGGCAGACGTTGCCGGTGGAGACGTGGAGGATGCGGAAGACGCCGGGGTCCCCCGCCCCGTCCGGCGGGGACCAGGGCCCCGGCCGCGGCGCCGGGAGACCGGCCGGTCCGCCGGGGCGGCCGGTCTCCCGGTGAACCGCTATGCCACGCCCCTGGGGGGCGGTCAATTGGCCTCCTCGAGGTCGGGTACCACCTCACGGAGCTGCTCCGCGGAGATCGCCCCCGCGCGCAGCAGCACCGGCACCTTCCCCGTGACGTCCACGATGGAGGACGCCACGGCGGCCGGGGTGGGCCCGCCGTCGAGGTAGACCGAGACGGAGTCGCCGAGCATCTCCTCGGCCGCGTCGCAGCTCTGCGGCGAGGGGTGCCCGGTGAGGTTGGCGCTGGAGACGGCCATCGGGCCGACCTCGGTGAGCAGTTCGATGGCGACGGGGTGCAGCGGCATCCGGACGGCGACGGTGCCCCGGGTGTCCCCCAGGTTCCACTGGAGCGACGGCTGGTGGCGCGCGACGAGGGTCAGCGCACCGGGCCAGAAGGCGTCGACGAGTTCCCAGGCGAGCTCGGAGAAGTCGGTGACCAGGCCGTGCAGCGTGTTCGGGGAGCCGACCAGCACGGGCGAGGGCATGTTCCGGCCGCGCCCCTTGGCCTCCAGGAGGTCGCCGACGGCCTCGGAGCTGAAGGCGTCCGCGCCGATGCCGTAGACGGTGTCGGTGGGAAGGACGACCAGCTCACCGCGGCGGACGGCGGACGCGGCCTCGCGCAGTCCGGTCTTCCGGTCGGTCGCGTCGGTGCAGTCGTATCGCCGTGCCATGTAACGGGCCTCCCTCGGCCGGAATGGAGTCTGCGCCCTGGGGCGGTGGGTGCAAGTGTGCTGGGTGCGGCGCCCGGGGTGGGCGCGCGGCGTGCGCGGCGCGGCGCGCCGCCGCCGGCCGGCCGGTCCGCGCGGGCCGGGCGGCGTCACGGCGAGGCTCACGGCACGGCCCGGCGGGCCGTGGCGAACCGCGGGCGGTTGTTGAGGTCGGGGTGGTCGGCCGCGTCCGCCCAGCCCCGCTCCTCGGTGAAGATCCACGGCACCTGGCCGCCCTGGGTGTCCGCGTGCTCGACGACGACGACCCCGCCCGGGCGGAGCAGCCGGTGCGCGGTGCGCTCGATGCCGCGGATGGTGTCCAGGCCGTCCTCGCCGGAGAAGAGGGCCAGCTCCGGGTCGTGGTCGCGGGCCTCGGGGGCCACGTACTCCCACTCGGTGAGCGGGATGTACGGCGGGTTGGAGATCACCAGGTCGGCCTGGCCGTCGAACTCGGGGAGCGCGGCCAGGGCGTCGCCCTGGTGCAGGGTGACGCGGGAGCCCTCGACGTTGCGGCGGGCCCAGCGCAGCGCGCCCTCGTCCAGCTCCACGGCGTGCACGCGGGAGCGCGGCACCTCCTGGGCCAGGGCGAGCGCGATGGCGCCGGAGCCGGAGCACAGGTCCACGATCAGCGGTTCGGCGACGTCCATGGCGCGGACCGCGTCTATGGCCCAGCCCACCACCGACTCGGTCTCCGGGCGGGGGACGAAGACCCCGGGCCCGACCTGGAGCTCCAGGTAACGGAAGAAGGCGCGGCCGGTGATGTGCTGGAGCGGCTCGCGGGCCTCCCGGCGGGCGACGGCCTCCCAGTAGCGGGCGTCGAAGTCGGCGTCGGCGACGGTGTGCAGCTCGCTGCGCCGGACGTCGTGCACGAACGCGGCCAGTTCCTCGGCGTCGAAGCGCGGCGAGGGCACGCCCGCGTCGGCCAGCCGCTGGGTGGCCTGCGCCACCTCGGCGAGCAGCAGCGACCGGGACGACCGGGAACGCGAAGAGCGCCCGGCGGCGGGCGGGTGCGGGGGGCGATCCCCGGACGTGGGCGGCACGCTGTTCCTCCAGCCGGTCCGACGGTGTTCGGCGCGGCGGCTTCCCGCCGCGCCACGGGGGTTAGTGGGCGGCCGCCAGCTTCGCGGCCGCGTCGGCGTCCACGCAGGCCTGGATGACCGGATCCAGGTCGCCGTCGAGCACCTGGTCCAAGTTGTACGCCTTGAAGCCCACGCGGTGGTCGGAGATGCGGTTCTCCGGGAAGTTGTAGGTGCGGATCCGCTCCGAGCGGTCCACGGTGCGCACCTGGCTGCGCCGGGCGTCGGAGGCCTCCCGCTCGGCCTCCTCCTGCGCGGCGGCCAGCAGCCGGGAGCGGAGGATACGCAGCGCCTGCTCCTTGTTCTGGAGCTGGCTCTTCTCGTTCTGGCAGGAGACGACGATGCCGGTGGGGAGGTGGGTGATCCGCACCGCGGAGTCCGTGGTGTTGACGGACTGGCCGCCGGGCCCGGAGGAGCGGTAGACGTCGATCCGCAGGTCGTTGGGGCCGATCTCCACCTCGACCTCCTCGGCCTCCGGGGTGACCAGCACCCCGGCCGCGGAGGTGTGGATCCGGCCCTGGGACTCGGTGGCGGGCACCCGCTGCACCCGGTGCACCCCGCCCTCGTACTTCAGCCGCGCCCAGACGCCCTGGCCGGGTCCGGTGGCGCCGCGGGTCTTCACGGCGACCTGGACGTCCTTGTAGCCACCGAGGTCGGACTCGTTGGCGTCGAGGATCTCCGTCCGCCAGCCGGCGCGCTCCGCGTACCGCAGGTACATCCGCAGCAGGTCACCGGCGAAGAGTGCGGACTCCTCGCCGCCCTCCCCCGCCTTGACCTCCAGGATGACGTCCTTCTCGTCGCTGGGATCGCGCGGGACGAGGAGCAGCCGCAGGCGCTCGGTGAGTTCCTCCCGGCGGCTCTCCAGCTCCTTGACCTCGTCCGCGAAGTCCGGGTCGTCGGCTGCGAGTTCGCGCGCGGTCTCGATGTCCTCGCCGGTGCGCCGCCAGTCGCGGAAGGTGTTCACCACGGGGGTCAGCTCGGCGTAGCGCTTGTTCAGCCGCATCGCCTCGCGCTGGTCGGCGTGGACCGCGGGGTCGGCGAGCCGTTTCTCGAGACCGGCGTGCTCACCGACCAGTTCCTCGACCGCCTCGAACATCGGGACTCGTTTCCTCGGAAGGTGTCGACAGGGGGCCGCGGCGCGCAGGGCCGGCCCGCCGGAGGGTGGGGTGGTGGCGTCCCCGGAGGGCCGGGGACGAGAAAGCGCCGGCCCGGCCGCCCCTGGCTGCGGGGCGGCCGGAGACCGGCGCCGTGGGTCGCTACTTCTTCCGGGACCCGGCGTTCTTGCCGAAGCGGGCCTCGAAGCGGGCCACGCGGCCACCGGTGTCGAGGATCTTCTGCTTGCCCGTGTAGAACGGGTGGCACTCGGAGCACACGTCGGCGCGGATCGCGCCCTCGGTGACGGTGCTGCGCGTGGTGAACGAGGCTCCGCAGGTGCAGCTCACCTGGGTCTCGACGTACTCGGGGTGGATGTCACGCTTCAAGGGATGCTCCTAGGTTCGGGAGGGCTCCGGGTCGTGCGGGCCCCGCCTGCCCGATGGCGGACGAGGAGGGGTGACGCCCGTACGTGAACCGGGACCGACGCACCAGTCTGCCAGGACCGGCCGCATCTCCCAAAACCGGGGAGGGCCCCCGGGTATTCCCCCCTGCCCCGCGGCGGGCGGGGGCGCGGCCGGGGAGCCGCCGCGGCGGGGCGGTGACGGGGGCGGCACGGGCCGTGCGGCCGGTGGGCGGCGGCCGGGCGGGGAGCCGTCCCGCACGGCCGCGCGGGACGGGCGTCCGCGGGGTCCCGGGCAGCCCGGGGCGGGGGTCCGCGCGGTTCCGGGCCGCGCACCGCCGGTGACGGGAAGCCGCGCACCGCCGGTGACCGGGCGCCGCGTACCGCCGGTGACGGGGCGGGTCCGTACCGTGGACGCCCCGGCGGGTGCTCCGGCGGGGGCGCCGGGCGGACCGGGGCCGTGCCGGTCGAGGTCCGCCGCCGGCGGACGGGACGCCGGCGCCGGGTGGCTCAGCCGATGAGCCGGGCCGGGTCGTCCCCGGCGAGGTCCCCGGCGGAGTCCTCCGTGGCCGAGCCCGGGATCGCCTTGTCCTCGTGCAGGGCGTCCCACACCTCGCGGGCCTGCTTCTCGCGCGGGACGACGCGGTTGCGGTCGACCGTGTCGTACTCCACCGGAAGGGTGACCATCGTGAGGTCGCCCGAGCCGATCTCGCGCATGCTGCGGCTGAAGTCCAGCAGCTTCTTCACCCCGGCCAGCTCGGAGTCGGTGGTGACGGCCTGGGTGGCGGTGTCGGCGAGCTTGTAGAGCTTGCCGGGGTCGCTGAAGAGGCCGATCTCCCCGACCTGGTCGAGCAGGGCCCGGACGAACGCCTGCTGGAGGTGGATCCGGCCGAGGTCGCTGCCGTTGCCGACGGCGTGGCGGGTGCGGACCAGGCCGAGGGACTGCTCGCCGTCGAGGACGTGCGTGCCGGGGGGCAGGTCCAGCCGGCTCCGCTCGTCCTTGATCGGCTCACGGGTGGTGATCTCCACCCCGCCCAGCTCGTCGACGAGCTTCTTGAAGCCGGTGAAGTCGACCTCCAGATAGTGGTCCATCCGGATGCCGGACATCTCCTCCACGGTCTTCACCGCGCAGGCCGGCCCGCCGATCTGGTACGCCTCGTTGAACATCACGCGGTCGGCGGCCGGGGCGGTGCCACCTTCGGTGCGCTCGCAGGAGGGGCGGTGCACGAGGGTGTCGCGGGGTATGGAAACGACGCTGGCCTCGCGGCGGCCCTCGTGGACGTGGACGACCATGGCCGTGTCGGAGCGGGCCCCGTCCTGGCCGGCGCTGCCGTACTTCTTGTTGGCGCCGGTGCGGGAGTCCGAGCCGAGGACGAGGATGTCCGTCGAGCCGTTGTCGACGTTCTCGGGGCGGTGGGTGCCGAGCGCGGCGTCGATGTCCACGCCCTGGAGGTTGCCGTCGAGCCGGCTCCAGACGTAGCCGAGGCCCGCGCCGCCGAGGAGCACCGCGGCGGCGGCCGTCCAGGCGACGATGCGCAGCGCACGGCGCCGCCGACCCGCGCCGCCGTCACCGGCGGCGGAGTCGTTCCGTCCGCTTGTCCTGTCGTCCGCCATGTGCTCCCCACGTCCTTGCTGTCCGGTTACCCCCATCCGTGGAGGTCAGGCCTGGTCGGGCGGTGTACCGCCGGGCTGTCCCGCACCGTCACCGACCGCGCCCGGCCCGCGTCGCCCCGTGCCCGCCGGGGTGACGGGGCGCGTCGTGGTGGTGACGCGGCGGATACGCGCCGTGGGCTCCCCCGCCGTGGCGGGGAAGCCCACGGGAAGCGCGGCAGGGCGCGGTCAGTCGCCGTTGCCCGGCGCGGGTGTCGTCTTCTGGATCTGCAACAGGAACTCGGCGTTGCTCTTGGTTTCCTTGAGCTTGTCCAGGAGCAGCTCGATGGCCTGCTGGGAGTCCAGGGCGTGCAGCACCCGGCGGAGCTTCCACGTGATCGCCAGCTCGTCGCTGCCGAGCAGGATCTCCTCCTTACGGGTACCGGACGCGTCGACGTCCACCGAGGGGAAGATCCGCTTGTCGGAGAGCTTGCGGTCCAGCTTGAGCTCCAGGTTACCGGTGCCCTTGAACTCCTCGAAGATCACTTCGTCCATGCGGGAGCCGGTGTCCACCAGGGCCGTGGCCAGGATGGTCAGCGAACCGCCGTCCTCGATGTTCCGCGCGGCGCCGAAGAAGCGCTTCGGCGGGTAGAGCGCGGTGGAGTCGACACCACCGGAGAGGATCCGGCCGGAGGCCGGGGCCGCCAGGTTGTAGGCGCGGCCGAGGCGGGTGATCGAGTCCAGCAGGACGACCACGTCGTGCCCCAGCTCGACCAGGCGCTTGGCCCGCTCGATGGCCAGCTCGGCGACGGTGGTGTGGTCCTCCGCGGGGCGGTCGAAGGTCGAGGAGATGACCTCGCCCTTCACCGACCGCTGCATGTCGGTGACCTCTTCCGGCCGCTCGTCGACGAGGACGACCATCAGGTGGCACTCGGGGTTGTTGCGGGTGATCGCGTTGGCGATCGCCTGCATGATCATGGTCTTGCCGGTCTTCGGCGGCGCCACGATCAGCCCGCGCTGGCCCTTGCCGATCGGGGAGACCAGGTCGATGATCCGGGTGGTCATCAGGTTCGGCTCGGTCTCCAGACGGAGCCGGTCCTGCGGGTACAGCGGGGTGAGCTTGCCGAACTCCGGCCGCCCGCGCCCGGTTTCGGGCGCCATGCCGTTGACGGAGTCCAGCCGCACCAGGGCGTTGAACTTCTCCCGGCGCTCGCCCTCCCGGGGCTGCCGCACCGCGCCCGTGACGTGGTCACCCTTGCGCAGGCCGTTCTTGCGGACCTGGGCGAGGGAGACGTAGACGTCGTTCGGGCCCGGCAGGTATCCCGAGGTGCGGATGAACGCGTAGTTGTCGAGGATGTCGAGGATGCCCGCGACGGGGATCAGGACGTCGTCGTCGGCGACCTGCGGCTCGTTGCCGAAGTCCTCGCGGCCGCGGCGGCCGCGGCGGTCCCGGTAGCGGCCCCGGCGGCCACGGCGGCCGCCGTCGAAGTCGTCGTCGTCGTCGCGCTGCTGCTGCTGGCCGCGCTGGTCGCGCCGGTTGCCCTGGCCGCCACCGGCGCCCGCGCCGGCACCCGCACCCGCGCCGGCACCGTCGTCATTGTTGTTGTTCTTGTTGCGGCGGTTGTTGCCCCGGCGGTCGCCCTTCTGGCCCGCCTGGCGGTCCCCGCCCTGGCCGCCCTGGCGGTCGCCCTTGCCCCCGCGGCCCTCGGCGTTGTCCTGCCGGTCACCGCCCTGGGACCGGGCGTCGTTCTGGGGGCTCCGCTCGGCCTGCTCGGCCGGGGCCTCCGCCGCCTCCTCGGCGCCGGAGCGGCGCCGGCGGCGCTCACCGGCCGGCTGCTCGTCGCTGGCCGGCTGGCCGGGGATGTCGATCTGCTGGGCGTCGTCACCGGTCCGGGACTCGCCACCGGACTCGGCGTCGCCCGTGCGCGCCTTGGACGTGGCGCGGCGGCGCGGCTTGGCGGGCGCCTCGGCGGCGCCCTGGTCCGCGGCGGGGGCGCCGGCACCCGCCTGCCGCTCCTTGATGACCTCGATCAGCTGGCTCTTGCGCATCCGCGCGGTGCCCCTGATGCCGAGCTTGGAGGCAACCTGCTGGAGCTCGGCCAGGACCATGCCGTCGAGGCCGGTACCGGAGCGGCGGCGCCTCGGAGCGCTGGTGGCAGCACCGGTGGCAGGCGCGGCAGGAGCGTCCGTGGCGGGCGCGGAGGCTGCGCCGACGTTCTCGTCGGCAGTCACGCCCATCAGATCGGTGGTGTCGCTCACGAAGGGTCCTTCCCTGGAGCGGGCGTCGGCCTGTCTGGCTCGGCGACCGGTCGTGCTGTCCGGCTGCGGTCCGCGGATCGATGTCCGGACCGGGCCGGTGCGGTGGTAACCGCCCTGTACGGCGGAGAAAATCATCTGAATGGTCCGGCGGGGGGACTGTCGGGACGTCCGCCACGCCGATTCCGGAGCGTGCTCACATGCTCAGGCAGGCTGCGCAGGCAGTTGAGGAGGCTCCCGGAAGAAGTCCGCCCCCGAAGGGGGACGCGAAGCACCGCACCGCTCAGGTGCCGAGTGCTGACTTGAGGTTAACACTACCGGACCCAACAAACATTCCCCCTCTCGAAGACCGGCATGCGCCGGATGTCACCTGTCACCCGGCGGCGCGCGACCCGGCCGCCGGAACCGCTCCCTGCCCCGCGAGGGGCAGCACACATGTGCCGGTGGCGTCGAGGGACAGCCGGTTGGCCGCCCATCCCTCACCGGCGAGCCGCGCGACCTTGTCGGCCGTGCCTTCCTCGGCGAGCGCGAGCACCGTCGGGCCGGCGCCGGAGATGACCGCCGGTACGCCGTCCTGGCGGAGCCGGCTCACCAGCGCCGCGCTGTCCCGCATGGCGGGGGCCCGGTACTCCTGGTGGAGCCGGTCCTCGGTGGCGGCGAACAGCAGCTCCGGGCGCCGGGTCAGCGCCTCGACCAGCAGCGCCGCCCGCCCCGCGTTGGCCGCGGCGTCGGCGTGCGGGACGGTGCGCGGCAGCAGGCCGCGGGCGGTCTCGGTGAGCAGCGGGGTCGCCGGGACGAAGACCACGGGGACGACGCCCGCCGCGGGCTCCATCCGGACGGCGCGGGCGGCGCCGCGGTCGGTCCACGCGAGGGTGAACCCGCCGAGCAGGCAGGCGGCGGCGTTGTCCGGGTGGCCCTCGATCTCGGTGGCCAGCTCCAGCAGCGCCGCGTCGTCGAGCCGCTCCGCGCCGCCTATGGTCACGGCGCGCGCGGCGGTGATCCCGGCGCAGATGGCGGCGGAGGAGGAGCCCAGGCCCCGGCCGTGCGGGATGCGGTTGGCGCACACCACCTCCAGGCCGCGGGGCTGGCCGCCCAGCACGTCGAAGGCCGTGCGCAGGGCGCGGACGAGCAGGTGGTCCTCGGTCCGGGGCAGCGTGTCCGCGCCCTCGCCGGCGATGTCGATGTGCAGCCCGGATTCGGCGACCCGGACGACCACGTCGTCGTAGAGACCCAGAGCGAGGCCGAAGGCGTCGAAGCCGGGGCCGAGGTTTGCGCTGGTCGCGGGGGTACGCACCCGGACGGCGGCGGCTCGGAAGGCGGGACCGGCCATCGCTCGACGACTCTCCTCGTGGTGGAACGGGTCTGGGCCTCGTGGTGGAACGGATCTGGGGGGGGTCGTGGGACGGCGGGAAACGGCGGGACGCTTCCCGCGGGGTCGGCGGCGGTGCCCGGCCAGGTGCGTGCCGGTGCGCTGTCCGTCGCTGCTGCCGGTCGCCTGCTGCCGGTGCGCTCCGCGCCGACGCCGGGCACATGCGTCCGGCAAGCGGGGGGCGGGCGGGGTTCGTCCACCAGCCTATCGAAGGAAAGTTCTGTCGCGACATAGGGCGCACAGAAGGCGCACGATGCGTGTCGGCGATCCGGCGTGCTCCCCGGCGCGTTCTGCGGCGGTTGACGCCGGAATGGGGCGGGGTGGCCGGGGTGGGAAGAGATGGGCGGGCGTGGGCCGGGGTGAGCGGTATTCGCCGGTCAGGAGCGCTTCGGCGCCGTGCGGGCGGGTTGTCCTGGCGGTACCGCTGCCCGGCCGGCTCGTTTCCCGGCTGCGTCGCTGCCCGGCCACCTCGCTGCCCGGCCGCTTCGTTGCGCGGCCGCCTCGCTGCCCGCGCCGCGTCACCGCTCCTGGCGGCCCGCTCCCGGCCGGGGCCTGCTCGCAGCCGTCCCGTCGGCCGTCGCCCGGCGCCCGGCACGGCCGCGGGGCCGGCGGGGTGGCCGGCGGCGCACCGGCGTTCGGCCCATGGCCGACCCCCTGGCTGACCGGAAACGCCGCCGGACCTGGCCGGACGCGGGCGGCAGGCGCTCGCGTCCGGCCAGGTCCGGCGGGGCGGACCCCGTCAGCGGTGTGACGTGTTCGTCATGACCGGTCCGTCACGACGGGCGTGTCGCGCCCCGCCGGCGCACCGGCCGGGGCGCGCCCGTCACGCCAGGCCGAGCCGCTCCGCGGCCACGTCGGCGTCGACGGGGACGACCACCGGCTGCGGCGCGCCGGCCACGGCCCAGTCCGGGTCCTTGAGCCCGTTGCCGGTGACGGTGCAGACGATGCGCTGCCCCGGGTCGACCAGCCCCAGCTCCGCGGACTTCAGCAGACCCGCGACGCTCGCGGCGGAGGCGGGCTCCACGAAGACGCCCTCGCGCGAGGCCAGCAGCCGGTAGGCGGAGAGAATCTGACGGTCCGTCACCTCGTCGATCCTGCCCCCCGACTCGTCCCGCGCGCGCTCCGCGAACTCCCAGGAGGCCGGGTTGCCGATGCGGATGGCGGTGGCGATGGTCTGCGGGTCCTTGACGGGCTCGCCGCGCACGATCGGCGCGGAGCCGGAGGCCTGGAAGCCCCACATCCGCGGCCGGCGCGAGGAGCTGCCGTCGGCGGCGTACTCCTGGTAGCCGCGCCAGTAGGCGGTGATGTTCCCGGCGTTGCCGACCGGCAGGACGTGCAGGTCGGGGGCGTCCCCCAGCATGTCGACCACCTCGAAGGCGGCCGTCTTCTGCCCCTCGATGCGGACCGGGTTGACGGAGTTGACCAGCGAGACCGGGTACTTGTCGGCGAGGCCGCGGGCCAGCGTCAGGCAGTCGTCGAAATTCCCGTCCACCTGGAGGATCTTGGCGCCGTGCACCAGGGCCTGGCCCATCTTGCCCAGCGCGATCTTCCCCTTGGGCACCAGCACCGCGCAGACCATCCCGGCGCGCCCGGCGTAGGCGGCGGCCGAGGCGGAGGTGTTGCCCGTGGAGGCGCAGATGACGGCCTGCGCGCCCTCCTCCTTGGCCCGGGTGATGGCCATCGTCATCCCGCGGTCCTTGAAGGAACCGGTGGGATTGGCGCCCTCGACCTTGAGATGGACCTCACAGCCGGTGCGCTCGGAGAGCACCTGCGCGGGAACGAGCGGCGTGCCGCCCTCGCGGAGGGTGACGACCTCGGTGTCCGGTCCGACCGGCAGCCGGTCGCGGTACTCCTCGATCACCCCCCGCCACTGGCGGGTGGCGCGCTCCTCGCGGGAACCGGTGGCGGTGGCAGCAGACATGGTTTCCTTCCTCACTCCCCTTCGACCCGCATGATCCCCGCGACGCCGCGCACGGTGTCCAGCCGCCGCAGCGCGTCGACCGTCGACGTCAGGGCCGCGTCGCTCGCCCGGTGCGTGACGACCACGAGGGAGGCCTCACCGCCGTCCCGCACCTGCTGGTGGACGGTTTCGATGGAGACTCCGTGCTCGTTGAAGACCGCCGCCACCTGCGCCAGGACACCGGGCTTGTCGGCGACGTCCAGGTTGACGTGGTAGCGGGTGACGACCTCGCCCATGGGGCTCACCGCCAGCCGCGAGTAGGCCGACTCCCCCGGGCCGCGCGCCCCGTTGAGCTTGTTCCGGCAGACGGCGACGAGATCGCCGAGCACGGCGGAGGCGGTGGGCGCGCCGCCCGCGCCGGGGCCGTAGAACATCAGCCGGCCGGCGGCCTCGGCCTCGACGAACACTGCGTTGTACGCCTCGCGGACGGAGGCCAGCGGATGGTCGAGCGGGATCATCGCGGGGTGGACGCGGGCGGTGACCGAGCGGCCGTCCTCGGCGCGCTCGCAGATCGCCAGCAGCTTGACCGTGCGGCCCATGCGCCGGGCGGAGGCCATGTCACCGGCGGTGACCTCGGTGATGCCCTCGCGGTGGACGTCGTCCAGGCGGACCCGGGTGTGGAAGGCGATCCCCGCCAGGATGGCCGCCTTGGCGGCGGCGTCGAACCCCTCGACGTCGGCGGTCGGGTCGGCCTCCGCGTAGCCGAGCGCCATCGCCTCGTCCAGCGCCTCGGAGTAGCCGGTGCCGCCGGTGTCCATCCGGTCGAGGATGAAGTTGGTGGTGCCGTTGACGATGCCCAGCACGCGGTTGACCTTGTCGCCGACGAGCGACTCGCGCAGCGGGCGGACCAGCGGGATGGCACCGGCGACGGCCGCCTCGAAGTAGAGGTCCGCGCCGTGCTGCTCGGCGGCGGCGTGCAGGGTGACACCGTCCTCGGCGAGCAGCGCCTTGTTGGCCGAGACGACGCTCGCGCCGTGCTGGAAGGCGGTGGTGATCAGGGTGCGGGCGGGCTCGATGCCGCCGATGACCTCGACCACGACGTCGATGTCACCGCGTTTGACCAGCGCCGTCGCGTCGGTGGTGATCAGTTCCCGGGGGATGCCCGCCCGGACCCGGTCGGGGCGGCGCACCGCGATACCGGCCAGCTCGGCGGGGGCCCCGATGCGCGCCGTGAGATCGTCCGCGTGCGCCGTCATGATGCGCGCCACTTCGGAGCCGACCACTCCACAGCCCAGCAGCGCCACTTTCAGCGGCCGCGTACGCATCATCCGACCTCGTCTCTCCGCGTTCTGCTCTTCCGGTGTTCTTCCGGCTGTTCCGCCGGTCCTGTCCGCCGGTCCTGTCCGCCGGTCGTACGGCCGGCCGTTCTTCCTGTTGCCGAGGCCCGGGTTCCCCGGTGACCTTCCGGTTCCGGTCGCTCGTGTTCCGGCGGGCCGCCGGAGCGTTCCCGGCCGCTCCGGGGACGGACGCCGGGGACGGGACGCTCGGTCGCGTCCCGGGTCCGCCGCGCACACCCGGCTGCCCTCCAGTCTCACCCACCTTTCGCGAGGCTCCGCGCTTTGTCCGGATCCCGAGATTCCCGGCGGGGGCACGGAGGCGCGCCACGGCGCGCGGGGCGGACGGCGAGAAGCCCGCTCGGGCGCGCGCCGTGGCGCCTCCTGCGACGGTGCCGGCGCCGACGACGGGGGGACGGCGACAGGGACGAGGACGGATACGGCGACGGGGGCCGTCTCGTCAGCCCACGTCCAGCCGGAGCAGGTCCTCCTCCGTCTCCCGGCGCATGATCACCCGGGCCTCGCCGTTCTTCACGGCCACCACCGGCGGGCGCAGCGCGTGGTTGTAGTTGCTCGCCATGGAGCGGCAGTAGGCGCCGGTGGCGGGGACGGCGAGCAGGTCGCCGGGGGCGAGGTCGGCGGGGAGGAAGGCGTCCCGGACGACGATGTCCCCCGACTCGCAGTGCTTGCCGACGACGCGGGAGAGCATGGGCCCGGCGGTGGAGGTACGGGAGACGAGGGACACCGAGTACTCGGCGTCGTAGAGCGCCGTACGGATGTTGTCGGACATGCCGCCGTCCACGCTGACGTACGTACGCAGCCCCGGCAGCTCCTTGAGGGTGCCCACCTCGTAGAGCGTGAACGTCGTCGGGCCGACGACGGCCCGGCCCGGCTCGACGGAGATCCGCGGCACCGCCAGCCCGGCGACCTCGCACTCGCGCGTCACGATGGAGGCCAGGGACCTGGCGATCTCGTGCGGCTCCCGCGGATCGTCCTCGGAGGTGTACGCGATGCCGAGGCCGCCGCCGAGGTCGATCTCGGGCAGCTCCACCCCGTGCTCGTCCCGCACCTCGGCCAGGAGCTGGACGACACGGCGGGCGGAGACCTCGAACCCGGCCATGTCGAAGATCTGCGAGCCGATGTGCGAGTGGATCCCGGCCAGTTCGAGGCTGTCGAGCTTGAGGACGCGGCGGACGGCCTCGGCGGCCTGGCCGTCGGCGAGGGCGATGCCGAACTTCTGGTCCTCGTGCGCGGTGGCGATGAACTCGTGCGTGTGCGCCTCGACGCCGACCGTGACCCGGATCTGCACGCGCTGACGGCGCCCGAGGCGCTCGGCGATGTGCGCGACCCGGGCGATCTCCTGGAAGGAGTCGAGGACGATCCGCCCGACACCGGCCTCGACGGCCCGCTCGATCTCCCGGGTGGACTTGTTGTTGCCGTGCAGGGCGATCCGCTCGGCCGGCATCCCGGCGGCCAGGGCGGTGCTCAGCTCGCCGGCGGAGCAGACGTCGAGATTGAGCCCCTCCTCGTACAGCCAGCGGACGACGGCGCGGGAGAGGAACGCCTTGCCCGCGTAGAAGACGTCGGCACCGCCGCCGAAGGCGTCGTGCCAGGCGCGGCAGCGGGCGCGGAAGTCGTCCTCGTCGAGGAAGTACGCGGGGGTGCCGAACTCCTCGGCGAGCCGCGTGACGGGGATGCCGCCGACGGTCGCGACCCCGTCGGCGTCCCGCGCGACGGTGCGGGACCAGACGCGCGGGTCGAGAACGTTGAGGTCGGCGGGCGGGGCGACGTAGTGGCCCTCGGGGAGGACGTCGCCGTGGCGGGGCCCGGCGGGGTGTGCGGAACGGCTCATGGCGGCTCTGGGACTCCTCGGGTGGTGGTGGTGCTTGCTGGTGACGGTGGTGGTCGGGTGGCTGGCGGTTCGGTGGCTGGTGGTTCGGGGGCTGGCGGTTCGGGGGCTGGCGGTTCGGGGGCTGGCGGTTCGGGGCTGTTCGGTGGCCTGCGACAGGTTGGCGTGGGGCGACGGCCGACGTCTCCGGGGGTCTCGCCTTCGGCGGCGGGCTCTTCGGCGGCGGGCGACCGGAGCGCGCGACCACACGGAGCCTGCCGTCCGTTTCGTCCGTAAGGCCCGTCTCCAGACTACGGACTCCCGGCCGGGCGGGGGCCACGATCGCGACGATGCGACCGTGCGGTGCAACCGCCCCCCTCACCGCCCACCGACGTCGCCGTTGACGTCCGATGTCCGATGTCCGACGTCACCGTTGACGTCGCGGCACGGAACCGGCCGACGGGCAACCGCCCCACAGGAGAACCGGAGGACCGGCAACCCGATCGACCGGGCGACCCGGCAGCCGGGCAGCCGACGGAGAACCGGTCGGGGTCAGAGATGGTCAGGTGCGTCGATGCCGAGCAGGTGCAGGCCGCCGGCGAGCACCGTCCCGGCCGCTTCGACGAGAGCGGCACGGGCCCGGTGGGCGGCCGTGGGTTTCTCGTCACCGCGCGGGAGGACGGGGCAGTCGTCGTGGAAGCGGAAGAAGGCGTCCGCGACCCGCTCCAGGTGACGCGCGACCCGGTCGGGTTCGCGGTGGCGCGCGGCGGCCTCCAGGACGGCGGGGTGATCGCCGATGGCGGCCAGCAGCTCCCGTACGGAGCCGGGGCGGCACGACGCGGATGCGACCGCCGTGCCGGTCGCGCCCGTCACGCCGGGATCACCGGGGACGGGCCGGATATCGAGGTCGGCGGCGTTCCGCAGCAGCGCGCGGGTGCGCGCGTGGGCGTACCGCACGCGGAAGAGCGGGTTGGTCTCGCGCTGCACCAGCAGCTCGTGGACCGCCTGCCCGGTGCCCGGACGGCCGTGCGCGGCGGGCCGGAGCAGCGCCCACCGGGCGGCATCGGGCCCGAGCACGGCGAGCAGCCCGGCGGCGGAGTCGGCGGCGGGCACGGGCCGGACGGCGACGATCCCGGTCACCGCGACCGCGTCCCCTTCCCCCCGCACCTCCCCCACCTGGCCGGAAACGGCGGGGCGCGCGCCGCCCACGGAGGGCGCGCGGGAGGGCTCGATGGCAGGAGCGACGGCCGGCCCGGCAGCGGGAGCGACGGCGCGCACGTCCACCCCGAGCGCACCCCACTCCCCCTCGGGCACACCCGCACACCGGAGACGAGCCGAAACTCCCTGCGCCCCGAGCAGGCGGCGGAGCACGTCAGCCACGACAGTGGCCCGCACCTCCGCGGGAAAGACCAGGTCGACGGCGCCGGGCGGCCCGTCCGGCGATTCCGCGTGCCCGTACCGGAGGCCGCGCCGCAGCACGCCCCGCACCACCGCGGCACCGGACTCGTCGGCGAGCGTGACGTTCAGGAACCCCGGCCCCGTGATCTCGACCCGCTCGATCCCCGGGGCGGCGGCGAGCCGCGACCGCAGAATTCCGGCCACCCCGAGCGGGGGAAGCCCGGCGGGCCGGGCGAGCTGGAGGGCGACCGCGGTGGCGTAGTCACCCCGGCCACCGCCGGAGGGGCGCTTGACCGCGACCCGCTCGGGCAGCGGCACGCTCAGTTCGCCGTCCGCGACGGCCTCGCGGACGCTCCGCAACACGGTCCGGGAGAGCTGGGCGGGGGTCACGCCACCAGCGTATGGGAGTCGGCGGCCGGACCACCGAACCGTTCCACAGGCCGGGACGGCACCCCCCGATCCGGCCCTCCCGCCGACACGACTCCCGCCCGGATGCCGTCGAGACACCCGACCCGCTCACCTCGGACGAAGTACGCGCTCGCCCCCACCACTCCCACGACGCGACGGAACGAACCCGACCACCGCCACCACCCTCCCCGACGGCCCCGGC
The DNA here is from genome assembly GCF_012034935.1 of Streptomyces zingiberis. Classification (GTDB taxonomy): domain Bacteria; phylum Actinomycetota; class Actinomycetes; order Streptomycetales; family Streptomycetaceae; genus Streptomyces; species Streptomyces zingiberis. The sequence continues at coordinate 91,580 of NZ_JAATEN010000006.1, forward strand.
CGCCGGGGAAACAGGCACGACGTGGACCCGTGGAAGCTGACACGGACACGGAGGATGACCCGAGAACCGGAGGCCGACAGGTAACCGGCGCCACGCAGGACGGCCGCCGAGCCGAGAGGCCCGGGCCGGGACTCACCGCACGGGGGTGGGATTCATCGCAGGGGGGTGGGATTCATCGCAGGGGGGTGGGATTCATCGCAGGGGGGTGGGATTCATCGCAGGGGGGTTCATCGCAGGGGGTGGGACTCAGCCGGCGGGGTGGGCGAAGGGCTCGGTGCCGCCGGGAAGCTCACCGCCCGGCGGCTCCCCGGGGGCCCTCTTGCCGCCCCGCACCAGCCTCCGCACGACCCGGACCAGCTCGGCGGGCTCGAAGGGCTTGGCCAGAAAGGCGTCCACGCCCACCGCTTGCCCGTTGTTGACCTCCTGCTGGGTGCAGGCGCTGATGATCGCGATGGGCAGGTTCCGCGTCTCCGGGTCCTCGTGCAGCCGGGCGGCGGTACGCAGCCCGTCGAGGCGAGGCATCACTACATCCAGGGTGACGGCATCGGGACGCACGTCACGTACGACGTCCAGACACTCGGCACCATCGGCCGCGGTCACGACCTCGAACCCTTCCAGTTCGAGGTTGACCCTGATCAACTGCCGGATCACCTTGTTGTCGTCAACCACAAGGACCCGCGCGGACGAGCCAGGCACAACTCGAGAGTAGGCGCGGAACCGCACCGGCGTCCTGCTTTTCCGCACTTCCGCCCCCTGCGGGGGACGTTTCCCACACATCCCGGCCCCGGCCCCACCCCATGCGCTACAAGCCCCCGGCCCCAACCGGACCGACCCCCTCCCCTCCCCCACCACCCCACGACCACCCGCACTCCTCACACCCACCGCTCCCGGGACACCCACCCCGCACGCAGCCACCTTCACGGCGCCCGGGCCGCGGGGCCGCGGGGCCGCGGGGCCGCGGGGCCGCGGGGCCGCCGAGAACAGCACCACCGCCTCCCCCGGCGTCACCGCCCGCGGAACCCCACAGAACAACCGGCCCCGGGAAGCCGCACCCGCCCCCGACCCCGACGTGACCACGCAAGCCGCTCACCCCTCGGCCCGACGCCCACCACCTCCGGTCCGGAGCCGAGCAACCGCCCCCGACGACGCCGCCACCGGGCTCACCCCTCGCCCGCCCCTACCCCACCAATCGCGTTCATGGTCACCCCCGGAGAGCTGGTAGTGTTCTACCCGTCGCCGCAAGCGAAGCGAAGCGGATGACACGCCCCCGTAGCTCAGGGGATAGAGCAACGGCCTCCGGAGCCGTGTGCGCAGGTTCGAATCCTGCCGGGGGTACTTCACTCGAAGTGCCAAAAGACCCCGCCACCAGCCACAACGCTGGACGCGGGGTCTTCGCGTATGCGCAGGCGGATGCCGCCGAAAGCAGCCCGATGACAGTGATCACGTTGTAATGGCGTAGTAGACCGGAGTGCCGTCGCCGCAGCTCAGAACGGGATTCGCGGCAGCCTCGGCCTCACTGTACGGAACCGGGAACGACGAGAGCCCCGGGGCCGCCGGGGCTCTCGTCTAACGGCCGGGTGACCGGTCATCTATCGGGGGTGTTCGGGTTCTACTCGTCGAGTCCTTTCATGATCCGGTCATTCATCTCCTGCTCCTGGCCGTCGATGCACTTGGCGTAGATCTTGAGCAGGACTTCCACCGAGTGGCCGGCCCTGGCCGCCACCTCCGGAGCGGGATCTCCGGAATCAATCGGAGAAAGCCCAGGCCAAGTACCGCCAGATCGCGGAACACCTGCGGCGCGGGATCTTGGACGGCACTTACCCGGCCGGCCAGCCGCTCCCGTCGGAAGAAGTCCTCGCCAAGCAGTTCGGCGTCACGCGCCCGACCGTGCGTCAGGGCATCGCGGAGCTACGGGCCGCCGGCCTGGTCGAGGTCATGATGGGCCGCGGGATGTTCGTCCGCTCCCCCCACAGCCGCCCGAGCCTTACGCGCCCACGCGGTCTGCGCCGCGAGCCGAACGGCCACTACGCCGAGGCGGACGGCCTCCGCTGGGAGAACGCCGAGGACCCCGTGGCTACGCGCACGGACGCCCCGTTGGCCCTGGCCGATCTGCTCCGCATCCCGCCGGGCGAACCGCTCTACACCTACGACGCCTTGCAGACCGCGGACCGGGGCCGACTCCGCCAGCTCCACCGCACCTACGTGCCGTTCTCCGTACTCCTCGACACCAAGTACGAGGACCAGGCCCCACCGCCGGCCCCACACCTCTACACGGCGTTGACCGAGCTGGGCCACGAACTCCACTTCACGGAGTACGTCCGCACCCGGATGCCCCTTCCGGACCAGGCCCAGGCCCTCCGCCTCCCGGACGGCGTCCCGATGCTCCAGATCCTCCGCGTAGCCCTCAACACCGCAGATAAGCCGCTTGCCCTGGAGGAGTTCCACGTCCCGGGCGACGACCTGGAGTTGTCCTACAGCCTCTGACTGCGTGGCTCAGACTTTCTCTACGATCATCAAGGCGGCTCGCTCCGCTCACCGCGCGCGGCCCGGCCCCCGGCCGGGCCTGCGCTCCTGTCTCCGCCCCGCTCCAGCCCGGCCGGCGCCCGCACCGCGCCTAGGCGGGCGAGCCGAATGCCGAATCACATGAGTCGCATACCGTACAAGGGCCGGTCAAGACCAGAGCGATGTCTGCGGCGGGGGATCGGATAGCACCGGGATGCGAGGTACCGTCGCCGACTACAAACCCGTAAGGGGCGTTCGCGGGGAACTCCCATTCCGTCCACCGTCGCCCCAGGCAGAGCCGAGCGGACGCGACCCGGGGCGTCAAGGTCATTCGTACAGTGGCGCGCTCCACCTTGACGCCCTAAACCACGCTCGCTCCACGGTGTGTGGTCGGCGGCGGACTGGACGGGGGCCATTCAGAAGCGCGATGAAAGGGTCACTCATAGGGGCCGAGGAACCGTGAGCCGTTCAGATGGATCATGTGGTCGGGCGCGTCCGCGACCCAGGCTTCGGTCTCCCATGCCAGGTCATCCCACCACTTGCGCATGGTGGCACGGTTCGGGAAGCAGTTCACGAACACCAACCCTGCCTTGTCCGTCGCGAACAGTTTCTTCAGGTGCTCACGCCGTCCGAAGTCGATCGGTCCGTGAGACGTGACGGCTTCCATCAGGAAAAGCCAACCGCGCTGCTCGTCGTAGACCACGAGGTCCGGGTTCTTGCCGTGCTCGTCGAAGGCCAGCCCGAGACGTGCGAAGACGTCGTCTTGGCGGATGTCGTAGCGGTGATCCTTGGCGTCCCCCAGGTAGAGCACCTGTCCGCCGGGGACGAAACGAGGGCAGAACTCCTCAACCATGTTCCGGATCAGGGGGTTCTGGCCACCGGGAGAGAGGCGGAACAGAGAACCGTCCGGCAGCGTGACCGGGAGCATCTGCATCTCGCGGGTGGCTTTGTAAGCGGCCTGCTGGGTGGGAGCTTCGGCCACCCAGGCGTCGAGGGCGTCGTGGAACCCCCGGGTGCCGAAGAGACGCACTACGGACAGAGCAGCAGGAGCGATCCGGTAATTGTTCTTGGAGGAGTTGACCGCGCGCCCTTCGGGAGCATCGGAGTTGTGCTCAGCGAACCCCGCGTCGACGAACTGGTGGAGCGTCTGCTTGCGGAAGGATTCGCGCGAGTTCGGGGCGTACTCCTTGCCCCACTTCTCCGCAATGACACCCATGACTTCCGTTACGCCGAGACGCGGGTTGGTTGCCGTATCCCACGGCTCGCCGGGCTCCAGGCCGAGCAGCACGAGGGCCGTCAGGGCGGACCTGTTATTGCAGCGGACCCTGTCGAAGCCGAAGGCTCGCAGTAGGGCGCTGGCGTTGTCGACGGAGGCTCGTAAAGTGCTGATCACTCTGTCGAGCCTACGACAGCCGGGAACAAGTCAGCCACGAGGGCGTCGAGCTTCGCCTGTTCCGGGAGCCATTCCGGCGCGTTCTGCGCCAAGCGCACCAGGTCGTCACGGGAGGGGAAGGGGAGCGTCTTGACGTCCCCGGCGTTGACCTGGGTGTGCCCGGAGAAGGTGCGGAAGATCGCGTCGAGCGTCGAGGAGTTCAGCCAGAGCATCAGCCCGTGCGCGAGCTGAGGGTCGATAGGCCCCTTCTTCTCGTGCAGGAAGTTGGTCTTGTTGTCCAGGGCCACCGGGCCGTCGCGCTTCCAGACGCCCGCGACCACGCGCCGCTTCTCCTCCTTCGCAGAGAAGCGCTTGATGACGACGTAGTGCCCTTCAGGAAGGAGCAGTTTGCGGGCGGCCTCGGTACTGGGGACGAAGCCCTGCGGCTTCTTCGCTGAGCGCTGTGGCCACTCGACCTCTCCGCCGCGCACGTTGGCCTGGTAGACCATCGGCACGACGCCGTCGGCGCTGAGGTCTTCGGTCAAGTGCTCGCGATTGCGGAAGTCGACGACCTTGCCCGTACTGACGCTCAAGCCCAGGTCGGCCAAGGTGAAGGAGACGGCCGGCGGCACGACAGCGGAGTCATCGAAGCGGACGAACCGCTCGCGGTCCCCGGGCAGGACCACGGCATCGAACGGGACGATGCGGCGCAGCGGGGCGTCGTCGTGCGCGATCGACGCCGACAGGACGACCTGTGGCTGCTGGTCGCCTCGTGTACCAAGCACGATGACGTTTTCCTGGAGGACACCAGTGTCGGCGAAGACTGTGTTGCGGCTCTCGAAGACGTGTAGGAGGTCGATGCTGGTGCGGTCGAGCATCCACCGACGAAAGGCGCGGTGGTAGGTGCCGTTGGCCCAGGAGCGGGGCACGATGATCGAGATCTGGCCGCCGGGGGCAAGGGCGGCCGTAGCCCTGGCCCAGAAGGCCGTGTAGATGTTGCTGGTATCGACCAGGTGGCGCGCAATGCTCGTACGGTGCAGGCTGCCTGCGGCGAGCTTTCCATAGGGTGGATTGGCGACGACGAGGTCGAACGGCCCGTCGATGAGTGCGTCATCGTAAGTGAGGTAGTCGCCCTGCACGAGGTCGAACGTGGTGCCGTAGGTTGCCCTGCATTCCTCGAGCGTGGCCCGTAGGTAGGGCACGACCTGCGGGTCGATCTCCACAGCAACCACGTGAACGTCCAGGTCAGGGCGCTCTTCGTGCAGTCGGGTCGCCAGTGCGGCGACCAGCGAACCGACCCCGGCGCCGGGGTCCAGAACGCGCACGGTATTGCTCAGCGCGTCCAGGCGAGGCATCGAGGCGATCAGGTCGGCGGCTGATGCAGGGGTAAAGAACTGCCCCAGGGCGGCCTGAGTCCGAGGGACAAGGGCCCTGAGCGCCTCCACCCGTCGTGCCTCGGTGTTCTCGATCAGTTTCACGTTCGGAATCCTCTCACGGGACACCGCCGTGGGGTCGTTGGTGCTGTTCGAGGTGCCTGCGAAGCAGTCGGCCGGGCTCGGGAAGTGGGTCTCCGCGCATGAAGGCGGACAGTGCCCCAATAGCCTCCAAAGTCCCGGCAAGGCACTTGTGGACGTGCGTGAGATGCTCTCGATCCGTCATCTGCCGCGCCTCTTCCCGCCCGATCATCAGGGTCTCCGTAATCAGTCCCGCAGCTTCTGTGATTCGGGACTGCACCTCTCCCGCGTTCGGCATCAGCATTACCGCCAGCTCGGCTTCGTCGATGAACCCCCGAGCGATGACACGCCAGGGTTGACGCTCTTCGGGGACGGGCCTCAGCTCGCAGTCGTTCAGGTGTCTACGGAGGGCGTACAGCTCGGACAGGGCCTTCTCTCCTGCGGCTCGTCCGCGCTCCTCCAAGAGACTGGCTCTGGCAGCTTCCTGCTGCTCGCGCATCGCCGCGGCCTGATGCTTTTGTTGGAACCATCCGCCGAGCAGGGCACCTCCGGCTCCCACCACGGCACCACTGAACCCGATGAGCCCGACCAAGATTTCTGTCTGCATCGTCTCCCTACTTCCTGACGGGCGTCATGACGGCGAAGACGTGTTGTCTTCCTCTCGCGGGTCGACGTTGGCAGGGTCGGGGTCCTGCATCAGCTCGAAGCGACGCCGCTGGTCCAGCTCGTGCTTGGTGACTCTGCGCTGCTTCTCCTCTGTCCGCTCGGAGAGTGACGGGAGGGGGTCGGAACGGATGTAGGCCGACAGGAGGTCGGTCAGCTCGTCCGTTAGCTCCGCAAGCCAGCTCACCGCGAAGAAGTGCCGGACACCGGCAGCCCTGAACCGTCTCATCATGATAAGGAGGGACTTCACGCGGTCGCGGAGTTCCCGGTTCGGGATGCGGGCCACAGCTCTCTCGACGTTCTCCATGTGGCCGAACACGGTGTCCAGGTATGACGCCCGCTCGTCCGTGGGCATCGTGGCGACGTCGCTACTGACTGATGCCAGAAACTCCCCGAGCGTGATCAGCTCGCTCAGGGCCTTGTCCGCTGCTTCTTGGCCGATCTCCGCAAGGCGGGCCTCCCGGGCCAGCTGCCTCTGGTGGGAGAGGGTGAGCCACACGCCACCGAAGGATGCGGCACCACCGACCAAGGCGCCGCCGAAGCCGATGAGACCTGAGAGAACTTCTGGTTGCATGACGATCATCATGCCGACGGGACAAACCCAATGGGGCTGATCCCGTCAAGTCCTCGGCGGCCGGCTCACCGCTCGTGGCCTCGGATCCTCTCGGGAAGGTCTTGGGCTCTCTCAATGGTCGGCCTCCTTCCTCGAAAGCCTCATCACCTCCTGAATGCCAGCGTCTGTCTATCGGGCCTTGAGACGGCTGCGGAGTTCGGCGGAGTGGCGGCCCGTGCAGCGCTCATATCTACCGGCTCGCGGTGGTCACGGTCACAACCGAGCACCGTGGCTGAGCCCGGTGGTCGGTACCGCGAGACATACGCGCGCCTGGTCAGTCGGCGCACCCGCCGTCGTGGCTGACTTTCTGTGGCTGAGGTCCCCAGAGCCGCGACTGGGTGAAGGTACGTGCCAGATGCGTGCCAGAAGGGGCGGTGAACCCGGGGCAAGAGCGGTTACGTCGGGTCCGTTCTTGGAACTGCGGGGACGGGCATGTGTACAGGTCAGCCCGACTTCCGCCCCAAGACCGCCGGTGCTTCCCAGGCTCAGGGTTCCACTCCGCCGCATCGGCCGGGCTGCGGCGCTGGGGCGCCGGTCCCGGCCATGCGGCGGATTGCCCACAGTCACGCGCGGAGGCCCCGCACACCGGCTGCCTACGAGGACGAAGGCAACAGTGGTGCGCGGGGCCGATCGCCGACCGACGGCTGTTCTTCAGGCTGCGGAGCACTCCGAGCCCGGCGTACCGGGGTCCGTCTCTTCCAGCTTCTGAGCGATCTCGACCGACAGGCCGGCGGTCAGCAGACAGGTAAGGAGTTGTGCCGCGTCCGGGCGGATCATGCCGAGCCGGACCACGCCTTCACCGGAGACGTTCACGTCGGCGCGGAGGCCGGGGAAGTCGGTGTCCAGGCTTAGCGCCCGCAGTTGTTCGGCCAGGGCGTCAGCGCCTCGCTTCGCAGCCGCCCAGCCGCGTACGTAGGGCACCGCCGGAGACAGGGCCTCTGCCCACCGCTGGCACACTCCTCGCGCGTCGGTCATGTCGTGTTCTCCTCTGCCTCTGGTCGGTCCGGTGATCAGTTCGGGCGACGATCGGGGCTGCCGCCGGTGTTCGCGTCCTGTGGGCAGGTCAGGGCCAGCCGCAGCAGGTGAGCCACCCGCTCCGCCGTCTCCGGAGAGATCCGCCCGAGTTCGATGAAGCCTTGCCCGAAGGCGTTGAGGTCCGCGCGGAGGTACGGGAAGTCGCGTTCCATGCCCGCGGCCATCAGTACATCCCGGAGGGAGCCCGCCGCCTCACGAGCCTGGTACCACTCGCGGCTGTCGATCGGGGACCACGTGGCGGAGTCCTGGGGGTCGGAGCCGTCGTCATACACGGGAGACCCCCGCGGCGAGCGTTTCCGCCTCGGCCGGATCGTGAGCGCTCTCGTTGTAGCGGTCGGCGCTGGCGAGCAGCGAGGAGGCCGCTACGAACATGGCCGCCAGGGAGGCGCAGCGCAGGTAGCCGCGTTTGGAGCGCTTTCCGGGTGCCCGGAGCCACTGGAAGCGGTCGCCGCTCAGCATCATCGGGCCCGGTACGACGATATGGCTTCCGTAGGCGAGGTACTTGTACGCCGGGGGCGGGCAGTTGTGGCGCGCGCTCTCGCAGTGCACGAGGTTCGCGAACTGCTTCTCGGAGCGCGGCGGCAGAAAGAAGCCGACCTGATGGGATGCCCAGTCCGCCATCACGGGGCCCACCGGCAGGTTGGTGCGGCGGAGTTGATCGAAGGTCTCCAGGCCGGCCCGTTCGTCTATCACCACGACTTCGAAGATGCGGCCGACCGCCAGCAGATAGGGCTCACGGGGGTTGTCGGCCCATGTCGCCTGGCACGCGATTCCGTCGTCCGCGGCCACGGCGAGCCACTGCACGCCCAGCCTGGTCACTCGCTCCATGTCATCCCACCTCGGCAGTCATTCCGTAACCCGTCGGGGGCTCGTGGAACCAGCTTTCTGCCGGAGGGGTTGGGCTGGGCAGATGACGAGGGGTGACGGGGGATGACGAGCAACGGGGCGCCGCGTCATCCCCCGTCAGCTTCTCCGGCGCCGGTCGTCATCTGCGGAGCAGTGATCGTGACCCCTTGAGTGCGTAGAGTCATGGGAAGTACCGTCGAGGCCAGTTCCGTTCGAGGGGAAGCCAGTGACAGGGCCCGCACAGCCCACGGGAGCGTTGATCAAGACCGCGCGCAAGGGGCGCGGGTGGAGTCAGACGCGGTTGATCGCCGAGTTACGGCGGATCGCCGTACGTCGAGGCCAGGTGTTGCCGGCCGAGGCCAGTGTGAAGCGCCGCATCGCCAGTTGGGAGAACGGGCACGGTAGCCCGGACGACTTCTACGGCCCTCTGCTGTGTGAGGCACTGCAACTCACGGCCGCCGAACTGGGGTTGAGTCAGCTCACTCGGCAGGACACGCAGTTTCTCCAGGCCGAGTATCCCGTGAGCCCCGAAGCCGCCATGAGTACGGTTGGGCAGCTCTGGCAGGCGGACCTCAACGGATATGAGCCCCTGATCCAGTCTGAGCCGTCCGAGCCCGCGTGGAACGAGGCGTCGCTCCGGTGGCTCGTCGCCCCGGAACCGGCACCCCCAGGTGGGCACGACGGGAGCGGCATCCGGGTCGGTCTGGCCGATGTCGCCGCCATCAAGTCGACGAGCGAGATGTTCGCGCAGCTCGACGACCGATTCGGCGGTGACCATGCCCGGCACGCCGTCATCCAGTACCTGAGCCGCGATGTGGCCCCTCTCCTCGGCGGCCGGTACAAAGAGTCGGTGGGCCAAGCCCTCTTCTCCACCGTGGCGGAGGCAACGCTCCTTGCCGGGTGGATGTCCTACGACGCCTGTCACCACGGACTCGCCCAGCGGTACTTCCTCCAGGCGCTGCGGTTCGCCCAGGACGGGAAGGACCGGCGCTTGGCGGGGAGCATCCTGTCCGCGATGAGCCACCAGGCGACCTTCCTCGGCCGCTACACACCGGCCGCCACTCTGGCGCGAGCGGCGCGTATGGGCATCTCCGGCGTGGCCACGCCGACGCTGATGGCGCAGTTCCATGCGATGGAGGCCCGCGCCCTGGCACGCACCGGGGACCGACGCGGGTGCGAACGGGCGCTCTCTGAGGCCACGAGGGCGCTGGAGAGCCGCAACCACGGCGACGAGCCGGAGTGGATCAGCTACTTCGACCAAGCCGAGCTGGCCGCCGAGGCCGCCCACTGCTTCCGGGACGTGAACAGCGCCCGGCAGGCCGTGGCCCACGCCGAGAACGCCATGAGCGGCAGCCACGTCCGCAGTGACTTCTTCGCCACGATGGTTCTCGCGGACGCACACCTACGGGCCGGCGAGCCGGAAGAAGCCTGCCAGGTCGCCTTGGAGGCCCTGGACCTGGGCGAGCAACTGAAGTCCGGCCGCTGCGTGAGCTATCTCGCCGAGTTCCGAACCCACTTGGCCGAGCTGGGCAACATGGCGGCCGTGCGGGAGCTGAACGAGCAGGCCGCGGAACACCGCCTCTGGATTGCCGCCGCGCCGCCGTCCCACCGGGCATAGGCCGGGGCTAGAACGCCTGCCAGTCCTTCCGGCTGCCGTCGGTCCTGATCGCCCGGACCCTCTTGGGGAACTCCGCCGCGAAGCGCTCGTCCGTGGGCACCTGCTGGCCGACCCACAGCGTCATCATCAGTTCGCGGATGTCCGCCAGGACCGAGTACCCGGGCCAGTTCATCAGGTCGAAGCCGTAGCGGTGGACGAACGCTTCGTACTGGCCGCGCGAGTGCCAGCCCAAGCGGTCGTAGAACAGCGCCGTGAGGACGAGGTCCCACTCGCGTGGCGCCAGGGCGACGCCGTCGAGGTCGATCAGGACCGCCTGCCCGTTGCGGTGCCGGAGCACGTTACCGATGTTCGCGTCCCCGTGGATCAGGCCGAAGGGGAGGACGAAGTCCAGGCGGTCATACTCCTTGCTCAGCCGTTGGGCCCGCTCCTCCAGGAAGCTCCGGTCCTTCTCGTCCACGACCCCGCGCAGGTTCCGCAGCGAGGTCCACACCTTGGCGAACGGGTCGAAGTACGGCAGGCCCAGCGACTCGGGTTCCTTCAGCCAGTGGAGGCGGCGGAGTAGATCCGCCAGCTCCTCCAGGGTGGCGTACTCCTCCCGGTCCTGAACGTTCTCCCAGAAGGTGACGACGTGGCCGTCCACGGTGGCCGGCTGACCCACCCCCGGCACCAGGCGCACAGCCGGGAAGTCCTCCTCGGCCAGCCAGCGCGCGACACGAACGGCCCGCTCCATCTCCTCCAGGCTGTCCCGGTCACGGGCGATGCGAACGATCACCGGGGAGGCCACCAGCCGGTACACCGCGTTGGAGCCGAGCCGCAGCAGTTCCGCCCCGGCCGCGTCCAGCCCGGCCGACTCGCACGCTGACCGCAGGGCCGCGCCCGCGGTCTCCTCCGTGAAGTGCTCGCGCTGGTCGGTGCCCGACTCGTTCCCCTCAGCCATGCCGTTGACGCTACCGCCCGGCGGAGCCACCACGACAGCCCGCCCACGTAGTAGGGGCGTAATGATCTTCTCTGACTGGCCTCTCAACGAGGCCATACCGGCAGGTCAGAGGCGTCCGGGACCTGCCGCCGGGACGGCCTCCGGAGCCGTGTGCGCAGGTTCGAATCCTGCCGGGGGTACCCTGTATGAGGTGCCCAAAGACCCCGTCACCAGCGGAAACGCTGAGGCCGGGGTCTTCGCGTATGTGCAGGCGTATGCGGCCCGAAGCGGCTCTATGTCGAGGTCTGTGAACGAGGCGTGGACGGGATCTTGAAGCATCGCCGCAGGTGAGCCCCCGAATAGCGGGAGGCGGCCACAACGCTAGCCGAGACCGGCCGCGGGCGACTCAGTACTCGGCTCAAGCCTGCCGCCACGCCTGTCGATGCCGAGCCACTCTGTAGACCTGCTCGACCTGATCGGGCTTCAGCGCACCGGAGAGCGGCGCGAGAGCCGACACCTGGCGCTCCTGGTACACCCGCACGCTCAGCTGCATGGCGACCACCTTCAGATCGGCGACCCCGACGAAGACGAGGACCGGCTCGACGGGCACGGGGAACGGACAGTAGGTCTCCAGGACCCTGGCGACGCGACGGGCCTCCGCCCGACTCTTGCGCGCGTAGGGCGCCAGCTTGCCGTGATCGACCTTCACCGAGTCGTCGCCCACCCACACGGCTCTCCCCTGGTGGTACTTGGTGTTGATGCTGAACCCAATGAGCAGGTGATCGAGATCAACGTCGTTGGCCAGAGGTATGGAGTGCAGGACATGCCAGCCGTGACGCCTCAAGCGGTCGAGTTCGGCTCCGACTCGCTTCTCCCCCGCCAGCCCCCTGCGCCATGAATCCCATTCCGTAGGTCGCCTCAGAACTAGGGACACGAATCGTTGCCAGGCTCGCACCGGCGGCAGCTCCGGCAGTGGACCATCCGTGGACAAGCCAGGTCTTGCCTGCACCCGCTGCCGCAGCGCCCTCACCACCGGTGATCGTGGTCAGCACGTTGAAGCGGCCGGGTGGCAGTATCGCCGGGCGGGCGGCGACGAGGCCTTCTCGGTAACACACTCGCCGAAGAGCAGTACGGCACCACCGGGATCGGCCGACCCAACCAGAGCCTGAAGTCTGCCCGCAGTGCCGCACGCCCCGAGAGGGCGGCGCTTCTTCTGGAGCCCGTCCTGTCATGAGACAGAGCATGCGAAAGACGCCGTAACCGACTTCGCACCCGCATAGGATGCGGGTGCAGCAGGTGGTGGGGGACACGGTACGGGCGCCAAGCCTCCTGCCAGATCGTATGCGCAAGGAATCAGGGGGATTCATGGCTAAAAGTACGTTTCTTCCCGTCAGCCGTATGCTCGAGCGAGCAAACCTCGCTCGGGAGGAATCAGACACAGCGTACTTCTTTGATCTCCTCTACATGGGTGAGATGATCATCAAGGTGCTGGTCGTGGAACTCCTTGCTGCACTTCAGGCAGACCGAGAGCAGCACCGCTACGCTGCCATTTCAGAACTGGTTAGGGCCGACAGCATCGGTCGATGGGCCGAGCTACTCGACCAGCTCGCCTCCGGCCCGGCCAGCCAGCACTTTGTTCACGCCGGCCGGGATTCGCAGCGCGCAATCACCATCGCTCTTGGGCCGGATAGCGATAGTTGGCAGCGTAAGGCAGTCGACGCACTAAACAGTGTCTGCACCTGCCTGGACTCAAACTATGAGGACACGTCTGGGAAGAAGGTGAGCTTCCGCAGGTGGGCCCACGACTTCAGCTGGCTGAGGAACCGAACTCGTGGTCACGGTGCACCCCGCGGAGCGACGCTCTCCGTCATCTGTCCTCAACTAGCAAGATCACTCGTTGAGGTCATCAACAATGCGCCAGCCTTCAGTCGCTCCTGGGTCCACCTGCGGCGCAACCTGTCCGGCAAATATCGTGTCAGCCCCTTTGGGAACGGTCACGAAGGCTTCGCCTACCTGGCGCGTGAGAGCGAGCACAATCTGCCCGACGGCACCTACGTCGATCTCGAGAGCCCACGACCCTGCGAGCTGCTTTTCACAGACCCTGATCTCACAGACTTCTTCTTGCCCAACGGGAACTTCCGGAACGGAAAGTACGAGACGCTCTCCTACATCAGCGACGAGCGGCGCTCCGGAGACGGCAGTTCCTACCTTCTGCCCGTCGAGGCGCAACCACGCAGCGAGACCGCGGCGCAACCGGACATGGCGAACGTTGGCAACCTCTTCAGCAACATGCCGCCCCTCCACGAGCACTACGTGCAACGTGCCGAACTTGAACAGCAGCTCACCGAACGCCTCTGCGACGACCGCTACCCGGTCATCACACTCCAGGGTCGAGGCGGCGTAGGCAAGACATCGCTTGCCCTAGAAGTGCTACATAAAATAGCCCACATGGACGAGTTCTTCGGCATTGTGTGGTTCAGTGCCAGGGACATCGACCTACTCTCTGAGGGACCCAAAGTAGTACGGCCCGATGTGCTTTCCACGGACGACATTGCACTGGACTTCTCGCAGCTAATGGCTCATTCGTCAGCTCGCAAATCGAAGGAGTCCCGGAAGTACCTTGCCGACTGTCTTTCTGGCAGCGCCGACGAGGGTCCTTTTATTTTCGTATTCGACAACTTCGAAACCGTACGAGAACAGGCCGAACTTTACCAGTTTGTCAGCAATTCAGTGAGACTTCCCAACAAGGTGCTCATTACGACGCGGACGCGTGAGTTTAAAGCTGACTACCCCATCGAAGTTGGTGGTATGCGCCGTGGAGAGTACTCGGAACTTGTCGCAACCATCGCAGGCAGATTGGGTATCGCTTCTCTTCTTGATGCGGAGTACGAAGAATCTCTTTTCCGCGAGTCGGACGGTCACCCGTATATCACCAAGGTGCTGCTAGGCGAGATCGCCGAAGCGGGACGCAGGGTTACCGTGAAGAGGGTCGTCGCAGCCAAAGACGCTATGCTCGACGCACTCTTCGAGCGCTCCTTTGCCTCGCTTTCCTCCGCAGCGCAAAGAGTGTTTCTCACGCTCTGCGGCTGGCGTTCGCTGGTTCCTCGCCTCGGCCTTGAGGCCGTATTGCTACGCCCCGAGAACGATCGACTTGATGTGGAGGGAGCAATAGCTGAGCTAGAACAGCGCTCTCTGATTGAAGTGATGTCCTCCCAGGGGGCGACTGGCGAAGAGTTCCTCTCTGTGCCTCTTGCTGCTTCGCTGTTCGGCAAGAAGAAGCTTGTGACTAGCCCAATGAGGATAGCCGTCAACTCAGACCTCAAGCTGATTCAGGAATTCGGACCGACGACTGATGCAGCTCATGGCCTCGCCTCACGAATCGAACGGCTAGCCAGGTTCGCAGCAAGGCAAATGGAGGTCGGGAAAGACATCAGGCAAGAACTGTCCGTCATCGAATACATGGCGACGGGTTACCCCAAGGCCTGGTTGACTTTGGCAGAGTTTCAGCGCAATCAGATGTCTGACAACACTGCGGCAATCCGAGCCGTTAACCGATATGTAGAGAATTGCCCCGATGACCAGTACGGGTGGGGACTGCTCATCACGCTTTACCGCGCAACAGAGGAACCGTTGGCGGAGATGAACGCCCGACTGCGGCTTGCGGAACTGGCAAAGCCGCCATTTCACGACCTTAGTTCCGCCGCCTCCCGACTCAACGGACTGCTGCACCGAAAAGAGCTTGTCCTGGACGCCGACGAGCGGCGTCACATCGTACGGAGGATGCGTGAACTCCTCGAAGCCCGAAATTCGGAAGGTGATGCGACAGATCTATCTCGACTCGCCTGGCTGTGCATGTACGACGACAAGGACACGGCATCCGCTGATCGTTGGGTGACCGAGGGACTGCAGAGGGAGCCGACTAACGAGCACTGTTTGCGGCTGAAGCGGCGCCTCGCGGCCAATAGTCCCGAATCAGCGTAGGTTCGAGGCTGGCTCATGTGAGTGCCCCAGCGACCACTGTCCGTGCCTGGCATGGTGTTCTTCAGGTCGCCTCGGCCCTTCTGCCACTCAGCCGGTCTCGCGGACTACTTGTGGACGAGAGCGCCCCACGTATCTCCTTGAGCAGCTCTGACGAGCAAAGATGCTAGGAGACGAAGCGGCCTCCGGAACCGTACTCGTAGGTTCCGACTTGGTGCCAGTCGCTCGACCAAAGGCGCGGTGGGGCCGACCCGATGATCTGCCGGGAGGGGAACGGCTGCGACGAGGCGATCTGGCCCGTCTGGCCTTCTGTTCCCTCCCGGCCGGCGGGCCTGCCTGGTCAACCGCCCCGGCGGAAGGAGAAGCCAGCGATGACGGAGGTTCCGCGGACGGGGCGGGGGCGGACGGTCCAGGTGGTGGCGAGGGTGTCGACGAGGAGGAGGCCGCGGCCGTGTTCGGAGTCGGCGGGCGGGTGGGTGAGGACCGGGTTGCCGGTGCCGGGGTCGGAGACGGCCAGCCAGTAGTGGCCGTCGGCCGGCCAGAGGACGAGTTCGATCAGGTTCTCGTCCTCGCTGCGGGCGCCGTGGCGGATGGCGTTGGTGACCAGTTCGGAGGTCAGGAGGCCGAGGTCGTCGCCGAGGTGGGGGTGGAGGGCTCGCGGCAGCGTTGCGGCGACGGCCTGGCGGGCCTGGCGTACCGAGGTGGGGTGGGCGGGGAAGCGCCAGTGGGCGGGGACGAGGGGGATCTCGGGCATGGCGAACTCCATGGGCGGGATGAGCGATTCGGCGCCCTGGCCGCGTGCCCAACCGTCCCAGGGCAGGCGGGCACGCTCGCGCGGTGCACTTCCGGCGTTGCGATGTGTAGCGTTCGCGCTACTGAAGGTAGAGCATGCGGTGGTAAATTTTCCACGCACCAATGCGAATTAACCCCGGAGGGTGAAGTGCTCTCCGCGCGCGACTGATCGGCCTTTGCTGGACGGAAGGAACCTCATGCCCCCGAGGACGGCCCCCACGGAACGGCAGAAGCGGCTCGGAAGTGAACTGCGACGCATCCGTACCGCTGCGGGGATGCCGGCGGAGTTCGCGGCGGGCCTGCTGGGTGTGGACCGGGGCAAGATCTCCAACATCGAGTCCGGCGTGCGGGGTATCAGCGCCGACCGTCTCCGCACGCTGGCCTGCAACTGCGATCTGACCGACGAGCCGTACGTCGAAGCACTCGTCGCGATGGCTCAGCCGAGTCCGGGCTGGTGGGAGCGCTACCGAGGAATCCTGCCGCAGGGCCTGCTGGACATCGCGGAAGCGGAGAGCAACGCGGTGCGCCTGCGCGGCGCCAACACGGTCCACGTGCCCGGCATGCTCCAGACGTCGGAACAGGCCATGGCCATCTTCCGGGCCGCCGTTCCCCCCTTGCCCGAGCACGAGGTCGCCCTACGCCTCGCACTGCGCGCGGAACGCCAGGAAGTGATCACCGGCGAGAAGTCGGTCCCCTACATCGCGGTCATCCACGAGGCCGCGCTCCGGATGCAGTTCGGTGGAGTCGACGTGGCTCGTGCCCAGTTGGAGTACCTGTTGGAGGTCTCCGAGCGGGAGAACGTCACCGTGCTTGTTCTCCCCTTCGACCGTGGCGCCTTCCCCGGCGCGGGCCAGACGGTCGTCTACATCGAAGGGCCCGTGCCGCAGCTCGATACGGTGCAGGTGGACAGCTCCCACGGGCCCACCTTCCTGTACGCCGAGGGGCAGTTGGCGAAATACCGGGCGCAGCTCGACCTGTTGGAAGGTCTGGCTCTGCCGGCGGAGCAGTCCCAAGACTTCATCCGTGACATCGCACGCCAACTGTGAGGAGTTCCAGTGCCGGAGATCACCTGGGAAAGCCCGTTCTGCGCCGAAGGCAGCTCCTGCTTCCGCCTCGGCACCGATGCCGACGGCAACGGATACATAGCCGTCAACGGCCAGGAGGAGAACCACCTCACCGACTCCCTCGACGCTCTGCGCACCCTCATCACCGAGATCAAGGCCGGCAAGGCGGATCACCTGCTGTAGGGCCCGCCTGACGCGAGCGCGGTCCCGGGCGCTCGTTCGCCACGGGCATCGCCGGGCGAGCGGGGGCCGAGCCGTTCGCCACGGCGTCGCACGAGCGGGAGCCGGGCCGTTCGGCACCGGCACAGTGGTACGCGCCGGCGGCCGCGCGGCGGAGCCAGCTACGACGGCGGGAGGGCGAGGGCGCCCAAGTGCCGGGCGCCCTCGTGCGGCGGGTGAACGGTGCGGCTCCCGGGCGGACGGCTCCGGGATGCCGCGTTCATCTGGGAGTTCGCCGTCGTCCGCCGGAAGAGGCTCGGCTACCGCGGGCAGATGGACACGCCTGCCACGGACCGGAGCCTCAAGCGCTCACGTGGCGTGTTCCGGGCGGCTGCCGTGCCGGTTCCGGCCCTGGACGAGGCACAGGGCCTCCTTCACCTCGCGGCGTTCCTGCTCCGTGAGTTCGGCGGCTGGTTCGGGGACGAGTCCGGCGGGGAGGCTGTCCGCGGCCCGCTCGGCCTGGGCGATGACCGCGTCCACCTCGGCGAACTGCTCCTCCATGGCTTCGACCCCGGCCATCTGGCCCGTTGCCGCATGCGCCAGATACGCCGGGCCATCCTTGCCGGCCCACTCCGCGTGCTGCCTGATGCGTTCGGCCCGGTCGGGCTCCGGGCCAATGCCGATGCGCGTCTTCGCCACGACGAGCACCGTAGTGCGCGTCTGGCGGCAGCGCGAGCGCCGGTGGTTGGGTCCGGCTGGGCATGCCCCCGCTCCCCGGCGTCCCGGTGAGGCACCACACCCGCGACCGGCGCCCGAGCCGCGCCGGTGCCGGTCGCGGGACGCGTCGGCGCCACACACCGGCGCCGCTCCCCGGAGTCCCGCCGCCGCGAGGCGGGCCCGGCCAGGTCAGGGGCCCGTGCCGCCGGGGCGCTTGGGTGGGAGGTCGAGGGGCAGGCCGGCCAGGAGGGCGCGGCGGCTGGCGCGGACGTGTTCGCGCATCATGTACTCCGCGCTGTCGCCGTCCTTCTCCAGGATCAGCTCCAGGACGAGGTGGTGTTCGCGGTCGGACTGCAACGCGCGGCCGGGCTGGCTCAGCGAGGTGTTCACCAGCCGGGAGTAGGCGAGCTGGTTCATCAGCATCCGGTAGTGGACCTCCAGCTTGCTGTTGTCGGCACCGGCTATGAGCAGGTCGTGGAACTCCTGGACCAGCTCCGCGTAGCGCTCCCGGTCGTCCCGCGCCACGGCCTCGTCGGCCTCGCGCAGGTTCCGTTCCAGCAGGCCGATCTCCGTGACGCGGCCGCGCCGGGCGAGGAGGCGGGCCGCGGCGCCCTCCAGGAGTTCCTTCATCTCGAAGAGTTCCGTGATCTCGCGGCGCGAGGGGGTGGTGACGAACGTCCCGACGCGGGGCCGGATCTCGACCAGGCCCTCGGTCTGCAACTGCTTGAGGGCTTCGCGCACCGGCGTGCGGCTGACGCCGAACTCCTCCGCGAGCGCCAGTTCCGAGAGCGGCGCCCCGGGCTCGATCTCTCCCTTGATGATCCGCCGGCGCATGTCGGCGATCACCCTGGCCTGCCTCGACCCTCCCCCGTTCTCGGGCTGGGGTGACCGCGACCTCGGTTCGCTCTCCGCGCGCTTCACCGAATCCTCCTCCGTCTCCCGGGCGGCCCGCCCGTCATCCCAGCGGAGCGAGCGCGCCGCCGTCGAAGAACTTACCCGCGCTGTAGACCATGGGAGAGCGTTCGTCGACCTCGGCGTGGAGCACGCGGCAGATGAATACCGTGTGGGTACTGGCCTGGAGCCGCTCGCGGATCTGGACCTCCATCCGCGCGCTGCTGCGGGCGATCAGCGGGCTGCCGAAGGGGCCCCTCTCCCACTCCACCTGCTCGAACTTGTCCTGGGCCTTGCTCGCGAAGGTGCCGACGACGTCGAGCTGGTCCGTGGAGAGGATGTTGATCGCGAGGTGGTCCGCCCGGAACAGGCAGTCGTGGGTGGACGAGGTGCACTGGACGCACACCATCACCGTGGCGGGCTCCAGCGAGATGCTGGAGAAGGCGTTGACGGCCAGCCCTCGGGGCGTGTCCCCGTCCATCGCGGTCACGACGGTGACTCCGGTGACGAACTGCCGGTTGACCTGCTTCATCACGGTGATGTCGGGGGCCGGGGCGGTCGTGGTCATGGCGGTGTTCCTCCTCATCTCGCTCGTCAGTCCTGTCCCACGCGGATGATGCCCAGCGCCGAGAGCAGCGCCCGGGGATCCCACGTCACATGCTCCTCGGCGATCCGGTCCCCCTCGAAACGGGCGAAGGTGGCGCCGCTGACGGCGACCCGCCGGTGGGTGGGCGGGACCCCGAGGAAGGAGTGGGTGTGCGTGGCGTCGCTGTGCCAGCGGATCGCGACCCGGTCGCCGTCCATCACGATGTCGTCGACGACCGTGGTCAGGTCGGCGAACGCGGCGCGGGTGGAGACGATCGCCGCCTTGAAGCCGGCCAGGTCCTGCGGTTCGGGGTCCTGGCCGTGGCGGAGGTAGGCCGGGCTCAGCAGCTCGTCGAGGGCGTCGACGTCACCGTGGCCCCAGGCCGCGGCCCACACCTTCTCGATCAGCTCGCGCCGGGTGCCGGGGTCAGGGTGTGACATCGGTCTTCTCCTTTCGGTCCGTGGGGTCTGCCTGGGCTGCCTGGTCCGTGGGGTCTGCCTGGGCTGCGGGGTCTGCCTGGTCCGTGGGATGTGCCTGGGCTGCGGAGTCCGTGGGGCCGGTGTGAGGTGCGGGAGGCGTGGCTTCCGCGCGGGCCGGCGGGTGCGGTACGGCCAGGCGTCCCGCCGCCAGGTCCGCCTCCCGGTCCGCGCGCAGCTCCTTCCAGAAGGACACCGCGAGGGCCGCGATGATCACCAGGAAGGGCAGCGAGGTGACGATGACGGTGTTCTGCAACGCGTTGAGCCCGTCGGCGAGCATCAGCGCGACCGCGGTGACACCGGTGAGGACGCCCCAGAGCACGAGGACGGGGCGGGTCGGGTTCAGCGAGCCGTCGGAGGTCATCGACCCCAGGACGTAGGTGTTGGAGTCGGCGCTCGTCACGAAGAAGATCAGTGCGAGCAGGACGGCGGCCCCGGAGGTGACGGTCGCCAGGGGGAAGTGCTCCAGGGTCGCGAAGAAGGCGTTGCCGAAGTCCGCCGCGGTCTGCTCGGCGATGTCGCCGCCCCGGTTGAGGTCCACGTGGATGGCCGAGCCGCCGAAGACCGTGAACCAGGTGAAGAAGGCGACGCTGGGGACGGTCAGGACGCCCAGGATGAAGCCGCGGATCGTCCGGCCGCGGGAGATCCGGGCCAGGAAGATGCCGACGAAGGCGCCCCAGGACACCCACCACGCCAGCATGAAGTACGTCCACCACTGCATCCACTCCAGCCCGCCGAACGCGGTGCCCTGGAGGCTCATCCGGACGAAGTCGGTGGCCCACAGGCCGATCGACTCGGTGTAGAGGTTGGCGATGAAGACCGTCGGCCCGACGACGAGCATGAACAGCAGCATCGCGATCGCCAGGAAACCGCTGGTGAAGCTGAGCGCCTTGATCCCCTTGTTGATGCCGGTGACGGCCGACAGGGTGAACACCGCGGTGACGGCCGCGATGATGACGACCTGGGCGACGGAGTTGACGGGCACGCCGAACAGCCGGCCCATCCCGTTGTTGATCTGGAGCGCGCCCAGGCCCAGCGACGTGGCCGTGCCGAAGAGGGTCGCGAACACGGCGAGCACGTCGATCACCTTGCCCACCGGCCCGTTCACCCGGTCCCCCAGCAGCGGTACGAACAACTGGCTGACCAGGGGGCGGCGGCCCTTGCGGTAGGTGGAGTAGGCGATGGCGAGCCCGAAGACGGCGAAGACCGCCCAGGCGTGCAGGCCCCAGTCGAAGTAGGAGTACTGGAGGGCCCGCACCGCGGCCTCCGGCGTGTTCGGCTCGGCGAGGCCGTGCGGGGGCGCCGTCAGGTGGGAGATCGGCTCGGCGACGCCGTACGAGATCAGGCCGATGCCCATCACGGCGCCGAGGAGCATCGCGAACCAGGCCGGGGTGGTGAACTCGGGCCGGTCGGACTCCTTGCCCAGCCGCAGGTTTCCGACGGGGCTGAAGGCGAGGACGACGAGGAACAGCAGGATGCCGAGGGTGACGACCAGGAAGGCCCAGCCGAAGGTCGACGTGACCCAGTTCAGCGAGGCCGAGGTCACCCTGTTGAGGTTCCCGGTGAAGACGGTCGCCCAGGCGACGAAGATCGCGGCGACGCCGACCGAGGCCCAGAAGACGGAACCGAGCCTGCCGCTCCCACGCACCGGATCGGGGGTGCCGGGGGTGTCGGGGGTGTCGGGGCTGCCGTCGGGGGTGGTGTGCCGACCGCGCCCCGGCGGCGTCACGGGCGTCGCTTCCGCGCCCGTTCCAAGGTGACTGGACATAGAACTCCTTGGGTCGGCGGGGCCCATGGCCACCCGCTCTGGCATACAAGGAGCAGTAAGGCATGCCACACATGGAGCGTCAAGGGTTCGTGACCGGAAATCGTTCTCTACTTTTCGAGCATGTAAACAGTGCAGGTCATTGATAGTTGGCTGACCTACTCCACAGCAGGTACCGGCCAGGGGAACCTTCCCGCCGCTCCCCCTTGACCGGTGCGAGAAGCGACACCTAGCATCCTGTGGCATGCAAGAGCGCACGGATCATCCTGACGAGAACATCGGTCTGCGGAAGCTCGTGCTCTACCGCGACACCGTCGTGACCGAGGCGGGCGCGACCCCCGCCGAGCCCGCACGGCGCGCCAGCGTCGCCGCGGTCATCCGGAACCCCTGGGTGGGCACGGGCCCGTCGGCCGACCTGTCCCCGGAGCAGAGCCGCGTCGCCCCGGTGCTCGCCAGGCTGCTGACCGGCCGCCTCATCGCCGCCCTGGGCGGCGCCGACGCGATCGAGTCCTTCGGCAAGGCCGCCATCGTCGGCACGGCGGGCGAGATCGAGCACGCCGGGGCCCTCATCCACACCCCGTACTTCGGCAACCTGGTACGGGAGTTCCTCCAGGGCGAGTCGATCATCTGCTTCGCCGACACCCGTGCCGAGGCGGGCGAGGAGCTGGTCGTCCCGCTCTGGCACAAGACCCACGCGGCGACGCGCAGCCACTACCAGACCATCAGCGCCCGCGTCTCCGACGCCCCGCGCGCGGACGAGATCGTCGTCGTCGCCGCCGCGTCGACGGGGCCGCGCCCGCACCCCCGGATCGGGGACCGCGTCACCGACCCCGTCGTCACCACCGAAACCCTGGAGGTTGTTCCCTCATGAGCGTCCGCAAGATCGTGACCGTCGTCGAGGAGATCCACACCGAGGGCGGCCGGGCGGTCGCCCAGCCCGCCCGGGTGGCCGTCGTCGCGGCGGTCGTCGCGAACCCGTGGGCCGGTCAGGGCTTCGTCGAGGACCTCGCCCCCGGCATCGAGGCGCACGCCTCCGACCTGGGCGCGCTGCTGGCCCCGGCGGTGCTCGACGCGCTCGGGGCCCCCGCCGAGGCCTACGGCAAGGCCGCGATCGTCGGCCTGGGCGGCGAGATCGAGCACGGCTCGGCCCTGATCCACACCCTCAAGTTCGGCGACCACTTCCGCAAGGCCGCGAACGCCACCACCCTGCTGCCCGCGGTCGAGAAGCGCGGCCCGGCCGGCGTGGTCTTCGACATCCCGCTGAAGCACATCACCGACGCCACGATCCGCTCGCACCACCAGAGCTTCGAGGTCCGCGTCTCCGACGCCCCCCACCCGGACGAGATCGTCATCGCGCTCGCGGCGGCCGCCCAGGGCCGCCCCCAGCAGCGCCTGGCGCCGCTCACCACCGAGCAGTAACCCGCCATGAGCAAGCCCACCGTGGTCCTGCTGCACGGCGTCGGGCTCGACCACACCATGTGGGAGCCCGCCGCCGCCCTGCTGGCCGACCGTTTCACCGTGCTCACCCCCGACCTGCCGGGCCACGGCAGCCGCCCGCCGGTGGGCGACGGGGTGAGCCTCGCGGACCTGGCCGACGGAGTCGCCGGGGACATCCCGGCCGGCTCACACCTGGTCGGCTTCTCCCTCGGCGCTCTGGTCGCCCAGCATCTGGCGCTGCGCCGCCCGGCGTCGGCGGCCACGCTGACCTCGGTCAGCTCGGTCTGCCGGCGGACGGCCGAGGAGCGGGCGTCGGTCCTCGCCCGGCTGAGCCGGGCGGAGGCCGACTTCCCCGCGAGCGCCGCCGCCTCCCTGGAGCGGTGGTACGCCGGGACGGGCGTCGGCCCCGACCGGGTGGCCCGCACCAGGGCCACGCTGCTCGCCAACGACACCGGGTCCTTCCTCGCCTGCTACCGCGTGTTCGCCACGGCGGACGCCGACCTCGCGCCGGAGCTGGCCGGCATCACCGTCCCCGCGCTGGCCGTGACGGGCGAGAGAGATCCCGGCTCCACCCCGGCGATGACCCACCGGCTCGCCGCGGCGCTCCCCGACTGCCGCGCGGTGGTCGTCCCCGGAGCGCGTCACATGCTGCCCGTCGAGCGCCCCGAGGAGTTCACCGACTCCCTCACCACCTTCATCGGAGAGTGCGCGCATGTCTGACCTCACCACGCTGGAGCACTTCATCGGCGGGGAACGGGCCGGGCCCGCGTCGGGTGAGTACTTCGAGAGCACCAACCCGGCCACGCGCGAGGTCCTCTACCGGGCCGCGCGCGGGAACGCCGCCGACATCGGCAAGGCCGTGGCCGCCGCGCGGACGGCGTTCGAGGACCCGCGGTGGCGCGACCTCAGCCAGACGCGGAGGGGGCACCTGCTGCGGCGCCTGGGCGAGCTGATCGCCGAGAACGCCGAGGACCTGGCCCGCACGGAGAGCCTGGACAACGGCAAACTGCTGCGCGAGATGCGCGGGCAGCTCGCCACCCTGCCGGAGTACTACCACTACTACGCCGGGCTGGCCGACAAGATCCACGGCGATGTCATCCCCACCTCCGACCGGCGGGTCCTCAACTACACCTCCCGGGAACCGCTCGGCGTGGTCGGCGCGATCACGCCCTGGAACTCCCCGCTGACGCTGACCAGCAGCAAGCTGGCGCCCGCGCTCTGCGCCGGGAACACCGTCGTGATCAAGCCCTCCGAGTACACCTCGGCCTCGGTCCTGAAACTCGCCGAACTGGCGCTGGAGGCGGGGTTCCCGCCGGGCGCGGTGAACGTCGTCACCGGCTACGGCGCCGAGGCCGGGCAGGCCCTGGTCGACCACCGTGACCTGGCGAAGATCTCCTTCACCGGCTCCACCGCCACCGGGGCGGCCATCGCCGCCGCGACGGCGAGCCGTTTCATCGGCTCCACCCTCGAACTCGGCGGCAAGTCGCCCAACATCGTCTTCGAGGACGCGAACGTCCCGAACGCCGCGATGGGCGTCGTCGCCGGCATCTTCGCCGCCGCCGGGCAGACCTGCATCGCCGGGAGCCGGGTGCTCGCGCACCGCTCCGTCTACGACGAACTGCTCGAACGGGTCGCGGAACGCGCCGGGTCCATCGTCATGGGCGACCCCCTGGACGAGCGGACCGAACTCGGCCCGCTGGCCTTCGAGGCCCAGCGCGACAAGGTCGCCGGCTACGTCGACCTCGGGCGCGGCGAGGGGGCCCGGGTGCTGACCGGGGGCCGGGCCACCGACGGCGGCCTCGGCGGTTACTTCTACGAACCGACGATCCTCGTGGACGTCGACAACGGCATGCGCGTCGTGCGCGAGGAGATCTTCGGGCCCGTCCTGGCGATCATGCCGTTCGACACGGAGGAGGAGGCCGTCCGGCTGGCGAACGACACCGACTACGGCCTCGCCGCCGGCGTGTGGACGACGAACCTCGCCCGCGCGCACCGGATGGCGGCGCGCCTGGACGCCGGGACCGTGTGGGTCAACACCTACCGGGCCATGTCCCCGATGTCCCCGCGCCAGGGGTTCAAGACCAGCGGCACCGGCGTCGAGCACGGCACCGAGACGATCCGCGAGTACACGCGGCTCAAGAGCGTGTGGATCAACACCGGCGAGGAGCCCGTGGCCGACCCCTTCACGATGCGGAGCTGACATGCCACAGGTCGCCATCACCCTTGCCGGGGGCCGCACCCCGGCGCAGATCCGGGAACTGATGCACGAGGTGCACGCCGCGGTCCTGCGCACCGTGGACACCCGGCCCGAGTACATCCGCGTCGTCGTCCACGAGGTGCCCCGGACGCACTGGGCCACCGGCGACGTCACCCTCGCCGAGACGGACGCCGCCCGCCCGCCGGCCACCGGGGCGGACGGCGCGGCGGACCCGGCGGCGTCCCCCGCGGCGGACGCGGCAGACGCCGTAGCCGTGGCAGACGCGGCAGACAAGGAGCAGTCATGAGGTTTTCGTTGTTCGTGCACATGGAGCGCTGGGACGAGGAGGTCGGCCACCGGCAGCTCTTCGAGGAACTCTCCGAGCTGGTCGTGCTGGCCGAGGCCGGCGGGTTCCGCACCGTGTGGATCGGTGAGCACCACGGGATGGAGTTCACGATCTCCCCCAGCCCGATGCCGCTCCTCGCCCACCTGGCCGCGAAGACCTCCACCATCCGGCTGGGCGCCGGGACCGTCATCGCGCCGTTCTGGCACCCGATCCGGGTCGCCGGTGAGTGCGCGCTGCTCGACGTCATCAGCAACGGCCGGGCGGAGGTCGGACTGGCCCGGGGCGCCCACCAGTTCGAGTTCGACCGGCTGGCCGGCGGGCTGCCGGCCGCCGACGGCGGGAAGCACCTGCGGGAACTCGTGCCGGCCGTCCGGGCGCTCTGGCAGGGCGACTACGCGCACGACGGCGAGATCTGGCAGTTCCCGACCTCGACCAGTGTGCCCAAGCCGGTGCAGCGGCCCACCCCGCCCATGTGGATCGCCGCCCGCGACCCGGCCTCCCACGACTTCGCGGTGGCGCAGGGCTGCAACGTCATGGTCACCCCGCTGATGAAGGGGGACGAGGAGGTCGCCGCCCTCAAGGCGAAGTTCGACACCGCCGTGGCGAACCACCCGGACGTGCCGCGCCCCGAGCTGATGGTGCTGCGCCACACGCATGTCCACTCCCCCGACGAGCCGGAGGGCTGGCGCCCGGCCGCGGAGGCGATCAACCGCTACTACCGGACCTTCGACGCGTGGTTCGGCAACAAGACCACCCCGCGGAACGGGTTCCTGCCGCCCAGCCCGGAGTCGAAGTTCGAGGAGCGCCCGGAGTTCCGGCCGGAGTCGCTGCACAGGACGGCGGTGATCGGCACCCCGGACGAGGTGATCGAGCGGCTGCGCGGCTACGAGGAACTCGGCGTGGACGAGTACAGCTTCTGGATCGACAACGGTCTGCCGCACCGGGAGAAGCGCGCGTCGCTGGAGAGGTTCATCAAGGAGGTCATGCCGGCCTTCGAGTGAACCGGCACCATCCCGGGCCACCCCGGCTCACTCCGGCGTCACGTCTGCCGGGCCCCGCCCGGACGCCACCGGGCGAGACCGCCGTGGCGTGAACGGCGTCCCCGCCCGTGAACCGCTCCGCCCGTGAAGCCGTGAACCCGTGAACCCCGTGAGGCCCACCGGCCTCACGGGGTTCACGGTTTCCGGGGGAGCGCCGGGGTCACCTCCCCAGCTGCTCGACGGCTTCCTCGGTGCTCGCGTACAGGGTGAAGAACTGGTCGAGACCGACGATGGTGAAGACCCGCCGCAGATCGCGGCTGAGGCCGGCGATGCCGAAGCGCGCCCCGCCGGCCTCGGCCCGCTGGTTGGCGCTGATCAGTACGGTCAGGCCGGTGGAGTCGCAGTAGGCGAGCTCCGTCACGTCGAGGATCACGTCCGTCCCGGCGGAGAAGGTGATCTCGTCGAGGGCCCGGCTGAGGCGTGGAGCGGTGTGGTAGTCCAGCTCGCCGTCCAGGTGGAGCACGATCGGCCCCGCCGGGTGGGACCGGTGGGTGACGGTCAGTGTGCGCTGTGCCTCGGTCACCATGCCTCCTGTGCTGCTGCCCGTACGGACCGGATGGCCGCGGCACGGCGGGCCGGGCCCGGAGTGCGCCGGGCGGTGCCGTGGACCACGCGTTCCGTAGGTGTCAATTCTCTGCCTCGTGTCTGCTGCTTCTGCTGGATGGACCGGGCAGGTCTCCAGGCCGGCTGGCTTATCCTACGAAGTCGCAGAGCCTCCACAAGGGACGGTCTCGCGAAGCGGAGTCCGGACGTCACCGCGACCCTGCGACGCCGGTGGACGGGGGAGACGAAAGACATGGCGGCCTTGTGCCCGGTCTGCGGCTTTTCATCAGCGGCAGGCGCCGGCAACCGAAGATCCGCGTGTCGGTCTCCCGTCTCCCCCGCCGGTCGCGTGTGGTTTCCGGAAGATGCGCGGCAGGAACGGAGAGGTGTCGTCACGTGGTGCGTTCCGGAGACGAAGACGGGGACCGTGAGCCGCCGGTGACGACCGGGGCGGAGGTGTTCGCCGCGGACCCCGAGATCGGCCCGGACCTGGCCCGGGTCGACTGGGCGGCCACCCCCCTCGGAGTGCCCGAGGAGTGGCCGCAGAGTCTCCAGACGGCCGTGAGCATCCTGCTGTCCTCCCGGTTCTCCATGTGGATGGCGTGGGGACCCGATCTCACCTTCTTCTGCAACGCCGCCTACCGCCGGGACACTCTGGGCGGGAAGTACCCCTGGGCGCTGGGCCGCCCGGCGAGCGAGGTGTGGGCGGAGATCTGGGAGGACATCGGCCCCCGGATCTCCGCCGTGCTGGAGACCGCCCAGGCCACCTGGGACGAGGCGCTGCTGCTGTTCCTGGAGCGCTCCGGTTACCCGGAGGAGTCGTACCACACCTTCTCCTACAGCCCGCTGCGGGACGACGCCGGAGCGGTGGTCGGCATGTTGTGCGTGGTGAGCGAGGAGACCGAACGGGTCATCGGGCAGCGGCGGATGGCCACCCTGCGGGACCTCGGCTCCGACCCGAGCGTGGTCCGCACCGAGCGGGAGATCCTGGACTTCACCGGCCGGCAGCTCGACCGCAACCGCGAGGACCTGCCGTTCACGTTGACGTATCTGCTCGACGAGGACGGCTCGGCCCGGCTGGCCGGGGCGACGGGCATCGGGCGCGACCATCCGGCGGCGCCGCCCGTGCTGCGCGTGGACGGGGCGGACGGCACGCCCGGGGAGGCGGCAGGCGGGACGGGTGCGCGCGATACAGGCGGTACGGGCGGTGAGCGCCCCGGCGGCCCCGGTGACACCGGCGCCCTCTGGCCCGTCGCGGCGCTCTCCCGCGGCGAGGAGGCCCTGATCCCGCTGGAGGGCCCGCCGTTCACGGACCTGCCCTCCGGCGCCTGGCCGGAGCCGCCCACGCAGGCGCTGGCCGTGCCGCTACTCCAGCAGGGCGGCGCCCCGTACGGCTTCCTGGTGACCGGGCTGAACCGGTACCGGCCGCTGGACGACGGCTACCGCGGGTTCGTCGAGCTGGCGGCGGGCCACATCGCGGCCGGTGTGGCCAGCGCCCGCAGCTACGAGACCCAGCAGCGCCGGGCGGAGGAGCTGGCGGAGCTGGACCGCGCGAAGACCGCCTTCTTCTCCAACATCAGCCATGAGTTCCGCACCCCCCTGACCCTGATCATGGGGCCGGTGGAGGAGCTGCGCACCCGTTTCGCCGACAGCGATCCGCAGGCGCGGCAGGAGCTCGACGTCATCCACCGCAACGGGCTGCGGCTGAGCAAGCTCGTCAACACCCTGCTGGACTTCTCCCGGATCGAGGCCGGCCGGATGCGGGCCACGTACCGGCCCGTCGACCTGTCCGTCGTCACCGCCGAGCTGGCGAGCGTCTTCCGCTCGGCCGTCGAGAAGGCCGGGCTGGGCTTCCACGTCGACTGCCGCCCACTCGCCGGGCCGGTCTTCATCGACCGCGACATGTGGGAGAAGGTGATCCTCAATCTGCTCAGCAACGCGCTGAAGTTCACCTTCACCGGCTCGGTCCGGGTCACCGCGGCCGACGACGGGACGCACGCGGTGGTCACCGTCGCCGACACCGGGATCGGTGTCCCGGCCCACGAGATGGACCGGCTGTTCGAGCGGTTCCACCGCATCGAGAACGCCCGCTCCCGCTCCAACGAGGGCAGCGGTATCGGCCTGGCCCTCGTCCAGGAGCTGATCGGGCTACACGGCGGCACCATCACCGCGCAGAGCACCGAGGGCGCCGGCACCACGTTCACCATCCGCCTGCCCTACGGCACCGCGCATCTGGACCCGGAGACGATCGCGCCGGACGCCGAGCCGCGCCCCACCTCCCTCGCGGCCGCCCCGTATGTGCAGGAGGCGCTGCGCTGGCTGCCGGCCGGCTCCTCCGGCGCCGAGCCCGCCGGCCCCGGCGATCCGGCCACCCCCGGCGATCCGGCCACCGTCCCGGCGCCGGCCACCACGGCCCGGGTGCTGGTCGCCGACGACAACGCCGACATGCGGGAGTACCTCACCCGGCTGCTGGCCGGCGCCGGGTACCGCGTAGACGCCACCGCCGACGGCCGGGAGGCCCTGGAAGCCGTCCGCCGGGACGCCCCTGACCTGGTCATCAGCGATGTGATGATGCCCGGCATGGACGGCCTGGAGCTCGTCGCCGCGTTGCGCGGGGAGACCCGCACGGCGTCGGTGCCCGTGCTGCTGCTCTCCGCGCGCGCCGGGCAGGAGGCCTCCATCGAGGGGTTGCAGGCCGGGGCGGACGACTACCTCGTCAAGCCGTTCGCCGCCGCCGAACTCCTCGCCCGCGTCCGGGCGAACGTCGAGCTGGCGCGGTTGCGCGGCCACCACGCGCGCTGGCGCACCGCGCTGGTGGACTCCTTGCAGGAGGCGTTCTTCGTCTGCGACGAGGACGGCGCCGTCATCGAGATCAACGCCGCGTTCACCGACATCCTCGGCTACGGCCCGGAGAACCTGCCCTACCCGGCAATCCACCCCTGGTGGCCGGACGCCGCCACCGACCCCGAGGCGCACCAGCTCGTCGAGGACGCCTTCGCGCTCCTGCTCGAGAGCAACCAGGGCACCTACACCATCCCCGTCGACCACCGTGACGGGCACCGGCTGTGGGTGACGGCCACGTTCGCCCAGGCGCAGGATCCCGACAGCGAGCGCAGCGTCACGGTGGGCACCTTCCGGGACGTCACCGCCGAGCACTACGCCATCCAGCGCGAGAGCGCCCTCGCCTCCCTCAGCACCCGCCTCTCCCGGGCCACCAGCCTCACCGAGGCCCTGGGCGGCGCCCTGGCCGAGTTCCAGGAGCTGTGGCGGGCGCGGTGCGTGCTGGCCGCCGTCTTCGAACAGGGCGAGGAGCCCTTCCTGGCCGCCACCGACACCACCGCCTGGCAGGACCTGCCCGCGGAACGCCGCCGCGTGATCGCCGACGTGCGCCGGCAGCCGCTGCTCGCGCCGGTGGTCGTCGAGCACACCGGCGCGGGCATCCTGCTGGAGCACCCCGAGGGGCCCATGGTCGTGTGGATCGACCTCGGCGAGAACCGGCCCTTCACCGAGGAGGACCAGCTTCTGCTCTCCCTGCTCGCCGGTCACCTCGCGCAGGCCCTGACCCGCGCGCACCAGATCGACCAGCAGCGCGAGACGGCCATCGCCCTGCAACGCGCCATCCTCGGCCCCTCCCACCTGCCCGACGGATTCGCCGTCCGCTACGAGCCGGCCACCCAGCCGCTGGAGGTCGGCGGCGACTGGTACGACACCGTCCCGCTGCCGGACGGGCGGATCGGCATCGTCGTCGGTGACTGCGTGGGCCGCGGCCTGGAGGCCGCCACCGTCATGGGTCAGCTCCGCAGCGCCTGCCGCGCCCTGCTGCTCCAGGACGCCAGCCCCTCCCGCACCCTGATGGCCCTGGACCACTTCGCCGCAGGCGTCCCCGGCGCCATGTGCACCACCGTCTTCTGCGGCGTCCTCGACCCGGGGACGGGGCAGCTCACCTACTCCAGCGCCGGTCACCCGCCCGGCATCCTCACCCACCCCGACGGCACCACCCTGCTGCTGGAGGACGGGCGCTCCCTGCCGCTGGCGGTCCGCCCCGGCCGGGACCGCCCCGACGGGCAGTGCGCCATGTCCGCCCGCTCCACGCTGCTGCTCTACACCGACGGGCTCGTCGAACGCCGGCGCCGCCCGCTGAGCGCGGGTATCGACCAGGCCGGGGCCGCCATCCAGGCCGGCCGCCACTCCGCCGTGGACGACCTCGCGACCCAGGTCATGAGCCGGCTCGCCCCGGCCGAGGGCTACGACGACGACGTCGCCCTGCTGCTCTACCGCCACCCGGCCCCGCTGGAGATGGCCTTCCCGGCCGAGTCCTCCCAGCTCGCGCCGGTCCGCAAGGCACTGCGCGGCTGGCTCGACCAGTGCGAGCTGCCCCCGCGCACGGTTCAGAACGTCCTGGTCGCCGCCGGCGAGGCCTGCGCCAACGCGATCGAGCACGGCCATCGCAGTACCCCCGGGGACACGGTGCGCATCCGCGTCGAGGCCTTCGTCGACGACCTGCGCCTGACCGTCACCGACACCGGGCGGTGGAAGGCCCCGCAGCCCGAGCTCAACACCCACCGGGGCCGCGGCATCGCCCTGATGCGTGCCCTGATGCAGCAGGTCACCATCACCCAGGGCGCCGCCGGCACCACCGTCGACATGCACACGAGGATCGCTTCATGACCACGCAGCTCACTCTCATCCCCGGGCAGCGCCCCGACGGCACCCGCAAGCTGTCGGTCGCGGGCGAGATCGACATGAGCAACACGGGGCTGCTCGCCGAGGCGCTGGACGCCACCTCCGGCCCGCTCGTCCTCGATCTGTCGGGTGTGGAGTACCTCGACAGCGCCGGGCTCAGTGTGCTCTTCGCCCACGCCGAGCGGCTGGAACTCATCGCCACCCCGCTGCTCGGGCCCGTCCTGACCATCTCCGGGCTCGCCGAACTGACCACCGTGCACGGGCTCGACGGGGCCGACGGGGTGGCCGGGGTCTGAGCCGGACGGGGCGGGCCGGACGGGGCGGGCCGGGAGGCGGAGGGGCCGGGCCGGGCGGGCCGGAAGCCGGAAGGAGCCGGGCCGGGAGCCGGGCAAACGGGGGAGCCGGGCGGGCGGAGCGGACGGGCCGCCCGCCGGCCCCGCCGGCGCGGACCCCCGTCCCGCGCCGGCGCGGACCCCGTCCCCCCGCCGGCGGTCCCTCCGTCCCGCGCCGGGCGCCGGGGGCCGTCACCCCTCCGTGGCCGCCGGACGGTAGGTGCAGAGCTGGACGCCGGTGGGCGTGGTGGCCGAGGACACCAGTTCCAGCGCGCGGAGCCCGCCGCCGGCGGGGAAGATCGACTTCCCGCCGCCGAGCAGCACCGGCATGACCATGAGCCGGAGTTCGTCCACCAGCCCCTCCGCCAGCAGGGTGCGCACGAGCGTCGCGCTGCCCATGACGAGGAGGTGCCCCCCGTCCGCGGCCCGGAGCTCCCGGATGCGGGCGACGGCCTGGTCGCCGGGGATGTGCTCGCTGTTCCAGCGCAGGTCGCCCTCGCCGAGCGTGCCGGAGACGACGTACTTGCGGATCTCGTTCATGCGGTCGGAGAAGGGGTCGCCGGACCGCTCCGGCCAGGCGTCCGCCATCGTGCTCCAGGTGCGGCGGCCGAAGAGCAGCCCCTCGGCCCCGGACAGGCCCTCGTCCACGTAACCCCCCAGCACCTCGGGCTCGAAGAAGGGGTGGGTCCAGCCGCCGTGCGCGAACCCGCCCTCGGTGTCCTCCTCCGGCCCGCCCGGGGCCTGCACGACGCCGTCCAGGCTGATGAACTCGCTGACCACCATGCGCACGGGGCTCACTCCTCTTGTTCCGCTCCCGGTGTTACGGCAGTGCAGACGGCGGGCCGGCCCGGAACTCATCGCCCCGGCACCGGGGAGCTGTGTGATGTGGGACACATTGGCATACCGGGCGGCGAGAGGCGCCGCGCTGCGCGCCGGCCTCCACACCCGATCAAGCGGAGCGGAGAAAGCGCTGACATCGGGCCGGCCTTCCGGCAGGCCGACGCCCCGGTGGACACCGCCACGGAGACGCACCTCGCGAACACCGCGGCGCCGGCACTCCGATCACCCGCCTGAACTGGGGGTACGGTGGATTCCGCGACCTCCCCGGACGCCGGGTCTTCCCGGATCCCGGTGAACGCCGACGGCACGCCCACCCCGAAATCCTCACCACCGTTCCGTGCCGGACCCGTTGACGAGAAAGCGCTTACCCTCTACTTTCCGTTCAGCGGCCCGCACCGTCCCTCTCGCCCCCGGCCCCCGCCGACGGCAGGACGCCCCGCCCCGGACCGCGCACGACCGGCCCCCGCTTCCCCGCCCGGGGACGCGCCGGGCCGCGCACGCCCAGCTCACCGTTCAGCCCGCACGCGCGAAGGCTCCTCGCCGGGCGCGTGCGGAACCAGCGGAATTCTCCCGAAAGGCACAGTGGCATGCGTCTTCGTCCCCCACTCTCGCGTCTCCGCCGGGCGGCTCTCGCCGGGCTCGGCGCCACCATCCTCGCCGCGTCCTCCGTCCTCGCGGGCGGCACGGCGGGCGCCGCCGGCACCGCCGGCACGTCGGCCGCCGCCGCGGCCTGGCCGAACCCGAGCAGCAGTGTGCCCGTCTCCTCCACGATCAGCGTCTCCGGCACCTACGACGGCAAGCTCCAGCGGTTCTACGGCAGCGGCAGCCTCGGCAGCGGCGGCCAGGACGAGGGCCAGAAGCCCCT
Organism: Streptomyces zingiberis; assembly: GCF_012034935.1. Taxonomy (GTDB): domain Bacteria; phylum Actinomycetota; class Actinomycetes; order Streptomycetales; family Streptomycetaceae; genus Streptomyces; species Streptomyces zingiberis. The sequence continues at coordinate 125,310 of NZ_JAATEN010000006.1, forward strand.
GTTCAACCTCGCCGACGGCGCGACGCTGAAGAACGTCGTCCTCGGCGCCCCCGCCGCCGACGGCGTCCACTGCGCCGGGAGCTGCACGCTCCAGAACGTCTGGTGGGAGGACGTCGGTGAGGACGCCGCCACCTTCAAGGGCAAGTCGTCCTCCGCGCGTTACACCGTCAGCGGTGGTGGCGCGCGGAAGGCGTCCGACAAGGTGTTCCAGTTCAACGGCGCCGGCACGCTGACCGTGACCGGCTTCCAGGTCTCGGACTTCGGCAAGCTGGTGCGCTCCTGCGGCAACTGCTCCACGCAGTACAAGCGCTCGATCGTGGTGCAGAACACCGATGTCACGGCGCCCGGCAAGCAGATCGTCGGCATCAACCAGAACTACGGCGACACCGCGAGCCTCTCCGGCATCCGCGTCCACGGCGACAGCAGCAAGAAGATCAAGCCGTGCGTCCGCTACGAGGGCAACAGCTCCGGCAAGGAGCCGAAGGAACTCGGCAGCGGGTCCGACGGCACGTACTGCAAGTACAGCTCGTCGGACATCTCGTACAACTGATCGGCGTACGAGCCGGTGCCCCCGCCGCCGGGCGGGGGCACCACCCCACTCGCTCCCCTCCCCCACCCCCGCCGCACCGGCTCCCCGCCGCGCGCACGGAAGTTCTCGGCGCGAGACCGGCGCCCCCACCGCGGGTGAACCGCGTCGAGCCCGTGACCCGGCGGGCACCCGGGCCGGGCGGCGGGCCAGGAGCCGGCACGTCCGCCCCGCCGCGCCGCGCCGCGTGGCGCCACGGGGGCGTGCCGGCTCCGTTCCCTTCCCTCCCTCCCCGCCGCGCCTCGTTTCCGGCCCTCCGGCCCTCCGGCTCTCCGGTGCGGCGGGGGTGGTGATGTGCGGCCAGGGGGCGCGGGGCAGGTGCCGAGAACGGTCCCGTGGCGGTGACCCGATCCGGGGGGGCCGGTCTCCGGCCCGTCTCCGGCCCGTCTCCGCGTGCCGGCCCGGCGGCTCCGGGAGGCGGGTGACGTCTCAGCTGACGTCTCAGCCCAGTCTTTCGACGACGCGGATGACGGCGAGGCAGCTCTCGATGAAATCCCGGGCGGCTGCGGGCGTGACGTCCCCGGCCCCGTGCAGGGCCCGGTTCCGCAGGTCGCGCAGCTGGTCGAACGCGCTGACCGCGTCGGGCGGCAGCCCCACCCGCTCCAGCCGGCGCACCATCTCGGGCGCGGTGGCGCGCTCGGCATCGGCGAAATGCTCCCCCAGCACCCCGGCGCTCACGCCGATCAGAACGCTCCACGCCTCGTCCACGGCCCGGAGCGGGAAGTCGCCGGCCAGCCGCCACGCCTCGTCCAGGACACCACCGCCCCGCAGCGGAGCCTGGGCCTGCGCGGGGTCGCGGACCCGGCGCTTACGGCGCCTGGTGCGCTCGGGGGTCCAGGGGACGGGGTACGGCCCCCCGTCCGTTCCACCCGGCCCGGGACCCTGCGGGGGCGGGGAGCCGTACCCGGGGGGCGGGAAGCCGTACCCGGGGGACGGAGGCCCGTAGCCGGGCGCGGGGAACGGGGGCGGGGACACCGCGCCGTCACCGGCGGGAGGGGGAGGCGGCGGGACCGGGCCCGGGTCCGCGCCCGGGTCGGGCTCCGGGGCCGGGGGCGAACCCGGTGGAGGGGCCGAACCCGGTGGCGGGGTGTCGTCCCGCGACGGCGGACCGGCGGGCTCCGGAACCGGCTCAGGCCCCTGCGGCCGGCCATCCGGCTGTGGCTCCGGATGCGGCTCCGTTTCCGTTTCCGGCTCCGGTGGGACGGGGACCGGAACGGTGTCCCAGGGCGTCCACGGAACCGGCGGCGGGACGGGCGCCGGGGCCGGAGCGGGTGCCGGCACAGGAGCCGGAGCGGGTACCGGAGCCGGGAACGGGGGCGGGACACCAGCCCTGTCCGCCTGATCGGCCGCCGCCTGCGCCTGCCGCAGGGTGTCCCGCACATCGAGGGCGAACTCGACGGCCCCGGCCGGGGTTTCGAGCCGCGTCATCCGCCGGAACGCCTGCCCGAGATGACGCCGCAGGCTCCAGACCAGCCCGACGGTCACCAGCGGCCAGGCCAGCGCCTCGACGTACTTGAGGACGAGTTCCGCGATCTCCACCCGCCCATGATCCCGCCAACTCCGCCTCCGGCAAGGCCCGTACCCGACTCCGTGACGGAGAAGAGACGTGCCCCGGGGCGGGGCGCGGAGGGCGGGGCCGGGTGACCACACACAGTCGGGTGACCACACAAAGGCCCCGGGTGGTACGGTGCGGTTAGTTATCGATCGACCACTAACCACTCCGACCCGTGGAGACCGCATGGCCACCGAGCAGGACCCCACCGGCCGCCGCACCGCCGCCCAGCACGCCCTGGCCGAGCATCTGCGCCTCACCTCCGCGGGCGAGGTCGACGCGTGGGTGAAGCTGTTCACCCCGGACGGGGTGCTGGAGCTCCCCTACGCGCCGGACGGCGTGCCCCGGCGGGTCGAGGGGCGGGACGCGCTGGTCGCACACATGCGCCACTTCCCCGAGACCTTCGACGTCGAGTTCCGCGACCTGGTCTTCCACGAGACGCTCGACCCGGGTCTCGCGATCGCCGAATTCCGCTCAGTGGGCACCGCACTGCCGACGGGCAAGCCGTACGAGCAGACGTGCATCTCCGTCGTCCGCACCGATGACGACGGGCTCATCACCCACTACCTGGACTACTGGAACCCGCTGGTGGCGATCGAGGCGCTCAACCCCGGCGACGCACCCTCCGGCCCCGGCCCGGGCGTGACTTTCGGGGCCTGAGGCCACCGTGCTTAACTGAGCCCCATGCCCGCCGCCGGCACCAGCACGAAGAGCGACGAACGACGCCGGACCATCGTGGCCGCCGCGGTCGAGTGCTTCGCCCGAAAGGGTTTCTACGGTACGACGACCCACGAGATCGCCGACTGGGCCGGCATCTCCCAGCCGTACCTCTACCGCCTGTATCCGAACAAGGAAGCCCTGTTCGCGGCGGTCGTCGACCACGTGTCCACCGTCATGACCGAAACCCTGACCGCGCACGCGCCGGCATCGGGCGGGGCCGGCGAGGCGCCCGGCGCGGCGCTGGACGCGGCGCGCGGTGCCTACGCTGCCCTCGTCGCCGACCGGAACATCCTCCGCTTCCTCATGCACGCGAACTGCGCCGCGGGCGAGCCGCTGGTGCGGCAGGCCGTACGCCGGTGCTACGCGAAGCAGGTCGCCACCGTTCAGCAGCTCCTGGGCGACGACGAGGCCGTGCGGCACTGGTTCGGTGCCGGGATGCTCGACAACGTCGCGACCATGCTCGGACTGGCCGACGTCGACGAGCCCTGGGCCCGCGTCCTCACCGCCCGCTGACCCGGCCCGGGCCCCGGGCCAAGGAGTACCAGGAATGAAGAACCCAGGCCAGAGCACGCCTCACCTGCCGGGCGCGATATGGCGCAGCAGCAGCTACAGCGGCGGTAACAACGAGTGTGTCGAGGTGGCCCGTCTCCGGGACGCCGTCCCCGTCCGGGACAGCAAGCGTCCGGCCGGGCCGGTGATCGGCTTCAGCCCCGCCGCGTGGCGCGGGTTCCTCGACAGCCTGCGCTGAGCCGGCCGGGAGTACGCGGCAACGCCGTATCTGCTCCGCGTGGTGGGCCGGGGCCGCCACCCCGTGGGCAGCCGCGCCCCGGCCCCCTGCCGCGAACTGTTCCTCCCTCAGGCGTCCGGCTCCGGTTCGCCGGAGCCGGAGTGGATGGTCAATCCTGTGATCAGGCCGCTCTGGATGACCGGCCCGTTCCTGACTTCGCCGTTCACGACGTTGTGGACACCCTCCAGTGAGGGTGACGGTGTGTCACCGCGGCCGAGTTCATCGAGGAGACGGCCGAGTTCCCGGCCGGCCGCCGGGTCGGTTCCGAGCAGGCCGGCCAAGCGGGACCGCCACTCGGCTTCGACCAGGGCCGCCGCCTCCTCGTCGTCGTCGCGGTGGGCGGCGACGAGGACGCGCCTGGAGCGTTCGAGTTCGCCGGCCGGGGCCCGCCCGGCCCGCCCGCCGCCGAGGAGCCTGCCGATCCGGTCCCTGATGTGCGGCCAGGAATCGGACACCATCAGGCCGACCAGTGTGGATGCCGCCGTCCCCGCCAGCGCCAGGATCTCGGACTCCATGGGTCACTCCCTTCCGTCGGAACGGGCTCCGGCCGGTGCGGACGGCGGCCGGTCAGGGTCCCGGGGCATGAGGCCACGAGGTCTCCCCGTTCGAGGATTCGGCGTTCGGGAAACCGCTGTCCGGGGAATCGCCGCCGAACGGGGAGGGCTCATCCGGGTCACCGGGGTCACCGGGGTCATCAGGGGCGGGGCCCGGGGGCCTGGGAGTGAGGTCGAAGTGGAGCCGTAGGGCCTCGGCGGCGTCGGGCCGTCCGTCCTGTTCGAGGAGGCTCGCGATCTGCTCCGCCAGGAGCAGACGCTGCGGTGCGTCGGCCGCGAAATCCACGGAGCGGAGAAAGGCGTCCAGGTGCTCCCCCGGACCGTCCGCGCGAGGGACGCCGTTTCCGGCGCCGTACCGGCCGTGCCACTCGTCCCCCGGGAGGGGCGGGGCCACCGGCGCGGCTTCGGCGGCGGACGCGAGGTGCGGTACGAGGGCGTGGTACCGCTCCGGGATGTCCTCGTCCCTGGCCGCCGAGGAGAGCTGGGCGAGCAGACCGATGTCACCGACGGTTCTCTCGACCTGGTCGTCGTTCTTCGCCAGCCACCAGACGACGGCGCTGCCGGTGTTCCTCAGCACGTCCTTGCCGAGGTACTCCCGGCGGCTCTGTTCGTATTTCCGCTCGTGCTGCCACACGGCCTCGTCCTTGCGGACGGCGGCGAGCTTGTCCAGTCGTTCCTGGTCGCGCTCGGAGAGGGTGAGGGTGACGGATTCCGCCATGGCCCGCAGATGCCCCGTCGCGTCGGGGCGCATCAGTCCCAGCGCTCCGTTGAGTTCGTGCTGGACGAGGCCCGCCCGGCCCGGTTCACGCTGCTCGGTGATCGCGCGGGCTCGTGCGATCACGGCCTCGGCGGCGAGGCCGCCCGGGTTCACCACCGGTTCGTCCACGGCGGCGCCCGTCGGGCACCAGCGCACGGTGGCGGTGAAGAGAAAGTCGTAGTCCGCCCACTTGCTCGGCAGGGTGACCCCGCTGACGCGCAGCTCCCTGCGTTCCACGGGTTCCAGCGGCAGATGCGCCACCATCTCGGGTGGCACCAGGGCCGGGCGGCGGCGCGCGGACCAGGTCACGGCCACCGGGGCGCCCGCCAGCACGACGAGCAGCAGCCCCCAGGCCCAGCCCGGCCACTCCAGGCACAGGCCGAGGACGGAGAGCAGCAGGCCGCAGATGACGGTCAGCAGTACCGTCACGGTCGTGCGACCGGAATGGTTCACGGTGGTGTCCCCCTCGGTTCTCTTCATCGGTCGGGGTGATGGTCGGGTCGTCGCCGGGTGCCGCGCACGCGCGTCAGGCGGCGCGCAGCCCCTGGGCGTCGTTGATCTTCCGGAGCAGACCTCCGGCCAGGGAGTCCCTCGCGGTCGCCGGCGGGCCGGCCACCGGCTCCCGCGCCCAGCGCCGCGCGACGCCGTAGAGGCGGGCCAGGGTCTCGCCGTTCCCTCCGGCACCGTCCACCAGGAGGGTGAGCAGCGGACCCGCCCGTTCAGCGTCCGTACTCGCGGCGGTGTACCAGCGGCGTACGTGTTCCTCCCACCGGTGCTGCGGGAGGTGGCGGAACACGGCTCCCCAGCCCGACACCACGGCCTTCCTCACCCCCGGTTCCGCGAACAGCGCGTCCAGGCGGCTCTCCCGCGCGCCGGGCGCCGCCGGGTCGGTCAGACGGAGAAAGAGCATGGCGTCGGCCGGCCAGTCGTTCCTCATGAGGGGGCCGGCCAGCCGTTTCAGCATGAGGCGCACGAGGCTGCGGTCCCTCCCGAGGAGACGCAGAAGAGCTTCACGGGCCTCGGCGACGTGTCTCTCCCGCCGGGCCAGGTGGTGCAGACGGACCACAGCCTGGTCGGGGTGGCGTACCGCCATGACCTCGGCGCAGACCCCCACGAGCACCCGGGCCAGGCCGGCCGGCAGCGACCTTCTGGCCCACTCCAGGATCTCCTGCCGGAAGTACCGGGCGTGGCGCTGGTTGTTGAGGCCCTGTTCGAGTGCCTGGGCCGCCGCTCGCAGCCGACCGGTGTGGACCGTCGAGGAACTGCACTGGAAGACGAGGTCGCGGAGCAGCGAGGTGTGCCCGGTACGCAGGCACTCCGCGGAGAAGCGCCGGACCAGCCGGTCCTGATCGTCCTCTGTCAGGGCCACCCGCTCCACGGTGGTGCCCGTCCAGTCCCGGAGGTGTTCGCGGAGTTCGGGGATGTGGTCCCAGAAGTGCCGGCGTACCGCGGCCTCGTAGTTGACCTTGCCGAAGATCACGCGGCCGTCGCCGGCCGTCTCCGCGCCGACCTCCTTCAGCCGCTCGGCGAGATCGGCCCGTTCCAGCAGGTGCTGGTCGTCCCGCGGATAGCCGGTGGTGGACAGCAGGTTGAGGGTTGCCTGGTGCACGGTGTCGGCGGGGGCGCCGTGCAGCATCGCGGTGGCGAGCAGGAGGGCGCGCTGCGGGCCCCGGCGGAGCGTTTCGACCTTGTCCGCGACGTCCCGGAGCCACTGGTCCATCGCGGCGCGGGCCTTCTCGCACCACTGGGGATACCCCGCCCCCGGAGCAGCGGACCGGGCCCGTACGACCAGCGAGGCGAAGGCCGCCACCTCCGCCATCGGCCGGCTCCGGCTCAGGAACGCGTTGACGGCGGGAGCGGACGCCACCGTCTCCTCGGCGGGTACTTCCGCCGAGCGGAGGTGACTCTGGAGCACCCGCCCGGCCAGGGGCGGCCGGATCTCCGCGAGGTACTCCCGTGGTTCCCCGGTGACCGGTCCGGACCGGTGGTGCGGCAGGACGATCACGAGGTGCGCGCCGCGCTGCCGGACCGTCTCCCGGAGCGCGGAGAGCTCCGGCCGGACATCCCGCCAGAGCTGCTCGTCCCCGTCGGAGAGGTCGAGCAGCAGCAGGTCGCTGTCACCGACGGCTTCCCGGTCGAGGCGGTCGGCACCGTTCCGGGGATCGTCCGGCAGCAGTTCGTGCAGGTGCCGCCCGGGGCCGCCGATCTCGCGGAGGAGTACGCGAGCCGCCGCGTTGCGTCCGCTCCCGGGCGGTCCGTCGAGGATCACGGTGCGCCGGCCGTGGAGGATCTCCCGCGCCGCCGCGAAGCCGGGCGGATACACGAAGCGCCGGCGCAGCCGGGTGACCTCCTCCAGATCCACCGCGCGCGGGGTTCTGCCCCGCGAGTCGTGGAACAGCTGGGTGATGTTGTTGTACTGATCACCCGGACCGGTGTTGACCGGACCCCGCGCGTCGGCCACCCACGAACTGCTCCCGCCGTTCACCGGTCCCCGTCCTCGCCCTCGCGCTCCGCCGGGCGGCCGGTGGTCTGCTGGTGACGGATTCCCTGGTGGTTGTCCCCCGCGACATAGGTCGTCCCCTCACCGGTGAAGTGGTGGGAGTCCTGGTGGTGACGGGAGTTCTGGTAGTGCGCCGAACCCTCGTAGTGCGCGGAGCCCTGGTAGTGCTGGGCGTCCTGGTAGTGCGGGGAGTTCTGGTAGAGGTTGCCGCTGCCCGTGTGTACCGGGCCCCGGCTGTCCTTCACCACGTTGTGCCCGACATCGCCGGTGAAGTCGCGGGACTGGACGGCCGTACCCCGGACCTCCGAGATGGAGTTGCGCACTTCGCCGGTCTCCCGTTCCTCCGCGGCGGCACGGTCCCGGGCGCCGAGTGCGGGCACCAGGTCGGCGAGCGTGTCACCGATGCGGGCCAGATCGGCTTCCGACGTCTGCATGTCGAGGCGCAGCGACTGGATCTCGGCCAGCTGCGCCAGCCCGGCGGGGAGCGACGCGGGGTCAAGCCGTGCCGTTGCCCGGCCCAGCAGGACGGGGAGCAGGGGGATATGACAATCGAGGGCCTCCACGATCTCCTTGCTGACCCAGTCGTTGCTCCGGCCCAGTCCACCGGACTTCGTCCAGGCCGGGCCGATGACGGAAAGCAGGACGCTGCTGCGCCGCACACCCTGGAGCAGTTCCACGGGGAACGTCCTGCCGGGCTTGATGGAATCCGAGGCCCGGAAGGCCGTTCCGTCGCCGAAGCGGTTGTTGAGTTCGCGTGCGATCAGCGTGGCGGCCTGGTCCCCGTCTCCGGTGCGGTAGTTGACGAACACTTCTGACATGGAAGGTCTCCGTTTCCCATCAGGTGGGGATGGTGGGCAGTGCCGCGCTCAGCCGGGGCGACAGTTCCCGGGCCGAGGCGTTGCGCGGGTGACGGGCGAGGGTGCGCGCCACCCGCCGCAGATCGGCGGCGACGGTGGCGGAACTGACGGTGGTGGTGTGGTCGAGCAGATCCGCGGTCAGCGCGCAGGCGTGGTCGATCTCTCCGGCCGCCGCGGTGGCCAGCGCCCGCCGCACTCCGTAACGGACCCGGGTACGGAGGGCGTGTTCGGGCACCTGTGCCAGCTGACGGCCCAGGACGTCGGCGGCCTCCGCGGGCCGCCCGAGATCGTGGAGGCACCACCCGGTGATCATCGACACGGGATCGGAGAGGTGCGTGGTGCCGATCACCGGGGTGTCCGTGTCGGCCCCGGAAGAGGAGAGCAGTTCACGAGCCCGGTCCAGGCAGCGCATACAGGCGTCGTAGTCCCCCGCCAGCGCGTGGCCCTGGGCTTCGCGCTGCGCGGCCAGACCACGGATACGCGGAGGGAGCGCGCCCTCCTGGGCCCGGGCGGCCAGGTCGATGGTCTGCCGGGCGTCGTCCTGGTAGAGGGTGACGAGGGCGCGTCGGACCTGGGCGTATGCGGCCAGGTGCCGGTCCCCTCCCGCCGCGGCCAGTTCGACGGCTCGCCGCGTCCACCACAGAGCGGCGCGATCGTCCCCGGTTTCCTGAACCAGCCAGCCCACGTACTCGGCGTAGCGCGAGCCCATCCTCAGCAAGGCGGGGCGGGTGCGGGCCCCGCCATGGGCCGCCGTCTCCCGCAGGGTGTGGGTCTGGGCGATGAGCGCGGGGAGCAGGAGCCGTGGGTCGGCGGTCTGCCCGAGTCGCCGGTAGTGGTCGAACAGGGAACGCGACATCTCCAGCAGCGGCTCCCCCGAACTCTCCGCGTGGGCACCCGATGTGCCCAGGCCCAGACCGACCACCGAGGCCGCGCCCGCGGCCACGGCCTGGCGCCGGCCCATCGGCCGGAACCAGCTCCGCCCGTCGGTGGACAACTCCATGACCCACACCTCCTCCTGTGGTTCGCTTCCCGGCTCCGCCTCGGCACCCGCTGCCGGACGGAGAGGTACCAGCGCCGCCAGTGCGCCCCCGGCGTCGAGCGCCGTGTCGCACAGCCGGGCGAGTTCGTGGCTCGGGGCCTTGCCGCCACGTTCGACCTTGCTCAACTGGCCTTTGCTGTAGTGCACCCGGCCTGCCAGGCCGGTCAGGGTGAGCCCCGCGGCAAGCCGTCGCCGCCGGAGTTCCGGTCCGAAGCCGCCGGACGGCTGGATCTGCTGGATCTGCTGGACCAACGTCGACCTCCGTCACCGCCGTCCGTCCCGGCCGGCCGAGTGACGCCGCCTGTAGCGTGCGCCGGACGGCACCGGACGAACAAGGCGAATGCCCTTGTTTCCCGTTTCCAGTTCCGAGACCCCAGGTCAGCAGTGGGGCGCGGCGCTGTCGAGACCGCGCGGCGCGGAGGCGCGGTCTCCGGAGCGCGGGGTGTGACGGGGGGTGACGACGCGCGCGGCGCGACGGTCGATGACCGCCGCGCCGCTTCCCTGATCACGGTGGGCCGCACCGCGCGCGTGAGGCACCGGAGGAAGTGCGAGCCGGAGCACCGGACCCCGGGCGTCCGTGTCAGTTCTCCGGGAGGAGGTCCGACGCGTGGACGGAGTGGAGGTGGATCAGGATGTCGTGGTTGCGGGAGAGCGCGATGGGGCGCGCCGGGTCGGGGTAGGCCGTGCCGATGCTGCGGGTGGGGTGCTCGGTGGCGAGCCAGGCGCGGGCGGGGCCGCGGGCGGTGCGGAGGTCCAGGACGTAGTCGCGGTGGCGGACGCGGTCCAGCAGGTGTTCGGTGGTGCCGGGGGCGGCGGGGCCCGCCGTGTGGGCCTTGAGCCGGCCGTCCGCCGTGTCGTACGCCTGGAGTGATCCGCGCTCGAAGGTCAGGCCCGCGCTGACGTAGCGGGCGCCGAGACGGTCGCGGAGGAAGGCGCCCTGCATCTTCGGGTACGAGCGGTCGTACGGCTGGTAGCCGACGTGCGCGTTGTGCGCGGAGAGCAGGGTCTTGCCCCCGGTGAGCCGGTTCCACCGGATGACGGTGTCGGCCATCACCCGGTCCCGGTAGCGCATCGCGTCCGCCGACCCGGCCTCGTCGTCGAGGTCGTGGGCGTAGAAACGGGCGGTCCGGTGGATCGCGCGGGCGTCCTCGACGGCCAGGTCGTGGGCGCGCCGGGCAGCCGGCCCGGCGGCGGGTTCGCTCCGTTCCAGCAGGCGGAGGGCTTCGCGCGTGCGGGCGGCGTTCGCCTTCCGCTCCGCGAGGGGACGGGCCGGGTACTCCGCCATCCAGGTCCCCGCGCCGGTCTCCGGGCGCAGACCCCGGTGGAGCCCGGTGATCGTGGGGAGGAGACCGGGGTGGGTGGCGGACACGTACGCCCGGAGCCGGTCGTGGAGTTCGGGGCCGGCCCAGCCCAGGTCGTCCCCGGCGAAGCGGACGGGGTCGCCGGGGTGGCGGCGGTTGTGGTCGCGCATCCAGTGGATCAGGTCCAGGTACTCCTGCGTGTTCCACAGGCGGTAGGAGCCCTGGAACTCCTCGCGGAGGATCCGGCGCGGGTCGCCGGCGCCGGTCCGGACGTACGTGTCCAGCCGGAGGCCGGTGCTCCAGCTCGCCTCCAGGGCGAAGGTGCGGAACCCCTTCTCCCGCACGAGGTGGCGGAAGACCCGGTGCTTGAGCTGGAAGAACTCACGGGAGCCGTGGGTGGCCTCGCCCAGGCCCACGACCTCGGCGCCGCCCACCATGCGGCTCAGCGGGCGAAGGTCGGCGTCCGCGCCACGGGGCTCGGTGGTGCGCAGGGGATGGGCGGTGCGTTCCAGCGCCGCGACGACGGCGGTCTCGGTGGATCCGGCCGCCTCCGTGAACCCGGCGGAACCGGCGGACCCGGCGGACCCGGCGGACCCGGTGCTCGCGGTGGCGGGGACCGCGGATGCGTGCGGGGGTGCGGCGCTCAGCAGGGTGGCGAGGGAGAGCAGAAGGGTGAGGGCCGCGGCGGTGCGGTGACGCCGGATGCCACCGGGCCGGGCGGGCCGGGCGGGCCGGGCGGGCTGGGCAAGCCGGGCGGGCCGGGCGGGCCGGGCGGGCCGGGCAAGCCGGGCGAGCCGGGCGGGCCGGGCAAGCCGGGCGAGCCGGGCGGGCCGGGCAAGCCGGGCGGGCCGGGCGGGCCGGGAAGCGGCGGGGGCGTACGGGGCGGTGGGGACTGCTGGGGTCGTGCCGTGGCGTGTCATGCCGTCAGACTGGCCCGGCGCGGCGGGGGCCCACCAACCGTCCGCCACCCCGGTGGTGGGTGGTGCCGGCACCACCCGCCACCGGGTGCGCGCGGGCAGCGGGCGGGCCGGCCCGCGGCTGCGCCGCCGCGGGCCGGCCGCCGGCCGGTCCGGCCCGTTCGGGCCGGTCGGGCCGGTCACCCCGGCCCCCGCCGGTCAGGCCTTCCCGTCCGGCCCATCCACCCCCTTCGCGCCGTCGCCCCCGGTACCCTCGGCACCCTCGGCGCCACCGGTGACTTCGTCGCCCTCGTCGTCCTCGTCGTCCTCCTCCCAGAGGCCCTGCTCCTTGAGCTGCTGGACGTGGACCTTGATGGGCGGTTCGGGGTCGAAGTCCGACGGGCGCGGGGTCTCCGGGCCGTCCGGGCCGACGCGGACGAGCCGTTCGACGCGGGCCACGCGGTAGCGCACGCCCGCGACGGTCACCTCGTCGAGCCGTTCCTCGGCCATCCGGGCGCCCGCGGCGGCGAACTCGGCGTGCAGTTCGGGTGTCATCTTCCGGAACTGGGCGAAGAACGGACCGCCCCAGTGGGCGGCCACGCCGTCCCGCGCGGCCTGCGGGCTGTAGGCGGTGCCGTCGGTGTCGGGGCGCCAGTGCCCGTCGGAGTCCTCCGCGATCATGAAAGTCGGGGGGAGGAGGACCCCGCCGGGGTGGGTGTGCAGGGCCCGCCGGGAGTCGGCGCGCATGTCGTCCGGGACGGTGCCCTCGGCGCGGACCATGGACAGGAGTTCGGTCTTGAGGATCCCCTCCGACATGCCGGTGGCGGTGGTGGTGTCGATGACGAAACCGACGGAGGGGTCGGGGTGGTGGTGGGACTCGCCGGGTTCGGCGGGGTCGGGGTCGGAGGGGCGGGGCGGCTCGGGTCCCTCGGGGCCCAGGCGGATGAACCGCTCGGCCCGCACGATGCGGTACCGGGTGCCCAGCACCGTCATGTCGTCGATCACCTCCCAGTCCAGCCGCTCCGCCGCCTTCAGGCAGGTGTCGCGCACGGCGGTGTCGCCTTCGGCCTCGCCCAGGTCACGGGCCATCAGCCGGAAGACGGCGCCCAGGCTGTCGCGCGCACCCTGCGGTGCGGTGTTGCAGAAGTACGGCCGGATTTCCCAGCCGCCTTCCTCACGCTCGACCGCGATGCCGAAGATGGGGGCGCCGGCCGAGCGGATCTCCGGGTACGCCTCTCGCGCCTCCCATGCCTCCAGGTCCGCCATGGCGGCGACCGGATTCTCCAGGGCGGTCACCCGGACGGTTCGGTACGCGGGGTTCTGCTCGTCAAACTGATTCACGCGCTCAGCATGGACGGCGGGCCGGGGTGAGAACAGCAGGATCCTCGCGTATCCCTCGTACAGTTGGATTCTGTCGGCCCCCGTCGGATATCTGTCCTATTCGGCGCGGGAGCCACGGGAAGCCGGAGGCCGGTACGGGCGCGTGAGGGGCGGGGCCGGTCCGGGCGACGGACGAGGGGCGCCGGGACGCGACGGTGACGGTGACGGGACGCGGCGGGAACGCGCGGCATCCCCGGGCCCCCGGACCCCCGAACGCCACGGCGGCGCGGGCCGCGGGCGCACACGCGAACGGCGCGGCGACCGTGGGGGATCGCCGCGCCGCGCGCGGTGCCGTGGGCGGTACGCCGTCCGCGGGGACGACGAGGCCCGCCGGCCGGTGTCAGCGGTTCAGTTCCTCCAGCACCGCGTTGTACGCGGGCTTCTTGTTGTAGTTCCGGTCGAACAGCAGCGGGGTCTGGTCGGCGCGCCAGGAGTAGTGGTCCGGGATGCCCCAGACGGTGATCCCGGTGCAGCGGGAGACGTTGAGGCAGGCCCGCGTGACCGTGCGGTAGGACTCCGCCTGCTGCTGGCCGGAGCCGGCGATGTCCAGCTCGGTGATCTGGACGTCCACCCCGAGGTTGGCGAAGCTCTGGAGGGTGGTCTGGTAGTTGCCGGGCACCGGGCTCTGGTTGTTGAAGTGCGACTGGAGACCGACGCAGTCGATGGGCACGCCACGGTTCTTGAAGTCGCGGACCATGTTGTACACGGCCTGCGTCTTGGCGTGGCTCCAGTCGTCGGTGTTGTAGTCGTTGTAGCAGAGCTTCGCGTTGGGGTCGGCCTGCCGGGCGGTGCGGAACGCCTCCTCGATCCAGCCGTTGCCCAGCCGCTGCTGGAACACCGAGTTGCGCCGGGCGCCGCTGCCGCCGTCCTCGAACGCCTCGTTCACCACGTCCCAGGAGTGGATCTGGCCCCGGTAGCGGCCGGCGAGCTGGTTGATGTGGTTGTTCATCGCCGACCGGAGGTTGTTCGTGTCCAGCCCCTGGACCCAGCCGGGGAGCTGGGAGTGCCAGACCAGCGTGTGCCCGCGGACCATCTTGCCCTGGCCGCGCGCGTGGTTGACGATCCGGTCGGCGTTGCCGAACTGGAAGTTGCCGCGGGAGGGCTCGGTGGCGTCCCACTTCATCTCGTTCTCCGCGGTGACGCTGTTGAACTCGCGGTTCAGCGTCGTCACGTAGTTCGACTCGCCGAGGCGGTGGTTGGCGACGGCGGCGCCGAAGTACCGGCCCTTCTCGGCCGCCGACTGGCCGAGGGTGGTGCCCGCGGCGGCCGTGCCGGCCGTGGCGAGCACGCCGCTCGCGGCGAGGAGACCGGCCAGCCCGAGGACGACCGCCTTCCGGGCGCCCGATCCGGGACGTCCGCGTACGGCTGACGAAACGTTGATCATTGGTGCCCCTTCTTCCGGGGTGGCGGACGGAGGTGGAGGAGCCGTCCGCTGTGGGGGTGGGATGACCGGTGCGCCGTTCCGGTCCCCGCCGTTCCCCGAGGGCGCGGTGAACGGAGGAAACCATGGCGGTCGGCAACGATCGCTCCGGAGTATGGCGGCGGCTCCGAGGGGGCGTCAACGCTCATTTCCGGAAGTTTTCGATGGGGTGACGGGGCCGATCGGACCGCCCTGCCGGTCTGAGCTGGAGAGCTGTACACGGGGAAGCGGCTGTACCGATGACGGAGATACGCCGGGCGCCCGCCTTCCCGGCAAGTTTCCGTTAGACGGCCCTGGGGCTCCGCACCGTTGTGGCCGGAGTCCGACCGGCGCCGAAGCGGACGACCGTCCGTGGCCTGCGGAATCACCGCCCAGGGGTGGCCGGCGACGGGTGGCGCCGTTCCGGAAGGCCCTGCGTCGGCCTTCCGGACGAGTCTGTCCCGGGGAACGCCGGTTCGGCGGATCAGCGGTGCCTGCGGCAACCCGGCCCGGCCGGTCCGCACGTCACGTCCCGGCCGGACCGGCCGGTTCCGGTCACCCGCCGGGGACGGGCGGGTGACCGGAGGTGGCGGGACCCGCCGCGGCGTGGGGGGAGGATCCGCGGCGGGTGGGCGCGGGGCCCGGTCAGGAGACCGAGCAGGCACCGATCCTGGGCTGGGACCAGTTGCCGTTCGCCATCACCGTGAAGCCGAAGCTGGTGGAGGATCCGGCGGACAGGGTGCCGTTGCCGTTCGGCCGCATCGTCATGACGTTGCCGCTGCCGTCCCAGGTGGGACTGCCGTTCCAGGTGGAGGAGATCCGCTGCGGCGAGGCCACGGTGACGGGCACCGACCAGCCGCTGATCGGCCCCCCGGTCGCGGTGACGGTCACCTGGCCGTTGAAGCGGTCGCCCCAGCGGTCGGTCTGGGTGTAGGTGGCCGTGCAGGTCGCGCCGTTGCCGCCGTCGTCACCACCGCCGTCGTCACCGCCGCCGTCGTCACCGCCGGAGTTGCTCCCGCCGAGTGCTTCCAGCACCGCGGTGTAGGCGGCCTTCTTGTTGTAGTTCCGGTCGAACAGCAGCGGGGTGTCGCCGGAACGCCAGGAGTAGTGGTCCGGGATGCCCCAGACGGTGATGCCGTTGCAGCGGGAGACCGCCAGGCACGCCTGGGTGATGCCGCGGTACTGCTCCGCCTGCTGCTGGCCGGAGCCGGCGATGTCCAGCTCGGTGATCTGGACGTCCACCCCCAGGTCGGCGAAGTTCTGAAGAGTGGTGTGGTAGTTGCTCGGGACCGGGTTGCCGCTGTTGAAGTGGGCCTGGAAGCCGACGCAGTCGATGGGCACGCCACGGGACGTGAAGTCCCGGACCATGGCGTAGACGGCCTGCGTCTTGGCGTGGCTCCAGTTGTCGGTGTTGTAGTCGTTGTAGCAGAGCTTGGCGTTCGGGTCGGCCTGCCGCGCGGTGCGGAACGCCTCCTCGATCCAGCCGTTGCCCAGCCGCTGCTGGAACACCGAGTTCCGCCGCGCCCCGCTGGAGCCGTCCTCGAACGCCTCGTTCACCACGTCCCAGGAGTCGATCTGGCCCCGGTAATGGGCCATCACCTGGTTGATGTGGTTGTTCATCGCCGATCGCAGGTCATTGGTCTGGAGGTTCTGCACCCAGCCGGGAAGCTGGGAGTGCCAGACCAGGGTGTGCCCGCGCAGCTTCATGCCCTGGCCACGTGCGTGACTGGCGATGCGGTCCGCGGTGGCGAACTGGAAGCTGTTCCGGTTCGGCTCCAGCGCGTCCCACTTCATCTCGTTCTCGGCGGTGACGCTGGTGAACTCGCGGTTCAGGGTGGACACGTAGGTCGACTCACCGAGGTGGTTGGCGGCCACGGCGGCGCCGAAGTAGCGGCCCTTCTCGGCCGCCGCGGCGCCCAGGGTGCTCGCCGCCTCCGCGGTGGAGGCGGTGGCGACCAGGCCGGTGGAGGCGAGGACGGCGGCGGCCCCGAGGACGGCCGCGCGGCGGAGCTGCCGCAGGACGCGGGATCGCGTGGGTCTTCCGGACCGGCCGGCCCGTTCGGCCGGCGCATGACTGTTCATGACTGCCCCTTCTTCCGGGGACCGGACGGGAGTGGAGGAACCGTCCGGGCATGGTGGGTGGGACCGGCCGCTTCTCGCGGGACGCCGTCCGTTCCGTGGGGGACCCGTGGGGGAGGGGAAGGAACGCCCGGCGCGGTGCGCTCATCGGTCGGCCGATCCGGAGTATGGCCACACCACTGACACAGCGTCAACGATAGTTTCCGGAAAATTTTCAGCGGGGCAACCTGGGGGTTATCCCCGAATGCCCGAGATTGACCAGGGGGTACTGCGAGCCAAGGTGCGGTTGAACTGCGAACTTCAGCGGATCCCGTGATTCGATTTCCGGAATTTTCGGCGGCTCGACCCTTTCTTTACCTTCACCTCCGGCCCAGACCTTCCCCCACAGGGGATGCAGCCCGCCGCCACCTGGCCCTTCCTTCGACGCTCCCGGCCGGCGAAGGGCGCTCACCGCGGCACACCTTCCGGAAGGCCCCGTCGACCGCCTCACTCACCCCCGAGGATCACCGGCCCCCTCCAGCCACCGAGCCGCCCCGGCGGGCCACCGGCACCGGGCCCGGCGCCACCGGGGTCGGCACCTCCGCCGCGACCACCTCCGGCGGGGCCGCCGCCCACTCGCGCCGGAGCGTGACAGGTTGCGGGCGCACGGTGACCGATTTAGCGTCATTTACACCGGTTGATAACGGTCAACGAAGTCCACGCGTCAGCCGGTCAGCCGAGACCACTCCGCCCGTTCCCCGGAGGCCGGGCACTCCCCGCCACAGGAGGCATCGCAGATGCTGCAGTCCACGTTCCGCAAGATCGCGGTCGGCGTCGCCACCGGCGCGCTCGCCGCTCTCACCGCCGCCGCCCCGGCCGTCGCGGCCACCGCGGCGGCCCCGGTCACCGCCCCCACCGGTGGTGGCTGGGACCACCCCCGCGGTGACCACGACGGCCACCACCTCTACAAGGGCCGCGTCATCGCGCACTCCGGCCTGCTGCTGCGCTCGGCGCCCAACCAGGGCGGCCGTGTCGTCGGCTCCAAGCCCTACGGCGCCATCGTGAAGATCAAGTGCAAGGTCAACGGCCAGAACATCGACGGCAACCCGCGCTGGTACCTGCTGGCGGACGGTCAGTACGCCTTCGCCTCGGCCCGCTACATCGAGAACATCGGGCCGGCCCCGCGCTGGTGCTGACGGCACCCCGGCCGTGACGGCCCGCCGGCCGCGTGACCCGTACGGCCTCACTCCGCCGCACCCCCCGCGCACCGCGTGCACGGGGGGTGCGGCGGGTGCGGCGGTGCGGGACACGACGGCCCCCGCGCCCCCGGGCGGGCGCCGCTCCCGGGCGTGCGCCGGCCAGGGCGCACCGGGCCCCGCCCGGCATAGGTCACGGAGCCCGCGGGCAGGGTTACGTCCACCGCGGGCGGCCGGCCCAGGACCGAGGGCCGCCGTCGGCTCCGACGGCGCGTCGGAACTCTCCCGAAGTGGGTGACGCTCTCCGGTATGGCCGCATCGACAGCGGGTCCTCCCCCGGACGGTCCGGGCGCGTCCCTGCACACCGATCCGGCGGAATCGCCGCCTCCGCCGGTGCGGCACCCCCGGCGGCGCGGCACCGAACTGCTGCTCCTGCTGATCGCGGTCCTGATCTCCGGTTACGGCTACGTCGAGGTCGGCCTGGCCACCGGCGGTGCCGTGCCGGCGGGCGCCGCGGGCTACGGCGCCGGTCTCGGGCTGCTCGCCCTCCTCGCCCATGGGGCCGTACGGCTGCGCGCCGGTTACGCCGATCCGCTGCTGCTGCCCATCGCCGTGCTGCTCAACGGGATCGGCCTGGTGCTGATCTACCGGCTCGACCTGGCCACCCCGTCCGACGAGGCGGCGCCCACCCAGCTCGTCTGGTCCGCGCTCGGCGTCGGCCTCTTCACCGCCGTCGTGCTCCTGCTCCGGGACCACCGGACGCTCCAGCGCTACGCCTATCTGAGCGTCGCCACCGCCCTCGTCCTGCTGGTGGTGCCGATCTTCTTCCCCGCGGTCAACGGCGCCAGGATCTGGATCCGGGCCGGAGGGCTCTCCTTCCAGCCCGGCGAGTTCGCCAAGATCCTGCTCGCGATCTTCTTCGCCGCCTATCTGGCCGTCAACCGGCATGCCCTGGCCTACACCGGGCGCCGGATCCGGAAGCTCCAGTTCCCCACCGCCCGGGTGCTGGGCCCGGTGCTCACCATCTGGCTCGCCAGCGTCGGCGTGCTCGTCCTCGAACGCGACCTGGGCACCTCGCTGCTCTTCTTCGGCCTCTTCGTCGTCCTGCTCTACGTGGCCACGGGCCGCACCGGCTGGATCGCGGTCGGGCTGCTGCTGGCCGCCGCGGGCGCCGTCGCCGTCGGCTCCCTCGAACCCCATGTGCACAGCCGGGTGGAGAACTGGCTGCACCCCTTCGCGTCCATCGAGGCCGGGGAGGGCGCGGGCCAGCTCGCCCAGACCTACTTCGCCTTCGCCTCGGGCGGGCTGCTGGGCAGCGGACTCGGCCAGGGGGACTCCATCCTCATCGGCTTCGCCGCCAAGTCCGACTTCATCCTCGCCACCGCGGGCGAGGAGCTGGGCCTGGCCGGCCTCTTCGCGATCTTCCTGCTCTACGCGCTGCTGGTCGCCCGGGGGCTGCGCGCCGGGCTGGCCCAGCGCAACCCCTTCGGGCGGCTGCTGGCCACCGGTCTCGCCTCGATCGTCGCGCTCCAGGTCTTCGTCATCGCGGGCGGCGTGACGGGGCTGATCCCGCTCACGGGGATGGCGATGCCGTTCCTCGCCCAGGGCGGCTCGTCCGTGGTCACCAACTGGATCATCGTGGCGCTGCTCATCCGGATGAGCGACGCGGCCCGGCGCCCGGAACCGGCGCCGGAGGGACCGCCGGACGGACCGGCGGACGGGCCCGGGGACGGCACGGGGGCAGGACCGGCGCCGTCCGGGGGCGGCCCCGGCGGTGTGCCGGGCGGTGCCCCCGGCGGAGAGGGGAACCGAACGTGATCCGCCAGATCCGGCACCTGTCCGCGTTCTTCCTGCTCCTGCTGGTGGCGCTGCTGCTGAACGCCTCCCGGCTCCAGGTGGTGGACGCGGAGGAGTACCAGGACAACCCCGCCAACCGCCGCCAGAACATCGCCCGTTACAGCGCGCCGCGCGGGAACATCCTCGTCGGCGAGGAGTCCGTCACCGGCTCCCGCGACACCGGCGAGCGGCTGCGCTACGAACGCACGTACACCAACGGCCCGCTCTACGCGCCCGTCACCGGCTACGCCTCGCAGATCTACGGCACCGCCCTGCTGGAGGACGCCGAGGACGACGTCCTCTCCGGCGCCGACCCCCGGCTGGCGGCCTTCCCCGGCTTCTCCCTGTGGCACGCGCTCACCCGGGAGCGGGAGGCCGCCGGTGACGTGCACACCACCATCGACCCCGCCGTGCAGCGCGCCGCCGCCGACGGGCTGGGCGGCGCGCGGGGCGCCGTCGCCGCCCTCGAACCCGGCACGGGGAAGATCCTCGCCCTGGTCTCCAGCCCCTCCTACGACCCGGCGGAGATCTCCGGCAACGGCACGGCCGCCGCCGACGCCTGGCGGCGGCTCACCACCGCCGGTCAGCAGCCGATGCTCAACCGGGCGCTGCGCCAGACGTACCCGCCGGGCTCCACCTTCAAGGTGGTCACCGCCGCGGCAGCGCTGGACGCGGGGGTGGTGACGGACCCCGACGAGGCGACGGACTCCCCGTCCCCGTTCACCCTCCCCGGCACGGAAACCGAACTGACCAACGAGGCCCAGGGGTGCGAGAACGCCGATCTGCGGTACGCCATGGAGGTCTCGTGCAACACCGTCTTCGCGAAGCTGGGCGTGGAGACGGGGCTGGACCGGATGGCGGACGCGGCGGAGCGGTTCGGCTTCAACGACGACGGGCTGAGGGTGCCGTCCCGGGCCGCCACGTCCGTCTTCGACACCGACATGAACGACGCGCAGCTCGCCCTCTCCGCCATCGGGCAGTACGACACCGCCGCGACGCCGTTGCAGATGGCCATGGTCGCCTCGGCCGTGGCGGGCGGCGGGAAGCTGCGGCGGCCGTACCTGGTGGACCGGATCACCGACGCCGACGGCGACACCGTCTCCCGCACCCGCGCCCGCACCTACGACCGGGCGATGAGCGCGGACACGGCCCGGACACTGCGGGAGCTGATGCGCGGGGTGGTGGAGAACGGCACGGGGCGCAACGCCGCCCTCCCGGGCGCCGAGGTGGGCGGCAAGACCGGGACGGCGCAGCACGGCGTGGGCAACGAGGGCGTGCCGTACGCCTGGTTCATCTCCTGGGCGCGGGCCGACGGGGCGGAACAGCCGGCCGTGGCGGTCGCGGTGGTGGTCGAGGACGCGGCGGCCGACCGCGCGGACGTCAGCGGCGGGGGTGACGCGGCCCCGATCGCCCGCGCGGTGATGGCGGCGGCGCTGGGGCGGTGAGCACGGGCCGGGGCGCGCAGGGCGGGGGCCGCGCGGCGCCCCGGCCCTCACCGCGGGGGAGGCCCGGACGGGCGGGAGGGCCGGGGGACCTGGGCCGGCCGGGCGGGCCGGGAAGGCCAGGAGAGCGGGGAGGACCGGGCCGGGGGCGCGAGCCGTGCGAGGCGGGAGAGGCGGGTGAGGTCGTCGTACTCCCCGGCCTTGACGGCCCGGGTGAACGCCGTCCAGATGCGGGGCGCGACGGTCAGCACGGCGCCGGGCTCGTCGCTCTCGCGGAGATGCACGAGGCCCGCTCCGGAGCCGGGGCCGGGGCCCGCTCCGGAGTCCGATCCGGAGTCCGAGCCGGGGCCGATTCCGGGGCGGTCCGGGGATTTCTCCCTTCCGGCGGCGACCTCCACGCATTCGGTGTTCCCCGCGGTGCTGTACGAGGACTTGGTCCACGCGAGTTCGGGCATCGGCTCTCCCTACAGCTCGTACATGAGGTGCTGGATGAGGCTCAGCGAATCACGGCTCTCATGGGATTCCGGCGCCGTCTCGGGATCGACCGGGGCGAGTGCGAGAGCGCTGAGCCGCCGGAACATTCTTCCGTACTCGGCCAAGCGCCCGCCATCCCCGATGAATACAGGGCTTCCGAAAGTGTCCACATAAGCCGTGTCCAGTTCGGGGGACGCTCCGCCGAAGAGGACGAACGGCCCCGCGAAGGCCGGGTGCGCCCCCGCCGCGAACGGGAAGACCTGCAACGTGACCTGCGGCAACCGCGCCGTCTCGATGAGTTTCAGCAGTTGCCTGCGCATGGTGCGGGCGGAACCGACGCGGACCCTCAGCGCCGATTCGTGAACAATGGCGTGATACGGGACCGCGCCGGCCGTTTCCCGCTCCAGCACCCGCTGCCGGGCCAGTCTGAACCGCACATACCGGTCGACGTTTTCCCGGTCCTCCTCCAGGGTCGAGATGACCGCGTGCGCGTAGTCCGGGGTCTGCAGCATCCCGGGAATGAAGACGGGCTCGTGCATACGGATACCGGTGGCACGGGCCTCCAGTTCGGCCAGGTCCAGCAGGGAACGGCCGAGGATTTCCCCGTATTCGTCCCACCATCCTTTGCCGCGGTCATGTGCCATTTCCATCAGGCCGTCGAAGAACGGGCCTTCCGGGCAGCCGTAGGAACGCAGCAGCCGGTAGAGGCCGTTGCGCGGGACGTCCATCCGGCCCGCCTCGATGTGGCTGATCCGGGTGCGGTCGGCGTCGAGCAGCACCCCGGCCGCGTCACCGGAGAGCCCGGCCCGCCGCCGCAGCTTGCGGAGTTCGGCGCCGAGGCGGCGCTGCCGCTCGCTCGGCCGCGTCCTCGCTGCCATGTGGTCCTCCCTCGGCGATCCCGCGCAGTGTGACCGCCCCGGGGGAAAATGGTCCAACGATCGCCTGGGGGCCACTCTTCCGGGTGATCTTCTTCGTTCACGGTTGTAACTGGCTCATGCGTGACCGTAGGTTCGCAGCGCTTCACCGACTCGCCGCCCCGTGCGGCGACCGGCCTCCCGCGACCGGTGACCAGGCGCGGCCGGCCGCAGTGGTGCCGGTCACGCCCCTCCCCCGCCGGGCGTTCGCCAGGAGGCCGTCATGCTCGCCACCCCCACCCCCGACTGTTCCCTCGTCTTCCCGCCCGACCCCGTCTGGGTGCGCGCCGCGCGGGAGGCCGTCCGTGCGCTGCTGGCGGCGGCCGGCCGTCCCGATCTGACGGGGCCGGCCCTGCTGCTCACCTCCGAGGTGGTGACGAACGCCGTCAACGCCTGCCGCAGCAAAGGCTGCACGACGCCGGTGACGGTCTTCGCGGAATGGCTGGGCACCTCCCCGGGCCGGCTCCGGGTCCTGGTGCACGACGAGGCACCGGGGCTCCCGGTGCGCCGCACCCCCCGCCCGGACGAGGAGTCGGGACGCGGCCTGCTGCTGATCTCGGCCGGGGCGGACGACTGGGGCGTGTACCGGCACGGCCCGGGAGAGGGCAAGGCGACCTGGTTCGAGCTGGGCGTGCGCGAGACGGAGGCCGTCCCGGTCCGGCCCGGGCAGCCGGCCTGATACGCCACCCCCGCCGCTGCCCCCGCCCCACCCCGCCGCCGTACCGGGCCCGGCTCCCGGCCGGCGGCCGGGGACCCCGGCATCCGGGTCCCCCAGCCGCCCGGATTCCCCAGCCGCCCGGATCCGCCCGGCGCCGGCGCACCGGCCGGGTCAGGCCGCGAAGGCCGGCGGCAGGGGTTCCGCCCGCTCCCGCCACGCCGCCGGCACGTCGGCCACGCCGGTCCGCCCGCCGACGACCCCGCCCGCGATGGCACAGGTCGTGTCCACGTCGCCCAGCCCGGCCGCCGTGGCCCACAGCGCCTCGGTGAGGTCCTCCGGGTGGCCCGCGGCGCACCAGAGGGCGAACGGCACGGTGTCGTCGGCGCGGAGGCGGTACCCGCTGCCCAGCGCCGCCGCGGCGGCGGCCGGTGCGGTGCCCGGGGCCAGCCCGGCGGCGCGCAGCAGACCGTCCCGCACGGCTCCGTGCGGGGTGTGGCCGGCCACCTCGGCGAGCAGTTCGGCCCGCGCGGGCGGCTCGCGGTCGCGGTCCGCGGTGAGCGCTGCGGCCACGGCGACGGCCACGGCTCCCGCGACGCCCTCCGGGTGCGCGTGCGTGACCTGGGCCGAGAGCGCGGCCTGCGCGGCGGCGCGCTCCGGGTCGCCCGCGTACCAGGCGCCGAGCGGTGCGACGCGCATGGCCGCGCCGTTGCCCAGGCTGCCCTGGCCGCCGAAGAGCGCGTCCGCCTTCTCCCGCCAGAGGTCCGGCGTCTCCGCCAGCAGCGGCAGGAGCTGGTGCATTCCGCTGCCGTAGCCACGGCCGGAGTCGGCGGTGTAGCGTTCGCCGAACTCACGCGCGAGCTCCGCCTGCTCCACCTCACCCTGCCGGTCCAGGACGGCGAAGACGGCGAGGGCCATCGCGGTGTCGTCCGTCCAGGGCCAGTGGCGGGGCTCCGGCAGCCGCCGTTCCCGGATGGCCCCGGCGACGTTCCCCGGGCCGTGGCTCAGCGGGAACCAGCGTTCGCCGAAGGAGTCGCCGAGGGCGAGAGCGCTGAGGCTGTCGTGCGCGGCGGCGCGGTCGCCGGTTCCGGGACCGCCCGGCGGGGTGTCGGTCGTCATGGGGCACATGGTGTCAGCCGCGGGGCCCGGTGGCACGGGGCCGGCGGCCCGCTCCCGCGCGTGGCGCCGGGCGCCCGTCCGGGCACCACCCGGTCCGCGGCGATCACCACCCCTTCACATCCGGCGGACACCCTCCACGGCCAAGGGTGTTGACCCTTGCTGACAAAAAGTCTCATAGTTGAGTACCGCGGGTAACTCACAAGCGAGGTGGCCGACAGCATGACGATCACGACCGGGACAGCGGCGCAGCGGGACGCCCTCGGGGAGTTGAAGGACCGCGAGCAGGTGGCGCGGCGGCTGCTCGACGCCTCCGCCAAGCACTCCTTCGACCCGGAGACCGAACTCGACTGGGACGCCCCCTTCGTGGAAGGGCTCTGGTACTGGCCGCCGGAACTGGTGTCGCTCTACGGCACCCCGCTGTGGGAGCGGATGTCCGAGGAGCAGCGTATCGACCTCTCCCGGCACGAGGCGTGCTCGCTCGCCTCGCTGGGCATCTGGTTCGAAATCATCCTGATGCAGCTGCTCACCCGGCACATCTACGACAAGCCGGCGACGAGTTCGCATGTGCGCTACGCCCTCACCGAGATCGAGGACGAGTGCCGCCACTCCAAGATGTTCGCACGGCTGATCGAGCGGAGCGGCACCCCGGTCTACCCGGTGAGCCGCTTCCACCACGGGCTCGGCCGGGCGTTCAAGACGGTCTCCACCACCCCCGGTTCGTTCACGGCGACCCTGCTCGGCGAGGAGATCCTCGACTGGATGCAGCGGCTGACCTTCCCCGACGAGCGGGTCCAGCCGCTGCTGCGCGGCGTCACCCGGATCCACGTCGTGGAGGAGGCGCGGCACGTCCGGTACGCCCGCGAGGAACTGCGCCACCAGATGCTCACCGCGTCGCGCTACAGCCGCGGGTTCACGCGGATCAGCTCGGGCGTGTTCTCCCAGGTCTTCTCCAAGGCGTTCATCAACCCCGAGGTCTACACCCAGGTCGGCCTGGACCAGAAGGAGGCCCTGGCGCAGGTGGCGGCGAGCGACCACCGGCGCGATGTCATGCAGACCGGGGCGAGGAAACTCACCGAGTTCCTGGACGAGATCGGCGTGCTGCGCGGTGTGGGCCGCCGGATGTGGAAGGGCTCCGGCCTGTTCGCCTGACGGGGGCCGCGCGGGGGCCGCGCAGGGGCCAGGCACGGACCGCGCAGGCGGCCAGGCACGGACCGCGCAGGGGGCCAGGCACGGACCGCGCGCAGGGAACACGCGGGCGGAGTCCGCGCACGGACCGCGCGTGGACCGCGGCCGTCATCCGGGGTCGGGTCGCCTCCCTCCCCCGCCCCCTCCCCGGTCCGTTCCCCGTCCCCTCCCCGGCCCGTCTCCCGGAGGCCGGCGCGGACCGGGGGCGTCCGCGCGCCCCGCGCCGGCCTCCGGGACGACGGGCCCGCGGAGCTTCCCCCCGCGGGGCGTGCCCCTGCCCTCGCCGCTCCGGCCACCGCTCCGGACGGCGGGCTGCCCGCTCCGGCGCCGGGCCCGGTGCCCACCGGCGCCCGAACCACCGCACTCCGGGCCCGGCGGTTACGCTGCGGACATGAACGGCAGCGGCCCCGCCCCGACAGCCTCACGCGGACGCCGGTCCGGCCCCGGCGCCGCGTACCGGCGGCTGACCGTCGAGCAGCGCCGGCAGCAGCTCCTGGACGCGGCGCTCACGCTCTTCGCCGAGCGGGCCCCGGAGGAGGTCTCGCTGGACGACGTGGCGCACGCCGCGGGGGTGTCCCGCCCGCTGGTCTACCGCTACTTCCCGGGCGGCAAGCCGCAGTTGTACGAGGCGGCGCTGCGCAGCGCCGCCGACCGGATGGAGCAGTGCTTCGCCGAGCCGCGCACCGGGCCGCTCACGGAGCGGCTGAGCCGGGTCCTCGACCGCTACCTGGCCTGCGTCGACGAGTACGGCACGGGGTTCAGCGCCCTGCTGCGCGGCGGCAGCGTCGCGGAGACCGCCCGGACCTCGGCGATCGTGGACGAGGTCCGGCGGGCCGCCGCCGGGCAGATCCTGCTCCACCTGGACGTCCCCCGGCCGGGGCTGCGGCTGCGCACGACGCTCCGCACCTGGATCGCGGCGGTCGAGGCCGCCTCGCTGATCTGGATCGACGAGGAGAAGCAGCCGCCCGCCGACCAGTTGCGGGCCTGGCTGCTGGACCACTTCGTCGCCCTGCTCGCCGCCACGGCCGCCGGGGACGCCGAGACCCGCGGTGTCCTCCGCGGCGCGCTCCGCCGGGAGCGGCCGGACGGTCCCGGCGGTGACCTGGCCCGGCGGCTGCTGGCGCTGCTGCCGGACTCCGGGCACCTGCTCGGCACGGCCGGGGACGCCACCCCGTCCGCCGGGGCGGCCTCCCCGGCCGTGCCGCGTCCTGCCGGACCGCCGCCTTCCGGGCCGCCGTCTTCCGGCCCACCGCCTTCCGGGCCCGCTCCGTCCGCGTCCGCCCGGTCCACACCCGCTCCCCCCGCGCCCGGTCCGGCGGACGGGCGGGGCCCCGGGAAGGAGGCGCGGTGAGAAGCGAGGAGACGCCCTTCGTCGGCGGGCCGCTGGACGGCCGGACGCTGCCGGTGCTGACCGGTGCGACGGGACATCCGCCGAAGGTCTACGAGGTGCCGGTGCCGGACGGGGACGGCGGGAAGCCGGTGGTCCACGTCTACCGGCGCGAGGTCGGCGGCCACAGCCGGCGGCTCGGGCTGCCGCTGGGCTGGGTCTACGTGTACGACCCGGAGGGGCGCCGGGCGGGCGGCCTGAAGTGGCCCTGGTCCAGGCCGCGTTCCTGAGCGCTCCCGGACGCCCCGCCCCCGCCCCGGGGGTGCGCACCGGGACGGGGGCGGGCCGGGGCGCCGGCCGGGCTCAGGCGCCGGACGCCTGGGCCGCGCCCGCGACCTCCGCGATGTAGGCCTCGTTCCGCGCCGGGTCGTAGAAGAAGTTCTCCAGATCGGCGGGGTTGTCGAAGGCGTTGACGAACCGGTCGGCGATGGGCGGGAACTGCCCGGCGGCGCCGATCAGGTTGAGCACGTGCTCCGGCGGCGGGGCGAGCATGGCGTTGGTCCACTTGGTGACGTGCCGGGCCGTCTCCCAGTAGCGGTCGAAGGTGGACCGCATCCACGCCTCGTCGAACGGGCGGTCGCCGTGTTCCACGATGCTCGCCAGGTACGCGGCGGCGCACTTGGCGGCGGAGTTGGAGCCCTGGCCGGTGATCGGGTCGTTGGCGACGACGACGTCGGCCACGCCGAGCACGGCGCCGCCCGAGGGGAGCCGGCCCACGGGGTTGCGCACGGTGGGGGCGTAGCGGCCGGCGAGGGTGCCGTTCGCGTCGGTCAGCTCGACCTGGGTGGCGCGGTCGTGCTCCCAGGGGAGGAAACGCTTCATCAGGTCCAGCGTGATCGCCAGGTGCTCGCCCGGGTCCCGGACGCCGTTGAAGACGTCCAGCGGACCGCCGGGGACGCCCTCCCAGAAGAGGATGTCGGCGCGGCCGGAGAGCGTGAGGGTGGGCATGATGAACAACTCGCCGACGCCCGGGACGAGGTTGCAGCGCACGGCGTCGAACTCCGGGTGCTCCGGCCGCGGCCCGAGCCCGTGCACGTAGGCCACGGCCAGCGCGCGCTGCGGGGCGTCGTACGGCGAGCGGTCCGCGTCCCGGCCGAACATCGAGACCAGCTCGCCCTTGCCGGCGGAGACCAGCACCAGGTCGTAGGAGCGGGCGAAGTAGTCCAGGTCGGAGACGGCGGCACCGTGGATGACGAGCTGCCCGCCGCGCTGGGAGAAGGTCTCCATCCAGCCGGCCATCTTGAGCCGCTGGTCGACGGATTGCGCGTAACCGTCCAGCTTGCCCACCCAGTCTACGGGGCGGCTGCCGTCGGGCCCGGCGACGGAGACGCCGACGCCGTCGATGTTCGGGGCCTGGCTCTCCCAGAAGTTCAGGCCGAGGTCGCGCTCGTGCTGGAGGGCGGTGTGGAACATGCACTGGGTGGACATCACCCGGCCGGAGCGGATCTCGTCCGCCGTGCGGTTCGACATCAAGGTGACCTCGTAGCCGTGCTGTTGCAGGCCGAGGGCGAGCTGGAGACCGGACTGGCCGGCTCCGACGACGAGTATCTTCCGCATGGCGGTGGCTCACTTTCGAAGGATTCGGAACACCACGGTTCGGACAACCGAAAAACAGGCGGTCCCGAGTGGAACCGCCTGTTCCGGTGGGTGAGGTTACGTCACTCGGGGGTCAGGTCAAGGGTGTGGGAGACCAGCGCGAGCAGCGCCCGGATCACGGTGGACGGGTCACGCGCGTCCATGATCTCGACGGGGACGTGCTCCGGCACGGTGAGCGCGTCCCGTACGTCCTCCACCGCGAAGTACTCGGTGCCCTCGAAGTGGTTGACGGCCACGATGTACGGCAGACCGCAGCTCTCGAAGTAGTCGAGCGCGGGGAAGCTGTCCTCCAGCCGGCGGGTGTCGGCCATCACGACCGCGCCGATCGCGCCGCGGATCAGGTCGTCCCACATGAACCAGAAGCGCTTCTGGCCGGGGGTGCCGAAGAGGTAGAGCACCAGCGCGTCGTCGAGGGTGATCCGGCCGAAGTCCATGGCCACGGTGGTCGTGGTCTTCTCCGGTGTCGCGGAGATGTCGTCGACGTCCTCGCTGGCCCGGGTCATCACCGCCTCGGTGACGAGCGGGGTGATCTCCGAGACGGAGCCGACGAACGTCGTCTTGCCCACGCCGAAGCCGCCCGCCACCACGATCTTGGTGGAGACGGGGGCGCTGTCCCGGTCGGTCTGCCAGCTCCGGACGGCCTCGTCGCGCGCGGGGACGGCGCCCGCAGCCGCCGGAGCCGGGACACCGGAGCCACCCGGGGCCCCCGGGGCAGCGGGGGCCCCGGGGACGCCGGGAGACGGGGCGGTGGTCGTGCCCGCGGGAACCGGACCCGCGGCGGTACTGGTGTCAGAGCCTGCGAAGTCCACTCAGGACCCTTTCGAGCAATGCGCGGTCGGGGCGCCCGGAGTCGGTGCCGGGGCCGGTGCCGTAGATGCGGATCTTTCCCTGGTCGGCCAGGTCGCTGAGGAGGACGCGGACGACACCCAGCGGAATGCGCAGCAGGGCCGAGATCTCCGCGACGGAGCGCATCCGCCGGCAGAGTTCGACGATGGCCCGCATCTCGGGCATCACGCGGTCGGCCCAGTTACCGGCCGTCAGTTCGGGCCGCTCCTCGGGAGCCTCGATGGCCGAGACGAAGCTCTCGACGAGCAGCACGTGCCCGAAGCGGGTTCTGCCGCCGGTGAGCGCGTACGGGCGGACGCGGGCCGGTTTGCGGTGCCCGCCGTCCGCCTTGCGGACCGGGAGTCGGGAGGAGGTCACGTGCGGCTCTCCAGGGACTGGCGCAGTTCGTTGCGGATTTCGGGGGTGAGGACATGTCCGGCACGGCCGACGAAGAGCGCCATGTGGTAGGCCACCGCGCTCATGTCGGAGTCCGGGGTCGCGTGCACCCCGAGCAGCGAGCCGTCACTGATGGACATGACGAAGACGCTGCCCTCGTCCATCGAGATCATCGTCTGCTTCACCGGCCCGGCGTCCATCAGCTGGGAGGCGCCGGTGGTCAGCGCCGCCAGGCCGGAGACGATCGTGGCCAGATCGGCGCCGGACCCCCGGGGGCCGTTCCGCGGGCCGGCCGGTGCGGCGTCCCCCGCGCTCCCTGCTCCGGCCGGGGCCCCGGCGGCCGCCGTCCGGGTGGCCAGCTCCGGGTCGGAACTGAGCAGCAGCAGACCGTCGGAGGAGACCACGGCCACCGCGTGGACGCCGGGCACCTCCTCGACCAGGTTGCTCAGCAGCCACTGAAGGTTGCGGGCCTCATGACTGAGGCCGTAACCGTCCTGCGCCCGCGGGCCGGGCGTGGTATACGCGTTCAACCGCGTGCCTCCTCGACTGATCCCCCGTCATCCGTTCCCCCCATGCGCTGTTCACCGGGTCCTTCGGACCCACCGGGTCCACCGGTCTGCTCGGCGATCTCCGCGTCCGCGTCACGCCGCCCCTCCTTCGAGCCCCTCTGGAACCCCCCGAGCTTCGCCCGGAGGGCTTCCGCGTCCACCCCTCGCGCCCGGGTCCGGACCGGACCTGCGGGCTGCGCCGTGCTTGCGGGCGTCCGCTTCGGGAGGCCCTTGTCCGTCAGGCGCCGGGGCGCCGGGGCGGGAGCCGCCCCCTCGGCGGCGCCGGAGGCGTCCGCCGGCGTGCTCCCGGCCGGCGGCGCTTCCCCGGCGCCGCCTGCCGTACCGTCCGTGCCGGCCTGCCCCGGTCCCCCCGGGGTGGCCTGATCCCGTCCGCCCGCGCCACCGGCGGGCCCCTCGGGCCGGGCGGTGGCGCCGGACTCCGCGGCGTCCGGGCCGGGCAGCCGGAACTCGTGCGTCGGCTGGTCGGTCACCCCGTCCGGGGCACCGTCCGCGGCGCGCGCGTGCTCGTCCCGGGCGCCCTCGCCCTCACGCACGCCGTACGGGTCGCTGACGACGAGCCCGGAGCCCTCACCGGGGGCGGGACCCGGCGGCACGTAGTCGTGCGGCACGGTGACGTACGGGCCCGACTCCGGGCTGGAGGACGGGGGTCCGCTCGGTGCGCCGGGGGCGGGACGGTCCTCAGCACCTCGGCCACCGGCCGCCGCGTCGGTGGCGGTCCCGGGGCCGTGGCCGTGGGCGGTGCCGTGGCCGCTGACCGTGCCGGTGCCGGTGTCGATGCCGGTGCCGGTGCCGATGCCGGTGCTCGTGTCGAAGCCGGTGTCGCTCCCTGTGTCGGCACCGCTGCCGGTCCCGGCGGGCGCCGAGGCCGCTTCCGAGGCCCGGACCGCCTCCTCGGCCGCGGCCACCAGCGGGTCGAGCCCGGCGTCACGCGCCAGTCCCCGGTCCTCGGCGGGCCAGGGCGCGGCGGTGTCTCCCGTCCGGGCGGACCCGGCCGGCTCGGCTGACCCGGCCGGCTCGGCGGGCGCTCCCGGGGGAGCCGCCTCGGGGACGTCGTGGCCGTCGTGGCCGGGGGCCGCCGGGGCATCGTGCCCCGGAACCGCCGGCAGGTCCGGCCCGGGGGCCGCCACCGCGGCGGGCTCGGCGGGCTCGGCGGGCTCGGCGGGGGCCGCCGGCGCGGCCGGTCCGGCACCGTCCGCGGACCCGGTGGTACCGGCTGTACCCGCCCCGGTCTCCACCCCGGCCTCCGTCCCGGCGGTGCTGCCGTTCCCCGCCGGGACGGAGGCCGCGGCGGAGGCCCGCCCGGCGTGGCGGAGGGCGAGGGAGCCGCCCCGGCGGTGCGGCAGCGCGTTGGAGTTGACCTCGGCCACGGAGCCGGGCAGGGAGACCCCGCCACCGGCCTCGGGACGGCCCGCGGGGACGTTCGACGGCTCGGGCCGCGCCGGCAGCAGCGAGGACGGCAGGAGGACGACGGCGGTCATCCCGCCCGGCTGCTGGTCGCGGAGTTCCACCCGGATCCCGTGGCGCGCGGCGAGCCGCGCCACCACGTAGAGCCCGAGGCCCAGGGCGTCCTCGTCGGCGCCGGCCGCCTCGGTGCCGGGGTCGGGCTCGGGGTCGGCGAGCCGGGCGTTGACCTGGGCCAGCCGCTCCTCGGTCATCCCGATGCCCTCGTCCCGGACGGAGAGCATGACCTCACCGTTCTCCAGCTGCCACCCGGAGAGCTCCACCGCGGCCTCCGGCGGCGAGAACGCGGCGGCGTTCTCCAGCAGCTCGGCGACGAGGTGGCTGACCGCGTCGGCGGCGAACCCGGCCACGCGGGTGTGCGGCGGCAGCGAGTTGATCCGCACCCGCTCGTACCGCTCGATCTCGCTGACCGCGGCGCGCAGCACGTCGAGCAGCGGCAGGGAGGCGCTGTGCGCCGTGCTGTGCTCGGCACCGGCGAGGACCAGCAGGTTCTCGCTGTGGCGCCGCATCCGGGTGGCGAGGTGGTCGAGCTTGTAGAGGGTGTCGAGGTCCTCGGGGTCGTTCGCCCGCTCCTCCAGGCCCTCGATGACGCCGAGCTGGCGTTCGATCAGGCCGAGGGTGCGCAAGGAGAGGCTGACGAAGCTGCTGTGCACCCGGTCCTGCAAGCCGGACAGGCGCTCGGCCAGCTCGTCCTTCTGCCGCGCCAGGGCGTCCTTCTGGCGGAGCAGATCGTCCCGCTTGCCGGCGAGGTTGCGCCGCTCCTGGATCAGCCCGCCGCGCTCGGCACGGAGGGTCTCCAGCTCGCGGTGGAACTCCGCGGCCCGGTCCTTCAGCTCGTTGACGGACCGGACGACCTGCGCGTACTCGTCGTTCCGTCCGGTGAACCGCACGGGCTCCTCGCCGACCGGATCGGCCGCGACGCGCTTGGCGCCGAGCCGGAGCACGGCCAGCGGCCGGGTCATGGAGCGGGCGCCGGAGGTGCCGGCGGCAACCGCCACCAGCAGACACGCGGCGAGCAGCCCGATGGCCAGTTCGAGGGCGCGGACGTCGGCATCACGGAGGCTCGCCAGCCGGCCGGTCTCCTCGGTGGTGAGGGCGGACTCCACCGCGCGCATCAGGTCGATTCGGCCGGAGAGGGCGGTGTCCACCCGGCCCGCGTCGAGCGCGAGTTCGGCCTCGGAGAGCTTGGGCTGCGCGGTGAGGTTGCGCAGATAGCGCTCGGCCCGGGTGGCCTGGTCGCCGTTGACGGTGCCGTCGTAGCTGTCCTTGGCCTCGGCCGGGGCGGTCTGCCGGAAGTCGGCGACCGCGGCCCGCTCCTGGACGTAGGTGCGCTGGGCGGTGGCCGTCAGGTCACCCGCGTCCCCCGACGCGAGCGCGGAGAGCAGCAGGGTGCGGGTGGCGGCGGCCTGCTCCACGGCGCGGTTGAGGTCGGGCAGCGCGTCGCCCGGGCCGCCGGAGCCGCGCGGCGGGATCCGGCGCGCCAGGTCGGCCGAGACGCCGTGCAGCGCCTGCACCAGCTCGGTGTAGCGGGCGAAGGTGTCCTCGGCCGTACCGGAGCCCTCCAGCGCCGCCTGCCGGATCTCCGGGAGTTGCGCGAGCCGGCCCCCCAGGGAGGCGGGCGCGTTCGCCCGGATCTCGGCGAGCTGCCGGTCCACCCGGGCCCGGCGCCGTTCGGAGATGCCGGCGGCCTCGCCGGAACCGGCGGCGCGGCCGGAGGCGACGAAGCGGGTCATGGTGTCGCGCTCGTCGGCCAGTGAGTGGGACAACACGACGGCCTGCTCGTTCAGCTCGGAGAGCGTGACGAGCCGCTGGGTGTCCGTGAGCTCGGAGGAGGCGGTGAGCACCGCCGGGGCTCCGGCCCCCGCCACGGCCGCCGCCACGACGGCCACCGAGATGACCAGACGGTTGCGGACCTTGGCGGTGCGCTTCCCGCTCGGCGGTGCGGAGGCCGTTCCCGCGGTCCGCGCCGACTCACGTTCCCTGCCCCGAGGACGCATTTTTCGCACCGGTGCTCGCAATCCTGTCTCGATCTCCGCAAAGTGCCGGGGGCACCGGCGAACCGCCTGCTGCCCTCGGTACCGCTGGAGCGCGGACGCCGACGGGCGTTCCTCCCCTGGGCCGGACGCGGAATCGCCGCGGAATGTGCGCGATTCCCGCACCGGTGGGCAGGGCGGCACCCTTCGCCCGCCTGACCACCGAACGAGTGAACATCACTCATGAGTTGACGAACAACCCCGATGCCCCACGTTGCCGTCCGGATGAGACGCACGGGTTGGAAAACCCCCGCCCGTCCTGGCAAGATGCGCGCCCGCACCACCCACCGACGGGGTGATTGCGGAGGAATCCGGACACCCCGGCCCCGCGTCGCCGCGCGCCACCCCTCATCCACCTACCGTCACCGCAGGTCATGGAGGTGACGGGACGGCACACCCCGGCCCGGCAGACTGACGCCATGCACATCGATCTCGCCGGCGAGCCGGGCGACCCCCGAATCCCCAACGAGGACTACGCCTCGGTGGCTCTACCAGCGTCCGGCGCGGGCGGCGCGCTGGTCGTCCTGGACGGGGTGACGCCCCCTCCGGACGGCGGCGGCTGCGTCCACGGAGTCCCGTGGTTCACCGCCCGGCTGGGCGGCGCGCTGCTCGAACTGTCCGTTTCGCGGCGGGATATGACGCTGCGCGAGGCGTTGACCAGCGCAATCGAACGCACCGCCGAGGCCCACTGCGGGACCTGTGACCTTTCTCACCCGAGGACCCCGCAGGCGACGGTGGTGGCCGCCCGCTGGGACGAGACCGCCGTGGAGCATCTGGTGCTCTCCGACTCGGTGCTGGTGGTGGAGGAGCGGGACGGCCGCGTCACGGCCGTGGCCGACGACCGGCTCACGCGGCTGCCCCCGCCGGTCCCCGCCCTGCGCGCCGCCGTCGCCACACTGCCGGAAGGGTCGGCGGAGCGCGCGGCCCGGGTCGCGGAGTACGCCGGCGCCGTGGAGGCGCTGCGCAACACGGAGGGCGGATTCTTCACCGCGGCCGCCGGCCCGCAGGTCGCGGAACGCGCTCTGACCGGCGGTTTCACCCGCGCGCAGGTCCGGTCGCTGACCGCGCTGACGGACGGGGCGACCCGGTGGGTGGAGGTCTTCCGGGAGGGCGGCTGGGACGGGCTCCCGGCCCTCCTGCGCACCGAGGGGGCGGCCGGGCTCCTCAGCCGCGTCAGGGCGGCCGAGGCCGCGGACCCGGACGGCCGGGCCTTCCCCCGCGGCAAGCGGCACGACGACGCGACGGTGGTCCACGCCGACTTCGGCGCGGCGGCCGGCGCGCCCGCCGCCGCCCCGGGCGGTGGCACGGAGCGGCCCCCCGGATGAACCGCGCCGGGCCGGCAGTGGACCGGGGGCCGCCGGTGAGCGGTGAATCGGGAGGTTTGCCGTGAGCCCCACCGCGGAAGAATTCCCGGTTTCCGGTGGGCTGGTGACGGGGCATCAGTGCAGGCGGCGGAGCGGAAGCGGCCCCCTCTCCGGCGAGTGACCGGTCCAGGCCGGCGGAGGACGGAGGGCGGCGCGGGGCCGCCCCGGTCCGGCGGCAGGCACGCACCGCGCACCGCGCACCGGCGGACGGTCCGGGCGGACAGCCGGCTCGCGGCGCGGCGGATCCAGGGGCGCCGCGAACCCCGCGAACCGCCCGCACCGGCGGCCGGAGCGAGCGCCCCTGGAAGCCGGACCGCGCGGGCCGGGAGGAGAGGCGGGCACCGGCCCCGGCGGGGGCTCAGCTCTCCGCGCCGTTCACCTCGTTCAGCCGGTGCAGCAGCCGCGCGAGTTCGGCGATGTCCGCCCGGTCCCAGTCGCGCAGGCGGCGGGCGTAGCGGTGCCGGCGGGCGCTGCGCACGGCGGCGAAGCGGCTCGCGCCCTCGCCGGTCAGCGCCACCAGCGAGGCCCGGCCGTCGGCCGGATCGGGGCGGCGGCTGACGATGCCCAGCTCCTCCAGGGTCCGGAGCTGCCGGCTCATCGTGGCCTTGCCCACCCCGAAGTACGCGGCGAGCGCCGTGGCCCGCTGCTCGCCCGTCTCCGCCAGCCGCAGCAGCAGCCCGTACGCCGCGGGCTCCAGCTCCGGATGGACCTCGCGGGCCAGCTCACCGGAGGAGGCCCGGGCCCGGCGGAAGAAGACCGACAACTCGCGCTCCAGCGCCAGGAAGGCGTGGTCCAGGCCACTGACGGCGGGGTCCGGCGGCGCTCCGTCGCGCGCCGCCGCCCCGGTCTCGGCGCTCATTCCGGCTCCGTTCCGGCGCGTGGTCATGGTCCAAGGCCCTCCCGCCGTGTCCGCATCCGGCTCTCCGGACGGAATTCCTGGTGCTGCGTTCCGGGTGCTGCCCGAGGCGCGTGCGGGGTGGCTCCCGTCGCGTCGCCCCCAGTATTTCGCAGTCGGGGCCCGCCGGGGGCACGCGGGCCCGGCCCGGGGCGCGCGCCGGTGCGCCTCCGCGCCGGGTCCGGCGCCCGGGCACGCGAACGGGACGGTGGCGGCCGGTCCCGCCCGGCCACCACCGTCCCGCGTCTCCGCTCGTCCCGTCTCCCCGGCTCCCGGCGCCGCCGCGATCCCCCATGCACCGGTGTCAGCGTGCCATCGTGCCATCGTGCCGCCGCGCCGTCGCGCCAGAGCCTCGCCGGGTTGCCCCGGGACCGGGTCAGGCGACGGCGGGCACCTCCGGTTCGCTCCCGGCGGGCCGGGCCGTGGTGGCCGGCTCCAGCGCCAGCCGCAGCACCTGCCGGACGTCCGAGACCGGGTGCACCTCCAGCGTCTCCAGCACCTCCGCGGGCACGTCGTCCAGATCGGGCTCGTTCCGCTTGGGGATCACGACGGTGGTGATGCCGGCCCGGTGGGCGGCGAGCAGCTTCTGCTTGACGCCGCCGATCGGCAGCACCCGCCCGGTCAGCGACACCTCGCCCGTCATCGCGACCTCCGGGCGGACCCGGCGGCCGGAGAGCAGCGAGGCCAGCGCCGTGGTCATGGTGATGCCCGCGCTCGGCCCGTCCTTCGGCACCGCCCCGGCCGGTACGTGCAGATGCACCTGGCGTTCGGCCAGATCGCTCACCGGCAGTTCCAGCTCGCCGCCCCGGCTGCGCAGGTAGGAGAGCGCGATGTGGGCGGACTCCTTCATGACGTCGCCGAGCTGGCCCGTGATCCGCAGGCCGGTGGCGCCGGTCTCCGGGTCGGCGAGGGAGGCCTCGACGTGGAGCACGTCACCGCCCGCGCCCGTGACGGCCAGCCCCGTCGCCACGCCCGGTACGGCGGTGCGCCGCTCCGCGGGGTCCTGCGCGGACTCCGGGACGTGGTGCGGCCGGCCGAGGTAGCCGGGCAGGTCGCCGGCGCCGATGGTGACCGGCAGCGCCAGCTCGCCGAGTTCGTGGCGGGCGGCGGCCTTGCGCAGCACCCGGGAGACCGCCCGCTCCAGGTTCCGCACCCCCGCCTCGCGGGTGTACTCCCCCGCCAGCCGGCGCAGCGCGGACTCCTCCAGCACGACCTCGCCGGCCTCGAGCCCGGCCCGCTCCAGCTGCCGGGCCAGCAGGTGGTCCCGGGCGATGGTGACCTTCTCGTCCTCGGTGTAGCCGTCCAGCCGGACCAGCTCCATCCGGTCCAGCAGCGCCTCGGGGATGGCCTCCAGCACGTTGGCGGTGGCCAGGAACACCACGTCGGAGAGGTCGAGTTCGACCTCCAGGTAGTGGTCGCGGAAGGTGTGGTTCTGCGCGGGGTCGAGGACCTCGAGCAGGGCCGCGGCCGGGTCGCCGCGGAAGTCGGAGCCCACCTTGTCGATCTCGTCGAGGAGGACCACCGGGTTCATCGACCCGGCCTCCTTGACGGCCCGGACGATCCGTCCCGGCAGCGCGCCGACGTAGGTGCGCCGGTGGCCGCGGATCTCCGCCTCGTCCCGGACCCCGCCGAGGGCGACCCGGACGAACTTCCGCCCCATCGCCCGGGCGACGCTCTCGCCCAGGCTCGTCTTGCCGACCCCGGGCGGCCCCACCAGGGCGAGCACGGCGCCGCCGCGCCGCCCGCCGACCACCCCGAGCCCACGCTCGGCCCGGCGCTTGCGCACGGCCAGGTACTCGGTGATCCGCTCCTTGACGTCGGCCAGCCCCGCGTGGTCGGCGTCGAGGACGGCCCGGGCGCCGGGGATGTCGTAGGAGTCCTCGGTGTGCTCGTTCCACGGCAGGTCCAGCACGGTGTCCAGCCAGGTCCGGATCCAGCCGCTCTCCGGGCTCTGGTCGGAGGCCCGCTCCAGCTTCTCGACCTCCTTGAGCGCCGCCTCGCGGACCTTCCCGGGCAGCTGAGCCGCCTCGATCCGGGCGCGGTGGTCGCCGGACTCGTCCTCGGACTCGCCGTTGAGTTCGCGCAGTTCCTTCCGGACGGCCTCCAGCTGACGGCGGAGGAGGAACTCGCGCTGCTGCTTGTCGACGCCCTCCTGGACGTCCTTGGCGATGGTCTCGGCGACATCCTGCTCGGCGAGGTGCTCCCCCAGCCACCGCACGGCGAGCCGGAGCCGGGCCACCGGGTCGGTGGTCTCCAGGAGTTCGACCCGCTGGGCGGTGGTGAGGAACGGCGAGTACCCCGAGTTGTCGGCGAGCTGCCCGACGTCGTCGAGCTGCTGGACCCGGTCGACGACCTGCCAGGCGCCCCGCTTGCGCAGCCAGCTCGTGGCCAGCGCCTTGTACTCCTTGACGAGTTCGGTGACGGCGCCGGGCAGCGGGTCGGGCACCGGTTCATCGGCGAGGACGCCCTCCACCCAGAGCGCCGCCCCGGGCCCGGTGGTCCCCGCCCCGATCCGCACCCGGCTCACCCCGCGGATGAGCGCGCCGCGGTCGCCCCCGGAGAGCCGGCCCACCTGCTCGACGGTGCCGAGCGTGCCGAGGCCCGCATAGGTGCCGTCGATCCGTGGCACGAGCAGCACCCGCGGCTTGCCGCCGCTCTCCCCACCGCCGCCCGTCGCGGCCTGGGCGGCCTCCACCGCGGCCCGCACCTCGGCGTCGGACAGGTCCAACGGCACCACCATGCCCGGCAGGACCACCTCGTCGTCGAGCGGCAGCACGGGCAGGGTGAGCGACACAGACGTCACAGGCATGATCTCCCCTTCGGCAACCAAGTTGAGCTGTATCGACTCAATGCGCTGCCGGCCCCGGGTGTTCCCCGGGGGCCGTTCGCCGTGAGCGAACGGGGGTGGGCCTGCCCGGGAGGCGGCCGAAGGCCCCGGGAGGGCGCCCGCCGCCACCCCCGGGCGCCGGGGCCGAGGGGGGAGCGGCCCTGACGCGGACCGGCGCGAGACGGGCGCCGGGAGGGTGCCCGGGGAGACCACCGGCGGTTCCGCGGGAGGGCGTGTCGGCGCGGACCGGGGGGCGCGTCGGGTGGTGAGAGGCGTGCGGGAGGGCGCGCACCCGGGAGCCGGCCAGGGGGCACACACGGCACCCGCGCCCGGGAGACGACCTGGGGACGCACACGGGACCGACGCGGCGCCGGGCGGATCACCCCGGAGCGGAGGGGCCTTCACCGCGCCGGGGCGCCGGACGCTCGCGTCCCCCCACGAGCCCGGCGGTGGACGGACGGCCCGGCGACCGGGCTCCTGGACCGGGACGGCCGGGTCCGCGGGCGCCCGGGCGCGTGAACGCGTGGACGGTCGGGCGCGCGGACCGGCGGGCGCCGCGTGAACGGTCGGCCACGCGGGCGGGCGGATGGCGGATGACGGTCAGGCGCGCGGACGGGCGGATCCGCGGGAGGGACCGGCCGGAACAGGGGCCGGTCAGAGCACCGCCGGGGGCTGCGCGGGCCGGGCCAGGGTGAACCAGACGACCTTGCCGGCCACGCCCGGGTGGCGCTTGGCCAGGTCGAGGATGCCCCAGTCGTCCGCGCAGAGGGAGAGCAGCAGCAGTCCGCGGCCGTTCTCGCTGTGCGGGCCGGCGGTGACGGGCGCCGGGCATCTCGGGGAGGTGTCCCAGACACTGACGCGCAGCGTGCCGTCGCGCCATCTCAGCCGCACGGCCACCTGGCCGTCGGAGTAGCGGAAGGCGTTGGTCGCCAGTTCGGAGGTGAGGAGTTCGGCGCGGTCGGCGAGGTCTCCCAGGCCGTGCTCCGCGAGCACCGTACGGACGGTCGAACGGGCTATGCGCGGGCCCCGCGGATCGTGCGGAAGTTGCAGGGAGTACTCCCAGTTCTCCGGGGGCTCCTGCGGGACGGTGGCGTGGGCGCGGACCCGGGGGGCCGCGGCGATTTTGGTGGTCATGGCTATCTCCTGTCCCGGTTTGCACGCGCGGGAACCTCTCCGCGCGCGCGAGCCGGGTGCGCGGGCGCGGACGGCGACCCCGCCCGCTCCCCCGCCCCTGGTGGCACGGGTCCGGCGCTCCCGCCGCCACCGGCCCTTCACCGGTCCGGCACCGGACCGCCCCCGCACGGTCACTACCCTGGGCGCCATGCCACCGACCCAGCAGCCGCTCCCCCTCCCGCCGGCCCCGCCAGGAGACGCCGGTGGAGCCGGCGGGCCGGTCACCCTGGACCGGCGCGACGGCCCGTACGGCGAGGTGGTGCTGCGCCGCCGCGGGCCGCGCCCCACCGCCGGCGGGGGCAGCGGGACGCCTGAGGACAGCGGGACCCACGGGGCCGCCGGGCCCGCCGGGACGGAGCCGCCCGGCGGCGCCGTCTACGAGATCATCGCCAACGGCTGCTTCCTGATGGACACCTCCGACGGCCGCTCCGAACGGCTGCTGGTCGACGCGGCGCTGGCGGCGCTCCCGGCCGGCCGCGCCCGTCCGGCCGTGCTGATCGGCGGGCTCGGCGTCGGCTTCTCCCTGGCGCACGCCGCCGCCGAACCGCGCTGGGGCCGGATCACGGTGGTGGAGCGCGAGGCGGCGGTGATCGACTGGCACCGGTCCGGACCACTGGCGGAACTCTCCCGCGCCGCGCGGGCCGATCCGCGCACCGAGGTGGTCCACGCCGACCTCGTGGATCATCTCTGCGCCACGGAGCGGCGGTTCGACGCCCTCTGCCTGGACATCGACAACGGCCCCGGCTGGACCGTCACCGAGGACAACGCCGGCCTCTACTCCCCCGCCGGCCTGGCACTCTGCCGTGACCGGCTGACCCCGGGCGGCGTGCTCGCCGTCTGGTCCGCGCAGCCCTCGGCCGCTTTCGAACTCACCTTGCGGAATGCCGGGTTCCTAGAGGTAAGGACGGAAGAGGTACCCGTTGCCCGGGGCGTACCGGACGCCGTCCACCTCGCCGTCGGTCCTGCGTAGCCGCGGCCCGCTCCCTGCCTCTACGCTGCTGGTGAAGCACGCGCCGCGGGCGGACACGGGGACACAGGCACGGGGAAACGGCAGAGGCATACGGAATGGATCAGACACAGAACGGCGCCGCCGGGGGCGCGGGGACCGCCACGGGCAACCAGCGCCGCGTCCTGGTCGTCGAGGACGACACGACCATAGTGGACGCGATCTCCGTGCGGCTGCGCGCCGAGGGCTTCCAGGTGCAGACCGCGCATGACGGCCCGTCAGCCGTCGAGACCGCCCAGGCGTGGCAGCCGGACCTGCTCGTCCTGGACGTGATGCTGCCGGGCTTCGACGGCCTGGAGGTCTGCCGCCGCGTCCAGGCCCAGCGGCCGGTCCCGGTGCTCATGCTGACGGCCCGGGACGACGAGACGGACATGCTGGTCGGCCTCGGCGTGGGCGCCGACGACTACATGACCAAGCCCTTCTCCATGCGGGAACTGGCCGCCCGCGTCCACGTCCTGCTGCGCCGGGTGGAGCGGGCCGCGCTCGCCGCGCACACCCCCCGCAGCGGCATCCTGCGCCTGGGCGAGCTGGAGATAGACAACGCGCAGCGGCGGGTGCGGGTGCAGGGGGAGGACGTCCATCTCACCCCCACCGAGTTCGACCTGCTGGTCTGCCTGGCGAGCACGCCCCGCGCGGTCCTCTCGCGCGAGCAGCTCCTCGCCGAGGTGTGGGACTGGGCGGACGCCTCGGGGACCCGGACGGTCGACAGCCACATCAAGGCGCTCCGGCGCAAGATCGGGGCGGAGCGCATCCGCACGGTCCACGGGGTGGGGTACGCCCTGGAGACCCCGGCCGCGCCCGCCACGTGAGAGGCCGCCCGCCCGAACCCGCCCGGCACGGCCTGTGGGCGCGGCTCTGGGAGGTCCTGCGGCCGTTCGACCCGTTCCGCTCGGTCACGGCGGCGCTGGGAGCCCTGGTCATCACCTCGGTGACGATCACCACACTGCTGGTGATCATGGCGATCAGCACCGCCACCGAGCTGCGGATCGTCACCATCTTCTCGATCATCGCGACGCTGCTGATCACGCAGTTCGTGGCGCACGGGCTGACCTCGCCGCTGGACGAGATGAAGACGGTGGCCCGCGCCATGGCCAACGGCGACTACAGCCGCCGGGTCCGCGAGGACCGCCGCGACGAGCTGGGCGAACTGGCCCGCACCTTCAACCACATGGCGGCCGACCTGGAGGCGGTGGACCGGCACCGCAAGGAGCTGGTCGCCAACGTCTCGCACGAGCTGCGGACCCCGATCGCGGGCCTCCGCGCGGTCCTGGAGAACGTGGTCGACGGGCTCTCCCGGGCCGATCCGGAGACGATGCGGACGGCGCTGCACCAGACGGAGCGGCTGGGCCGGCTGGTGGAGACGCTGCTCGACCTCTCCCGCCTGGACAACGGGGTCGTCCCGCTCCGCTCCCGCCGTTTCGAGGTCTGGCCGTACCTCTCCGGGATCCTCAAGGAGGCCGGCATGACCAACGCCGCCCGGAGCCGCGGCCCCGGCGGCGGGGTCCCGGGCCGCACCGACGTCCATCTCCACCTGGACGTCTCCCCCCCGGAGCTGACCGCCTACGCGGACGCGGAGCGGCTGCACCAGGTGGTGGCCAATCTGGTGGACAACGCCGTCAAGCACAGCCCTCCGCAGGGCCGGGTGACGCTCCGCGCACGGCGCGGGGACGAGCCGGAGAGCATGGTGCTGGAGGTGCTGGACGAGGGCCCGGGCATCCCGGAGCCGGAGCGGGCCCGGATCTTCGAGCGGTTCAACCGCGGACGCGTCTCCACCCCCCACGGACCGGGCAGCGACGGCGGTACGGGCCTCGGTCTGGCCATCGCCCGCTGGGCCGTCGACCTGCACGGAGGGTCGATCGGTGTGGCCGAGTCACCCCGGGGCTGCCGCATAAAGGTCACTCTCCCGGGAAGCCGTGCAGTGCAGGGTTGACGTAGGGTGCGAAAGCGGAAGTGATTGTTCGGAGGGGACGCGCCGCCGTCCCGCCTGCGACGGCCCAAGGGCCTCGGCGGCGGGCGCCTGTGGCGCCGGTACGCCCGGGGACCGCCCGACGCGGCGGAACCGGGGTTATTTCCCTACGAGAGCTGCCCCGAAACCAGTCGGCGAATGTGATGTACGCGACGACTGACCGGCCCGGCCTGCACCGGACCCGGTAGGGGGCGTAGCCTTTGTTTCCGCTGTCCACCACCTCAGGAAGCGGAAGAGGGCGGTAGCCGCCGTGTCGCCACAGTCCCCCAACACTTCGAGCGTCTCGACCGACCAGGACGGGCGGGGAACCACCCCCGCCGCGGCCTTCGGTCCCAACGAGTGGCTCGTCGACGAGATCTACCAGCAGTACCTCCAGGACCCGAACTCGGTCGACCGAGCCTGGTGGGACTTCTTCGCCGACTACAAGCCCGGTGGTGAGGCCGGCGCGGCCGCCGCCGGGAACGGGAAGCCGGCCGCCGCGGACCGGGCCCCGGCACAGCCGAAGCCCGCCCGGGCGGAGGCCGCCGAGGCGCCCGCCCCCCGGAAGTCCGCGCAGGCGGAGGCGCGGCCCGCGCCGGAGCAGAGCGCGAAGACGCAGCCCGCGCCGGAGCAGAAGCCCGCCGCGGAGAACGCCGAGAAGGCTGCGAAGCCGGCGAAGGCCGAGAAGGCCGAGAAGGCCGAGAAGAAGGCCCCCGCGAAGAAGGCTCCCGCCGCTCCGTCCGAGAGTACGGAGGGGCCCGAGTACGTCACCCTGCGTGGCCCGTCCGCCGCCGTGGCGAAGAACATGAACGCCTCGCTGGAGCTGCCGACGGCCACCTCGGTCCGCGCGGTCCCGGTGAAGCTGCTCTTCGACAACCGCATCGTCATCAACAACCACCTCAAGCGCGCCCGCGGCGGCAAGGTGTCCTTCACGCACCTCATCGGCTACGCCATGGTGCAGGCGCTGAAGGCGATGCCGTCGATGAACTGGTCGTACACCGAGAAGGACGGCAAGCCGACGCTGGTCAAGCCGGACCACGTCAACCTCGGCCTGGCGATCGACCTGGTGAAGCCGAACGGTGACCGGCAGCTCGTCGTCGCGGGGATCAAGAAGGCCGAGACGCTCACCTTCTTCGAGTTCTGGCAGGCGTACGAGGACATCGTCCGCCGCGCCCGCTCCAACAAGCTGACGATGGAGGACTTCACCGGCGTCACGGCCTCCCTCACCAACCCCGGCGGCATCGGCACCGTCCACTCCGTGCCGCGGCTGATGCCCGGTCAGGGGCTGATCCTCGGCGTGGGCGCCATGGAGTACCCGGCCGAGTTCCAGGGCACCTCGCAGGACACCCTGAACCGGCTCGGCATCTCCAAGGTCATGACGCTGACCTCCACCTACGACCACCGCGTGATCCAGGGCGCCGCCTCCGGCGAGTTCCTGCGGATCCTGCACCAGCTCCTGCTCGGCGAGAACGACTTCTACGACGAGGTCTTCAAGGCGCTGCGCATCCCCTACGAGCCGGTCCGCTGGCTCCGCGACATCGACGTCTCCCACGACGACGACGTCACCAAGGCCGC
Organism: Streptomyces zingiberis; assembly: GCF_012034935.1. Classification (GTDB taxonomy): domain Bacteria; phylum Actinomycetota; class Actinomycetes; order Streptomycetales; family Streptomycetaceae; genus Streptomyces; species Streptomyces zingiberis. The sequence goes on from NZ_JAATEN010000006.1 coordinate 169,569, forward strand.
CCGGGTCTTCGACCTGATCCACGCCTACCGGGTCCGGGGCCACGTCATGGCCGACACCGACCCGCTGGAGTACCAGCAGCGCAAGCACCCGGACCTGGACATCATCGAGCACGGCCTCACCCTGTGGGACCTGGAGCGCGAGTTCGCCGTCGGCGGCTTCGCCGGCAAGACGATGATGAAGCTCCGGGACATCCTCGGCGTCCTGCGGGACTCGTACTGCCGCACCACCGGCATCGAGTTCATGCACATCCAGGACCCGAAGGAGCGCAAGTGGATCCAGGACCGGGTGGAGCGGCCGCAGGCCCACCCGGAGCGTGAGGAGCAGCTCCGCATCCTGCGCCGGCTCAACGCCGCCGAGGCGTTCGAAACCTTCCTCCAGACCAAGTACGTCGGGCAGAAGCGCTTCTCGCTGGAGGGTGGCGAGTCCGTCATCCCGCTGCTGGACGCGGTGCTGGACTCGGCCGCCGAGTCGCGGCTGGACGAGGTCGTGGTCGGCATGGCCCACCGCGGCCGGCTGAACGTCCTGGCGAACATCGTCGGCAAGTCCTACGCCCAGATCTTCCGCGAGTTCGAGGGGAACCTCGACCCGAAGTCGATGCACGGCTCCGGCGACGTCAAGTACCACCTGGGCGCCGAGGGGACCTTCACCGGCCTGGACGGCGAGCAGATCAAGGTCTCGCTCGCGGCCAACCCCTCCCACCTGGAGGCCGTCGACCCGATCGTCGAGGGCATCGCCCGCGCCAAGCAGGACATCATCGGCAAGGGCGGCACGGACTTCACCGTCCTGCCCGTCCAGCTCCACGGCGACGCGGCCTTCGCGGGCCAGGGCGTGGTGGCCGAGACGCTCAACATGTCGCAGCTCCGCGGCTACCGCTGCGGCGGCACGATCCACGTCGTCATCAACAACCAGGTCGGCTTCACCGCCGCGCCGGAGTCGGCCCGCTCCTCCATGTACGCCACCGACGTGGCCCGCATGATCGAGGCGCCGATCTTCCACGTGAACGGTGACGACCCGGAGGCCGTGGTCCGCGTCGCGCGGCTGGCGTTCGAGTTCCGCCAGGCGTTCAACAAGGACGTGGTCATCGACCTCCTGTGCTACCGCCGCCGGGGCCACAACGAGTCCGACAACCCGGGCTTCACCCAGCCGCTGATGTACGACCTGATCGACAAGAAGCGCTCGGTGCGCAAGCTCTACACCGAGTCGCTCATCGGCCGCGGCGACATCACCGTCGAGGAGGCCGAGCAGGCCCTCCAGGACTACCAGGGCCAGCTGGAGAAGGTCTTCACCGCGGTACGCGACGCCACGTCCTCGCCGATGGCCCCGGAGGTCCCGGAGCCGCAGGCCGAGTTCCCGGTCAAGGTGGACACCGCGATCTCCGCGGAGGTCGTGAAGCGCATCGCCGAGTCCCAGGTCACGATCCCCGACCGGATCACCGTCCACCCGCGGCTGATGCCGCAGCTCCAGCGCCGCGCCGCGCAGGTCGAGGACGGCACGATCGACTGGGGCATGGGCGAGACGCTGGCCATCGGCTCGCTGCTGATGGAGGGCACCCCGGTCCGCCTCGCGGGCCAGGACTCCCGCCGCGGCACCTTCGGCCAGCGCCACGCGGTGCTCGTCGACCGGGAGACCGGCGCGGACTACACCCCGCTGCTCTACCTCTCCGAGGACCAGGCCCGGTACAACGTCTACGACTCGCTGCTCAGCGAGTACGCGGCGATGGGCTTCGAGTACGGCTACTCGCTGGCCCGCCCGGACGCCCTCGTGATGTGGGAGGCCCAGTTCGGTGACTTCGTCAACGGCGCGCAGACCGTCGTCGACGAGTTCATCACCTCCGCCGAGCAGAAGTGGAGCCAGACCTCCGGGGTCACCCTGCTGCTGCCGCACGGTTACGAGGGCCAGGGCCCGGACCACTCCTCGGCCCGGATCGAGCGCTTCCTCCAGCTCTGCGCGCAGAACAGCATGACGGTCGCCATGCCCACCCTGCCGTCGAACTACTTCCACCTGCTGCGCTGGCAGGTGCACAACCCGCACCACAAGCCGCTGATCGTCTTCACCCCGAAGTCGATGCTCCGGCTCAAGGCGGCCACGTCGAAGACGGAGGAGTTCACCACCGGCGGCTTCCGCCCGCTGATCGGTGACGACACCGTGGACCCGGCGACGGTCCGCAAGGTCGTCTTCTGCTCCGGCAAGGTCTACTACGACCTGCTCGCCGAGCGGGAGAAGCGCGGCGCGTCCGACACCGCCCTGGTGCGGCTGGAGCGGCTCTACCCGCTGCCCGCCAAGGAGCTCCAGGCGGAGATGGCCCGCTACACCGGTACGGAGAAGTACATCTGGGCCCAGGAGGAACCGGCGAACCAGGGCGCGTGGCCGTTCATCGCGCTCAACCTCATCGACCACCTGGACCTCTCGGTCGGCGCGGGTCTCCCGCCCGCCGAGCGGCTGCGGCGGATCTCCCGGCCGCACTCCTCCTCGCCGGCGGTGGGCTCGGCCAAGCGCCACCAGCAGGAGCAGCAGCAGCTCGTCAACGAGGTGTTCGACGCCTGACGCCGGACGGGACGGCGGCTCCACGGGCCGCCGCTCCCCCGCCGTCCGACGGACGGGACGTGCCCTCTCCCCGCGTGGGGAGAGGGCACGTCCCGTTTTCCCGCGCCTCTCCCGGGCCTCTCCGGCGCCTCTCCCGCGCCTCTCCGGCGCCTCTGCCGCGCTGCCCTGGGCGCGCCGCCGCTGCGGGCGGTCCGGTCAGCGGTTCCGCTGCCCCGCCGGGTGCCGAAAGCCGGGCGGGGGACGTCCGGACGCCGGGGGTGGTGCCGCGCAGGCGCCAGGCCGTGACGGTGGCGGGCCGTGAGGGCGCCGGGCCGTGACGGTGGCGGGCCGGGGGCCGCTCCCGGAGACGGTCCCGGGGCCGGACCGCCGGGCCCCGAGCGGTGCGCGCGCAGGGGTGGGCGGAAGGGCCGGGAGGCCCGGCGAAGCGCCCGGTGCAGCGGCATATCCTGGCCGGACCATCCCATCGTCCCTGGCGGAGCGCACGTTGTATTTCACCGACCGCGGTATCGAGGAGCTGGAGGAGCGGCGCGGCGAGGAGGAGGTCTCGCTGGCCTGGCTCGCCGAGCGGCTCCGTGAGTTCGTCGACCTCAACCCGGACTTCGAGGTCCCCGTGGAGCGTCTGGCCACCTGGCTGGCCCGGCTCGACGACGAGGAGGAGGACTAGGGTCCGCGGGCGGCGGGGCCGTACCCGGGGCGGTCGGGCGGGGCGTGCATTCGTCCGAGCCCCCTGCCCCTCGGCGGCCGCCGACCGCCGGCGTCCCCCGTTCTCGGCCGGGAGGCTCCCCCCGCGGGCCGGCCCCTTCCCTCGCCGACCGCCGCCCGGCCCCGCTCACCCCGGCAGCCCGGCACCGCCCGCCCCCTCTCCGGCCCCGACCGGCCGGAGGGGGCTGCCCGGCCCCCGGCGCGGGGTGTCGGCCCCGCCCGGTCCCGGCCGGGGCCCGCTCGCGCCTCCCGTCAACCGGCGGCTGCCGTGGGCGTGTTCGGCGCCGGGCCCCGCTCCGGGGCGCTCCGCGACCCTTGACTTCCCCGATCCGCGATATATCGTCTTTCGCAGACGCGATATTGCGTGTCGCCGTCCACCCGGAGGAAGGTCAGGCCATGCCAGCCCGGTCCCAGTGGCCCGTCGCCGAGCCGCGCAAGTTCACCTTCGACGAGCCCGTCACCGGCGTCGACATCCGCGTCGTCGGCGGCAGCGTCAATGTCGTCGGCTCCGAGGGGCCGGTGCGGCTCCACATCGAGGAGGTCCACGGGCCGCCGCTCACCGTCGGCCTGACGGGCTCCACACTGAGCGTCGCCTACGACGACCTCCGTTGGCAGGGCTTCCTCAGCCGGCTCGACCGCGCGGCCGACCGCTCCGTCACCGTCTCGCTCACCGTCCCCCCGTCGGTCCGGCTCCGGATCGGCGCCGTCGCCGCGGCCACCGTCGTCTCCGGGGTCACCGGGGGCACGGAGCTGCGGGGCGTCTCCGGTGACTCCACCCTCGTCGGCCTCGCCGGACGGGTGCGCGCCGACACGGTCTCCGGGCGGGTGGAGGCCCAGGGGCTCGCCGGTGACCTGCGCTTCAACTCGGTCTCCGGCGACCTCACCGTGATCGAGGGCGCCGGCCGGTGGGTCCGCGCCGACACGGTCAGCGGCACCGTGGTGCTCGACCTCGCCACCGCGGGCCGGGACGCGGACGTGCGGCTGAAGTCGGTCTCCGGTGACCTGGCCCTCCGGCTGCCGGACCCGGCGGACGCCGCGGTGGACGCGTCCACGGCCGGCGGCGCCGTCTCCAGCGACTTCGGGAACCTGGCGCTCTCCGGCCACTGGGGTGCCCGCAAGCTCCGCGGCCGGCTCGGCGCGGGCAACGGCCGGCTGCGGGCCGCCTCGGTCTCCGGGGCCGTCGCCCTGCTCCGCCGTCCCGACCCGGCGGAGGACGGCACCGCGCCGGAGCACCCGCCCGGCCCGGACACCGCGGACCTCCCGGGCCCCGCGGGCTCCCCGGACCCGGCGGACCCGGCGGACTCCCCGGACCCGACGGACTCCAAGAAGGTGCTCTGACATGCCCCCCGTCTTCGCCCACGGCCGGCTCCGGCTCTACCTGCTCAAGCTGCTGGACGAGGCGCCCCGCCACGGCTACGAGGTGATCCGGCTCCTGGAGGAGCGGTTCCAGGGCCTGTACGCGCCCTCGGCCGGCACCGTCTACCCGCGCCTGGCCAAGCTGGAGAGCGAGGGCCTGGTCCGGCACACCACCGAGGGCGGCCGCAAGGTGTACTCCCTCACCGACGCCGGCCGGGACGAACTGGCGGGCCGCCGGGACGAACTGGCCGACCTGGAACGGGAGATCCACGACTCCGTCTCGGTGCTGGCCGCCGAGATCCGCGAGGACGTGCGCAGCTCGGCCGGCGAACTCCGCCGGGAGATGCGTGCCGCCGCCGAACGGGCCCGCACCTCCGGCACCGGCGCCGGTGCCGGTGCCGGTGCCGGTGGAAGCGGCTCCCCCGGGGGCGGCGAGGAGGCCTGGCACACGGCCAGGGAGGAACTGCGCCGCGCCAAGGAGCAGTGGCGGGAGCAGACCCGCCGGGCCCGGGAGGAGAGCCGCCGGGCGCAGCAGGACGCCCAGCACGCCCGCCGGCAGGCCCGGGAGGCGCAGCACGAGGCCCGCGAGGAGGTGCAGCGGATCGCCCGCCGGCTCCAGGAGCGGACGCAGGAGCACGTCCGGGCCGGGGACTGGCAGAGCGCGGTCCGGGAAGGGCTGGCGGAGATCACCCGCGAGGTCGACCGCTTCACCCGGAGAACGGACTTCCCCGCCGGCTCCCCCTGGCCGGGGAACGGGACGGACGGGGGCCCGGCGGACGGGACCGGGGCCCACGGGGAGACGACGGAGGGGACCGGACCGGACGGGACGGGACCGGACGGGACGGGACCGGACGGGGTCACACCGGGCGGGCCGGGAGCGGACACCGCCGCCGGAGCCGGACCGGCCCGCGCCCCCGGGGCGGCCGGCCCGCAGAAGACGGCGGGCGGAGCGGAAGCCGCCGGTGGCGCGGGGACCGTGCCACCGGGCGCCGGGACGGCGGCCCCGGCACCGGCCCCCACCGCCGCCGCGCCGGCGCCGGAGCCCGCGTGGGCCCGGGAGGCTCCCGAGCCCTCCGGCCACCCGGCGCGGGACCTGGAGCGGCTGCTGGACCGCTTCCGGGACGACATCCGTGACGCCGCCCGGGACCACGGCGTGACCGAGGAACAACTGCGCGAGGCGCGCCGGCACCTCTCCGAGGCCGCCGCGCACATCGGGGTCGTCCTGCGGCGGCCCTGAGCAGCGGGCGGGCCGGGGACACCGGCCCCGGCCCGCGTTGCCCCGGCGAACCGGCACGCAGGCCCGTCACCGGTGCTCTCCGGGGACGGGCCGCGTGGGCGACGGGGAGGGGCGGGCGGCACGCAGCAGCAACCGACGGGCGGGCTGTCCGTCCGGCGGGCAGGCGCCGTACGGAGGGGCACCGTACGGACAGGCGCCGTACGGACGGGCGGCGGCCCGCGGGGAGGCGCCCGGCTCAGACCGTCAGCACGACCTTGCCGAAGAGGTCGCCGCCGGCCATCTTCTCGAAGCCTTCCCGCGCCCGGTCCAGCGGCAGCACCGAGTCGATCACCGGCCGGACCCCGGTCGCGGCGCAGAAGTTGAGCAGGGCCTGTAGCTCGTCCTTGCTGCCCATGGTGGAGCCGACGACCCTGAGCTCCAGGAAGAAGATCCTGTTCAGCTCGGCGACCTCGGGGTTCGGCCCGCTGGTGGCACCCGAGATGACCAGGGTTCCGCCCGGCTTCAGCGACTTCACCGAGTGCGACCAGGTGGCCGCGCCGACCGTCTCCAGTACGGCGTCCACCCGCTGCGGCAGCCGCGCGCCCGGCTCGAACGCCTCGACGGCTCCCAGTTCCACGGCCCGGCGCCGCTTGGCCTCGTCCCGGCTGGTGGCGTAGACCCGCAGGCCCGCGGCGCGGCCGAGGACGATCGCCGCGGTGGCGACCCCGCCGCCCGCGCCCTGTACGAGCACCGCGTCCCCGGGCCGTACCCCGGCGTTCGTGAAGAGCATCCGGTAGGCCGTCAGCCACGCCGTCGGCAGGCAGGCCGCTTCCTCGAAGCTCAGCTCCGCGGGTTTCGGCAGCACGTTCCAGGCCGGGACGGTGACCTGCTCGGCGAAGGTGCCCTGGTAGCGCTCGGTCAGGATGGACCGCGGCTCCTTCGGGCCGACACCGTGGCCGCTCTGGCCGATGACGGAGTGGAGCACCACCTCATTGCCGTCCTCGTCGGTCCCGGCCGCGTCACACCCCAGGATCATGGGGAGCGACTCCTCGCCGAGCCCGACGCCCCGGAGGGACCACAGGTCGTGGTGGTTCAGCGAGGCGGCCTTCACGGTGACGGTCGTCCAGCCGGGCCGGTTCTCCGGAGCCGGGCGGTCGCCCACCTCCAGTCCGTTCAGCGGCTGGTCACGGTCGATGCGAGCTGCGTAGGCGGCGAACATGATCCGAACCCTAGAGCGGAAGGACGCGCGCACGGAACCACACCGCCGTGTGACACGCGCCGCGCCCCCGCCGTGCGCCCCGGTGGCCGTACGGGAGTTGACCGGCGCGACGCGGCCGTGACGGGGCCGACGGGCGGCACTGCCCCGCGCCCCCAGGGGGCGGGGCCGGATGTGTACCGGACGGCCACCACGGGGGCCACCCGCCGCGGCCGGTCCCCACAGCGCCTCAGGGGGCCGGCGGACTCGCCGCGCCACCCCACCGGGCGACGCGGGCCCGGCACAGCGAAGCGGCCCGGCACGCCGGGGCCCACAGGGCCTCCGGGCGCCGGGCCGCCGCACCACCCGACCGCTCCGGCCCCCGGTCAGCGCGGCGGTCACCGCGGCGGTCACCGTCGCGGCCGGTGACCGCCGAGGCTCACCACTGGGGCAGCCACCGCGGACGGCGGGCCGCGGACGGCGGGCCGCGGACGGCGGCCGCCGCGCGCCGTCAGCGCCGGGCGACGCCCTCCGCCCGGGCCGCCGCGGCCACCGCCGAGGCCACGGCGGGGGCCACCCGCTCGTCGAACGGCGACGGGATCACGCAGTCCGGGCTCAGCTCGTCCGCGACGACCGCGGCCAGCGCCTCGGCCGCCGCGAGCTTCATGCCCTCGGTGATCCGGGAGGCCCGCACCTGGAGCGCGCCGGAGAAGATCCCGGGGAACGCCAGCACGTTGTTGATCTGGTTCGGGTAGTCGGAGCGCCCGGTGGCGACGACGGCGGCGTACCGGTGGGCGACGTCCGGGTGGATCTCCGGGTCGGGGTTGGCCATGGCGAAGATCAGCGCGTCCGCGGCCATCCTCGCCACCGCCTCCTCCGGCACCGTCCCGCCGGAGACGCCGATGAAGACGTCGGCGCCCTCCAGCGCGGACTCCAGCGAGCCGGTGAGGCCCGCCTTGTTGGTGAAACCGGCCAGCTCGCGCTTGACGTCGGTGAGGTCCTCGCGGTCCGGGGAGACCACGCCCTTGCGGTCGCAGACCGCGACGTCACCGATCCCGGCCTCGATGAGGATCCTGGCGATGGCCACCCCCGCGGCGCCCGCGCCGGACACCACCGCGCGCAGCTTCCCGAGCGCCCGGTCGGTGAGCTTGGCGGCGTTGCGCAGGGCGGCGAGGGTGACGACGGCGGTGCCGTGCTGGTCGTCGTGGAAGACGGGGATGTCCAGCCGCTCCTGGAGCTTCCGCTCCACCTCGAAGCAGCGGGGCGCGGAGATGTCCTCCAGGTTGATCCCGCCGAAGGAGGGGGCGAGCCGGACGACGGTCTCCACCAGCTCGTCCACCTCGCGGCAGTCCAGCGCGAGGGGCACCGCGTCCACCCCGCCGAACTGCTTGAAGAGGATCGCCTTGCCCTCCATCACCGGCAGCGAGGCCGCCGGGCCGATGTCCCCGAGGCCGAGCACCGCGCTGCCGTCCGTGACGACGGCGACGGCCTGTGAGACCCAGGTGTAGTCGTGGACCAGCTCCGGGCGTTCCGCGATCGCGCTGCACACCTTGGCGACGCCGGGCGTGTACGCGAGGGAGAGGTCCTCGCGGTTCCGCACCGGCACCGTCGCCGCGACGGCCATCTTGCCGCCGCGGTGCAGCGCGAAGGCGGGATCGAAGGGCTCGTCGCCGCTCCGTTCCCCCGCACCGCCGCTGCCGCTGTCCGGGCGGCTGCCGCCGGCGCTGTCGCTGTCGCTGCGAGGATTCACAATCTCCGCTGCCACTTCTTGACCCCTTAAGTCCGAGATTTCTGAGGGTTTCCGCGCCAGGTTGAGGCGCGGGCGGGCACCGCGTCCGCGGCTCCGGGCGGCGGTCGGCCGCTCCCGCGGCCGGAGCCGCGCACGGAGCCCCGCGGGAGAGAAGCCCGCGGGAGGAGATACGGACGCCGGGCGCGCCGCACACGCGCCCTGAGCCCCGGGTGAGGGGTGTAAGGGTCTTTTCTACCGGACGAGCGGTTGCTCGTACGAATGACATGTCTCGCACACGCCCGGCACACGCCCGGGAGCGGGCGCGGGGGCAGGGGCCACCGGCGCGTTCGGGCACGAGGGCCGGAGAACCGTGATGCCGGTCTCGTTCCGGGGGCACGGGAAGGCGGCCGTTCGGCTCTGTCCGTTCCCTGCGCGAAGGGGATTGCCCGTTATCCGATTTTGACACGGTGACCGGCCGTCCCGGTCCGTCCGGATGGCAAGATGCCCTAATCAGCCATGGTCGCGGCACTCACAGAGGTGTGTCCGGTGTCCGGCCCGTTCCACGTCCCTGACGCGCAGGAGGAACCCCCATGACCGCCAGCCCCACCCGCCGCTCGGTGGCGCGAACCTCCCGCACCGTGGCCGTCGGCGCGATCGCGGTCGCGAGCGCCCTGCTGCTGACCTCCTGCGGCGACCAGACGGACGGCGCGGGTGACGACGGCAAGAAGGCCGGGGGCTCGCAGGCCCCGCTCCACGACCAGCTGCCCAAGGAGATCCAGGACAAGGGCGTCATCAAGGTCGGCTCCGACATCGCCTACCCCCCGGTCGAGTTCAAGGAGGGCGGCAAGACCGTCGGCATCGACCCGGACCTCGCCGAGGCCATGGGCGAGAAGCTCGGGGTGACCCTCCAGTTCAACAACGGCACCTTCGACACCCTGCTCACCGGGCTCCGCTCCGGCCGCTACGACATCGCCATGTCCGCGATGACGGACACCAAGGAGCGCCAGGAGGGCATCGACCCCGAGAGCGGCAAGAAGGTCGGCGAGGGCGTCGACTTCGTCGACTACTTCACCGCCGGTGTCTCCATCTACACCAAGAAGGGCAAGACCCAGGGCATCGAGACCTGGGACGACCTCTGCGGCAAGAAGATCGTCGTGCAGCGCGGCACCGTCTCGGAGGACCTCGCCAAGGACCAGTCCAAGAAGTGCGAGAAGGACGGCGAGGAGAAGATCGCCATGGAGTCCTTCGACCAGGACACCGAGGCGCAGACCCGGCTGAGGGCCGGGGGTGCCGCCGCCGGGTCCAGCGACTTCCCCGTCGCCGCCTACACCGTGAAGACCTCCGGTGGCGGCAAGGACTTCGAGCTCGTCGGCGAGCAGGTGGACGCCGCCCCGTACGGCATCGCGGTGGCCAAGAAGAACACCGAGCTGCGGGACGCGATCAAGGCGGCGCTGGAGGCGGTGAAGGAGGACGGCACCTACGACAAGATCCTCAAGAAGTGGGGCGTCTCCGAGGGCGCGATCGACAAGATCGCGATCAACGGCGGCTCCTGACCCCGACGGATCTCACCGTCCCCGCCCGGCGGGGACGCCGGAAAGGCAACACCCGTGACTGTTCCCACCGAGAAGGCCGGACCGGAGGAAACCCCTCCGGGCAGCCGACCCGCACCTGAGGCGATCCGGGCGATACCCGTCCGGCACTACGGCCGCTGGATATCCACGCTCGTGGTGCTCGCCCTGGTGTATCTGATCCTCAACGCGTTCGCGGGCGCGGACGTGAACTACGGCGCCATCCCGGACTTCCTCCTCTCCGCCAGCGTGCTGGAGGGGCTCGGCGCCACGGTGCTGATCTCGCTGCTGGCGATGGCCATCGGTCTCGTCCTCGGCGTGGTCCTGGCCGTGATGCGGCTGTCGAAGAACCCGGTCACCTCGTCGGTGGCGTGGACCTACGTCTGGCTCTTCCGCGGCACGCCGGTCTACGTCCAGCTCATGATCTGGTTCAACCTGGCGCTGATCTTCCCGTACATCAATCTCGGGTTCTACCGGGACGAGATGAGCGACTTCATGACCCCGTTCATGGCCGCTCTGCTCGGGCTCGGACTCAACGAGGCCGCCTACATGTCCGAGATCGTCCGGGCCGGCATCCAGTCGGTGGACGAGGGACAAACCGAGGCGTCCCACGCCCTCGGGATGACCCAGGGCAAGACCCTCCGCCGGGTGGTGCTGCCGCAGGCCATGCGGGTCATCGTACCGCCCACCGGCAACGAGTTCCTGAACATGCTGAAGACCTCGGCCCTGGCGGCGAGCGCCGCGCAGTACGAGGAACTGCTGCTCTCGGCACAGAACATCGGCCGGGTCTCCGGCGCCGTGGTCGAGATGCTCTTCCTCGCGGTGCTCTGGTACCTGATCCTGACCAGCTTCTTCAGCATCGGGCAGTTCTACCTGGAGCGGTACTACGCCCGGGGCTCGCTCCGCCAGCTGCCGCTCACGCCGTGGCAGAAGATCAAGGTCAATGTCGCGGGCTTCGGCAACCGGGGAGGCCTCGGATGACTCCGATGGTGAAGTCCGAGGGCGTCCACAAGTCCTTCGGCGCCACGCACGTCCTCAAGGGCATCGACCTGGAGGTCGCCCCGCGGGAGGTGTTCTGCCTGGTCGGCCCGTCCGGCTCCGGCAAGTCCACCTTCCTGCGGTGCATCAACCACCTGGAGAAGATCAACGCCGGCCGGCTCTCCGTCGACGGGCAGCTGGTGGGCTACCGGCAGAAGGGCGACAAGCTCTACGAGCTGAAGGAGCGCGAGGTCGCCGCCCAGCGCCGGGACATCGGCATGGTGTTCCAGCGCTTCAACCTCTTCCCGCACATGACGGCGGTGGAGAACGTCATGGAGGCGCCGGTCCAGGTCAAGCGGGAGTCCAAGGCCGCCGCCCGGGAGCGGGCGGTGAAGCTGCTCGACCGGGTCGGCCTCGGCGACAAGACGAACAACTACCCCGCGCAGCTCTCCGGCGGCCAGCAGCAACGGGTGGCGATCGCCAGGGCGCTCGCCATGCAGCCCAAGCTGATGCTCTTCGACGAGCCCACCTCGGCGCTCGACCCGGAGCTCGTCGGCGAGGTGCTGGACGTCATGCGCGGGCTGGCCGAGGACGGCATGACGATGATCGTCGTCACCCACGAGATGGGCTTCGCCCGCGAGGTCGGCGACTCGATCGTCTTCATGGACGACGGCGTGGTGGTCGAGTCCGGCCATCCGCGCGAGGTGCTGACCAACCCGCGGCACGAGCGCACCAAGTCGTTCCTCTCCAAGGTGCTCTGAGGGCGCGGGCCGCACCCCGAGGGGTCCTGCGCGCTCCCGGGACCGGCCACCACCCGGTTCCGGGGCGCGGTGGGCGGGGAGGCGGAACGGCGCGTGGCGTCGGCTCCGCCTCGCCGCGTACGGGCGCCCGGCCGCGGGGACGGCGGGCCGGTGGCGCCGGTGGCGCGGGTGGACCACCGCCCCGGGGCCTGGGACCGGGCGGCCCGGGCCGCCGTCCCCCGCCGGCGATGGCTGCCCATGGCCGCTCCCCGCCCCGGCCCGGTGCGCCCCCGGACCCGCCCGTCCCGGCGGCGGGCCCGCGCCGGGACGGGCGGCAGGTCCGCGCCGGGACGGGCGGCAGGTCCGGCGTCCGCCGGTGCCGCCCGTCCGGGATACTGGCCGGTACCGGACCGCCGTCCACCCGCCCCGGCGGCCGGTGACCGAGCCCGCCCCGTCCCCGGGCCAAGGCCCCGCCCCGGTGGCCGGCCCGGACCGACCCCCGAGGAGCCCCGTGGACCTGGCCTCCTACGCCGACTTCGCGGTACGCCTGGTCAACACCGAGCAGCCAGCCCGCGCCACGGACAGCCTCACCTCCGTCGACGCGGTGCGCGAACTGTTCGGCCCGCACCAGCAGGCGGCGCGCCGCGCGGGCGACGCGGACGTCACCCGGCTCCGGTCGGTGCGGACCCGGCTGCGCGCGGTCTTCGAGGCGGCCGACGCGGGCGACGAGGTCCTGGCCGTGGACCTGCTCAACGCCCTGCTGATGGAGTTCCCCGTCAGCCCGCAGATCTCCGGCCACCAACTGCGCGGGGAGGACGGCCGCCCCGACTGGCATCTGCACATCGCCGACCACGCGGCCAACGCCACCGCCGGTTACGCCGCCACCGCCGCCATGGGGCTCGCCTTCCACCTCAGCGAGCACGGCGCGGAACGGCTCGGCATCTGCCGCTCCGCCCCCTGCCGCAACGCCTATCTCGACATCTCGACCAACCGCTCCCGGCGCTACTGCTCCGACCGCTGCGCGACCCGCGCCAACGTGGCCGCCTACCGGGCCCGCAAACGCCGGGAGAGCGCCCTGACCGCCCCCGACGGCGACGGTCCGGACGGCTCCGCCGGCGCGAGCACCTGAGGACGGACGGGCCGCCCGGCGCGGACGGGCCGGGGCGGGATGGACAGGCCGGGGTGGACGGGCGGGGGCAGGACAGGGTGGACGGGCGCGGGCAGGACGAACAAGTCCCTCACGGGCCGGGAGCGGACCGGCCCGTACCGGACAGGCGGGAGATCCGCTCGGCCGGCGCTCCGGAGGAACGCACCGGCCGCACCGCCGAGAACACCCAGGAGAGCAACGCGGCCGGCGAACGCCGGATCCGCGGCCGCAGCGGTGGGCGCAGCCGCAGCAGGGCCCGGGCCAGCACCAGTTCCTCCGGCACGGCGCCGAACTCGCGACTGTCGCTCTCCGCGTCCCGGTTGTCGCCGAGCACCCACCAGCCACCCGCGCGGCGCCGGGCGGCCCGCTTCACGATCAGCAGGTCCTGCCGCATCGGGTGACGCAGCACCACCACGTTCCCGGGCCGCACCGGGGCTCCGTAGCGGACGAGGAGCCGGTCACCGGGGCGGAACGTCGGCATCATCGACAGACCGGCCACCTCGGCGAGCCCGTACGGCAGCAGGGCCGCGGGCGCCGGTGCCTCCGGGGCGACGGCGTCATCCGCGCCCCTCTGCCCTCCCGGCCCGGCCGGCCCCGCCGGCGGTACGGCACCGCCGGGACCGCCGGGGTCACCAGCGCCGCCGGGGCCACCGGGCAGCCCACCCCCGTGACTCTCCAGCGCGCGGGCCCGCGCACGCGCCCGTTCACCCGTCCGCCACCACCGGCCGTCGGCCATCCGGCACCTCCCGTTCGGTTCTCCCCGCGTCCGCCCGCCGCACCCAGGTTCCCCCGCCACCGGGCGCGACACCGCGGCGGCCCCACCGCGGTACTGCGCGGGACCGGCGCGTCCTCGGACTTTTGTCCCAGGCCCGCTGGGGCACCCGCCCTATGGCTATCTTCACGGAGTAATCTCCACCTGAGAAGACGATCACGAAGGAAGGACAGCTACATGCTCTCCCGCCTGTTCGCCCCGACGGTCCGGGTCAGCGCCCACTGCGACCTGCCGTGCGGCGTGTACGACCCGGCCCAGGCCCGTGTCGAGGCCGAGTCGGTCAAGGCCATCCAGGAGAAGTACCAGGCCAACGACGACGCGCACTACCGCGCCCGCGCCACGGTCATCAAGGAGGAGCGCGCGGAGCTCGCCAAGCACCACATCTCCGTGCTGTGGAGCGACTACTTCAAGCCCCCGCACTTCGAGAAGTACCCCAACCTCCACCAGCTGGTGAACGACGCCCTGAAGGCCGCGAGCGCCGCCAAGGCCTCCACGGACCCGGCGACCGGCCAGAAGCTGCTGGACTACATCGCCGAGATCGACAAGATCTTCTGGGAGACCAAGAAGGCCTGACCTCTGCACAGGCCGCCTGACCTGCGGTTTCGCTGGTCATGTCGCCCACCGGTCCGCACCCGGTCCGCAGGCCGCCGAGAACGGCGTCCATGACGGCCCGGGTGCGGTCCGTTCCGGGTGCTGCGGAGGAGAAGCGCGCCACGGGTCGTCCGGTGTGACGGTGCGCCGGGTCCTGCCGTCCCGTCCGGCCGTCGCTCCCCGCCCTCCGACGATCGCGCCGGTCGGCGGCTTCCCCGGTCGTGCCGCTCGGGGGCCCGGCGCCGCCCGCGCCCCCGGCGCGCGGGGCGGATCGCGCCGGGTCTCAGCCGCGCGGTTCGCGCCACATCGGCCACATGAGCGGGCCGCCCGGCAGCTGGACCGTGGTGCCGGTGGGGGCGAACCCCTCGCGTTCGTACAGCCGGCGGCTGCGGGCGCTGCTGGCCTCCAGATAGGCGGGCAGCCCCGCCCGGTCGCAGTCGCGCAGCGCGGGCGCCAGCAGGGCGCCGCCGATGCCCTGGCACCGCCGCCCCGGTTCGACGCCGACGAGCATGAGATAGCGGTGCGCCCGGGCGCGCGGGTGCACGCGCGCGGTCAGCCGGCCCACCAGCTCCGTACGCTCGTTCGCCGGGTCGCTGACCGCCCGCATCCGGGCCGCCACCTCGTCGTCCCCGGCGACGGCCGCGGCCACGTCCGCCTCGGCCACGGCGGGGACGGAGAGCCAGAGAGCGGCCGCGGAGCGGTCCTCCGTGACGTCGACCGAGCCCTCCGCCAGGGCGGCGTCCAGGAAGACGCCGAAGAACGCCGGGTGGAGCGCGCGCCGCCGCTCCTCCTCCGGGAAGACCCAGGTGGAGACCGGGTCGTCCATGAACGCCTCGCTCAGCAGGGCGGCCACCCAGGCGCGGTCACCAGGACCGGCACGGCGTATGCCGGGGACCGGCGCGGCCGGGTCCGGGGGGATCGGGGTCATCGATGGCGGCGGCGACGGAGGGGGCGGAGGTGACGGCGGGGGTTTCGGTAACGGCGGTGGCGTGGACGGCATGTCTGCTGCCTCCGGGGCTCGGAGCGGGTGGGGATCACCGTAGGACGCGGGCCGGACGCCCTTCCAGACCACCTCCCGCTCCCGGCCCACCGCCGGAACGCGGGCCGGAGCGGGCAGCGGACGTCAATCCCAGAACGGAAAATTCACCGTTACGGATGTAGTTACCCCACCAAAGACCGTTTCTCCGGTCCCCCATCCGCGCCCTGTGGCGATACGGTGACGGTACGTCACACCCTGCCCCGGGCCTTTCGGCCGGGCGGCCCGGGACGCCCAGCGCCCGGAGGCGGACGGCGCGGGACGCCCTCGTCCCGCTGTCGCGGGGGTCCGTAGAGACGGCCGGGCGTGAGCTCCGGCGGTGCCTGAAGAGGAGAACTCCGCTGACCCAGCAGCCCAGCCTCCACGTGGCCACCTACCGGACGGGGGGCTGCACCGTGGTCGAACTCCGGGGCGAGGTGGACATCGCCGCGGCCGTCGTCATCTCCCCGTACCTGGACCGGGCCACCACCCCGGCCGAACCCCGGCTCGCCGTCGACCTCAGCCCCGTCACCTTCCTCGACGCCTCCGGACTCCGGCTGCTGTGCCGGGCCCACCGCCGCACGCAGGCCCAGGGCGGCCGGCTCGCGCTCGTCTGCCGGCGGCCGGCCCTCCTGCGCGTCCTGGCCCTCACCGGTCTGGAGTCCCGTTTCGCCCCGGTGCCCACGCTGGCGGAGGCCCTGAGCCGGCTGGCCGGACCGGGCCCCGTCCCACCGGATCCCGTCGCCCCGGTCCCCTCCCCCGCCCCCGGGGACGGCCGGACCGCACCGGCCCCCGGAGCGCCGCGCTCCGGACCGCCGGGCCGCGTACCGTGACGGCGCCCCGGCGCCCGCCGGCCCCCATCGGCCCCCACCGGCCTGCCCGGTCCGGTGCCCCGGCGGGCACCCGGCCGGGCGGACCGGCCGCCCGAACGGCCCCTGCCCGCCCGGCCCCGGAAGGCGGACCCCGGGGTCCCCGGTACGGCGCCGGCACGGCCGTACGGGCGACGCGGGGAACCCCCGGTGCCACCCTTCCGTTGACCCGTCGAGAGGCGGTACGCCGACCGGCCCGCCGCACCGATCGCAGGAGGCACCCATGGCAGGATTCCTCGACCGCGCCAAGGAGCAGGCACAGCGCGGGCTGAACCAGGGCAAGCAGAAGTACGACGAGGTGCAGACCCAGCGGGCCGGCGCCGATCTGCTGAAGAAGCTCGGCGCGGCCTACTACGCGGAGCAGCGCCGCGGCGGCTCCCCGGAGGCCACCCGCCTCGCCCTGGAGGCCGTCGAGCGGCACACCGCCACCCACGGCGAGGCCGGCTTCCCCCGCTGACGCCCGCTTCCGCCGGCCCCCGCCTCCCCCGCCCCTCCGCCCCCACGTTCCCTGGTTCCCGCACCACACCTGTCCCGGAGGAGACCGCGGCGGCACCGCGCGACAATGGCCCGGTGCCCGCCACCCCTCCGTCCCCGCGCCCGGCGCCCGGCGCCTTCCCGTCCGCCGGCACCGGCCACGGCCCCCTGCCCGCCGTCCCCGACGACCTGAACGCCCCGGGTGCCCCGGACGGGCTCGGCGTCTCCGGCGCCCCCGGCCTCCCCGGCGCCCTCCCCGGCTCCCCGCGCCCCCGGATCCCGTCCCCGCTGCACGCCGTCGACGACGACCGCTTCGCCCGCCACGGTGTCCGGCTGCTGCTCAAGCGCGACGACCTGATCCACCCCGAGGTGCCCGGCAACAAGTGGCGGAAGCTGCTGCCCAATCTGCGGGCCGCCGTGGAGCGGGGGCACACCACCCTCCTCACCTTCGGCGGCGCCTACTCCAACCATCTGCGGGCCACCGCCGCGGCCGGCCGGCTGCTCGGCCTGGCCACTGTCGGCGTCGTCCGGGGCGAGGAACTGGCCGGCCGGCCGCTCAACCCCTCGCTGGCGCGGTGCGCCGCCGACGGGATGCGCCTGGTCTTCGTGGACCGTGCCACCTACCGGCGGAAGACCGAACCGGAGGTCGTCGCCGGCCTGCTGGACCGCCACGGGCCCTGTCACCTCGTCCCGGAGGGCGGCAGCAACGCCCTCGCGGTCCGGGGCTGCGCCGGTCTCGGACGTGAACTGCGCGGCCGGGCCGACGTGGTGGCCGTGGCGTGCGGCACCGGCGGCACGCTCGCCGGACTCGCGGCCGGGCTCGCCCCGGGGCAGCGGGCGCTCGGCGTCGCCGCGGTCGGCGGCGGCTTCCTGGCACGGGAGACCGAACGGCTCCAGCACGAGGCCTTCGGCGGGCGGCGGGGCGACTGGGCGGTCGACGGCCGTTTCCACTGCGGCGGCTACGCGCGGACCCCGCCGTGGCTCCGGGAGTTCGCGGAGGACTTCTCCACCCGCCACGGAGTCCCCGTGGAGTCACTGTACGTCGCCAAAATGCTGCACGGCCTTCTCACCTCGGCCGCCGAGGGGGCGTTCGCCCCGGGCACGCGGCTGGCGGCCGTCCTCACCGGAACCGTCTGACCAGGTGCGACGTCAGAGCTGACGACCGAGGCGCGAACCGGCCGCCGAATCCGGGGAATTGGGGTGCCCCCACCCCTAGCCACTCTTCGTCCGAACGTGCCTACAATGAGTGACGTTCACCGGTTCGCGGGCGCCGACAGCCGTTGGAGGGCGGCTCCGCCGTGCCCCGCGTCCACCACACAGGCGACACCGGCCTGTGGATCACGATAGCGTCGCACGCGGAACCATGTGCCGCGCCGGGCGGGGCGTCTCCGCGCGAGACGGCCGGGCCGGCGACTCCACAGCTTCACAGCTCTACCCAGCTTCACAGCCCTACAGCTCGAACTGTTCGTCACCTTGGAGGTGAGGGTGTCCCACATCGCAGGTGAGCCCGGGACCCAGGACTTCGTGGAAGTCCGGCTGCCCGCCGCGGGAGCCTATCTTTCCGTGCTGCGGACGGCCACGGCGGGCCTCGCGGCCCGGCTGGACTTCACCCTGGACGAGATCGAAGATCTCCGCATCGCCGTGGACGAGGCGTGCGCGATCCTGCTGCAGCAAGCGGTGCCCGGGTCCGTGCTCAGCTGCGTCTTCCGCCTCGTCGGGGATTCGCTGCGGGTGACCGTCTCGGCCCCCACGACCGACGGCCGCGCCCCCGAGCGCGACACCTTCGCCTGGACGGTGCTCTCCGCCCTCGCCGGTGAGGTGGACTCCACCGTCGGCGAGGACCGCACGGTCAGCATCGGCCTGCACAAGAAGCGCGGCGCGGGTCCCGGTCAGCCATGACGGAGGGGACGGGCGGGCCGGTGCAGAACGACAGTCGTGTGGCGCGGGCGGTGCGCAGGGCGGCCGTCCCCGGGCAGCAGGCAGATCGGGCGGACCACATGGACCAGCATCAGCAGGAACAGCGGCGGCCCCGGCCCGGACAGGGCCAGGGCGAGCACCCCGGCCCCGGGGCGGGCGACGTGGCGCGGCCCCGTGCCGGGGACGGCGGGGGCACCCCCGGCCCCGCCGCCGGAGGCCGGGGCCCGCGGCCGGGCCCCGACGGCGAGCCGGCCCCGCGCCCCGGCCGCGAGCACGACTACGCCCGCGGTCCGCAGCCGGACCCGCACGACCGGAGCGGGGCCCGCGCCCTCTTCATCGAGCTGCGCGGCCTGCCGGACGGCTCACCGCAGCGCGCCGCGCTCCGCGACCACCTGGTGCGGATGCACCTGCCGCTGGTGGAGCACCTCGCCCGGCGGTTCCGCAACCGCGGCGAGCCGCTGGACGACCTGACCCAGGTCGCCACCATCGGGCTGATCAAGTCCGTGGACCGCTTCGACCCCGACCGCGGGGTGGAGTTCTCCACGTACGCCACCCCGACGGTGGTCGGCGAGATCAAGCGGCACTTCCGGGACAAGGGCTGGGCCGTGCGCGTGCCCCGCCGCCTCCAGGAACTGCGGCTGTCGCTCACCACCGCCACGGCCGAGCTGTCCCAGCGCCACGGCCGCTCCCCCACGGTGCACGAACTCGCCCTGCAGATCGGGATCTCCGAGGAGGAGGTGCTGGAGGGCCTGGAGTCCGCCAACGCCTACTCCACGCTCTCCCTGGACGTCCCGGACACCGACGAGGAGTCCCCGGCCGTCGCCGACACCCTGGGCGCCGAGGACGACGCCCTGGAGGGTGTGGAGTACCGCGAGTCGCTCAAGCCACTGCTGGAGGAGTTGCCACCGCGGGAGAAGAAGATCCTCATGCTCCGCTTCTTCGGCAACATGACGCAGTCCCAGATCGCGCAGGAGGTCGGCATCTCCCAGATGCACGTCTCCCGGCTGCTCGCCCGCACGCTGGCACAACTCCGGGAGAAGCTCCTCGTGGAGGAGTGACCGGCCCCGGCTGCCGGTCACCGCTGCCGGTCATCGCTGCCGATCGCGGTGGCACGCCCCGGCCCCTCCGCGGCCGGCCGGGGCCACGGGGCGAACGCCTGTCCTCGTTCCGGCTCGCGGGAACCGCCCGGCGGTTTCCCGCCTCCGTGGGCGCCGCCGGTGTGCCCGGCTCCGCTCACCGTCACGCCCGTCGCACCGCCCCGTCGTCCCGTCGCCCCCGGCCGTCCTGCCGGGGTCCGCCGGATCGCGGCCGTCCGCCGGATCACCGTGGCCCGCCGGGTGGCCGCCGGCCGCCGGTGACCTCAGCGCCCGTCCCGGGAGCCGATGTCCAGGGCCCGCGTGGCCGCCGGATGAACGAGCAGGACCAGCACGGCGATCGCCGCCGCGCCCAGTGCCACACCGGCGGCCGTCGCGGTCCCGCCGGTGCTCACCAGCGTCCACGCCACGGGCACCGCCATGATCTGGGTGATCACCGCGGGCCCGCGGCTCCAGCTCCGCCGCAGCAGCAGCCCGCGCGCCGCCACCAGCGGCAGCGCGGCCAGCACCAGCAGCGTGAGCCCGCCCGTCTCGGCCTGGCTCGGGCTGTCCGGCGTCCCCAGGACGCCCATCACCAGCAGATACACGCCGAATCCCGCGAGTACACCGCCTTCCGCGGCGCACAGGGCCGCGGCGGCGGAGAGGCGCGGCGGGCGGGATCCGGCCGGCCGCGTTTCCGTGGAGTCTTCCGGGGAGGGTCGCTGCTCACTGCTCACCGCGCCAGGGTATCCACCGCCGCGCTCCCGGCCCGGCCACGGGGAGCGGTCCCGACTGCGGCACGTACCCGCAGGTCGGTAGTCTGCGACCCATGCGCGCCCTCCTCGTGGTCAATCCGACGGCAACCACCACCAGTGCCCGCACCCGGGACGTCCTCATCCACGCCCTGGCGAGCGACCTCAAGGTGGACGTGGTCATGACGGAGCACCGCGGGCACGCCCGCGAGCTCGGCCGGCGGGCCGCGGAGAGCGGCGACGTCGAACTGGTGGTGGCCCTCGGCGGCGACGGCACCGTCAACGAGGTCGTCAACGGCCTTCTGCACCACGGCCCGGACCCGGATTCCCTGCCGCGGCTTGCCGTCGTTCCGGGGGGCTCCACGAATGTGTTCGTCCGCGCCCTGGGGCTCCCCAATGACCCCGTGGAGGCGACCGGCGCATTGCTGGACGCATTGCACGAGGGAAACGAACGGACGGTCGGTCTCGGACTGGCCTCCGGCACCCCGGGAACGGTGGACGCGTCGGTTCCCGACCGCTGGTTCACATTCACCGCCGGGCTGGGATTCGACGCCGGCGTGGTCGGCCGGGTCGAGCAGCAGCGGGAGCGCGGCAAGCGCTCCACCCACGCTCTGTACCTGCGCCAGGTGCTCCGCCAGTTCTTCGGCGATCCCCACCGCGGCCACGGGACGATCACCCTGGAACGCCCGGGGCACGCCCCCGCCGAAGGGCTCGTGCTCTCCGTGGTGTGCAACACCTCACCCTGGACCTACCTGGGCAATCGCCCGGTGTACGCCGCCCCCGGGGCATCGTTCGACACCGCGCTGGACGTCCTCGGGCTGCGCAGCCTCTCCGCCCCCGCGGTGGCCCGGTACGGGACCCAGCTCCTCACGTCCTCCCCGGAGCGGGGGCCACACGGCCGACACACTCTGTCACTGCACGACCTGACGTCCTTCACCTTGCATTCGCAGGTGAGATTGCCCTTTCAGATCGACGGTGACCACCTCGGACTGCGTTCCAGCGTGACGTTCACAGGCGTACGGCGTGCACTGCGTGTGATTGTGTGAGTCGAACCGCAAAAAGTCCTTTCAGTCGAACGTTTAGGCCATCTTCCACCCGCTGGAAGTGGGGCTGTGACCGAGGCGACACCAAGGAATCAAAAAAAACTTTCCAGAAGGGGTTGTATCCGCCGCCGAGGTTTGCGAGTCTCTTCATGGCGATCGGGACGGCCGCTCACGGCCCCCTTGAGAGCCCGAACCCCCTACCTCAAACCCCCGGGACCGCAACCAGGGATCTGGTCGTCGTCCCCTTCTGTCGCGGGGGGATTCGTGAAAGCGTTCACATTCACAAGCCCACCACAAGGAGATGGAGCAGCCATGGACTGGCGTCACCGCGCCGTTTGCCGCGAGGAAGACCCCGAGCTCTTCTTCCCCATCGGCAACACCGGTCCTGCGCTGCTGCAGATCGAGGAAGCCAAGGCCGTCTGCCGTCGCTGCCCCGTCATGGAGCAGTGCCTGCAGTGGGCGCTGGAGTCCGGCCAGGACTCCGGTGTGTGGGGTGGCCTCAGCGAGGACGAGCGCCGCGCGATGAAGCGCCGCGCCGCTCGCAACCGGGCGCGCAACGCCAGCGCCTGACAGCCCCCCGCACCTGGGCGGAACGTACGCCGATGACATCGCGTCATCCCCACGTGTACGCGCCTCCCGCCCCCGATAGTCGCAGCGCGCAGTAACCCGTTGCACACAAGCTTTGAGCCCCGGCCGGATCCCGGCC
Organism: Streptomyces zingiberis; assembly: GCF_012034935.1. Classification (GTDB taxonomy): domain Bacteria; phylum Actinomycetota; class Actinomycetes; order Streptomycetales; family Streptomycetaceae; genus Streptomyces; species Streptomyces zingiberis. The sequence continues at coordinate 191,957 of NZ_JAATEN010000006.1, forward strand.
GGGGCTCAGTGCTGTGCGGGGACGCGGCGCCGGACGCCCGTACCGGGCGGCCGTGACGGCGGCCGGCGGACCGCCCGGCGTCCGCCGCGAGCCCGTCTCCGGCCGGGGCGGGCCGGAACAGGGTGAGACGGGGCGGGACGGGCCGGGTGGCCCGGACGGCGGTTCAGCTCCCGCCGGGCGCCGGAGCGGTGCCCCGGCGGTCCGTGCCCTCGGACCGCACCGGGATGTCGAGCAGCACCCGGGTGCCGCCCTCCGGCACCGGGCGCATCTCGAAGGTGCCGCCCAACTCGTTCTCCACCAGCGTCCGCACGATCTGCAGGCCCAGATTGCCGGCCCGGTCCGGGTCGAACCCCGGGGGCAGACCCGCCCCGTCGTCCTGGACGGTGACCAGCAGCCGCGGGTCGGACCGGCCGCCGCCGCGGACCGCGGCCACCTCGACCGTCCCGCGCTCCGGCCCGTCGGGCGACCGGCCGCCCGCGGGGAAGCCGTGCTCCAGGGCGTTCTGCACCACCTCGGTCAGCGCCATGGACAGCGGCGTCGCCACGTCGGCGTCGAGTATCCCGAACCGCCCGGTGCGGCGGCAGGCCACCCGGCCCGGGGAGATCTCCGCGACCATCGACAGCACCCGGTCGGCGATCTCGTCGAACTCCACCCGCTCGTCGAGGTTCTGGGAGAGCGTCTCGTGCACGATGGCGATGGAACCCACCCGCCGCACGGCCTCCCCCAGCGCGGCGCGGCCCTGGTCGGAGTCCATCCGCCGGGCCTGGAGCCGGAGCAGCGCCGCGACCGTCTGGAGGTTGTTCTTCACCCGGTGGTGGATCTCCCGGATGGTGGCGTCCTTGGTGAGCAGTTCCCGCTCGCGGCGGCGCAGTTCGGTGACGTCCCGGAGGAGCACCAGGGAGCCGATCCGGGTGCCGCGGGGCTTGAGCGGGATGGAGCGGAGCTGGATGACGGCCTGGTCGCTCTCCACCTCGAAGTCGCGCGGGGCCCAGCCGCTGGCGAGCCGGACGACCGCCTCGTCCACGGCCTCCCGGGCGGGGGCGAGCTCGGCGGTGGCGCGGCCGAGGTGGTGGCCGACGAGATCGGCGGCGAGTCCCAGCCGGTGGTAGGCGGAGAGCGCGTTGGGGCTGGCGTACTGGACGACACCGTCCGCGTCGAGCCGGATGAGGCCGTCGCCGGCGCGGGGCGAGACGTCCATGTCGCCCTGCTGGTCGGTGAAGGGAAAGGCGCCCGCGGCGATCATCTGCGCCAGGTCCGACGCGCTCTGCAGGTAGGTGAGTTCCAGCCGGCTCGGGGTGCGGACGGTCAGCAGGTTGGTGTTGCGGGCGATCACGCCGAGGACGCGGCCCTCCCGCCGCACCGGGATGGACTCCACCCGGACGGGCACCTCCTCCCGCCACTCCGGGTCCCCCTCCCGCACGATCCGCCCCTCGTCCAGCGCGGTGTCCAGCATCGGGCGGCGCCCGCGGGGAACGAGATGGCCGACCATGTCGTTCTGGTAGGACGTGGGCCCGGTGTTGGGCCGCATCTGCGCCACGGAGACGTAGCGGGTGCCGTCCCGGGTGGGCACCCACAGCACCAGATCGGCGAAGGAGAGGTCGGAGAGGAGCTGCCACTCCGACACCAGCAGATGGAGCCACTCCAGGTCGGAGTCGCTGAGCGCGGTGTGCTGGCGGACGAGGTCGTTCATGGACGGCACACCCGCGAGCCTACCCGCAGGCCCCCCGAGCCCCCGGGCGCGGACCGGCGGGGACGGGCGGCGGACCGGCGGGGACGGCCCGGCGGGCCACCGGCGGCCAGGACCGTGACGGCCCGCCCCGCGCGGTCCCCGCCCTCGCCGCATGCGGGGGCGGACGGGACCCGGGGGCGCCCACCGCCCCGGCCGCCGCCGGGTCTTCCGGCCGGCACGGCCTCGGGCACCGGCCTCGGGCACGGCACCCCCGCGGGATCACCGGCCGGTGCGGCTCCGTTCCCGGGCCAGGGCCGCGGTGCCGGACGCATCGAGGGTCCCGCCGCGGCCCCGTGTGGCCGCGGGGACCCCGCTCGTGGCCGGAAGGCCCGTACCGGCCCTCGCCGCTCGCGGCCGTGCTCAGCGGGTTTCGGTGATCTTCGCCAGCGCCCGTGGCGCGTCGGGGTCCTGGCCCCGGGCGATGGTCACCTCGTAGGCCAGCAGCTGGAGCGGGAGGATCTCCAGCACCGGCTGCACCTCTTCGGCGACACCCGCGGTGGGCAGGGCGAACCCGGCGGAGGCGGTGGCGGCCTCCCGCTCGTCCCCGATCACCACGAGATCCGCGCCCCGGTCCCGCAGCCGGTCGAGCACCGGCCGGAGCGCCTCCCCGCCGCGCCCCTGGGGCACGACGGCGATCACCGGCGAGACGTTGTCGACCATGGCGAGCGGACCGTGCAGCAGGTCCGCTCCGGAGTAGGAGAGCGCCGGGATGTAGCTGGTCTCCATGAGCTTGAGGGCGCCCTCCTTCACCGTCGGGTAGCCGTAGCCGCGGGAGGTGAGCACCATGCGCTCGGCGAAGCGGTAGCGCCCGGCGAGCGCGCGGACCTCGTGCCCCCGGTCCAGGACCCGCCCCGCGAGGTCCGGCAGCACCCGGGCCGCCGAGCCGTCGCCGTCCGCCAGGCCCTCCACGAACAGGTACAGGGCCAGCAGTTCGGCGGTGTAGGTCTTCGTCGCGGGCAGCGCCCGCTCGGGACCGGCCAGGATGTCCACGTGGAACTCCGCCACGGCGGCGAGCGGCGAGGACGGGTTGTTGGTCACCGCGACGGTGATCGCGCCCCCCGCGCGGGCCGCCTCGGTGGACGCCACCAGGTCCGGTGAGCCGCCGGACTGGCTGACGGCGACGACCAGCACGTCCGTGAGGCCGGGGCGGGCGCCGTAGGCCGTGGTGGTCGACATGGAGGTGAGCCCGCAGGGCATCCCCCGGCGGATCTCCAGCAGGTACTTCGCGTACAGGGCGGCGTGGTCGGAGGTGCCCCGCGCGGTCAGCAGGGCGAACCGGGGGCGGCGGGCCGCGACACGGCGGGCGGTCTCCCGGATCGCGGCGGCCCCCTCGCCGAGGATCCGGGAGAGCACCGCGGGCTGTTCGGCGATCTCGCCGGCCATGACGCTGCCGGGGGTCTCGCCTCCGGGGAAGGGCTGCGTGACGGGCATGCGGGCTGCCTCCCGTGGATCTGAGCGGCTCCCGGCCCGGCCTCCCGGCGGTGCGGGGGGCGCGGGGCCGCCGGCGGTGGGGGCGCGCCGGACGTTCCGGCGCGGGCGGACAGAGGCCAGCCTACCCGCGTTTGGTTTAGACCAATCGCCGCCCGGACCACCCCGACCGGGGGCGTTCCCGGGGCGAAGGGTGTATAAGAAGGCTGTCGGTGCCGCCGCCGGGGGTGGCGCACACCGGGGGGCGTGCCACCATGTGAGCCCCGGGGCGTCGGGTTCCCGGCGCCGGGCAGGCGGGTGGTACCGGCGCGGCGCGCGCGTGCCGGGCGGGACCCGGCCGAGCGGGACACCGGCGGGACACCGGCGGGAGCGGCCCGGCACCGCCTACGGACGGAGGAGCCGGTGACGGCAGCAGGCCAGCAGTCGGGAAGGCTGACGATGGAGACCGACCAGGGCGCCGGCAACGGGCCGGACGGACCGGCGGGCGCGGGGCGGACCCCCCGGGTGCCGAAGTACTACCGGCTCAAGCGCCACTTGCTGGAGATGACCGAGACGCTGCCACCGGGCAGCCCCGTGCCGCCGGAGCGCACCCTCGCCACGGAGTTCGACACCTCCCGGACGACGGTCCGCCAGGCCCTCCAGGAACTCGTGGTGGAGGGGCGGCTGGAGCGCATCCAGGGCAAGGGCACCTTCGTCGCCAAGCCCAAGGTCTCCCAGGCCCTCCAGCTCACCTCCTACACCGAGGACATGCGGGCCCAGGGGCTGGAACCGGCCTCGCAGCTGCTGGACATCGGCTACATCACGGCCGACGACCGGCTGGCCGGGCTGCTCGACATAGCCCCCGGGGGGCGGGTGCTGCGCATCGAGCGGCTGCGGCTGGCCAGCGGTGAGCCGATGGCCATCGAGACCACCCACCTCTCCGCCAAGCGCTTTCCCGCCCTCCGCCGCAGCCTGGTGAAGTACACCTCGCTCTACACCGCGCTGGCCGAGGTGTACGACGTCCGCCCGGCGGAGGCCGAGGAGACGATCGAGACCTCGCTGGCCAGCCCGCGCGAGGCCGGGCTGCTGGGGACGGACACCGGGCTGCCGATGCTGATGCTCTCGCGCCACTCCTTCGACCCGGCGGGGGCGCCGGTCGAGTGGGTCCGCTCGGTGTACCGGGGGGACCGCTACAAGTTCGTCGCCCGGCTCCGGCGGCCGGACTCCTGACGGGGCGGAACCCGCGCGCGGTCCTGACGGGGTGACATGCCCGGGGTACGCCGTGCCCCGGCGGCCGGACCAGTGGCCGGACCGCTGACGGCCCGTATCCCGGGGCGTGGCTCCCACCGGATCCCCCGGGCCCCCGGCCGCCGGGCCGAACTCCCGGTGCCACGCGGATGTCTGACGTGTGCCCGGGTACGAGGGGCGCGCGGAGCGCCCGCGGGGCGGAGGCGCCGGTCCGCGCCGGCGACTGCTACGGCGCGCGGTCCGGAGACCCGCCCGCAGGGTAACGGCATCTTCCACTTACCGGACAGTGGTTTCCACAATGTGTCCGTACCGGTATGCAGGCGTAGTGCACCTCCCGGTGGCACTCGCCTAGATTTCGCTGCGCGCACCGCAGGAGATCCCACCCGGAAATCGGAGACGCTCCCATGCCAGAGTCAGATTCGGCTGCCCCACCCGCCGCCGTCCGGCGGCGGCCGACCCCGATATCGATCGCCGTCTGGACGGCCGTTGCCCTCCTGGGCGCCTCGGGGTGGGCCGTGCTCGCCCTCGCCCGGGGTGAGGAGGTGTCGGCCGCCTGGCTGGTCGTCGCCGCCCTCGGCTCGTACGCCATCGCCTACCGGTTCTACTCCCGCTTCATAGCCCGGCGCGTCCTGCGGGTGGACAAGACCCGGGCGACCCCGGCCGAACGGCTCGACAACGGTGTCGACTTCCACCCCACCGACCGCCGTGTGCTGCTCGGTCACCACTTCGCCGCGATCGCGGGCGCCGGCCCGCTCGTCGGTCCGGTCCTCGCGGCCCAGATGGGCTATCTCCCCGGCACCATCTGGATCGTCGTGGGCGTCATCCTCGCCGGTGCCGTCCAGGACATGGTCACGCTCTTCTTCTCCATGCGGCGGGACGGCAAGTCGCTGGGGCAGATGGCCCGGGAGGAGATCGGCCCGTTCGGTGGCGCCGCCGCCCTGATCGCCATCTTCGCCATCATGATCATCCTGCTGGCGGTGCTCGCCCTGGTGGTCGTCAACGCGCTGGCCCACTCGCCGTGGGGCACCTTCTCCATCGCGCTGACCATCCCCATCGCCTTCTTCATGGGCTTCTACCTGCGGGTGCTGCGGCCGGGCCGGGTCACCGAGGTCTCGGTCATCGGCGTGGTGCTGCTGCTGTTCGCCATCGTCTCCGGCAGCTGGGTCGCCGAGTCGTCCTGGGCGGACACCTTCACCCTCACCCCCGGCACCCTGGTGATCTGGCTGGTGGTCTACGGCTTCTTCGCCTCCGTGCTGCCGGTGTGGATGCTGCTCGCCCCGCGGGACTACCTGTCGACCTTCATGAAGATCGGCACCATCGTCCTGCTGGCCCTGGGCGTCGCGTTCGCGCTGCCGACCATGAAGATGGACGGCATCACGGAGTTCGCGGGTTCGGGCGCCGGCCCGGTCTTCGCCGGCTCGCTCTTCCCGTTCGTCTTCATCACCATCGCCTGCGGCGCGCTCTCCGGCTTCCACGCCCTGATCTCCTCGGGCACCACCCCGAAGATGATCCAGAAGGAGACCCAGGTCCGCATGATCGGCTACGGCTCCATGCTGATGGAGTCCTTCGTCGCGATCATGGCGCTGGTGGCGGCAAGCATCATCGACCCCGGTCTGTACTTCGCCATGAACGCCCCGGCCGGGCTCATCGGTGACAGCGTGCAGTCGGCGTCCGAGGCGGTCGCGAACCTCGGCTACACCATCACCCCCGAGCAACTGGCCGCCGCCGCCAAGGCCGTGGAGGAGGAGAGCCTGCTCTCCCGTACCGGTGGGGCCCCGACGCTGGCAGTCGGCATATCGGAGATCTTCTCCGCGGTCTTCGGCGGCGCCGGGATGAAGGCGTTCTGGTACCACTTCGCCATCATGTTCGAGGCGCTCTTCATCCTCACCACCGTCGACGCGGGGACCCGGGTCGGCCGGTTCATGCTCCAGGACATGCTGGGCAACGTCTACAAGCCGTTCCGTGACGTCAGCTGGCGGCCGGGGGCCTGGATCGCGAGCGCCGTGGTCGTCGGCGCCTGGGGCTACTTCCTCTGGGTCGGCGTGCACGACCCGCTGGGCGGCATCTACCAGCTCTTCCCGCTGTTCGGCATCGCGAACCAGCTCCTCGCCGCCATCGCCCTGGCGGTCGCCACCACGCTGCTGATCAAGTCCGGACGGCTGAAATGGGCCTGGGTGACGGGTATTCCGCTCGCCTGGGACGTCGCCGTCACCTTCACGGCGAGCTGGCAGAAGATCTTCTCCTCCGACCCCGCGATCGGCTTCTTCGAGCAGCGCTCCGTCTACCGGCAGGCCATCGAGGACGGCAAGGTGCTGGCGCCCGCGAAGGACATGGACGACATGCACACCGTGGTCACCAACGCGACCGTGGACGGCGTCCTCTCGGTGCTCTTCCTGGTGCTGGTCCTCGTGGTGCTGATCGACGCGGCACGGGTGTGCGTCAAGGCGATCCGCAACCCGGCGGAGAGCCGGCTCACGGAGGTCCCGCACGTGAAGTCCGAGCTCGTCGCCCCGGCCGGGCTCTGGCCCACCCGGGAGGAGAAGGCCGAACTGGCCACGGCCGGCGCCGCCCCCGCGAAGGGGAGCGATCCGGGGAGCCCGTCGTGAGCGGCGCCGCCGTCCTCCGCGCCGGCCTGGCGCGGAGGCTGGCCCGGTTCCGCGCCGTGTGGCGGGAGCTGACCGGCGAGGCCGTCTACGACCGGTACGTCGCGTACACGCGGGCCCGCGACCCGCACGCGGAGGTACTCAGCCGGCGCGCCTTCGAGCGGTGGCGGGTGGACCGCCGTGAGGCGGACCCCCGCGAGGGCTTCCGCTGCTGCTGACCGCTCACCGCCCGGCGCCCGACGGCCCCGGTGCCCCCGGCCGGGGGCACCGGGGCCGTCGGGCGTACCGGGGCCTCCCGGCCGCCGGGCGCGTGGGGCGGAGAACGCACGCGGCCACCGCCGGTCCCGTACGGCAGACTGCCCGGCATGGACCTCGTCATCCGCACCGCCCGCCCGGAGGAGTACCCGGCGCTGGGAGCACTGACCGCCGACGCCTATCTCGGCGACGACCTGCTGGATTTCGGCGCCACGGACCCGTATCTCGGCACCCTGCGCGACGCCGCGGGGCGAGCCGCGCACACCGAGCTGCTGGTCGCCGCGGACGCGGTGGACGACCGGCCGCTGGGGTGCGTCGCGCATGTCCTGGCGGGCAGCCCGTACGTGGAGATCTCCCGTCCGGGCGAGGGCGAGTTCCGGATGCTCGCCGTGGCCCGGGAGGCGCGCGGCCGCGGGGCCGGGGAGGCGCTGGTCCGCGCCTGTCTGGCACGGAGCCGCGAGGCGGGGCACACCCGGGTGGCGCTCTCCACCCACCCCAGGATGGTCTCCGCCCACCGCCTCTACCGCAGGCTGGGCTTCGTCCGGGCGCCGGAGCGGGACTGGGAGCCGGTGCCGGGGGAGCGGCTGCTCGCCTTCCTCCACGAGTTCTGAGCCGCCGCCGGGCGCCCACTCCCGCACGGACGGCGCGGGGACGGCGCGGGGACGGCGCGCCGCGGGCCGCGGGAATCCCGAACGGGAACGCCCGGCCCTCCGCGGCAGCCGCCCGGCCGGTCACCACCGGGCCGGGTGGCGGCCCGCGGCCGGGCCGGGACGTGTTCCCCTGCAAACCCGCCCCGGCGGCCACGACACACAACATCTAGTGGCGCTCGCACGGAGCGGCACAACATGTATGCTCATGCCCGCTGACGCGCCAGGGGAACCGGGTGAGAATCCCGGACTGTCCCGCAACGGTGTGGGGGCCGGCCACGCGCTGCCCCCGAGTCCGAGCACCTGCCGTCGGCACGCCCGGTTCGACCGATCCGGGCGTCAGCTTCCGTCCGGGCCCCGGGGACTGGGCCGGCGGACGTCACGCGGTGCCGCCCCTCCTCACGGCTGCCCGGGTGCGCCCGCGTCCGCTCCCCGCCGCCCGCCGAGCGAGGGAGAGCCCCCACGTGACGATCGCGTCCGCCGATCCCGCGTCAGCCGGCCGTTCCGCGGAGCCTGCGGCCACCGCCGCCGACCGCGACGACCCCGGCACCGCCCTGCTGCGGTCCCTGACCGCGCTCACCGCCGACCTCCCCGCCACCGACCCCGGCCTGGTCGCCGCCATCGCGCTGCGCGGCCGGGAACCCGGCGCGGACGAGGCGGCACTGCGCGAGCTGGCGACGGAGGCGGCCGCCGGGCTGATCGCCGAGGACCCGGCCTACTCCCGGCTGGCGGCCCGCCTCCTCACCCGCGCCATCGCGGCCGAGGCCACCGGCCAGGGCGGCCACTCCTTCACCGCCTCGATCGCCACCGGGCACCGCGAGGGCCTGATCGCCGACCGCACGGCGGCCTTCGTCCGGGAGCACGCCGACCGGCTGGAGACCCTGGTGGAGACGGCGCTCGCCGACGGCGCCGACGACCGCTTCGGCTACTTCGGCCTGCGCACCCTCCACAGCCGGTACCTGCTGCGCCACCCGGTGACGCGCGAGGTGATCGAGACCCCGCAGTTCTTCCTGCTCCGGGTCGCCTGCGGACTGGCGGCCGATCCGGCCGGCGGCCCCGGCTCCCCGTCTCCCCGGCAGGCGGCGGACGGCGCGGCAGACGGCGGCTGGGACGGGACCGCCCCCCTGACCGGGACCGCCGAGGACCCCGTGACCGAGGTCGCCGCGCTCTACCGGCTGATGAGCCGCCTGGAGTACCTCCCCAGCTCCCCCACCCTCTTCAACTCCGGCACCCGTCACCCCCAGATGTCCTCCTGCTATCTGCTGGACTCCCCGCGCGACGAGCTGGACTCCCTGTACGAGCGCTACCACCAGGTCGCGCGGCTGTCGAAGCACGCGGGCGGCATCGGGCTGCCGTTCAGCCGGGTCCGCTCCCGCGGCTCCCTGATCCGCGGCACCAACGGCCGCTCCGGCGGCATCGTGCCGTTCCTGCGCACCCTCGACGCCTCGGTCGCCGCCGTCAACCAGGGCGGCCGCCGCAAGGGCGCCGCCTGCGTCTACCTGGAGCCCTGGCACGCCGACATCGAGGAGTTCCTGGAGCTGCGGGACAACACCGGCGAGGAGGCGCGCCGCACCCACAACCTCAATCTGGCCAACTGGATCCCGGACGAGTTCATGCGCCGGGTGGAGGCCGACACCCAGTGGTCGCTGTTCTCCCCCGCCGACGTGCCGGAACTGCCCGACCTGTGGGGCGCGGAGTTCGACGCCGCCTACCGGCGGGCCGAGGACGCCGGGCTCGCCGTCCGCCGGCTTCCCGCCCGCCAGCTCTACGCGCGGATGATGCGGACGCTGGCGCAGACCGGCAACGGCTGGATGACGTTCAAGGACACCGCCAACCGGACGGCGAACCAGACCGCCGAGCCCGGCAAGGTCATCCACTCCTCGAACCTCTGCACGGAGATCCTGGAGGTCTCCGACGACGGCGAGACCGCCGTGTGCAATCTGGGCTCGGTCAACCTCGCCGCCCATGTGGCCCCCGGCGCGGGGCCGGGGAGCGCGGCCGCCGGGGACGACCCGGTGGCCGGGGCGATGGACTGGGAACGGCTGGACGCCACCGTCCGCACCGCCGTGACCTTCCTCGACCGGGTCGTGGACATCAACTTCTACCCGACCCCGCAGGCCGCCGCCTCCAACCGGCGCTGGCGCCCCGTCGGCCTGGGGGTGATGGGGTTGCAGGACGTCTTCTTCCGGCTGCGGCTGCCCTTCGACTCCCCCGCGGCCACCGCGCTCTCCACGGCGATCGCCGAGCGGATCATGCTCACCGCCTACGAGACCTCCTGCGCGCTGGCCGAGCGCCACGGCCCGCTGCCGGCCTGGTCCGCCACCCGCACCTCGCGCGGCGTCCTCCACCCGGACCACTACCGGGACGGCTCCGCCGGCCCGCCGGCCACCGATCCGCGCCTGCCCGAGCGGTGGGAGGCGCTGCGCGCGCGGATCGCCGTGAGCGGGATGCGCAACGCGCTCCTCCTCGCCGTCGCGCCGACCGCGACGATCGCCTCCATCGCCGGGGTGTACGAATGCGTCGAGCCGCAGGTGTCGAACCTCTTCAAACGCGAGACGCTGTCCGGGGAGTTCCTCCAGGTCAACGCCTATCTGGTGGCCGAGCTCAAAGAGCTGGGCGTCTGGGACGCCCGCACCCGCGAGGCGCTGCGCGAGGCCGGTGGCTCCGTGCAGGACCTCACCGGGCTCCCGGCGGACCTGCGGGCCCGCTACCGGACCGCCTGGGAACTGCCGCAGCGGGCGCTGATCGACATGGCCGCCGCGCGCACGCCCTACCTCGACCAGGGCCAGTCGCTGAACCTCTTCCTGGCCACCCCCACCATCGGCAAGCTCAGCTCGATGTACGCCTACGCCTGGCGCAAGGGGCTGAAGACCACCTACTACCTGCGGTCCCGGCCGGCCACCCGGATCGCGCGGGCCGCCGGCGCGGCCGATGCCGGGACGGGCACCGGGACGGACACCGGAGCCGGTGCCGCGCCCGGTGCCGCGCCCGGACCGGGAGCCGCCCCGCCACCCGGTGAGGCCGCCGCCTGCTCCCTGGAGAACCCCGAGTCCTGCGAGGCATGCCAGTGACCACCGAACCCCTGACCACCGGACCCGTCACCCGCGAACGCGCGGGCACCGAAGCCGCCACCCGGACGCCGTCCACCGGCACCGGCGCCGGCCGCCCCGCGGAGCGGAACCTGCTCGACCCCGGCTTCGAACTGACCCTGCGCCCGATGCGCTACCCGGCGTTCTACGAGCGCTACCGCGACGCGATCCGCAACACCTGGACCGTCGAGGAGGTCGACCTCCACTCCGACGTGGCGGACCTGGCCCGCCTCTCCGCCGGCGAGCGCCATCTCATCGGCCGTCTCGTCGCCTTCTTCGCGACCGGGGACTCGATCGTCGCCAACAACCTGGTGCTCACGCTCTACCAGCACATCAACTCCCCCGAGGCGCGGCTCTACCTCTCCCGCCAGCTCTTCGAGGAGGCCGTGCACGTCCAGTTCTACCTGACGCTGCTGGACACCTATCTCCCCGACCACGACGACCGGGCCGCCGCCTTCGCCGCCGTGGAGAACATCCCGTCGATCCGCGAGAAGGCCGAGTTCTGCTTCCGCTGGATGGACTCGGTGGAGAAGCTCGACCGGCTGGAGAGCAAGGAGGACCGACGGCGGTTCCTGCTCAATCTGATCTGCTTCGCCGCCTGCATCGAAGGGCTGTTCTTCTACGGGGCGTTCGCCTACGTCTACTGGTTCCGCTCGCGCGGGCTGCTGCACGGGCTGGCGACCGGCACCAACTGGGTGTTCCGTGACGAGTCGATGCACATGGACTTCGCGTTCTCGGTGGTGGACACCGTGCGCGAGGAGGAACCGGACCTCTTCGACGAGGAGATGGGCCGGCGGGTCACGGAGATGCTCCGCGAGGCGGTCGAGGCCGAACTGCGGTTCGCCCGCGATCTGTGCGGCGACGGGCTGCCCGGGATGAACACCGAGTCCATGCGGGCCTATCTGGAGTGCGTCGCCGACCAGCGGCTGCGCCGCCTCGGACTGCCGGCGTACTACGGCGCGCGCAACCCGTTCCCGTTCATGGAGTTGCAGGGCGTGGAGGAGCTGACCAACTTCTTCGAGCGCCGTCCGTCGGCCTATCAGGTCGCGGTCGAGGGAGCCGTCTCTCTGGACGACGACTTCTGATTCCGGGCGCCGTCCGCCACCGCGGGCGGGGCCCCGGCCGCCGGGCCGGGATCCCGTCCGCCGGGGTCAGATGCCGCAGGTGGAGGCGGACCAGAAGCGGCTGGAGCGGTGGTCGACGTGGGTGTGGTCGTTGTGCCCGGGGTAGCCCGGGCCGAGGATGCCGTTGAAGCCGTGGTTGCGGGCGGCCTTGGCGAGGGTGCACAGGGAATGCGGTGAGGCGCCGAGGTCGGCCGCGTCCCCGTAGAGGTGGCGGCTGCCCGACGCGCCGCCGACCGCGTCGTTGCAGGCGGTCGAGCGGAAGCCGCTGGTCACCCGGATCGGCTGGTCACCGAGCGCGTGGCGCAGCGCCTCCAGCTTCCACATCGTGCGCAGGGCGTTGGACTTGGCCGTGGCCGCGCTCACCGCTCCGCCGGCCCAGGTGCTGTTGCACGTGTTGAGCTCGGAGTAGGAGAAGTGGATCGGGGTGCAGTCGTCGTCCTGGAGGGAGTAGATCTTGCTGAAGGTGGCAGGTCCGGCGACCCCGTCCGCGGCCAGCCCGTACGCCGACTGGAACCGCTTGACGGCGGCTTCGGTGGCGGGACCGTACTGGCCGTCGACCGCCAGCACCCCTCCGCTGCCGGGATAGCCGGCGACCCGGATCTGGAGCTGGGTCACATCGGCTCCGGAGGCCCCCTGGGAGAGGGTGCGGGACCAGGTGTAACAGCCGTCGGCGTAGGCGGGACCGGCGGTGACGAGCGCGCCACCGGTCAAGCCAGCCATGAGCATGACAATGGCCAGCATGCTTCTCACGGTACGTCTGATCACTACGGGTGCCTCCCTCTCGGGTGGGGACGTCGTCGCGGACGAGACTGACGTGCCGGTCCACGCGCGTCAACTCCCTTGCGCCCTGCTGCAAAAGCCCAGCAAGGGGGGCGGCCCGGCCGCACCGGTGAGCCGGCGAGGGCTCAGGCGGGCCGGGACGGGGGCGGGGCGGGGCGAGGCGAGGCGAGGCGAGGCGATGAAACCGGCCGGCGGGGCGAGGCGGGCGCGGCGCAGCCGGCGGGGCAGGGAGCAGAGGGGCACATCGGCGGGGCGTGCCCGCGCCGCCGGGCACCGTCTCCGTCCCGGGGCGGCACCGGGCAGGCGCGCCGGGCCCGCGCCGGCCGGTGGCCGGGCACCCACCACCGGCGCCCGCCCGGACGCCACCGGATGCCGGATGCCGGGCGGGGCGTGGGGGCGGGGGCGGCGCGGAGCTCAGTCGTTGGGGACCGTCTCGTAGCGCGGCGTGCCCTCGGCCATCTGCCGCAGGGCGTCCTTCCGGTCCCGCTTGGAGAGCCGGTCGATGTAGAGATAACCGTCCAGGTGGTCGGTCTCGTGCTGGAGGCAGCGCGCGAAGTAGCCGGTGCCACGGACCACGACCGGCTTGCCCTGGATGTCCTGACCACGGCAGACCGCGTAGTCCGGGCGCGCGAGCGGGGCGTAGGCCGTGGGCACCGACAGGCAGCCCTCGTTGGACTCGTCGAGCGCCCGGCGCTCGGCCGGCAGCTCCTCGATCACGGGGTTGCAGATGGCGCCGACGTGGCGCACGCCCTCGTCGTCCGGGCAGTCGTAGACGAACACCCGCAGATCCACACCGATCTGGTTGGCCGCCAGGCCGACGCCCTCGGCCGCGCGCTGGCTGGCGAACATGTCGTCGACGAGCTGCGCGAGTTCCCCGCCGAACTCGGTGACGTCCTGGCACCGCCGGTGCAGCACCGGGTTGCCGACCACGGTGATCGGACGGGCCGTGCCGCGCTCACGGTGCGCCTGCTCGCGCTCCCCGGCGTCCACCGTGTCGTCCAGGAACTCCAGGTTCTCCCCGGGCTCCGCGGACGCCGGAGCCGACGCCGCGCCCTCCGCCGTCTGCCGTGCGCTGTCCTGCTGGGCCATGTCCGCCGTACGCCTTCCTGGAGAACCCTCGTGATGCTGCCGTACAGGGTAGCGGCGGAGGGAACCCGGCCGTACGGCCGTTCCGGCCCCGGGACGGGCAGCCGGGCCTCCTTCCTCGCCCCCGGCGAGGAGAACGCCCTCGCCGTGACGGAACGGGGGCTGCCGTGCCCCTCGCCGGCCCCGCTCCCCGTGCCGCCGCTCGCCGGGGGCAGGACGGACCGCCCGCGGCTGCCGCGCGAGCACCGCCCGGCGTCCCCGCTCGCCGGTTCCACCGGCCCCCGGGGTCCGGTGTCCGCCTCGCCCCCGGCGCGCGGGACCGTGGCGGTGGAAGTCCGGCGGCGGCCCGCCGGAGCGTGGGTGGAGAAGCCGTGCCGCGGGGCGGCAGGGGTGGCGGGGCGCGCCGAGGGTCAGCAGACCTCTTCGAGGTCGCGCCAGGCGCGGGTGTCCGGGCTGTCGGCGACCCAGCCGTCGAGCAGCCCGCGGACCAGCCCGGGCGGCGCGGCTATACCGCACTCCCGTTCCACCGCCCAGTGGTCGCCCTCGGTGCGGTGCCCCAGCGGGCCCGGGTGACCGGGGACGCTGTGGTCGTGCGGGTCGAGATGGTCCTCGTCGCCCTCGGCGCTCGGCATCCGGCTCTCCGAGCAGGTCCGGCAGAGCAGGCGCACCGAGGAGGACCAGTCCTCGGCGGCGAAACCGGCGTCCGCCGCCAGCCGCTCCAGCGCGTCCCGGTCCGCCTCGGAGGCCGCCTCCAGCAGCACCACCCAGGTGGGGACCGCGGAGGGCGCCCACAGCTCGATCTCGTCGAAGACCGGGTAGGAGGGGCCCGCGGCGGTCAGCCGCTCACCGCGCGGGACGCCGTCGTGCAGGACGACCTCGCCCCAGCGGCGTCCCGAGGACGGCAGCGGGATCGACAGCACCTCGATCCGCGCCGGGTCCAGCCGGCGGCCCCAGACCACCTCGGCCTCGCCCTCCGGCGAGAGCCGCACGGCGGCGCTGCCCAGCTCCATCTCCACGGGACCGCCCGCCGGGGGCTCACCCCCCTGCTCGGCGGGGACCTTGAGCCCGTAGGCCTGCCAGGCGCGGCGGGCCAGCGGCCAGTCCTGGAGGGCGGTGGCGGCGATGCCGACGTTCCACCAGTCCGGCGCCCCCGCGTCCCGGTCCAGCAGGGCGACGGCGCGCAGGCCCGCGGTGCGCGCCTGCTCCCAGTCGTGGCGGAACTTGTGCAGCAGCGCCAGGTTGAACCAGGACTCGGAGAGCCAGGGCTCCAGGTCGGCGGCGCGGGTGAGCAGCGCCCCCGCGTCCTCGTACCGGCCGTCGCCGATCAGCGTGAAAGCGCGGTCCGTCGCCCGCCGCCACGAGGCGGAGGGGCGGTTCCGTACCCTGCCGAAGATCTTCACGATTCCCGCCTGCCGGTCTCGCTCCGTGTCCCTTGCCGTACCGGGGCCCCCGGCGCGCGGCCGGCGGCGTCGCCGGGGCACCGGGGAGGCTCGCCCCTGAGGACAACCTGCCACACTTCGGCCGCCGCCTCAGCCCGGATCTCCGGGCCCATCACAGCTCCTTGCCACCGGAGGACCAGGTGAATCCCGACCGGCGCATCCAACCACGTCCGGGCAGGGCACGGCGCACCGCCCAGGGCGCCACCGGCCCGCCGCCGCCTCTCAGGGAGCCGTCCCGCGGAGGGCGAGGACCCGGGCCAGGGCGTCCACCACCCGCGGCTCCAGGGCGTCACCGGCGGACCGCCGGAGCCGGTCCAGGGTCTCCGGGCCGGCCGGGGCGCCGCCGTCCACGAGTTCGTCATAGGCGTCGACGGCCCGGATGATCCGGGCGGGCAGCGGCTGGTCCCGGCGGCGGTCGGCCTGCCGCTCCACGACGGCCGCGATCTCGGCCCCCGCCCCGCTCTGCCGCACCACCGCCCCGCCGAGCCGGGCGATCCGGCGCCGCTCCTCGGCCGGCAGCGGCTCCCCGCCGCCGTGCGCGGGGTCCGGCAGGGAGAGCCGGCCGATGTCATGGGTCAGCGCCGCGTCCTCCACGAGGTCCAGCTCCCGTGCGGACAGCCCCAGTTCGCGGCCCACGGCCCGGCTGAGCGAGGCCACCCGGTGGGGGTGGCCGGCCGGTACGCAGCCCGCGAGCTCGGTCGCCCGCGCCAGGGAGACCGCCGTCTGACGGCCGGTGGCCCGGGCCGCCTCGAACCGGCGGGCGGCGTACACCCCGGGCAGCAGCGGCAGGCAGAAGGCGGGCAGCGCCCAGAGGCCCACGGTCGCCGTGGCGAGCGCCAGCAGGGCGCCGGCGGCGTGCGCGGCGGGTCCCGCGCCCGGCGGGGTGCGCCATCCCTCACGGAGCAGGGCGCCCAGGGGCCGGCCGGCCCGCCGCCGGTCGAGGACCGCGCGCAGCAGGGCGTCACCCTGCGCGGTGAGCAGGGCGACACCCAGCAGGAACAGCGCCTGGACCGGGCCGCGTCCACTCCAGACCGCCGGGTTCGCCCCCGGGTGGAGCGTCTCGACGCACACGGCGGCGAACCCGGCGGTCAGCGCCCGCCGGACCGGCCGGTCCAGGAACATGCCGGTCCGCTCCGGCACCCCGGCCACGGCGGAGCGAGCGGGCCCGGCCGGCCGCGTGGACGGAGCGGGTCCGGCCGCCCGGCCCGGAGCCGCCGACGGGGCGGCGCCCGCCAGGGCGGACACCAGGACCACCGCCACGGTCTGGGCCACTCCCCCGCCCACCCCGCCCACCCCGCCCAGCAGCGCGTAGGCCGTGGACCCGGCGGCGGCCAGCGGCGCCCGGCGCCGCCCCGGCCCGCAGCGCAACAGTTCACCGGCCGCGATGAGCAGGCCGAAGGCGAGCGCGGTGCCCGGCCGCACGACGCCCTGCCCGAGCGTCCAGACGCACGCCGTGGCGCCGGCCACGGCCGCGGCTCCCCTGACGGCCGTCGCGGGCACGTCCCTCCGCGCCCCGCGGAGCTCGCCGGGGCCCGGAACCGCCGGGCTCACCGGCCGTCTCCCCCGCGCGGGCCTCGCGCGGGGTGCCCCGCGCCCGGCGGTGCGGCGTCGTCAGGTCCCGCACGTCCCGGGGAGGGCGTACCCGGCGACGGCACACCATGGGCCGGGGCGTCCGGTCCGGGGGCGTCCGGCCCGGGGGCCCGCGGTTCGGGGGCCTGCGGTTCGGGGGCCTGCGGTTCGGCTCCCGTGGCCGGGACGGACGCGGGCGGGGGGCCCGGGGTCGGGGTGGGCACGGATGTGGCTCCCGGCAGCGAGGCGTGCGGAGCCGCAGCGTGCGGGCCCGTGGGGCGCGCCGACGGCACACGGGCCGGCGGGGTCCCCGGGGCGGCAGGCGGCACGTTTCCTCCCCGCTCCTGATCCCCCGCGTGGCCGCCGGGGACCACGGGCGCCTCCCCGGGAGGGCCGGGCCGCCAGCCGTGCCGTTCCAGGGCCCGGGAGAGCGCGCGCACCATGCGCGGGTCGAACTGCGAACCGCAGCAGCGCCGCAGCTCGGCGACGGCCTCGGGAACCGGCCGCGCCCGCCGGTAGGAGCGGGTGGAGGTCATGGCGTCGAACGCGTCGGCGACCGCGATCACCCGCGCCACCTCGGGGATCTTGTCGCCGCTCAGTCCGGACGGGTAGCCGCCGCCGTCCAGCCGCTCGTGGTGGTGGAGGATCGCCGCGCGGGTCTCCTCCAGAAAGCCGATGCCGCGCACCATCGCGTCGCCGTACTCGGGGTGGAGTTCGACGACCCGGCGCTCCTCGGGGGTCAGCGGCCCGTCCTTGCGGAGCAGCCGGGTGGGGACGCCGAGCTTGCCGACGTCGTGGAGGGTGCCGGCGCGGCGCAGGGCCTCCAGCCGGTCACCGGTCAGCCCGAGCTCCCGGCCGATGAGGACGGAGGCGTCGCCGACGCGCTCGCTGTGGCCACGGGTGTAGCCGTCCTTCAGGCCGACGGCCTGCACGAGCGCGCCCACCGCGGCCCGCTGGGCGGCGCGCTCCCGGTGGTGGCGGGCGAGCGCCCAGCCGGAGGCGCACGCCGGGAGCAGGGCGAGCACCGCAGTGCCCGGGCCGTACGGACTGTGCCAGAGCGCCTCCGCCGTCGCGGCGCCCAGCCCGTACACCCCGGTCAGCGGCAGCGGCGCGGCCAGGGCCCGCGCCGCGCCCCGCCACCCGGCGCACGGGGGCGTCCGCCCGGCGGCGGCGAACAGGCCCACGTCCAGCAGGCCGAGCACCAGGCCGTGGGCGAGTGCCGCGGCGAGCGCCGGAGCCAGCGCCTGGGGCCACCCGGCCCCGCCGGGCGCCGCCCCGGTGACGAGACCGGTCGCGGAGGCGTGGACATGCGCCGCCGTCCAGGTGGCCAGGGAGAGCCGGGCGGCCCGTCCGAGCCGGCGGGCCGGCGGGCCGGGATCGGCGAGGGCCCCGGCGACGGGGACGAGGGCCGCGGCGGCGGGCGGCAGCAGAAACGCTCCGGCGAGCAGGACCGGCGTTCCCGCGCCGCCGATCGCGTGGAGCCCGCCGGCCGGTTCCGCCGGGGGGCCCGGGAGAGGCTGCCGGGTCAGGGACCCGCAGAGCGCGTGGAGGACGGCGAGGAGCGCCACGGCGGCCCAGGGGGTGGCGGCTCCGGGGAACAGGGACCCCACCGCGGTGGCCCCGGCGGCATCGGTGCCCCGGAGACCGCAGAAGGCACAGAGAAGACAGAGAAGACAGAGAACGCCAAGAACGCAGCAGAGACGGAATCCGCGGACCGCGCGGCGGTGATGTCCGAGCGCCCCCCGTGGCACCACCCGCATGGCGCGTCCTCCCGCCGGTCCCGCGCGTACGGCCTCCGTACGGCGTCAGACCGGTGAGAATAGGGCGGTGCCGGAGTGGGAACGGGCGGTTCCGTGGATCGGGAGCGCCCCGGGGGCGCCGATTCCTTCCTTCGGGTGAACCGGTGCCCGTCAGGCCGAATCGGCGCGGGCGGTGGCCGCGGAGGGGCCCGCTTCCGGGGCCTCGGCCGGGCGAGGCTCGCCCCGCTCCGTGCCGCCGCCGTCCCCGCAGTCGGCGGCGGAGCGGTCCGCCACCACCGGCCGGTCGGGCACGGCCTCGCCGGAGCGGACCAGCTCGATCCGGCCCATGACCTTCGCGCGGAGATCGGCGGGCACGTCGTCATGCCCGCAGCACCGCTTGACCAGCTTCTTCACCGCCTGTTCCAGCCCGTACTTCTCCAGGCAGGGGTGGCACTCGTCGATGTGCGTCTCGAACTTGGCCCGGTCGGCGAGCGGCATCTCCTGGTCGAGGAACTCGTAGAGGTGGTCGAGAATCTCCGAGCAGTCCGTCTCGTGGGGGTTGCCGCAGCTCATGAGCCCGAGCCTTTCGAATCGTGCGACTCGCCCGGCGCGGCGCCCGCGCCGGCGGGGACGAGCCCGCGCTCACGGGCGTAGTCCTCCAGCAGACCGCGCAGTTGACGGCGGCCGCGGTGGAGCCGCGACATCACGGTTCCGATGGGTGTCCCCATGATGTCCGCGATCTCCTTGTACGCAAACCCCTCCACGTCCGCCAGGTAGACGGCGATGCGGAACTCCTCGGGAATCGACTGCAGCGCCGATTTCACGTCCGAGTCCGGCAGCCGGTCCAGCGCCTGCGACTCGGCGGAGCGCAGCCCGGTGGACATGTGCGACTCGGCGCGGGCGAGCTGCCAGTCCTCGATGTCCTCGGCGGCGCTGCGCTGCGGTTCGCGCTGCTTCTTCCGGTAGGAGTTGATGAAGGTGTTGGTGAGGATGCGGTAGAGCCACGCCTTGAGGTTGGTGCCCTCACGGAACTGGTGGAAGGAGCCGTACGCCTTGGCGTAGGTCTCCTGGACCAGGTCCTCGGCGTCCGCCGGGTTGCGGGTCATGCGCAACGCGGCGGAGTACATCTGGTCGAGGAACTGAAGGGCGTCCCGCTCGAAGCGCGCGTTGCGCTCGTCGGGTGTCTCGGCCGTCCCGGCCGTACGGACGCCATCCCTGTCCGCCGCGCGAGCGCTCCCCGCGCGGCCGCCCTCGGTCCCTGCCTCGGTCCCGGTGACCGGACCCACCTCCTCCAGCGACATGACGGATCCGGGTGCGGACCCGCTCGTCTCGGAGGATAGACGACGGGACCGGCCGGCGGCGGTCCCGGCGGGGGCGGGCAGGGTGACGCGCGGCCACGCGGAACCGGTGCTCTGCGGCGGCGCGGGGCACTGCAGCGAACCCATGAGGCTGACTTCCTCTCGACGTACGGACGGCGCCGGACGGGGGCCGGTGCGTGCGGACACCCGGCACAACAGACCGCTCTCCCCGCGCATTCCCGGGGCGGACGCCGGGCACGGGACACCAGGGGAACCGGGGGCGGGCCCGGGCGCCCTCCCGCGGATCCCCGCGATCTCCCGTGAGGGCGGAACCGGGGAGCGGGACCCGGCGCGAGATCTCCGCCGGGCGGGGCCCTGCGGGTGAACACGCTAGGTGGTGCCGGGCCGTGACGCCGGTGGGTGAGGACGACGGGACGCGCGCCGTACGGGAGCGGCACGGCGTGGGCGTGCCGTGCCACCTGTGGAGGCGCCTCCGGGACCGGCGCGGAGACCCGGCCGGCGGCCGCCCGGATCCGCCCGGCGGGCGCCGGCCGCTACCCGGTGGGCAGCCCGTCCAGCCAGCCGGCGACCGCCCCCGTGAGCACGTCCAGCGCCTCGTCCTGGGAGAGGTCCGCCCGCTTCGGCACCGCGAACCCGTGATCCGCGTCCGGCACCTCGGCGAGGGCTGTGCCGGGCGGGAATTCCCCCGGCCGGCCGAACGGGTCCCGTCCGCCCTGGACGACCAGGGTGGGCACGCCCGCCCCGGTCAGCTCCTCCGCGCGGGACCGCTCGGGCCGGCCGGGCGGGTGGAGCGGGAACGCGAGCGCCAGCACGGCGTGCGCGCCCAGCTCCCGCGCCGTACGGCAGGCGACGCGCGCCCCGGCACTGCGCCCGCCCGCCACCACGGGCGGACCGGGCTCCGCCAGCGCCGGCCAGAGGGCCGTCCAGGCGGCGTCGAGGCTCTTCGGCGCGGGCGCGAGCTTCTTCCCGGCCACCCGCCAGGGCTGTTCGACGAGCACCACGCTGACGCCGCGGGCGGGCAGCTCCGCCGCGAGAGCGAGCAGGTCGCGCGCCTCGACGCCCCCGCCGGCGCCGTGCCCGAGCGCCAGCACCAGCCGCGGTTCCGGCGCGTGGTGCCAGTGGAGGCGGGCGTCCCCGGCGGGGGTGGGGAGGAGACGGACCTCGGCGGCCGGGCCGGCGGCGGGGATCTCTGCCATACGGCCATCCTCCCTCGCCGGCCCCGGCGGACCGGTACGGCACCCCGGCCGGGCCGGTGTCCCGGGGCCGTACCCGGCGCCGGGAGGGCGTCAACCAGGCGGCCACCGCTCCGGGGACTGCGGGCCCGCACCGGCCCGCGTCAGGCGTCAGGCGTCAGGCGTCAGGCGTCAGGCGTCAGGCGTCAGGCGTCAGGCGTCAGGCGTCAGGCGTCAGGCGTCAGGCGTCAGGCGTCAGGCGTCAGGCGTCAGAAGAGCGTGCCCTCCTCCGGGGCCTCCAGCTCCTTCAGCAGCTCCGGCCCGTTGTTGCGGACGTTGCTCACCTCGGTGGAGACCGGGTAGGCGCGCACACCGCCGGGCGGCGGCGGGGTCAGCAGCCCGCGGAGGGTCTCCGGCTCGGTGGTGCGCGGGTCCAGCCAGGCGTCCCAGCGGTCCTGAGGGAGGGCGAGCGGCATCCGGGGGTGGATGTCGGCGAGGGTCCGGGGGCCGTCCTCGTGGCGCGGGCCGGGCAGCGGGGTGGTCTCCGCCTCCGTGGTCAGCACCGAGCACGTCACCCACCAGGCCCGCGGATGGTCGTCGGGGAGCGTGCGGTCCCGCCAGAACTCGAAGAGCCCGGCCATCGCCATCACGGAGCCGTCCACGGGGGTCACGAAGTACGGCTGCTTGCGCGGGCGCTTCTTCCGGCCCTTCTCCTCCAGCTCCCGCTCGGCGGCCCCGGTCATCCACTCGTAGTAGCCGTCGGCGGGGACGAGGCAGCGGCGGGCGGCGAAGGCGCGCCGGTAGGCCGGCTTCTCGTGCACCGTCTCCGCCCGGGCGTTGATCATCCGTGCTCCGCCCTCCGGGGTCCTGGACCAGGAGGGCACGAGGCCCCAGCGGAGCACGCGCAGCTGCCGCACCGGATCCCCGGGATCCCCGGTCCCGGCGGACTCCGGGAACCCGGCCCGGCGGTCCGGGCGTTCCAGAACCGCGTAGACGCTCTTGGTCGGTGCCACGTTGTAGTCGGGGTAGTCGGGGACCAGGCTCTCCGCCGGGTCCCATCGGTCCACCCCGAAGGTGTCCACGAGCGCCTCGGGCTTCCGGCTCGCTGCGTATCGACCGCACATGCGTGCCAGACTGCCACGACCCGCCGACAACGCCACACCGCACACCGCACACCGCACACCGCACCGAACGCCACCGCACCCACCCGCGAACCGCGGACCCGTACACCCGCGAACCGCACCATCCAGCACCAGGGGGACCGCTCACCCGATGGACATCACCAGCGCCGGCGAACTCTGGGAACGCGTCACGGGCTCCCAGCCCGACCCGGCCCTGTGGCTGGTGATCGCCACGGCGGCCGCCGCGCTGGCGGCCGTGGCGCCGCGGCCCCTGTGGCAGGTCACCCGGAACGCCGTGACGATCGCCCACGAGGGCGGCCACGGCCTCGTCGCCCTGCTGACCGGCCGCCGGCTCGACGGCATCCGGCTGCACTCGGACACCTCGGGGCTGACCGTCTCCCGGGGCAGGCCCACGGGCGCGGGCATGATCCTCACCGCCGCCGCCGGCTACACCGCGCCCTCCCTGCTCGGCCTGGGCGGCGCCTGGCTGCTGGCCGCGGGGCACATCACGGCCCTGCTGTGGGGCGCGACGGCCCTGCTCGGGGCGATGCTGGTGATGATCCGGAACGCCTACGGGGTGCTCACCGTGCTGCTCTCCGGGGCCCTCTTCTTCTGCGTCTCCTGGCTCACCGGGCCGGAGGTGCAGGCCGCCTTCGCCTACGGCGTGGTGTGGTTCCTGCTGCTGGGCGGGGTACGGCCGGTCTTCGAACTCCAGGCCAAACGGCGGCGGTACGGCCGGCGGGGCATACCCCTCGGCAGGATGGGTGAGGGCGGGGCGCCCGACTCCGACGCCGATCAGCTCTCCCGGCTCACCCGGGTGCCCGCCGGGCTGTGGATCTTCTTCTTCCACGCCGTCAGCCTCTCCTCGCTGATCGGCGGCGGGCGCTGGCTGCTGGGGCTCTGACCGTCCGACGCCCGCGGCGCCCGTCCCGGCCGGGACGTGGGGCCGGCACGGGGCAGGACGAGCCGCCGGGCGCACGCGCGCGGGCGGCCGTGACTCCGCGGCCGTGGCCCCGGCGGTGGCCATGGCCCGATACCACTGGCACATTTCGAGCACGTTGCGCTGTCTTTCCTCCGTTTTCCACGGGTTTCCGGCGCACGGCGAGCCATTAAAGTGAGGCCCATGACCGGTACCCCCGAGCACTCCGCACTCCCCGCGCCCCTTCCCGCGGCCGAGACCCCGGCGGCCCTCGCGACCCCGGAGGAGGAGGCCGGCCTCTGGCCCGCCCCCGTCGCGTCCGACCCCGTCGACGCGACCGTCACCGTGCCGGGTTCGAAGTCGGTCACCAACCGCGGCCTGGTGCTGGCCGCGCTCGCCTCCGAGCCCGGCTGGCTGCGCCGCCCGCTGCGCTCCCGGGACACACTGCTCATGGCGGACGCGCTGCGCGCGATGGGCACCGGTGTCGAGGAGACCCTCTCCTCCAGCTCCGGGGACCCCACCGGCGGCGAGGCGTGGCGGATCATCCCGGCCGCGCTGCGCGGCCCCGCCACCGTCGACGTGGGCAACGCGGGCACGGTGATGCGTTTCCTGCCGCCGGTGGCCACGCTCGCCGACGGGCCGGTCCGCTTCGACGGCGACCCCCGCAGCCATGAACGCCCGCTGCACGGCGTGATCTCCGGCCTGCGCGCCCTCGGCGCCCGGATCGACGACGGGGGGCGCGGCTCGCTGCCGCTGACCGTGCACGGGAGCGGGGCCCTGGAGGGCGGTCCGGTGGAGATCGACGCCTCCTCGTCCTCCCAGTTCGTGAGCGCGCTACTGCTCTCCGCGCCGTGCTTCAACCAGGGTCTGGAGTTGCGCCATGTGGGCGGCGCCCTGCCCTCGGCGCCCCACATCCGGATGACCGTCGACATGCTGCGCGCGGCGGGTGCCGCCGTGGACACCCCGGAGGCGGGCGGCGAGCCCGACGTCTGGCGCGTGGCGCCCGGCGCGCTGCTGGGCCGGGACCTCGTCGTCGAACCGGACCTCTCCAACGCCCAGCCGTTCCTGGCCGCCGCGCTCGTCACCGGCGGCCGGGTCACCGTCCCCGACTGGCCCGCGCACACCACCCAGCCGGGCGACGCGCTCCGCGCCATCTTCACCGAGATGGGCGGCTCCTGCGAACTCACCGACCAGGGGCTGACGTTCACCGGCACCGGGCGGGTGCGCGGCATCGACGTCGACCTGAGCGAGGTGGGCGAGCTGACGCCCGGCATCGCGGCCGTCGCCGCGCTGGCCGACTCCGAGTCCGTGCTGCGCGGCGTGGCCCATCTGCGGCTGCACGAGACCGACCGGCTCGCGGCGCTCACCAAGGAGATCAACGAACTCGGCGGGGACGTCACCGAGACCGCCGACGGGCTGCGTATCCGCCCCCGCCCGCTGCACGGCGGGGTGTTCCACACCTACGACGACCACCGGCTGGCCACCGCCGCGGCCGTCATCGGCCTGCGGGTGCCCGGCGTCCAGGTGGAGAACGTGGCCACCACCGCCAAGACCCTGCCCGACTTCCCGCGGCTGTGGACGGAGATGCTCGGGGCCGGCCGGGCGGCGGCCCCCACCCGGCACGGCTGAGGACGCCCGGACGATGCGCCGCTACGGCAAGCACACCGACGAGGACGACGTCCGGGTCCGCCCCGGGAAACGCAGCCGGCCGCGCTCCAGCATCCGCCCGAAGCACGAGGACGCCGCCGAGGGCATGATCCTCCGCGTCGACCGGGGGCGGTTCACCTGCCTGGTGGAGAACCGGACCGTCACCGCGATGAAGGCCCGGGAGCTGGGCCGCAAGGGAGTCGTGGTGGGTGACCGGGTCGCCATCGTCGGGGACCTGTCCGGCGCCAAGGACACCCTGGCCCGCATCGTCCGGGTGGAGCCGCGCTCCTCGGTGCTGCGCCGCACGGCGGACGACGACGACCCCTACGAGCGGGTCATCGTCGCCAACGCCGGGCAGCTCGCCGTCGTCACCGCCCTGGCCGATCCCGAGCCACGGCCCCGGCTGATCGACCGCTGCCTGGTCGCGGCCTTCGACGCCGGCCTGGAGCCGCTGCTGGTCCTCACCAAGTCGGACCTCGCGCCCGCCGATCCGCTGCTGGAGACCTACGAGCCGCTGGGGCTGCCGTACGTGGTGGTCAACCGGGACGAACTGGCGGCGGGCACGGCGGCCGACCGGGTCCGGGAGCGTCTCGCCGGTCACACCACCGTCTTCGTCGGGCACTCCGGGGTCGGCAAGACCACGCTGGTCAACGCGCTCGTCCCGGAACGGGCCCGGGCCACCGGCGAGGTCAACGTGGTCACCGGGCGCGGCCGGCACACCACGACGTCCGCGCTCGCCCTGCCGCTGCCGGAGCGGCCGGACCTGCCCGGCGGCGACCTCGGCGGCTGGGTGATCGACACACCGGGGGTGCGCTCCTTCGGGCTGCACCACGTCGACCCGTCCCGGGTGATCCTGGCCTTCCCCGACCTCGTGCCCGGAACCGAGGGCTGCCCCCGCTCGTGCAGCCACGACGAGCCGGACTGCGCGCTGGACCGGTGGGTCGCCGAGGGCCACGCCGACCCGCGCCGGCTGTACTCGCTGCGCCGGCTGCTGTCGGCGCGGGAGCGGCGCGAGGAGGACTGAGCCGGCGCGACGGGTGCCCGCGGGGCGCTCGAGCGCGGAGGGCCAGGGCCCCGGACGGCGCGGCCGTCCGGGTGACCTGCGGGGCCGGCGGGACCGGCCGCGGGAGTTCCCCCGGCGGAGTCCCCCGCCGGCCCCCGGTTCAGATGCCGCCGCCCAGCCGCAGCGCGCGCCGGACCAGTCGGCCCGCCTCCTGCTCGCCGACGGGCGCCACCACGCAGGACAGCGTCAGCCGTACGGCGATCTCACACAGTCCGGCCGCGCGCAGCACCTCTTCCGGCGGGCGGCCCGGGGTCAGCGCGGCCGCCGCGAGATCCCGCACCTGACCGGTGAGTTCGGCCGGGGACGGCAGCGGGCCGTCCGCGCGGCGCTGCGCGGGAAGATACCCCCCAGACCCCCCGGCCCCCCCGGCCCCCCCAGCCCCGCCGGCCCCGACGGCCCCGACGGAGGTGCCGGATCCGACGGACATGCCGGACGGCGGCGGGGCGGCGAGCCGGGGCGGGCGCGGTAACCGCTCCCCCCAGCAGCCGGTGAGCGAGGCCCTGACCAGCGGGTTGTGCCGGGAGGTCCGTACGGTCCAGTCGGCGAGGGCGGCCAGCCGGTCCCCGGGGTCCCCCGGCCCGGGCCCGGTCAGGGCGTGCCGGACCCCGACGAGATAACGGTCCACCTCACGCCGTACCAGCGCGCGGGCCAGCCCGTCCTTGCTGCCGAACTCGTTGTAGAGGGTCTGCCGGGACACCTTGGCGGCGACGGCCACGTCCACCATCCGCACCCCCGGCCACGGACGGCCACCCAGGGCCGCCAGCGCGGCGTCCAGCAAGGATTCGCGTGCAGTGGGCATCGTCGCCTCCCGGGCGCCCCGGCCTCGGTCTCACACGGCTGCTGACCGCTCAGAATTGACGGGCCGGCAGGGGCTGTCAAGAGTGCCCCCGGGCGGCGCGGCCCCCGCTCGTACGGCTCGGTCGTGTGGCCCGCCGGAAGCGGCCTGGATACTGTGCACACATGCCCGACTATCACGACGACCTCCGTCTCGCCCACGTGCTCGCGGACACCGCCGACGCCCACACGATGTCCCGGTACAAGGCGCTCGACCTCAAGGTGGACACCAAGCCGGACATGACCCCGGTGAGCGAGGCCGACAAGGCCGCGGAGGAGCTCATCCGCACCTCGCTGCGCCGCGCCCGGCCGCGGGACGCGGTGCTGGGCGAGGAGTACGGCAGCGAGGGCGCGGGGCCGCGCCGCTGGGTGATCGACCCCATCGACGGCACCAAGAACTACGTCCGCGGGGTTCCGGTCTGGGCCACGCTGATCGCCCTGATGGCACCGGGCGAGTCCGGGCACCGGCCGGTGGTGGGGCTGGTGTCGGCCCCCGCGCTGGGGCGCCGGTGGTGGGCGGCGCTGGGCGCGGGCGCGTACACCGGGCGGAGCCTGTCCTCGGCCACCCGGCTGCAGGTCTCGCAGGTGGCGAAGGTCTCCGACGCCTCCTTCGCCTACTCCTCGCTGAGCGGCTGGGAGGAGCAGGGGCGGCTCGCGGGCTTCCTGGACCTCACCCGGGACTGCTGGCGCACCCGGGGCTACGGCGACTTCTGGCCGTACATGATGGTCGCCGAGGGCTCCGTCGACATGTGCGCCGAGCCGGAGCTGTCGCTGTGGGACATGGCGGCCAACGACATCATCGTGCGCGAGGCCGGCGGTGAGTTCACCGGCCTCGACGGGGTGCGGGGCCCCGGCGGGGGGAACGCGGCGGCCTCCAACGGGCTGCTCCACAGCGAGCTGCTGGGGTATCTCAACCCCCGCTGACCGTTCACCGGCCCCGGCCGGCCCTCCCCCACGGACGGCCCCGGGGCCGCACCCGGCCATCGCAGCGGCGGCGAACGCCGCCCGCCGTGACCGGGGCCCGGGGCCCGGGGCGAGCGTGCGGGCGCTCACCACCCGTCGCGCTCGGAGCACCCCGCCCCCGCCGTGCGCCGGGCGCTCACACCGGGCCCGGCGCATCCGGCCGGGACATGGGGGCCGCGTGCGCCCCCTTGATGGGCTGCCGAGGCGCGTGTGAGCATGTGAGACCCCCCGCTTGTGCGTTTGTGCGTCCCCTTCCGGGCCGCTTCCGCAGAGGGCACCGGCACAGGGGCCGCGAAGGAGGTGGCTCCGTCCATGCTCGTCCGTGACGCCATGACCACGGTGGTCCTCACCATCGGACCCGCCCATACGCTGCGCCAGGCCGCGCGGCTGATGTCCGACCGCAGGGTCGGCGCGGCCATCGTCCACGACCCCGACGCCGACGGCCTCGGCATACTGACCGAGCGCGACATCCTCGACTCCCTGGGCGCGGGCCAGGACCCGGACCGGGAACCCGCCCACGCCCACACCACCGCCGACGTGGTCTTCGCCGCCCCCGGCTGGACCCTGGAGGAGGCCGCCACCGCGATGACCCACGGCGGCTTCCGCCATCTGATCGTGCTCGACCAGCAGGAGCCGGTGGGCGTGGTGTCGGTGCGCGACATCATCCGCTGCTGGGCAACCGGCCGCCGGGAGCAGGGAGAACACGCTGCCCTGGCCGGCTGACCCCCGGCGGCGCGTCGGCACCGGGCCGGGGCCGTAACCGGGCCGGGGCCGTAGCCGGGCCGCGGGCATCCGGGCCCGGAACCGTGGCGACCGGCCCGGGCCATGGGCCGTGGCCACGCCCGGCACCGGCACCGGCACCGGCACGCGCGGACGGGCGGAGCGGAACCGCGCCCCTCATCGGGGACGCGCCCGCTCCGCCCGCATCCGCCGCCGTCGGCGGCCCGGGGGATGTACCGCCGGACCGGACCGGCCGTCAGCCGCGCAGGGCCTGGACCGCCGCCTCCAGCCGCTTGCCGAAGTCCTCGTCGGCCTGGCGGAAGTTGCCGATGGCCCGCTCCAGGATGTCGTCCCGGGTGACCCCGCTCATCGCGCCGGCGAGGTTGCTCACCAGCCGCTCCCTCTCCTCCTCCGACATCAGCCGGTAGAGGTTGCCCGCCTGGACGAAGTCGTCGTCCTCCGCGTGCCGGGGGGTGTCCGCCTCACCGGTCTCACCGCTGACGGGGATCGGCTGCCACAGCGGGCGGCCGGTCTGGGCGGGACCGCCGAAGCTGTTCGGCTCGTAGTTCTTCGCGCCCCGGTGGCGGCCGTCGTACAGGAAGCCGTCCCGCCCGTGGGTGCGGGCCTCGGTGGCGTGCGGCCGGTTCACCGGCAGGTGGTCGGCGTTGACGCCGACGCGGTACCGGTGGGCGTCGCCGTACCCGAAGAGCCGGCCCTGGAGCATCTTGTCCGGGGACGGGCCGATACCGGGCACGAAGTGCGCCGGGGAGAAGATCGACTGCTCGACCTCGGCGAAGACGTTCTCCGGGTTGCGGTTGAGCTCCAGCTTGCCGATCTCGATGACCGGGTAGTCCGCCTTCGGCCAGACCTTGGTGAGGTCGAAGGGGTTGAAGCGGTAGGCCGCCGCCTCGGAGGCCGGCATGATCTGGACACCGACCGTCCAGCTGGGGTGGTCGCCGCGCTCGATGGCCTCGCGCAGATCGCGCTGGTGGCTGTCGGGGTCCTCACCCGCCAGCTTGTTGGCCTCCTCCTGGGTCAGGCACTTGATGCCCTGGTCGGTCTTGAAGTGGTACTTGACCCAGAAGACCTCGCCGGCCTCGTTGTTCCACTGGAAGGTGTGCGAGCCGAAGCCGTCCATGTGGCGGTACGAGGCGGGGATGCCCCGGTCACCGAAGAGCCAGGTCACCTGGTGCGTCGACTCCGGCGAGAGGCCCCAGAAGTCGAAGACGTTGTCCGCCTCCTGCGAGCCCGTGTACGGGTCGCGCTTCTGGGTGTGGATGAAGTCGGGGAACTTGATGGCGTCCCGGATGAAGAAGACCGGGGTGTTGTTGCCGACGAGGTCGTAGTTGCCCTCCTCGGTGTAGAACTTCAGCGCGAAGCCACGGGGGTCCCGCACCGCGTCGGCCGAGCCCAGGCTGCCCGCGACGGTGGAGAAGCGGAGGAAGGTCTCGGTCTCCTTGCCCACCTGGGACAGGAACGCCGCCCGGGTGTACTGCGTCACGTCGGCCGTCACCGTGAAGGTGCCGTAGGCGCCCGCGCCGCGCGCGTGCACGACCCGCTCCGGGATGCGCTCGCGGTTGAAGTGCGCGAGCTTCTCCAGCAGCAGCTGGTCCTGGACCAGCGCCGGACCGCCGGCACCGGCCGTCTCGCTGTTCTGGTTGTCCGCGACCGGGGCCCCGGCCTCGGTCGTCAGCGGACCCGTCACCTCGTCCTGCACGCTCACGTACGCCTCCCGCGTCCTCGCCGTCACGCCGGCCCTCTTGGCCCGGCGCGTAAGCGATCCTACATTGGACATTGTCCAAGTCAAGAAAGAGCCGAATCCCATACCCGTTCGGGTAACGGGTACCTGGTTGTTAAGCTGGACCCCCAGAATTCGTTAGGTGAAGGACATGAGTGACCTACTGGACCGGCTCCGGGGACGCGGCTGGCGGATGACCGCTCAGCGACGGGTCATCGCCGAGGTTCTCGACGGCGAGCATGTCCACCTGACCGCCGACGAGGTGCACGCGCGGGCCGCCGCTCGGCTCCCCGAGATCTCGCGCGCGACGGTGTACAACACCCTCGGTGAGCTGGTCTCGCTCGGCGAGGTGATCGAGGTCTCCACCGACCGGCGCGCCATGCGGTACGACCCGAACGCCCACCGGCCGCACCAGCATCTGGTCTGCGGCGCCTGTGGCACGGTGCGGGACGTCCACCCGACGGGCACCCCGCTCGCGGACCTCCCCGAGAGCGAACGGTTCGGGTTCACCATCTCGGGGGTGGACGTGACGTACCACGGCCTCTGCCCGTCCTGCTCCGCCGGGACCGTCCGTGACCCCGGGGCACCGGCCACCGCCTGACCCCGGCGCGGGCCCCGGAGAGTGTGGGACGCGCCCCGCCCCCGGACGCGGCCCCCGAAGTACCCCCGAAACGCACTCCAGAGGCACCTGACGGGCAAACGACGGAGGCCCGGATCCTTGCGGATCCGGGCCTCCGTACCGAGTAGCGGGGACAGGATTTGAACCTGCGACCTCTGGGTTATGAGCCCAGCGAGCTACCGAGCTGCTCCACCCCGCGTCGTGTTCCCCACTCTAACCCCCTCCCGAGAAGGGGCGCAAATCCGTTCCGCCCCCGCCCGGCGGGCCGGGCACGGGCGGCGGCGCTCCGGGAACGCCCTCGCGCCGGACGGCCCCGCGGCCGGACCCAGCCGCGAGTCCGTCCCCGGGGAGCCGGGGCCGGACTCAGGCGGAAAGCTCCTGCCGCAGGGCGTCCAGCAGCCGCGCGGCGCGCTCCGCGACCTCCGGCGGCCCCAGCCGGACCGCGTCCGAGCACCACCGCTGCGCGGCGACGAGCTCACCCCGGCGCGCGGCGAGCAGCGCCAGGCGCAGGGCCGCACGGCCGTGACCGGCCTCCGCGGCGCGTGTCCACCACAGGGCCGCCTCCGGCTCACTGCCCTCGCGGGCGTAGAGCAGGCCCAGGTTGAACGCCCCGTTGCGGCTGCCCGCGTCGGCGGCGCGCCGGTACCAGCGGGCGGCCCGCACGGTGTCGCCCCGGGCGGCGGCCAGGGTCCCGCACCGTACCTGGGCGCGGCGGTGCCCCTGCCGGGCCGCGCGCTCGTACCACTCCTCGCACTCGGCGGGTCCTTCCGCCGCGCCGTCCGCGGCACCGGAACCGCCGGCGCCGCCGTCGGTGCCCGCGCCCCGCCCCCGGGCCACGCGGTCCGCGCGGTCCAGCAGGGCGCCCAGCCGGAAGGCGGCCTCGGCGCTGCCCCCGCCGGCGGCGCACCGCAGATGCCGCTCGGCGGCGCGCTCGTCGCCGTCCCGCAGCAGCGCCATGCCGACCTGGAGCGCGGCCTCGGTGTGACCGGCCGAGGCGGCGCGCTCGTACCAGCGGCGGGCCTCCTCCGCCTCCTCGCGCCCGCTGTACAGGATGCCCAGGTTGAAGGCGGCGTCGACGCTGCCCGCCTCGGCGGCCTTGGAGAACCAGGGCTCCGCCCCGGCCGCGTCCCCCTGCTGGAGCAGCAGCACGGCCAGCGCGTTGGCCGCCTCACGGTGCCCGGCGTAGGCCGCGCGGCGGTACC
Organism: Streptomyces zingiberis; assembly: GCF_012034935.1. Classification (GTDB taxonomy): domain Bacteria; phylum Actinomycetota; class Actinomycetes; order Streptomycetales; family Streptomycetaceae; genus Streptomyces; species Streptomyces zingiberis. The sequence continues at coordinate 223,989 of NZ_JAATEN010000006.1, forward strand.
ACTGCTCGGCCTGGTCGGTGCGGCCCTGGCCGGCGCAGAGCAGGCCGAGGTTGAAGGCGCCGTTGACGTCACCGGCGTCCAGCGCGGCGCGGTACCAGCGCTCCGCGGTCTGCTGCTCGCCGCGGTCGGCGTGGAGCGCCCCGAGGGCGTTGGCGGCGTTGCCGTCGCCCTGCTGGGCGGCGCGGCGCCACCAGACGGCCGCGCTCTCCTCGTCGCCCGCGTCGCGCAGCAGGAACCCCAGCGCGCAGGCGGCGCGGGGTTCACCGGCCTTGGCCGCGCTCAGGTACCAGCGGCCGGCCTCCTTCAGCTCACCGCGCTCCTCCAGGAGCGCGCCGAGGCGGAGCGCCGCACGGCGGTGCCCGCGCGCCGCGGCCTGGCGGTACCACTGCTCGGCCGCACCGCCCCCGGGCACCTTCCGGGCGCCGGTGTCCGGGGGGCGTCCGGAGCCGGTGCGCGCGCCGGCGAACGTCTCGCCGGAGGGGCCGAAGAGGGCGTCGCGCCGGCCGGAGCCGTCCAGGATCCGGGCGAGCCGGAACGCGGCCTCACGGTGCCCCTGCTCGGCGGCGGCCCGGAACCAGCGCTCAGCCCCGACGTCGCTGCGGTGCTCCAGGAGGTCGGCCAGGGCGTACGCGCCCAGGGCGTGCCCGGACTCCGCGGACTGGCGGAGCCAGTACTCGGCCCCGGCCTCGTCCCCGCGTTCGCGGCAGTGCCGGCCGAGGGCGTGCGCGGCGGCGGCGGAACCGGCCACGGCGGCGATCCGCCACCAGCCGGCCGCCTCGTCGCCGTAGCCCCGCTGGTGCAGCAGGACGCCCAGGTTGTTGGCCGCGGCCCGGTCCCCGGTCGCGGTCGCGGCGCGCAGGTGCGGCTCCGCGCCGTCCAGGTCACCGCGGCGGAGGAGCAGGGCCCCGAGCACGCCGGCGGCCGCGGCGTCACCCGCCTCGGCGGCGCGCCGGTGGCGGGCTTCCTGTGTCTCCGTTCCGCCGCCCTCGACGGCGGCCGCCTCCGGGGCGGGACCCGGCTCCGGGGACGGCCCGGGGCCGGTGGAGTGGGAGGCGCGGAAGGCATGGGGGGCCGAGCCGCCGGCGGCAGGGGCGGCCGCGTGGTCCGCGGCGTCCGGCGGAGCCGCGGATGGCCCCGATTCCAGCAGACTTGCCTTCTCCCCCATAAGGGCCATCGTCGCACCACCCGCACCCTGCGTACACCTGGTATGCCGCAGCCAGTGAAGTCACTTCGGCGTTTTGTCGACTTCCCGACATGGAGGGGTCTCAAACCCTTTCGCGCCTCAGGCCGCTCGCACAAGTGAAGGGCCCGGAGTCCATTGACTCCGGGCCCTTCATATGAGTAGCGGGGACAGGATTTGAACCTGCGACCTCTGGGTTATGAGCCCAGCGAGCTACCGAGCTGCTCCACCCCGCGCCGTTGTGTGACAACCGTACCACGGCGCGGGGTGTGCCCTGCTCAGCTGCCCTGTCCGCCGCCTCCGCCGGCGTCCTTCTCGGCCTTGGCCGCCTTCTCCAGCGCGTCCCTCAGATCCTTCTGGGCCTTGCCGTAGGCGGTCCAGTCCTGCTCCGAGAGAGCCTTCTCGCCGGCCTCGATGGCGTCCTGGGCGTCCTTCAGGGCCTCACGCACCGTCGGGTTCTCACTCGCGCCCGCGTCACCCCCGCCGTCGCCGCCGCCGGTGTCACCACCGGTGTCCCCGCCGGTGTCACCGCCGGTGCCCTCGGGCGAACTGCTGGACGGCTCTTTCTCGCCGAAGACGACGTCCAGCGCGTCGGAGAGCGAGTCCTCGAACGCCGTCTCGTCCCCGTAGGACACCAGCACCTTGCGCAGCAGCGGGTAGTTGGTCCCCGCGCCGCGGACGTAGACCGGCTCCACGTAGAGCAGGCCGCCGTCCAGCGGGACCGTCAGCAGATTGCCGTACTCGATCTCCGAGTCCCCTCGCTGGAGGATGTTGATCTCGTTGGCGATGGCGGTCTCGGAGTTGAACTTGCTCTGCACCTGCTGGGGTCCGGACACCGTGGTGTTCGACGGCAGTTTCAGGATTCTGATCTGGCCGTAACCGTCACTGGTGGCGTCGGCGTCCACGGCCATGAACGCGCCGAGGTTGTCACGCCGGTTCGGGGTGAAGGTCGTGGTCAGCGAGAAGGTCTGCTCGTCCTGGTCCGGCATCCTCATGCTGAGGTAGTACGGCGGCACCGAGTTGCCGGACTTGTTCGTCGGGTCGTCCGGGACCTGCCAGACCTCACTGCCGCTGTAGAACTGCGCGGAGTTGGTGACGTGGTACCGGGTGAGCAGCTCGCGCTGCACCTTGAACAGGTCCTGCGGGTACCGCAGGTGCTCCATCAGCTCCTTGCCGATGGCGCTCTTCTTCTCCACCGTGCCGGGGAACGACTTCATCCAGGTCTTGAGGACCGGGTCCTCCGTGTCCCACTGGTAGAGCTTGACCGTGCCCTCGTAGGCGTCGACCGTCGCCTTCACGGAGTTGCGGATGTAGTTCACCCGGTTCTGCTGGGCGACGACCTCGCGCTGGCCGTCGGTCAGCGAGTCGGCCGTGGTGTCGCCCAGGGTGGTCCGGGAGGCGTACGGGTAGCCGTTGGAGGTGGTGTAGGCGTCCACGATCCACTGGATGCGGCCGTTGACCACCGCCGGGTAGGCGTCACCGTCGATGGTGAGCCACGGCGCCACGGCCTCCACCCGCTCCTTGGGGGTGCGGTTGTAGAGGATCCGCGAGCCCTCGCCGATCGCCCCGGAGTAGAGGATCTGCGGCTCGCTGAAGGCCGCGGCGTACGCGGCGCGGTTCAGCGGTCCGGAGAGGTCCACCCCGCTCTTCCCGGTGTAGCTGTAGAGCTTCTCACCGCCGTCGTCGGAGTAGTCGAGCTCCTTCTGCGGGCCACCGACGATCGAGTACTGCTGCATCTTCTCGCCGTAGTAGACCCGCTGCTCGTACTTGCCGAACTCGCCCTCGGTCGGCAGGTCGGACTCGGTGAAGTCCGGCGCGCCGCCGCTGGTGGTGGAGGTGCCCTTGGCGGCCACCGCACCGAAGCCGTGCGTGTACTTGAAGTGGTCGTTGATCCAGTTGCGCTCGGGGATGCCGTTGATGTTCAGCTCGCGCAGGCCGATGACGGTGTCCTGCTCCTTGCCGTCGGCGTCCTTGTAGCGGTCGACGTCCAGGGTGTCCGGGAAGCCGTAGTAACCACGGACCTGCTGGAGCTGCTGGACGGTGGGCGAGACCACGTTCGGGTCGAGCAGGCGCAGGCTGGCCGTGGTCTCGGCCTCCTCGCGGAGCTTCGCGCTCTCCTCCTCGTCGACGGAGACCTTGCCCTCGTAGTCGCTCACCTCGGAGTCGTCGATGCCGTACGCCTGGCGTGTGGCATCGATGTTCTTCTTGATGTACGGCGCCTCCTTGGCCTGCTCGTTCGGCTCGACCTGGAACTTCTGGACGATGGCCGGGTAGAGCCCGCCGATGAGGATGGCCGAGAGCACCATCAGGCCGAAGCCGATGACCGGCAGCTGCCAGGTGCGCCGCCAGAGCGTGGCGAAGAACAGCACCGCGCAGATGGCGGCGATGAAGAACAGGATCGTCTTCGCCGGGAGGTAGGCGTTGGCGTCGACGTAGCGCAGGCCCGTCCAGTTGCCGGTGGCCTTGAAGTCACTCGACTTCACCGCCAGGCCGTACCGGTCCAGCCAGTAGGCCACCGCCTTGAGCGTCACGAAGAGGCCGAGCAGGACCGACAGGTGGCCGGTGACCGCGGCCGTCGCCTTGGCACCGGGGCTGCTGAGCCGCAGCCCGCCGTAGAGGTAGTGGGTCAGCGCCGCCGCGATCAGGGAGAGCACGACCGCCGCGAAGCCGAAGGCCAGCAGGAAGCGGTACCACGGCAGGTCGAAGGCGTAGAACGCGATGTCCTTGCCGAACTGCGGGTCCTTGTTCCCGAACGGGACGCCGTTGATCCACATCAGCCAGGTGCGCCACTGACCGGCGGCCGAGGCACCCGCGATCAGGCCCACCACGGCCGTGACCCCGAGCAGCACCCACTTCTTGTACGGGGCGATACCCATCCGGTAACGATCGAGCGACTGCTGCTCCAGCGACATGGCGCTCAGCGGCGGCCGCATCCGGTGCGCCAGCCAGACGTTGACGCCCACGGCGCCCGCCATCAGCAGCCCGAAGACGGCAAACAGCCCGATCTTGGTGAACAGCGTGGTCCGGAAGACCGAGGAGTAGTCGACGGAGCGGTACCAGAGCCAGTCGGTCCAGAACCCGGCGAACATCACGAACACCATGGCCAGAACGGCCAGCGCGCCCAGCGTCATCAGCAAGGTCCTGGAGCGCCCGGACGGTCGGCCGCTTCTCATCCGTGGCCCGCTCGGGCCTCCGCCGCGGTCCGGCATCTGGAAAGCCAAGGTCGCCCCTCGTGTTTCTTCACGGTGACCGCAGTGACCGCAGCGATCGCGGGGAGCGCAGGGGTCGCTGTGATCACTGAGATCGCAGTCATACGGTTCATGTCAACAGGCCCACAGATACTAGGGCCCACCTATGCAACTTACTCAAGCTTTACCCGGTTCCCGATTCCGGAGGGGAACCAGGCAAGATATTGACCATGCCTGTCTCCCCTCCCTCCCCCTCCTCCCCCGCGCCGGACGGGCCCGACCCGATCGCGGCCGCCCCGCTCACCCGCGCCGTCCTGGAGATCGACGAGTACGCGGCCGGTCTCGGCTGGGACCAGCCCGCCCGCCTTTTCGCCCTCGTGGACACGGACCGGTTGCTGGCCGAGGAGCCCGAGCTCGCCGGACAGCTCGGCCTGGCGGAGGGCAGCGCCCCGGCCGGCGGGCTGACCCCTGTCGAGCAGGACGAGCTGCCGCCCGGCATCCCCCTCGACGAGTTCCTGGCCACCATCGCCTGGCCGGACGCGGTGGGCGGCTGCGCCATGACCGTGGAGCGCCTCATGCTCCCGCCCTCGGCCGAGGCGTCCGTACCGGACGAGCTCGACGAGGAGCAGCTGACGCGCTGGGTCGCCGAGCACCCGGACCGCCAGGAGGTCCGGATGACCGTGGCGGTGCTGCGCGACGGCAGCCGCGAATCCGCGCTGCGGCTGCGCGACAAGGACACCGCGACCGAGGTGCTCACCGGAGCCGGCCTGGTGCCGGGGCTGGCCGAGGCGCTGTCGGCCACCTTCGCCTGAGGTCCCGCCGCGGACGGCGGGGACGCCGGTCACGGCCGGGGGGACGGCCGGCGGTCACGGCCTGCGGTGACGGCCGCGACGGGAGCGTGCGAGCGCCGCGCGGTCACGCAGCGGCCGCCGGCACGCCGGGACGGCTGGGGGCGCGGCGGCACGGGCGTGCGTGCGGCGGCAGGGGTGGCGGGGACCTGCCCCGCAGGCCCCGCCGGCCGGTGCCGTGGCACGTGCCCCGCGCCGGCCCGCCCGCCGGGCAGCGGGCGGCTGGGCGGTGGGCTCAGCTCCGTCCGCAGGTGGGCACCGAGCCGGCCCGGCCGTCGGCGATCTTCTCCAGCGAGTCCACCGCGTCCTTGATCGTCCGGACCTCGACCAGGGTCAGCCCGTCGGGCTTGCCGTTCAGCGCGCCCTCGCAGTTCTCCGCCGGGGTCAGGAAGTACTCCGCGCCCTTCTCCCGGGCGCCGATGGTCTTCATCGCGATGCCCCCGATGGGGCCGACCTTCCCCTCGTCGTCGATCGTTCCCGTACCGGCGACGAACTTCCCCCCGGTGAGCGATCCGGGCGTCAGCTTGTCCACCAGGCCCAGGGAGAACATCAGCCCGGCGCTGGGACCGCCGACGTCGGCGAGCTTGATGTCGATGTCGAACGGGAAGACATGATCGGTTCCGGCCTGGATGCCCACGACGGCCCGGCCGTCCTCGGGCGCCTTCCGGGTGGTGACGGTGACCGTCTCCGTGGTGCCGGGCTCCGGCTCGCCCGCCTTCTCCGCGGCGGCGGCCTGCTTGGCGGGCACGACGGTGAACTCCACCCACTCGCCGGGCTTGTGCTCGGTGACCCGCGCGGCCACGTCCGCCGGCTTGCGCACCGCCTTGCCGTCCACGTACTTGATCACATCACCCGCGTGCAGCTTCTTCTGGGCCGGGCTGTCCTTGACCACGGAGGCGACGACCACCCGGGTGGTCACCGGTATCCCGAGCTGCTCCAGCGCGGCCACCTTGGCGCTCTCCTGCGACTGGTTGAACTCCTCGGCGTTCTCCTCGTCCGCCTCCTGAGCCGTCTGCCCCTTCGGGTAGAGCGTGGAGTGGGGCACCACGGCGTTCCGGGAGAGCCAGCCGTACACCGCTTCGGCGAGGTTCATCCGGTAGTCGGCTCCGGTGACCCTCACCGTCGTCATGTTCAGGTGACCGTCCGAGGGGTACGTCTTCCGGCCGGTCACCTGGAGCACCTCCTCGCCCCCGTGCTCGGCGAGGGTGTTCACCGTCGGCCCCGGGGACATCTCCGCGTACGGCACCGGGATCAGCACCCCGGCACAGAGCAGCGCGACCAGCAGCAGGGTGGAGGTGAGCATCGTCACGGTGCGGCGTGGCATGGAACGACAGTACGGGACCGGGGACGAAGGCCACGCGCGGGGCGGTCCGTCCGGGGCCGGGCCGCCGGGCTCCGCCGCCGTCAGGCCGCGTCCGAGTCGGGGGCCGTCCGCGAGGGGGCGCCGGGAGCGGGGCGCTCCATGGCCTCCCGGAACTTCGCGTAGCCCGCGAGTTCCGCGACATCCTCCGTCTTGCGGCGGCGTGCGGCCCAGCGCGCCCACAGACCCGCCGCGACCGCGGCGACCACCGGAATCAGCAACCAGGCGACAGCAGCCATGCCGGCCTCCCGACCCCATGTACCAGCGCGCAACAGCGCGATCAACAACAGATCAGCAGATTAGCCACCTGCCCGCTCAACGCTCACGGCAGGGGGGCGGTTCCGCAACCCGGGCCGTGGCGGCGGACCCGTTCCCGGGATACCCACCGTGACGGCGCGTACACCCCGCGCTCCCACCGCCGGAGGCGTACGCCCCCGGCGCCCGGGACGGGCGTTCGGGGCGGGCGTTCGGGGCGGGCGTTCCGGTGAGCGAAGGGTGGTTCGCGGGCCTGTGCCGTTGCGGGGCCCGGTGCCGAGGGACGTGACTCCCGTTCCCCCGCGCCGCAGGCGGCTCGCCCGCCGAAGGAACATCGCGCGAGGCACCCCCGGCCGTGGCACCACCCTCCCACCCGTCACCCGGCCACCACCCCACCACGAGGGCGCTACGCACCCACCCTCCCACCCGTCACCCGACCACCACCCCACCACGAGGGCGCTACGCACCCACCCTCCCACCCGTCACCCGACCACCACCCCACCATGAGGGCGCTACGCGCCCACCCACTCTTCGGTGCCGTTCGTGAATTGCTGGTGTTTCCAGATCGGCACCTCGTGTTTGAGGTCGTCGATCAGGCGGCGGCAGGCGTCGAACGCCTCCGCGCGGTGCGGGCAGGAGACGGCCACCACCACGGCCAGATCGCCGATGGCCAGTTGGCCCGTCCGGTGGACGGCGGCCAGGGCGCGGACGGGGAAGTCCGCGGCCACCTTCTCGGCCACCCGCCGAAGCTCCGCCTCGGCCGTGGGATGGGCGGTGTACCCCAAAGCGGCCACGTCGGCGCCGCCGTCGTGGTCACGAACCGTCCCGACGAAGAGCGCGGTACCGCCCGCGGCGTCGTCCGAGACCGCCGCGAACACCTCGTCGACGGAGAGGGGGGAGTCGCGGACCGCCAGCAGGCGGATCGGGTCGGGGTGGGCGTGCTCACCGGGATGCTCGTACGTACGTGCCATGGTGCCCATCGTGCCGTACCGGACACGGACCGTGGAACCGGCGGCGTTCCGGCGTGCCGAGGGCCGGGGACCGCGTACGGCCCCGGTGGCCGGGGCGGCCGCCGGTGAGCGACGGGCGGCACGGGCGGTGGACGGCCCGGAGGGCGGTGGCGTCGCAACCGGAGGCGCGCGGGGCGCGGCGGGATGCGGGCCGCGTGGGCAGCCGCTGGGGACGGGCGCCGGGAACCGTTCCGTGGCCCGGCCGGCGGGCGGGAGGCCCTACAGCCGGCGGCGGGCCTTGCGGGCGCGGCGCACCAGCGCGGCCGTGCCGACGAGGGCCACGGTGGCGCCCGCGGCACCGAGCGTGGTGGCGTCCTTCCGGCCCAGCCTGCGCCCGGCGACGGTGTGCCGGCCGGCCACCTCGTCCAGGAGTTCCGCCAGCACCTCCTCGTTGGTGTACTCGGGGCGCCAGCCCGACTCGCGCAGCCGGCCGCCGCTGACGACCCACGGGTGCATGGTGTACGCGAGGTCACCGGCGGGGGACGGGGTGAGTCCGAGCCGGTGCAGCCGGGAGGCGGCACCGAGGGCCACCGCGGAGGGAAGTTCCATCCGGCGGATGCCGGTCAGCTCCTCGACCTGGTCCTGTTCCAGCCAGCCGTCGCAGCCGACGGCGAACTCCCCTTCGACCCGCTCCAGTGCCGCGTGCTCCAGCGCGCTCACCAGATCGTGCATGTGGCAGAACTGCCACGTGGGGCGGGAGCCGGCGACGACGAGCAGCCGGGGCGACTCGAAGTAGCGGGTCAGCGCGGTGTCGGTGCCGCCGACCAGCACCGCGGGCCGCGCCACGGTGACGGCGAGGCCGGGATGCACCCGGGGGGCGTGGCGGCCGAGCCGCTCGATCTCCAGCAGGTCGCCCACGCAGGTCGCGTCCGCCGTGGCGCGGAGTTCGGCGTCCTCCGTGAGCGGAACGTCGTTCTCCGCGCGCGCTCCGTAGACCATCGCGGAGGTGCAGAGGACGACCCGGCGCACCCCGGCGGCGGCCGACGCGGTGAGGACGGTCTGGGTGCCGCGCACGTTGCGGGAGGTGCGCTCGGCCGGGTCGGACTCCAGGTCGAGATCGAGCGCCAGGTGCACCACGACGTCGACGCCCTGGAGCTCCGCGGCGATCAGCGGGTCACGGACGTCCATGACGCGCCACTCGGCCTCCGGCACCTCGCCGCGGCGCTCGTCGATGGCGATGACCTGCTTGATCCACTCCGAGGCAGCGAGCCGCCGGGTCAGCAGTTCACCGGCGCCGGTGGCGGCTCCGGTGACCGCGACGACGGGCTTCCGCGCGGCGGACGCGGGGTTTCGCGCTGCGCGAACTTGGGGGTGTGGGGAACTCACCGGGCGTCTCCAGCGGTTGTCTGCGTACACGCGTACGTGCGCCTGAGCGTACGGACCAGGTGGCGTCCATCCTGCCGCAGGCCGGGCGGCGGCGGAGCACCCGAGCCCCGGCGCGGCCGACGTGCCTACGCTGGAAGGTGACGCCGGACAGCCGCCGCCGGCCGAGTCGGCGGCCCTACGATCCGAGGAAACCCGTGAGTGACTATCCATTCGGATTCGGCCTTCCGCCGGAGGAGCCGGAGGACGGCGACAACGGCCGGAAGAAGGGCGGCGAGGACGGTGGCCGGGGCCCGGCCGGTCCGTTCGGCTTCGGCACGGGGCCCGGCGGCCCCGGGGGTGACAATCCGCTCGCGGCGATGTTCGGCTCGCTGAACCCGAACGACCTCGGCGCGGCCTTCCAGCAGCTCGGGCAGATGCTCTCCTACGAGGGCGGCCCCGTGAACTGGGAGATGGCCAAGGACATCGCCCGGCAGACGGTCGCGCGCGGCTCGGGTGACCCGAGCGTGACGCCGGGCGAGCGCTCCGCGGTCGAGGAGGCCGTCCGTCTGGCGGACCTGTGGCTGGACGGCGTCACCTCGCTCCCCTCGGGGTCCCACGCGGCGGTGGCCTGGAGCCGGGCGGAGTGGGTGGAGGCGACCCTGCCCGCCTGGAAGGAACTGGTCGACCCGGTCGCCGAGCGGGTCTCCGGTGCCATGGGCGACATCCTGCCCGAGGAGATGCAGGCCGTCGCGGGCCCGCTGCTGGGCATGATGCGGTCCATGGGCGGCGCCATGTTCGGCACCCAGATCGGTCAGGCCGTCGGCACCCTCGCGGGCGAGGTGGTCGGCTCCACCGACATCGGGCTGCCGCTGGGCCCGTCGAACAAGGCCGCGCTGCTGCCGGTGAACGTCACCGCGTTCGGCGAGGACCTCGGGGTGCCGCAGGACGAGGTGCGGCTCTACCTGGCGCTGCGCGAGGCCGCGCACCAGCGGCTGTTCGCGCACGTCCCGTGGCTGCGCTCGCACCTCTTCGGCGCGGTCGAGGGGTACGCCCGGGGGATCACGGTGGACACCGCCAAGCTGGAGGATGTCGTCGGCCGGCTCGACCCGGCGAACCCCGAGCAGTTGCAGGAGGCGCTGCAACAGGGGATGTTCCAGCCGGAGGACACGGCCGCGCAGAAGGCGGCACTGGCCCGGCTGGAGACCGCCCTCGCGCTGGTCGAGGGGTGGGTGGACGCGGTGGTGCACGCCGCCGCCGCACCGCACCTGCCCTCGGCGGGCGCGCTGCGGGAGACGCTGCGGCGCCGCCGGGCCACGGGCGGGCCCGCGGAGCAGACCTTCGCCACCCTGATCGGGCTGGAGCTGCGGCCGCGCCGGCTGCGGGACGCCTCCCGGCTGTGGGCCTCCCTCGCCGACGCCCGCGGCGTCGACGGCCGGGACGCCCTGTGGTCGCACCCGGACATGCTTCCCACCGCCGAGGACCTGGACGACCCCGACGGCTTCGTCCACCGCGAGCAGGTGGACTTCTCGGAACTCGACAAGCTGCTGGGCGAGGCGGCGGACGCCGGTGGCACCGGCATGTTCGACAAGCCCGGGAGCACCGGCGCCACCGGCGGCGAGGAGCGGGGCGGCGAACCGGGCCGCCCCGATGGCCCCGCTGACACCGACGGCCCCGATGGCACGGGGAACAGCCGCGACCGGGGGGACGACGGCCCGAAGTGAGCCTGCACGCGGACGCGACACACGTTCTGGAACGCTGGTCCCCGCCCGTCCCCACCCCCCGCGCATGGGAGGGAACGGAACGGGACACACCCGGCACCGGGCCCGGGCAGGAGCAGCTGCGGGCGGACTATCTGCGCCATCTGTCGGAGCACCCGGACGGCATGTGGAAGGCGTGCCGTTCCGGGCATCTGACGGCGAGCGCGCTCGTCGTGGACCCGGCGGCCGGGCGGGTGCTGCTGACCCTGCACCGGAAGCTGGGCCTGTGGCTGCAGACCGGGGGCCACTGCGAGCCGGCGGACGCCACCCTGGCCGGTGCCGCGCTCCGGGAGGCCACCGAGGAATCGGGCATCGCCGGGCTGGAGCTGCTGGCCGGCGGGCCCGTCCGGCTCGACCGGCACCACACCCCCTGCGCCTGGCATCTGGACACGCAGTACGCCGCCGTCGCGCCCGCCGGGGCGGTGACGGCGGTCAGCGAGGAATCCCTGGACCTGCGGTGGTTCGCCTTCGACGAGGTGGCTCAGGTGGCGGACGCCTCCGTGGTCCGGCTCACGGAGGACGTGCGCGCGCTGCTCTGAGCGCGACGGCCGGTCGAGCGGGTCCGTCCGCCGGTCTTCCCCGAGGTACGGCGGGCGCGCCGGACGCGGAACCGGCTCGTCCGGCGGTACTGCGGTACTGCGGTCCGGCGTATCGGCGCCATGGCCGACGGCTGTGGCCGGGAGGTTCCCGGCCACAGCCGTCAGCGGTTGGTCCAGATGTTCCCCTGGTTCGCCCCGTGCGCGCCGTGCGCTCCCATGCCGTACTGGGCGGCGAGGCCCTGGCCGGGGGCGGCGTTCTGCGGCGGCAGCGCCTCGCTGGGCTGGACGAGGGCGTAGCCCTGGCCGGAGAAGCTGAGTTCCCAGCCCTCACCGGTGTTGCCGCGCCGCCGGAAGACCCCGGCGGAGTGGGTCTGCGCCTGCATCTGCACCCGCAGCGAGGCCGACCAGGCCACCACCGCGTCGGCGTCCGCGCTGACGTAGCGGTCCGGCGTCACCTGGAGCATCAACGGCTTGCCGGAGGTCATCAGCGCGACCTTGCCGCGCCCGGTGATGTGCAGGTTGTAGGCGCCGGTGCCGGAGATGCCGAACTGGCTGTCCACGGCGACGGTCTCCCAGTGCAGCGAGGAGTCGAGCGCGAGCACGTAGGCGCTGTCGACGGTGAGCCCTTCCTGGTCCACCTCCACCACGTGCACGTACTGGGCGAGGTTGGCCAGGAAGAGCGTGCCCTGGCCGGAGCAGCGCATGAGGTCGAGGCCCTCGCCGGTGCGGGCGGCGGCCCGGCGCTGTCCCGGTGTGCGGTACTCGCCGTCGAACTCGATCAGGCCCTGGTAGGCGACCATGCTGCCCTTGCGGGCCAGCAGGTCGTCGTGGCCGCCCAGCGTGACCCGCAGCAACTGCGGGTTCTGCAAGGCGTACCGCTCCTGCGTCTGGTGCTCGGTGTGGCCGAACAGCGGACTCTGCATGGTGTGCGTTCCCCCCCTCAGCCCCGGGCCCGGAGCCGGTCGCTGCTGTCCTCGCTGGGCTGGACGACCACGAACCCCTCGCCGGAGAAGCCCAGCTGGTAGGCCTCCCCGCTGCCGCGGCCGATCAGCGAGGCGGCCTTGAAGCTCCGCTTCCCCTTCGTCCGCAGTCCGGTGGACCAGGCCACCAGGGCGTCCGGGTCCACAAAGGTCTCGTCCTCGCCGCGGCCGCAGTCGACGACGATCGGGGTGCCGCGCGAGGTGAGCGCCACCCAGCCGGTGCCGGCGATCTCCACGTTGAACAGGCCCTGGCCGGCGAACTTGGCCAGGCCCTTGACCCGCTGGACGCCCCACCGCAGATGCGCGTCGAACGCCAGCAGGTTGCTGCCGTTGACGGACAGCGCCTCGTCGGCCAAGTGGACGCAGATCACGTCCGCGCCGTAGTCGGCGAGGTACAGCAGGCCGTCGCCGCTGCACTTCATCAGCGGCGCGCCCTCACCGGTGAGCCACTGCGAGGCCATCTGCCGGACGGCGGGCGGATTGGGCTCGTACTGGACGAAGCCCTCGTAGGCGACCATCGAACCGGTCCGGGCGAAGAGGTCCTGGCCGCTGTGGAGGGCGACGCGGAGCATGGCCGGCCCGTGGGTCTCCATCCGGGCGGACACCGGTGCCGGGGCGTACCCCGAGATCATGTGCTGGTCCATGGCGGGCTCCCTCAGACCTCGTACGGCTGGACGACGATGAAGTTGCCGGGCGCCCCACGGAACTGGAGGTTCACGGTCTCCCCGCTGTGACCGGGGAAGGCGTTCCGGCGGAGCCGCACCTGACTGGAGATGATCACCTGCGAGGCCGCCGACCAGGCCACGACGGCGTTGCTGTCGGCGTAGGTGGACGGCGTGACGGGCAGCACGACGGGCGTGCCGTGGGTCTTGACGACCACGGTGCCGGTGCCCTGGAACTGAAGGGTGAACAGGGCGCCGCCGGGAATGCCGTGTCCCTCGATCCGCCGCACCTCGTGCTGGAGCGACTCGTCGAACGCCAGTACGTTGTGGGCCGAGACGCAGATCGCGTCCCCCTGGAGCTCGATCGGGTGGATCTGCGCGGCGCTCTCGGCGAGGAACACCTGGCCACGGCCCGTGCACCGCATCAACGACAGTTCCTGGCCGGTGGCGTTGCCCACCACGCGGCCGGCGAGGCCGGTCCCCTTGTAGGAGAAGTCGACATCGCCCTGGTAGAGCACCATGCTGCCCTGGCGGGCGAGGACGGGCCGGCCGTCGGAGCCGAGGTCGACCCGGAGGAGTTGCTGGTTCTGGAGGGTCCAGCGCTGCCCGGTGGGCGCTTCGCGGTACGCGGCGAGGGCCTTGCCCAGGCCGGCCGGCCCGGCGGCGCCCTGGGGCGGCGCGTAGGGCGACGGAGCGCCGGGCACCGGCCCGGGCGGTGCGCCGGGCGGCGGATAACCGGCGGGGGCGCCGGGCGGCACCTGGCCCGCGGGGGCGCCGGGCGGCGCCGGGGGGCCGGGGAAGGGCGCGGGCACCGCGGGCGGCGCGCCCCACGGCGAGGCGGGCGGGACGGGAGCGCCGGGTGCCGGGGGAACGGCTCGGGGCGGTGTGGCCGGAGGCGGCGGGCCGGGCGGCGCCGGGGTCGTAGCCGGTGCCTGAGCCGGGGCCGGTGGGGGCGGCGCGGGCTGGGGAGACGTGAACCGGTGTACCGGAGCGGGAGCGGAGGGCGGCGCGGGCTGCCCGGCGGGCGCCCCGGGCGGCGCGCCGGGGACCGCGAAGGCGGGTGGCCCGGCGGGGGCGGACGGCTCCGCGGGCGGGGCGAACCCCGGCACCCCGCCGCCGTCCTGCGGTGGTACCGATTCCTCCTCCAGCACCTCGCCGCCGAAGTTCCTGAGCAGCGCGTCGAGGCCGCCGTCGAAGCCCTGGCCCACGGCGGCGAAGCGCCAGCCGTCCTTGCGGTAGAAGTCCCCGAGCATCACCGCCCGCTCGGAGGTGAACTCCGTTCCGTCGAAGGGATACCGGGCCACCTCCTCGCCCCCCGCGACGATCCGGAGATAGCCGGGCCCGATCCGGGACATCTGCCCCTCGCCGTCGAGCGTCGCCGTGAAGGAGAGCTTGTGGACGGAGGGCGGCACGCGGTCGAGAGTGACACGGAAGGACTCGGTGTCACCCGCCTGCGCACCGAGGAGCTGGATGGACTCCTCGGGGGACTTCGGCTGATTGAAGAAGACGAAATACCGGTCGTCGGAGAGCCGTTCATCGGCGTCGAGACCGAAACAACTGATGTCGAAGGAGAGGCCGGGGCCGGATATCCGTACCCCTATGTACAGATCGGTCCCCGCCGTCAGATCGCTGATCCTGGCCTTGTGGCCGCGCTGGAATTCCCTGGCCATGCGTGACGCCGTCCCCCCGGTTCCGAGCTGTCCGTGCTCGCGCCAGGCTAACGGCTGGATCCGGCCACTGGCGATCGCCCGGGCACCCGCTTCCGGAACGGATCCGGACGGAACTCCCCACCGCGCCCGGGGACGGGCCCGGGGACGGCACGGGACACGACTCAGGTCCCGGAGCCGGCCGGTCAGGTCTCCGAGCGGGCGGGCGCCTCCGCCGGAGCGGAACACGGCGGTTCCGGCGGGTCCGGCGGTTCACCGGCGCGGGAGGGATCCGCGGCGCCGGTGAACTCAGGGGATCCGGCGGGGCCGCCGGCATCACCGGGGTCCGCGGCGTGCGGCAGCCGGCCGGCGGCGGCCACGCCTTCCAGGTACCCCCGGGCCCGCTCCGTGCGGGGATAGGCGTCCAGCAGCCGCCAGAAGTCCGCGCCGTGGCCGGGCACCAGCAGATGGGCCAGTTCGTGGAGGAGGACGTAGTCCACCACGTACCCCGGCATCCCCTGCAGCCGGTGGGAGAGGCGGATGCTGCCCTCGGCGGGGGTGCACGACCCCCAGCGGGTGTTCTGATTGGTGACCCAGCGCACGGTACGCGGGCGGGCCCGGGCGCCGAGATACTGCGCGGACAGCCGCCCGGCCCGCTCGGCGAGCTCGCCGTCGTCCAGCATGCGCCGGCTCTCCTGGGCGGCGAGCCGGTCGAGCATCACCGTCACCCAGCGTTCCTCCTCCGCCTGGGACATGCGGGCGGGGATGAGGACGATCGTGCGGTCCCCCTCCCGGTAGGCCGAGACGGTACGGCGCCGCCGGGCACTCCGGCGCACCTCGACGGCGGCCGTCCCCGTCCCCCGGGGCGAGGGGCGGGACGGCTCCGGCGCATGGCGGGGGCGGCCCCCGGCGCGGCTCGTGGGATCGGCGGGCACGCCCCGACGTTACCCGCTCCCGGCCGGGGAAGTCCCGCCTCCGGTCCGTTCGTCCACCACTCCCCCATACCCCCGCGACACCCACGCGCGCCACCGTGCACCACCGCACACCCCGAGTCCCCGCCGATCGCCCACCCGCCACCTCCCCGGCGGGGGGCGGAGCCCGGTGAACGCGGGGCCGGGATCCCGGGTCACCGGGTCACCGGGTCACCGGGTCACCGGAGGGCCGGAGGGACCGAAGACGCCGGAAGTCACCGAAATGCCCGAAGTCTTGCCGGGGAGATGAAATGACTATCCACAGCCCCTGTGGACAACGCTCGACGCCGGTCCGCCCCCGCCCGTCATCCTGGGCACCGGTCGGGAACAACCGGAGGGGCCGCTATGCATCCGATGATCAAGCCCGCGCTGCGGCGCGGCTGGCGTGACCGGCAGACCGTGCAGTTCGGGGTGGCACCGGCGCACGCCGTGGTGCTGGGCCCGGTGGACACGGCGACGGGCAGCTTCCTCTCCCTGCTCGACGGCACCCGGGGAATGCCGTTACTGCGGGCCGAGGCCAAGGCGCTGGGGCTCCCCGCCGACCGGCCCGCCGAACTCCTGGCCCGGCTCGCGGGAGCCGGCCTGCTGGACGACGCGGCGGTGGAGGGCGTCCCGCCGCCGGAGCGCTGCGATCCACCTGCGGACCCGGACCGGCTCCGGGCCGACCTGGCCTCGCTCTCCGTGGTCCATCCGGAACCGGGCGCCGCGCGCCGCCGGATGGCGGCGCGCCGGGCGCTGCGGGTCCGGGTACGCGGGGCGGGCCGGGTGGGCGCGGCCGTGGCCACGGCTCTGTCGGCCTCGGGGATCGGCCAGGTCGACGTGGTGGACGGCGGGCGGGTCGCGCCCTGGGAGACGGCGCCCGGCGGGCTGCCGCCGGAGTCGGCCGGGGAGCGGCGTGAGATCGCCGCGCGGCGGGCCGTGCGCGCCGCCGCACCGGGTGGCGGCCGGTCCCGCCGGGGGCCGTCCGGAGCGGGTGAGCCGTGCGGTCCCGGCCCCGGCCTGGCCCTGACGGTGCTCACCCCACGGGACGGTCTCGACGCCCACGCCCCGGACCCGGCGACCGCCGAGCCGCTGCTCGCCACGGGCACCCCGCACCTCTACGCCGGTGTGCTGGAGGGCACGGGCGTGGTGGGGCCGCTGGTGCTCCCCGGCGAGACGGCCTGCGCCGGCTGTCTCCAGCGCCACCGCTCCGAGCGGGAACCCACCTGGCCCCGGATGCTCGCCCAGTGGCGGTCCGCCCGCGGCTCGGCCGCGCCCGCCTGTGACACGGCGCTCGCCACCGTCGTGGCCGGGCTGGCGGCCGCCCACGCACTGACGTTCCTGGACGGCGGGGCGCCGGTGTGCGCGGGGGCCCGGCTGGAGTTCGCCCTGCCCGATCTGGCCTGGGAGTGCCACCGCCTCGCACCGCATCCGGCCTGCGGGTGCGGTGCGTCCGGAGCGGTGGACCAGCCATACTCACCAGGTGGCGTCAGGACGCCGGCGGGGCCGTCCGGCCCGGGCGCCGAGCCGGAGCGCAGAGGCACTCCGGGGAGGCACAGTGGAGTTGGAGGAGCGCATGTCTGATCTTCCCCGCAAGGCGGTCACCCGTACCGCCAAGCTCGCGGCTCTGCCACTGGGCTTCGCCGGGCGGGCCACCTGGGGCCTGGGCCGGAGAATCGGCGGGCGTTCGGCCGAGATCGTCGGCCGGGAGCTGCAGCAGCGCACCGCGGAGCAGCTCTTCAAGGTTCTCGGTGAGCTCAAGGGCGGGGCCATGAAGTTCGGCCAGGCCCTGTCGGTCTTCGAATCGGCGCTGCCGGAGGAGATCGCCGGCCCGTACCGCGCGGCGCTCACCAAGCTCCAGGAGGCCGCGCCCCCCATGCCGGCCCGTTCCGTCCACGCGGCCCTGGAGGAACGGCTGGGCGCGGACTGGCGGGATCTCTTCACGGAGTTCGAGGACAAGCCCGCGGCCGCGGCCTCGATCGGCCAGGTGCACCGCGCCGTCTGGCACGACGGCCGTGAGGTCGCCGTCAAGGTCCAGTACCCGGGTGCGGGTGAGGCTCTTCTGTCCGACCTCGCCCAGCTCGGGCGGTTCGCCCGGCTGCTCGGCCCGCTGATCCCGGGGATGGACGTCAAACCGCTCATCTCCGAACTGCGGGACCGGGTGTCGGAGGAGCTGGACTACGGCCTGGAGGCACAGGCCCAGCGGGACCACGCCGCCGAGTTCGCGGACGACCCGGACGTCGTCGTGCCCGACGTGGTCCACCAGGGCAAGGAGGTCCTGGTCACCGAATGGCTGGACGGCCTCCCGCTCTCCGAGGTGATAGCAGGGGGCGGTCAGGAGCAGCGGGACCGCGCGGGGCAGCTGCTGGCCCGTTTCCTCTTCTCCGGCACGGCCCGTACCGGGTTGCTGCACGCGGATCCCCACCCCGGCAACTTCCGTCTGCTGCCGGGCCCCGACGGCGGGGCGGACCCGGCGCTGTGGCGGCTCGGCGTCCTCGACTTCGGCACGGTCGACCGGCTGCCCGACGGGCTGCCCCCACTGATCGGCGCGGCGCTGCGCGGCGCCCTGGAAGGGGACGCGGAGGGCGTCCACGCGAAACTGTGCGAGGAGGGCTTCGTCAAGGAATCGGTGGAGCTGGACCCGGACGCCGTGCTGGACTATCTGCTGCCGATCATCGAACCGGCCCGGGTGGAGGAGTTCACCTTCACCCGTGGCTGGATACGCGATCAGGCCGCCCGCATAGCCGATCCCCGCTCCCCCGCCCACCAGCTGGGCCGGCAGCTCAATCTGCCGCCCTCCTACCTGTTGATCCACCGGGTCACCCTCAGCACCATCGGTGTGCTCTGCCAGCTCGGCGCCACGGTCCGGCTGCGGGAGGAGCTGCTCGACTGGCTGCCGGGCTTCGCCGGGGACGAGGGGGACGGCCCCACCGAGGGCGAGGCCCACAGCCCCGCCGGGGAAGGAATTCACGGAACGGAATCCGGCGCCCCCGGAGCGGACGCTTCCCGCGCGCCGCGCGAGGAGCGGGCCGGGCCCCCCTCCCGGGAGACGGCCGGCGGTGAGTCTGCGGACGCCTCACGCGAGGACTCCGCCGGCACGTCCGCGCCCGGGTAGCGAGGGCAGCGGCGCGGGAACAGCCACGGGGCCGCTCCCCGTGGGGACTCGCGTCCCCGTGGAGAACGGCCCCGCCATGAGGTCGGGACGGAGTGACCGGCCCGGAAGCGGACCTCCGGCGCCGGTGGGCGGGTGCCGGGATCGGCGCCGGAGGCGGGTCGTCACTGCATGACGGCCATGGCCAGGGCGCGCCGGGCACGCAGCGAGGCGCGTTCGGCGCGGCGCTGCATCCGCCGGGCACGGACCAGCCGGTTCGCCCTGCGTTCGGACTCGGCCTCCTGGAGGCGCTCGTGCATATGAGCACGAGCCAGGGCTTCTGGAATGAGTTGCATCTCACGGTTCCTGTTCTGACGCGAGCCGGCCGCGCCGTACGTCGGGGTGGCGGTGGTGGCGGTGGCCGCGGTGCGCGCAGCCGAAGGCTCGTAGGGGGACGGTTTCATCGTCGGGGCCTGCTTCATGGGGTCGTGCGTACGAGGGCGGTCGATCGTTCCGGGGGCTTTCATGCGGCGACCGGGTTCTTCCGGGGGCGTCCCCGCGGCCGCTTGCGGGGGACGACGACGCCTTGGACGAACAGCTCGCCACCCCAGACGCCCCACGGCTCGCGCCGGTCCTTGGCGCCCTCGAGGCAGGCCTCACGCAGGGGGCAGCCCTTGCAGAGGGCCTTCGCGTACTCGACGTCGGCGGGCGACTCGGCGAAGAAGACCTCGGGGTCGTAGCTGCGGCAGGGGACGAGTTCACCGAGACGCTCGATCTCGTCGTCGAGCACGGTGAGCCGGGTGGGCTGGGACAAGAGGACCTCCGGGGGACCAGGTGGAGAGGTGGCGTGTTGCCGGGAGAGGGACGGAACGTGCGCTGGTGTGAGCACAGTCGGTGTCTTCCTTGGGTAGGGCCCGGGCCGGGTGGGCCGGGGATGGCTGCCGGTGCCGGTCGGGGCAACGAAAAGGGCCGCGGATCCCGGTTCGGGTTCCGCGGCCCTGGAAGGTGCCGGCCTGATCGGCTGATCAGGCTGGATCTCTCCAGGGTTCATGGCCGCGGGAGGCCCGAATCGTGTGGTGAAGCTCGGCCGCAGACGTCGCACCGAAGGCAGAGCTGCCGTCGGTCCACTTCTGCCGGGAAGCGGCACCCTTGGCCGCGAGGAGGGCATAGGCCGGAACCTGTGCCGCCGCTGCTGCCACCGGTGCCTGAGCCGGTCGCTCGACGCGCGCCGAGCGGGCACGGTCGACGAGACGCGCTTCCAGGACTCCGGACATACCGGTTCCCGGGAGCACGGAGACGCCGGCGCCACAGAAGACGAGCGCGTCACGACCGGGGGCATTCGTCATGCTGATCACTGGGCTCGCCTCCTCTCGGCGTCTCGGGGACCGGCCGGAGCCGGTCTTCGCAGGTCGGTACAACGGGACATCGGGGCCCAAAGGCCCTGTCATGCCCGTGGAAGAGAACCTATGGGGAATCCGGCGGCATGCGCAAACTATTTTTCCGACGACTTCCGGGCGACTTCTCCGCAGGCCCGGGCCGGGCCCCGCGCGCACCCGGCGGTGACCGCCGGCGCCTCCCCCGCGGCCACCGCACGGCCCCACCGCGACCGCCCGAACGGCGCAGCCCGCCGGGGTCCGGCCTCAGCCGCCGGAGGACTCGGCGGCGGGCTCGGAGGAGGGCTCCGCCCCCGAGCAGAGGGCCAGGATCTCCGCCCCGAAGCGGTCGAGCTTCCGCCGCCTCACCCCGGGGATCACGGCCAGTTCACCGGCGCTCGCCGGAACGGTCTCGGCGATCGCCATCAGCGTCTTGTCGGTGAAGAGGCAGAACGCGGGCTGGCTCAACTCCGCCGCTCGCTCCTCCCGCCACTCCAGCAGCCGGCGGTAGAGGCCCTCGTCGAGCTCGGAGGGGCAGTCCTCGCAGCGCATCAGTTTCATCTCGCCGGCGTCGGTCAGCGTCCGGCCGCACACCCGGCAGCGGGCCGGGACCCGCTTGCGCCGGGGCGGCGCGCCCCGTTCCACCCCGGCCACGGCGGAGAGACGGCGGGGGACGGAGCCCGGCACCTGGGTCCCGGACCCGGGGCGCAGGCCGTCCAGGAAACGGCTCGGCCGCCGGCCGCCGCGCCCGCCGGGGGTGCGGGAGAGCGACCACGAGAGCCCCAGGTGGACGCGGGCCCGGGTGACACCGACGTACAGCAGCCGCCGCTCCTCCTCGATCTGCTCCTCGGAGACGGCGTAAGTGATCGGCATCATGCCCTCGGTGAGCCCGACGAGGAAGACGGCGTCCCACTCCAGGCCCTTGGCGGCGTGGAGCGAGGCGAGAGTGACGCCCTCGACCGGAGGGGCGTGCTGGACGCTCGCCCGTTCGGCGAGTTCCGTCACGAAGTCGGCGAGCGTGGCCGCGGGCCGGGCCCGGGCGAAGTCCTCGGCGAGCCGGACGAGCGCGGCCAGTGACTCCCAGCGGTCCCGGACCGCTCCGGAGCCCACCGGCGGTTCGCCGGTCCAGCCGCGGGTGGAGAGCACGGCCCGTACCTGCCCGGGAAGGTCCGCGCCGGCCAGGGAGGGGTCGGTGGCCTCCCCCGCCCGGGCGGCGCCGCGCAGCAGCAGCCCGGCCTCCCGGACCTCGGGGCGTTCGAAGAACCGCTCGGCCCCACGGAGCTGGTAGGGGATCCCCTGGTCCGCGAGGGCCTGCTCGTAACTCTCCGACTGGGCGTTGATCCGGTAGAGCACGGCGATCTCCGCGGCGGAGGCTCCGGCGTCGAGCAGCTCGCGGATGCGCCGTGTCGTGCCCTCGGCCTCGCTCGGTTCGTCCGCGTACTCGGTGAACACCGGTTCCGGACCGGCCGCGCGCTGGGAGACCAGCTCCAGCCGGTGTTCCGCGGCCCGGCCGCTCGCCTGCGCCAGCAGGCCGTTGGCGAGGTGCACCACCTGGGGGGTGGAACGGTAGTCCCGGATGAGCCGGACCACCGTGGCGCCCGGGTGGCGGGAGCGGAAATCCAGCAGATGGTCGGGGGTGGCGCCGGTGAACGAGTAAATGGTCTGGCTGGGGTCGCCGACGACGCAGAGGCTGTTCCGCTCGCCGAGCCACAGGCCCAGCAGCCGCTGCTGGAGAGGGCTGACGTCCTGGTACTCGTCGACCACGAAGTGCTGGTACTGGCGGCGGACCTCCTCGGCGACGTCCTGCCGTTCCTGGAGCACCCCGACCGTCAGCAGCAGCACGTCCTCGAAGTCGATGACGCCCCGCTCCCGCTTGAGCTGCTCGTAGACGGCGTAGATCCGGGCCGTCTCGGCCGGGTCGCGCGGGGAGGAGCGGCGGGCCGCGCCCGCGGCGGCCGGGTACTCCTCGGGGACGGTCTGGGTCACCTTGGCCCACTCGATCTCCCCCGTGACGTCACGGAGTTCGCTGCGGTCCAGCCGGAGGCGGCAGCGGGTGGCGGCCTCCGCCACGAGCGGGGCCTTCCGGTCGACCAGCCGGGGGAGCTGCCCGCCGACCGCCCGGGGCCAGAAGTACTGGAGCTGGCGGAGGGCCGCGGAGTGGAAGGTACGGGCCTGGACACCGGTGGCGCCGAGGCGGCGGAGCCGGCCCCGCATCTCGCCCGCGGCCCGGTTGGTGAAGGTCACCGCGAGCACGGAGGCCGGCTGGAGGATGCCCGCCCGCACCCCGTAGGCGATGCGGTGGGTGATGGCTCTCGTCTTGCCGGTCCCGGCGCCGGCGAGCACGCACACCGGCCCGTGCAGGGCGAGGGCGACCTCGCGCTGTTCCGGGTCCAGCCCGTCCAGCACGGCGTCGGCGTCGGCCGGGGCGGCCGCGGGATCCGACGGCAGGGCGTGGCCGGGAAAGATCGGGGACGGGGTGGCTGGAGTCACCCCGCCATGCTGCCAGGTCGCCCGGACGGACGCGGAGGACCGTCCACAGGCCGGGGGCTCCGGTCGTACCGGCGCGGGGTCGTCCCGTCCCGCCGTGGGACGGACGTGCCCACGGGGCCTGGTGGGAAGGCCGTCGCGCACCGCGCGGCTGAGGCCCGGGGTCGGGGGCGGGGTCGGGGGCGGGACCGGGAGCCGGGAACGGGACCAGGGGCGCTGTCAGGGCCGGGGTCAGGGCCAAGGCGGGGGCGCTGGTCGGGACACAGGGACAGGGGGCAGGCGACAGGGGACAACGCCGGGGCCCGGACGAGGGCCAGGGTGGGGACCGGGGTCGGGACCCGGCACGGCCGGGGCCGGGACTGGCCGGGGCCGGGGCCGGCCGGAGGCCCCGGGACCGCGCCGGCGGGAGCCCGTGTCCGTGGGCCGCCGGTGAACCGTGGTCCGGGCCGTCGCACGCCGGGGCGGGAATGGCGGCGCTCGCCCGTATGTTCCCCTCAGCGAACCAGGCGACAGCGTGAAGGAGCCGCGACCCATGACCGACACCACGGGCAGTGTGACGATGTACAGCACCACTTGGTGCGGGTACTGCCGCCGTCTGAAGAGCCAGATGGAGCGGGAGGGCATCGCCTATACCGAGGTCAACATCGAGCAGGACCCGGCATCCGCGCAGTTCGTGGAGCAGGTGAACAACGGCAACCAGCTCGTGCCGACCGTGCTGTTCCCGGACGGCTCCGCCCTGCCCAACCCGTCACTGGCGCAGGTGAAGGCCAAGCTCGGCCGCTGAGCGGGGGCCGGCCCGCCTCCTCGGGGCCGGCCCGCCCCACGACGGCCGGGCCCGGCAGGTCCCGCCCGGCGGGTCCCGCCCGGCGGGTCCCGCCCGGCCGCGTCCTCAGGGCCGGGCCGATTCCCGGCTCGCTGCCCGCGGCGC
The DNA here is from genome assembly GCF_012034935.1 of Streptomyces zingiberis. Classification (GTDB taxonomy): domain Bacteria; phylum Actinomycetota; class Actinomycetes; order Streptomycetales; family Streptomycetaceae; genus Streptomyces; species Streptomyces zingiberis. The sequence goes on from NZ_JAATEN010000006.1 coordinate 247,548, forward strand.
CCGCCTCAGCGCGGAACGCCCGCGGGCAGCGGCTTGCCGTACCAGAGTTCGATCAGCCGGGCCGCGATGGAGATACCGGACGGCGGCAGGACCTCGCCGGAGGCGAACGCCACCGCCAGCTCCTCCCGGGAGAACCAGCGCGCCTCGTGCAGTTCCTCGCCGTCCACCTCGATCCGCGCGGAGGTCGCCCGGGCCGTGAACCCCAGCATCAGACTGGCGGGGAACGGCCAGGGCTGGCTGGCCACGTACCGCACCTCGCCGACCGTGACGCCCGCCTCCTCGGCCACCTCGCGGACGACGGCCTGTTCGATGGACTCCCCGGGCTCGACGAAACCCGCGAGCGTGGAGAACCGGCCCGCCGGCCAGTGGAGCTGGCGGCCCAGCAGCGCGCGGTCCCGGTCGTCGGTCACCAGCATGATGACGGCCGGGTCCGTGCGCGGGTAGTGCTCGGCCCCGCAGGCCGGGCAGCGGCGCACGTGGCCGGCGGCCGCGATGAGGGTGCGCTCGCCGCAGCGAGAGCAGAAACGGTGCAGCCGCTGCCAGTTCTCCAGTGCGACGGCGTGCGCCATCAGCGCGGCGTCCCGCGCGGAGAGCAGGGCACCGGCCTCCCGCAGCCCCGCGGGGCGCGCCGACTGGTCGATGCGCCCCGGCAGGGCGTCCTTCTGCAGGGCGAAGTAGCGCACCCCCTCCTCGTCCGTGCCGAGGAAGTAACGGTGTTTCTCGGTGACCGGGGCCTCGAACGCGGGCGTCATCACCAGCTCGGTGCGCCCGTCGGCGGTGTCGTCGATGAGCGCCTGCCCACCGGAGACGACGAAGACCCGCGTGGTCGGATGGCTCCACGCGGCGGCGAGCCACGCCTCGTCCATGCGGTGGTGTGCCGCCCGGTCGATGCCGGCGGGAACCGTGAGGGGGATCCCGGCGGCGCCGGAGGGATCGGTCGAGGTGATCACGGGTGGTTCCTACTCCCCGAGGGGTGGGTCGGGCGGACGGACGACGGGGGTGCGGGGACCGGGCGCGGAAGGGGCCCGCCGGTGTGCCCGCTCCCGCGGGGCCCGGGCGCTGGGCGCCGGTCTCCCTCCCCCTCCGGGCGGGCGGACGGCGGCACCGCAGCCGTGCCGGGACGGACCACTCCGGCGGCAACGTGACGGAGCGGGCTCCCGGGCGTGACCGGCGCGGCGGACGCCGGTGGCACCCGCTGCACCACGGCCGGCACCCGCACCACGACCCCCGGACGCGGCGCCGGCCATCGGGTCCGCCGCCGCGGAGACCGCGCACGCGGTGCGGAGGGGCGGGCGCGCCACCGGACGAGGCGGCCCGGTGCGGACCGCCACCGGAGACCGCCCGGCGCCCGCGTGCCCCGGAAACCCCCGGCCCGGTGCCCCGTGGCGGGTCCGCCGGGGGCGCGGACGACGCTGTCCGGGGTGGCGCTCATGGGAACGAGCCTAACCGCACCCGTGTGCGGTCCTCCCTGGCGGGGCGGCGGCCGCGGACGGCGGAGGGTCAGGCCCCTCAGCCATCCCTCCGGCCACGCTCACCGGCGCCGGACGTCACCACCGCCGGGACCACGCCCGGTGCCGCCGTGGCCCCGGGCGTCCGTGCCCGCGCCGCCTTGCCGGCGGCCCTCCGTACCGCCCGATCCGGGCTCGCCCGGTCGGGTACCGCCCGGGCCGGGCTCGCCCGGTTCCGTCCCGTTCCGTTCCGTCTCGCCGAGCAGGATCCGTTCCAGCTCCGCCCGGCCGGGCAGGCCGGCGGGCCGGACGATCTCACCGCTGCGGACGTGGAGGAACGCCGCCGACACGGCCGACAGCGGCACCCCGGCGCGCTCCGCCCAGGCCAGCCGGTAGACGGCCAGCTGGAGGGGGTCGGCGGTGCGGGAGCGGCCGGTCTTCCAGTCGACGATCTCGTACCGGTCGCCCTCCGGGCCGCGCTCCCGGTAGACGGCGTCGATCCGGCCGCGGACGACCCGGCCGGCGAGCGTGATCTGGACCGGTTCCTCCACCCGGTACGGCGTGCGGCGGGCGTAGGGCGAGCGGTCGAACGCGTCCTTGAGCGCGGCGAGCTCGCGCTCGTCCGCGATCTCCTGCCCGTCCGCGCCGTCGTCGTCGAAGCCGCCCGGCAGTTCCTCGGGGCCGAGGAGCGGCAGCGGGACCTCCTCGAACCGGGATTCGACCCAGGCATGGAAACGGGTGCCCCGGCGCGCGGCGGGCCGCGGCGGCCCCGGCAGGGGGCGGGCCAGTTCCCGGGCGAAACCGTCCGGGTCGGCCGCCAGCCGCATGAGCTGGTACGTGCTCAGCACCGGCGGGAGCGGAACCTCGCGCACGCTCGCCCGGGAACGGCGCAACTCGCCCGCCAGCGCCTCCAGGTCACGGTCCCAGGAGGCGACGGTACGGGTCTCCTCGGGCAGCAGGCCGGCCCCCGCCGCGGACTCCGCGTGTCCCGGGGCGGCCGGCTCGCCCGGCGCCGCCGCGTCGCCCGGTACCGCACCCGGCCGGGGAGCCGGAGGCCGGGGGCCACGGGATTGGCCGGGCAGGCGGCCCGCGCCCGGGTCCACCTGCCCGGGAGCGGGCTCACGCCCGTGTTCCCCGCTCCCGCGCTCTTCGCGCCCTTCGCTCCTTTCATGCCGTTCTTCGCCCTCGTGGTCTCCGTGACCACGGGCGGTCTCGGCATCGGCCGGAGCGTCCGCCGGCCCCACCGTCACCGCCTCACCCGGCACCTCACCCGCGGCGCCCACCGCCGCGCCGGGCCGGTGGGCGGCCGGGGGCGGTCCATGACGCTCCACGGGCGCCGGCATCGTGGATCCCGGCGCACCGCTCACGGCCCCGTCCGCGTCGACGTCCGTGCTCACATCCGCACCGGCGCCCATGCCCACGTTCACGTCCACGTCCACGTCCACGTCCACCTCCACGTCCACGTCCACGTCCTCCGGACCGTGCGGGTGGCCGGGCTCGCCCGGCGCGCCGCCGAGCCGCGGGGCGGGCGGCGGGACCGGGGCCGGGGCGCCGCCGTCCCGCTCCTCCTCCGGGGGTGGTGGCCACTCCGGGTCGTGGGGTGGCTCGGTGTCGAGCAGTTCCGGGCCCCAGAACAGCTCGTCGGGTGCCTCCGCCGCCGGCACCGCCGCCGCCCCGGCGTCCGGTCCCTCCCCGGGGGGCCGCGGGCGGGTTCCCTCCGCGCCTGCCCGGACCTCGCCCGGTGCCGGTGTCCCCGCGCCTCCGCCGCGTTCGCCGTCGCCGCCGCCTTCGCCGGGAGTACCGTCCTCCGCCGGGTGGGGCAGTCCCTCCGGCACGGCTCCCGGACCGGCGGCGGGAGCCGCTCCGGGAGCGGCGGTGCCGGCATCTCGCCCGCCGGGGCCGCCACCGGCCGGACCACCCGGCCCCGCGCCGCCCGGCCACGCACCGCCCGGTGCCGTGGCCCCCGGAGCGGAGGTGGCGTCCGCCGCGATCCGTTCCAGGTGGGCCCGGACGCGCTCCGCCGCGAGCCGGCGCAGCCGCAGCGCCTCCGGGTCGAGCGGCAGCGGCCAGGGCTGCTCCCCCGCGGCCTCGGTCAGCGCCGGGTTCTCCTCACCGTCGGTGGGCGGGCCCGCCCACGCCTCGATCTCCCCGTGCCCCGCCTCGCAGTGTTCGCGCAGCGCGTGGAGGAAGGCGGACGGGCCGCGGGGACGCTTCTGCCGCGGCCCCCACCAGTGGCCCGAGGCGAGCAGCAGGGAGCGCGGCCGGGTGAACGTCACATAGCCCAGGCGCAGTTCCTCCGTCGCCTGGTGGGCCTTCATCGCGTCCCGGAAGGCGGCGATGCCGTCGGCGCTCCACTCCGTGACGTCCGGCAGGGTGTCGGCGTCCCCGCGCAGGGCGTGCGGGACCACCTTGGCGCGGGTCGTCCACGCGTCGCGCGGCTGTTCGCTCGGGAACTGCTTGGCGACCAGGCCGGGCACGACCACCACGTCCCACTCCAGCCCCTTGGACTTGTGGGCCGTGAGCACCTTGACCGTGTCGTCCCCGCCGGGCAGGGCGTTGTCCAGCCCCTTCTCGTGCTGGACGGCGGTACGGAGAAAGCCCAGGAAGGCCAGGAGGGTGGCCTCCCCGTCGAGCGCGGCGAAGGAGGCGGCGACGTCGAGGAAGTTGCCCAGCGTCTCCCGGCGGCGGGCGGCCAGCGCGTGCGGGGAGGCCGAGAGCTCGACCTCCAGGCCGGTGGTGGCGAGCACCCGGTGCAGGACGTCCATCAGCGGATCGGCGAGCGAGCGGCGCAGTTCGCGCAGTTCCGCGGCGAGCCGGGCGAAGCGCACCCGGGCCGCCGCGGAGAACGGCAGCCCGTCGTCGGCCCGGCCGCCACCGGCGCCGTCGGGCAGGAAGGTGTCCAGGGCGTCGGCCAGCGAGACCAGTTCGGCCGGGTCGGTGCCCTCGACGGCCTCCGCCAGCCGCCGGTCCCGGTCCGCTGCGTCGTCGGCGGCCCCGCCGGCCGCGGACACGGTGCCGGGCCGGACCAGCAGGCGGGCACGGCGGCCGAGGAGGGCCAGGTCGCGCGGGCCGATCCGCCACCGGGGCCCGGTCAGCAGCCGGACGAGCGCCGCGTTGGCGGTCGGGTCCTGGAGCACGTCGAGGACGGCCACGAGGTCGGCGACCTCCGGCAGGTGCAGCAGACCGGAGAGGCCGACGACCTCGACGGGGACGTCCCGGTCGACCAGGGCGCCCTGGATTCCGGCGAAGTCACCCGCGGTGCGGCAGAGCACCGCGATCTCGCCGGGCGGGGTGCCCGTGCGCACCAGGTGGGCCACCGAGTCGGCCAGCCAGTCCAGTTCGCCGGCGTGGGTGGGCAGCAGGGCACAGCGGACGGTGCCGTCCCGCTCGGCGCCCGGCGCGGGGCGCAGCGCCTCGACGCCGGCGTGCCGGGCGCGCAGCGGGGCGGCGAGCCGGTTGGCCAGGTCGAGCAGGCGGCCGCCGCTGCGGCGGTTCTCGCTGAGCGACCGGCGCGAGGCGGGCTCCCCGGCGGCGGTGCGGAAGTGCTCCGGGAAATCGTCCAGATTGGCGACGGACGCGCCGCGCCAGCCGTAGATGGCCTGACACGGATCGCCGACGGCGGTGACGGCGTGGCCCGTACCCTCGCCGAACAGGGCGGAGAGCAACACCCGCTGGGCGACGGAGGTGTCCTGGTACTCGTCCAGCAGCACCACGCCGAACTGCTCGCGCAGCAGGCGCCCGACCTCGGGCCGGGTGCGGGCCAGGGCCGCGGAGAGGGCGATCTGGTCCCCGAAGTCCAGGACGTCGCGGCGGCGCTTCTCCTCCCGGTAGGCGGTGACGAGGCCGAGCAGCTCACCGCGGGCTCGGGCGGCCTCCGGGACCTTCCGCAGCTCCGCGTTGCCCAGCCGCAGGCCGTCCAGCGTGCGCAGGAGGGCCGTGTCGTGGTCACGCAACCGCCCGGGTTCCACCAGGTGTTCGGAGAGTTCCCCGTCGAGCGCGAGCAGGTCCTCGACCAGGGCGGGGAGGGACTTGGTGAGCGACGGGTACGGACCGGGCGCGGTACGGAGCACGCGCGCGGCGAGCTGGAAGCGGGTGGCGTCGGCCAGCAGCCGGGCGGAGGGCTCCAGGCCGATGCGGAGCCCGTGCTCCTTCAGCAGCTGCCCGGCGAAGGCGTGGTAGGTGGAGATGCGCGGTTCGCCGGCCGGCTCCTCGGGGCCGGGCCCCGGCACGGCAGCCGCGGCGGCCGCACCGGCCGGGGGCGCGTGCTCCGCGCCGCGCGGCCGGGGCAGCGGCTCCGGCCCGGTGATCCCGGCACGGGCGAGCGCCTTGCGGACCCGCTCGGTCAGCTCCCCCGCGGCCTTGTTGGTGAACGTCAGCCCGAGCACCCGCTCCGGCGCCACCTGGCCGGTGCCGACCAGCCAGACGACGCGGGCGGCCATCACCGTCGTCTTGCCCGAGCCGGCGCCCGCCACGATCACCTGCGGCTCCGGGGGCGCGGTGACGCACGCGAGCTGCTCGGCGGTGAACGGGATGCCGAGGAGCTCCTTGAGCTGTTCGGGGTCGGTGAGGTGCGGGGCCACCCGGGTGAGGCTAGCGGTGCCCGCCGACAACCGGGGCGCGGGCCCGCCCGGGGCCGGACGGCGGCCGGACGGGGACACCGGTACTGACGCCGCCGGGCCGGAGGCCGGTTCCGGCGGCCACCCCGGCGGTCCACCGGCCCAGCCGCCGCGGTTCGGCCGGTACAACAGGTTCAGCAGGTTCAGCAGGCACGGCAGCCACGACGGCGGGGGCGCGCGGATGGGCGGTGCGGGCGCGGGCCCCCCGCGTACGCCCCCGACGGTTGGTCCACGACGGTTGGTCCACGAGGGTTAGTCCACGACGGTTAGTCCACGACGTGCCGTCCCTCGGGCAGCGCCGAGCAGGAGGCGCGGAAGGCGCAGTGCCCGCAGTGCGCCCCGGCGCTGGGGGTGAACCGTTCGTCGAGCACGCGGCCCGCGGCGCCGGCCAGCAGTTCGCCCACCCACTCGGCGCGATCGCCGCCCTCCGTCACCGGCGGGGGCTGGGCCTGGACGGCGGGCAGTTCGTCTCCGCCCTCCCGCTTCGGCGCCCCCTGCCGCAGGTGGACCAGTTCCGCGCCGCCCGCCTCGGGGGTGCGCCCCCCGAACGCCTCGTCCAGCGCCCCCTCCCGCAGCGCGAGCTGGTAGACGGCGAGTTGGGGGTGGTGCTCCACCTCACGGGCGGTCGGTTTGGTCCGGCCGGTCTTGAAGTCCACGACGTAGGCGCGCCCCTCGGCGTCCTGCTCGACGCGGTCGACGCTGCCCCGGATACGGACGGCGTAGGGGCCCGCGCCGAGCGTCACGTCGAACGCGTGCTCGCCGCCGACGGCCGTGCGGGCGCGGTGGTCCAGGACGTGCCACCGCAGGAAACGCTCCAGGGCGACCCGCGCGTTCTCCTTCTCCTGGCGTGATTTCCACGGCGCCTCGAAGGCGAGCGCGTCCCAGACGGAGTCCAGCCGCTCCATCAGGACGGCCAGGTCGGCCGGGGTCCGGCCGGAGGCCACCTCGTCGGCGAGGACGTGGACCACGTTGCCGAAGCCCTGGGCGGCGCTCGGCGGGCGGTCCGCGCGCACCTCGCGGCCCAGGAACCACTGGAGCGAGCAGGTGTTCACCAACTGCCCGACGGCGCTGGCGGAGAGCGCGACGGGACGGTCCCGGTCGCGCAGCGGCACCCGGCTGTGCGTCGGCTCGTACAGCCCCCACCAGCGGGCCGGGTCGGCCGTGGGCACCAGCGGCCGGCCGTCCCCGTCCCGCAGCGCCGCCAGCCGCGCCAGCCGCTCGGCCGCCGCCTCACGCAGCGCGGGTGAGGCCGCCGGGTCGACGGTCACCGCCCGCAGCTCCGCCACGAGCGCCGGGACGGAGAGGGGCCGCCGCGGCCGCTGGGTGACGTCCCGCGGTTCGACACCCAGTTCGGTCAGGAACCGGGACGGCTGGTCACCGTCGTCGGACGGCGCGCGCACCGCGGTGACCACCAGCCGCTCCCCGGCCCGCGTGGCGGCGGTGTAGAACAGCCGCCGCTCCTCGGCCAGCAGCGCCCCCGGCGTGAGGGGCTCGGCGATGCCGTCCCGGCCGATGCGGTCGGCCTCCAGCAGCGAGCCGCGGCGGCGCAGATCGGGCCAGAGCCCCTCCTGCACCCCGGCGAGGACGACCAGCCGCCACTGGAGCCCCTTGGCGCGGTGGGCCGTCATCAGGCGGACGGCGTCGGGCCGTACGGCGCGGCCGGAGAGGGTGTCGGCGGCGATGTCCTGGGCGTCCAGCTCCTCCAGGAAGTTGAGCGCGCCCCGGCCGCCGACGCGCTCCTCGGCGCGGGCCGCGGTCTCGAACAGGGCGCAGACGGCGTCGAGGTCGCGGTCGGCGTTGCGCCCGGCGGCACCGCCGCGCAGCGCCGCGCGCTCCAGCCGCTCCCCCCAGGCCGGGGTGGACGCCCACAACTCCCACAGCGCCTGCTCCGCCGTGCCGCCGCCGGCCAGCAGCTCACGCACCTTGCGCAGCAGGAGGCCCAGCCGCTGCGCGCCCCGGGCGTACGAACGGTCGTGCGCCACGAGGCGCTCCGGTTCGGCGAGGGCCTCGGTCAGCAGGACGTCCGACGGGCGCGGCAGCGGGTTGCCCGCCGCGCGTTCCTCCTCGCGCAGGGCGCGGCCGAGGCGGCGGAGGTCCGTGCTGTCCATACCGCCGAGGGGTGAGGTGAGCAGGGTGAGGGCGGTCTCGGTGTCGAGCACGCCGTTCCCGGGGGCCGCCCCGCCGGGGACGCCGGGGACTCCGGGGACGCCGGGGACTCCGGGGACGCCGGGGACGCCGGGGACTCCGGGGACGCCGGGGACGCCGGGGACGCCCGGAGTCACGCCGGCCGTGGGGGGCACATCGGTCACACCGCCGTCCGTGCCGGCCACACCGTCCGCGGTTCCGTCCGTGCCGTCCGTGCCGTCACCCGCGCCGTCCGTGCCGCCGTCCGTGCCGCCCCCGGTCGGGCCGTCCCCCGCGCCCGCCGCGCCGCCGGCGTCCGCCGTCCCGGCCGTCTCCGCCGTATCCGCCGTGGCCGCCGCGCCCCCGGCGGGGCGCGGGGGCAGCGCCGCCGTGGCCGCCGCGCGCAGCGCCGTCAGCAGCGGTGCCACGGCGGGCTCGTGGCGCAGCGGGAGGTCGTCGCCGTCCACCTCCACCGGCACCCCCGCGGCCGCGAGCGCCCGGCGCACGCCCGGGATCGAGCGCCCTCCGGCGCGCACCAGGACGGCCATCGCGCTCCACTCCACCCCGTCCTCCAGATGGGCGCGGCGCAGGATGTCGGCGATGTTGTCCAGTTCGGCACCGGCGGTGGGGTAGGTGAAGACCTCCGCCCGGCCGCCGTCCCGCGACGCCGCCGGCTCGCGGTGCGCCCGGACCACCTCGGCGGGGAGCCGGGACAGCGGCATCCGCCGGGTGACGAGCCGGGTGGCGGCGAGCAGGGTCGCGCCGGACCGGTACGCGGTGCGCAGCACCCGTACCGGGGCGGGCGCCCCGCCCGCGCGGGGGAAGGCCTCCGGGAAGGTGAGGATGTTGCCGACGTCGGCGCCGCGGAAGGCGTAGACGGACTGGTCGGGATCGCCGAACGCGATCAGGGTGCGGCCGTCGCCGGCCAGCGCGCGCAACAGGCGCATCTGGGCCGCGTCGGTGTCCTGGTACTCGTCGACGAGCACCGCGTCGTAGCGGGCCGCGATCCCCGCGGCCACCTCGGGGCGCTCGGTGAGCAGCACCGCGCGGTGCACCAGCTCGGCGTAGTCCAGCACGCCCTGGGCGTCCAGCACGTCCAGGTACTCGGCGAGGAAGCCCGCCGCCGCGCCCCAGTCGGGCCGTCCGGCACGGCGGGCGAACGCGCCCAGGGAGCCGGAGCCCAGACCCAGCTCCCGGCTGCGGGCGAGCACCGCGCGCACCTCGTCGGCGAAACCCCGGGTGGTGAGGCAGGCCCGCAGCTCGTCCGGCCAGCGCACCCGGGCCCGCCCCTCCGCGGCCAGCCCGGCCTGGCCGGCGAGGAGTTCCCGGACGACGACGTCCTGCTCGGGGCCGGAGAGCAGCCGCAGCGGGTCGGCGAACAGCTCGGCGTCCTGATGTGCCCGCACCAGCGCGTAGCAGTACGAGTGGAAGGTCGTGGCCTGCGGGCCGTACCGGCCCAGCCGGGCGGCCATCCGGTCGCGCAGGCCGGCGGCGGCGCGGCGGCTGAAGGTGAGGACGAGGATCCGGGCGGGGTCGGTGCCGCGGCGCACCCGTTCGGCGACCGACTCGACGAGTGCCGTGGTCTTGCCGGTGCCGGGCCCGGCCAGGACGAGCAGCGGACCCTCGCCGTGGTCAACCACGGCACGCTGCCCTGCGTCCAGAACAGGAGGGTCCACCGGCCCGGCCGCGCTCCGCACGAGCCGGTAGGGGCCGCCGGACGGCTGCCGTATCCCCTCCTGGGGGTAGGGGGACGAGTGGGAGGTGGTCACGTGGGTCGCCGGTCCTGGTGGGGCTGGTCGGGGCTGGATGGGGTGGGCGCCCGGCCTGTCCGCGGCCGGCCGCCGGGGGGACGGCGGACGTGCCGCCGGCCGGGGTGGCGCCCGCGCCCCCGGCGGGACGGGGCTCCGGCACGGTACCTCGCGCGGCGCGGTTCGCCCCGCGTCCGGAGCCGGGCCGGGCGGCCCGGCGCGTCAGGGGCCGGGTGACGGATGCTGTTCCCTGTGACTCCCCTTCCGCGCGGCCCCGGCGACCCGGGCGGTCCGCGCCCCGCCCGCGGCCCGGGCCGCGCCGTCCGCCGTGCGCCGCGCGGCTCGTCCGTCCGGGTCCGGGCCGGCGGGCCCGTCCGGACCGGACCCCGCGGTCCGTTCCGGCGGCCCGGAGCACTCGTCCGGTCCGTCCGGGCGGCCCGGGCCGGTGCTCTCGCGGCCGTCCCAGCGGGCCGCCGCCATGTCGATCCTCGGGGGAACGCCGCTGCCGCCGGCGGCCGGCCGCAGCGGAGTCCCCTCGGCACGGTAGTGGGCGAGGGCCCGCCGTTCGTGGCCCGGGAGGAGGACACCGTCGGCCCGCACGACACGCCACCAGGGGACGGCGCCACCGTGGAGCGCCATCACCCGCCCCACCTGGCGGGGCCCCGCGGTGCCGAGCCACTCGGCCACGTCACCGTAGGTCATCACCCGGCCGGGCGGGATGCGTTCGGCGGTCTCCAGCACCCGCTCCGTGTACGCGGAGAGTTCGGGGAGCGCTGCGTGGTCTGCGTGGCCTGCGTGGTCTGCGTGGCCTGCGTGGCCTGCGGGCCCGGCGGGCGCCGTGGATCCCGGGTCCCCGGGGCGCGCGGCCTCCACGGCGTCCTCCTCCGCCTCCGCCGCTCCGCCCGGTCCGCCCGGTCCGCTCAGCCCGCCGGGTCCGCCGGGTCCGCCGGGTCCGCCGGGTCCGCCGGGTCCGCCGGGTCCGCCGGGGATGCTCTCACCACTCATCCGACCCATCCTGCACCACACCGCCGACACGGCCTGCCCTCCCGGCCGCCCCGGCCCTTCCACCACGGCCGGCCCCGCCGCGAGGCGCCCGTGGGATTTCCCACGCCTCGTAAATGCACCCTCCTGCCCCTTCTGGGGGCACAACCATGCCACCATCGTCCGGGCGGTGAGTGGTGATACGAGACCGAGAAGACACGGCAGAGCAGCGGGGTACCCGCGGCCCCGCGGGGGCCGGTGACCCCGCCGCCGTGTCACGCCCGGACGCCGCCGGCCCCGGCCCGTCCGCCGCGCCCGGCCCTGCCCCCGGAGCTGACACCCCGGCGGGCGCCTCCCCGGCCACCGGCCCGCCGGACCGTACCGGCCGCCCGGGGCCCGGAGGCGGAGGCGGAGGCGGAGGGAGCGCGGGGGGTGACGGCGGCGACGGCCCGGGCGACGGCGTCCCGGCCGAGCACACCGACCCCGTCTCCGGTGACGAGCCGCTGCTCGCCGCCCGGGTGCACCGGCCGCCCGACCTCGTCCGGCTCCTCCTCGGCCTGCTCGGCATCGCGGTGGTCCTCGCCGTCGCGGCCTTCGCCCACGGCACCACCGAGGGGCTGGAGAAGGACATCGGCAAGGGCACCGGCCAGGCGCCCGCCCTGCTGATCAATTTCGCGGGGCTGGCGTCCAGCGTCGCCGTGCTCGTCGTACCGGTCGCCTTCGCGATCGAACGGCTGATCAAGCGGGACGGACTGCGCATCGCCGACGGCGTGCTCGCCGCCGTCCTCGCGCACGGCCTCGCGCTGGCGACCGATCTGTGGGTGGCCGGGCCCGCGCCCGGGTCGATCCGCGACGCCCTCACCCAGCAGGCCCCGGGCGGCGAGCTGACCGATCCCGTGCACGGCTATCTGGCCCCCGTCATCGCCTATATGACGGCGGTGGGGATGGCCCGGCGCCCGCGCTGGCGGGTGGTGCTCTGGGCGGTCCTCGTCCTGGACTCCTTCGCCGTGCTCGTCGGCGGTTTCTCGACCCCGTTCTCGATCCTCGTCACCGTCCTGATGGGGTGGACCGTCGCCTACGGCACCCTCTACGCCGTCGGCTCGCCGAACGTCCGCCCGACCGGCCAGACACTGCTGGCCGGTCTGCGCCGGGTGGGCTTCAGCCCCGTCAGCGCGGCGCGCACCGAGGAGGACCAGACCACCGCGGACCGGCTGGACCGGGGCCGCAGCTATCTGGTCACCCTGGAGGACGGCCCGCCGCTCGACGTCACCGTCGTCGACCGCGAACTGCAGGCGCAGGGCTTCTTCTACCGCGTCTGGCGCCGGCTCGCGCTGCGCGGCATCACCCACCGCCGCAGTCTCCAGTCGCTGCGGCAGGCCCTGGAGCAGGAGGCGCTGCTCGCCTACGCCGCCATCGCGGCCGGCGCCAACGCGCCCCGTCTCATCGCCACCTCGGAGCTGGGCCCGGACGCGGTGATGCTCGTCTACGAGCACACCGGCGGCCGCGCCCTGGACTCCCTGCCCGACGAGGAGCTCACGGACGAACTGCTGCGCGGCGCCTGGCAGCAGGTGCGCGCCCTCCAGTCGCGCCGCATCGCGCACCGTCGGCTCGTCGGCGACGCGATCCTGGTCGACCCGGACGGCTCGGTGATCCTCACCGATCTGCGGGGCGGCGAGATCGCGGCGAGCGACCTGGTGCTCCGCATGGACGTCGCCCAGCTGCTGACGACGCTGGCGCTGCGCGTGGGCGCCGAGCGCTCGGTGGCCGCCGCGGTCGGCGTCCTCGGCCCGGACGCGGTCGGCGACAGCCTGCCGCTGCTCCAGCCGATCGCGCTCAGCCGGGTCACCCGGGCCGAGTTGCGCCGGCGCTCCAAGGAACGGGCCCAGCGGGAGCGGGACGCCGTCCTCGCGGCCTCCCGGGCCCGGAACCAGGGAGAGGGCCCGGCGCTGCTGCCGGACCGCAAAGCCGTACGGGCGGAGAAGAAGGCCGTCGAGGAGGCGATCGAGGGGGCCCGGGAGGAGGACCCGCTGGCGCAGATCCGGCGGCAGGTGCTGCTGATCCGGCCGCAGGCGCCGGTGGAGCCGGCCCGGCTGGAGCGGATCCGGCCGCGCACCCTCGTGACGCTCATCGCGGGCGCCTTCGCCGCCTACTTCCTCCTCTCCCAGCTCACCCATGTGAGCTTCCACGACGTCGTGGCCGAGGCCCGCTGGGGGTGGGTGGCCGCCTCGCTGCTCTTCGCGGCGCTCAGTTACCTCGGCGCCTCCCTCAACCTGCTGGGCTTCGTCTCCGAGAAGGTCTCCTTCGTCCGGACCGTGCTGGCGCAGGTCGCGGGCTCCTTCGTGAAGCTGGTCGCCCCGGCCGCGGTCGGCGGTGTCGCCCTCAACACCCGCTTCCTTCAGCGCGCGGGGGTGCGCCCGGGGCTCGCGGTGGCGAGCGTCGGCGCGTCCCAGCTGGTGGGGCTCGGGCTGCACATCCTGCTGCTGGCCACCTTCGGCTATCTCACCGGGACGGAGCGGACGCCGTCCCTGTCGCCGTCCCGGACGGTGATCGCGGGGCTGCTGACGGCCGCGGTGCTGACCCTGATCGTCACGGCGGTGCCGGTGCTGCGGAAGTTCGTCTCCACCCGGGTGCGCTCGCTCTTCGCCGGGGTGGTGCCGCGGATGCTGGACATCATGCAGCGCCCGCAGAAACTGGCCACCGGCATCGGCGGCACGCTGCTGATGCAGCTCGCCTTCGTAATGTGCCTGGACGCCTCGATCCGCGCCTTCGGCGGCGAACTCAGCTACGCCAGCATCGCGGTGGTCTTCCTCGCGGGCAACGCCCTGGGGTCGGCCGCCCCGACCCCGGGCGGTGTCGGGGCGGTGGAGGCGGCGCTCACCCTGGGCCTGATCGCGGCGGGACTGCCGAAGGAGATCGCCACCCCGGCCGTGCTGCTCTTCCGGCTGATGACCTTCTGGCTGCCGGTGCTGCCGGGCTGGCTGGCCTTCAGCCACCTCACCCGGAAGGGCGCGATCTGAGGCCCCCGGCGGAACAAGCCGCACCGGGGTGACTATCACGCCACAGACATCACTTTCGTCACGCTCTGCCAACCCGGGGCCTACGATGTGCCCCATCTGTGTCCTCGCGGCCCAACGGCCTCACCCGCTGTCCGCCGTTGCGCCACCACTCCTTCACGCGCGCGGTGCGAGCCGGCGCCCGGCGGGCGAAGTGGAGTCCCCATGTCCCGAATACTGCGAGCCGGGGCGCTGACCGCCACCGGGGTACTCCTCGCCGGCGTCGCCGCCTGCGGGCCCGGGAACGGCGACGCCGCCGGCCCGGGCGGCGCCCGCGAGCGCGGTGCCGCCTCCCTCCCGGCGCCCGGTTCGGGCGCGGAACTCCCGCCGCTGCCCACCGCGCTGACGGGGCAGAAGCCCCGCTGGTCCGCGTGCGAGGCGCCGGCCGCCGACGGCCCCACGGCCCGGCCGCCCGGCGGCGCCTGGGAGTGCGCCACGGTCCGCGTCCCGCTGGACTACCGCGAGCCGGACGGCGACACCCTGGGCATCGCCCTGATCCGCACGCCCGCCACCGGTGAGGGGAGGAAACGCGGCTCGCTGCTGTTCAACTTCGGCGGCCCGGGCAACTCCGGTGTGGCCAGCCTCCCCGGCTGGGGCACCACCTTCCGGGACCTGGGGGCCTCCTACGACCTGGTGAGCTTCGACCCCCGCGGGGTCGGCGGGAGTTCCGCCGTGGTGTGCCGCACGAGCGCCGAGACGGAGGCCGCCGCCGGCGTGGACCACACCCCCGACGACCCCGCCGAGGAGAAGGCGTACCTCGACGACGCCGAGGACTTCGCGGCGGGCTGCGAACGCAGGTCGGGCCGGGTGCTCCCGCATGTGGGCACCGAGAACGCCGCCCGCGACATGGATGTCCTGCGCGCGGTGCTCGGTGACGACCGGCTGAACTACCTCGGTTTCTCCTACGGCACCCGGCTCGGCGGCGTCTACGCCCACCTGTTCCCCGAGCGCGTCGGCCGCGTCGTCCTGGACGCCGTCTCCGACCCGTCCGCCGACGACATCCGCCATGCCCGCCACCAGGCCACCGGCTTCCAGCGGGCACTGGAGAACTACCTGGCGGACTGCGCCCGGCGGGACGCCGCCTGCCCGGTGGGCGGCGACCCGGAGGCCGGCCTGCGGAAGGTCACGGACCTGCTGGACCGGCTGGACCGCGAGCCGCTGCCCACCGCGGACGGCCGCGACCTCACCGAGTCCCAGGCGCGCACCGGCATCGTCCGGGCCCTGTACAGCGAGACGCTGTGGGAGCAGCTCACCCGCGCCCTGCGGGAGGCCCTGTCCGACGGACGGGGCGATCGGCTGCTGGCACTGGCCGACGCCTACAACGACCGGGACGCGGAAGGCCGGTACTCGGCGCAGAGCCACGCCCAGCGCGCCATCTCCTGCGCCGACTCCGCCGAACGGCGCGGCGCCGCCGAGGCCCGGAAACTGCTGCCGGACTTCCGGGAGGTCTCCCCCGTCTTCGGCGAGTTCCTCGCCTGGGACGTGGCGGGCTGGTGCGCCGGCTGGCCGGTGCGGACCGACTCCACCCGGGTCGACGTGAGCGCGGAGGGCGCCGGCCCGATCCTGGTCATCGGCACCACCGGCGACCCGGCCACCCCGTTCGAGGGCTCCCGGACCATGGCCCGGGAGCTGGGCGAGGGCGTGGGCATCCATCTGACCCACCGGGGTGAGGGGCACGGCGCGTACAACTCCGGCAACGCCTGCGTGAAGCGGACCGTGGACGCCTACTTCCTGGCGGGGACCGTACCGGAGGACGGCACCACCTGCTCGTGAGCGCCCGGCGGCCGGGACCGCGGGCGGCACCTCCGGGCGGCACCTCCGGGCGGGGCCCACGTGGCCGGGACCGGGTGGTCCGGACCGGGGTGGTCCGGACCGGGGTGATCCGGACCGGGGTGATCCGGACCGGGGGCCGCCGCACCCGCGGCACCCCGGGAACCCCGGAGCGCCCCCGGGACGCCGAAGAGCCCCGCACACCGTGGTGAGGTGCGCGGGGCCCTGGCCGGGGCGGGACGGGGCCGTCCCGGCGGCGTCCGTCAGTAGACCGGCTTCTCCGGCTCGATCTGGTTGACCCAGCCGATCACGCCGCCCCCGACGTGCACGGCGTCCGCGAAGCCCGCGTTCTTGAGCACCGCGAGGACTTCCGCGGAGCGGACACCCGTCTTGCAATGCAAGACGATCTTCCGGTCCTGCGGGAGGTCCTGCAGGGCGCCGCCCATGAGGAACTCGTTCTTCGGGATCAGCCGCGCCCCGGGGATGGAGACGATCTCGTACTCGTTGGGCTCCCGGACGTCGATGATGTCGATCTTCTCATCGGCGTCGATCCACTCCTTGAGCTGCCGGGGAGTGATCGTGGAGCCCGCCGCGGCCTCCTGCGCCTCGTCGGAGACGACACCGCAGAACGCCTCGTAGTCGATGAGCTCCGTGACCGTGGGGTTCTCCCCGCAGACCGCGCAGTCCGGGTCCTTGCGGACCTTGACCTGGCGGTAGGTCATCTCCAGCGCGTCGTAGATCATCAGCCGGCCGACCAGCGGCTCGCCGATCCCGGCCAGCAGCTTGATCGCCTCGTTGGTCTGGATGGACCCGATCGACGCGCAGAGCACCCCGAGCACCCCGCCCTCCGCGCAGGAGGGGACCATGCCCGGCGGCGGGGGCTCCGGGTACAGGCAGCGGTAGCAGGGGCCGTGCTCGCTCCAGAACACCGAGGCCTGGCCGTCGAAGCGGTAGATCGAGCCCCACACGTACGGCTTGTTCAGCAGCACGCAGGCGTCGTTGACCAGATAGCGGGTGGCGAAGTTGTCCGTGCCGTCCACGATCAGGTCGTACTGCGCGAACAGCTCCATCACGTTGGAGCTGTCCAGCCGCTCCTGGTGGAGCCGGACCTCGGTGTACGGGTTGATGCCCAGGACGGTGTCCCGGGCGGACTCCGCCTTGGAACGGCCGATGTCCGCCTGGCTGTGGATGATCTGGCGCTGGAGGTTGGACTCGTCGACCTCGTCGAACTCGACGATGCCCAGCGTGCCCACGCCCGCGGCTGCCAGGTACATCAGGGTCGGGGAGCCGAGCCCGCCGGCCCCGACCGCCAGCACCTTGGCGTTCTTCAGCCGCTTCTGCCCGTCCATCCCGACGTCCGGGATGATCAGGTGGCGGGAGTACCTGCGGACCTCGTCGACGGTGAGCTCGGCTGCGGGCTCGACCAGGGGTGGCAGCGACACGGGGACTCCGTTGGTCGGTGAGGACAGTGGTTCCTCCCGTAACACTGCCACGGCCCTTCTCATTCCGAGACACGAGGTCCGATGCGCGAGACGAAGTCGTCCCAGTAGCCGGGCAGGGTCTCCCAGGCCCCCGCGCCGTCCCCGCGATCGGTGCGGTCGGTGAAACCGACCGTGCCCGCGCCCAGCCACCGGGCGGTCCGCAGCGCCTCCTCCAGGTGGCCCCGGGGCAGGCAGTGGACGAGGTGGCAGAAGCGCTCCGGTGGATGCTCGGCGGTCCAGCCCGGCGCCTGGGACCAGCGGTACTCCGCCCACGGCCCCTCGAAGGTCACCAACTGGCCCGGGATCAGCGCGTAGCCCGGGTCGGGGTGGCGGCCCAGCCCCAGGACGAGATGGGCGCCGCGCCGCAGCGACAGCAGCGCCCCGGCCAGCCGGCGGACCCCGGCCAGCGCCTCGTACCAGCCCGGGCAGCGGTGCAGGTAGAAGCCGTCCGCCCGGTACCAGTCGACGTACCGCCGGGCGTCGGCGACCACCTCCCCCCACGGCCGGCCGCCGTGTGCCAGGTCCAGATGGCCGAGGACCCGGACGCCGCCGTTCCGCAGCCGTCCGGCCGCCTCCAGACAGCGCGGATCGGGCAGCACCCCGGGGCCGCGGGCCACATCGAGGACCGCCCAGTCCAGCGGGGTGCCCGGCCGGCTGAGCCGCGTCCACTCCTCCGGCGCGAGCAGCGGATGGGCGCAGCCGGGCACGCCGACGCCGGGTCCCCCGCCGGCCGCCGTCCGGGACCGGCGGGGACCGGCGCAGGTCAGATACGGCACGCCGCCTCCATCCAGATGTCGGCCAGGGACTCCTCCAGCGCGATCCGGGGCCGCCACCCGAGGCGGTCGCGGGCGGTGCGCACATCGGCCTGCTGCCAGCCACCGCACCCGTCCGGGTAGGGGTAGCCGGCCGGGACGGGACCCGCCCCGGTCCCCGGCGGGCCCCCGGCCGGGGAGACCGGCGGTCCCGGCGGCGCGCCCCCCGGCCCGGAGGGGGTAGGAACGACGGCGGGCGCCGCGCCCGTCCCCCCGGGGTGCGGCTCGCCGGCGCCCCCGGGAGCGCCCCGCTGAGACCCGATGTCCGGCTCGCGGACGTTGCCGCTGAACCCGGCCACCCGGGCGAGCACCCCGGCGACGTCCCGGAGCCGCACGGCGCGCCCGGTCCCGATGTTGACGACACCCTGCGCGGCGGAGAGGGAGGCCGCGTGCACGGCCCGCGCCACGTCCCGCACGTCCACGAAGTCCCGCTGCACCCCGAGCCCGCCGACCCGGAGCTCGGTGTCCCCGGCCTGGATGGCCCGGCGTACCGCCTCGGCGAGCCGGCCGAGCGGCGATCCCGCCGGGGTGCCCGGCCCCGCGGGCGAGAACACCCGCAGCACGACGGCGTCCAGACCCGAGCCGAGCACGAGTTCGGTCGCGGCCAGCTTGCTGACCCCGTACGGCCCGCCGGGGCGGGGCACCGCGTCCTCCGCCGTGGAGGAGCCGGACTGCGAGGGCCCGTACTCGGAGGCGCAGCCGACCTGGACCAGACGGGCGCCGCACCGGCTGCGGCGCAGCGCCTCGCAGACGGTGGCGACGGCCACGGTGTTGTGCCGGGTCAGTTCGCGGGCACCGCCGCGGGTGGTGCCCGCGCAGTTGACGACGACCCCCGGGTGCACCGCGTCCAGGAAGCGCGCCAGCGCGCCGGGGCTGCCGGTGGCCAGGTCGAAACGGACGTCCGCGTCGTCCCCGCGGCCGAGGGCGGTGAGCTGGGCGGCGGGATCGGCCAGCAGCCGCTCGGCGACGTGCCGTCCGATGAAACCACCGGCACCGATGAGCAGCACCCTCATCGCACGCCCTCCCGCCCGCGGCCGGCGTGGGGGTCCACGGGGCCGGCCGGCCCGCCGCCGCGGTGGCGGGGCGGGGCCGGGGTGCCACACGCGCCGGCGCGTGCGCCCTGGCCGCTGCGGTCGCTCCGGTTGCTCCGGCCGCTCCGTTCACCACGCCGGACGCCGTGTTCGCCGTGTCGGCTGTTGCCAGTGTGTTCGCTGTGTTCGCTGTGTTCGCTGTGTTCGCTGTGTTCGCGGGGGCCGGCACCACCGCGGTCACCGGCGAGAACACGGTGGCCGGCGCGGTGGCGGCGTCCGCGGCGACCCGAGTGCTCCCGGAGACCGCCCGTCCGGCGGTTCTCCCCTGCGGACCAGGGTTCTCGGGTGTCTCGGCCGGCCCGGGACCCCCGGGCTTTTCGGGTTTCACGGCATGACCACATGTGTCGTGCTCCTCGTGACAGTTCGGGAAGGCGGTGGCCGGTCCTGCCGGACCGGGCCCGGCGGCCGGGGCCGCCGGCGCGCCGCCGCGGGGGAGGGGCGGCGCGGTGTGGGGGGAGGGGCTGTCCGCGTCACCGTGGACGGCGCGCGTGACCGCCGCCCGGCCGGGGGTGCCCGGCGGCGCGCGTGGCCGGGCGTCCGCGGCGGTGTTCCCGGCCGCCCGGGGCCGCTCCGCGGAGCGGTGGTGTAGCCGCGGCGCGCGCGGTGACGGCGGCCGGTGACCGGCCGGAACCCGGCACAGGGGTGGGGCCCGGCACGGCCCGCCGCGGCGCGGCGCGCGGCCCCACCCGGGAGCCGGTCCGCGGACCGGCGGACGGCTCCGCGCCGGCCGCGGTGGCCGGTGCGGAACGGGCCGTGCGCAGACGGCTTTCCGCGCCCCGGCACTGACCCGTCCCGGACGGGCCGGCCGGGGTGGAACGGCCCCTCAGGGCCGGACCGCCGACCGGAGCAGCCGGGGCGTGCGCGGGGGAACGGGCGCACACGGGGCGCGCGGTACGCGGGGTGGGATCACCACCCGGCGGACACGGTCCGTGGCAGGGTGCGCCCGTCCCATCGGTCGCATACGGAACTACGGGTTCCGTAGGCATGCCAACGCGCACGAGTGCACCACCGTTCTCCGCACAGGCCGTCCGGCGGACAGCGGAACGACGGTATGAGGCGGCCCGGTGGCGCCATGGACGGTTGTCCGTCGCACCACCGGAAGGGGTGAACTGTCGTGACTTTTGGACCCCGAGCGCGTTGCGGCGTCACCGCGTACCTGTGGCGCCCCCTCCGCGCCACCGCCGCGCCCTCACCGGGACCACGGCCGGAACGGCCCCGGAGCACGTTCCGGCCGGGCGGGAAGCGGCCGGGGACGGAGGAGCTCACCCGGGGCCGCTCGCCCATCGCTGAGGAGCCCGGAACCGGGCGTCGTCAGGGGAACGGCCAGGCGTTCGGCAGGCAGGTCGTCCCGGCCGTGGTGAGGGACTTGGTCTGCTGCATCATCACCGGCGCGAGAGCGCCCTCGGCGGAACAGCCCTGGTGGTTCAGCCCGAGCCGGTGGCCCACCTCGTGGTTGATCAGCATCTCGCGGTAGTGCGCGATGTCGTCACCGAAGGTCCTGGCCCCCTGCGCCCAGCGGTAGGCGTTGATCATCACGCGCCGCGTCGAGGCCGAGTCGCAGGACACGTTGTCCACGGTGGTGTCCAGGCCCGACTTGGCGCACCAGATCGCGGTGGTGCCCGGGCTGGCCAGGGTGATGACGAAGTCGGCCTCGGCACCGCCGACCCGGTCGAAGGTGCGGGCCCCCTCGTGCGCCCAGCTCCGCTCGTCGTTCAGGGTGCGGTGCACCGCGTCGGCGAACAGCTCGCCGTCGAGCGGAAGGCCGTCCTCCACGTCCACGCGGTAGCGCAGGACCTGCCCCTTGCCGGCCCCCCGGTCGGGGGCGCCGACGGAGCGGAAGGAGTCCGGGCCGGCCAGCCCGGGGTCGAGGGGTTCCTTCAGCGCCAGCTTCTCGGCGTAGGACAGCCGCCGCTCGGCCCGCGGTGGCGGCTTGGCCGCCTTGCGGTCGTCGGTGCGGGACGAGCCCTCGGAGGTGTCGCGCTGACCGCCGCCGATCACGGGCGCGGTGTCGGTGCCCGGGCCTCCGCCGGCGACCTGACCGGCGACCACGATCGCCAGCACGGTCGTCACGGCGGCCGCGGCGGCTCCGGTGAAGGCCCGGGCCTTGCCGGGCCGCTCCCCGCGGGCGCGCGGTCCCGGGCGGCGGGCCTGCCGGCCGGGCCGGCCCTCCCCGCCGTCACCTCCGTCGCCACCGGCACCGCCGTCACCGTTCGGGCCGTCACCTCCGCCGCTCCCGCCCGCGCCGTCACCGGTGGACGGGCCGGTCTCCGGGAACCGCCCCGCGCGCTGCGGGGCCGGGCCCCCGGGCCGGGGCCGGGTCGCCGGGGCCGCCGTGCCCGCCGGGAAGACGTCGTCGTCGAACGCCTCGACGAACTCCTGCCGCGGCCGGGGCACGGTTCCCGCCCCCGGCCGGAACGCCGGAGCGGCGCCGGTGCCGTCCGCCGGCCCCCCGGGGCCCCCGTCGGACGGCCGCTGCGGGGCCGTGGCCGTCCGGGCGCCCCAGGCGCCGCCGGACTCGTACTGCTCGGGATGGCCCCCGCGCACCCTCGGCGGAGCCGCGGCGGGCGTCCCGTGCGGTGGGGTGGCGAAGGCGGGCGTTCCGTGCGGCGGAGTGCCGAGGGCAGGAGTTCCGTGCGGCGGAGTACCGAGGGCAGGCGTCCCGTGCGGCGGAGTACCGGGGGCGGGGACGGTGTCCTGGGGCGGCGGGCCGGCGGCGGGGGCGCGGTGCTGCGCGCCGGACGCGGGGGTGCCGCGCGGTGGCCCGCCGTGGGCGGGTACGCCCCGCGACGGGGTGCCGTACACCCGGAAGCCGTGCGGCGGGGTGCCCGGTCCGTACACCGCGCCGTACCCCGCGGCGGGCCCGGCGGCCCCCGCGGCTTCCGGCCGCGCCGGCGGCGGGGGTGGCCCGGAGCGCTCACGCGGCCGTGCGGCGGGGTCCCCCACCGGGCTGCCGGAAGGGCGCCGCCCCCCGGCCGGGCCGGCTACCGGAGGAGGCTCCGCCCCGGCGGTTCCGGCGTCTGAGGGGCCCGCGGCCTGTTCGGCCCGGCCCCGGCGGCTATGACGTCCCACGCGTCGCTTCAGCTCCTGCCCGCATCAGCGGTCGTCTCGTGCAGCAGTTCGCGGAAGGCCCGCGCCACCGCGTCCGGGTACTCCATCATCGCTACGTGCCCGGCCTCCGGGAGGGCGAGAAGCCGGGAGCCGCGGAAGGCCGAGGACGCCCGGCCCGCCATCCGGAAGGAGACCAGCCGGTCGCGGCCGCCGTACACGAGCAGGGTCGGTGCCAGCACCCGCTCGGCCTGCCGCCACAGAGAGTGTTGCCCTCCGAGGGTGTACGCGTCCACCACACCCCGGGCCGAGCGTGTCATCACGTCCCAGAAGTAGGGAAGTCCGAGCCGGCGCTCGTACTCCGCGACGGCGGCGCGGAACCCGTCCGGGTCGACACGCGCCGGGTCACCGTAACAGAGGGTGAGGACCTCCCGCGTCCGGCGCTCGGCCGTCCAGTTCCGGGTCGCGCGCCGGAAGAACGCGGCCGCGCCGGGTACGGCGAGCAGCCCGGTGGGCACGGCGGAGAGCTGGGGGCGCCGCTCCGGCAGCGCCGGGGAGATCAGGGTGAGGGTGCGGACGAGATCCGGCCGGAACGCGGCGACCCGGGTGACGACCGACCCGCCGAGGGAATTGCCGAACAGGTGCACGGGCCCACGTCCGCGCGCCTCCAGCAGCCGCACGACCGCGCGGGCGTGTGCGGAGATCGAGTAGTTGCCGTCGTCCGGCGGCGGGGAGTGGCCGAAACCCGGGAGATCCACGGCCTCCGCGTCCAGATCAGCGGCCAGCAGGGCCATCAGCGCGGACCAGTTCGCCGAGGAGCCGCCGAGGCCGTGCACGTACAGCGCCGGTGGCAGCCCCTCGCGGGCGGGCGGACGGGAGCGGACGGCGAGGGTCAGGCCGGGGAGCGCGACGCCACGCAGCTCCTCCCCGGGCAGGACGGCGGCCGGGGAGGCTCCGGTCGCCTGGAGCACCTCGGCCACGGCACGGATTCCGGGCAGCTCGGTCGACGACATGCCGCCATCGTAGGAGAAGGAGCGGAGGCGGCTCCGGTGGCGGGCGTCACACCGCCGCGTAGCGCGGGGGTGCCTCCCCTCCTAGGCTCGTGGACGGCCGTTGGGGGCCGATCCGGTGAGGCCGGTGTAAGGACGCCCGGCGCGGAAAGGGGATCACGCATGTCAGCAGAGCCCACGGAACCGGAGACCTTCGAGGACCAGACCGGCGAGGAGGAGCCCGACATCGAGACCCCGGAGGCGGACGCCGCCGAACAGCGTGCCGAAATCGTGGAGCACGAGCGGCCGGCGCTGCCGGACCACGTGCCCGACTCCGCCGACCCGGCGGACGCCCTCGAGCAGAGCAGAGTCGTGGAGATCGACGAGGAGGACTACCGCTGACGCGGCGCCGCCCCAGCCGCCCCAACGACCGGCGAACCGCCGGACCGCCACCGGCTCGGGGTGGCCGGGGCGGGTGAGGCTCCGGAGGAGCACGGCGTGCGGCGGGGCCCCGCCCTCGCGGCGGCCCCGCCGCAGGTCGCGCGCCAGGTGGGGCCCGGCCGGGGTGGGTGGCCGGTGAGACCCGGCACCGGCGCTGCCCGCCGTTCCCCGGCCGCCTGACCGGGCCGCCCGGGGGCGCCCGTCGTGCCGGAGTCCTGGCGGGAAAGCCGGGAAAGCCGGGGATGCCGGAGAATTTGTCGGCCGTCACCGCGCACAGCTCGGTTACCCGAAAGTACGATGGCGGCGCGGCGGGCCGGCGCGGCCCACCGCGCAGCGAACGATTCTTGGGAGGCGGCGTGACAGCCATCGAGCAGACCGAGGCGCGCCCGCGCGGCACGCGCCTGCCGCGCCGGGCCCGTCGTAACCAGCTGCTGGGAGCGGCCCAGGAGGTCTTCGTGGCCCAGGGCTACCACGCCGCCGCGATGGATGACATCGCCGAGCGGGCGGGGGTGAGCAAGCCCGTGCTCTACCAGCACTTCCCGGGCAAGCTCGATCTGTACCTGGCGCTGCTGGACCAGCACTGCGAGGCCCTGCTGGAGGCGGTCCGCGCGGCGCTGGCGTCGACCAGCGACAACAAGCTGCGGGTGGCCGCGACCATCGACGCGTACTTCGCGTACGTCGAGACCGAGGGCGGCGCGTTCCGGCTGGTGTTCGAGTCGGACCTCACCAACGAGCCGGCCGTCGCCGAGCGCGTGGAGCGCGTCAGCCTGGAGAGCGCCAAGGCGGTCAGCGAGGTCATCGCCGAGGACACCGACCTCCCGGCGGAGGAGGCCATGCTGCTCGCCGTCGGCATGTGCGGCATGGCGCAGATCACCGCGCGCTACTGGCTCGCCTCGGGCCGGCAGGTGCCGCGGGACGCCGCGGCCCGGCTGATCTCCTCCCTCTCCTGGCGCGGCATCGCGGGGTTCCCGCTGCACGGCACGAACCCGCAGGACTGACCCGCCCCGCACCGGCCGCCCGGCCGCTCACCCGCGGCGCGGCGGCCGGCCGCGGACGGGACGGTGACGGGTCACCCCACCACGGGCTCCCCCGCCCGCGGGCCGGTGGGCGGCGGGCCGGGGCGGACGGCGGCCGCCGGGCGGCACCGGACGGGAGCAGGAGTGTGCGCGGCACCCGGCCCCACACCGGCCGGTGCCCGGACCCGTGTTCGCCGCAAGCGTGCGGCCGCACAGGAGTACGGGCCGTTCACCGGGCTAGGCTTGCCGCGTACCGCGCGGCAGGCCGCGCAGCCTCTCCCCGGAGCCGGTACCGCCCGGGGAACCGGAACGTCGGAGGGACACACCCGTGGAGGTCAAGATCGGCGTGCAGCACACGCCACGCGAGATCGTCGTCGAGAGCGCGCAGACTGCCGACGAGGTCGAGCGCAGGGTGGCCGACGCGCTCGCCGGCAAGGCACAGCTGCTGACGCTCGACGACGAGCACGGCCGCAAGGTCCTGGTGCCGGCGGAGAAGCTCGCTTATGTGGAGATCGGTGAGCCGACGGCGCGCAAGGTGGGCTTCGGCACCCTGTGAGGCGTGGGCGCCAGCCCGACGTCGAGGCCCCGTGGCCCGGATCATCCGGCCACGGGGCCTTCGCCTGTCCGGCCGGGCGCCGGGCGGCGTTCCCTCATCCCCATCCCCCACTCCCGGCCGTCCGCTCCCCCCGGCCCCGGCCCCTGCCCTGCCCTGCCCTGCCCTGCCCTGCCCTGCCCTGCCCTGCCCTGCCCTGCCCTGCCCTGCCCTGCCCTGCCCGCAGGAGGATTACCCGGCGAATGCCGTGGGTACGTCGCTGTCGGACCGGCACCGGCCGTCCGCCGACCGCGCAGCGCCGCGGGAGCAGTGGGAACCACGGGAGGTCGCGATGATGCTGTGGGAAGCCCTGGGATCGGTCCTGCTCGGCCTCGCCGTGGCCGCCGCCGGTGTGCGGTGGCTGTCCGGGAGGCTCCCGGCCTCGCCGCTGGTGTACGCCACCGGCCCGGCCGCCGCGCTCTTCGGCTGGCTGCTCACCCGCGCGGTGACGGGGCCCGGCCACGCGGCGGCGGGCCTCGTGGGCGCCCTCGTCCTCGGCGTCGCGCTGCTGTCCCTGCTGATCCGCCGGGGGCCGGGCCTGCGCCGCTCGGCCCCGGTCTGACCGGCGGCGAACCCGCCGCGTCCACCGGACCGGGCGCCCGTACGCACCCGGTACCGGCACGGGCATGACCGCCGGCCGGTCCGGTCTCCCCCGGGCCCCACCGGCCAGGACGGCCCGGCCGGCGCGCACCGCCCGGGGCGGGCTCTCCTCACGGCCGATCCGGCCCCGCGGTCATCCGCGCGGCCGGCTCCGCACCATCCCGGGCCGGCTCCGCACCATCCCGGGCCGGCTCCGCACCATCCCGAGGGCGGCTCCGCACCATCCCGAGGGCGGCTGCGCCGGCCTCCGGGTCCCGGCGGGTCCTCGCCCTTCTCCGGCCGGTCCGCCGGTGTCCGTCCTCCGGCCCGCCCACCGGTGTCACCGGCGCGGCAGCCGGGCTCCGGCTCAGGCGGCCCGGCTCAGGCGGCCCGGCTCAGGCGGAGAGCCCCAGGGCGCCCATCCGCTTGGTGTGCGCCTCGGTGATCCGGGAGAACATCCGGCCGACCTCCGCCAGGTCGAAGCCCTCCCCCAGACCGCCCACCAGCATGGTGGAGAGGGCGTCACGCTCGGCGACCACGCGCTGGGCCTGGCTGAGCGCCTCACCCATCAGCCGCCGGGCCCAGAGCGCCAGCCGGCCGCCCACCCGCGGGTCGGCCTCGATGGCGGCGCGCACCTTCTCCACGGCGAAGCTCGCGTGCCCGGTGTCGTCCAGCACCTGGAGCACCAGCTCGCGGGTGTCGGAGTCCAGCCGGGCGGCGACCTCCCGGTAGAAATCGCTGGCGATGGAGTCCCCGACGTAGGCCTTGACCAGTCCTTCCAGCCAGTCGGAGGGCGCGGTCTGCCGGTGGAAGCCGTCCAGGGCGGCCGCGAAGGGCTCCATCGCGGCCGTCGGCTCGGCGTCGACGGCCGACAGCCGGTCCCGCAACCGCTCGAAGTGGTGGAACTCGGCGGAGGCCATCTTCGCGAGCTCCGCCTTGTCCTCCACGGTCGGCGCCAGTTTGGCGTCCTCCGCGAGCCGCTCGAAGGCGGCGAGCTCGCCGTACGCCAGGGCGCCGAGCAGGTCCACCACGGCGGCCCGGTACTGGGGGTCGGCGGATGCCTCGGCCCAGGTCCGGGCGGCGATCCCGGGGTGCTGCTCGGCAGGGTCAGTGGTCTCCTCGGGGGTCTCCATGCAGCGCACAATAGCCCGCCCGGCCGGGGCTCCGGCGGGGCCGGTGGGCGCCGCCCGCGGGGCCCCGGCGCCGCCCGTACCGCCCGGGCCCAACACAAATGCGCGATTCCGGGGTACAGTGGTATTGCGCCCGCCGGACACCGGCGGGTCCGTCGCATGCGGCGCAGGTACATGCGGAGCGTGCGTCGGTCGCAGGACATGCGGCCCACGCGTCGATCACACGGCGTGCGGAGCATGTCCCGGTTGCACGGCATACGCGCGTGCGCGGCGGTTCCGGCAGACGGAACGTGCGCCGGCCGCGCGGCATGTACGGCTTGTACGGCATGTGGAGTCCTCCCCAGGAGTCCGTCGCATGTGGAGTCACCTGAGGCACCTTCCTCAGCACCCCAGCGGATGCCCGGTCGGTGGTCCGATCGGCTTCCAACCCCGACCGCCCTCCCCGCGGTACGTGCTCCGGCACGGTCCGCACATGAGGGAACCGCTCGTGACGCGAGCGCGCGATGCGGAGGCAGTGGTCCCGCGCCGTCCGGCCGGTCCCGGTGACCGGGCGACGACCGGGCGCGGTACTGACCCCCTCCGCCGCCTCGTGTCGCGTCTCACAGAAGAGGCAAGACCCTGACTACGTTCCGAGAGATCGGGATCCTTCCCGAGACCGCCGAGGCCCTGGAGGCCGTCGGCATCACTCATCCGTTCCCCATCCAGGAGATGACCCTCCCCGTCGCCCTCTCCGGCTCCGATGTCATCGGCCAGGCCAAGACGGGCACCGGCAAGACGCTCGGCTTCGGCCTGCCCATCCTGGAGCGGGTCACCGTGCCCGCCGACATCGAGGCGGGCCGCGCGACGCCCGAGCAGCTCACCGACACCCCGCAGGCGCTCGTGGTCGTCCCCACCCGCGAGCTCTGCCAGCAGGTCACCAACGACCTGCTGACGGCGGGCAAGGTCCGCAACGTCCGGGTCACCGCCATCTACGGCGGGCGGGCCTACGAACCGCAGGTCGAGGCGTTGAGGAAGGGCGTCGACGTGATCGTCGGCACCCCGGGCCGGCTGCTCGACCTCGCGGGCCAGCGCAAGCTGGACCTCTCCGCGGTGCGCGCGCTCGTCCTGGACGAGGCCGACGAGATGCTCGACCTGGGCTTCCTGCCGGACGTCGAGCGGATCATCCAGCTGCTGCCGGCCAAGCGGCAGACCATGCTGTTCTCGGCCACCATGCCCGGCCAGGTCATCTCGCTGGCCCGGCGCTACATGTCGCAGCCCACGCACATCCGGGCCGCCATGCCGGACGACGAGGGCCAGACCGTGGCGGCCACGCGGCAGTTCGTCTTCCGCGCGCACTCCATGGACAAGCCGGAGCTGGTCGCCCGCATCCTCCAGGCGCGGGGCCGCGGACTGGCGATGATCTTCTGCCGCACCAAGCGGACCGCCGCCGACATCGCCGACCAGCTCGCCCGCCGCGGCTTCGCGTCCGGCGCCGTCCACGGCGACCTCGGCCAGGGGGCGCGCGAGCAGGCGCTGCGCGCCTTCCGCAACGGCAAGGTGGACGTTCTCGTCTGCACCGACGTGGCGGCGCGCGGTATCGACGTGGAGAACGTCACCCATGTCGTGAACTACCAGTCCCCGGAGGACGAGAAGACCTACCTGCACCGCATCGGCCGCACCGGCCGGGCGGGCCGGACGGGCACCGCCGTCACCCTGGTCGACTGGGACGACATCCCGCGCTGGAAGCTGATCAACAAGGCGCTGGACCTGGCCTTCGACGACCCGGAGGAGACCTACTCCACCTCCGCGCACCTCTACGAGCAGCTCGACATCCCCGAGGGCACCACGGGCGTGCTGCCGCGCGCCGAGCGGACCCGGGCCGGGCTGGGCGCCGAGGAGATCGAGGACCTCGGGGAGACCGGGGGCCGCGGCCGGCGCGGTGGCCGGAGCGCCCCGGCCGAGCAGGCCGAGCGCCCGCGGCGGACGCGCCCCGAGCGCTCCCGCCGCCGCACGCGGGGCGGCGAGCCGGTCGGTGACGCCGCGCCCGCCGGGGAACCGGCGGCCCCCGCCGAGGGCGGCGCGCCGGACCACGGCGAGGCCGGGGCCGAGAGTGCCACCGCGGCGCGGACCCCGCGCCGCCGCCGGCGCACCCGGGCCTCCGCCCCGGCGCACCAGGACGGCGCGTCGGGCACCGCCGCACAGCCGGAGACGGCCGCGCCGCACGGCGCGGACGCGGGTGACTCCGCGCCGGGCGAGGCCAAGCCGCGCCGCCGTCGCCGCACCCGCGGGGGCTCGGCCTCCCGCTCCGCCCCGTCCTCGGAGAGCTGACCCGGGGCGCCGGTCCGGCGCCCCACCACCGAGGCCCGGTTCCGCCTCACGGCGGGCCGGGCCGCGGTGTTTCCGGCAGGACGGGCGCCCGGGTGCCCGTCCTGCCGGCCGCCCGCCCGGCGGTCCGGCCCATCCCGTGCGGCCCCGTGGCGCGTGCCCGCGCCCGGCTGATGGGCTGATGGGCCTGGGCACGCGCCGGGCCTCCGCACCGCCGGCGGAGCGTGGAGAGCCGTGCCGTGCCCCCGCCGGGCCCGGCCCCGGACCCGCGGTGGGCCGTCGGAACGGGGGCGCCCGGCAGGACCCCGATCCCCCGCCCGGCTCCTCGTCCGGCTCCTCGTCCGGGGCGGGCCGACGGGCGGCCACGGCTCGGCCGGTCCCCCGCCGGCGGAGCCCGATAGCCTCGGGGGCATGAGCCGGCCGCCGATCCTCACCCTGCCCGTGTGCGCACGGGCCCGCCGACTCGCCACCGCGCGTGGCGACTTCGCCGTCCACGAGGCGGTACCGCCGCCGGGCACGGCGGTCCGCGGCACGGCGCTGCTGGTCCCGGGGTACACCGGGAGCAAGGAGGACTTCATCGCACTGCTGGAGCCGCTGGCGGGGGCCGGTTTCCGGGTGGTGGCGGTGGACGGCCGGGGACAGCACGAGACCGGGGGCCCCCGCGACGAGGCGGCGTACACCCAGGCGGAGCTGGCCCATGACGTACTCGCCCAGGCCGCCGCGGTCGCTGCGGAGACAGGCGGGGCGGGCGGGGCCGATCACGCGGCCCGAACCGGCGCACCGGAGGACGGCGCGGGCGGCGCGGCAGGCGGGTCCGGCCGGTCCGGGGCGCCCGCGCCGCTGCATCTGCTGGGGCACTCCCTGGGCGGGCTGATCAGCCGGGCGGCCGTCCTGCTGGACGCCCGGCCCTTCGCCTCCCTCACCCTGATGAGCTCGGGCCCCGGGGCGATCGCCGCGGCCCAGCAGGCCCGGACGAAGCTGCTGATCGACGCGTTGCGCGTGATGGACATGGAATCCGTGTGGCAGGCGATGCGCGAGATGGACGCCCGGGCGGCCGCCGGGGTGGTGAACGGCGCTGCCGGCACCCCGGAGGTGGCCGACATCGCGGACACCCCGCAGGTACCGGATCCGATCGCCGCCTTCCTCCACCGCCGCTGGATGGCGACCGTCCCCGAACAACTGATCGCGACCGGGCGGCAGCTGATCGCCGAGCCGGACCGGGTGGCGGATCTGGTCTCCCTCGGGCTCCCGCTGCACGTGCTCTCCGGCACGGTCGACCACGCCTGGCCGGTCCCGGAGATGGAGCGGATGGCGGTCCTTCTCGGGGCGCACCGGACCGTCGTGGAGGGTGCCGAGCACTCGCCGAACGCCGAGCGTCCCCGGGAGACGGCACGGGCCCTGGCCGGGTTCTGGGCCTCGGTGACCGGCTGAGCACGAGGCCCGCGGCCATCCGCCCGGTCCCGGTGTGGAGCTCCCACCGGCACGGCGGGCGGCAGGGGGTGCCACGACCGGCCGGGGCCCGTCACGCGGATGCGGCCGTACGCACCAGGGGGACACCCGGGCGGCGGCCGGCCCACCGTCGGCACGCATGCCGTATCGGCGCACGGGTGTCCCCCGGCGCCGGAGCAGGTGGCCACCGGCCGCCGGATTCCCGGGCGGGCGGCCGGGGAGCGGGAGCTGCTCGTTCCCGCGCACTTCGGCGGCGCGGGGGCGCTGGAGGTACGACGGGACGGTGAGCGGTTCGCCCTGGGCCCCTGGACGGGGGCGGGGGCGGGGACGGGCCAGGGTTCGCCGCCCCTGTGACGCTTGTCCGGATCACTCGCTCACGGCGTGGGCCGGCCCCCGGGACGGGGGCGCGGGCTGCTCCCGGCGTCCGTCCGGTCCTCCTCTGCCGCCCGCCGCCCGGCCCTCCCCCGTGGCGCCGCGGCCGCCCGGTGAGGGCCTTCCGGCTCCGGTGGGCGACGGCGCCCCTGCGGTGTATCGGCCAGCGAGCCGCAAGGTGGCCGGTATCACTCTTTAGGGGACCGAAAAATTTCCTTAGCGTAGGGAATGTTTGCACCACCCACCCCGTTGCATGAGTGAAGGGGGCAGGTGGGCCGCCTGACCTCACGGTCGGGGCCGTCGCCCTGCACCCGCCCCCTCACACCACGGCACGGCGGGATCACCCGCCGTGAACCGGTGCGGGCTCGCCCCCGTATCCCCGTGCCACCAGTTCTCCGCAGGAGGATCACGAAGGGAGAGGCGCTTGCGCTTCCAGATCATGCACCTCGACGACATCGACGGCCGCGCCACGGAAAGCACCGTGGTGGACGCCGCCGCGGTCAGCCGGATCGTCCGGGAAGCGGCGGCCACCGGCCGCCGTCTCTACATCCGGCCTGCCGAACCCTCCGCCTCGTAACGCCCGGCGGGGTGCCACCGGCGGCTCCGGCCGCAGCGCCCCCTGAACCGGCCGGCCGCGCCCCCGTACGCCCGACGCGTACGGGGGCGCGGCACGTTCACCCCGGGAACCGGTTCCGCCGCTCAGGTCACCAGGCGCACGTGCATCCCGGGGCCACCCTCTTCCCTGCGTTCCAGAGCCTCCTCGGAGAGGCGGGTCAGATGGGCGAAGGTCGCACTCCCCGGGGAGACACGCAGCAGTTTCAGGTACACGAGAAGGTCGAGCACCACGGTCTCGTTGTGCACGGTCGCCTGGGCCATGGCGTAATTCTCCAGACGGTCGATCACATGCCCGCGCTGTTCACCCGTGAGGTTCCTGTCCTGCCGCACGGTGGTGACGAGCCTTTCGAAGTTGGAGTCGACGATCCGGGCCTGGTGCCCGACCTCGCCGTCCGCGGCGTAATGGAAATTGATCAGCCGGGCGTCCCCGGCGGCACCGGCCGGCCGGCTGTATTTCCTGCTCACGATCACATGCATGAGTTCATGGAGGAGGCAGGCGGTCCGGAACGGCCGGTCCTGGGTGAATTTCTTCCCGTGCGAATGGTTCGGGTCGTAGGTGATCTCCGCGTCCACGGGGGCGCCGGCCGCCGCCAGTGCCGTCCGGGCCGCCTGCCCGTCGTGCTGCTCGACCAGGCGGACCCGCCGGAGTTGCGCGTCGCAGTCGTCGAACAGCCGGCTCAGGTGGTCGGGCACCTTCGGGTCGATCGGGAGCGGTTCGCCTCCCACCTCGTCGATCGCCCTGCCGAGCACGAGGCGGTCCATCGGTACGGAATCATGTGTGGCCATGTCTTCTCCAGTTCGGCCAGGGCTTTCCAGGCGAAATTGCGGCCGGGAGATCCGCAAGGATCGCACGACATTCCGGTACCGCCGTTCCACCCGCCGGAGTTCATCGGATTCCCCCTCCGGTGACGTCACACTATCCACCGGAGAAGAAATGCGCCCAGCGCAGCGAATAACAAGAGAAATAACCGCAAGGATTCCGGGGCCCGCCCCGCCGGCGAACGGCCGGAATATCGAATTCGCTCCGCACCCGGCGTCTTCTGATGCCGCTCTCATCCACCCGGTGGAACACCCGCCCACGCGACGGAAACAGCCACGAGGCACCCCGCGCCGGGGGCGCGTCCGGCCCCGGGCGCCGCGGGGAGCCCGGTCAGGCCTCCTGGATGAACTGCAGGACGCCGTTCGCGATCTGCTGCACCGCGATGGCGGAGAGCAGCATGCCGGACAACCGGGTGACGAGGACGACCCCGCCGTCCTTGATCACGCGAATGATCAGCAGCGAGTAGCGCATGACCAGCCACAACACCAGATGCATGGCAAGGATGGCGGTCCAGACGGAGAGCTGCCCCCCGAGCCCGTCCGCCTCACGCACGGCCAGGATCACGGTGACGATCGCGCCGGGCCCGGCCAGCAGCGGCATCCCGAGCGGGACGAGCGCCACATTGACGTCCTTCGTCTGGGAGGGCTCGTCGGTCTTGCCGGTGAGCAGGTCGAGCGCGATCAGCAACAGCAGCAGCCCGCCCGCGACCATCAGCGCCGGGACGGAGACATGCAGGTAGTCCAGGATCTGCTGGCCGAAGACGGCGAACACGGCGATGACGCCGAAGGCCACGAACACCGCCTGCAACGCCATCCGGCGCTGCACCTTGACCGCACGGCCGGAGGTGAGCGCGAGGAAGATCGGAGTGATACCGGGCGGATCCATGATCACAAAAAGAGTGACAAAAACGGACCCGAACAGAGCGACGTCGAACACAGTGCTGCCTTGCGAGAGAAGAGAACGTGCGGAGAAAGAAGGGAAGGGGGTGTGGGGGCGGGGGGAGAGTGCGCGGCCGCGGGCCGGTCGCCTCCCGCCGTTCCCCGGCGGTGCCGGGATCAGCCGGCGCCGGGTACCGGAACGGCTCCGGTGGCCCGGCGGACGAGTTCCGCGTAGACCTCCGGGTCGGTGGTGTACTCCCCCAGCCGGCAGCTCTTGCGGCTGCCGTGGTAGTCGCTGGACCCGGTGACGAGCAGCCCCAGCCCGGCGGCGAGCGAGCGCACCCGGTCCCGGTCGGCGGGGTCGTGGTCCATGTGGTCGGCCTCGATGCCGTCGAGGCCGGCGGCCGCCAGCTCGGCGACGTACTCCTCGGAGACGCAGGGACCGCGCCGCGCCGCCAGCGGATGGGCGAGGACGGTGACGCCCCCGGCGCGGCGGACCAGCCGGACGGCCGTCACGGGGTCGAACTCGTGCTTGGCGACGTCCGCCCGGCCGCCGTCCGCCAGCCAGTCGGGGGTGAAGGCGGCGGACACATCCGGGACGACGCCCAGCTCCACCAGGGCCGTGGCCAGGTGCGGACGGCCCACCGAGCCGTCCCCGGCGATCCGCTCGACCTGTTCCCAGGTGATCGGGACGCCCAGCTCCCGGAGCTTGCCCACCATGGCCCGGGCCCGGGGCACCCGGCCGTCCCGGACCAGTTCCCGCTCCCGCTCCAGTTCCGGCTCGGCCGGGTCGAAGAGGTACGCCAGCAGATGCAGCCCGATGCCGTCCGCCCGGCAGGAGAGCTCGGCGCCGGGGACCAGCGTCAGCCCGGCGGGGAGCGCCCCGGCCGCGGCGGTGTGACCGCGCACGGTGTCGTGATCGGTGAGCGCGACGACGTCCAGCCCGGCCGCGGCGGCGTTGCGCACCAGCTCGGCCGGGGTGTCGGTGCCGTCCGAAGCCGTCGAATGGGTGTGCAGGTCTATGCGCACGGCACGGACTCCCAGCGACGGATACGGACGGGGACGCTCCAGTCTATCGGGGCCCGGGCCGTGCCCCCGAGGGCGTCCGGCCCGGACCGGCGGGCGGTGCGCCACGGCCGTACCCGGGCCGCACGGCCGGGTGGCGCTCCCCGGGCCCACCGCCTCGTGGTGGGCCCTTACGGCGGGCCGGCCGGCGCGGCGCCCGCACGCCCCACCGCGTGCGGCCGGTGTCACGGAGCCGCACCGGGTTCCGCCACGGGGCGACGGACGGCCCGGCCGCCGGACGCCGGGCCCGCCGTCCGGGCACCGAACCGGGAGACCGGCTCAGGAGACCGGCTCAGGAGATCAGCCGCGGCGAGAGCGCCCCGCAGGGCAGCAGGTCCACCTCGGCCCCCGCGTCCCGCAGGTCGGTGAGGACCAGTTCGTCGTACATCAGCAGTCCGGTCTGCTCGGGCCAGACGACCGCCCACAGCCACATGCCGCAGGCCTCTCCGGCGAAGACGGCGCGGTCCGGAGGGACGCCCTCCACGTGCCAGAGGGGGGTGGGCCGGCCGGCGGCGTGCAGCTTGACGTCCGGCGGGCGGTCGACGCTCAGCCCCGGTCCGGGATCGGGGCCGTCGATGCCCGCGTGCCGCGCGCCGAGGCCCACCCCGAGTTCCTCGGCGATCAGCAGGAGTTCGCCCATACCGCCGAGCGGGCCGGGTCCGGAGCAGGCGACGGCGGTGGCGCGGCCGCCGCTGCGGTCGTCACCCGCGCAGGAGATGCCGGTGAACAGCCAGCCGACCGGCAGCGGCCAGGGCATCCACACCGGGACCTCGGCGCGCTTCACCACGACGGTGAGCGCCTCGACGCTGGGCGGGACGACCGGCTGCAAGGGATGGACCGTGCCGTGCACATCGCACTGCCAGGTGTCCGCGAAGAGGCCGGGCGCCCGGACCCTGCCACCACACTTCGGGCAACTCGGTTCACCCCTCATAGGGACCCACGGTCCTCCCCGGCACCCGCCGCGTCAAGGACGATCACCCGACCGGGGGCGGGATATCCGGAAAGGACCGGACGCATATGCCGCGCAGGTCGTGGGCCGGTTCGGCGGTCTCCGCCACGGGGCGCTCAATCGCTCAGGGGGACGCCGGCGCGCAGCGGATCCCGCAGGTCCGTGCCGTGCGCGAGCCACCGCTCCTCCAGCGCGGCCGCGCCGTGCACACGCTTCCAGGCGGCCTCGTTGGCGGTCATCGGCAGCAGGGGGAGGAAGCGGACGGGCTCCATCGGCTCGTCCAGTTCCAGGTCCGGCACGAGACCACCGGCCCCGGCGACCAGGACGGAGCCGAAGGGGGCACCCGGCCACAGCGGCCCGCCGAGGTCGAGCGACCCGCCGGGGGCGATCACCACGCCCTCGACCTGCGGGGAGGCGGCCAGGACGGCGAGGGAACGGAACACCTGGTCGGTGTCGGCGAGCCCGGCGCGCACGGAGAGCAGCAGCTCGGCCCGCGGACCCCGGACGGGATCGGCCACCACGTCGGCCGGGTCGGTCATCGGGTGCGCGGACATCCCGAGCGTGGCGTAGCGCACCAGACCGGCGGCCCCGAGGGGGCCGGCGGGGCCGGCACCGCGGAAGCGGAGCACTTCGATCCGGTCCGCGCCCAGGAAG
Source organism: Streptomyces zingiberis (assembly GCF_012034935.1). Lineage (GTDB taxonomy): Bacteria > Actinomycetota > Actinomycetes > Streptomycetales > Streptomycetaceae > Streptomyces > Streptomyces zingiberis. The sequence goes on from NZ_JAATEN010000006.1 coordinate 283,570, forward strand.
GTGACCGCGGCGCGGGCGTCCGGTTCGCCCAGCGCCGAGGTCAGCCGGGCTTCGACCGGGGAGAGGACATCGGTGGGGCGGGACATGAGGGCGAGCATAGATCCACCGGCGGAAGCGGCGGGAACCCGGCCGGGCTCCCGCGGCGACGGCCAGGGGCCGGGCCCGGGGAACCGGGCGGACACCGGGGCCCGCTTCCGGGCGCGCGGCGATGGGGGGTGAACCGCGGTGGAACACCGCGCGGAGCGGCGTGCGTCCGGGCATCCCGTACGACTGCTACGCTTGGCGACCGGCCAGGACGTGTGTGCATGACAGCCCCGTCCCGAGCTCGGCCAGACGGACAGCAGGATGTCGGCTTCGCGGCGCTCGCCGCGAATCGGTGCTTCCCCCACGGGGGACCGGCCGGAGGAGGTGGGGCTGCGATGGATCCCAGTCGACCGTGCAGTACCGGCAGCTCTTCCGCCGCTGCCACTCCGCGGCCGTTTCCCGCGATCTGAGCCTGGCCTACCCCACCGTTTCACGCGGTAATCATCGGCCGGTCCCAGAGATTCTCCCCGCGCCCCCGAGGGCACCCGGAGTACGTCACCGCGAGGGCCCCGCTGCCTGGCGGAAGGGCTTGGCATTTCCGCTTCACCCCCTTTTCGCCCCTGTGATCCGCCGTCCGCCGCGCGCACCGCGTGGCACCGCCCGCTTTGCGGACGTACGGCAAGCGACACCGCCGTACGCCCTCATTTCCGGCAGTGCTGCCCGTCCGCCGGTGGCCGGCCCGCGAAGGAGCCCGCCATGTCGATGATCCGTGACCTGCGAGCGGCGGTCCGCCCGTCGCTCCGCCACCTGCCCCGCAAGGCCCACACCTACGCGGCCACCGCGCTCCGTCCCGCCGCGCCCAGCTCCGTGGTGGACTGTGCCGTCTACCAGGACGGCCGCCGCTGCCGGGGGACGCTCTCCCCGGCGGAGGCCGTCCGCAAGGCGCGCGCCGAGGGCGGCTTCGTGTGGATCGGCCTGCACGAGCCCTCCGAGGACGAACTGGCCGGGATCGCCCGGGAGTTCGAGCTGCACCCGCTGGCCGTGGAGGACGCCGTCCACGCCCACCAGCGGCCCAAGCTGGAGCGGTACGACGACACCCTCTTCACCGTCTTCAAGACCATCCACTACGTGAAGCACGCCCAGCTCACCGCCACCAGCGAGGTCGTGGAGACCGGCGAGGTGATGTGCTTCACCGGCCGGGACTTCGTGGTGACGGTCCGGCACGGCGGCCACGGCTCGCTGCGCTCCCTCCGGCAGCGGCTGGAGGACGACCCGGAGCTGCTGGTCAAGGGCCCCTCGGCGGTGCTGCACGCCATCGCCGACCAGACCGTCGACGGCTACATCGCGGTGGCGGACGCCGTGCAGGACGACATCGACGAGGTCGAGATCGACGTCTTCAGCTCCGGGCCCGGCTCCGGGCGGCGCGGCGCGGCGCGGGGCGGCGACGCGGGACGCATCTACCAGCTCAAGCGGGAGGTGCTGGAGTTCAAGCGCGCCGTGTCCCCGCTGCTGCGGCCGATGCAGCTGCTGAGCGAGCGGCCGATGCGGATGATCGACCCGGAGATCCAGGCGTACTTCCGGGACGTGGCCGACCACCTGGCGCGCGTCACCGAACAGGTGGTCTCCTTCGACGACCTGCTCAACTCGATCCTCCAGGCCAACCTGGCGCAGGCGACGGTCGCGCAGAACGAGGACATGCGCAAGATCACGGCCTGGGCGGCCATCATCGCCGTGCCCACCATGATCTGCGGTGTCTACGGGATGAACTTCGAGAACATGCCGGAACTCCACTGGCAGTACGGCTACCCCACGGTCATGGCGACCATCGTCACCATCTGTTTCACCATGTCCCGCCTGTTCAAGCGGAACGGCTGGCTCTGACCGGTCGCACGGGCCGCCGCCCGCCGCCTCCCGCCGCCTCCCGCCGCCGCCTCCCCGTGACCGCGCCCGCGGCGGCTGCGTAGGCTGACGCCATGACGAGCACGCAGGGGCGAGCCGGGGCGACGGGGCCGGACGGCGGGGCGCGGACGGCGCCCGGCCCGATGGAGCGCGCGGTCGTCGAGGAGGCCGCGAAGAAGTCCGCGCTGGTCTGGGTGCGCGGCCCGGAGGGGCCCGCGCGCGCCCTGTGGCACGTGTGGCACGCGGGCGCGGTCTGCCTGGTGGGTGACGGCCCGGACGAGCAGCCCTTCGCCGGTCTGGGCCTGGCCGACGGCGCACGGGCCACGGTGACGGCGCGCAGCAAGGACAAGGGCGGCCGGCTGGTCTCCTTCACCACCCTGGTCCGCGAACCCGCCCCCGGTTCGGAGGAGTGGGCGGAGACCGTGGCCGAACTGAAGGGGAAGCGGCTGAACGCGCCCGACGCGGAGCGGATCGCCGAGCGGTGGGCCCGGGAGTGCCGGGTCCTGCGGCTGACCCCGGCCGGCGGTACGGAACCGCTGCCCGACGGCTCCCTCGCGGCGGCCCCGCTGCCCACCCCCGCCACCACCCGGGACCGCGCCCCCGGGTCCCTGCCGAAACTGCTGCTGCGCGGGCGCCGGGCCCGCTGACGGGGCGTGGGACGTCCCGGCGCGCCGAACGCGTGTACGCAACGTTCCGGCGCGCGCGGAACGGGGGCGGACCGTACGCGCACGGACGGGTGGGCGGACCGCCCGTTCGGGCCCGCCCCGGGCCCGGCTGCGCTGACCCGCGGGCCGGGCGCCGGCGCGCAGCGCGGCCGGGGCCCGGTCACCAAGGGACCCGCGCCGAAAACCGGGCGCCACACCGCAGACAGTCCCCGGCCCACAGCCCGGCCCTCCCTCCGGAGGAACCCGCGCCCCGGCCGGCCGCCCCCGTCAGCCGGTGTTGATCTTCTGCCCGTAGTCCACGACGTCGTCCTTCTCCGGGGCCTTGAGCCCGAACTCCTTGTTCCAGTCCGTGAGCCGGATGACCCCCGCGTCCCCGGCGCGCCGGAACCGCAGCGGATACGGCTTGCCCTCCAGGGCGACGTCGAGGGTGCCGCCCGTGCCGCCGCCGCCGGCCACCCGTATCGCGCGGACGCCGTCGACCTCCGTGTAGTCCCCCTTCGAACGGTCGCCGTGCAGCGCGAGCACGCCGTCGAGCAGCAGGCCCATATCGGTGAAGCCGCTGAGCCGCTGGTAGGAGGGGTCCGTGGCGGGCACCTTGACGTACTTGTCGTCGAGCTTGCCCGCCGCCTCGCTGTCCGCCGTGCCGGGGTTCTTCGACTGGCTCTTCCAGAACTCCGCGCCGGCCTTGAGATAGAGGTCCTTCTCCACCCGCAGGAGTTCGAAGGTGGAGGAGCCGCTGGTGACCCGGCCGCTGCCGCCGTCCTTCCGGAGCCGCATGTCGAGTTCGTAGGTCCGCCCCTTGCTGACCAGGTTGCCCGAGAGCCGCACCGCCTGGGCCGCCCCCACCTCCTGCCGCGCCTTCTTCTCGATCTTCCCGGCGGTGAGGCGGCCGACCCCGTTGGTGCCCGCGTCCGGGTCCTCCGGCTCCTCCGAACAGCCCGTCAACCCGCCCGCGGCGACCCCCAGCAGCAGCACGGCCACGGGCACCGCGCGACGGGTGCGGAGAGCGGTGACCGGGTTCCTCGGGTGCGCTGTCACGGCGGCGGGGCCTCCTGCTCGCGGGCTGGGTGCGGGGGAACTGGACGGCAGCGTACCGGTGCCGGACGGGCTCCCCGCCCGGCCGCCCGGGCACCCCGGCACCGCCACGGCGGAGGCGGGCGGGGCACGTTAGCCTGAACCCGTCATCAGCGCGTTTCCCCGCAGAAGCCGAGAGAAGCCGGCTGAAGACGGCACAAGCCGGTGTAAGTCGGTGGAAGGCTGTGGAATGCCGCGGAAGACCGTGGAATCCCAGGGAAAACCGGGATACCGGAAACCCGCAGGACACGGCGGACCACGGTGGAACTCGGCAGAACCCGATGGAACCCGATGGAATCCGATGGAACCCGACGGAAGGAGCCTGCCATGGCGTCGTCCACGCCACGGGTCTTCGTCTCGCACCTCGCCGGGGTGCCGGTCTTCGACCCGGCCGGCGACCAGGTGGGGCGGGTCCGGGACCTCGTCGCCATGCTGCGGGTCGGGAACCGCCCGCCACGGCTGGTCGGTCTGGTCGTCGAGGTGGTCAGCCGGCGGCGGATCTTCATCCCGATGACGCGGGTGACGGGGGTCGAGTCGGGCCAGGTGATCACGACCGGCGTGGTCAACATGCGCCGCTTCGAGCAGCGGGAGACGGAGACCCTGGTCCTCGGGGAGCTGCTCGACCGGCGGGTGCGCCTGGTGGAGACGGGCGAGGACGTGACGGTGCTGGACGTGGGCATCATCCAGCTCCCGGCGCGCCGCGACTGGGAGATCGACAAGGTCTTCCTCCGCCGGGGCCGGGGCGGCCCGCTCCGGCGGCGCGGCGAGACGCTGACCGTCGACTGGTCGGCCGTCACCGGCTTCTCCCTGGAGGAGCACGGGCAGGGCGCCGCCAACCTGCTGGCCACCTTCGAACAGCTGCGCGCCGCGGACCTGGCCAACGTCCTCCACCACCTCTCCCCCAAGCGCCGGGCGGAGGTCGCCGCGGCGCTCGACGACGACCGGCTCGCCGACATCCTGGAGGAACTCCCCGAGGACGACCGGGTGGAGATCCTCGGCAAGCTCCAGGAGGAGCGCGCCGCCGACGTCCTGGAGGCCATGGACCCGGACGACGCCGCGGACCTCCTCTCCGAGCTGCCCGAGGAGGACCGGGACCGGCTGCTGGAGCTGATGCGCCCGCAAGAGGCGGCCGGCGTCCGCCGGCTGATGTCCTACGAGGAGCACACGGCGGGCGGCCTGATGACCACCGAGCCCATCGTGCTCCGCCCGGACGCCACCGTCGCCCAGGCGCTCGCCCGGGTCCGCGTCCAGGACCTCTCCCCCGCCCTGGCCGCCCAGGTGTACGTCACGCGCCCGCCGGACGAGACGCCCACCGGCAAGTTCCTCGGGACCGTGCACTTCCAGCGGCTGCTCCGGGACCCGCCGTTCACGCTGGTCGGCGCGATCGTCGACCGGGACCTCCAGCCGCTGCGCCCCGGGACGCCCCTGCCCGAGGTCACCAGCTTTCTCGCCACCTACAACCTGGTCGCCGCCCCGGTGGTCGACGAGAGCGGTTCCCTGCTGGGCGCCGTCACCGTGGACGACGTCCTCGACCATCTGCTGCCGGAGGACTGGCGGCAGCGGGAGTTCGAGGGCCCGGTGGGCGTGCGGACCATGCCCGGAGGAGCCTCATGAGCACCACCACCGAACGGACCCGCCTGGACCAGCCGCGGGCGCCCCGGCGCAGCCTGCTGCCCGAGTACGACCCCGAGGCGTTCGGCCGGGTCTCCGAGAGGATCGCCCGGTTCCTGGGCACCGGCCGGTTCATCGTCTGGATGACGGTGGTCATCATCCTCTGGGTGGTGTGGAACACCACGGCGCCGGCGCATCTGCGGTTCGACCGCTACCCCTTCATCTTCCTGACGCTGGCGCTCTCCCTCCAGGCCTCCTACGCGGCGCCGCTGATCCTGCTCGCCCAGAACCGGCAGGACGACCGCGACCGGGTCAACCTCGAACAGGACCGCAAGCAGAACGAGCGCAGCATCGCCGACACGGAGTACCTGACCCGGGAGATCGCCGCCCTGCGGCTGGGCCTCGGCGAGGTCGCCACCCGGGACTGGATCCGCTCCGAGTTCCAGGACCTCCTCAAGGAGATGGAGGACCGCCGGCTCGCCGCCGAACCCTCCGGCGAGAGCCGCTGACCCGGCACCGCCGGCCTTCCGGCGGAGCCCCCCGCGGGCCCTTCCCGCGGGTCGTGAGGGCCGCCGCGACCCCGCGCCGGACGGCCCGGCCCGCCCGTCCCGGCGCCGCGGCGGGCGCCGTACCATCGACGGTATGGCTACCGACACTCCCCCCGTACCGCCGCCCTCGAAGGACGCGGTCCACGCCGCCCTCGCGACGGTGAACGACCCGGAGATCCACCGCCCCATCACCGATCTCGGGATGGTCAAGTCGGTGGAGATCGACGCCGGGGGGTCGGTCGCGGTCGTCGTGTACCTGACGGTGGCCGGCTGCCCGATGCGGGACACGATCACGCGTGACGTCACCGCGGCCGTCTCCGCCGTCGAGGGCGTCACGGGGGTCACCGTCGAGCTCGACGTCATGTCCGACGAGCAGCGCCGGGAACTGGCCACCGCGCTCCGCGGCGGCAAGGCCGAGCGCGAGGTGCCGTTCGCCAAGCCGGGCTCGCTGACCCGGGTCTACGCGGTGGCCTCCGGCAAGGGCGGCGTCGGCAAGTCCTCGGTGACGGTCAACCTCGCCGCGGCGATGGCCGCCGACGGGCTGAAGGTCGGGGTCGTCGACGCCGACATCTACGGCCACTCGGTGCCCCGGATGCTCGGTGCGGACGGCCGTCCCACCCAGGTCGAGGACATGATCATGCCGCCCTCGGCGAACGGCGTGAAGGTCATCTCGATCGGCATGTTCACCCCGGGCAACGCCCCCGTGGTGTGGCGCGGGCCCATGCTGCACCGCGCGCTCCAGCAGTTCCTGTCCGACGTCTTCTGGGGCGACCTCGACGTCCTCCTGCTCGACCTGCCACCGGGCACCGGGGACATCGCGATCTCCGTGGCCCAGCTCGTGCCGGGCGCGGAGATCCTCGTGGTCACCACCCCGCAGCAGGCGGCGGCCGAGGTCGCGGAGCGGGCCGGCTCCATCGCCGTCCAGACGCACCAGAAGATCGTCGGCGTGGTGGAGAACATGTCGGGCATGCCGTGCCCGCACTGCGGGGACATGGTGGACGTCTTCGGCAGCGGCGGCGGCGAGCGGGTCGCCGAGGGGCTGACCCGGACCACCGGCGCCCATGTGCCCGTGCTCGGCGCCATCCCGATCGACCTGCGGCTCCGCGAGGGCGGGGACGAGGGGCGGCCCGTGGTGCTCAGCGACCCGGACTCCCCCGCGGGCAGCGCGCTCCGCGCCATCGCGGGCAAGCTCGGCGGCCGCCGGCGCGGGCTGTCGGGGATGTCGCTCGGGATCACCCCGCGGAACAAGTTCTGAGCCACGCGCCGGGCGGGCCGGATACCGGGCCGGCCCGGCGCCGGGGGCGCCCCGCCGGGCCGGGGCCGGCCTGAGCGGGGTCCCGCGGCCTGACCCCGTCACGGCCGTCACGGCCGGCACGGGGCCGGCGCCGGTTCGGGCGAGGCGAGGGAGCGGCCGGGGAGCCGCACCGGGTGCGAGACGTGCACGGAAGGCGAGGCTCGCGGCTCCCACCCCGGCCGGGCGGACCGGCCCGCCGCCGATGCGGTCCCGGCCGGGCCCCGCCGCACGCCGCGGCGACCGGTCAGCGGGCGTAGGCGGTGAGGTCGCCGATCACCGAGAAGCCGAGGCCGTAGGCGCTCATGCCGCGCCCGTAGGCGCCCAGGAGCACGCCGTCCGGCGCGCGGCCGGCCAGCACCCAGCCGTACTCGGACTCGCGGTAGTGGAAGGGCACCAGGGTCCCGTCCACCGGCAGGGAGAGCACCGACCAGGCGGGGCCCTCCAGATCGTCGGCCAGCTCCCAGGCCAGCGCGGTCTGCTGTTCCAGCCAGTCGTCGCGGAGGGAGTGCTCCATCTGGTTCGGCCAGGTGCGGGAGAGCAGCCCCGAGCCGGCGAGCCAGGCGGCCGAGGAGACCGAGCTGGCCTCCAGGGTGCCGGTGCCGTCGGCGCTGCTCCGCACGGGGCGGTCGGCGACGGTCACCACGACGGTGAAGCGCGGTTCGGACCCCTCCGCCTCGGTGCCCGCGTAGGACGGGACCTCACCGTGCCCGGTGGAGCCGTGCTCGACGGTGCCGTCGGCGGCGGTGCCCACCCGGCACAGCCAGCGGGGGCCGGTGAACGCCGCGTCGAGCCCGTACCAGGGGAAGTCGGCCCGCAGATAGCCCTCCGCCGCCGGATCGCCCGCGAGCGCGTCCGGGGCCGTTCCGCCCGGTGGTCCGGGGCTCGGCTCCTGGGGCGCCTCCTGCGTCCCGGTCACACCGGTGGTCTCCATCTGCGCGGTGCCTCCTCGTTACCCCGTCGCCGTCCCGTCCCCGGGGAGCGGTCCGCCCGGGGACGACCCCGGACACTGGGAGGATAACCACACCGGTCGGCGCGTTCGGACATATGGCTGGTTCAGGTGGCGTCCACGTCGTACGGCGGACGCTCACCGGGCGCCAGCCGGTCGGGCTTGCGCAGCGGGTCGGAGCCGCCGCCCGCGCCGTCCGGCGTCTTGTCGAAGGAGACCCGGGACCCGCTCCCCGTGAGGGGGGAGCCTCCGTCGGAGCCGCTGTCCCGGCCGTTGACGGCGTCCGCCACCTCGTTCATCTCCTTGCGGAGGTCGAAGCTGCTGCGCAGCTCCTTGACGCCGAGGTCGTCGTTCTCCAGGAGCTGCTTGCGGACGAAGGTCTTGGGGTTGAGGTCCTCGAACTCGAAGTCCTTGAACTCCGGGCCGAGTTCGTTGCGGATGTCCGCCTTGGCGTTCTCGGAGAAGTCACGGATCTTGCGGATGAAGGCCGAGACGTCCTGTATGACCTTGGGCAGCTTGTCCGGGCCGAAGATGAGCACCGCGAGGATCACCAGCGTCACGAGCTCCAGCGCGCCTATGTCGTTGAACACCGTGTGGCTCCTCGATACGTCCGGCGGCCCGGGGGTGGATGAGGTCTCCCCCGCCGGCGGTGCCGACGAGGTGGTCGGGCCCGCTCCACGGTACCCGGCACCCCCCGGTGGGCGGTACCGCCCCTGACCACCGGGGACGGGCGCGCGCGTGCCCGGCGCGCGGACCCCGGGCCGGGACCTCCGGTGCCGTGCGGGGAGGCGGTCGCGCGGCGGACGGCCACCGCGCCACCCCGGCCGGCCCCGCCGTTCCGGAGCGTTTCCGGGGGCGGTCCCACGGCGCGTGTCCTCCTACCGTGAGGCGGGGCCGGTGCGACGGGCGGAGCCTGGCCGCGACGGGCCTGAGGCGGGCCGCGACGGGCCGGGGGCGGGCCATGACGGGCGGCCGGCGCCGTGGAGGCCACTGCCCGCGTGCTCCCGCTCACATGCCCCGCTCGCCCGCGTCACCGCCGATCACCCCCGGGGCTCCGCCCCGCGCCGCCGCCGGGGCCTTACTCGCCGTCGCTCGCCGAGCCGAGGGTCAGATTCAGGGTGCGCTCCCGGCCCTTCCGTTCCAGGGTGAGCTCCAGCTGGTCACCCGGCCGGTGGGAGCGGATCTTCACGATCAGCTCCTCCCCGTTCCGCACCCGGGCGCCGTTCACCTCGGTGATCACGTCGCCGGCGCGGATACCGGCCCGGTCGCCGGGCCCGTCCGGGGTGACCGCGGGGTGGGCCTCGGAGTCGGCGCCCACCCGGGCGCCCGTGCCGGTGTAGCGCATGTCCAGGGTGACGCCTATCACGGGATGGGTCGCCCGGCCGGTGTTGATGAGTTCCTCGGCCACCCGCTTGCCCTGGTTGACGGGGATGGCGAAGCCGAGCCCGATGGACCCGCCCCGGCCGTCGCCGAGCCCGGTCTCGTCGTCCGCGGCCCGGATCGCGCTGTTGATGCCGATCACCCGGCCCCGCAGGTCCATCAGCGGACCGCCGGAGTTGCCCGGGTTGATGGGGGCGTCGGTTTGCAGGGCGTCCACATAGCTGACATCGGTGCCGCTGTCCCGGCCTCCCCCGGAGGTGATCGGGCGCTCCTTGGCGCTGATGATGCCCGAGGTGACGGTGTTGGCCAGGTCGTAGGGGGCACCGATGGCCACCACCGGGTCCCCGACGCGTACGGAGTCGGAGTTGCCGAGCTTCAGCGGCTGCAACCCCCGTACCCCGGAGACGCGCACCACCGCGAGGTCGTAGCCGCCGTCACGGCCGACGATCTCGGCCTCGGCGGTCTTCCCCCCGCTGAACGTCACCGTGATCTCCCCGCCGCCGGCGGCGGCCTGCACCACGTGGTTGTTGGTGAGGATGTGGCCACGGCGGTCGAGCACGAAACCGGTGCCGGTGCCTTCCGCGCCGCCACCGCGGACGTGGAAGGTCACCACCCCGGGCAGCGCGGCCTCGGCGATACCGGCGACGCTGCCCGCGGCCCGCGGCAGGTCGTCGGCGGGCGCCTGGTCCAGTTCGACGTCCACCACCCCGGCGTTGCGCTCGACATACGCCCCGATGCCGCCGCCGATGCCGCCCGCCACGAGGGCCAGCAGCAGCGCGCCGGCCAGCAGCGCGGAGCGGGAGGGAGCGCGCCGCCGGGGGGCCGCCTCCAGGGGCACCAGCGGCGCGAACGCACCGCCCGGAGACGGGTGGGCGGTGTCCGGGGAACCGGGGGCGGGCGCGGCCCAGGGGTCGTAGCGCCCCCACTTGCCCCCCGGCTCCGCGCCCTGCGCGCCGGAGGAAGGAGCGCCGGACGGGAAGTCACCGGACGGAGTGTCGCCGGACGGGGAGTCCGTGGACGGGGAGTCCGTGGACGGGGAGTCCGTGGACGGGGAGTCCGTGGACGGGGAAGTGCCGGGCGGGCCCGGGTCGGCGGGCGGCGGGGCGGCGGGCGGCGGGGGCGGAGGTGAGGACGGCGGCGGGGGCGGAGGCGGCTGCGGCGGTACCGACGGGACCGGGCCGGGACCGGGACCGGCGTCGTCCGGCGCGTCGGCGGCCGGTCCCGGGGCCGGGCGGGACACCGCGCCACCACCGGGCACCGGGCCGCCGTCGGGTGCCGGGCCGCTCCGGGGCCGGCTCCACCACTGCGGCCGCGCTCCGGTGGCCTTCCCGTCGTCCATGCTCTCCCCAGCTCTCCCCACGGTCCGTTCGCGGGACGCGGGCCGCCCCGCACCCCTGGACCGCGCCCGCCGGGCGGTTCCCCGGGAAGGCCGCGGTCCACCCGGCGATTCAACCAGGTTCGCGCACGGCTCCGCAGGGCCGTCCACGGCGCGGCCGGAAGGCCCGAGGTCACAGGCGCATGAGCGGGCGGGCCCGGAGGCGGGCCTGAGGAAGGTACTACCGGGAGAACCGGGAGGCGGCGCCGGGTCAGCGGGCGGCGGGCGGCAGGAAGGCCGAGCCGGTGGAGCCGCCCGCGAGCGGCGCGGGCGGGTTCGCGGTGTCCGCGGGCGCCGACGGGGCGGTGAGGGCGGTAGGGGCGGGCGAGGAGGGCTCACCGGCCGGCGGAACGGTCAGGGCGCCGCCGCGGACGCTCGCGTCCGCGACGCTCCGTATCAGCGGTCCGAGGACGAAGTCCGCGGGCAGCAGGGGGAGTTGCGGGGACGGCGGCTGCTGCGGATGCGCCGTCGCGCCGGGGCCCGGCGAGGCCGGCCGGCCCGCCACCGCGGGCGGGGCGACGGTGCCGGTCTCCCCGGCCCGCCCGTCCCGGACGGCGTAGGCGGTGAGGATCTCGCCGCCGCTCCCGGACCCGCCGGGGCGCCCCGCGGTGTTCTCGGGGGTGCGCGGCCCCTCGACGGCCGCCTCCAGCGGCAGGGTGGCACCGAGCGCGAACGCGGCGAGCGACACCGCTCCGGCGGCGGCGAAGGCGAACCGGCGGCTGCGCTGCGGCGCGGCGTGCGGTCCCGGGGCGGCGGTCACGGCGGGGGACGGCCGGCGCCCCATCTCGTGGATGCGGAAGCCGCTCTGCCGGCTGCCGCTCACGGCGGCGACGACCGCGTCGGCCTCCTCGGCGCGGCCCGGGAGCCATTCGACCGGGATGGGACGGCGCGCTCCCTGCCCCCGCCCGCCGGGGGAACCGGCCCGGTCGTGCGGGCCGGGGCCGTCCTCCCTGCCACCGTCGGCGGGGAGCCCCTGGAGCCGGGCGAGCAGCGCGGCCGGGGGCGGCGGGGGAGCCGCCTCGGCGAAGACGCTCTTGAGCCGCCGCTGGGCGTCGGCCTCGTCCCTGCACCGGTGGCAGGTGGCGAGGTGCGCCAGCACCCGCTCGCGCGTCTCGTGGCCGAGCTCCCCGTCCACGAGTGCGGCGAGACGGTCACCCAGATGCTGCTCCGCGGGGCTCGCGCCGCCCGATCCGGTCACGCCGTCCCGACCTCTCCTCCGTGTTCGCTCCGGCCTCCGTCCCCGTCGCCCCCGCCCTGGGGGGACGCCACCGCGGCCAGCGAGCGCTGCTGCTCCGCGCGGGCGGCGGGGGACCGGTGGCGCAGGGCCTTGCGCAGGTGGGAACGGCCCCGGTGGATGCGGCTGCGCACGGTGCCGAGCTTCACGCCGAGGGTCGCCGCGATCTCCTCGTACGACAGCCCCTCGATGTCACAGAGCACCACGGCCGCGCGGAACTCCGGGGCCAGGGTGTCCAGCGCCTGCTGCACATCGGCGTCGAAGTGGGCGTCGTGGACGTGCTGCTGCGGGGAGGGCTCACGGCTGGGGAGCCGCTCCGCCGCGTCGTCACCGAGGGCGTCGAAGCGGATCCGCTGCCGGCGCCGGACCATGTCCAGGAAGAGATTGGTCGTGATCCGGTGGAGCCAGCCCTCGAAGGTGCCGGGGGTGTAGGTGGACAGCGAGCGGAAGACGCGGACGAAGACCTCCTGGGTGAGGTCCTCGGCGTCGTGCTGGTTGCCCGTGAGGCGGTAGGCGAGGCGGTAGACCCGCGCGCTGTGCGTGCTGACGATCTCCTCCCAGGTGGGAGGGGTCCACGCCGGGGACTCCCCCTCACCGAACGACGCCGTCGTGGAGAAGCTCGCGGTGGCGGTGGCGGTGGTGGAGTCGGCGGGGCGCGGACGGTCAGCGGTGTCGGTCACGGATTTCGGCTCGCCGGAGTTTCTGCGGAGGCGGCGGAGCACCCCCCGGTCACCGGCTGCCGCACCTCCCCTGGTGGCTCTGATGGTGTCCAGTGGAGTCCCCACCCTAGTCACCTCGCCCGTTAGCTCCGGATAAGCATCCTTGACCCGTATATCGGTCACCGTCGTCCCGTTCCCATCTCTGTTCCCGCAGGGCTAACGTCCGGTCCCATCAGCGGGTTCCCGAGGGCAGCGGATACAGTCACCGTTGCGTCGACTACGGGGACAGGAGAGGGCCATTACCGGCAACCGGCAGACGGGCTGGGCGTTCGCCGATGCGTTCGTCGCCGAGGACGAGACGCTGCGCCTCGCCCGTGCCCGGGCCCGTGAGGCGGGGATCCGCTCGGTGTCGCCGAGCACCGGTGCCGCCCTGCGGCTGCTCGCCGCCACGGTGGACGCCAAGGCGGTGGCCGAGATCGGCACCGGCACCGGCGTCTCCGGTCTCCACCTGCTGCGCGGAATGCGCCCGGACGGGGTGCTCACCACCGTCGACACCGACCCGCAGTGCCAGCAGTTCGCCCGCCAGGCGTTCCGGGCCGCGGGCTTCGCCGCCAACCGCGCCCGGTTCATCCCCGGCCACGCGCTGGACGTCCTGCCCCGCCTCGCCGACGGCGGCTACGACCTGGTCTTCTGCGACGGCGACCGCGCCGACTGCCTGGAGTATCTGGACGAATCGTTGCGGCTGCTGCGCCCCGGCGGCCTGGTGGTCTTCGAGGGCGTCTTCGCCCAGGGCCGCACGATGGACGGCCCCGCCCAGCCCCGCGAGGTGCAGCGGCTGCGGGAGCTGCTGCGGGCGGTGCGGGAGAGCACCCAGCTGCTCGACTCCCTGCTGCCGGTCGGGGACGGGCTGCTCTGCGCCGTCCGGCGCGAAGTCTGACACCTCCCGCCGTCCGCGGCGGCCCTTCGCCCGGCGGCCCCCGCCGCCCGGTCCGCGCCGCCCGCGCGAGGGGAACCCGGCCCGCCCGGGCCGGGGAACGCCGCCGCCCCGGAGGGGGCCGGTACCTGGGGTACGCGGCGCCCGCCGGGGCGGCAGGACGAGTCCGGTGACCGGAGCCTCAGCCGACGACCTTCTTCAGGGCGTCACCCAGGGCGTCGGCCTCGTCGGGTGTCAGTTCGACGACGAGACGACCGCCGCCTTCGAGCGGAACGCGCATGACGATGCCCCGCCCCTCCTTGGTCACCTCGAGCGGGCCGTCACCCGTCCGCGGCTTCATGGCCGCCATGCTCGTTCCCCTTCCTGAAACCAGCTCACAGTCGCCGACGGCTCCTGAACGGCAGCGTCACCGGCATCGAACAGATTGCTTCCAGGTCATTATCCCGCATGGCGGGACCCGATGACCAACATCGGTCGGCATCGCTTGCGCAACGTGCGTCCGCAAATGCTGACAATTGGCCCATGCGGCTGCGATACTCCGCCGCGCACCGGCGAGGGGGCGGCGCCGGCGGCCGCTGCCTCCCCGGCCCCGGGTTCCCGGCGCCCCCGCCCGCCCCTCGTGCCCCTCCCGTACCGGCAGGGCCCCGGCTCCGTCATGCTGTCCCCGACGATCCCCACCAGCCCACCCGCCCCGACGGAGGTAGCCCACCGATGGCCGACACCGTGCTCCACGAGGTGACCGACGGCGTAGCGACGATCACCCTCAATCGCCCCGACGCCATGAACGCGCTGAACACCGAGGTCAAGGAGGCCCTGCGGGACGTCCTGCGGGAGGTGTCGGACGACTCGGCCGTCCGGGCGGTGCTGCTCACCGGCCGGGGCCGGGCCTTCTGCGTCGGCCAGGACCTCAAGGAGCACATCGGCCGGCTGACCGCCGGCCGGCGGTCGGCCGAGACTGCCGGGGCTGCCGGGGCTGCCGGTACGGCGGCGGACACAGGGGACACCACAGACGGCGGGGCCGGCGGGGCCGGCGGGGTCATGGACACCGTGCGGGAGCACTACAACCCCATCACGGAGGCCATCGCCGGGATGCCCAAGCCGGTCGTCGCCGCGGTGAACGGACCGGCCGCGGGGGCCGGGGCCGGATTCGCCTTCGCCGCCGACTACCGGATCGCCGCCGCCACGGCCACCTTCACCACGTCCTTCGCGGGGGTCGCGCTCGGCGCCGACTCCGGCGTCTCCTGGACCCTGCCACGGCTGATCGGCCACGGCCGCGCGGCCGGCCTGCTGCTCTTCCCGCGCTCGGTGGGCGCCGACGAGGCACTGGAGCTGGGCATGGTCAACCAGGTGGTGCCGCAGGACGAGCTGGCCACGGCGGCCGCGGCGGTCGCCCGGAAGCTCGCGGAAGGGCCCACCCTGGCCTACGCGGCGATCAAGGAATCCCTGGCCTACGGGGCCACCCACACCCTCGTCGAGACCCTCGCCACCGAGGACCGGCTGCAAACGCGCGCCGGGAACTCCGCGGACCACGTGATCGCGGTCGAGGCGTTCGTGAAGAAAGAGAAGCCGCGGTTCGAGGGGCGGTGACGGCAGCCCCGGTTCGGGGGGCGGTGAAGAGCACCCCGGTTCCAGGGGCGGTGACGGCGGCCGTCCGCCGGGGCGGCCCGCCGCCCGGGGTGACGATCGGCGCGGCGGCGGACGCGACGGGGTCCGCCATGCGGGAACGCCCGCCGGAGGGCGCCACGCCGGTGGGCCGTCCCGCGGGCGCGGGGTCCCGGGGGGCCTCCCGCGGGCCCGGCGCTCAGACCCGGCTCTCCGCCGTGTCCGGGAGGGCCGTCCGCGCGCAGCACTCCGCGAGATGGTCGTCGACCAGCCCGCAGGCCTGCATCAGCGCGTAGGCGGTGGTCGGCCCGACGAAGCGCAGTCCCCGCTTCTTGAGGTCGCGGGCCAGCGCCGTGGACTCGGGCGTGGTGGCCGGCACGTCGGCGAGGGTCCGCGGCGCGGGCCGGGCGGCGGGCGCGTACGACCAGAGGAGGGCGTCGAGTTCGCCCTCCGCCCAGCCGTTCAGCACCCGGGCGTTGGCCACCACGGCCTCGACCTTGGCGCGGTTGCGGATGATCCGGGCATCGCCGAGCAGCCGTTCGACGTCCTCCGCCGTGAAGGCGGCCACCTCCGGGACGGCGAAGCCGCGGAACGCGGCGCGGAAGCCCTCCCGGCGGCGGAGCACGGTCAGCCAGGAGAGCCCGGACTGGAACGCCTCCAGGCAGAGCCGTTCGAAGAGGGCGTCGTCGCCGTGGACCGGGCGGCCCCACTCGGTGTCGTGGTAGGCGCGGTAGTCCTCGGTGGACAGGCCCCAGGGACAGCGGAGCAGTCCGTCCGGTCCGGGCAGCGGCGCGCCGGTGGGCACCGGCTCGGCGGCCGGGCCGGTCACGCCGGTCCCCCGTCGCCGGGCGCCGGGCCGGCGGGGCCGGGGCGGGCGGGCGGCTCACCGGGGGCGGTGGGGGCGGTGGGGGCGGGGCCGCCGGATTCCGGGTCGCCGGGCTCCCGGCCGCCGGAGACGGCGCCGCCGGGCGTTTCCGCACCCCCTGCCGCCGGACGGGCCTGCGGCTCCTCCCCCTCCGGGGACGCGGGAGCCGGCGAAGCCGCCCGGCGGGCGGGGAGGACCGAGGAGCCGTCCGGTCCGGCGCCGTCCCCGGCCGGCGCGCCGGCCCGCGGGTCGAGCCCGTTCCACTCGCCCCGCTCGTCCCTCTCGACCCGCTCGTCCCGCTCGTCCCGCTCGGGGTCCGGCTCAGCCGGGCGGCGGAACAGCTCCGGCGAGCCCAGCCCCGTGGCCCGGTTCCCGGCAAGGGCCGTCTCCAGCTCGGCGATGCGGGCGTCGCGCTCGGCGAGTTCGGCTCCGAGCCGGCTGAGCACCTCGTCCACATCGGCCATCCGGTAGCCGCGCGCCGTCACCGCGAAGCGCACCGCCTCCACGTCGGCCCGGCCCACGGGGCGCGAGGGCGGCAGCGGGTCGGCGAGCCGGTCCGGCTCGGCCTCCGGCAGCGCCGCGCCGTCGTCGCCGCCGACCACGGCGAGGGTGACCGCCGCGACCACCGCGACCAGCGCGATGAGCAAGAACCAGAACACGACCGTCTCCCCGGCTCACGTCGTCGGAATCCAAGGGGACGATGGTGCCACGCCCCGGCACGCCTCCGGCAACCGGCCGGTCCCGCCGGCCGCACCCGCGTCCCCGGGGGCGACCGCCGAGGTGCCCGTCCACCGGCGCACCGCGGGGCACCGTGCGCCGGTGAACGATCCCGGTCACGGGGCT
The DNA here is from genome assembly GCF_012034935.1 of Streptomyces zingiberis. Lineage (GTDB taxonomy): Bacteria > Actinomycetota > Actinomycetes > Streptomycetales > Streptomycetaceae > Streptomyces > Streptomyces zingiberis. The sequence goes on from NZ_JAATEN010000006.1 coordinate 300,523, forward strand.
AAGGTCGTCCCCGGGCCCGCCCCGCCGGGACCGGCGGGCCCGCCGGACGGTCGGTCCGGACCGCGGACGGCCGCGCCGGGCGGCGGAGGAGGATACGAGGTCACGTGGGTGACGTGGTGCTGCGGCTGGGGAAGCGCGAGTTCGGTGAGGGCGAGCCGGTGATCATGGCCATCGTCAACCGGACCCCGGACTCCTTCTACGACCAGGGCTCCACCTTCGGGGACGGACCGGCGCTGGAACGGGTCGACCGGGCGGTCGCCGAGGGCGCCGCCGTCATCGACATCGGCGGGGTGAAGGCCGGGCCCGGCGAGGAGGTCTCCCCCGGGGAGGAGGCGCGGCGGACGGTCGGTTTCGTCGCGGAGGTCCGGCGGCGCCACCCGGATGTGGTGATCAGCGTGGACACCTGGCGCCACGAGGTGGGCGAGGCCGTCTGCGAGGCCGGCGCGGATCTGCTCAACGACGCCTGGGGCGGGGTGGACCCCGAGCTCGCGGCGGTCGCGGCGCGGTACGGCGCCGGGCTGGTCTGCACCCACGCGGGCGGCGCCGAGCCCCGCACCCGCCCGCACCGGGTCGCCTACGAGGACGTCATGGCCGACATCCTGCGGGTCACCCTGGGCCTGGCCGAACGCGCGGTGGAACTGGGGGTGCGGCGGGACGGGATCCTCATCGACCCCGGCCACGACTTCGGCAAGAACACCCGGCACTCCCTGGAGGCCACCCGCCGGCTGCGGGAGATGACGGCGACGGGCTGGCCGGTGCTGGTCTCCCTCTCCAACAAGGACTTCGTGGGGGAGACCCTGGACCGGCCGGTGCGGGAGCGGCTGCTCGGGACGCTCGCCGCCACCGCCGTGTCGGCCTGGCTGGGCGCCCGGGTCTACCGGGTGCACGAGGTGGCCGAGACCCGTCAGGTGCTCGACATGGTGGCCTCGATCGCGGGCCACCGGCCGCCGGCCGTGGCGCGCCGCGGGCTGGCCTGAGAGCGGCCGGCCCCATCCCGGGCCGGCCGGGCCCTCCCGGGCGCTCCGGACCCCGGCGGGCACGCGCCCGGGCCCGCGGCTCCCCGCCCCGGGCCCGCCCGGCCCGGCTCACCCCTGTCGCGTCTCCTTGCTGACCAGGGCCACCACCTCGTCCACGTCGTCGGTGAGGTGGAAGAGGTCCAGGTCCTGCCGGGACGCCTTGCCCGTGCCGATCAGGGTGCGCTCCACCCACTCCACCAGGCCCTCCCAGTAGGAGCTGCCGAAGAGGACGATCGGGAAGCGGGTCACCTTGCGGGTCTGGACCAGGGTGAGCGCCTCGAACAGCTCATCCAGCGTGCCCAGCCCGCCGGGCAGCGCCACGAACCCCTGCGCGTACTTCACGAACATCGTCTTGCGCACGAAGAAATAACGGAAGTTGACGCCGATGTCGACGTAGTTGTTCATCCCCTGCTCGAAGGGGAGCTCGATCCCCAGCCCGACGGAGACCCCGTCCGCCTCGTAGGCGCCCTTGTTGGCCGCCTCCATGACCCCCGGCCCGCCGCCGGTGATCACCGCGAAGCCGGCCTCGGCCAGCGCGCGGCCGATCCGCACGCCGTTCTCGTAGTCCTCCGAGCCGACGGGGGTGCGGGCGGAGCCGAAGACACTGATCGCCGGACCGAGCTCGGCGAGCGCGCCGAAGCCCTCGACGAACTCGGACTGGATGCGCATGACCCGCCACGGGTCCTGGTGCACCCACTCCGCCGACCCCGCGGGCGAGTCCAGCAGCCGCTGGTCCGTCGTGGTGTCCTGCACCTGTCCCCGGCGGCGCGTCACCGGCCCCAGCCGCTGCTCCCCACCGCCCCCTTCACCCTCGGCCTTGGCCACGGGCCCTCCTTCCCCAGACACCGCCTCCCCCGCCGGTGGCGGGAGGCTTCCGCAGCCCAGCGTATGCCCCCGGAGGTGTGCGGCGACGCAGGTCAGGCGGTCAGCCAGGAACGGAGCCGCTCCTCGCAGTGGCCGATCAGGGAGGCGAGCACCCGCTCGTCCCGCTTGTGCGCGAGCGACGAGGCGCCGGGACCGTAGTTGACCGCGGGGACGCCCAGCGCGGTGAAGCGCGAGACGTCCGTCCAGCCGAACTTGGGCAGCGCCCGGCCGCCCACCGCCGCCATGAACGCCGCCGCGGCCGGGTGGGAGAGGCCGGGCAGCGCGCCGCCCGTGTGGTCGTCGACGGTGAACTCGGTGATCCCGCAGTCCGCGAAGACCTCCCGGACGTGGCGCTCGGCCTCCTCCCCGGTGCGGTCCGGGGCATAGCGGAAGTTGACCGTGACGGTGCAGGAGTCGGGGATGACGTTGGTCGCCACCCCGCCCTCGATGCCGACCGCGTTGAGGCCCTCGCGGTACTCCAGCCCGTCGATGACCACCCGGCGCGGCTCGTAGGAGGCGAGCCGCGCGAGGATCGGGGCGGCGGCGTGGACGGCGTTGGAGCCCATCCAGGAGCGGGCCGAGTGCGCCCGCTCCCCCGAGGTCCGCAGCAGCACCCGCAGGGTGCCCTGGCAGCCGCCCTCCACCTGGCCGTCGGAGGGCTCCAGCAGGACCGCGAAGTCCCCCCGCAGCCAGTCCGGGTGGGCCGCGGCGACCCGGCCGAGGCCGTTGAGCTCCGCCGCGACCTCCTCGTTGTCGTAGAAGACGAAGGTCAGGTCGCGGTTGGGCGCCGGCACGGTGGCGGCGATCCGCAGCTGCACGGCCACCCCGGACTTCATGTCACAGGTGCCGCAGCCCCAGAGGTAGCCCTCCTCGTCCAGCCGGGAGGGCACGTTGCCCGCGATCGGCACCGTGTCGAGGTGGCCCGCCAGCACCACCCGCTCGGCACGGCCCAGCCCCGTCCGGGCGACGACGTTGTTGCCGTACCGGTCGACGGTCAGGTGGGGCAGGCCGCGCAGGGCCTCCTCCACCGCGTCGGCCAGCGGCCCCTCCCGGCCGCTCTCGGACGGGATGTCCACCAGCGCGGCGGTGAGGGCGGCGGCGTCCGTCGAGAGGTCGAGCACGTGTCGGTCCATGGGCGCGACCCTAACCCGGGGCCCGCGCCGCCCGGCGGGCACCCGGCCCCCACCTGATCGGGCAACCGCCCCTTCCCGCACGGCCGCCGGGTACCGTGTCGGGCGTGTCCCGAGGAACCGCTTCCGTCGTCCGCCGCCGTCTGCTGCGCGCGTTCGTGGCCTGTGTCGTCCTGCTCGCCGTGGCCGGTTACGTGGCGGTGCACCTGCTGGTCTCCGGACCGGGGTCACCACGCTGCGTGGTCCGGGCCGAGGGCCGGCCCGGCGAGCCGCGGGAGACCTACCACCTGGAGCCCCAGCAGGCGGTGAACGCCGCCACCATCGCCGTCGTCGGCTCAGCCCGCGGGCTCCCCGAGCGCGCGGTGACCATCGCGCTGGCCACCGCGATGCAGGAGTCGGGGCTGCGCAACATCGGCTACGGCGACCGGGATTCGCTCGGCCTCTTCCAGCAGCGCCCGTCCCAGGGCTGGGGCACGGCCGAGCAGATCATGGACCCGGTGTACTCGGCGGGGGCGTTCTACGACCATCTGGAGAAGGTCCCCGGCTACTCCCGGATGCCCCTGACGGTGGCCGCGCAAGAGGTGCAGCGCAGCGGCTTCCCGGAGGCCTACGCCAAGCACGAGCCGAACGCGGCACTGCTCGGCACGGCGCTCACCGGCCGGTCGGAGGCCTCGCTGAGCTGTTACCCGGGCGCCCAGGAGCAGGCGGGCGACCCGGCGGAGGTCCGGGAGAAGCTGCGCCGGGAGTTCGGCCCGGACGTCCTGGCGGACGGTCCGGGGCGGGGCGGCGCCGCCGGACGGGAGGCCCCGGAGGGCGGGGCCGCCGGCCAGGCGGGAGGCGCCTCCGGAGAGGCGGGAGCGGCCGGCGCGACCGGCGCGCCCCCGGCCGCCGGGAAGAGCGCGGCCACCGGGCCGGTGATCCGGGTGCCCGTGCCGGAGAGCGCCGCCGGCGGGGAGCGGCGCGGGTGGGAGCTGGCCCACTGGGCGGTGGCCCACTCGCGGGAACTGCGCATCGCCCGGGTCTCGTTCGCGGGCCGGGCCTGGAGCTCCGCGAGTTCCTCCTGGCATCCGGAGCGGAGCGGCTCCGCGGCGGACGGGGAGCGGGCCGCCGGCGAGGTCGTCATCACGACCGTTCAGTAGTACGGAGGGTCACCCTCCCGAAGGGCCGGGCACGTTCCGGCACGCCCCGCCGCGGCGCCGTGCGGCGCGCGCCGGCGGCCCGCCGGGGCCGCCCGGATCCCGTTCGCCGGGACGGCAGTTGGCAGTGGCGCGCCACCCGGGGCCACCCGGTGGGGGCGTCATGTCCCGCTCCGCCCCACCTCCGCCGCATTGCCAATCTTTTACCCCGGGTTGCCGCAACCTTCCCTTGGTTCGCGCGGTATTCACTGCGTCCGCCCGGCGGACCCACGTCACGGATCCCCCGGCGCCCCCCTGCCGGGAGGCGCCGGAAGCCGGCGGAACCCATCGGAAACCATCAGTTCTCTCCTGCCGAAGGAGCACCATGTCCCTCCCCCTCACGCGTCGGATCGCCCGAGCCGCGCTGCTGGTCGCAGCGGGCGCGGCTCCCCTCGTCGGCGCGTCCGGCCCTTCGCACGCCGCCGGTCTGCCGAACTCCGCCGACCTCGGCAGGGTGGGCGCGCTCGACGGCGCGTCCCTCGGGGAAACCCTCGACACCACCTCGCGGAAGGCCACCCTGGGAGCCGCCGAGACCAGCAGTGACACGCTGGACCACACCGTGCGGCCCGCCGGGCGGACCCTCGGCACCGCCCTCCACGGCGAGCAGACCGGCCCGAGCGACCGCCCCACGGGCGGCAAGCACGCCAAGAAGCCCGCCGGCAAGCACGGCAAGCACAGCGAGCACGGCAAGAGCGCTGCGGCCCCCGGCAAGGCCGGGAAGCCGGCCGGCAAGCACGGAAAGCACGCCAAGGCGGCCCAGCCGGCCAAGGGCACCAAGGCCGGCGAGTCCGGCGGTAAGTCCGGCAAGTCCGGCAAGTCCGTGAAGAACAGCGACCGGACGCGCAGCACCACCGGCTCCTTCGCCCCGTCCGGCGGAAAGGGCGGGCAGCAGGCCTCCACCCCGTGGATCGAGCGGTTCGTCCACGACCTCACCACCTCCGACGCCCTCACCGAGAACCAGGACGTGCGGAAGCACGAGCGCAACACCAGCAACACCAAGGGGAACGTCGCGCAGAACATCGGCGGCGTCACCACCGTCGCGGGCGACCTGGTCGCGGGTCCGCTCGGCGGCTGACCGGAGGCGCTTCCCCGTTCACCTCCCCGAACGGCGCCTCACAGCGATGTGCCCGGCCGGTCCCCCCGGCCGGGCACATCCGTATGCGCCGGCGCCCTCTGAGCGGCTCTCCCCCGGCCCGCACGGGGTGCCGGCCCGGGGGCTCACCCGCCCGGCCCGGCGCTCCGGCTTCAGGAGCGCAGCCGCTCCACCGCCGCCGCGACCCGCTCGTCCGTCGCCGTCAGCGCCACCCTGACGAAGCGTTCGCCCGCGGGGCCGTAGAAGTCGCCCGGTGCCACCAGGATGCCCAGCCCGGCGAGGTACGCCACGGTGTCCCAGCAGGGCTCGTCGCGGGTGGCCCAGAGGTAGAGGCTCGCCTCGCTGTGCTCGATGCGGAAGCCCGCGCCGGTCAGCGCGGTCCGCAGCGCGGAGCGCCGGGCCTGGTAGCGGGCGCGCTGCCCGGCGACGTGCGCGTCGTCGCCGAGCGCGGCGACGGTGGCGGCCTGGACGGGGGCGGGCACCATCATCCCGCCGTGCTTGCGGATCGCCAGCAGTTCGCCGAGGACGGCCGCGTCCCCGGCGGCGAAGGCCGCGCGGTAACCGGCGAGGTTGGAGCGCTTGGAGAGGGAGTGGACGGCGACGACGCCCTCGAAGCTCCCCCCGCAGATGTCCGGGTGGAGCACCGAGACCGGGTCCGCCTCCCAGCCCAGCTCCAGGTAGCACTCGTCGCTGACGACCAGCACCCCGTGCTCCCGGGCCCAGGCGACGGTCGCGCGCAGCTCGGCCGGGGAGAGCACTCGCCCGGTGGGGTTCGAGGGGGAGTTGAGCCACAGCAGCCGCAGGCCCGCGGGGTCCAGGGCGGTCGGCTCGTCGTAGACGACGGGCTCCGCGCCCGCGAGCCGCGCCCCGACCTCGTAGGTGGGGTAGGCCAGGCGCGGGAACGCCACCCGGTCGCCGGGGCCCAGACCGAGCTGCGTGGGCAGCCAGGCGACCAGTTCCTTGGAGCCGACGACGGGCAGCACGTGGCGGTGTTCCACGCCCCGGGCGCCGAGCCGCCGTTCCACCCAGCCGGCGATCGCCTCACGCAGCGCCGGGGTGCCCCACACGGTGGGGTAGCCGGGGCTGTCCGCGGCGGCGGTGAGGGCGGCGCGGATCACCTCCGGGACCGGGTCCACGGGGGTGCCGACCGACAGGTCCACCAGGCCACCGGGGTGCGCGCCGGCGGACGCGCGGTACGGGTCGAGCCGGTCCCACGGGAAGACGGGAAGCCGGTCGGAGACTCCGGGCACGTGCTGCTCACTTCTCTCGGGGCGTCCCGGGCCGCGCGGTCCGGGACCACGGGGGTTCCGCAGGCCGCGGCGTCCGGGGCGCGGGGGCGCGGGGCGACGGGGAGGCCGCCGCGTGGCGGGGCGGCGGACGGGGCGCGGGACGGGACGGCCGGGCGCGGGACGGTTCGCGGTCCGGTCCGGTCCGGTCCGGTCCGGTCGGATCCGGTCCGGTCCCGCGCGGTTCACGGCCGGGTGCGCGCTCGCGCGGTGCGGAAAGACCGCGGTCCCGCACGGCCGCTGCCGTACGGGACCCGGGTGGTGCCGGCCGGCTCGCGGCTTACTGGTTCTGCGGCGGCAGCGCGGCGATGAACGGGTGGTCCCGCTCGATCAGGCCCAGCTTGGAGGCGCCGCCGGGCGAGCCCAGCTCGTCGAAGAACTCGACGTTCGCCTTGTAGTAGTCCTTCCACTCCTCCGGGGTGTCGTCCTCGTAGAAGATCGCCTCGACCGGGCAGACCGGTTCGCACGCCCCGCAGTCCACGCACTCGTCGGGGTGGATGTACAGGGAGCGGGCACCCTCGTAGATGCAGTCGACGGGGCACTCCTCGATGCACGCCTTGTCCTTGACGTCGACACAAGGCTGCGCGATGACGTAGGTCACGCTGTCGTTCCTCCTCGGTAGGGCGGGCGGAGCGGTTGTCGTCTCCGCCGCAGGGCGCGCGGGAGCGCGGCGTCGTCGATGCCCGCATCTAGTATCTCCGTTCCGGGGCACCAGTCGAACAGGAGGGGCGATCTCAGCTGTGGATTTCACCACCGGCGGACGGCTGGCGGTCCGGATCACCGCCGCCGACGTGGGCAGAAGAGTGTCGGTACGGCGCGTGAGCGAGCCGGGGACGCCGGGCGCGCGCTTCACCGACGCCGTCGGCGTGCTCACATCCTGGGACGACGGTGTGCTCTGTCTCACACGGCGCGGCGGCGAGATCGTCCGCATCCCGGAATCGTCGCTGGCCGCGGCGAAGGTGGTGCCCGCCGCCCCGGCGCGGCGCCGTGGCCCGGCCGCGCCGGCCGCGGAGCTGAGCCGGGTCTCGGCGCGGGCCTGGCCGCCGGCCGAGAGCGAACCGCTGGGCGCCTGGACGCTGCGGGCCGCGGGCGGGTTCACCCGGCGCGCCAACTCCGTGCTCGCGGTGGGTGATCCGGGGATCCCGCCGGAGGAGGCGCTGGACCGGGCGGTCCGCTGGTACGGCGCACGGGGCCTGCCCGCGTACGTGCAGGTCACCACGGGTGGTTCGGACACCGACGAGTGGCTGGCCGCCCTGCTGGCCGAGCGCGGCTGGGTCCGCGAGGTCTCGGCGGAGGTGCGGATCGCGGCACTGGCCCCGGTCGCCGACGCCCTCGCGGAGGCCGGGGCGGCAGGTGAGGCCGGTACGGCCGGGGAGGTACACCTCTCCCGCGCCCCGGACGAGGGCTGGCTGGCCCGCTACGGGCGCTCGGCCGGCAGCGGTGACGGGCCGCGGCGGGTGCTGGAGGGCGGTCCGTCGGTCTGGTTCGCCGCCGTGCCGGAGACCGGGCACCGCGAGCATCCCCGGCTCACCGGGGCCCCTGAGAACACCGGGGACACCGGAGACGGGACGGACGGCGGCGGGAACCGGCCCGAAGGCGCCACCGGCCGGGGGGCCGGCGGGCAGGCCACGCCGCCCCCGGCCACCGGGATGCCCGCGGCCGTCGGCCGCTGCGTGGTGGACGGCCGCTGGGCGGGTTTCTCCGCCGTGGAGACGGCGCCGGAGCTGCGCCGGCGCGGCCTGGCGTCCCGGGTGATGGCCGCGCTGGCGGACCGCGCCCTGGCGGAGGGCGCCTCCGCCGCGTATCTCCAGGTGGAAACGGACAACGAGGCCGCGCGCGCCCTGTACGGCCGGCTCGGCTTCACCGTGCACCATCGTTACCACCACTGGCGGGCCCCGGGAGCCGACGGCCACGGGACGGGCACCGGGCGGCCGCCGGAGGGCCCCTGATCCGGCGGGGGCGGGATCGGCGCAGGAACGGGCCGGGCCGGGGCGGTCCCGGAGCGGGCGGAACGAGCAGCGGAACGGGTGGCAGCAGCACATGCCGGACACACCGGACACCGATCACGTCCCGGGCCCGGAGGACCGCGCCGCCCTCCGGCGGCGGTTCGCCGAGGAGGCCCGCTCCGGCCGTCCCGACCTCGCCCTGCTCTGCCTGCTGATCGCCGCCGAGGCCGATCCGTCGCTGGCCGAGCACGGCATGGACGCCACGCAGATCGAGCTCGACCGGCTCGCCGGGGAGCTGCCGTACGCCCCGGGCGGCGGAGCGCGCGGCTGGGCCCGCGCCGTGGCGGCGCTGCTCGGCGAGCGGTACGGGTTCGGTGGCTCGAACGAGGACTTCCGGCGGCTGGAGTCCTCACTCCTGCCCGAGGTGGTGCGGCGCCGGCGCGGTCTGCCGATCCTGCTGTCGGTGGCCTGGATGGAGGTGGCGCGGCGGGCCGGGGCACCGGTGTTCGGGGTGGCGCTGCCGGGCCGCTTCCTGGTCGGCTTCGGCCCGCCGGGGACCGCGGCCGGGGAGGGGACGGCGGCCGGGGAGCCCGTACTGGTCGACCCGTTCGCGGGCGGCCGGGAGCTGAGCGGGGCGGACGCGCGTGCGCTGGTGTTCTCGGTCACCGGCGAAGGGCTCACCCCCGCGATGCTCGCGCCGGCGGCGACCCTCGACATCGTGGGGCGCGTCCTGGGCAACATCCGGGCCTGGGCGGCCGCCCGCCCCGAACACGCCGACGTGCGGCTGTGGGCGGTGGAGCTGTCCCTGCTGCTGCCCAGCCACCCGGCGCGGCTGCGTCAGGAACGCGGCGGACTGCTGGTGGCGTGCGGGGACTTCCTGTCCGGCGCGGCCGAGCTGGAGACCTACGCGGAGGTCGCGGAGGCGGTGGACCCGGAAGCGGCGCGGGAGGCCCGCCGCCAGGCCCGGGCCGCGCGCGCCCGCCTCAACTGAGCGCTGCCGCGGACCACGCGCGGACCGCCCGCGGACCGGAGGCCCGGTGGCCCCGCGCCGCGGCGCCCCGGGAGGATCCCGGAGATCCGAGGAGGACGGCGGGCGCCGCGCACCCCGGAGGGTCCGCCCGGCCCGGGCGCGGACCCCGCACACCGGGCCGGACGGACCCCGGGGAGCGGCCGGTCACTCCGGGGCGGTCTCGATGGTGACGACCCGTCCGGCGGGGTCCGTGGAGCGCAGCGCCTCGCGGAGCGCTCCGGCCACGTCCTCCGGGCTGACCGGGGTCTTCGAGCCGTTGCCGCGTTCGACGAGCACCCCGTCGAAGACCCCGCCGTAGAGCGACTTGAGGACCTTCAGGTCGTAGGTGTCCACCAGCTTGCCGCCCACGGGCTTCATGGACAGGAACTTCGGCAGGGAGTTCTCCGGGCTGAAGGCGATGGTGTGCTCGGCGTCGGTCCGCACCGTGACGAGACCGGACATCGCGGGCCGGGCGAACTCCTTCATCGCCTTGTCGATCTCCGCCTCGCTGACCGCCGGCTGCCGCACCGAACTGGGCAGCTTCACCTCCGTGTCGGCGCCCGTCTCGGCGCGGGTCCGGTAGGCGCCGGAGAGCGCGGTGACGGACTTGTCGACGTCGAGGGCGCGGTGCGGCTTGCCGGGGACGGGGACGGCCTTGCCGTTCTCGAAGCGGATCGTGCCGTCCTGGGCGGCGCCCTCCTCGCCGGCGAGCGACTCCAGGGCGGCCCGCAGCTTCTCCTGGTCGGCCGTGATCTCGGCCTCGGCGGCGCGGGTGCCGCCGACAAGCGAACCGATCACGGTGACCGGGTTGTAGTCGCGCCCGGCGGCCTGCCGGACACTGGCCTCGGTGTCCACGTCCAGCCCCAGCACCGACGGCTTGAGCTGCTGCTTCTCCCCCGCCACGGCGACCGTCAGCGGCTGGTCGACCCGGTTGCCCAGCGCCTGGTCGAGCCGGCTCACGGCCTCCTCGCGGGAGGTGCCGCCGACGTCGACGCCGAGGATGGTGGTGCCCTTCGGTACCTCCGCGTGGTCCAGGAGCAGCCCGGCGGCGTAGGCCGTACCGGTGGCGACCACCAGGGCGACGGCGGTGAGCACCAGCTTGGACCGGCCCTTCTTCCGCGCGGGCGGGGCCGGTTCGGCGGCGGGCGGCTCCGGCGGACGCGGGGCGTCCGTGCCGCTGCCGCCGTCGGCCGCCGCGTGGCCGTCGGGGTCCGTGGGGAACGCCGGGAACGCCGGACCCGCGGCGGCCGGGGCCGGGTGGCCCCCGCTGACCAGCGTGTCGCTGGAGATCCGCTCCTCGTGCCCGCCGTACGGGGCGTCGTCGATCAGACCGCGCCCGAAGTCCATGGTGGGCTGGTCCTGCTCCGCGCCGGGCGGGGCGGTGTGCGAGGGGAAGCCGGAGTCGCGGCCGGGGCCGCCCGGCGTGCCGGGGCCGTGCTGCTGCCGGAAACCGGGCGGCAGCGGCATGTCGCCCTCCGCCGGGCCGGTGGTGGGGCCGTCGGGGCCGGGGATCCGGGTGCCGTAGGCCGGGGTGTGCGCCGGGCCGTGCGCCGCGTCCGGGCCGGGCCGGGGCGCTCCGCCGGGACGCCGGGCACCGGGGACGGAACCGGGGTCCGCGCCGCCGGGCACGCCGCCGCGCGCGCCACCGCCCTGCGGGGCGGCGGGGCCGCCGGGGATCGGCGTGCCGCCGGACGGCGTCGGGGTCTTCTTGGGCGCGAACCAGTCGCTCGTCCGGTCGCCACCGCCGCGGCCGCCCGTGGCCGGGGCCTTCCCCGGCTCTTCCCGGCCGCGGTCCGCGGCGGCGCCGGCGGCCTGCCCGTCACCCGCGCGGCCCGGGCCGGGGTCGCCGGGGGTGACCGCGGAGGAGCGGTCCTCCACGGGCGTGCGCATGACGACCGGGGGGATCGGCCGGGACCCGGGGATGTTGATTCTGATCCGGGTCGTCAGCGTGGTTTCGGTCCGCGGCTGCTGCTCCGGCGCCGCGGAGGGCTGCTGCCCGGCGCCGGCGGTCTCCGCGCCGCCGGTGGCGTCCTGCGGGGGGTGCAGGGACGGGTAGCGCGGCGTCCCGTAGGGCGGGGTGCCCGAGGGGTACGGCGCGGCCCCGCCGTGCCCGTGGGGCCCGGAGGACGTGGTGTCAGATTCACGGCTCACAGCTGGTTCTCCCGGTTGGCTCCGCCGCCCGTTGTCCTCACGCTGGGCTCCCCCCGTACCGGTGGCGGCGGGAGGGGGATGCCTCCACGCGCGGGCAGGGGAGTTCGGCGGCGCCCACCACCATACTGGCCGTCGCCGTGGCCGCTACCTCGACCGCCGTATCGGCGACCCGTACGGCAGACGCGCCGCGGCGGCCCGGCGGAGCGTCAGCCGTCACCGCGCGCGGGGGCGGGGCGAGTTGGGGGCACCACCGGAAGGGTGGTGCAGATCACAGCGGTCAACATGCCGCCCAGCAGATAGAGATACGAACCCACCCCGGCCCCGAACAGGAAGTCACCCTCCGGCCGTGAGGTGGTCAGCAGCATCACCGCGAGCAGCCAGCCACCGGCCGCCGCGCCGGGGCCGATCCGGGAGGCCGTGGCCCGCAGCCCGCCGTAGCACAACGCGCCGACGGCGAGCAGCGCGAGCAGCAGCCCGCCGGGGAACCAGGCCCCCTGGACCAGGGCGCCCGCCGCCCCGGTGAGCGCGCCGAGCACCACCAGCGCCGCGTAGGCGGCGAACCGCCCGGCGCTCATCGGGCCTCCCCCGGGGTGCCGGGGCCGCCGGTGCCCCGGGCCGCGCCGGCGCCGGCGCCGCGATCCGGGCCGTCCGGGCCGTCCGCCCCCGCGAGCCCGCCCGGCGGGGTGGCACTCGCCTCGTTCTCCCCGGATTCCCCGGTTGCTCCGCTTTCCCGGGGTTCCCCGAGTACCCCAAGTACCCCGGGTTCCCCGGGTTCCTCCGGTTCACCGGGCTCGCCGGTCTCCCCGGCCCCCGCGATTCCGGCGAAGAGGTCCGTCTCGGGTCCCGCCGGCCGGCCGGGCGCGGCGGGGCCCCGCACGAGCCGGTAGTACTCGGTGGCCAGGATGGGCTGCGCCAGCCCGTTCGAGAGGGCGAACGCGAACTCCGTCCCGTCCGCCACGGCGGCGCCACCGGGGGTTCCCGTGGCCCCGGAGCCACCGCCGTCCGCCACGGCCACCTGGGTGGCGTGCGCCCGCAGGGCCGCGGCCTTGCGGCGCAGGCCCTCCTCCCCGGTGTCCACAACGGTGGTGACCAGCTCGTCGTCGACGACTCCGGAGAGGTCCCCGGGGGTGGCCACGGCCGGGAACGGCAGCGGCGGCCCGGACCGCAGCGCGGCCAGCCGCTCCTCGGCCACCGAGCGCGGCAGGCAGTTCCAGTAGATCTTGCGCACCGTGTGCGCCGCGCCGAGGTCCGGCCGGTAGGCGGGATCGGCGGCCAGCTCCGCGGCGCGCAGGGCGACGCGGTGGGCCTGGATGTGGTCGGGGTGGCCGTACCCGCCGTCGGGGTCGTAGGTCACGAGGACCTGGGGGCGGATCTCGCGCACCACCCCGACCAGGTGGGCGGCGGCCTCGTCGGGCTCGGCCCGGCAGAAGGCGCGGGGGTGGCCGGCCGGCGGGGTGCCCGCCATCCCGGAGTCCCGGTAGCGGCCGCGGCCGCCGAGGAAGCGCTGGTCGTGGACGCCGAGTTCGGCCGTCGCCGCGGCGAGCTCGCCGGCCCGGTGCGGGCCGAGCGCGCCGTCGCGGTCCTCGGTCAGCCGCGCGAGCCCGGGCGGGATGACCTCGCCCTCCTCCCCGAGGGTGCACGTCACGAGCGTGACGTGCACCCCCCGCGCGGCGTACGCGGCCATGGTGGCGCCGTTGTTGATCGTCTCGTCGTCCGGGTGCGCGTGCACCAGCAGTAGACGGCGGGCCGGCAGCGTCCGGCCACGGCCCGGGGAGGACTGGTCTGTCATGGGCACCAGCGTACGAGCCGGGGCGCCCCCGGAGCCGGAGGGCGCCCGGCGGTCAGAACTTGATCCCCCCGATCATCCCGGCCACGTTGCTCGTCAGCTCACTGATGGTGGGGGCCACCGAGGAACTGGCCAGGTAGAAGCCGAGCAGCATGCAGACCACCGCGTGTCCGGCCTTCAGTCCGGATTTCCGGACCAGCAGGAAGACGATGATCGCCAGCAGCACCACCACCGAAATCGAGAGTGCCACGGCGGTTCACCTCCAAGAGTGTGCGGTCGGGGGGCTGACGCGGGGCAACTCGCTTGCGCCACAGTGTGGTTACCCACGATGCGCTGCTGATCATAACGATCCGCCCGTGAGCACGAGCGGGTGCATCGCAGCAGATAAGGGGCGCACACCACCCCACCGCTCCGTGGTGCGCCGGGCGCACACCGGGGCGGAAACGGAGCGTGCCCGGGGCACCACGGGAGCGCGGCGCGGCGGCCCGGCGCAAACCCGCCCGAACCCCACCGGACCACCCCCGGAATCCTCCGGAACCCCCCGGAAATCCGCAGCCGTCGAGGGTTCCGCGCCGCCGCCGGGGCCGGCACGCCCCGCGCGCCGCACCCCGGGCGGGCGGTCGCGCCGGGGCGCGCGGGGCGGTCGCCGGCCGGTCCGGGCCGCGTAGGGTCGGGCCCATGGACGGACAGCTCTCGTTTCCGCGGCAGCATGCCAGGACCCAGCGCTTCACCCTGGGCTCCCCGCGCTCCTTCACCGTGTCGCCGGACGGCGCCCGCGTGCTCTTCCTGCGGTCCCGCTCCGGCACCGACCGGCAGAACCTGCTCTGGGTGCACGATCTCGACGAGGGGACGGAGCGGATCGCCGCCGACCCCGCGGCGCTGCTCGGCGGCGGGGCGGAGCGGCTGTCGGACGCGGAGCGGGCCCGGCGGGAACGGAGCCGGGAGGGCTCGGCGGGGGTCGTCGGCTACGCCGTGGACCGCGCGGTGGAGCGGGTCGCGTTCGCGCTGTCCGGGCGGCTGTTCACGGCGGAGCCGCGCACCGGGGAGGCGCGCGAGCTCCCGGTCGAGGGGCCCGTGGTCGACCCGCGCCCGTCCCCCGACGGGGAGCACGTCGCCTGGGTGGCGCGTGGCGCGCTGCGGGTGGCCGGGGCCGACGGCTCGGGCGAGCGGGTGCTCGCCGGCCCCGGCGAGGGGGAGGCCGGCGGGAGTGTCGGCTACGGCCTGGCCGAGTTCGTCGCCGCCGAGGAGATGGACCGCTCCCGCGGCTACTGGTGGTCGCCCGAGAGCGACCGCCTGCTGGTGGCGCGGGTGGACGACAGCCCGGTGCGGCGCTGGTGGATCGCCGACCCGGCGCACCCGGACCGGCGCCCCGCCGAGGTGGCGTACCCGGCGGCCGGCACGGCGAACGCCGAGGTCACCCTCCACCTCGTCGGGCTCGACGGCTCCCGCGTCCCGGTGGAGTGGGACCGGGCGCGCTACCCCTACCTGGCGCGCGTGCACTGGTCCGCGGCCGGGCCGCCGCTGCTCCTCGTCCAGGCCCGCGACCAGCGCACCCAGCTCTGCCTGACGGTCGATCCGTCGACGGGCGCCACCACGGTGCTCCACGCCGACGAGGACCCGGTGTGGCTGGACCTCTTCCCCGGCGTCCCGGTGTGGACCCCGGACGGCCGGCTGGTGCGGATCGCGGACGAGGGCGGCGCCCGGGTGCTGATGGTCGGTGACCGCCCGCTGACGGGACCGCAGTTGCACATCCGGGCGGTGCTCGACGTCACCGCGGAGGACGTGCTGGTGACGGCCTCGGCGGGGCCGGAGGCGGAGGCGCCCGGGCTCGGCGAGATCCATGTGCACCGGGTGACCGAACTCGGCGTGGAGCGGATCTCGGAGGGCGCCGGGGTGCACGGGGCGGTCCGCTCCGGCCCCGTCACCGTGGTCTCCTCCCTCTCGCCCTCCGCCCCCGGCGTCACGGTGCGGCTGCTGCGGGACGGCAAGCCGGCCGGGACGGTGCTGTCGCTGGCCGAGGAGCCGGTGCTGACCGCGCGGCCCCGGCTGACGGAGGCGGGCGAGCGCCGGATCCCGTGCGCCGTGCTGCTGCCCTCCGGGTACCGGGACGGGGACGGGCCGCTGCCGGTGCTGATGGACCCCTACGGCGGGCCGCACGGCCAGCGGGTGCTCGCCGCCCACAACGCCTATCTGACCTCGCAGTGGTTCGCCGACCAGGGGTTCGCCGTGGTGGTCGCCGACGGCCGCGGCACCCCGGGGCGCTCGCCGTCCTGGGAGAAGGCCATCGCCGGCGACCCGGCCGGGGTCACGCTGGAGGACCAGGTCACGGCCGTGCGGGCGCTGGCGGAGAGCTTCCCGCTGGACCTCGGGCGGGTCGCGATCCGGGGCTGGTCCTACGGCGGCTATCTGGCCGCGCTGGCGGTGCTGCGCCGCCCGGACGTCTTCCACGCGGCGGTCTCCGGGGCGCCCGTCACCGACTGGCTGCTCTACGACACCCACTACAGCGAGCGGTATCTGGGCCACCCGGACGAGGCGCCGGCGGTGTACGCGGCCAACTCGCTGATCAGCGGTGGCGAGCTGTCCGGGGCGGCGCGGGAGAACCGTCCGCTGATGCTCATCCACGGGCTGGCGGACGACAACGTCGTCGCCGCGCACACCCTGCGGCTCTCCTCCGCGCTGCTGGCCGCCGGCCGGCCGCACGAGGTGCTGCCGCTCTCCGGGGTGACGCACATGACCCCGCAGGAGCAGGTGGCGGAGAATCTGCTGCTGCTCCAGGCGCGGTTCCTGCGCCGCTCGCTCGGCCTGGACTGACGCCGGGGCCGGGGCCGGGGCGGCCGGACCGACGGGCCCGCGCCGGGCCGGAGGACACCGGTTCCGCCCGGCGCGGGCCCGCGGGGCCCTCGCGGCGCGTGGCGGGCGGCCGCCGGCCGGGGCGGTCAGGCCGCCCCGGCCGGTTCTACGGCACCCGCACGGCCGTACGCCGACCAGCCTGACCCCGGCGGATATCGGAACGGGGTCCACGGCGTTGCCCGGGTGTTAACGCCCCGGGCGGGCGGGGCGGGGCCCCGGGGCGACGGCCGGGGGCGCCCGCCCGGAGCGCGCGGCCCGCCACCCGGCCGCCGCCCGGCCCGCCGTCAAGCACACGGCGACGTCGATATGTGAAACCTTCCCTCAAGATGCGCCCCGAGCAGGCGCTTCTCGCGTTTTCGCGTCAATACCCTCTTGACGGAACCCGGGCTCCGCTGCAAAGTCGCGCTCACCGCACAGCAATTGGTACGGACCACTACTGACCAAGGGTCCGGATCGACCACAGGCACGGACCGAGAGTGACGGGCCCGGGTGACGGGCCGGGAGCAGCGGCCCGGATCCGAGGGCGACGCGACCACGGGGGGCCGAGCGCGATGACCAGTCCGTCCGAGTTTCCGGGGTCCCGGGCACCCCAGGCACCCCAGGCTTCCGCGGTGACCCCGGCGCCGGGCGCCCGGGAGGCCGCCGGGGCCGCGGCGGGCCGCTCGCCGGGGCAGCTGATGTGGCGCCGCTTCCGGCGGGACCGGACCGGGGTGGCCGCCGCCTGCGTCGTCCTGTTCTTCTTCGCGGTGGGCCTGCTGGCCCCGGTGATCTCCGGGCTGTACGGCAAGGACCCGTACACCCGCTACGGGCAGGTCCAGGACGGCCTGCTCAACGAGTTCGGCTATCCGATCGCGCCGAACGGCGGGATCTCCGGGGAGTTCTGGTTCGGCATCGAGCCCATCCTCGGCCGGGACGTCTTCACCCAGCTCCTGTACGGCATCCGCACCTCGCTGCTGGTCGCCGTCGCGGTGACGCTGCTCGCCACGCTGACCGCGATCGTGCTGGGGGTGGCCGCCGGCTATCTGGGCGGGCGGACCGACTTCCTCATCGGGCGGACCATCGACCTGCTGATGGCCTTCCCGAACCAGCTCTTCTTCGTGGCCTTCATGCCCATCGTGGTCGCCCTGTTCGTCGCCGACACCGACGAGACGCCCACCTGGGTGCGGGCCGTGGCGATGGTGCTGGTGCTGTGGTTCCTGGGCTGGATGAGCCTGGCGCGGATCCTGCGCGGCACCGTGCTCTCGCTGCGGGAACGGGAGTTCGTGGAGGCGGCCCGGGTGAGCGGCGCCTCGCCCTGGCGCATCATCCGCCGGGAGCTGCTGCCGAACGTCGTGACGCCGATCCTGGTGCAGTCCACGCTGATGCTGCCCAACGTCGTCACCGCCGCGGCGGGGCTCTCCTTCCTGGGGGTGGGGTTCATCGAGCCCACCCCCGACTGGGGCCGGATGTTCGCCACCGGCGCCCAGGTCTTCGAGAACGACTTCACCTACATGTTCTTCCCGGGCGGGGCGATGGTGCTCTTCATCGTGGCCTTCAACCTGCTCGGGGACTCGGTCCGGGACGCCTTCGACCCGAGGGCCCGGTACTGAACCAGCAGTTCGCGGGCGCACACCCGAGGTGCGGACCGCCGGCCACACACGAGGGACGGGCAGGTGCGAGTGACCATGAGGAAGAGCTTGGGCGGAGGACGCTCCGCCGTGGTGGCGCTGGTGGCGGGGGCACTGCTGCTCACCGGGTGCAGCGAGGGCGGCGGCGGGGGCGGCGAGCAGGAGGGCGGGGGCGGCGCCACCGCCCAGGAACCGGTGCCGTTCGCCGGCGCGAAGGCGTCCACCGGGCCCGCGGAGCCCATACCGGGCGCCGAGGCCGGCGGCACGATCCGGGTGCTCCAGCGGGACAGCTACGCGCACCTCGACCCGGCGCAGATCTACGTCGCCGACGAGGGCAAGCTGGCGGCCCTGATCCACCGCCGGCTCACCACCGTCAAGATGGACAACGACGGTGACTACTCGGTCGTCGGCGACCTCGCCACCGACAGCGGCACCCGCTCCGACGACGGCCGCACCTGGACGTACACCCTCAAGGACGGCATCCGCTTCGAGGACGGCTCGCCGATCACCTCCGCGGACATCCGCCACACCTTCGAGCGGCTCTTCGCCGACTTCGTCACCGAGGGGCCGGCCTTCGTCCAGTCCTGGATGGCGGACGACCCCGACTACCGCGACCTGCTCCCCGGCGGCCCCTACGACGGCGACCACCTGCCGGACTCGGTCCTGGAGACCCCCGACGACAAGACGGTGGTCTTCCACTTCGAGAAGCCGCAGAACGACCTGCCGTACGCGCTCGGGATGCCCGGCTACGGCGTGGTGTCCCGGAGCAAGGACACCCGGGAGAAGTACGACCGGGACCCGCTGGCCTCCGGCCCGTACCGCGTCCAGTCGTTCAAGCCGGGCAAGTCGATGAGCCTGGTGCGCAACCCGGAGTGGGACGCGCGGACGGACCCCGCCCGCCACCAGTACCCCGAGAAGTTCGAGATCACCTTCAACCACCAGTACGAGGACTCCAGCAAGCGGCTGCTCTCCGACACCGGTGAGAACCAGCGCGCGACCAGCTTCAACAACTCGGTGGACGCGAGCACCGTCCCGCAGGTGACGCGGGACGAGGCGGCGAAGGCGCGCACGGTCTCCGGCTACCAGACCTATGTCGCGATGTACGCGATCAACATGGACCGGATCAAGGACCACAAGGTACGGCAGGCCATCGCCCACGCCCTGCCGATCAAGTCCGTCCTCGCGCCCTACGGCGGCTCGGCCGGCGGTGAGCTGGCGGGCGGCGTCATCAGCCCGCTGCTGCCGGGCCACGAGAAGGGCTACGACCCGTTCGGCAAGCTCAAGAAGCCGGGCGGCGACCCGGCGAAGGCCCGGGAGCTGCTGAAGGAGGCCGGCCAGGAGGACCGGAAGCTGGTCTTCGCCTTCCGCAACGACGACGAGAGCCAGCAGGAGGCGGTGGCCGTCACCGACGCCCTCCGCGAGGCCGGGTTCGACGTGCAGCGCAAGGAACTGCCCACGGACACCTTCTACGACCGGATCGGCAAGGTCGACAATGGCTACGACCTGTACCGCAGCAACTGGGGCCACGACTGGGTGAGCGCGTCCACCGTGATCCCGCCGCTCTTCGACGGCCGCAAGATCGCCGACGGGGCGAGCAACTACCCGCACGTCGACGACGAGAAGATCAACTCGGAGATCGACCGCATCTCGGGGATCGCCGACCCGGAGAAGGCCGCCACGGAGTGGTTCGAGCTGAGCAAGTACATCATCGAGGACGTCACCCCGGTGGTCCCGGTGTACTTCTACAAGCAGATGCAGATCAGCGGCTCGAAGATCGGCGGGGCGGTCTACAACAACGATCTGAGCGGGATCGACCCCAACAAGCTCTACGTCAAGAAGTAGCGGCCCGCCGGGGCCCGGGACCCGCCCGCCGCGGCCGCTCCCGGGCCCCGACCAGCCCCGCCCGGCCCCGTCTCCCCCGTCTCCTCACGACCCCGTGAGGCTCCCGGAGACTCCCGGAGACTCCCGGAGACTCCCGCGACATCTTCCGCCCCGACGGAAAGCCGTCCACGCCATGCTGCGATTCCTGGTCCGCCGGTCGCTCGGCGCCCTCGTCATCCTGCTGATCATCAGCGCTCTGACCTTCTTCCTCTTCTACAGCATCCCGCGTGACCCCGCCCTGCTGGCCTGCGGCAAGAACTGCACGCCGGAGGCGCTGGAGGTGGTCCGCCGCAACATGGGCATCGACCAGCCGGTGCCGGCGCAGTACTGGGAGTACATGACGGGGATCCTTCTCGGCCGCGACTACGCGGTGGGCCCCTGCCCGGCGCCCTGCCTGGGGTACTCCTTCGTGGACAACACACCCGTCTGGGAGACGATCCTGGACCGCTTCCCCACGACCGTCTCGCTCGCGGTCGGTGGCGCCGCGGTCTTCCTCACCGTCGGGCTGGCCACCGGGATGCTCGCCGCCGCCCGCCGCGGCACCGTCGTCGACAAGGTGCTCAGCTCCGGGTCGCTGGTGCTCAGCTCGATGCAGATCTACTTCGTCGGGCCGCTGGCGATCGCGCTCTTCGTCTACCAGCTCGGCTGGCTCTCCCAGCCCCGCTACGTGGAGCTGACCGAGGATCCGGCGGGCTGGTTCGCGGGACTGCTCCTGCCCTGGTGCGTGCTGTCGATCATCTTCACCGCCAACTACACCCGGATGGCGCGCTCCACGATGATCGAGCAGCTCCAGGAGGACCACGTGCGCACCGCGCGGGCCAAGGGGATGGCGCGCCGCACGGTCTTCTTCCGCCACGCCTGGCGGGGCTCCCTCATCCCGATCGTCACCATCTTCGGCGTGGACCTCGGCTCGCTCTTCGGCGGAGCCATGATCACCGAGTTCACCTTCACCCTGCCCGGGCTCGGCCGGCTCGCCGTGGAGTCCGTCACCAACACCAACCTGCCCATGCTCATGGGCGTGATGCTCTTCGCCGCGACGGCGATCATCCTCTGCAACATCGTCGTCGACGCCGTCTACGCGCTGATCGACCCGCGCGTGCGCCTCGCCTAGCCCCCACCACCCCCATCCCGTACCGGACCATCCGATCACCGCCGGACCACCGGAGACCTCGTGACCATCCCCACCACCCCGGGCCGGGAGGCGGCCGGGCCCGCCCCCGCCGCCCCGGGCGACGGGCCCTTCCTCTCCGTCACCGATCTGCGCGTGCGCTTCACCACCGAGGACGGCCCCGTCCGGGCCGTGGACGGGCTCTCCTTCACCCTGGAACGCGGCAGGACCCTCGGCATCGTCGGCGAGTCGGGCTCCGGCAAGTCCGTCACCAGCCTCGCGATCCTGGGGCTGCACGACCCGCGCACCACCACCGTCTCCGGCCGGATCCGGCTGGGCGGGCGGGAGGTGACGGGCGCCCGGGAGCGGGACCTGGAACGGCTCCGCGGCAACACCATGTCGATGATCTTCCAGGACCCGCTCACCGCCCTCTCCCCCTACCACACCATCGGCCGGCAGATCGCCGAGCCGTACCGCAAGCACACGGGGGCCTCGAAGCGCGCGGCACGGGAACGGGCGGTGGAGATGCTGGCCAAGGTCGGCATCCCCCGGCCCCGGCTGCGGGCCGGCGACTACCCGCACCAGTTCTCCGGCGGGATGCGGCAGCGGGCGATGATCGCCATGGCGCTGGTCTGCGACCCCGGCCTGCTGATCGCGGACGAGCCCACCACCGCGCTGGACGTCACCGTCCAGGCCCAGATCCTCGATCTGCTGGGCGAACTCCAGCAGGAGTCCGGGACGGCGATCGTGCTGATCACCCACGACCTCGGGGTGGTGGCGGGCGCCGCGGACAACATCCTGGTGATGTACGCGGGGCGGGCCGTGGAGCGCGGCTCCGCCGCCGAGGTGCTGGGCGCGCCCCGCCACCCGTACACCTGGGGGCTGCTCCGGTCCACGCCGGACCTGGACTCCGACCCGGACGAACCGCTGCGGCCCATCCCCGGCACCCCGCCCAGCCTGCTCGCCCCGCCGCCCGGCTGCCCGTTCCACCCGCGCTGTGCCTTCCCGCCCCGGGTGGCGGGCGGGCCCGGGCGGTGCTCGGCCGAGCGGCCGGAGCTGCCGGAAGGGCGGGGCGCCGCCTGTCACCTGACCGCTGATCAGCAGCGCGCGGGGTGGTCCGCGGAGGCCGGCCGGGCCGGCGCCACCGGCTCCGCGTCCGTCCCGGTTCCGGCGGACGGCGGGGCGGACCTGCTCCGGAAGGAGGGCGACCGATGACACACGAACGCGACCCGAGGCCGGCGGAGGGCGCCGGCCGGGGCCCGGCACCGGACCCGGCGCCGCCCCCGGCCCCCGGCGCGCCGACCGGCCCGGGCCCGCGCGCGGGGTCCGGCACGGCGGGCCCGTCGTCCGGCACGGCCTCCCGCACGGCGGGCAGCGCGGAAGGCGCCGTGCCGCCCCGCGCCGGGGAGCCGCTGATCACCGCCGAGGGCCTGGTCAAGCACTTCCCGGTGCTGGGCGGCTTCCCCTTCCGCCGCCAGGTCGGCGCGGTACGGGCGGTGGACGGGGTCGATCTGACGGTACGGGCCGGTGAGACCTTCGGCCTGGTGGGCGAGTCCGGTTGCGGCAAGTCGACGACGGGGCGGCTGCTGGCCCGGCTGCTGGAACCCACCGCGGGCCGCATCCGCTACCGGGGCCGCGACATCACCCACGCGAGCCGCAAGGAACTGACCCCGGTCCGCCCCGAGATCCAGATGGTCTTCCAGGACCCCTACGCGTCCCTGAACCCGCGGCAGACCGTCGGCACCATCGTCCGCTCCCCCCTGGAGGTGGCCGGGATCGAGCCGCCCGGCGGCCGGGAGCGCCGGGTGCGGGAGCTGCTGGAGACGGTCGGCCTCAACCCCGAGCACTACAACCGCTTCCCGCACGAGTTCTCCGGCGGGCAGCGGCAGCGCATCGGCATCGCCCGCGCCCTCGCCCTGGAGCCCCGGCTGATCGTGGCGGACGAGCCGGTCTCCGCGCTGGACGTCTCGATCCAGGCGCAGGTGGTCAACCTGTTGCGGCGGCTCCAGCGGGATCTGGGGATCGCCTTCCTCTTCATCGCGCACGATCTGGCCGTCGTCCGCCATGTCTCGCAGCGGGTGGCCGTGATGTACCTGGGGCGGATCGTGGAGGTGGGCGACCGCGACTCCGTCTACACCGGGCCCCGCCACCCGTACACCCACGCCCTGCTCTCCGCCGTCCCGGAGGCGGCCACCGGCGTGGCGGCGGGGCGGGAGGGGCCGGAGGGGCGTCCGCGCAAGGAGCGCATCCGGCTCGCGGGCGATGTGCCCTCCCCGGTGGACCCGCCCTCGGGCTGCCGGTTCCGCACCCGCTGCTGGAAGGCGCGGGAGAAGTGCGCGGCGGAGGTTCCGCCGCTGGTCCGGGCCGCGGGCAGCCGGGAGGGTCATCTGACGGCCTGCCACTTCCCGGAGGAGCCGTCGGTCACGGCCCGCGCCGAGGACGTGGTGCTCGATCCGGCGCTGGCCGCGGCCGAGGGGAGCCAGGACACGGCGCGCTGACCCCGCGTCCGCCCGGCCGCCGGCGGATCGCCCGTCACCCCCGCGCCGCCGCGCGGGAGTTCCCGCGCCCGCCGGGGCCGCTCATCCCCCGTCCGGCCCCGGCCCGCCCGGACCCGACGGCCCGGTCGCGGGCGCCTGCCGGACGTGCCGGGGCGCGGGCCGGTCCAGCGGCAGGGTCTCCGCGAAGTGGCAGGCGGAGGGGTGGGCGACCGGCCGGTCCCGCCCGCGGAACGCCACCGGCACGGCCAGTTCCGGCACCTTCTCCGCGCATACCGCCTCCGCCTTCCAGCAGCGGGTGCGGAAGCGGCAGCCGGACGGCGGGTCGGCCGGCGAGGGCACGTCCCCGGCGAGCAGGATGCGCTCGCGCCGCTCCCGCGCGCCCGGGTCCGGGACGGGGACGGCGGAGAGCAGCGCCTGGGTGTAGGGGTGGGTGGGGTGCTCGTAGATCTCCTCGTCGGTGCCGGTCTCCACGAAGCGGCCCAGGTACATCACGGCGACCCGGTCGGAGATGTGCCGCACCACGGACAGGTCGTGGGCGATGAAGACGTAGGCGAGGCCGAACTCGTCCCGCAGCCGCTCCATCAGGTTGATCACCTGCGCCTGCACGGAGACGTCCAGCGCGGAGACGGGCTCGTCGGCGACGATCACCTCGGGGTTGAGGGCCAGGGCGCGGGCGATGCCGATGCGCTGCCGCTGGCCGCCGGAGAACTGGTGGGGGTAGCGGTTGATGTACTCGGGGTTGAGCCCGACGACGTCCAGCAGCTCCCGCACCCGGCGGCGGCGGTCGCCGCGGGGCGCGGCGCCCGGGTGGATCTCGAAGGGCTCGCCGATGATGTCACCGACGGTCATCCGCGGGTTGAGCGAGGTGTAGGGGTCCTGGAAGACCATCTGGATGTTGCGGCGGACCGCCTTCAGCGCCCGCCCCGACAGCCGGGTGATGTCCTCCCCCCGGTAGCGCACGGTGCCGGCGGTCGGCCGCTCCAGATGGACCAGCAGCTTCGCCACGGTGGACTTGCCGCACCCCGACTCCCCGACGACGCCGAGGGTCTCCCCGCGTCCCAGGCCGAAGGAGACGGTGTCCACGGCCCGCACGGCGCCGGTCCGGCGGCGGAGGACGACGCCGCGGGTCAGCGGGTAGAGCTTCTGCAGGCCGCGCACCTCCAGCAGCGGTTCGGGCCGCCCCGGCCTGGGGGGCGGCTCGGGCTCGGGCGGTGGCTCCGCGTCAACGGGCTGGTGCATCGGCGAGCTCGTCCTTCCAGAAGTGGCAGGCGCTGGCGCGGCCGGGCAGCGGCGTCCCGTCCTCCCCGGTGACCTCGTACAGCGGCGGACGGCGGCGGACGCACACCTCGCGCGCCCGCGGGCAGCGGGGGTGGAACTCACAGCCGGGCGGGACGCGCCGCAGGTCGGGCGGGAGCCCGCGGACGGCGCGCAGCCCCCGCCCCTTGCGGTCGAGCCGGGGCACGGAGTCCAGCAGGCCGCGGGTGTACGGGTGCGCGGGGCGCCGGTAGAGCTGGTCCACCGGGGCGGTCTCCATGATCCGCCCGGCGTACATCACCGCGATCCGGTCGGCGACGTCCGCGACGACGCCGAGGTCATGGGTGATCAGCACCAGCCCCATGGCGTACTCCTGCCGCAGATCGGCGAGGAGGTCCATCACCTGGGCCTGGACGGTGACGTCCAGGGCGGTGGTGGGCTCGTCCGCGATGATCAGGTCCGGCTCCAGCGCCAGCGCCATGGCGATCATGATGCGCTGGCGCATCCCGCCGGAGAACTGGTGCGGATAGTCGTTCACCCGCTGCTTCGCCGCCGGGATCCGCACCCGGTCCATCAGCTCCACGGCCTTGGCCTTGGCGGCCCGCCGGGAGGCGCCGCGGTGCACCTGGAACATCTCCCCGAGCTGGTCGCCGACGGTGAGCACGGGGTTGAGCGAGGAGAGCGCGTCCTGGAAGATCATCGCCATCCGGGCGCCGCGGATCCTCCGCCGCTCCTCGCGGGAGGCCCTCAGCAGGTCGCGGCCACGGAAGCGGATCTCCCCGCCGGTGATCCGGCCGGGCGGGGAGTCGAGGATGCCCATGACGGCCTGCGCGGTCACGGACTTGCCGGAGCCGGACTCGCCCAGCACGGCCAGCGTCTCCCCCGCGTCCACGTGGTACGACACCCCGTTCACGGCGCTGACCGTGCCGTCCCGGGTGCGGAACTCCACGTGCAGGTCGCGGACGTCCAGCAGCCGCGCGCCGGACGGGCCGTCCCGCTCCGGCGCGGGCCGTTCCCCGTCCCTGGTCCCGGTCGCGGGCATGGCGGCTCCTCAGCGCAGTCGGGGGTCGAGGGCGTCGCGCACGGCGTCGCCGAGCATGATGAACGCCAGCACGGTGAGGCTCAGCGCGCCGGCCGGCCAGAGCAGCATGTGCGGGGCGTTGCGGATCTGCGGGGCCGCGTTGGAGATGTCGATGCCCCAGGAGACGGTCGGCGGGCGCAGCCCGACGCCGAGGAAGGACAAGGTGGCCTCCAGCGCGATGTAGGTGCCGAGCGCGATGGTGGCGACGACGATCACGGGGGCGACCGCGTTGGGCGCCACATGGCGCAGCAGCAGCCGGGTGTTGCCGGCGCCGAGCGCCCGGGCGGCCTGGACGTAGTCGGCCTCCTTGGCGGTGAGCACGGCGCCCCGGGCGATGCGCGCGATCTGCGGCCAGCCCAGCAGCACGATGAAGCCGACCACCGGCCACACCGTCGTGCCCGTCACCACGGAGAGGAAGACCAGCCCGCCGAGGACCACCGGGATGCCGAAGAAGACGTCCGCGGTCCGGGAGAGCACCGCGTCGGCCCAGCCGCCGAAGAAACCCGCCAGCCCGCCCGCGATCCCGCCGAGCAGCGCCACCCCGAGGGTGGCGCAGATGCCCACGGTGACGGAGGCGCGGGCGCCGTACACGGTGCGGGCGTAGACGTCGCAGCCCTGGGTGTCGTAGCCGAACGGGTGGCCGGGTTCGCTGCCCTGCTGGGACTTGCCCAGATCGCAGGCGAGCGGGTCGGTGGAGACGATGAGCTGCGGCCAGAGGGAGATGACCACCAGGAAGAGGATCAGCAGCGCGGAGACGAGGAAGACGGGGTTGCGGCGCAGCTCCCGCCAGGCGTCGGACCACAGGCTGCGCGGCCGGCCCACGGGGCCGCCGGGGGTCCCGCCGTAGGGGAGCTCCAGCGCGGCCCCCTCGTCCATGGCGAGGTCGGCGGCGGCGCCGCCGGCGGTGGGGGCGACGGGCCGCCGCGGGTCCGGCGGCTGGGCTCCGGGCGGCTGGGACCCGGGGCGCTGGGGTCCGGGGCGCTGCGGTTCGGGGCGCTGCGATGCGGGGTCCCGCGGCTCCGGCGGCGGGGACTCGGGCTGCTGGGGTCCGGGGCCGTCAGGCATAGCGGATCCTCGGGTCGAGCACGGCGTAGAGCAGGTCCACGGCGAGGTTCGCCAGCAGGAAGACGATCACCAGTACGGTCACGAACCCGACGACCGTGGGCGCGTTGTTCCGCAGGATGCCCTGGTAGAGCTGGAAGCCGACGCCGTGGATGTTGAAGATCCGCTCGGTGACGATGGCCCCGCCCATCAGGGCGCCGATGTCGGTGCCGATGAAGGTGACCACGGGGATCAGCGAGTTGCGCAGCAGATGGCGGACGACGACCCGGCGGCGGGGCAGCCCCTTGGCGATCGCGGTGCGGACGTAGTCGCCGCGGACGTTCTCCGCCACGGAGGTCCGGGTCAGCCGGGTGACGTAGGCGAGGGAGACCAGGGCCAGCACCAGCCCGGGCAGCAGCAGTTCCTGGAAGGTGGCGTCGGTGGAGACCGACGGGCGGACCAGGCCCCACTTCACGCCGAAGAGGAACTGGAGGAGATAGCCGGTGACGAAGGTGGGGACGGAGATGACGATCAGGGTGAGGACGAGCAGCCCGGTGTCCACCGCCCGGCCGCGCCGCAGCCCGCCGGCCACCCCGAGCGCGATCCCGGCGAGCAGTTCGAACGCGATGGCGATCAGCGTCAGCCGCAGGGTGACGGGGAAGGCCGCGGCCATCAGCTCCAGCACCGGCTGGCCGTTGAACGCGGTCCCGAAGTCGCCCTGGAAGATCTGCGCCATGTAGTGCCCGTACTGCTTCCACAGCGGCTGGTCGAGGTAGAGCTCGCGGCGGATGCGGGCGGCGGTGGCCGGGTCGGGCGCGCGGTCGCCGAAGAGCGCCGCGACGGGGTCGCCGAGCGCGTACACCATGACGAAGATCAGGAACGTGCTGCCGATGAACACCGGGATCATCTGGAGCAGCCGCCGGATCACATAGCGTCCCATCAGGGCTCCGGTGGTCGTGGTCCGGTGTCGGTGGTCCGCCGGTGGGGCGGAGCCGGGGCCTCGTCCGCGGGGCCCCGGCCGCGCCGCCGGTCGTCTCTACGGGCCCGTCAGCCCACCGTGATCTGGTCGTAGACGGGGACGCTGAACGGGTTGAGCTTCACGTCGGACAGACGGCTGGCGTACCCGGCGGTGCCGTTCTGGTACCAGAGCGGGATCGCGGGCATCTGCTCGGCGAGCACCTTCTCGGCGTCCTGGAAGGTGGTGACGGCCTTCTTGGTGTCGTTCTCGGCGTTGGCCTTGTCGACCAGGTCGTCGAAGGTCCGGTTGGACCACTTGCCGTCGTTGGAGGAGGCGTTCGTGTAGTAGAGCGGCTGGAGGAAGTTCTGGATCAGCGGGTAGTCCATCTGCCAGCCGGCCCGGAAGGGCCCCGGCATCGACTGGTCGGCGATCTTGTTGCGGTAGTCGGCGAAGGTGCCCACCGGATTGACCGTGCACGCCTTCCGCTTGCCGAGCGCGTTGTTGATGCTGTTGCACACGGCGTCCAGCCACTGGCGGTGCGATCCGGTGTCCACGTTGGAGGTGAGCTGGATCTTCCCGCCGGGGAGCCCGCCCGCCCCCTCGATCAGCTTCTTCGCGGCCTTCGGGTCGTAGACGCAGGCGTCCCCGCAGATGTCCTTCTTGTAGCCGCCGTCCTTGCCGAGCACCGGCGAGGTCCAGTCGGTGGCGGGGGTGCGGGTGGAGGCGAAGATCTGCTTGGTGATCTGCTCGCGGTCGATCGCCCGGGAGATGCCCTTCCGCAGGTCCTCCTTCCCCTGGCCCCACTGCGGGTCGTAGAAGGGGAAGGCCAGGGTCTGGATGATGCCGGCCGGCTGGTTGATGTAGCGCTTGCCGAGGTCCGTCTTGACGTTCTTGAGCTGGGAGGCCGGGATGTCGTCGACGAGGTCGAGGTTGCCGGAGAGCAGATCGGTGTAGGCGGCGTTGTTGTCGGTGTAGACCTTGAGGTCCACGCCGTCGTTCTTGGCCCGGTCGGGCCCCTGGTAGCCGCTCCACTTCCGCAGCTTCATCACCGAGCCCTTGTCGTAGGACTCCACCCGGTAGGGGCCGTTGCCGACCGGCTTCTTCACCCAGGCGGCGTGGTCGTCGTAGAACGCCCGGGGGAGCGGGGCGAAGGCGTTGTAGCCGAGGGTGTCGGGCCAGGTGGAGAACTTCTGGCGGAGGGTGACGGTGAACGTCCGGTCGTCCTTCACCTTCAGCCCGGAGAGGGTCTTGGCGGTCGGCTTGCCCTGCTCCGGGTGGACGGCGTCATAGCCCTCGATGTACTCGAAGAAGTACGCGTTCTTCTGGGCGTTGTCGAGGTTGGCCCCGTAGTTCCAGGCGTCCACGAACGACGCGGCGGTGATCTTCTCGCCGTTGCTGAACTTCCACCCCTTCTTGATCTTCACGGTGAAGTGCTGCGAGTCGTTCGTGCTGACGCTCTCCGCGACCATGTCCTTGGCCTGCCCGGTGTCCGGGTCGTACCGCTTGAGACCGCGGAAGATCATGTCGAGGACCTTGCCGCCCTGCACCTCGTTGGTGTTGGCCGGCTCCAGCGGATTCTGCGGATCGCCCCAGGACGAGCTGAGGACACCTCCCCCGCCTCCGCCACCGCCGCCACTGGATCCGGTGCTCCCGCCGCAGGCGGTCGCCGCCAGCGCGACGACGGTCACGCAGACGGCCCACCGGGCGTACGCGGCTCCGCGCATTGGCTGCCTCCTCGGTCGGGAACGGGCGGCGCCCGGAGAAGGGACGCCAGTCCCATCCGACCCCAGCCCACCCACCCCCGCACCCCGGCATCGGCCGTTAGCGTGGCCCCGCCCCCACCCGGGCCGCCGGCGGAGGGCGTCAGCCCGGCCGGCTCGACCGTCCTGTCCGCGGGGGTCTACCCGACCACGGACGACGGGACGGCCGGGCGCCCCGGGCCGAGTTTCGTCAGGACCCGCTCGCGGAGCAGTGCGTACTCCTCACGGAGCCTGCGCCACTCCGCGACGGGAGGCCGGGCCACGACGACCCCGCCGACCACGGTCTCCTCCGGCCCGAACTGTTCCCGGGTGAGATCGATCTCCACGCCCGCACCCAGGCGGTTCCACCAGTGGTAGTCCACGCGCTCCCCGTTCACGTGGACCTCCCCCCGGATCAGCTCACCACCCAGCAGGTCGTTGAGCACCATGGCCGTCACCCCGCACTGGTCCCGGGCGGGATTCTCCGGGGTCCAGCGTGAGCGGTACTCGGGCGTGCAGGTCTCTGCGCCCCAGCTGTCGCGGACGGCACGTTCGAGGTCGGTGAGCAGCAGCGTCGTCATGCGGGAGATCCTCCCAGCGGGCACTGACAACCAGCCGCGAGATCCTCCGCGCGGGGAAGCCATGGGCTCCGTGGCGGGCGTCCGCCGGGCCCTGCTCTCAGTGGTCCGTCGCCGGACTCCGCCCGTCCGCCATGAACCCGTCCACCCAGGCGCGCTCCGCCGCGGTGGGCGGCGGGAGCTGCGAGACCACCTCGTCCGCCGCGGCGAGCCCCGCGCCGAGTTTCGCCTCTCTCGGGGCCGGCCCGTCCCCGTCCGTGCCCGGTATTCCGTCGAACTCGCCGGCCTTGATCCCGGCCAGCAGGCCACGGAACGATGCGGGCGTGGTGGACAGAACGGTGCCCGGATCGTCGCTCTCCCGGAGGAGGGGGATTCCCTCGCGATCGGAGGCGACCTCTACGCAATTGGCGGCCTCACCGGAACTGAAGGTGGACTTCTGCCACCGGAGGGGGGTCATGCGCGGCCTCTCTTCTGGAGGAGTGGATAGAGAAGATGCTGGACAAGCCCGAGCGAATCTTTCTCCCTGCGTCCTTCGGGTACAGCATCAGCATCGATCGGCGGCAGGGCAAGCTTCCTCAACTGCTCGAAAGAGTCGCGGTATTCGGCGGTCATCTCCTGGATGTCGATGAAACGCGAGCCACCGAGCTGATCGGTCAGAACCGTGTCGAGTTCGGGCACGGCGGACCGGGCCCAGAGGAAGGCATGGCTGCTCAGCGCCACCCTCCCCTCGGCCTCCAGTGGAAACACCTGGATGGTCACATTCGGCAGGCGTGACATCTCGATCAGCCGGAGCAACTGATCGCGCATCACGGCCTCACCACCGTAGAGAACGCGGAGCGCTGCCTCATGGATGATCGCGTGATATTCCGGTCCACGTCCACCGGTGAGCACGCTCTGTCGGTTGATCCTGAACTCGACCGCATGAGCGCGGCCTCGGGGCTCGCTCGGCACATAGCCGCTCTCGTGGACCGCACGCGCGTAGGCCTCGGTCTGAAGCAGCCCCGGGACAAGAAGGAGTTCGTAGTTGTGCAGACCGGATGCCCCCGCCTCCAGTTCGGCCAGGTCGAGGTGGGAGGCGCCCAGCACCTTGCGATAGTCGGTCCACCAGCCTTTGCCGGTCGACCGCCCCATGCCGATGAGCGCCTCCACCAAGGGCGAATCCTTGACCCCGGCGCGGTCCGCCAGGAGGTGGAGCCGTTCCTCCGTCAGACCCGTCTTCCCGGCCTCGATGTTGCTGAGGTGCGGTTGTTTGATGCCCAGCAGGCCGGCGGCGTCGGTCGAGCTCAGACCGGCCCGCTCACGTAGACGGCGCACCTCCTCGCCGAAACGGCGTTGCCGGTAGGTGGGGTTGAGCCTCAGCGCCACGCGTCCTCCTCGATGACGCGGCACAGTCTTGTGCACCGGCTCCGGGGCGGTCCATCGGCGTTCACTCTTTCGTGGCGAGCGTTGAATACCTAACCCCACAGTCTCTACGTTGGGTGTGGCGCCAGTCACGCACCGTCCGCACTCGCGACCGGAGGTCGCCGCCATGCACACCCCTCAAGAGCCCTGGTCCTACGGCCTGTTCGTCCCGCACGACCCCAGAGCCGCCGGTGTCGTCCGCGCCACACTGCGGGCCGCCCTCCGGGCCGCCCGGCTGGACTGCTTTGTGGACCCGGCCGAGCTGCTCGTCAGTGAACTGACCACCAACGCCTACCGGCACGCCGGCGGGGATGCCTTCATCTCCTTCGACTGGGCCCCGGACCGCCTCCGCGTCTCCGTGTGGGACCCGAGCCCGGAACTGCCGGAGGCGCTGCGTACCGTTCCCCCTCCTCACACCGCCCCCGTTGGCGATGAGTCCGAGAGCGGTCGCGGGCTGGCGCTCCTGCGGTGCTTCGCCGACGAGTGGGGCGCGTACGGGACACACGGGCCCTGGGGCGCGAGGCCGGAGATCACCGGCAAGGTCGTGTGGTTCGGCCTCAAGGCGTGAGGGACGACGCTCCGCGCCCGGGGAGCGCCGGGAACGCGTTCGGCCCCGGTCCCCGGGGGACCGGGGCCGGGGCCGAACGCTTCAGGCCGGGTCGGACGTGCACCGCCTCACGCAGGGGCAGCCTCAAGGCATGGAGCCTCAGGCGCGGATCACCCCACGCATGGGCACCTCACGCATGCACCACGTCCTTCTCCTCCGCGAAGTGGCAGGCCGACTCGTGTGCCGCCGGGCCGTCCGAGCCCTGGAAGCGCTCCGGGACGGCGAGCAGCGGCACCTCCTCCGCGCACTTGTCCTGCGCCTTCCAGCAGCGGGTGCGGAAGCGGCAGCCCGAGGGCGGGTTCGCCGGGGACGGGACGTCACCGGTGAGCAGGATCCGCTCGCGGCCCTCGCGCATCGACGGGTCCGGCACCGGTACGGCGGAGAGCAGCGCCTGGGTGTACGGGTGGGTGGGGTGGTCGTAGATCTGCTCGTCGGTGCCGATCTCGGCCATCTTGCCCAGGTACATGACCCCGACCCGGTCCGAGATGTGCCGGACGATGGAGAGGTCGTGCGCGATGAAGATGTAGGAGAGGTTGAACTCGTCCTGGAGCTTCTCCATCAGGTTGATCACCTGCGCCTGGACGGAGACGTCCAGCGCCGAGACCGGCTCGTCGCAGATGATGACCTCGGGGTTGAGGGCGAGACCGCGCGCGATGCCGATGCGCTGCCGCTGACCGCCGGAGAACTGGTGCGGGTAGCGGTTGATGTACTCCGGGTTGAGCCCGACGACGTCCAGCAGCTCCCGCACCCGCCGGCGCCGGTCGCCCTTGGGCGCCACCTCGGGGTGGATCTCGAACGGCTCGCCGATGATGTCACCGACGGTCATCCGCGGGTTGAGCGAGGTGTAGGGGTCCTGGAAGACCATCTGGATGTTGCGGCGGACCGCCTTCAGCGCCCGCCCCGACAGCCGGGTGATGTCCTGGCCCTTGTAGAAGACCTCGCCCGCGGTGGCGCGTTCGAGGGTCATCAGCAGCTTCGCCACGGTCGACTTGCCGCAGCCGGACTCCCCCACGATGCCGAGGGTCTCGCCCTGGTGCAGGTCGAAGGAGATGCCGTCGACGGCCTTGACGGCGCCGATCTGCCTCTTGAAGAGGATGCCCTGGGTCAGCGGGAAGTGCTTGACCAGATTGCGCACCTGGAGGATCGGCTCACCGCGCTCGACGGGGGCCTCGATGGCCGCCACGACCTCGGCGGTCTCGTCCGCCTCTCCGGCCGCGGCCGTGTGGGCGGCGGTCCGGTCCGCCTCGGCGGCGGACCCGGAACCGACCGTGGGGGCGCCCGTGGCCTCGTCCTTCTTGCCGAGCTCAGCCATGGATCGTCTCCTCCCAGAAGTGGCACGCGCTGCGGCGGCCGTCGAGCTGCGTGCCGTCCCGCTCGGTCACCTGGAGCAGCGGCGGGATGTCGGTACGGCAGACGTCGCGGGCCTTGGGGCAGCGCGGGTTGAAGGCGCAGCCGCTGGGGATGCGCGTCAGGTTCGGCGGCAGGCCCTTGATCGCGTAGAGCTCCTGGCCCTTCTGGTCCAGGCGCGGGATCGAGTCGAGCAGGCCGCGGGTGTACGGGTGCGCGGGCCGCTTGTACAGCTCGTGCACCGGGGCGGTCTCCACGATCCGGCCCGCGTACATCACCGCGATCTTGTCGGCGACGTCCGCGACCACCCCGAGGTCATGGGTGATCAGGATGAGGCCCATGTTGTACTCGCGCTGGAGATCGGCGAGGAGGTCCATCACCTGGGCCTGGACGGTGACGTCCAGGGCGGTGGTGGGCTCGTCCGCGATGATCAGGTCCGGCTCCAGCGCCAGCGCCATGGCGATCATGATGCGCTGGCGCATCCCGCCGGAGAACTGGTGCGGATAGTCGTTCACCCGCTGCTTCGCCGCCGGGATCCGCACCCGGTCCATCAGCTCCACGGCCTTGGCCTTGGCGGCCTTGCGGGAGAGGCCCTGGTGGACGCGGTACATCTCGCCGAGCTGGTAGCCGACGGTGAAGACCGGGTTGAGCGAGGAGAGCGCGTCCTGGAAGATCATCGCCATCCGGGCGCCACGGATCTTCCGCCGCTCCTCGCCGGACATCTTCAGCAGGTCCTGCCCGCGGAAGAGGATCTCGCCCTTCGGGATGCGGCCGGGCGGCATGTCGAGGATGCCCATGACGGCCTGCGCGGTCACGGACTTGCCGGAGCCGGACTCGCCGAGCACGGCCAGCGTCTCACCGGCGGAGACCGCGTAGTTCACGCCGTTGACGGCCTTGGCGACGCCGTCCCGGGTGTGGAACTCCACGTGCAGGTCACGGACTTCGAGCAGGGGGGAGCCGTCGGCTCCGCCGGACGGCCGGGGGCCGGCCGCGGGCTTGTCGATGGTGGTCACGTACGCCTCCCTCAGCGCAGCTTGGGGTCGAGGGCGTTGCGGACCGCATCGCCGAGCATGATGAACGCCAGCACCGTCACCGAGACCATCACCGCGGGGGTGATCAGGACGAACGGCGCGTTGCGCAGCTGGTCCTTGCCGTCGGAGACGTCCATGCCCCAGGAGACGGTGGGCGGCGAGATGCCGATGCCCAGGAAGGACAGGCTCGCCTCGGCCGCGATGTAGCCGCCGAGCGCGATGGTGGCCACGACGATCACCGGGGCCACGGCGTTGGGCAGCACGTGCCGCAGCAGGATGCGGCCGGTGCCGGCGCCGAGCGCCTTGGCGGCCTGCACGTAGTCCGCCTGCTTGGTGGTGATCACCGAGCCGCGGGTGACACGGGCGATCTGGGTCCAGCCCAGGAAGGCCAGCGCCAGGGCGACGATCCAGACGGTGCGGACGTCGAAGACGTTGAGGACGACCATCGAGCCGAGGAGGAACGGCAGACCGGCGAAGACGTCGAGGATCCGGGAGAGGATGCTGTCGATCCAGCCGCCGAAGTAGCCGGCCAGCATGCCGATGAGGCCGCCGGCGAGGGTGACCATCAGCGTGACCGCGACACCGACCGTCACCGACGCCCGGGCACCGTAGACGAGCCGCGCGTAGATGGACCGGCCCTGGGCGTCGTAGCCCAGCCACTCGGGGGAGAAGAAGTGCCCGTACTGCGGCTGCTGGAGGAAGTGGTTGGCCAGGTCGCCGGTGCGCGGCGAGGCGCTGGTGAACCACTGCGGGAAGACGGCCATGACCAGCAGGACGAGGATCAGCACCGCCGAGATCACGAAGAGCGGGTTCCGGCGCAGGTCGTACCAGGCGTCGGACCACAGGCTCCGCGGCTTGCCGACCGGGCCGCCGTCGCCGGTGCCGGCGAGGCCGGCACTCTTTCCCCCGTCCGCCGGGGTCGCCGGGGCCGGGATGGTGGCTTGGGAGACGTCAGACATAGCGGATCCTCGGGTCCAGGACGGCGTAGAGAAGATCGACGATCAGGCTGATCGACAGGTAGAGGATGACGAGCAGGGTCACGATGCCCACCACGGTGGATCCCTCGCGGCGGATCAGCGCCTCGTAGACGAGGTTACCGACACCCTGCACGTTGAAGATGCCCTCCGTGATGACCGCTCCGCCGAGCATCGCGCCGAGGTCGGTGCCGAGGAAGGTGACCACGGGGATCATGGAGTTGCGCATCAGGTGCACCCCGATGACCCGGCGGCGCGGCAGCCCCTTGGCGATGGCGGTGCGGATGTAGTCCGAGCGCAGGTTCTCCGCCACGGAGGTGCGCGTCAGCCGGACCACATACGCCAGGGAGAGCGAGCCGAGCACGATCGCCGGCATCATCAGGTCCCCGAACGCCTCGGAGTCCTGCACGGTGGGGGTCAGCAGGCCCCACTGGAAGGCGAACCAGAACTGGGCGGTGTAGCCGAGGACGAAGGACGGCACGGAGATCAGCAGCAGGGTGAAGATCAGCATGCCCCGGTCGAGCAGCCGGTCGGCTTTCAGGCCGGCCAGGATGCCGAGGGAGATGCCGACGATCACGGTGAAGGTGAAGGCGAACAGGGTCAGCCGGATGGTCACCGGCAGCGCCTCGGCGATGACATCGGCGACCGGTCGCTGGGTGGCGATCTGCGTACCGAAGTCTCCCTGGAACAGCCCGCCGACGTAGTTCAGGTACTGCTGCCAGAGCGGCAGGTCGAGCCCGAGATCCTTCTTCAGCGCCGCGATCTGCGCCGGGTCGACCGACTGGTCGCCCCACAGCGCCCGCACGGGGTCGCCGGGCAGGCTGTACATCATCAAGAAGATCAGCAGAGTCGACCCGAGGAAGACGGGTATCGCCTGGAGCAGTCGCCGCGCGACATAGCGCCCCATGTTGCCTCCAATAGGAACGGACGGCCCCAGGGGGCCGCTCCACTACGGGAACGGCCCCCGGGGTACCTTCCCCGCCGCCCGCCGGATCACGGCGGGCGGCCGGGGGTCAGGCCGGATGCGGCACGGGCCGCGTACGGGTTACTTGGCGGTGACCTGGTCGATCACGATGTCGCCGTGCCAGTCGACCTTGACGTTGTCGACGCCCTTGCCGTAGCCGGCGTTGATCTTGTAGTTGAAGATCGGGATGGACGGCATCTTCTCCGCCATCTTCTGCTCGGCCTCCTGGTAGAGCTTGACCGACTCCTCCAGGGTCTCGGCGCGGTCGCCCTTCTCCATCAGGCCGTCGATCTCCTTGTCGGAGAAGCGGCCGCTGTTGGCCTCAGCCTTGGTGTGGTACAGCTCCCGCATGAAGTTGACGTTCAGCGGGTAGTCCGCCACCCAGCCACCGCGGTACATGCCCTTGACCTTGTCGGCGTCACGCAGGTCCAGGTCGGTCTGGAAGTCCGGCTTGGAGTCCGGCACGCAGTCGATCCCGGTGTTCTGGCGGATGTTCTCGCAGACCGCGGTCACCCACTCCTTGTGGCCGCCGTCCGCGTTGAACTGGATCCAGATCTTGTTGCCGGGGACGCCGCCGCCCTCCTTGACCAGCTTCTTGGCCTCGGCCGGGTCGAACTTCAGCGCCGGGAGGTCCAGCTTCTGGTTGCCCATGACGCCGGGCGGGGTGAAGCTGGTGGCCGGCTCGCGGGTGCCGTTCATGACGGTCTTGGCGATGGTCTCGCGGTCGATCGCCATGGAGATGCCCTGGACGACCTTGGGGTCGACGTCCTTGAAGGGCTTGCTGTAGTACGCCGGGACGATGCTCTGCACCGCGGCGTAGGGCTGCTCGATCGCCCGGTCGCCCAGGTCGCTCTTGTACTTCGGCAGGTCCTTGGACGCGATCTGGCGGACCACGTCGACGTTGCCGGAGATCAGCTCCTGGTAGGCGGCCTCGGGCGTCGAGTAGTTCTTGAACTGGATGCCCTTGTTGGCGGCCTTGTCCTCGCCCTTGTAGTCGGCGTTCGCGGCGACCTGGAAGAGCTTGTTGTGGGTCCACTTCTCGAACTTGTACGGACCGTTGCCGATGGGCTTCTTGGCGAAGGCCTTCGGGTCGTCCATGGCCGACTTCGGGAGCGGGGCCCAGGTGGTGTAACCGAGCTTGTACTCGAAGTACGGGACCGGGCCCTCGAGCTCGATGGTGAAGGTGGTGTCGTCGACGACCTTCAGGCCGGACATCGTGTCGGCCTTGGCGTCACCCTTGTCCGGGTGGACCTCCGAGTAGCCCTTGATGTCGGAGAACCAGAAGCTGTTCTTCTGGTTGTTCTTGATGTGCGCGGCCCAGTTCCAGGTGTCCACGTAGGACTGGGCGGTGACCTTGGTCCCGTCGTGGAAGGTCCAGCCGTCCTTCAGCTTCACGGTCCAGGTCTTGGAGTCCTCGGTCTCGACGGACTCCGCGTTCAGGTAGACCTTCTCGCCCTTGTCGTCGAACTCGAGGAGCTGGGAGAAGAGCGCCTTGACGAGGTACGAGCCGTTGCTCTCGTTGGTGTCGGACGGGATCGGCGCGTTCTGCGGCTCGCCGACCTCGATCGAGACGTAGCCCTCGGGCTTGCCGTTCTTCGACTTGCCGCCCTCGTCGCCGCTGTCGCCGCCACCGCACGCCGTCACGGCCATCACGACGGTTATGGCGCCCGCCGCGAACTTGGCACTTCTGGCACCGCGCATGGGTGTGCCTCCTCAAGAGTTCCAACGTCAGTACATGGAAGGCGCCGGTCGCAGGCTGACACCCCTGACAGCCGCGGTCGGCACCTGTGCTCGTGAGTCGGCGCACTCCCCACAGCGCGTGACCCGTTGACCCGAGCTCGATGGACCCCACTATCGGTCACCCGGGTCCCGAGAAACCACACGTCAGGGATCTCGGTTTGGTCACATCAACCCGGCCTGACGGCCGAAATCCGGGCAAACCAAGCCCATACAGACAGGCACGAAACGGACTGTTAACTCGTCTTCCGGAGGCCCGGGACCGATAGTCGGACGTCTTTCGGGCAAAACCAGATTGACAGCGGAGGCGGGCGCCAGGGCGGCCGCCGGGCCGCGCGGCCCCCTCCGCCGGGCCGGGGCATACCCGTCCGTAACGCGCCGGAAACCGGACCCGCACGCCCGCCGGACGGCGCGCAGCCGCGACGGGGTGAACCCGCCGGGGCGGACGCGGCCCGGGGCCGGGCCGGGGGCGGACGGGGTCACGCCCCCGGCGCGCGGACCGCCGCGCCCCGGCCGGCGGCCGAGGGGCGCGGGGCCCGGGGCCCGGAGCACGGGATCAGCGGCTCACGGCCGTACCACCCGGCGGGAGCCGGCCCCCGGGGCGCCGGACCGGCCGGGCCCCCGGGCCCCCGGGCCCCCGGGCCGGACAGAAGCCGGGCCGGGGCCTGCCCGGGGCCGGCCCCGGGCACCACACCGCCGCCCAGATCAGCCGGGCGGCCGGCCGCGCGAGGTCACCGCTTGGCGCGGGACGCCGCCCGGGCGCGCTCCTTCTGGTCGAGCGAGACCTTGCGGATCCGCACGGTCTCCGGGGTCACCTCGATGCACTCGTCGTCCCGGCAGAACTCCAGCGACTGCTCCAGCGACAGCAGCCGCGGCGGCACCAGCGACTCGGTCACATCGGCCGTGGAGGAGCGCATGTTGGTGAGCTTCTTCTCCTTGGTGATGTTGACGTCCATGTCGTCGGAGCGGGAGTTCTCCCCGACGATCATGCCCTCGTAGACCTCGGTGCCGGGCGAGACGAAGAGGACGCCGCGCTCCTGGAGGTTGGTCATCGCGAAGGCCGTCACCACGCCGGCCCGGTCGGCCACCAGCGAGCCGTTGTTCCGGGTGCGCAGGTCACCGAACCAGGGCTCGTGGCTCTCGAAGATCGAGTGGGCGATGCCCGTGCCGCGGGTCTGGGTCAGGAACTCGGTGCGGAACCCGATCAGGCCACGGCTGGGGACGATCCACTCCATCCGGATCCAGCCGGACCCGTGGTTGGTCATGGTCTCCATGCGGCCCTTGCGGGAGGCCATCAGCTGGGTGATGGCGCCCAGGTGCTCCTCCGGGGAGTCGATGGTCATGCGCTCCACCGGCTCGTGGAGCTTGCCGTCGATCTCCTTGGTGACCACCTCGGGCTTGCCGACGGTCAGCTCGAACCCCTCCCGGCGCATGGTCTCCACCAGGATGGCCAGCGCCAGCTCGCCACGGCCCTGCACCTCCCAGGCGTCCGGCCGCTCGGTGGGCAGCACGCGCAGGCTGACGTTGCCGATCAGCTCACGCTCCAGCCGGTCCTTCACCAGCCGGGCGGTGACCTTGTGGCCCTTGCCGCCCTTGCCGACCAGCGGGGAGGTGTTGGTCCCGATGGTCATGGAGATGGCCGGCTCGTCCACCGTGATCAGCGGCAGGGCGATCGGGTCCTCGGGGTCGGCCAGCGT
Organism: Streptomyces zingiberis; assembly: GCF_012034935.1. Taxonomy (GTDB): domain Bacteria; phylum Actinomycetota; class Actinomycetes; order Streptomycetales; family Streptomycetaceae; genus Streptomyces; species Streptomyces zingiberis. The sequence continues at coordinate 340,332 of NZ_JAATEN010000006.1, forward strand.
CTCGCCGATCATGATCTCCGGGATGCCCGCGACCGCGCAGATGTCGCCCGGTCCCGCCTTCTCGGCCGGCTTGCGGGTCAGCGCCTCGGTCATCATCAGCTCGGTGATGCGGACGTTCGCCACCGTGCCGTCGCGCTTGATCCACGCGACGGTCTGCCCCTTCTTCAGCTCGCCCTGGGCGACGCGGAGCAGCGCGATCCGGCCGAGGAAGTTGTCGGCGTCGAGGTTGGTGACATGGGCCTGGAGCGGGGCGGCCGCGTCGTACTCGGGGGCCGGGACGGTCTCCAGCAGCGTGGTGAAGAACGGCTCCAGGTTCTCGCTGTCGGCGGGGACGGAGCCGTCCGCCGGCTGGGTCAGCGAGGCGACGCCGTCGCGGGCACAGGCGTAGACGATCGGGAACTCGATCTGGTCCTCGGTGGCGTCCAGGTCGAGGAAGAGGTCGTAGGTCTCGTCGACGACGGCGGCGATCCGGGCGTCCGGCCGGTCCGTCTTGTTGATGCAGAGGATCACCGGCAGCTTGGCCTGGAGCGCCTTGCGGAGGACGAAGCGGGTCTGCGGCAGCGGGCCCTCGGAGGCGTCCACCAGCAGGACCACCGCGTCCACCATCGACAGGCCGCGCTCGACCTCACCGCCGAAGTCGGCGTGGCCGGGGGTGTCGATGATGTTGATGGTGACCGGGTCGCCGCCGTCGGACGGGTGGTACCGGACGGCGGTGTTCTTCGCGAGAATGGTGATGCCCTTCTCGCGCTCCAGGTCGTTGGAGTCCATCATGCGCTCGTCGAGCTGCTGGTGGGCGGCGAAGGAGCCGGCCTGCTTGAGCATGGCGTCGACGAGGGTCGTCTTGCCGTGGTCGACGTGGGCGACGATGGCGACGTTACGGATGTCGTGGCGCGTGGGCATAACTGCGGGGCTACTCCCGGGCTCGTGGATGGCGGCGCGTACGGTCCGGTACGGCCGCCCGCCGGGCTGGATCACGCCTCGGCCTCACTCCATCGTACGGGCCGCCGCGGGCCTCCCGGCCGTCCGGCCGGATCGCGGGGCCCCTCCGGCGGGGCGCGGGCGGCCTCCCCGGTGGCTCCGGCACCTCCCGGCGGCCCTCCCGGTGGCACCTCCCGGCGGTGCCACCGGAGCCCGCGCCGCCCCCGGGACGATCAGCGGCGGAAGCCCATGTCCTGCCAGCGGGGCGTGGCGAAACCGAACGCGCCCGCGTTGACCACCTGGGGGCGGGCGGCCACCACCTCGGGCCGCTGGTACAGCGGGAGCGCGCCGGCCGCCGCCCAGATCCGCGCGTCCGCCCGGCTCATCAGCTCCTGGGCCGCGGCCTCGTCCAGCTCCCCCGCCGCCTGGGCGAAGAGCTGGTCGATGCGGTCGGTGCCGACGCCCGTGTAGTTCTGCTCGACGGTGAGCGAGCCGTCCGGCGCGGGACGCGGCTTGGCGAAGATCGGGCGGGCGTCGGTGGCGGGGAAGGCGGTGGCCGGCCAGGAGTAGAGGGCGAGGTCGTAGTCGCCGGAGGCCACGTGGTCGCGGAAGAACGTCTTCCCCTCCACCTCCTCGATCCGGGTGCGGACCCCGACCGCGGCCAGCATCTGCGCGATCCGGTCGGCGACGGTGCGCAGCGGCTCGGCGCCGTGCCCCTTCGGCAGGACGAAGTCCAGGGTCAGGGGCCGGCCGTCCTTGCGGAGGACCTGGGCGTCACCGGGCAGCGCCCGGTGGGTCCCGCCGGTGCGGCCCGCTCCGTCCTCGCGCTCGCCGGGCGCCGCGTCCACCTCCGTCTCCGAGGACCCGGCGCTCCCGGGCCCCGGGGCGCCGGGCCGCCAGCCCGCCTCGGCGAGCATCGCCCGCGCCGTCCCGGCGTCCTGGCGGCCGAGCGCCCCGCTGTTGTCCCGGTAGCCGGGCTGGCCCGCCAGCTGGAGGTGGCTGCCGGGCGGCCGGGCCGGCAGTTCCAGCGGCTTCAGCACGGCCTCGGCGAGCGCGGTGCGGTCGACGGCCCGGGCCACGGCGCGGCGCACCTGGTCGTCGGCGAGCGGGCCCCGTCCGCCGTTGAGCGCGAGCTGGGTGTAGCCGGGCGCCAGGGATCTGCGGAGCTCGATCCGGCGGAACGCGGCCGCGCGGCCGTCCCCGCGGCCGGCGGCCACCCGGACCGACTCCACCTCGGGCGGGCCGATCTCCGCCACGTCCAGACGGCCGTCCGCGAGGGCCGCGGGGCGCCGCTCGCGGGACACCGGCGTCAGCACGATCCGGTCCAGCTTCGGCCGCTCGCCCCACCAGCGGGGGTTGCGGACGAGGGTGACGGTGCCCTTCCGCTTGTCGCGGCCGCCCGGGGCGTAGGGGCCGGCGGTGGCGCGCAGCGCGGTACGGGTGTCCTCGTTGAAGGCGTCGGCGCCGGCCGTCGCGGACTTCGGGTAGAGCGGGGTGAACAGGGCGCGCCAGTCGGCATAGGGCTGGGCGAAGACGACCTGGATCTCGGAGTCGTTCCGCCCCTGCTCGACCCGTTCGATGCGGTCGTAGCCGGCGTTCCGCGCGGTCCAGTAGGCGCGGTCCCGGCCGCTGAGCGCCTCCCACTGGGCGCGGAAGTCGGCGAGGCCGAGCGGGCGGCCGTCCGTCCACCGCGCCCGGGGGTTCAGCCGGTAGACCACCACCTGTGCGGGCTCCCGCCGCACCACCTCCGCCGAGCGCAGATAGTCCGGGTTCCGCCGGGGGCGGCCCGCGGGGTCCAGGGTGAACAGCGCCGGCAGGGCGGCCCCGGCGACGCGGTCGGTGGTGGCGTCGGAGTCGGCGTGGAACGCGTTGAGCGTCGCGGGCGGGGAGTCGACGGCCCAGCGGAGGGTGCCGCCGTCGCGGACCTTCCCCCGGTCGGTGGCGGCGATGTCCGGTGGCGCGGTGGCCGCGGCGCTCTTGTCGTCACCGCCGCAGCCGGCCAGCCCCGCGCCGCCGGCCAGCACCACGGCGGCCAGCAGCAGCGCCGCTCCCCGGC
>NZ_JAATEN010000060.1 GCF_012034935.1 Streptomyces zingiberis
ATCCGGCGTTCCGCCGGCTTCGCCGCTGCCGCCCGGCTGGTGGATGGCCACCAGCCCGGCCTCGGCCAGGTCCGCCACGAGGATCCGGGCCACGCCCAGGGGTATCGCCAGCAGGGCCGAGATCTCGGCCACCGACTTGACCTCACGGCACAGATGGCAGATGCGCCCGTGCTCCGGGAGCAGCGTCTCCAGCCGTGAGGGGTCCGCGGTGGTGCTGACCAGTGCCTCGATGGCGAGCTGGTAGCGGGGTCTGGTCCGGCCGCCGGTCATGGCGTAAGGCCGCACCAGTGGCTGGTCGCCCTCGTCCTCGTACGGCGCGTGATGTGAGGCGCCGTACGGGCCGGGCGAGACTGGCGGCGGTGTCATGGTTCCTCCGGGCTGGACAACGGTTGTCGTCTGGCGGGGACCGATGGGGGGAGGCCTGTGGGGCTGGTGGGGGGCGGCCCGCGACGGTCGGTTGTGGTGGTACCTGGTCTGAGCGGAATCAGTTGAGAAGTGATCCCTGGAGTTCCGCGCGGAGGTCCGGGGTGAGGACGGATCCGGCGCGGTCCACCAGGAGGGCCATCTCGTAGCCCACGAGGCCGATGTCGCACTCGGGGTGGGCGAGGACGGCGAGGGAGGAGCCGTCCGAGACGGACATGAGGAAGAGGAAACCCCGCTCCATCTCGACCACCGTCTGGTTGACGGGACCGCCCTCGAAGATGCGGGAGGCGCCGGCC
>NZ_JAATEN010000061.1 GCF_012034935.1 Streptomyces zingiberis
CAGCCGGGCCATGAGGGCGTGTTCGACGAGGGTGATGAGGGCGCTTTTGGCGTCGGCGCGGTGGCGTGCGTCGGTGGTGATGATGGGGGCGTCGGGTCCGATCTGGAGGGCTTCGCGGACTTCTTCGGGGGTGTAGGGCTGGTGTCCGTCGAAGCCGTTGAGGGCGATGACGAAGGGGAGGCCGCTGTTCTCGAAGTAGTCGACGGCGGGGAAGCAGTCGGCGAGGCGGCGGGTGTCGACGAGGACGACGGCGCCGATGGCGCCGCGGACGAGGTCGTCCCACATGAACCAGAAGCGGTCCTGTCCGGGGGTGCCGAAGAGGTAGAGGATCAGGTCCTGGTCCAGGGTGATCCGGCCGAAGTCCATGGCGACCGTGGTGGTCGTCTTGTCCCGCACCTGGCTGAGGTCGTCGATCCCGGCCGAGGCGGAGGTCATCACGGCCTCGGTGCGCAGCGGATTGATCTCCGAGACCGCGCCGACGAACGTGGTCTTGCCCACGCCGAAGCCACCCGCCACCACGATCTTCGCGGAAGTGGTGGAGCGCGCCGCGCCGCTAGAGCTTCCGAAGTCCACTGAGCACCCTTTCGAGCAGTGTCAC
>NZ_JAATEN010000062.1 GCF_012034935.1 Streptomyces zingiberis
ATCACCTCCGAGACCGTGGGCGGCCGCACCATCTCCTCCCGCTACGACGCCCTGGGCCGCCGCACCACCCGCATCACCCCCATGGGCGCCAAAGCCACCCGCACCTACGACCCGGCCGGCAACACCGCGACCCTGACCACCTCAGGCCACACCCTCACCTACCACCACGACCCCGCAGGCCACGAACTCACCCGCCACCTCGGCGACCACGCCACCCTCACCCAGACCTGGGACCCCGCAGGCCGCCTCACCACCCAAACCCTCCTGAGCCGGCCGACCGGATCGCGGGGAGCAGGCCCGGATCCGACGGCCTGGCGACCGGGCACGGCCGGAACGCCCCTCCCGGGCGGGGCGGCGGGAACACCTCTCCCGGGCGGGGCGGCAGGAACGCCTCTCCCGGGCGGGGCGGCAGGCACTGCCGAGGTCCGCCGGCACCGGGCCTACACCTACCGCCCGGACGGCCACCTCACCGCCATCGACGACCCCATGGCCGGCGGCCTACGCCACTTCGACCTCGACCCGGCCGGCCGGGTGACCGCGGTCCACGCCA
>NZ_JAATEN010000063.1 GCF_012034935.1 Streptomyces zingiberis
CGGCGTGGACCGCGGTCACCCGGCCGGCCGGGTCGAGGTCGAAGTGGCGTAGGCCGCCGGCCGTGGGGTCGTCCATGGCGGTGAGGTGGCCGTCCGGGCGGTAGGTGTAGGCCCGGTGCCGGCGGACCTCGGCAGTGCCTGCCGCCTCGCCCGGGAGAGGTGTTCCTGCCTCGCCCGGGAGAGGTGTTCCGGCCGTGCCCGGTCGCCAGGCCGTCGTGTCCGGGCCTGCTCCCCGCAGTCGGGTGGGCTGGGTGAGGAGGGTTTGGGTGGTGAGGCGGCCTGCGGGGTCCCAGGTCTGGGTGAGGGTGGTGTGCTCGCCGAGGTGGCGGGTGAGTTCGTGGCCTGCGGGGTCGTGGTGGTAGGTGAGGGTGTGGCCTGAGGTGGTCAGGGTTGCGGTGTTGCCGGCCGGGTCGTAGGTGCGGGTGGCTTTGGCGCCCATGGGGGTGATGCGGGTGGTGCGGCGGCCCAGGGCGTCGTAGCGGGAGGAGATGGTCCGGCCGCCCACGGTCTCGGAGGTGAC
>NZ_JAATEN010000064.1 GCF_012034935.1 Streptomyces zingiberis
GTCGTTGACGCGGCGCGGCTGCGCAGGGGTGTCACCGAGGACGGACTGACGGCGGCCCATCTGACCGCGGGATCCTTCCGGGTGCTCGCGGGGGAGTCCCCGGAGTGCTTCGCCGGGCTGCGTGAGGTGCTGACCGGCGGGGACGTGGTGCCGGTGGACGCGGTGGCCCGGGTCCGGGGAGCCTGCCCCCAGGTGACCGTCCGGCACCTGTACGGGCCGACGGAGGGCACGCTGTGCGCCACCTGGCACACGCTGTCCCCCGGTGAGCGGTTGGACGGTGTGTTGCCGATCGGTGGTCCGTTGCCGGGGCGGCGGGTGTATGTGCTGGATGTGTTCTTGCAGCCGGTTCCGCCGGGGGTGGACGGGGAGTTGTATCTCGCCGGCGCCGGCCTGGCGCGGGGTTATCTGGGGCAGCCGGGGTTGACGGCGGAGCGGTTCGTGGCCTCTCCGTTTGTTCCGGGGGAGCGGATGTATCGCACGGGTGATCTGGTGCGGTGGACGGAGGG
>NZ_JAATEN010000065.1 GCF_012034935.1 Streptomyces zingiberis
GTCGTCGATGCGGTGGGGTTGCGGGGGTTCGTGGCTGAGGGGGTCACCACGGCGCATGTGACGGCGGGGATGTTCCGGGTGCTGGCGGAGGAGTCTCCGGAGTGTTTTGCCGGGTTGCGTGAGGTGCTGACCGGTGGGGATGTGGTGCCGGTCGGTGCGGTGGAGCGGGTTCGGGGGGCGTGTCCGGAGGTGTCGGTCCGGCATTTGTACGGGCCGACGGAGGGGACGCTGTGTGCCACCTGGCATCTGGTGTGTCCAGGTGAGGGGTTGGGGGACAGGCTGCCGATCGGTGGTCCGTTGCCGGGGCGGCGGGTGTATGTGCTGGATGTGTTCTTGCAGCCGGTTCCGCCGGGGGTGGACGGGGAGTTGTATCTCGCCGGCGCCGGTCTGGCGCGGGGTTATCTGGGGCAGCCGGGGTTGACGGCGGAGCGGTTTGTGGCCTCTCCGTTCGTTCCGGGGGAGCGGATGTATCGCACGGGTGATCTGGTGCGGTGGACGGAGGA
>NZ_JAATEN010000066.1 GCF_012034935.1 Streptomyces zingiberis
GAGGTGTCGCTGGGGCAGCACACGGCGAATGCGAGCCGTCGGGTGACGACGGCGCCGACGGTGAGCAGTGGGTACAGCCCGGATGCGCGGCTTCTGTTCGATCCGCATGGTGGTCCGGCCGGTCGGCATGTGGAGTTCTTCCCGGAGCCGACGGTGGCGGAGTTGGACGGGCTGGCGCGGACGGCTGGGCTGCACCGGGGTTCGGCGGATGCGTCGGTGGAGGTTCGGCGGACGACGCTGCGGCTGGTGCGGGCGTTGCGGATCGTGTTCGGTCCGGAGGTCGAGGGGGACGCGGCCCGGTATACGCCGTTGGTCAAGGGGATCGGGGCGCTGGAGAGGCTGCGGTCGAACGATGCGGCGCTGAGCCGGTACACGCCGTTCCGGATGGAGTTGTGGACCGCGGCGGCGGAACTCGCCGG
>NZ_JAATEN010000067.1 GCF_012034935.1 Streptomyces zingiberis
TGACGTTTTTTCAGCGAAGTAATCTACGCGAAGCGGTATGAACCACTCCACGCATAAGCAGGCCGGACAGGTCGCACCCGCTTGCGGACAGGCGTAAAGCCCCTGGTGGGACAGGTCTCACCACAAGATCGTGTCCACAACACCAGAGGCTTCACGTTGGTCACCTATGGTGCCATGCTCGAAGTCCCGCGCCACGTCGTGGATCACCTTTCGCGCCTGCCCCGGCCGCTCACCGGCGCCACCTTGGCACTCCGCACGGCAGCCGGGCGCTCGGGCCGTTCCGCCAGGCCGTGCGAGTGCTGCGCTGGTTCCGCGAACGCGGCTGCGTCCACTGCCTGGCCCGCGACGCGGGCATCTCCCAGGCCACCGGCTACCGGGGGCACCGCCCGG
>NZ_JAATEN010000068.1 GCF_012034935.1 Streptomyces zingiberis
GGTGGGGCCGGTTCGGGTGGTTCGGGTGGTTCGGGTGTGGTGGTGGAGGTGGAGGGTCATGGTCGGGAGGCGTTGGGGGGTGTGGATCTGTCGCGGACGGTGGGGTGGTTCACCGCGGCTCATCCGGTGCGGCTGGATGTGGGTGGGGTGGATGTGGGTGCGGTGGTGTCCGGTGGTGTGGCGGCGGGTGAGTTGCTGAAGGTGGTGAAGGAGCAGGTGCGGGCGGTGCCGGGGGATGGTCTGGGGTTCGGGTTGTTGCGGTATCTGCATCCTGAGGCGGGTGCGGTGCTGGCGGGCTTGGGGCGTCCGGTGATCGGGTTCAACTATCTGGGCCGGTTCGCGGGGGGTTCCCGCCGGGGTCCGGTGAGCGCCTGGCAGCCGG
>NZ_JAATEN010000069.1 GCF_012034935.1 Streptomyces zingiberis
CACGCGTGCGTGGTTTCTCGGCTGTCCCGCCGTCGTGGCGGGCTGTCGGTGGCGGAGCGGTCGAGGGTGTGCCTTCGGCGCCGGTCTTCTTTCTGCTGTTCGCGGTTCTGTTGTTCAGGGGGTCCGCTCGGGTCGGCCGTTCTGTCGGGCGTGAGGCCCGGGTGCTCGGGAGGTGTGTGCGGTCACTTGTGCGGGCGCAGGGGTGGGGCCCCAGCGCCTTGATACGAAGGGGCGTCCCTGTGTGCGTGATCGGTACAGCTTTGCCTGGGGCCGATGGCGATGCCGGAGCTGAAGACCCGTTCGCCGAGCTGGCTCTGGGAGAGACCGGCGGGCTGTGCCTAGGGGGTGGCTCGTCGTCCGGTGGGTGTTCATGCGGT
>NZ_JAATEN010000007.1 GCF_012034935.1 Streptomyces zingiberis
GGTGGTGCAGCGCCGTCACGGCACCCCCCCCGCCGCGGGGACGCCGCCGCCGCGGCACCCCGGTGCGCGGCGGCGGCGTCGGCCCCACTGTGGTCCGCGGCGCGGACGGGGGCAAAGGTTGCGGCGGGTTGCAGACCTTTGCCGCGTTCCCGTGATCCCGGTGAGCTCGGTGACCGGGGTGCCTTGAACGTTTCTGCGTTCCCCGCGAGCCCCGCCTTCCCGCGTTCCCCGCCCTTCCTGCGGTTTCTGGTTTTCCCGCGTTTTCCGCGGGGGAAGCCCCCGTACCCGCTCTCCGGGCGGCACCATGAGGGAAGCCACCCTTCCGCCGGTGCCGCGGCACCGGCCGCTCCGTGACGGAGACCGCACCGTGGACCACACATCGCAGCAGACGGCCCGGACCGCGCCCCGGACCACCGGGACGGGGCGGGGCAGCACCCGCGAGGCCGTCCGCCACCTCAACCGGCTGCGGGACGCGGCGCTGGCCGGGGACCGTCCGCCGTCCGCCGTCCACCCGCTCATCGGCGAGTCCTGGGCGCGGATGCTGCGGCTCGGCCTCGACCCCGACCGGGGCGCGCCGGCCGGGCTGCTGCCGCTGGAGGAGGTGGAGCGCCGCCGCCGGGCGAGCCCGCTGGCCACGGTGTTGCCGACGCTCCGCGAGGGGCTGGTCTCGGTGGCGGACGCGGCGCTGCACATCATGGTGGTCACCGACGCCGACGGCCGGGTGCTGTGGCGGGACGGCAGCGCGCGGGTGCGGCGCGACGCGGACCGCGTCGGGCTGGAACCGGGCGCGAGCTGGGCGGAGGAGGCGGTGGGCACCAACGGCATCGGCACCGCGCTGGTCACCGGCCGCCCGCTGCGGGTGCACTCGGCCGAGCACTTCGTCCGCGGCCACCACCACTGGACCTGCGCCGCGGCCCCGCTGCGGGACCCGCGCACCGGGCGGCTGCTGGGCGTGGTGGACGTCAGCGGGCCCGCGGCCGGGGTGCATCCGGCGACCTCCCGGCTCGTCGTCTCCGTGGCCAGGCTGGCGGAGAGCGAACTGCGCGAGCGCCACCTGGAGTCCGTGGAACGGCTGAGGGCGATCGCCGCCCCGATCCTCTGCCGGCTCGGCGGCCGGGCGCTGGCCGTCGACCGCGACGGCTGGACGGCCGCCGTCACCGGGATGCCCTCACCGGGGCGGCTGACGCTGCCGGAGCACTTCGGCGCCGGCCGCCGCCGGCTGCCCGGCCTGGGCCCGTGCGCCGTGGACCCGCTCCCGGAGGGCTGGCTGGTCCGGCTGGAACCGGACGACGGCGGCGCGGCGGGCGCCGGGCCCGCGGCCCCGGCCACCGGCCTGGTGCTGGACCTGCGGCGGCCGGGGCGGCCCACCGCCGCCGTCACCGGCGGCGCCGGCGGCTGGACCCAGCCGCTCAGCCCGCGCCACGCCGAACTGCTGTACGCGCTGGCCCGCCGGCCCGCGGGGCGCACCGCTGCCCAGCTCGCCGCCGACCTCTTCGGTGACCCCGGCCGGACGGTGACGGTACGGGCGGAACTCTCCCGGCTGCGGCGCACGCTCGGCGGGGTGCTGGAGCACCGCCCGTACCGCTTCGCCGAGGGTGTGGAGGTACGGCTGCTCGTCCCGGACGAGCCCGGCGAGTTGCTGCCGCGCTCGACGGCACCGCTGATCAGGGCGGTACGCGCGGGGCGGGCGGACGGGCAGGGCAGGGGGGCGGCCCCGGCCGGGGAACGAGCCGTCCGCGAGACGGCCCGCCGGGCGGACGGTCCCCGGAACCCCGGGGACGGCGCTCACCGGGACGCGTGATGGGATGGCCTCCCGGGTGGGCACCGGGCCGTGGCCGTCCCCGAGGTGCGGCGGCAGCTGTCCCGCACCGGCCGGGACACGGCCGGGAAGCCCGCCGAGGCGTGAGAGCCCTCGCGGCCCACACCCCCCTCGCGGCCCACGCGGCCCACGGAGCCCACGCGGCCCACGCAGCCCGGGAACACCCAGGGAGGAAACGGAACCGGCATGAGCGAGACCCCCGTGACCCCCGTGACCCCCGTGACCACCTGGTATCTGGAGCAGACCTCGCCGGCCGACCTCGCGCCGGCCGGAGCGCCGCCGGGCGCCCCGCGTGTCGAGCGGGCCGAGGTGCCCTCCCCGGAGTTCAGCCGCTTCCTCTACACGGCGGTCGGCGGTGACGTGTCCTGGACCGACCGCCTCGGCTGGCCGTACGCCCGCTGGCAGGAGGTGCTGGAGCGGCCCGGCACGGAGAGCTGGGTGGCGTACGAGCGGGGGACACCGGCGGGCTTCGTCGAACTGGCCCCGAACACGGACGGCGAGGACAGCGCGGTGGAGATCGTCTACTTCGGGCTGATCCCGGCGTTCCGGGGCCGGGGCCTCGGTGGCCATCTGCTGAGCCTGGGCACGGCACGCGCCTGGGACCTGGCCACGCGCTGGCCCGGGCGCCCGCCGACGTCCCGGGTGTGGGTGCACACCTGTAGCAAGGACGGGCCGTACGCGCTGGACAACTACCGGCGGCGGGGCTTCCGGGTCCACGACACCCGTACCGCGGTGGAGGCACCGGTGGCCTCCCCCGGTCCGTGGCCGGGCGCCCGCTGACCTCGTATCTCCCTCGCGCCTCGCCCGCACCTCGCCGTGGTGCCGGCCGGGCGCGCTCCGGCGGCGGGACCGGGGCGGCCCACCCCGCCGAAAGGATCCGGCCACCCACCGCACCCCACCCGTCCGGCCGGCGCTGTGATCCGCGGCACACACGTCTCACCCAGTGGAATAATGATGTCCACGATCCGGACGACAATGGACTGCTGTCCGAACGGCGTGGCACGCTCTTGGGCATGTCTGAAGCTGGAATCGCCTTGGTGAGTCGGCGCCATGTCGACCTCTGCCGCATGTCCAGCGCCATCTGTCCCGCGGGCTGACAGTCCCAGCACCACCGCGCCCCGCACCGCCCCCTCCCCGGGGGCCGTGCCCACCCCGACCCCGCAGCGCCGCGGGACGCGCCGCGCCGCGAAGGGTCCGCTTCCGGCGAATCGCAGGTCAGCAGGGGTGTGATCCGACCCCCTCCGACGCTCCCGGCTCACCGCGGAAGATCCCGTTCGCCGGAACAGCCCGAGAAGCCCGAGAAGGACACCACTTCCATGGCCGTCACGCCCGACCGCACCAGGACCGCTCCGAACCGCCGCAAGACCGGCCGCCACCGCGGCGAGGGCCAGTGGGGCGTGGGCCACCACACCCCGCTCAACGGCAACGAGCAGTTCAAGAAGGACGACGACGGTCTCAATGTGCGGACACGCATTGAGACGATCTACTCCAAGGCCGGTTTCGACTCCATCGACCCCAACGATCTCCGGGGCCGCATGCGCTGGTGGGGCCTCTACACCCAGCGCCGTCCCGGGATCGACGGCGGCAAGACCGCCGTCCTGGAACCGGAGGAGCTGGAGGACCGGTACTTCATGATGCGGGTGCGCGTCGACGGCGGCCGGCTGACCACGGCCCAGCTCCGCGCCATCGGCGAGGTCTCGCGCGACTACGCGCGCTCCACCGCCGACATCACCGACCGGCAGAACATCCAGCTCCACTGGGTGCGCATCGAGGACGTCCCCGCGATCTGGGAGCGCCTGGAGGCCGTCGGGCTGTCCACCACCGAGGCCTGCGGCGACTGCCCGCGCGTGATCATCGGCTCCCCCGTGGCGGGGATCGCGGCCGACGAGATCATCGACGGCACCCCGGCGGTGGAGGAGATCCACCGCCGCTACATCGGCAGCAAGGAATTCTCCAACCTGCCCCGCAAGTTCAAGACGGCGGTCTCCGGCTCCCCCGTGCAGGACGTCGTCCACGAGATCAACGACATCGCGTTCGTCGGCGTCGTCCACCCCGAGCACGGCCCCGGCTTCGACCTGTGGGTCGGCGGCGGGCTCTCCACCAACCCGAAGCTCGCCCAGCGCCTCGGCGTCTGGGTGCCGCTGGAGGACGTCCCCGAGGTGTGGGCCGGGGTCACCGGCATCTTCCGCGACTTCGGCTACCGCCGCCTGCGCAACCGCGCCCGGCTGAAGTTCCTCGTCGCCGACTGGGGCACGGAGAAGTTCCGCCAGGTCCTGGAGGACGACTACCTCGGCCGGAGGCTCACCGACGGGCCTCCCCCGGCGGAGCCCGTCACCCGCTGGCGGGACCACGTGGGCGTCCACCGGCAGCGGGACGGCCGCTACTACGTCGGCTTCGCGCCGCGGGTCGGCCGCGTCGACGGGGACACCCTCGTCCGCCTCGCCGACCTGGCGGCCGCCCACGGCTCGGACCGGCTCAACACCACGGTCGAGCAGAAGATGATCATCCTCGACGTGGCCGAGGAGCAGGTGGACCCGCTCGTCGCCGGGCTGGAGGAGCTGGGCTTCCAGGTCCGCCCCTCGACGTTCCGGCGCGGCACGATGGCCTGCACCGGCATCGAGTACTGCAAGCTCGCCATCGTCGAGACCAAGGCGCGCGGTGCCTCCCTCATCGAGGAGCTGGAGGCCCGGCTGCCGGACTTCGCCGAGCCGCTCACCATCAACGTCAACGGCTGCCCCAACGCCTGCGCCCGCATCCAGACCGCCGACATCGGCCTCAAGGGCCAGCTCGTCCTGGACGGCGACGGCAACCAGGTCGAGGGCTACCAGGTGCACCTGGGCGGCTCCCTCGGCTTCGACGCCGGCTTCGGCCGCAAGGTGCGCGGGCTGAAGGTCACCGCCGACGAACTCCCCGACTACGTCGAGCGCGTGCTGCGCCGCTTCGAGAAGCAGCGCGAGGAGGGCGAGCCGTTCGCCGTCTGGGCGGCGCGCGCCGAGGCGGAGGACCTGTCATGAGCGGGCGCGCGGCACCGTTCCACTGCCCCTACTGCGGGGACGAGGACCTGCGCCCCTCCGAGGAGGGGCACGGCGCCTGGGAGTGCGGCTCCTGCGCACGTGCCTTCCGGCTGTCCTTCCTCGGCCTGCTGTCCCGGGCCGCCTCCGGCCGGGGCGGCGTGGGCGACACCGCCGGGCCGGGCACCCCGCGGGACACCGGCACGCGGTCCGCCACCACCACGAAGGGGGAGACCCGCCCATGACCACCGCACCGTCCGCCCGCACCACGGAGGAACTGCGCGCCCTGGCCGAGGAAGGGGCACGCGAGTTCGAGGGAGCCGGCCCTGAGGAGGTGCTGCGCTGGGCCGCCGACACCTTCGGCGACAGCTTCTGCGTCACCTCGTCCATGGAGGACGCCGTCGTGGCCCACCTCGCGTCCCGGGTCCGGCCCGGTGTCGACGTGGTGTTCCTCGACACCGGCTACCACTTCCCGGAGACCATCGGCACCCGGGACGCCGTGGCGGCCGTCATGGACGTCAACCTGATCAGCCTCACCCCGCGGCAGACCGTCGCCGAGCAGGACGCCGAGTACGGCCCGCGGCTCCACGAGCGTGATCCGGACCTGTGCTGCGCCCTGCGGAAGGTCGCCCCGCTGGAGGAGGGCCTGGCCCGCTACGACGCCTGGGGCACCGGGCTCCGCCGCGACAACGGCCCCACCCGGGCCGCCACCCCGGTCGTCGGCTGGGACGAACGGCGGCAGAAGGTGAAGATCTCCCCCATCGCCACCTGGACGCAGGCCGATGTGGACGCCTACGCCGCCGAGCACGGAGTGCTCACCAACCCGCTGCTGAGCGACGGCTACCCCTCGATCGGCTGCGCCCCCTGCACCCGCCGGGTGAAGCCCGGCGAGGACGTCCGGGCCGGCCGCTGGGCCGGGAGCGGCAAGACCGAGTGCGGGCTGCACACCTGATGACCACCCGATCCGAGACCGTCCCGCGGACCCCGGCGCCCCAGCGGCCCGGGCGTCGCGCCGAGGAGAAGGGTTGACCGTGACTTCCGCGACCACCGTGACGTCCCCGACCACCACGACGGGCGGCCCCGCCGGAGCGGCCCGCCGCACCGGCGGCCCCTTCGCGCTGTCCCACCTGGACGCGCTGGAGTCGGAGGCCGTGCACATCTTCCGCGAGGTGGGGGGTGAGTTCGAGCGGCCGGTGATCCTGTTCTCCGGCGGCAAGGACTCCATCGTCATGCTCCACCTGGCGCTGAAGGCCTTCGCGCCCGCGCCGGTGCCGTTCTCCCTGCTGCACGTGGACACCGGCCACAACTTCCCCGAGGTGCTGGAGTTCCGCGACCGCACGGCCGCCCGGCACGGCCTCCGCCTCCACGTCGCCTCCGTCCAGGAGTTCATCGACGCGGGCACCCTGCGCGAGCGCCCCGACGGCACGCGCAACCCGCTCCAGACGGTCCCCCTGCTCGACGCCATCGAGACCCACCGCTTCGACGCCGTGTTCGGCGGCGGCCGGCGGGACGAGGAGAAGGCCCGCGCCAAGGAGCGGGTGTTCTCCCTGCGTGACGAGTTCGGCGGCTGGGACCCGCGCCGCCAGCGCCCCGAGCTGTGGCAGCTCTACAACGGCCGCCACTCCCCCGGCGAGCACGTCCGCGTCTTCCCGCTCTCCAACTGGACCGAGCTGGACGTCTGGCAGTACATCGCCCGGGAGCGGATCGAGCTGCCGGCCATCTACTACGCCCACGAGCGCGAGGTCTTCTCCCGCAACGGCATGTGGCTGGCGCCGGGCGAGTGGGGCGGGCCGAAGGAGGGCGAGCCGGTGGAGCGGCGCCGGGTGCGCTACCGCACCGTCGGCGACATGTCCTGCACGGGAGCCGTGGACTCCGGCGCCGGCACCATCGAGGCCGTCATCGCCGAGATCGCCGCCTCCCGGCTCACCGAGCGGGGAGCGACCCGGGCCGACGACAAGCTCTCCGAGGCCGCCATGGAGGACCGTAAGCGCGAGGGGTACTTCTAGGAATGAGCAGCACCGACACCGACCCCGCCGGCCCGGCCGGCCTCCCGGACGGTGGGGACGCCACGCTGCTGCGGTTCGCCACCGCGGGCAGCGTGGACGACGGCAAGTCGACCCTGGTGGGCCGGCTCCTGCACGACTCCAAGTCCGTGCTGGCCGACCAGCTGGAGGCCGTCGAACACGCCTCCCGCAGCCGGGGCAAGGAGGCGCCGGACCTGGCGCTGCTGACGGACGGCCTGCGCGCCGAGCGTGAGCAGGGCATCACCATCGACGTGGCGTACCGCTACTTCGCGACCCCGCGCCGCCGGTTCATCCTCGCCGACACCCCGGGCCATGTGCAGTACACGCGGAACATGGTCACCGGGGCGTCCACCGCCGAGCTGGCCGTGGTGCTGGTCGACGCGCGCAACGGCGTGGTCGAGCAGACCCGGCGGCACGCGGCGGTGGCCGCGCTGCTGCGGGTGCCGCACGTCGTCCTCGCCGTCAACAAGATGGACCTCGCCGGCTACCAGGAGTCCGTCTTCGCGGCGATCGCCGAGGAGTTCACGGCCTTCGCGGCCGCCCTGGGCGTCCCGGAGATCACCGCCATCCCGATCTCGGCGCTGGCCGGGGACAACGTGGTGACGCCCTCGGCGACGATGGACTGGTACGGCGGGCCGACCGTCCTGGAACACCTGGAGACGGTGCCGGTCACCACCGACCCCGCGGGTGAGCCGGTGCGCTTCCCCGTGCAGTACGTGATCCGGCCGCAGACCGCCGACCAC
The DNA here is from genome assembly GCF_012034935.1 of Streptomyces zingiberis. Classification (GTDB taxonomy): domain Bacteria; phylum Actinomycetota; class Actinomycetes; order Streptomycetales; family Streptomycetaceae; genus Streptomyces; species Streptomyces zingiberis. Next base: position 7,598 of record NZ_JAATEN010000007.1, read on the forward strand.
CCCGACTACCGGGGATACGCCGGGCAGCTGGCGTCGGGTGTGCTGCGGGTGGGCGACCCGGTCACCGTGCTGCCCTCGGGCCGCACCTCCACGGTCGCGGCGATCGACGCGCTGGGGGAACCCGCGGAGGCCGCCTGGGCGCCGCAGTCCGTCACCGTCCTCCTCGACGACGACCTCGACATCTCCCGCGGCGACATGATCGTCACCACGGCGACGGCCCCGGACGTCACCCGGGACGTCGAGGCCACCGTCTGCCATCTGCACGACCGTCCGCTGACGGTGGGGGCCCGGGTGCTGCTCAAGCACACGACCCGCACGGTCAAGGCGATCGTGAAGGACATCCCCTCCCGGCTCTCCCTCGCGGAGTCCGGCGGGGACGGCGGCCCCGCGCGCCACCCGGCGCCGGGCGAGCTGGGCGCCAACGACATCGGCCGGGTCGTGCTCCGCACCTCCGAACCCCTCGCGCTCGACCCCTACGCGGTGTCGCGGCGCACGGGATCGTTTCTGCTGATCGACCCGGCCGACGGCACGACGCTGACGGCCGGCATGTCCGGCGACGCCTTCCCCGACGCGGCCCCGGGCCCCGACGGGAACAACGGGAACGGCCCGGGCGGCGAGCACGACGGCGACGGCTGGGACTTCTGAGCATGAGGGACGAGGCAGAGCGCCGGGGGGCCGGTGTGCCGGGGGCCAAGGAGGCCGGGAGCGGTGACCCCGGCTCCGGGGGCCCCGGGACCGGCGCCGGCTCCCGGGGCGCCGGGAGCCGCGGCGCCGGTTCCACCGCGCCGGGGACGGGACGCGCCGGGCGGCCGGGCCGTGCGGCGCGCCGCGCCGCGCCCGCGGCCGGCACCGGCGCGCCGTTCCCCGGGCCCACCCCGGTGACCGGCACACCCGCCATCGGCGCGTCCGTCACCCGCGTGCCGCTCGCCGGGACCGCGCCGTCCGACGGTCCCACCCTGGTGATCGTCGCCCACGGCAGCCGCGACCCGCGCCACGCGGCAACCGTCACGGCGCTCACCGAGCGGGTCCGGGCACTCCGCCCCGCCCTCCGCGTGGAGACCGCCTACCTGGACTTCTGCACCCCGGGCGTGGAGGGGCTGCTCACCCGGCTGCACACGGAGGGCGTCCGTGCGGTGGTCGTCCTCCCCCTGCTGCTGACGCGGGCCTTCCACGCCACGTCGGACCTCCCGGGCGTCCTGCGGGAGGTCCGCGCCCGGCTGCCGCGCCTGGCCGTGACCCAGGCGGGCGTGCTCGGCCCCTCACCGCTCCTCATGGCGACCCTGGAGGAACGGCTGTCCGAAGCGGGGGTGCGCCCGGGCGACCGCGCCTCCACCGGCGTGGTGCTGGCCTCGGCCGGCTCCTCCGATCCGGAGGCGATCGCGGTGATCGCAGCAATCGCGCGGGAGTGGCGGCGCACCGGCTGGTGCGCCGTGCGGCCCGCGTTCGCCTCCGCCGCGCCACCCGGCACGGCGGACGCCGTCCGCGCCCTGCGCGCGGAGGGCGCCCGCCGGGTGGCGGTGGCCCCCTACGTCCTCGCCCCCGGCCGGCTGCCCGACCGCATCGCGGCGGGGGCCCGGGAGGCGGGCGCGGACGTCCTCGCGGAGGTCCTCGGCGCCGACGAGCGGCTGGCCACCCTGGTGCTGACCCGCTACGACGAGGCCCGCCGGGCGGGGCACCGGGACGGGCACCCGGAGGGACACGGGCCGCTCGGAGCGCTCAGCGCCTGACCGGGGCCCGGCGCCCGCTCCCGGACCCGAGCCGCCGAGGCACCCGTGCCGCGGGCGCCACGCCGGGCCGGCCGCCGGTCCGGAGCGTCACCCGGCGCGCCCCGGACCGCTCCCACCCCGGACCGACCCGGGCCGGGGGACGCACGGCCCGTTCACCGGTCAGCCGCCGTGGGCCCCGCCCCGTCCTCGCCGCCCGCCGGGGCGCCGGTCGCGGCCCGGGCGAAACGCCGGGCCAGGCGCGCGAAGGCGTCCCGGAGTTCGGCCGGGGCGGCGGCCTCGATGTCGCCGTCGAACTGCCCGATGACGGAGGCCAGTCCGGGCCAGGACCAGGCGGTCAGGACCAGTCGGCAGCGGTCCGGCCCGAGTTCCTCGACGAGGCCCTCGCCCGCGTAGGCGGACACCACGGGCGCGGGCAGACGGAGGATCACCTCACCCCGGCACAGCCGCGCGCCGAAGCCGCCGGTGCCCTGGAAGCGGTCGGCGACGAAGGCGGCCACGTCCCCGCCGGGCAGGGCGCGCGGGGTGAAGCGGGGGCCGGTCGGGGTGCGCGGGGTGATCCGGTCGACGCGGAAGGTGCGCCAGTCCTCCCGGTCCAGGTCCCAGGCGACCAGGTACCAGCGCCCGCCCCAGGTCACGAGGTGGTGGGGTTCGGCGCGGCGCGGCCGGGGCTCCCCCGTCCCGCCGCCGCTGTCCCCCGGCGGGGGGACGGGGACATGGCCGAAGCGCAGCACCTCCCGGTCCCGGACGGCCGCGCTGATCGCCACCAGGACCCGCGGGTCGGCCCGCGGCCGCGCGGCGTCCGGGACGCGTTCGACGGCCGTGATCCGCAGGGCGTCAACGCGGTGGCGCAGCCGCGCGGGCATGACCTGCCGGACGGTGTTCAGCGCGCGCGCCGCCGCCTCCTCGATCCCGGCCCCGCTGACGGGCGCCGTCCGCAGCGCCACGGCGAGGGCGACGGCCTGCTCGTCGTCGAAGAGCAGCGGCGGCAGCCGCGGGCCGGGGTCGAGCCGGTAGCCGCCGTCGGGGCCCTTGACGGCCGTCACCGGATAGCCGAGTCCGCGCAGCCGGTCGACGTCGCGGCGCACGGTACGCGGGCTGACCTCCAGCCGCTCGGCCAGCGCGCGCCCCGGCCACTCGGGGCGCGCCTGGAGCAGGGAGAGCAACAGCAGCAGTCGGGCGGAGGTCTTCGGCACGGCTCCATCCTGCCGCCCTCGCCGGGAGAAGCGGACAGAATCCGGCCGCTACCCCTGCGAGGGTCCCTCCGTACGTCCGCGGATCGCCGGGCCCGGCGGTCCCGCACCGACCCGAACGACCGAAGGACCGGATCGCCGTGACCCCTGTGACCCCAGTGACCTCTGTGACCTCGACGGCCCACGCCACCACCCCGGACGGGCCCCGCCCCGCCCTGGACCCCGAACGGGCCGATCTGCTCGCCGAACTCGCGATCGCGCGGTCGGCCCTGACGCACACCCTGCGCGGGCTCTCCGACGAGCAGGCCGCCGCGCGTCCGGCCGTCGGCGAGCTGTGCCTGGGCGGCCTCGTCAAGCATGTCGCCGCCACCGAGGAGTCCTGGCTGCGCTTCGTCCTGGAAGGCTCGCCGGCGTTCCGCTACGACCTGCCCGAGGGGGTCACCTGGGACGAGATCATGAACGGCACCGCGCGCGAACTGCCGCGCTGGATGACCGACCGCGTGGCGGAGTTCCGGATGGCCCCGGACGAGACGGTGGCCGGGGTGATCCGGCGCTACGAGGAGGTCGCCGCGCGAACCGGCCGGATCGTCGCCACCGTTCCCGGCCTCTCGGCCACGCACCCGCTGCCGGCGGCGCCCTGGCACGAGCCGGGCGCGAAGTGGAGCGTCCGGCGCGTGCTGCTGCACGTCATCGCCGAGACCGCCCAGCATGCCGGGCACGCCGACATCCTGCGCGAGTCGATCGACGGACGGACCTCGACCTGAGGCGGGGGCGGCGCGCCGGGCCGGCGGGGACCGTGTCCCGCCTCGGACGGGGCGGGTGTCACCACCCGCCGGCCAGCCGGCGCGCCGCGGCCGGGGCGCCGTCGGTGCGGATCCGGTCCGCCAGGTCCCGGGCTTCCGCGACGGTGCGCGGACCGAGCGCGTCGCGCAGCGCCGCGGTGAGGGAGCCGGCCGCCGGGCGCCCGGCCGGGAGGGCGCCGCCGGCGCCGAGCGCGGTGACGCGCCCGGCGAAGTAGAACTGGTCGAACAGCTGGGGGAGGACCACCTGGGGCACGCCGGCCGCGGCGGCCGTCGTGGTGGTGCCCGCGCCGCCGTGGTGGACGACCGCGGCGACCCGGCGGAACAGCGCCTGCTGGTTCACCTCGCCGATCTCCAGGCAGCCGGGCGCCGCCCCGCCGAGGGAGAGCCCGGCCCAGCCGCGGGCGAGGATCGCGCGGCGGCCCACCGCCCGGGCCGCCGCGATCATCGTGTCGGCGATGCCCACGGGGGCGCGGACGCTGCCGAACCCGAAGTGGACCGGTGGGTCGCCGGCGTCGAGGAACCGTTCCACCTCGGGAGGGAGCGGCCGGTCGTCCACCAGGGTCCACGCGCCGGTCTGGAAGACCTCCGGCACGGACGGTCCGGGCCACGGGGCCAGGACCGGGTCGGCGGCCAGCCACGGGGAGCCGGAGACGAGGTGCCGGCTCACGTCGTCCACCGGGGCGAGGCCGAGAGCCGAGCGCTGTGCGTTGAGCGCCGCGCCGAACAGGCGGTTCCAGCGCCGCGCGTCCCGGGACCACAGGTCCCGGTTGCCCGCCGCCCCGTCCGCCGGTTCCTCCTCCGGCAGGTCGAACATGGGCGGCGGCGCGTGGTGCGGCGAGGGCAGGGTGACGGGGGCGAACGCGACGTGGACGTAACGGACGCCCCGCCGCTCGGCCACCGACCGGGCGGCGAGGGCCATCGGGCCACCTCCGACGATCACGTCACACCCCTCGGCCGCCGCGCCCACCGCCTCGAACTGGTCGGCGACCATGCCGTGGATCATGCGCTGCCGCAGGCCGGGCGGGGGCGGGACCGCCGCGGCCGGTGTCGCCGTGCCCCGCAGCTCCGGCCCGGCCGGGACCCAGGGGATGCCCAGCGCCTCCCCCCACTCCTGGAAGTCGGGCGGCGCGCAGATCACCGCCTCCTGGCCCAGCTCCCGCAACCGCAGGGCGAGGGCCACCAGCGGCTGCACCTCGCCCCGCGTACCGGTCGTGGACAACAGCGCCCGCATCCCGCCCCTTTTCCCTTTTTCGGCATTTTCGGCATTTTCCCCGGTGTCCCGTCCCCCGCCGTGCCCGGCGGCACGGAGGGCATCCTCTCGCGGGCGGGCAGGGCCCCCGAAGCGGCCCTCGGACCGGCGGCGCGGAGGGGGACGGGAGGACGGCGCGCGGCCCGGCGCCCCCGGGTCAGTCCGCCGCGCCGGCCGCGAAGGAGGCGGCGGCCGCCGCGACGAGGCGGGCGATCTCCGCCTCGGTGGCCGCCTGTTCGACGCCGAGGGCGGTGAGCGGGCCCGAGCCGTCCTCGGCGTCGAGCAGGGCCAGCAGGATGTGCTCGGTGCCGATGTAGTTGTGGCCGAGCCGGAGCGCCTGCCGGTAGGTCAGCTCCAGCACCTTGCGGGCGTCGGCGTCGAAGGGGATGAGGTCGGGCACCTCGCCGGCCGCCGGCGGCAGGCCGCCGGTGACCGCCTGCCGCACGGCGTCCGGCTCGACGCCCTGCGCGGTGATCGCCAGCACCCCGATACCGCGCCCCTCGGCGAGCAGGCCGAGAAGAAGGTGCCCGGGGCCGATGGTGGCGTTGCCGGCCGCCCGGGCCTCCTCCTGCGAGGCCGCCACGACGTTCTTCGCCCGCGGGGTGAACCGGCTGAATCCCTGGCCGGGGTCGAGGTCCTGGCCCTCTCCCTTGGCGACGAAGCGCTTCTGGGCCGCCTGCCGGGTCACGCCCATGCTGCGGCCGATGTCCGTCCAGGAGGCGCCGGAGCGGCGGGCCTGGTCCACGAAGTGGCCGATCAGATGGTCGGCCACATCCCCGAGATGGTCCGCCGCGACGACCGCGCCGGAGAGCTGTTCCAGCACGTCGGCGTGCGATTTCTTGATGGCCTCGATCAGGTCGTCCAGCCGGACGGGATGCGTCATGCGTACGGGTTCCGTCATGAGGCAACCTTAGGTTGACACTTCGGCGACCGTCAACCCGAGGTTGACACTCGGAGGTGATTCGTCGCCCCGCCGCTCACCCCGCGCCGCCGCCTCCGCGTCACTCCTCGGCCAGCGCCAGCAGCTTGGTGACGGTGCCCCAGTTGCGCGTGGTCGCCTCGACACCGAGCTTGCGCCGGTCCAGGAGCGGGGTCAGACGGCTGCGCCCCAGGCCGTCCGGGAAGCGGCCGTACAGCTCCCGGCCGCCGTCGGCCACGCGGTACTCGTCGGGGGCGTAGAGGGCGGGATCCACCGCGTCGAGGCGGTCCGGGTCGGCCCGGCCGGACAGGAACGTGACGGTGTGTCGCGCCGGCTCCGCACCGGCGTCCGGGAAGGGATTGGCGGCCACGACCGCGCGCAGCTCCCCGGCGGTACGGACCACCACCACGACCGGGAAGCCGAACCACTCGGCGAGCGCCCGCTCCACCTCGGCCGCGAGGCGGCCCGGGTCGCGGTGGTCCGGGGCCGTGAAGACGGCGTTGCCGCTCTGCAGCAGCGTGCGGACGCGCCCGTACCCCAGCCCGGTCAGCACCGCCCGGAGGTCCGCCATCGGGACCTTCCGCGCGCCACCCACGTTGATGCCCCGCAGCAGGGCCGCGTATGTCGTCACCATGGCCGGAACGCTACGGGACGGGGCGGCCGTGGGGCCGCCGCTCGGGGAACCGGGCGGTGCGGTCCGGCCGGCGCGGCGCCGGGACCCGGCCCGCCCCCCGGCCGCCGGAACGGAAGGCGGGAGGACGGGCAGGAGGGAACGGGGCACGGCGACGCGCCACCCCCTCCGCCGTGGAGGGAGCGGCGCGTCACTCCGCCGCGCGGACCGTCAGCCCACGGTCGACGCCCGGCGGGGCCCCGGAACGGCCGCCGGGGCGCCGTCCCCGGGGGTGGCCAGGGCCTCCGCGGCCGCCGCCGCCTCGTCGAAGGAGGCGATGGTACGGGTGAAGTCCCGGGTGGAGAGCAGCAGTTTGTAGATGATGGCCAGCTCGAACACGAGCAGCAGGGCTGCGGCGCCGATGGTCACCGCGGCGACCGCGCCCGCGGCCGGCGCGATGATGAAGACGGCCATCTGGAACTCGATCCCGCTGACCAGGTGGGTGCGGATGCGGTGGCGCAGCAGCAGGTTGCGGAACCGGCCGTACCAGGGGAAGCGGCTCTTGAACTCCTGGTGGAGGTCGATGACCGGGCCCTCGGGCCGGTCGGCGGGGACGGCGGCCGTCTCCTCGCCCTCCCGCGCCTCGGGGGCCGGGCCGTCGTCGGCGCGCGTCCGGTCCTCGTGGTCGAAGTCGGCCTCCGGGTTCTCCCGCAGCAGGTCCTCCATGAAGGAGACGCGCCGGTCGTCGTCGGCCCGCCGGGCGGCGCGCGCCCGGGCCTTGATCTGCTTCCGCATCCCGTGCCGGATCTTGAAGATCTGGAGGGCGTCGACGTAACGCAGCATGTCGAGGAAGACCACGGTGAGGGCGAGCCACAGGAAGACGACGTCACCGGTGCGGGAGTACTGGCCGCCCATCAGGGCTATCGCGCAGGCGAGCACGCGCACGCGGTCGAACACGTAGTCCAGCCAGGCGCCGAAGACGGTGCCCGTGCCGGTGAGCCGGGCCAGCTTCCCGTCCATGCAGTCCAGGATGAAGCTGAGGTGGTAGAGCAGGGCCCCCAGCACCAGCCAGCCCCAGCTCCCGGCGGCGAAACAGGCCGCGGCGCCGAGCCCGAGCACGAGCGCGGACCAGGTGATCTGGTTCGGGGTGATCCGGGTCCACATGGCGGTCCACCGCACCAGCGGGGTGGCCACGGGGTCGACCAGCAGCACCGTCCACCACGCGTCGCGCTTCTTCTCGGTGGTGCGACGCACCTCCGCCAGCGGTGGAATGTTTCTGCGCATGGCCAACTCTCCGGTGTGGGTGGGTGGTTCACCTCACGTTAAGGAGGACTTCGCCAGAAGTACAAGCTATGCGCCGTACAACCTTTACCTACGGGTACGGGTCCTCTTGGGTGTCACTGTCCATGCATGTGACAGGTTCGGCGCACTTGCGGCCCGGCGGTGAGCGGCACCTTGGGAGATGCCGTCAGGCCGGTGCCGGTTCCCGGGAGACGGTCACGTTCTCGGCACGCGGCCGTCGCACGGCCCTCGCGGTGCCGCCCGGCGGGCCGTCCCGGCGGGCGCCGGAGCGCTCTCCCGGGCCCGCGGCACGGCGCGCTTCCGCGGACGTGACGTAGCCCACCCCACCGTGGCGCGAAGCCTCCGGACGGCGGGACCGCCCGCGAGGTGTCCACGAGGCGGCGGCCGTCCCCTCCCGGCCCTCCCCCCGCCCGCCGGCCGGGGCCCGGGGTCCGGTGGACCGGCCGGGCTGGGAGAATGTCCGCGGCAGACGGGCAGTGACGAGGCGGAGCGGCGGAGGCGACGGTGACGGACCCGGCACGGCGGACGGGAGCCGCGGTGGTGTTCAGCGAGCGCCGCGCCCGCGAGGTGCTGGCGGCGGCCGGGCATCCGGGGGCCGCGGCGGACGGCCCGCTGCTGGCGTTCGGGGAGAACGCCGTCCTGGCGCTGGGGGACGACGGCCCGGTGGTCAAGATCGGCCGCAGCGCGGAACTGCTGGACCGGGCCCGCCGTGAACTCCGCGTCGCCCGCTGGCTCGCGGACCAGGGGGTGCCCACCGTGCGGCCCGCGGAGCCGGAGGCCCGGCTGGTCGACGGTCACCCGGTGACGTTCTGGTACCGGCTGCCGGAGGCCGTCCGCCCGCCCCGAGCCGCCGATCTCGCCACCCTGCTGACGGCGGTGCACGCGCTGCCCGACCCGCCGTTCCCCCTCCCCCGCCGCGACCTCCTCGGCGGCGTCGAACGCTGGCTGCGGCTGGCCGGGGACGCGATCGACCCCGCCGACGCCGCCTTCCTCCGGGAGCGGCGCGACCACTTCGCCGGGGCGGTGGCCGGGCTGCGGCCCCGGCGGGCGCCCGGCCCCATCCACGGTGACGCGCTCCCCCGCAACGTCCACATCGGCCCCGGCGGCCCCGTCCTGGCGGACCTGGAGACCTTCTCCCACGACCTGCGTGAGCACGACCTGGTGGTCATGGCGCTCTCCCTGGACCGTTACGGGCTCCCGCCCCAGGAGTACGCGGCCTTCACCCGGGGCTACGGCTGGGACGTCCGCGAGTGGGAGGGGTGCGCCCTGCTGCGCGGTGCCCGGGAGACGGCGAGCTGCGCGTGGGTCGCCCAGCAGGCGCCGGGCAATCCGGCCGCGCTGGCGGAGTTCCGCCGCCGTGTGGGCTCCCTGCGCGACGGCGACACCGAGGTGCGCTGGCACCCCTTCTGACCGCCGGACGGGCACCCCGCTCCGCCCTCCCGTCCCCGCCTCCCGGGCCCGTCAGGGCGGCCGGCGGCCGCCCGGCAGGGCACCGGCCCGGGGCGGAACCACCGCCCCCGTCCCTCGCGGCTCCCGGCGCTGTCAGTACCCGGCGGCATGATCTGCGGCGTCGGAAGTCAGCGGCCGGTTCACCCGGCGGACGAAGAGGAAACGATGCGGAACTTGATCCAGTTCGAGCGGTTGCGGGAGGACGAGCCCCTGCTGTCGCCGTCCGGCCGCTACAAGCTGTGCTACGACGGGGAGGGCGTCGCGATCGTCCTGGACACGCACACGGGCGGGGCCGTGTGGCGGGCGGGCGAGGAGGGGCGGCCCGTGGCCGGAGACCTGCTGCTCGGGGACCGGGACGCGGTGCAGGTCGAGGCACCCGGCGAACTCCGCACGGTCTGGCGTTCGCCGATCGCGGCGGAGGGGGCCCGCTCACTGATCCTCACCGACACCGGTGACCTGGAGCTGCTCAACGGCGACGGAGCCCGGATCTACACCTCCCGGAGCGGCCCGGTGGAGCCACGCCCGCTGCGGAACTCCGCGCCCGTGGCCGCGATCACGGCTGACACCTTCCTCGTGCGGGAGACGGCCAAGTGGCGCCGGACCGTCACCCGCGAGCAGGACGGTCCGCTGCGCCTGAGCAGGCACCACAAGAGCAGTGGGCTGATCTCCTACCTCCCGGCACCGCTGGTCCGCTGGATGGAGCAGGAGGGGACGGTCCTCACCTGGCGGATGCTGCCGGACGACGGCCGGCCCGGGCCGCGGGCGCGGACGCTCTGCCTGGAGGACTCCGACGGCACGGTGCTCTGGGCCGAGGGATCGTGGGAACAGGGCGCCGACCTGCCCCCGGCCGAGCCGCACGGGCATGCCGGTCCGGAACTCGGTGCCGGCGGGCGGCTGCGCAACCAGTCCCTGACCTCCGCCTCCGGCGCGCACACCCTCACCCACCGGTTCGACGGCAATCTGGTGCTGTACTGCGACGCGACCCTGCGCGTGGTGTGGTCGGCCGGCACCGACTGGGCCGGGCCCGGCTGGACCGAGCTGACCGGCGACGGCGAGCTGACCGTGCGGAACGTGTGGGGCGCCGCGGTGTGGAGCTCCGGCACCGCCGGCGCGGGCGGCAGCCGGCTCGTGGTCCGCGACGACGGCCGGGTGGCGTTGCTGGACGCCGGCGGCACGGAGGTCTGGGCGATCGACGCCCACACGTCCTGCGCGGAGGCGGGCCCGGCCGTCGCGCGCGGTTCGGTGCTCCGCCGGGGGCAGACCCTGCTGCGCCGGTCCCTCACCTCCGCCGACGGCTCCACGGTGCTCGGGCACCGCGACGAGCACCGGCTGGCGCTCATCGCCGACGACGGGACGTGGATCTGGTGGACGTACCTGGGTGACGCCGAGGGGGCGGCGCTGTGCCTGGATGAGGACGGCATGCTGAGGATCCGGGGTGCGGACGGCGCCGTGGTGCGGGAGGAGGCCGGCCCGGCGGACGAACTGCGGGTGGAGCCGGGAGAGATCCTGCTGTGCCGGGCGGACGGGGCGGTGGTCTGGCGCAACGGCGAGCCCGTTGACGAACCCGAGCCCGCGCCCGCGGTCCCGCCGTCCCGGGACGGGAGCGGGGGAGCCGGGCCCGAGCTGCCGGAGCCGGAGACGGCGCCCGAGGAGGACTTCACCGCGTGGCTGGAACCCCTGACGGGCGACCTCACCTACTGCGTGACCGTCATCCATGACACGGCACCGGGCGAGGCGCTCCGCCGTCTGGGCGCCGAACCCGGGCAGATCACCGCCGGGACGTGGGACGAGCTGCTGACGCGGGGCGAGGCCGAGGACAGCGGGGACGACGACCTCCTGGTGGCGGCCTTCGCGCTCGGCCCGCACACCCTGCTCGTGGAGGACAACGGACGGGCCGGGGTCGTCCACGCCGAGCTGTCCCGGGGGACCTTCGCCGTGGCCTTGTACGAGGCGTTCAGCGGGGCGACGACCTTCCGGGTGTTCCGCGACGGTGAGGTGGTGGCCGACCACTCCGAGAACGGTGGCGCCGAGCCGACCATCCCCGAGGTGCGGGCGGCGCTCGCCGCGATGGGCGCCGACGACGCGCAGGACGCCGCCTTCGAGGACGGTCTGGAACTGCTGTGCCGGACGGCCGGGGTGCGCCCGACGGTGGCGGACGTGACGGGCACCGCCCTGGGGGCGATCATCCCCATGCCGTGACGGGCCCGGCCGGACCGGTCGCCCCGGCCCCGCCGGCCGGGGAACCACCGGTGCCCGGCGGAGCCGGACACGCCGCCCCGGCCGGTCCCGGGGCGGCGTGTTCCGGCCGCGGCGGCGCCTTCCCTCCCGGTCCCGCCCGGCCCCTGCACTTCTCGCCCGGTTCGGCTCCCCCCCGGGCCGGGCGCCGGCGGCCGCCGCGGACTCCGTCAGATCTGGAGGTTGTTCTCGATGCGCTTCAGGGAGTGGCGGGCCAGGGCGAGGTTGCCCCGGGACCGGTCGAGGGCCAGATAGAGGAAGAGACTCCCGCTGTTGGCACTCATCGGGCGGATGAGGTGGTACTGCTCGCCGAGGGTGATCAGGATGTCCTCGACCGTGTCGTCCATGCCGAGGCTGGCCAGCGTCCGGGCCTTGGCGCGCACCACCTCCGTGTTGCCGGCCGCGGCGACCTCCAGGTCCAGGCCCTTGCCGCCGCCGAGCTCGCCGAGCGACATGCCGCTCTCGTAGTCGACCACGGCGACGCCGATCGCTCCGTCGATCGCCATGGCTTCCTTGAGTGCGGTGTCGATGTCCATGCCCATGCCTGCCCTTCGCGCGGTACCCGTGCGCTGCTGGCACGGCGTCAGAAAATGTTGGCCAGAAGCGATCTGGCGTTTCGGAAATAAACTACTGTGCTTGCAATCAGCTTGTGAAGCGCCAGTGAAGGGACACCGGTGTCCGCTGTCGAAGAACCCCTGCTCGATCTGCTCGACATGCCGGGAGTCCGGGGCGTCGCCCTCGTCGACGCCGTCACGGGACTGACCTACGGCGAGGCCGGGGCCCGGGATCTGGACGCCGCGGAGTGCAGCGGACTGGCCACCCTCATCGGTGACCGGCTGCACGTCGCGGGCGCGCGCGGTGAGCTGGAGAGCGTCGTCGTCACGGGCGCCCGGCACCAGATCGTCCTGCGCGCACTGCCCCGGCAGGGGGATCCTCTGCTGCTCACCGCCACCCTCGACCGGGAGCAGGCCAACCTGGCCCTCGTTCTGCACCGGTTCGGCCTCTACGCCGACGGCGCGGCGCGATGAGCGCCCGTGGCGGCGGCCCCGGCGGCGGCCCCCGGAACGTCCCCGGTCTGCTGGAGGAGCTGCACCGGGAGCGGCATACCGGCACGGTGGTCCTCTCCGGGTCCCCCGGCGGCAGCGTCCATCTCCGCGAGGGCCTGATCGTCGCGGTGGAGACCCCGGGCGCACCCAGCGCAGAATCGATCCTGCTGAAGTCCGGCCGGGTGGACGCGGCCGGGTGGCGGTCCGCCTGTGCGGCCGGCGGTACGCACGACGGCGGTCTGGAGGCCGAACTCGGCGCGCGGGGCCTGCTCACCCCGCAGGAGTTCCGGATCGCCTGCACCGCTGCGCTGTTCGACGCCGCCCTCGCGCTGGCGCTCACCCCGCCGGGCGGCTGGGAGGTCACGGAGGCGGCCCCGTGCCCGGTGACGGGACCGTCCTTCACCCCCCGGCGGGTCACGGACGAAACCTCCCGGCGGCTGACCCTGCTGGCCGAGGTGTGGGGTCCGCCCGCGGAGTTCGCCCGGTCCCGCGTCCTCCCGGCGGCGGACGTCCCCGCGCGGGTCCCGCCCCGCTACGCCACGCTGCTGCGGGTCGTCAACGGCCGCCGCACCCCTCGCGACATCGCCTTCGCCCTGGGCCGTGGCACCTACGCGGTGATGCTCGACCTGGCCCGGATGGACCGGCTCGGACTGCTGCTCCGCGCCCAGGCCGCCACGGGCGAACGGCCGAGCACGGCACCGCGCCGGCCCGAACACGAGCCGGGCGCCGCACCATCCCCCACGGCGAGCCTCCCCCGGCGCACCCCGGGAACCCACCATCCGCACCGAACGGTCCCGGAGTGAGGTCGCGCCGCCGCCGAACGGCGAAGCGCCGCACTCTGGCCGTGGCCCGCTCGGTCCGGGCCGGGCGCCCGCCCCGGGGAGCGGAAGCCCGGACCGCCCCACCCGGGCCGCCCCTGATCACCCGTCGGCCCGGTGCCTCCTCCGGACTGCCCCGGCCGCCGGACGACCTCGCCGAACACCAGCCCGGCCTGCTCCTGCTGCGCCGTGTGCGCGCGGGGCTCCAAGGCCTGCCCTGAACCGGCCCATACCGACCGCCCACCAGCCACCGTGCCATGGAGCAAGGAGCACCGCATGTCCACCGTTCCCGGTCCCGAACCCCTCGTCGAGATCCTGACCTCCCTGCGGGAACGGGTCCTGGGGGTGACTGAGACGGTCGTCTCCACCGCCGACGGGCTGCTCGTCGCCGCCGACGCCGACACCGTCCAGCCCGAATCCGTCGCCGCGCTCTCCGCCGCGACGCACAGCATCGGCCGGCGCATGGCCCACGAGGTCGGCGGCGGTGAGCTGGGGGAGGTGACCGCCCGCAGCGCGGGCCGGCACGTCGTCGTCCAGGCCGTCGGCGAGCGCGCCCTGCTGACCGTCCTCGGCGACGACGGACTGGACCTGGCCGGCCTCCGGCGGGAGGTCCCCGCCGTCGTCGAGCAACTGGCCGAGATCCTCGCGGCGGACGCGCCCGTTGCCTGAAGCGGCACGGCGTCGCACCGCACGGGGCGGGCCGTACGGGGCGGGCCGTACCGGTCCGGCGGCTCCACCGGGCACCGTGGCCGGAGCCGCCGGGCCGGAGCCGCCGGCCCCCTCAGGCCGGGCGCGGGGCGCCGCCGCGCCCGGTGGCCCGCGCCGGGGCCGGGTCCCCGCCCGCCCGCTCCCGCTGCGGCGGCACCAGCGGCCAGGCGCGCTCCACATACGCCGCGGGGTCGGAGGTGCGGCGCAGATAGCGCTGGAAGGAGGCGGCCTGATCGGCCGCCGCGCGTATCTGGAGGTCGTGCAGGGCGGGTGGTTCCAGCGAGCCGACCGAGGTGTGGAGCCGGCCGATGCGGACGGCCACCCCGGCGGCGGCGAGGGCGTCCGCCCCGGCGTCGTGCGCACCCGCCAGCTCCACCTCGTAGTGCGCGCAGAGCGCCTGGAGGGTGCGCTTGCCCTTGCGGTAGCGGTCCACGTGTTTGTCGAGGACCAGCGGGTCGATCACCGGGCCCGGCGCCCCTCCCAGCCGGGCCGCGAGCGGGGCGACGCCGTGCCGCCGGCACTCCCGGTCCAGCAGGGAGAGGTCGTACCGGGCGTTCATCACGGCCAGCGGCCGCCCGGCGCGCAGGATGCCGGCGACGGCCGCCACGATCTCCGCGACCCCGGCCGCGGCGGGGAGGCCGTGACGCCGGGCGTGGCCGGTGGTGATGCCGTGGATCGCCGTGGCCTCCGCCGGGACCGGGACGCCCGGGTCGAGCAGCCAGCTCCGTACGGCGCCCGGCCCGCCGTCCGGCCTCAGCTCGGCGAGGGCCGCCGTGACGATGCGGTCGGACTCGATGTCCGTGCCCGTCGTCTCCAGGTCGAACCCCGTCAGCGCTTCGCGGTGCCACCCCATGACGGCTCTCCTCGTGTGTCGTGCCTCCCCCGATGTGCTCCACTTTCCCATCGCGCACTGACAACACCCGTCTGACGGACCGCCGAACGGAATGGCTGGTTCCGTACGGTGCGTCCCGGCGGGCGGTGGGGCGGTGCCGCCGGCAGGCGTCCGTCCGGAACCGGCACGGCGGCACGGTGGAACGGCGCCGCGGCGCCACAGCGGCCGGCCCGGGCCGTCAGGAGACGGGACGGGAGTCGGCCCAGGCGCTCTCGAACTCCTCACGGTAGGTGTCGAACAGCCCGTGCTCCCGCTCCGCCGGGTCGTGGCGCACCGTCTGCCGCCGCCCGCCGCGCAGCACGAACACGGGCGCCTCCATGCCCCGGGCCCGCCGCAGGTAGGGCTGGACGACGGCCAGCCCGTCGGGGCCGTCCCCGTTGACTAGGTAGGCGGTGAAGCGCGGCGTCTCGTCGAAGACGTTGATCTGGAACGCGCCGGTGTCCCGCAGCCGGGCCCGCACCCGCCGCATGTGCAGGATGTTCATCTCCACGGAACGGCTCAGCTCGCCCTTCTTCAGGCCGAGTTCCCGCTCGCGGCGGCGGACCGCGCTGCTGGCCGGGTTCATGAAGAGCAGCCGCGTACGGCAGCCGGCCTCGGCCAGCCGCACCAGCCTGCGCCCCGAGTAGTTCTGCACCAGCAGGTTGAGGCCGATGCCGATGGCGTCGAGCCGGCGGGCACCGCCGAAGAGGTCCTCGGCCGGGAGCTGCCGCTGGAGCCGTACCCGGTCCGGATGGACCCCGGCCACGTCCGCGTAGCGGTCACCGACCAGTTCCTCGACGGCGTCCACGGGCAGCCGGCCCGCCGACGGGGTCGCGGCGCCGCTGCCGAGGATGGCGAGCAGCCGGGCGGCGGCCCGCTCCGCCTGCGCCAGCACCGCCTGGGAGAGCGCGCGGTTGCGGGAGACGACATTGCGCGCCACCTCCAGCTCGTCCAGGGCGAGTTCGAGGTCGCGACGGTCGTCGAAGTACGGCTCGAAGCACGGCCAGTGCTGCACCGCCAGCTCACGGAGTTGCGGCAGCGTCAGAAAGCTGAGCACGTTGTCGTCGGCCGGGTCGAGCAGATAGCCCTTGCGCCGGCTGACCTCGCGGACGGCGACGGCGCGCTGCACCCACTCGTGCCCGGCGGGCCCGGCCGCGGCCACCACCCACTCGTCGCCGTGGACCGGCTCGTAGACGGGGCGCAGCACCGCCGCCACCACCGCGCGCAGACGCTGCTCCACCAGATTCAGCCATATGTAGGCGCGCCCGGCCCGGCGGGCGCGGGTGCGCACCTCGTCCCAGACCTCGGCGTCCCAGTCCAGCTCCGCCCCGATCTCCATCGGACGGGCCAGGGACACCGTGCCCGGCGGGACGTCGGCGCCGCCGGGGACGCCTGAGACGTCCACGGGGCCGCCGTCCTGACCACTGTCACCAGGTGGCAGCTCCAAACCGCCCGAGCTCACCTGCGCACCGCCTTCCGCCCCCGGGTCCTCGATCACCGGAGCCTACTGCGTGCGCGGGAGCCGGTGCACCCGGAAGCCCCCGCCGAGCCGTGAGGGAACGGTGGTGGTGGCCCGCGTCCGGGCCGTGGCGCGCCAACGCCGCGCCTGCCCAGGTGTTCTCGTTCCGCCCTGTAGAACAGCATGCGGGAGGGCGCGTGGAACCGGCCGGTCTCCGGGAAGACGTCCCAGGGGGCCCCGGTGACCCCCGGGGCCGGGAACCCGCAGAAGAAGGGAAGAGGCGAAGAGGGAAAGAGAAGAAGAGGGGAGAAACGTTAGGAGGAAGCTCCGCCCTTCCCGGGAGATCCGCCGAAAACGTTCCGGAGCGCCGCCGGTTGGGCGAGGATTCCTCTTCCCGCCCGGGGGGCGCCCCGCCCACGGAGCCCGGCGCAGGACCGGTTCAGGAGAAGAGTCGACATCATGCAGGTCTGGCCCGGACAGCCGTACCCCCTCGGCGCCACGTACGACGGAGCGGGGACCAATTTCGCGGTCTTCTCGGAAGCCGCCGAGCGCATCGAGCTGTGCCTGCTCCACGACGACGGCTCGGAGACGGCGGTCGAGCTCCGCGAGTCCGACGCCTTCGTGCGCCACGCCTACCTGCCCGGCGTCATGCCGGGCCAGCGGTACGGCTTCCGGGCGCACGGCCCGTACGAGCCGCGGCACGGGCACCGGTGCAACTCCGCCAAGCTGCTGCTGGACCCGTACGCCAAGGCGGTGAGCGGGGCGGTCGACTGGAACGAGTCCGTCTACGGCTACCACTTCGGCGAGCCGGACACCCGCAACGACCTGGACTCCGCCCCGCACACCATGGCGTCGGTCGTCATCAACCCCTACTTCGACTGGGGTGACGACCGGCCGCCCCGCACGGAGTACCACCACACCGTGCTCTACGAGGCCCACGTCAAGGGCCTGACGATGCTCCACCCCGCCCTCCCCGAGGAGCTGCGCGGCACCTACGCGGCCCTGGCCCACCCCGCCGTCATCGAGCATCTGACGGAGCTGGGAGTGACGGCACTGGAGCTGATGCCCGTACACCAGTTCGTCAACGACCACCGGCTGGTGGACGCCGGACTCGCCAACTACTGGGGTTACAACACCATCGGCTTCTTCGCCCCGCACAACGCCTACGCCTCCTGGGGCGACCGGGGCCAGCAGGTGCTGGAGTTCAAGTCGGCCGTGCGGGCGCTGCACGAGGCCGGCATCGAGGTCATCCTCGACGTGGTCTACAACCACACGGCCGAGGGAAACCACCTGGGCCCCACCCTCTCCTTCCGCGGCCTGGACAACGCCTCGTACTACCGGCTGACGGACGATCCGCGGTACTACATGGACACCACCGGCACCGGCAACTCCCTGCTGATGCGCAGCCCGCACGTCCTCCAGCTGATCATGGACTCGCTGCGGTACTGGGTGACGGAGATGCGGGTGGACGGCTTCCGCTTCGACCTCGCGGCCACCCTCGCCCGCCAGTTCCACGAGGTGGACCGGCTCTCCTCGTTCTTCGACCTGGTGCAGCAGGACCCCGTGGTGAGCCAGGTGAAGCTGATCGCCGAGCCGTGGGACGTGGGCGAGGGCGGCTACCAGGTCGGCAACTTCCCCCCGCTGTGGACCGAGTGGAACGGCAAGTACCGCGACACCGTGCGCGACCTGTGGCGGGGTGAGCCGCGCACCCTCGCCGAGTTCGCCTCCCGGCTCACCGGCTCCTCCGACCTCTACCAGAGCGACGGGCGGCGCCCCCTGGCCTCCGTCAACTTCGTCACCTGCCACGACGGCTTCACCCTGCGCGACCTGGTGTCGTACGACGCCAAGCACAACGAGGCCAACGGCGAGGACAACCGGGACGGCGAGTCGCACAACCGCTCCTGGAACTGCGGCGCCGAGGGGCCGACCGGCGACCCGGACGTCCTGGCGCTCCGCGCGCGCCAGCAGCGCAACTTCCTCGCCACCCTGATGCTCTCCCAGGGTGTCCCGATGCTCAGCCACGGCGACGAGTTCGGCCGCACCCAGCACGGCAACAACAACGCCTACTGCCAGGACGGCGAGCTGTCCTGGGTGCACTGGCCGGGTCTGGTGGGGCAGGGGGACGGCGGGGGCGGTGGGGACGCCGAGGGCCGTGCGGACGGCGACGGCGGTACCGGGGACGGCGGAGGGCCCGCGGCGGGGACCACCGACCCGGATCTGCTCGCCTTCACCCGGGCGATGGTCCGGCTCCGCCGCGACCACCCGGTGTTCCGGCGTCGCCGCTTCTTCCACGGCAGGCCGGTGGAGGGCACCCACGACGATCTCTCCGACATCGCCTGGTTCACCCCCGAGGGTGAGGAGATGACCCAGCGCGACTGGCAGGCGGCGCACGCCAGGTCCCTCACCGTCTTCCTCAACGGCGGCGCCATCTCCGAACCGGGCCCGCGCGGTGAGCCGGTCCGGGACGACTCCTTCCTGCTGCTGTTCAACGCCGGGGACACGGCCATCGACTTCACCGTGCCGGTCAACCACGGACGGCAGTGGGAGGTCGTCGTGGACACGGCCGTGCCCCGGGCCCTGGATCCGGGCACCGGGCGCAAGGTCCGGGCGGGGGACAAGCTGTCCCTCGTCGACCGCAGCCTGACGGTGCTCCGGCGCCCCGCGTGAGACGCGCCGGGCCCGGTCCCGCGCGTGGTGGCCCGGATGCGCCGTCCGGCGGGCGCCGGGGGCGCTCCGGTGGGTAGACCGTTCCCATGACCTCCGTGCCGCACCCGCTCCCGGCGGGCCGTC
Organism: Streptomyces zingiberis; assembly: GCF_012034935.1. Lineage (GTDB taxonomy): Bacteria > Actinomycetota > Actinomycetes > Streptomycetales > Streptomycetaceae > Streptomyces > Streptomyces zingiberis. The sequence goes on from NZ_JAATEN010000007.1 coordinate 26,774, forward strand.
CCGCCGCGGCGGCGCCCTCCGCCGACCGGTCCGCCGCTGTGCCCGACCCCGTGTCCGGCCCCGGATCCGGCGCCCGGTCCGCCACGGTCCCGACCTCGACCTACCGGCTGCAACTCCAGCCCGGCTTCACCTTCGCCGCGGCCGAGGCGGCCGTCCCGTATCTCGCCTCGCTCGGCGTCTCCCACCTGCACCTCTCCCCCGTCCTGGAGGCCGTGCCGGGATCGGCCCACGGCTACGACGTGGTGGACCACTCCGCCGTACGGGCCGAGCTGGGCGGCGAGGCGGGGCTGCGGCGGCTGTCGGCCACCGCGCGGGCGCACGGCCTGGGGCTGGTCGTCGACATCGTGCCGAATCACATGGCGGTACCGGTGCCGGAACGCCTCAACCGGGCGCTGTGGGAGGTGCTGCGGGACGGGCCCTCCTCGCCGTACGCGCGCTGGTTCGACATCGACTGGGCGGCCGGGGCGGCGGGCACCCCCGGGGCGGGCCGGGGGCGGATCCTGCTGCCCGTGCTCGGCGGACGGCTGGGGGCGGAACTGCGCCACTTCCGCCTCGTCCGGAACGGCGGGCACGACGAGCGGGGTGAGCACGGCGCGCGGGGCCGCCGGGGCGAACGGGGTGACCACGGCGGACGCGACCGGTACGTCCTGCGCTACTTCGACCACGAGTTCCCCGTCCGCCCGGGCACGGAGCGCCTGCCGCTGCCCGAACTGGTGGACGCCCAGTGGTACCGGCCCGCCTGGTGGCGGCTGGCCCGCACCGAGCTGAACTACCGGCGCTTCTTCACCGTCTCGGAGCTGATCGGGGTACGCGTGCAGGACCCGGAGGTCTTCGCGGCCACCCACGGGACGATCCTGCGCCTGGTGCGCGAGGGCGTCGTGGACGGGCTCCGGGTCGACCACCCGGACGGGCTGGCGGATCCGGAGGGATATCTGCGGCGGCTGCGGGAGGCCACCGGTGGCCGCTGGACGGTGGTGGAGAAGATCCTCACCGGTGCGGAGGAGCTGCCCCCGAGCTGGCCGGTGGCCGGCACCACCGGTTACGACGCGCTGCGCCACGCCGACGGCCTGTTCACCGACCCGGCGGGCGCCCGCGAACTGGCCGCCCTCCACCGGGACGCGACCGGGCTCCCCGCCGAACGGGGCGGCGCGTGGGAGGCCACGGCTGCGTGCGCCGCACGGGAGGTGGTGACCCACGATCTGGCCGCCGAGGTGGCGGCGCTGACCCGGACCGCGGGCCGGATCTGCGAGCGGGACCCGGAGCTGCGCGACCACGCCCCCTGGGCGCTGCGCACCGCGATCCGCGAACTGCTGCTGCGGGTCCCGGTCTACCGCCCCTACACCGCGCCCGGGAAGGCCGTGCCCGAGGGTGACGCGGCGATGCTCGCCGGGGCGGCCCGCGCCGCGCGGACGGCGTTCACGGTGGCGCCCGGGGCCCCCAGGGGCACAGCCGGGCCCGTGCAGGGAACGGTGGAGGAGGCCGCCACGGTGGACCTGGTGCGGGACCTGGCGCTGGGGACCGCGGGCGGCTCCCGCGACCACCGGGAGTTCTGCGCGCGCTTCGCCCAGACCTCGTCCGCGCTGCGTGCCAAGGCCGTGGAGGACCGCGCCTTCTACCGCTACACGCCCCTGCTCTCGGCCACGGAGGTCGGCGGCGAGCCCGGGGAGCCCGGGGTGTCCCCGGCCGCGTTCCACACCTACTGCGCGCGGATCCAGCGGGACCGGCCGGAGACCGGCACCGTGCTCTCCACCCACGACACCAAGCGCAGCGCCGACGTACGCGCCCGGATCGCGGTGCTGTCCGAGGCGCCGCTGGAGTGGGCGGAGCTGGTGGAACTGCTGACCAAGGAGACGGCGCGGTCCACCGGGACCGCTCCCCCGGACGCCCATGTGGCCTGGACGGCCTGGCAGACCGCGTTCGGCTTCGGCTACGGCCTGGCGGGGCCGCTGCCGGCGGACCGGCTCGTCCCCGCCGTGCTCAAGGCCGTCCGCGAGGCGGCCCTGCGCACGACCTGGACGGAGCAGGACACGGCGTACGAGGAGGCGGTGCGGGCGTTCACCGAGGCGGGGCCCTGCGGCCCCCCGCATCCCGCGGCCGTGGCCTTCGCCCGCGCGCTGGGCGCGCACGTCCGCGCGAACATCCTCGGCGCGGCACTGGTGCACCTGACGATGCCGGGCGTCCCCGACGTCTACCAGTCCACCGAACGGGAGTACCGCGCGCTGGTCGACCCGGACAACCGCGCGCCCTTCCGGCCGGCCGCGGCGGAGCTGGCCGGGCTCGACGAGGGCCGGCCGCCGAGCGGCCTGCCGGAGGAGAAGCTGCGGCTGACGGCGGCCGCGCTCCGGCTGCGCCGGGAGCACCCGGACTGGTTCGGCCGGGACGGCGGGTACGCGGCCCTGCCGGCCGAGGGCGCGGCGGCGGGGCACTGCCTCGCCTTCGCCCGCGCCGGCCGGGCCGTCACCGTCACCACCCGGCTCCCCCGGCTGCTGGAACGCTCCGGCGGCTGGCGGGACACCCGCCTGCCGCTGCCCCCGGGGCGGTGGCGCAACCGGCTCACGGCCGCGGAGGTGCGGGACGCCCCTCCGCTCCGGGAGGTGCTGGGCGGGTGGCCGGTGGCTCTGCTGACCCGGGCCTGACGGGATTCCCGGGGTGGGAGCCACGCGCGCCGGGCGGGGACGGCGGGAGGGGCCGGTGCGGCGGGGCGGCCGTGGACGGTGGGGCGCCCGTGGGTGATGAGGTGCCCGTGGGCGGCGGCGTATCCGTGGGCGGCGTGACCTCCGGGAGCGGGGCGGAAGCGGGCGGCTCCCCGGAAGCCGCCGCCTCCGCAGCCTCCGCAGCCCCCGCTGCCGTCGCTGCCGCCCGGGACGGCGCGGCCCGGGGAGACCGGGCGGGTGACGGCGCGGAGCGGGCCGGGGGCGCGGCCGCCGGGCCGGCGGGGGACGTCTCGGGGCCGGGCACCCCGCACTCCGCCACGAGCTCCGCGAAGAGGGCCGCGGCGCCCGCCAGTTCGACCCGGGAGAACACGGTCACCGCCCGCCGCCAGTGCGGTTCGAGCCGGACCAGCGCGCATCCGCCGGTCGTGACGGCGTGGGTGGGCGCCACCGCGATCCCGGCGCCGGCGGCGGCCATGCGCACGGCCGCCGAGGTGTGCCGGGTACGGACCGCGGTGCGGGGTGTGAACCCCTCCTCCGCGCAGGCCCGGTCGATGAACGGGACCCCGTCGACCACCGGTTCCATACCGCAGCGGACCCAGCGGCGGCCGGCCAGCTCGGCGATCCGGACGGTGCCCCGCTCCGCCAGCGGGTCGTCGGGCGGCACCACCAGGGCCAGCTCCTCGTGGCCCACGGGAAGCACGGGACCGCGCCACCCGGCGGGCCGGTGGCCCACCGCCAGATCGGCGACGCCCCGCTCCAGCTGCTCGCGGAGCTCGTCCTCGCCCGCGTACTCGTGGAGCACCAGCGTCACCGAGCCGTGCTCCCGGCCCCAGCGGGCGAAGACCTCCGGCAGCACCCCGACCGCCAGCGGATGGACCGTCGCCACATGGAGCTCACCCCCCTCCGCGCCGGCCGCCGCGCGCGCCGCCCGCCGGGCCTGCCCGGCACTGCGCACGGCCCGCTCGGCGTGCGGCAGGAAGGCCCGGCCCATCGGCGTCAGCCGCACCCCGCGCGGCAGCCGTTCCAGCAGCGGGCCCCCGGTCTCCCGCTCCAGCGCCTTGATCTGGTGGGAAAGGGCGGACTGCGTGACGTGCAGCCGCTCGGCCGCGCGGGTGAAGGAATCCTCCTCGGCGACGGTGACGAAGTACTCCATCTGCCGCAGGCTGCCCATCGTTCCCCCCTGTGCCGTGAGCTTCGCCCCGGTCAACTCCCGCGGTGGGCATCGAGTTCCGGGTGCGCCGCCGCCGGCCGGCCGCACGGCCCGGCGGAAACAATGAAAAACAGTCATGATCCATATGAATTCCTTACCTTGGACTCATGGACCTCGAAAGGCGGACGCTTGGCCCATGCCAGAGAACACTTTCGAGACCGGGCCCGAAGCCCGGCCCGCGACCCGGCCCGGCGGCCCCGGCGCCACGCACGAGATCACGCACAGGAGCGCGTCCGGGAGCCCGTCCGGCCCATACGGGAGCGCACGCGGACCGGCCGGGGCGGCCGCGGCGTCAGGTGGGTATGGGGGGCACGGGGCGTCCGGACCCGCGCATGAGTCCGCGCCCGAGGGCCTGTCCGAGGGCGTTTCCGGGAAGGAGCATCCGGACACGGACGCGGACACCGAGACCGACGTGGTCGTGATCGGCGGCGGGCCCGGCGGCTACTGCGCGGCCCTGCGCGCGGCGGCCCTCGGTCTCGGCGTTCTCCTCGCCGAACACGACCCGCTCGGTACCGGGCCCCTCCACCGGGGCCGTCTCCCGGGCCGCACCCTGCTGCACACGGCCGAGCTGCTCGACGACATGGCCGAGGCGCGCCGCCGGTGGGGGGAACCCCCCGCCCTGGGGTCGCTCGACTGGCAGTCGCTGGCCCTCACCCGGGACGATCTCGCCGCCCGCGCCCACCACCACATCACGGGACAACTGGCCCGCGCCGGGGTGCGGGTGGCGCGGGGCCCCGCCACACTCACCGGACCGCGCACGGTCCGGGTGGGCGTCACGGAGTACCGGGCCCGCCGGGGCGTCGTGCTGGCGACCGGCTCGCGTCCGCGCACGCTGCCCGGGCTGCCGCCGGACGGGCGGCGGATCGTCACGGGGGACGACGCCTTGTTCGTACCGGCCGCCCCGGGGTCGGTGCTGGTGCTGGGCGGTGGCCGGACGGGAGTCGAGTACGCGTCCTTCCACCGCTCGCTGGGCGCTGACGTCCTGCTGGTGGAGGCGGCGGAGCGGCTGCTGCCCGGCGAGGACGCCGACCTCGGTCGCGCCCTGGAGCACGGGCTCCGTGAGCGCGGCATCGCCGTGCTGACCGGTGCCCGGCTGGAGCGCGCCGTTCCGCTCGACGACGGGGTGCGAACGGTGGTGCTCCCGGCCCGCTGCCGGCCCCTGGAGCGCCGGGTCGCCCGTCTGCTCGTCGCCGTGGGCCGGATCCCGGTGACCGACGGGCTGGGGCTCGCGGCCGCGGGGCTGGCCACCGACGCGCGGGGGCACCTGCCGCTCGCGGACCCGGCGCGGCTGGAGACGGCGGTGCCCGGCATCCACGCCGTGGGGGACCTGCTGCCCCCGCCCTCCCCGGACCTGCCGCACGCGGCCTTCGCCGAGGGGGTGTTCGTCGCCGAGACCCTGGCAGGGCTCACCCCGCCGCCGCTGGATTACGCGGCTCTCCCGCGGATCACCTACGCCGGTCCGCAGGCGGCCTCGGTCGGCCTGACGGAGCGCCAGGCCCGGGAGCGGTACGCAGAGGTGGAGGTGTGCACGGCCCCGCTGACGGCCGGGGGCACGGCGGGGGCGGCCGGCCCGTCCGGCCTGATGAAGGTCATAACGGGGCGTTCGGGGCGGGTGCTGGGGGTCCACCTGGTGGGGCCGAGGATCTCGGAGATTCTGGGAGAGGGACGGCTCGGGGCCCGCCACGAGACCGGACCCAGGGGACCGGACCGGCGAATACCGTCCCGGTCCCCCCTCGGGCAGGTGGTCGGCGAGGCTTTCCTCTCCCTGGCCGGGCGGGGGCTGCACCGGCGCTCGGCGCGGGGCGGCGTCCGGCCGCGGGCATCAGCGCGCGGTGAGGCGGAAGGAGAGCCGCCCGAAGCTCACCTGATCACCCGGGTGCACCACGGCCGTGTCCGTCACCCGGCGCCCGTTGACACAGGTGCCGTTGGCGGAGCCGAGGTCGCGCAGGATCCAGACCCCGGCCCGTGAAACGAGTTCGGCGTGGAAGCGGGAGACGGTCTGGTCGCCGAGGCGCAGGCCGTTGGAGGGCTCCCGCCCGATGCTCAGCGGATGCGGACCAGGCTCGGGAAGCAGCAGCGGCGGCAGCCGCTCGGTCTGCCAGGCCCGGCGCAGCCGCAGCCCGAAGGAGGAGACGGCCGCGACCGAACCGAACAGGAACCGGGAGAACCTGCCCTCGTTCGGCAGGTCGGCGGTCAGGGCACGCAGTTCGTCCGGCCCCCGGGCGGCGAGGGCCAGCTCCATCCGCCGCAGGAAGGTGTCCTGGGACAACCGCCCCTCCGCCGCGCCCTCCCGGAGCCGGCTGATGGCGCGGTCCCGGTCCGCGTCCGACACCCGGGCAGGTCCCCGCGGGAGATGGTCCGGGCCGGGCTGGAGCTCATGGGACGGCGTCACAAGGGTGATTGTCCGATCAGCGGCCCACACGTGTCCAGTGCGAGCAATCACGGCGGGTGGCGGGCGGGCGGTGCTCCGCAGGACCGCACGAAGGGTGCGAGGGGCGCGGCCGACGGGGCGGCGACACGGTGGGGAGGTGGCGCGGTGACGCCGCCCGACGGAAGCGAGGCGGGGAAGGAGAAGCAGGACCGGCGGAACACGGAACCGCCGGGAGCCACGTCCATGGCCCAAGCCGCGGACGGTGCGCGGACTGCGGAAGCCGCGGAAGCTGCGGAAGCTGTGGAAGCCGCGGAAGCTGTGAGAACCGAGGGGAAGGAGAGGCCGTGGACTTCGAAGTGTGGGCGCCGGCGGCGGGAGCCGTCGCGCTGCACGTGGGAGAGGCCGAGGGGCCGGTGGTCGCCATGGAACGCGACCCCGTCCGCCCGGGCTGGTGGCGGGCCGAGGCCCCGGCGGCGGACGGCACCCGCTACGGATTCGCCCTCGACGGCGGCCCGGTGCGCCCCGATCCCCGGGCGCGGCGCCTGCCGGACGGGCCGGGCGCGATGGGCGCGGTCGTGGACCACTCCCTTTTCCGCTGGGACCGGCCCTGGTACGGACGGCCGTTGCCCGGTGCCGTGCTGTACGAACTGCACATCGGGACCTTCACCCCGGAAGGCACCTTCGACGCGGCGGCCCGCAAGCTGGCGCACCTGGCGGAACTGGGCGTCACCCACGTCGAGCTGATGCCGGTCTGCTCCTTCCCCGGTACCCACGGCTGGGGTTACGACGGCGTGGCGCCCTGGGCGGTGCACGAGCCGTACGGCGGTCCACCGGGGCTGAAGCGGTTCGTCGACGCGGCGCACGGGCACGGGCTGGGGGTCGTCCTGGACGTGGTGCACAACCACCTCGGCCCCTCGGGCAACCACCTCCCCGAGTTCGGCCCCTACTTCACCGAGCGCCACCACACACCGTGGGGGGCGGCGGTGAACCTCGACGCCCCGGGCTCCGACGAGGTCCGTGCCTACTTCCTCGGCAGCGCCCTGGCCTGGCTGCGCGACTACCGGATCGACGGTCTCCGGCTCGACGCGGTGCACGCCCTGCGCGACGACCGGGCCCGCCACTTCCTCGCGGAACTCTCGGAGGCCGTGGACGCGCTGGCGGCGCAGACCGGACGGCCGCTGTTCCTGGTCGCCGAGTCGGATCTCAACGACCCGCGCACCACCGGCCCCCGCCCGGGGGGCCACGGGATCCACGCCCAGTGGAACGACGACTTCCACCACGCCCTGCACACCGCGCTCACGGGCGAGAGCCAGGGCTACTACGCGGACTTCGCCCGGGACCCGCTGGCGGCCCTGGCGAAGACCCTCTCCGGGGGCTTCTTCCACGACGGCTGCTGGTCCGGGTTCCGCGAGCGCACCCACGGGGCCGGGCTCGACCCGCGCGCCACCCCGGCGTACCGGCTGCTGGCCTACGCCCAGACCCATGACCAGGTGGGCAACCGGGCCCTGGGGGACCGCAGGGCCGCCGGCCTCTCCCCCGGTCTGCTGGCCTGCTCCGCCGCGCTGGTGCTGATGTCCCCGTTCACACCGATGCTGTTCATGGGCGAGGAGTGGGGCGCGCGTACACCCTGGGGGTACTTCACCGACCACCCGGACCCGGAGCTGGCGGAGGCCGTACGGCGGGGCAGACGGCGGGAGTTCGCCTCCCACGGCTGGGCCGAGGAGGAGATCCCCGACCCGCAGTCCCCGGCGACCCGCGACCGCAGTGTGCTCGACTGGGACGAGCCGGGCCACGCCGTCCACGCCCGGCTGCTCTCCTGGCACCGGGAGCTGATCGCACTGCGCCGGTCCCGCCCGGAGCCGTCCGGCCCGGACCTCTCGACCGTTCGCGTCACCTACGACCGTGAGGCGCGCTGGCTCTGCCTCACCCGTGGTGCCCTGCGGACCGTGGTCAACCTCTCCTCCGACGGTGCGGCCCGGATCCCGGCCGCGGCCCCGCACGCGGAGGTGCTGGCCGCCTGGCACCCCTGCGACCCGCCGGGGGCGGACGGCGCGGTGCGGCTGCCTCCGGAGTCCGTGGCGGTCCTGGCGGTGCCCCCGGCGGGCCGAGCCGTGCGCCATCGGCCGGCGGATGCCGGGAGCGGCGCGCCGCCGGACCGGCGGCCCCTCGGGGGAACCGCGCCATGACGGGGCGGGCACACCGGCGCCGCCCCCGCGGACGGGCGGAGTCCGCGCCGGCGGACACGGCGGCCCCGGCCCTCGCCCTCCTGGCGCGGGCCCGTCCGGGAAGGCGCGTCAGCCCCGCACGGTCAGCTCTCGTCGGCGGGGGCCAGCCGCAGGGAGATGGAGTTGATGCAGTACCGCTGGTCGGTCGGGGTCGGGTAGCCCTCACCGGAGAAGACGTGGCCGAGGTGCGAGCCGCAGCGGGCACAGCGCACCTCGGTGCGGACCATGCCGTGCGAGCGGTCCTCCACCAGTTCGACCGCGTCGGAGTCCTTCGGGTCGAAGAAGCTCGGCCAGCCGCAGTGCGACGCGAACTTGGTGCCGGAGCGGAAGAGCTCGGCGCCGCAGGCCCGGCAGGAGTAGACGCCCTCGGTCGTGGTGTCGGTGTACTCCCCGGTGTGGGCGGGCTCGGTGCCGGCCTGGCGGAGTACGGCGTACTCGGCCGGGGACAGCTCCGCGCGCCACTGCTCGTCGGTCTTCTCGATCTCGTACGGCATCTGCGGGGTCCTCTCCTCGTGCCTGTGTTCCGTACCGGCGGCCGGGCGCCGGGGCTCGCGGGGCCGCCCGGCACCCGTGGCGCCGGTGCGCGCCACCGCGTGGTGCCGACGTTCCCCGCCGGCGGCGGGCGGTGCCCGCCGGACCGGTCCGTCCGTGGGACGGTGCCCGGCCGGAGCGGGCTCAGTCCGCGAGCCGGGCCAGGATCCTCGGCCCCAGCTCGGTGACGTCACCGGCCCCCATGGTGAGAACCAGATCACCGGGCCGGGCCATTCCCGCGATCAGCTCCGGCACGGCCTCCATGGAGTGCTCGGCGCGCGCGTCGGCCCCCTTGGCGATGGCCGCGTCGATGATCAGATCGCTGGTGACCCCGGGCACCGGGTCCTCGCGGGCCGGGTAGATGTCGAGCACGACGGAGGAGTCGGCGAGGGTGAGCGCCTCGCCCATCTCGATGCCCAGTTCCTGGGTACGGCTGAAGAGGTGCGGCTGGAAGACGACGAGGACCCGGCCGTCACCGGCGCTGCCGCGGATGGCCTCCAGGTCGGCGGCGATCTCGGTGGGGTGGTGCGCGTAGGAGTCGATGACCTGGACGCCCGCGGCGGTCCCCTGGAGCTGGAGGCGGCGCTTGACGCCGGTGTAGCTGCCGAGGGCCGCGGCGAGTTCGTCCGGGGCGAGTCCGAGGGCGGCGCCGGCGGCGAGCGCGGCGACGGCGTTGCCCGCGTAGTGGCGGCCGGGCACCGAGACGGTGAAGGTCAGCGCCCGCCCGTCCAGCAGCACGGTGACATCGCTGGTCAGCCCCCGGGGGTTGATGTTGACGATGCGGATGTCGGCGTCCTCGGCCTCCCCGTAGGTGACGATCCGCAGATTCTGGCCGGGCCGTGGAGCGTCGGCCACGCGGCTGCGCAGCTCACGCGCGCCGGGCTGGTCGGCGGAGATCACCAGCGTGCCGCCGGGCCGGATGCATCCGGCGAACACCTGGAAGGACTCGTAGATCTCCTCCAGGGACGCGTAGTTGGCGTGGTGGTCCAGCTCCACGTTGAGGACGATCGCCACCTCGGGGTCGTAGCTGTGGAAGCTGCGGTCGCTCTCGTCCGCCTCGGCGACGAAGATCTCCCCGGTGCCGTGCAGGGCGTTGGACCCGGGCAGGTCCAGGTCCCCGCCGATGGCGTAGGAGGGCTCCAGGCCGAGGGAGCCGAAGGCGACGGCGAGCATCGAGGTGGTGGTGGTTTTGCCGTGGGTACCGGCCACGGCCACCGGGCGGAGCCCCTCCATGAGGCCGGCGAGGGCGTCGGAGCGGTGGATCACCGGGAGGCCGCGCCCGGCGGCCTCGGCCAGCTCGGGATTGTCGGGCCGGATGGCGCTGGAGACGACCACGCAGCTCGCGTCGTCCGCGAGGTGCCCGGCGGCGTGCCCGATGTGCACGGTGACTCCGAGCGCGCGCAGTGCGCCGGCCGTGGCGGAGTCCCGTGCGTCGCTGCCCGCCACCCGTGCCCCGCGCATGGCGAGGATCTTCGCGATCCCCGACATTCCCGCGCCGCCGATGCCGATGAAGTGCGGGCGGTCCATGGCGGACGGGACAGCGGATGCCATGCGCGTTTCTCCTGGTCTCCTGGGTCGCCGCGGGCCCCGACGGGCCCGGTGTGCGTAAGCGGCCTCAGCCTATGCGGTGTGGGCGTACAGCTTGAGCACCGGGACACCCACCTTGTGCCGGGCGCGGGAGGACCAGTCGCGGTGGAAGAACTCCTCGACCAGGCGGGGCGCGGTGAGCACCAGGACCTCGTCGGCGCCCGTCTGCTCGACGACGCCTCTCAGCAGGTCGAGCGGATGTTCCTCGACGATCTGCCCGACCGCCTCGGCGCCGGCCGCGCGCAGCGCCTCCAGGGAGTCGGCCAGGGCGCGCTCCGCCGGGTCACGGGCCTCGCCCCCCTCCGGTTCGGCGGTCTCCCGCGCCGCGCGGCCCAGCTCGCCGAGCGCGACGTCGTCCAGGGCCCGGAGCAGCCGGTCCTGGTCGCCGTGCGGCTGCATCAGGACGACGAAGGCGACGGGTTCCGCGCCGTGGAGCGTGGTGACGAGCTCCACGTCGGCGGGCACCAGTGGCTTCTCGATCATGAGTACGGAGGTGAACACGGGGCGCCCTTCTTCCTCGCGGGCCCGAGGCCCTAAAGAAACCATCCTGCCCCGTGCGTGTTCACACGGGGTGCGTACACACGGGTCCGGCCTGCGGGACCGAGCGGAACGATAACCCCCGGTGGTGGATCGGCCACCGCCACCCGGCGTCCCGGGCGAGCCCCCAGGCCCCTCCCCCTCCCCGTGACCCGCCGGTCGCCATTCATCCCCGTGCGTCCGGCCCGTCTCCCCGCACCCGCCGGTAGCGGGTGAAGAGATATCCGTCCTCCTCCAGGACCGACGCCAGAGCGAATCGTTCCGGCACGGCCATCGCGGGGCCCGCCGTGATCCGGGGCGCGGCCCCCGCGGTGACCACGGGGGCCACCGTCAGGCACAGCTCGTCCAGCACCCCGGCCGCGGCGAACCCGCCGAGCAGCCGCGGGCCCCCCTCGGTGAGCTGGCGGGCCATCCCCCGCCCGGCGAGCGCCCGCACGGCCGCCGCCGGGTCCACGCCCTCGCCCGGCCCCGCCGTCACCACGTCCGCGCCCGCCTCCCGCGCGCGCCGGACCCGCTCGGGGTGGCGGGCGGCGGCGGCCTCCCCGGTGAGGACGAGGGTGGGGACCGCCGGTGCGGTGAAGAGCGGCAGCGTCCAGTCCAGCTCCAGTCCCGTGCTGACCACCGCTATCGCCGGTGCGGGCGGCTGCCCCAGCGCCGCCCGGCGCTCCGCGAACGCCTCCCGGGCCCGGGCCGGGCGGTATCCCTCGGCCCGGGCCGTCTCCGCCCCGACGATCACGACATCGGCCAGGGCCCGCAGCACCCCGAAGATCCGCATGTCCGCGGTGGAGGACAGCGGCTGGGAGCGGCCGCCGTGGTGCGCCGCCCCGTCGAGCGAGGCGACCATGTTGCCCCGCAGCCACGCCCCGCCACCTGTCCCGCCGGGAGAGCCGCCGGGGGATCCGCCGGGGGATTCGCCGGGATAGGCGTAGGCCTCGGCGAGTTCGTCCAGGCCCCAGGTACGCCCGGCGTGCGGGGGCCGTGGCTCGCGCGGTTCGTGCGGTCCGTGCAGGTCAGCCGCGTCGGACTCGGCCGTCGGGGGGAACAGGCGTCGCATGCCGGGCAGTCTTTCACGCCCGCCGAGGGGTGTTCCGGGGCGCGCGAGGCACCGCCGGCGACGGCGGAAGCTCCGCCCCGGGCCCGCCTCCGCGCGGGGCGCCCGCGCCGCGGTGCGCGCGGGACCGCGCTGCGGCAGGACGGGGGCCCTGCCCGGACGGGCGTGCGGTTACGCTGGTGTGTCGTGCATCCTTCCGCCGCATCCAGCCCGACCACCGCCGGCCCGGACACCCCGCCCGCCGCGCTCGCCCCGCCGACCGAGCCGACCGGGCACGCCGGGCAGACCGGGCAGGCGCCGCTGTCGCTCTGCTCCCGTGAGCCCCGGGTGCCCGCGGAGCGCCTGGTCGCGGAGATGGTGCCGCCCCCGCGGTTCGCCGGCGCGCGGTTCGACACCTACCTGCCGGACCCGGCGCAGCCCAGCCAGGCCGAGGCCGTCGAGGTGCTGAGCGGCTTCGCCGCCGGGCTCGGCCCGGGCCCGGAGCCGGAGGGCGGGCTCCGCCGCTGGTTCGGCCGCGGCCGGAAACCCGCCGCTCCCGCCGGTCCCCGCGGTGTGTACCTGGACGGCGGTTACGGCGTCGGCAAGACCCATCTGCTCGCCTCGCTCTGGCACGCCACGCCCGCCGAGCCGGAGCGGAAGGCGTTCGGGACCTTCGTGGAGCTGACGAACCTCGTCGGCGCCCTCGGCTTCCAGGAGACGGTGCGGACGCTCGGCGGCCACCGCCTGCTGTGCATCGACGAGTTCGAGCTGGACGATCCCGGGGACACGGTGCTCGTCTCCACCCTGCTGGGCAAGCTGGTCGAGGCGGGCGTCGGGCTCGCCGCGACCTCCAACACCCTGCCCGGCAGGCTCGGTGAGGGCCGGTTCGCCGCCCAGGACTTCCTCCGCGAGATCCAGGGCCTCTCCGCCCACTTCCGCCCGCTGCGGATCGACGGCGAGGACTACCGCCACCGGGGTCTGCCGCAGGCGCCTCCGCCGGCCACGGACGAGGAGGTGGAGCGGGCCGCGCACGCCACCGGCGGCGCCTCGCTGGACACCTTCCCCGCCCTGCTCGGCCATCTCTCCCGGGTCCACCCGAGCCGCTACGGCGCTCTCACCGACGGGGTGCGCGCGGTCTGCCTGACCGGGGTGCACCCCGTGCCGGACCAGTCCACGGCGCTGCGCCTGGTCGTCCTGGCCGACCGGCTGTACGACCGCGAGGTGCCGGTGCTGGCCTCGGGCGTCCCCTTCGACCAGCTCTTCGGCGAGGACATGCTGAAGGGTGGTTACCGCAAGAAGTACTTCCGCGCCATCTCCCGGCTGACGGCGCTGGCCCGGGACGCCCGGCGGCTGACGGACCCGGCGGACGGGAACGGGGCGGACGGGGACCGGGCGGGCAGGGACCGGGCGCGGCCGGAGGACTGAGCCCGGCCACCGGTGGCCGGCCGGCTCCGGGCACCGCCGCGGGACGCCCGGGGCCCGGCTCCGGCGCACCGGGGGCTCCGCGTCGGCGGCCGGGACAGAGCCACGGCGGGGGGCGGGGCCCCGTCCGCGGACCCGGCCCCGGCCCCGGCCGTCAGGGCTCGCGGGCCTCCCCGCCATTCCCGGCCCTTCCCCGCCATTCCCCGCCGCTCCCGGCCGCTCCCGGCCACGGAGTCCGGCGCCGCACCCGCCACCCCGCCGCCGTTCCTGCCCGCCTCCCGTGGCCCCGTGCACCCGTCCGGGCGCCGTCGCCGCCGCCGTCCCGGGACGGCCCGGGGCGGCAGGGGCACAGGTCCTGGTACCGGTGCCCGCAGAATCGTCACGGCGTGGCCGGTTTCCGAACAGTCGGTTGCGTGCTACACACGGCCGGGTCAATTCCTGTCCGCCAGCAGGGAGGAACCCGATGTCCGCGACACGCCGTCAAGTCCTCGCCGGTTCAGGGGCCGTAGGCGCCGCCATCGCCTTCACCGGAACCGTCTCGGAACTGTTCGCCGGCACTGCCGACGCCCACGGTCCCGGCCCCGGCCGGGACGGCTACGGCCCGCTCGTCCCCGACCCGGAGGGCCTGCTCGACCTCCCCCGCGGGTTCCGCTACACCGTCCTCTCGCGCGAGGGCGAACCGATGCGTTCCGGCGAGGGTCCCGTCCCCAGCAACCACGACGGCATGGCTGCTTTTCCTGGTTCCCCCGGCTCCCCCGGCTCCCCCGGACCGGGCCCCGGCCGGGACGGCGTCCGCCTCGTCCGCAACCACGAGAACCGGCTGGACGACAAGATCCGCGTACCGGCCGTGCCGGGCCTCACCTACGACCCCGTCGCGCTCGGCGGCTGCACCACCCTGGTGGTCGACGGCCGGGGACGCGTCCGCGACGAGCACGTCGCCATCGCCGGCACCTCCACCAACTGCGCCGGCGGCACCACCCCCTGGCACACCTGGCTCACCTGTGAGGAGACGGAGTTCCGCGCGGGCGAGGAGGGCTACGAGAAGGACCACGGCTTCATCTTCGAGGTCGACCCCTACGACCCGCGCCGCACCGGCGCCGTCCCGCTCACGGCCATGGGCCGGTTCCAGCACGAGGCCATCGCGATCGACCCGCGCACCGGCACCGTCTACGAGACGGAGGACGCCTTCGAAGAACCGTTCGGCCTCTTCTACCGCTTCCACCCGGAGAAACCCCTCGGCGGCCGCGGCTCCCTCCGGGCGGGCGGCACCCTGGAGGCCATGCGCGTGCCGGGGGTGCCGGACCTCTCCGTCGTCCAGGAACCGGGCACCGAGTTCGACGGGATCACCTGGGTACCCGTGCCAGACCCCCTGGCCCGGGAGACGGCGATCCGCTTCCAGGACTTCGGCAAGGGCGGGATCACCCACGCCCAGAAACTGGAGGGCTGCTACTGGGGCGGCCGCTGTGTCTACTTCGTCTCCAGCTACGCCAAGCGCGACGAGGGCTCGGCGGCCGACCACTACGGGCAGGTCTGGCGTTACGACCCGGCGCGGCGCCGGCTGACGCTGGTGATCGCCTTCGGCCCGGACACGGACCTCGAGAAGCCCGGCGAGGAACCCGACAACATCGCGCTCGCCCCCGGCGGCGGACTGATGGTCTGCGAGGACGGCGAGGGCGCCCAGCACGTCTTCGGGCTGAGCCGGCGCGGCACGGTGTACCCGGTGGCCCGGAACCGCCAGCTCATCGAATCCGACGACGGCCCGGGGTTCGGCGAGTTCGCCGGCGTCACCTTCTCCCCGGACGGCCGCACGATGTACGTCAACTGCTACGAGCCGGGGACGACCTTCGCCGTCACCGGCCCCTGGCGCGGCTGACCGGCGAGCCGCCGCACCACCGGGGAGCCGCCGCGCGCCACGCGGCGGCTCCCCTCCGGCGCCGGCCTCCGGAAGCGGGCAGGCACACCCCCGGGGTACCCGCCCTCCGGACCGGTACCGGAACGCCGGTCCCCCGCCGGTGCCTCCGGCCGGGGACGGGCAGGCACCGGCCCCGGTCCGGTCGCCGTGCCCGGGCCCGTACCGCTGCCCGGGCCGCCGCCTGCGCTCACGTGCCCGAACCTCCCCTCCGGACCGTTCCGGCGCCCCGCCCGGGGCCGGCAGCCGGGGCCGGACGCACCCGTCCCCGGCCGCCGCGCCGAACCGCTGCCGCTGCCGCTGCTCCGAACCCACGCCCGTGCTCCGCTGCCCCGCCGGTGGCGGCTCGGTCCGGGGCCTGGCCGGGTCCGGTGGGCGGCGCTGGCAGACTGGCCCGATGACCACCCCAGACGCCCACGGCCGCCCCGCCGCCGGGCCCGGCCCGGGCACCACCGGCGGTCCGGGGACGGCCTCCGTCCCCCGGACCGCCGCCGGCACCGGCCCGGTACCCGGCGCCGCTCCCGGGCCCCGTGACGAGACCGGCCCGGGCACCGGCGCCTTCCGCCCCGGCGCCGCCGACCGGGACGCCGCACCCCAGTTCGTCCTCCCCCTGGTGGTCCGGATCGAGAAGGCCGCCCCACCGTCCCGCACCGACGCGCTGGAGGCCGCGGCCCGCGCGGTGCCGACCCTGCTCTCCGACGAACGCGCGGCCCATCCGGACGGCGTCTGGTATCCGGCCGTGCGCGCCTGGCAGGACGCGCGCATCCGCAAGGTGGTGCGCCGGGCGCGCGGCGCCGAGTGGCGGCGCGCGGAGGCCCTGCCGGGCATCACCGTCACCGGCGGTGCGGCCGAGGTCCGGGTGTATCCGCCGGTACCGCTCGACGGCTGGCCGAAAGAACTGGCCCGACTCCAGGTCTCGGGCACCGATCTGGACGACCCGGAGCCACCACCCGCCCCCGCGGCGGGGCTTCCCGTGCTCTGGCTGAACCCCGGGATCCGCATGTCCGCGGGCAAGGCGATGGCCCAGGCCGGGCACGGGGCCCAGCTCGCCTGGCTGGGCCTGACCCCGGCGGGGCGGGCCGCCTGGCGCGCGGAGGGCTTCCCGCTCGCGGTCCGCTCCGCCGCCCCCGGCGACTGGTCCGGACTCACCGGCGCCGGGCTCCCCGTCGTGCGGGACGCCGGTTTCACGGAGATCGCGCCGGGGACCTGCACGGTGGTCGCGGACCACCCGGCGCTCCGCGACCGCTGACGGCGCCCGGGGGCGGTCCCGGCCGTCGTGCCCCGGCACCGGGCCGGCCGCCGGCCGCCGCCGGCAGACACCGGCCCGGGCCGGGGAGGCGCGCGGAGATCCTCCGCGCCGGCCCTCCGCGACGTCCCGTGATCCCGGCAGGAGGCCCCCACGCCGTCTCGCCCACCCGTCCGGCCGCCTGTCCGCGTCCACCCGTCCCTCCGCGCGGCCGTCCCTCCGCGCGGCTGTCCACCCGTCCACCCGTGCGGCCTCGGCGGTCCGCCCCACCGGACCCACCGCCACCGCCCCGGCCACGGGCGACCGGTCCGCGAGCCGACGGCGGCCGGCGCGGGCGGCCGCCCGGAGAGACCGGCGTGACGCCGGAGGACACCTCTTGCCCGTCGCGGCGGACCGCCGTCCCCGCTCCGGCGGAAAGACGGACGGCCGCGATTTGAACACCCCTCCCGGCGCCCGCGTATCTCCCCCTGACGCCGCCGGCCCCGGGGACCTCCCCTCCGACGGCGGGCACCACCTGGCCCGTCCACCACAGTCAGCGCCGGGCCGGTGCGGCACCCCGGTCGGCGGACCGGTGGTCCGGACCGGCCTCCACGAGTGCGCCGCCCCGGCAGGAGACATCTTGCGACGCATCAATGGAACCGCCGCCATCCTCGTGGCGATCGCCGCGACGATCGGCGTGCTCATCTATCCGATCTGGACGTACGAAGACCGGTCCGGGACCGGGGTCGCCAATCTCAACGCCTCCACGGTGAACACCAAGTGGGGACCGCTGTCGGCGCTCGACCGCGACTTCCTGGTCAAGGTCAGGCTGGCCGGCCTCTGGGAACTGCCCGCCGGGCGGCAGGCGATGGAGCGGGCCCCCACGCAGGCCATCCGCGACGCCGGTGACCATCTCATCGTCGGCCACGCGGACCTGGACCGCCGGGTCCGGGACATCGCGGGCAAGCTCGGCGTGGAGCTCCCCAACGAGCCCACCGAGCAGCAGAAGGGCTGGCTCCGGGAGATGGACGAGGCCCAGGGCGAGGAGTACCAGCGGAAGTTCGCCAACCTGCTCCGCATGGCGCACGGCAAGGTCTTCGGGGTCATCGGCCAGGTCCGGCACAACACCCGGAACACCCTCGTCCGTGACATGGCCGACGCCGCCAACGTGACCGTGCTGGACCACATCACCATGCTGGAGAACACCGGGATGGTCGACTTCGAGACCATCGCCGCCGAGGAGGCGGACGCCAACACGGTCAGCCCCTCCGGACCACCGCCGCCCGACGGGGGCCCGATCGCCTCCCCCGTGCCGGTCGAGCCGCCCCCGGGCCTCAACGTGACCTCCCTGCCGTCCGCCGCGCCGCAGACGACCGCACCCGGTGACGACCCGGGCGACGGTTCGGCGGGCAACAACGGCCAGGGTGACGGTCAGGCCGGCGGCGCGGGCGACGAGCCCGCCCCCGGCGCCGGAGCACCCGCCGGCGCAGCCCCGTAGGCCCCGAGACGGGCACCGCGGTCCGCTAGGGCGGCCGACCGCGGTGCCACTGCGGCGGAGGGGTGGCCCCCCACCACCCACCCGGCCACCCCTCCGCCGCACATCCCTCCTCCCCGTCCCCGCCTCGGCGTCCCCCCACGCCGGCCCGGTCCGCAGGCACCGGCCACCACCGGCCACCACCGGCCGCCACCGGCCGCGGACCCGTGCCTCTCCCCCCGCCCCGATCCCTGCCGCCCCGTCCCACGCCCGCCGCCCGTGCCCCGCCCCCCGGGGAGCACGGGCGGCGGCCGCGTATCCGCATCCTCGCGAGCCGCCGGGTCAAAGCCCCCAGGGTGGTCCGGGGAGCGCCGGGACGCACCGTCCGTTCCCGTGGAGGACGGCGTCCGGTGGGTTCTCCGGCGCGTGGCGAGGGCGGTGAGCGCCGGCGGTCCACCGCGCGTGGCGGGGGCCCCTCCCCGAGGGCGGGGCCGGCGGCTGCGCGGGAGACGGCCGGCGCCGGGGCCGCCGCCCGGAGGGCCTGCCCGGCTGCGTCCGGTGAGGGTCCGGCCGTCGGGCAGAACGCTGTCACCGGCGACGACCCCGTCACCGATACGGATGATGCCGCGCTCGCCGGGGTCGGCGAGGCCTCCCCGGAGACGTCCGGGGCGCCGGCCCACCGGGGCGATTAGCTCAAATCAACCTCTGGAACCGCCCCTCCCGCGGTTCACCGCCCCGCGCGGTGGCGATGTCTCCCCGCAGACGGCCGGCACCCGGCGGAGAACGGCGGGCGAAGGAGGCACGGGGATGGGCACACGACGCGCGGAACTGGGCACGGGAATCGGCTGGCGGCCGGAGATCGCCGGCACCGTCGAGGAGCTGCCCGGCCTCGACTGGGTCGAGGCCGTCGCGGAGAACCTCCGCCCCGGTCGGCTCCCGGCCGCTCTGCGGCGGCTGCGGGAGCGCGGCACGACGATCGTCCCGCACGGGGTCTCCCTCGGTCTCGGCGGCCCCGACCGGCCGGACCCGTCCCGCCTCACCGCGCTCGCCGCGTGCGCCGAGGCCCTGGACGCCCCGCTGGTCACCGAACACATCGCCTTCGTCCGGGGCGGCGGCCCGCTCACCGGCACGCCCCCGCTGGAAGCCGGGCACCTGCTGCCCGTCCCCCGCACCCGGGACGCGCTGGACGTGCTCTGTGAGAACGTCCGCATCGCCCAGGAGGCGCTGCCCGTGCCGCTGGCGCTGGAGAACATCGCGGCGCTGGTCACCTGGCCGGACGAGGAGCTGACGGAGGGCCGGTTCCTCACGGAACTGGTGGAGCGCACCGGCGTCGGGCTGCTGATCGACGTCGCCAACCTCCACACCAACCACGTCAACCGGGGCGAGGACCCCATCGCCGCGCTCGACGCCCTCCCGTGGGAGGCCCTGGCCTACGTCCATGTGGCGGGCGGGGTCGAGCGGGACGGTGTCTGGCACGACAGCCACGCCCACCCGGTGCCGCCCCAGGTTCTGGGGATCCTCGCCGAGTTGTGCGCCCGCGCGGATCCGCCCGGTGTCCTGCTGGAGCGGGACGAGGACTTCCCCGGCCCGGCGGAGCTGGCCCGGGAACTGGCGGCGATCCGCGAGGTGGTGACATCCGCCCGTGCCGGCCGCGCCGCCCGCCCCGGTGGGCCGGGCCGGTCCGCCCACGAGCGGGGGCGGGAATCGCGCTCGGCTCCCGCACACGACGGCCCGGGCGGCACGGCAGGCAGGGGCGGCACGGGCGGCGAGGGGGGTACGGGCGGCACCGGCCGTGGCGGGGGAAGCGGCGGTCCCGACCGCGCCCCCCGCGCGGCCGGCACGAGCAGCCCGGGCGCCTCGCAGGACTCGGGCGGCACCACCACTCCGGACCGCGGGCACCGCGGGGGCAGCGAGAACCGCGGGGGCCGCGGGAGCCGCTCGGTCGGCACCGGCGGCACCGGGCGCACGGCCGGCGTGGACGCCACCGGGCCGGCCGTCCATCGGCCGGCGCGCGCGCCGCGGCCGGTCCGGGAGGCGTCTCCGCCGGACGTCAGCGCGGCGGCCCAGGCGGGTCTGGCCGCGGCGGCCGAGGCGGCCGGGCTGGCCGCGGCGGTGGCGGCGGACGCGGCGGTCCCCCGGGCCCCCGCCACCGCCGCCGTCAACACCGCCGTCAACACCGTCACCAGCGGGCCCGGCAACACGGCGACCGGCAGGGACGGTTCCGGCACCGGGGACGCCGACGGGGGCGGTGGGTACAGATCCGGCAGGGAGCGCCCGGAGCCCCCCGGCGCCCGCTCCGCCGCCGCCCCCGCGGTGACCCGGGCGCCGTCTCCCGCACCCGCGTCCGCCCCCACGGCGCGGCCCGCCCCCGGCGGGCGAACCGGCGGCCCCTCTCCGGCCCACCCTGGGCGCCCCGCCCCCGGGCACGCCGTTCCCCGGCAGCGCGATGGCCGCGGGCGGGGTGGGGACCCGGACGCGGAGGACCCCGCCCGGCTGCGGCTGGCCGTGGCGCAGACGGCGCTGCTGGCGGCGCTGGTCGCGGACGGTCCCGTCCCCGCGGGCTTCGACCCGGGGCGGCTGGCCGTGCAGCGGCGGGCCCTCGTCGCCAAGCGGACCGGGGTGATCGCCCGGGTGGCGCCCGAACTGCCCCGCATCCTGGGGCCCCACTTCCCGGAACTCTTCGCCCGCTACGCGCGGGTCCGGCCCCCGGTGACCGGATACCGCCGTGACGCCCTGGAGTTCGCCCGTTTCGTCCTCGACACGCGCAGCAGCGCAGGCACCGGCACCGGTGGTGGAGCCGGCGGGGAGACCGCGGGCCCCGGTGGCGCGCCGGACCCCGCCGCCCTGCGCCGTCTGCACCGCTGGTGGCGGGAGCGCGCACGCCCCGTGCCGCCGCCGCGCCACCGGCTCGCCGCCCTGCTCCGCCGCCTCGCCCCGGCCCTGACACCGGCCCGGTGACCCTACGGCCGTGGCGGGGGCCGCCCGGCGCCCGGGGAGGGCCGTCCGGCGCGGACCGCCCCGGCCGCGGGCGCCCGGCGGGTGGCTCAGGCCAGCCCGGCGACCAGTTCGGCGACCGGCTTGCGGCGCCCGGTGTAGAAGGGCACCTCCTCGCGGACGTGGGCCCGCGCCTCGGAGCCGCGCAGGTGGCGCATGAGGTCGACGATGCGGTGGAGTTCGTCCGCCTCGAAGGCGAGCAGCCACTCGTAGTCCCCGAGCGAGAACGAGGCCACCGTGTTGGCCCGCACGTCCGGGAAGCCGCGCGCCATCTTGCCGTGGTCGGCGAGCATCCGCCGGCGGTCCTCGTCCGGCAGCAGGTACCACTCGTAGCTGCGGACGAAGGGGTAGACGCTGACGTACTCGCGCGGCCGCTCGTCGGCGAGGAAGGCCGGGATGTGGGACTTGTTGAACTCGGCGGGGCGGTGCAGCGCCATGTTCGACCAGACCGGCTCCAGCACGCGGCCGAACCGGGTCCGGCGGAAGAGGTTGTACGCCTCCTGGAGGGCGTCGGCGGTCTCCGCGTGCCACCAGATCATGACGTCGGCGTCGGCCCGCAGGCCGGAGACGTCGTAGGTGCCGCGGACCACCACGTCCTTGGCGGCGAGCTGTTCGAACAGCGTCTCGACCTCGTCCGCGTACCCCGCGCGGTCCTCCGGGAGCAGGTCCCGCAGCCGGAAGACCGACCAGAGCGTGTATCGGATGACCTCGTTGAGGTCCTTGGCCTTCTTCCCCGCGTTCGGGCTCTTCTCAGCAGTCATGCCCTCATTCTCCTTCTCCCGGCGCGGTGCCCGGCGCCAGGGTGGCCAGACCGCCGAGGACGTCCTCGGCGGCGGCGGTGCCCCCGGCGACACAGGCCGGGATGCCCACTCCGTCGTACGCGGCACCGCAGACCCGCAGGCCGGGCAGGTCCGCGAGGGCGGCACGGATACGCGCCACCCGGCCGGTATGGCCGACCGGGTACTGCGGCAGCCCGTCCCGCCAGCGGGTGACCCGGGTGCCGACGGGACGGGCGCGGAGCCCGGTGGCCTCGCCGAGATCCCGCAGGGAGACCTCGACCAGACCGGCGTCGTCCCGCTTCAGCTCGCTCTCCTCGCCGTGCCGGCCGACGGAGGTGCGGATCACGAAGAGCTCCGGGGCGGCCGCGCCGATCCAGCCCCACTTCCGGCTCGCGAAGGTGGCCGCCTTGATCGCCCGCCCTTCGACGGCCGGCACCAGGAAGCCGCTGCCCCGCGCACCAGGGGCGGGTCCGGCGGGTCCGGCGAGGCTGGTGGGTCCGGCGGGTCCGGCGAGAGCGTCGGGGCCGCCGAGATCGGCACGGCGGAAGGCCATGCTGACCAGCGCCATCGAGGCGTACTCCACGGTGTTCAGCTCCGCGGCGGCGGCCGGTGCCGGGCCGGCGAGCAGCCGCGCGGCGGCGGCGGCCGGCACGGCCAGCACCACGGCGTCCGCGGTCAGCACGGACCGCCGGGTGACGGCCGCGCCCGCGCGGGCCGCGGCGGCACCCGCCTCCCCGGCGCCCGGGCCTTCGGCCACCAGCCGCCAGCCCGCCCCGGCGCGGCGCAGCTCCCGTACGGCCGCCCCGGTGACGATCTCCGCCCCGCCGGCCCGGCAGGCGGCGGCGACGGCCTCCGGCAGCGTGCCGACGCCGCCCTCGATCCCCAGGAACACCGGTCCGGTGGCAGCCCCGGAGCGCCGCCGCAGCTCCTGCACCGCCCCGGTGAGCATCCGCCCCTCGCGGGCCGCCCCGTAGAGCTGGGGCACCGCGGCACGCAGCGACAGCCGGTAGGCGTCCCCCGCGTAGACCCCGCCGAGCAGCGGTTCGACGAGCCGGTCCACGACCTCGCGGCCGAACCGCTCCGCCACGTACGCGCCGACCGCGACGTCGGGGTCCTCCCCCTCGCCGCCGTCCCGGCCCTCCCGGCCCTCCCCGGGGACCGCACCGCCGGGACCGCCCGGGGTGCCCGGGGTGCCGGAGCGGTTCGAGCCGGCGGGCAGGGGCCGCACGGGCAGCTCCGGCTCGCGCCGCGCGCGCTCCAGCCCTTCCGGGGAGAGCACGCCCGAGGCCGCCAGCGCCGCCATGTCACCCGGTACGCCCATGACGTGCCCGGTGGGCAGGGGCCGCAGGGCGCCCCGCGTCCACAGCGCCGCCGTGGCCGTGGCGGGGGCCTGGAGCCGCTCGGCCAGGCCGACCGCGCGCGCCAGGCCGATGGCCTCCGGGCGGCGCGCGAGCAGCGACTCGGCACCGAAGTCCACCGGCACCCCGGCCAGTTCCCCGGCGAGCAGCTTCCCGCCCAGCCGCGGCGAGGCTTCGAGCAGCGTCACTCGCGCCCCGCCCGCCAGCAGCCGGTGCGCGGCCGCCAGTCCGGCGATCCCGCCGCCGACGACCACGACATGACCGCCGCGTCCGGCCCCGCCGGCCGCCGGGCCGCGGCCGGTCCCCGCCCCGGTCCCGTCGTCCGTCTCGCTCATGCCCCCACTCTCTCAGAGCGGCTCCCGGCCCCGGACGCGGCCCGGGATCCCGCCCCCGGGTGCCGCCGCGCCGGGCCCCCGGGACCGGGACGCCCGGGCCTCGGGGTCTCCGGGCATCCGGGCATCCGGGGGCATCCACCGGGCGTGACCGGGCAGGCGGCCTACCGTCTACCGTGGCGGGCACAGGCCCCGGGCGAGAGGACGACACATGGCGGCACCCAGGCGGATGGTCATCATCGGCGGCGACGCGACCGGCATGTCGGCCGCGTCGCGGGCGCGCCGGCTGAAGGGCCCGGACGAGCTGGAGATCACGGCGTTCGAACGCTCCTCCTTCGCCTCGTACTCGGCCTGCGGTATCCCGTACTGGGTCGGTGGCGTCGTCGACGGCCCGGAGGCGCTGATCGCGCGCACTCCGGAGGAGCACCGCGCCCGCGACATCGACCTCCGGCTCCGTACCGAGGTCACCGCCATCGAGACCGGGCGGCAGCGCGTCCGGGTGCGCGACCTCGACCACCCCGGCCCCGGCGCGGAGCGCTGGGTCGGCTACGACGACCTGGTGATCGCCACCGGCGCCCGCCCGCTCCGCCCGGAGATCCCCGGCATCGACGCGCAGGGGGTGTACGGGGTGCAGACGCTGGACGACGGCCGCGCGCTGGCCGAGTCGCTCGGCGAGCGGGCCGAGGGCGTGCGGGCGGTGGTCGTCGGCGCCGGATACATCGGCGTGGAGATGGCGGAGGCGCTGCGGCGGCGGGGCTGCCACGTCACGGTGGTGGAGCGGGACGAGCAGCCGATGTCCACGCTCGACCCCGACATGGGCCGCCTGGTGCACGAGACGATGGGCGAGTTCGGCATCGAGACGGTGACGGGCGCGGAGGTCACCGAGGTGCGCACCGGGGACGACGGCCGCGTCCGCGCGGTGTGCACCAAGGACGGCGAGTACCCCGCCGACCTGGTCGTCCTCGGCCTCGGCGTCCGGCCCGAGACCACCCTGGCGCGGGAGGCGGGGCTGCCCCTGGGCTCCTCCGGCGGGCTGCTCACGGACCTGGCGATGCGGGTGCGCGGCCGGGAGGACATCTGGGCGGGGGGTGACTGCGTGGAGGTCCTCGACCTGGTGTCCGGAAGGTCGCGCCACGTCGCCCTCGGCACCCACGCCAACAAGCACGGCCAGGTCATCGGCACCAACGTCGGCGGCGGCTACGCGACGTTCCCCGGCGTGGTGGGGACGGCGGTCAGCAAGATCTGCGAGCTGGAGATCGCCCGGACCGGGCTGCTGGAGGCGGAGGCCCGGGCCGCGGGCCTGCAGTTCGTGACCGTCACCACCGAGTCGACCAGCCGCTCCGGCTACTACCCGGGCGCGCGCTCCATGACGGTGAAGATGCTCGCCGAGCGGCGCACGGGCCGGCTGCTCGGGGTGCAGATCGTGGGCCGGGAGGGCGCGGGCAAGCGCGTGGACGTGGCGGCCGTGGCCCTCACGGCGGGCATGACCGTGGAGCGGATGACCAGCCTCGACCTGGGGTACGCGCCGCCGTTCTCCCCGGTGTGGGACCCGGTGCTGGTCGCCGCGCGGCGGGCGGCGGCGGAGGTGAGCCGCGACCTCCGGGGCCGCTGACGCGGAGGCGACAGCGGGACCGCCGGGATGACGCCGGGACCGCCGGACCGCCCGGCGACCGGCCCCGGCCCAGCGCCGCCCGGCGGGATCCGCCGAGGTGCCCGCGGTCCGGCCGCCGTACCCGCCCCGGGTCCGGAGGCCCGCCAACTGTTTCTCCGCGGCCGGGGGTGCACCCGTCCCGGGCGTCCCCGGCCTCGGTGACCGGGCCCCGGCCGGCTGCCCGCGCCGGGGCCGGCGGCCGGGGCCCGGCGGCCGGGGCCGGCGGACGGGGCCCCGGCGGCACCCGCGGCAGCCTCCGGCGGACGCGGGGGACGGCCACACGGCGAACACGCGGCGAACAACGCGCGACAAAGGCCCCACGGAGAGCCGTCTCCCGGCCGGGAGCCCAGCACGGCTGAGCACCCGCCGGCTCCGCCCCACCTCCCGCCGATCGGCGCCGAGTTGACGCCTCACCAGGGAGTTCGGGCCACCGCCACCCGGGGTTCACACCTCCGCCGCCCCCGCCATCCCACGTCCGGGGGTATTTCCCCGAGCGGCCGGGCCGGGACGGTCCGCTCGGTGATAATCGCCCCCATGCTCGAACGCACTCAGGCACGACCGGCCGTCCGTCCCGGGCCGCCCCTCCGTGAGCGCGTCGAGGCGGCGGCCCGGGAGGCGGCGCCCGCGCTGCTGGCCTACGCGGCCGTGCGTCTCACGGGACTGCTGGTCCTGACCGTGGCGGCGGCGGCCGGCGGCCGGGACGTGCCGGAGGTGCTCAGCAGGCGCTGGGACGCGGTCTGGTACGCGCGGATCGCGGAGCACGGCTACGGCTACACCGTGCTCACCCCCGGCGGGGCCCACTCGGATCTGGCGTTCTTCCCGCTGCTGCCCGCGCTGGAGCGGCTGGTGTCGGCGCTCGTCCCCGTGGGGCCGGGCGGCGCGGGGCTGCTGATCGGCTGGACGGCCTCACTCGTCGCGGCCTGGGGGATCTACGCGGTCGGCGCCCGGCTCCACGGCCCGGCGGCCGGGACGGTGCTCGCCGCGCTGTGGGGAGCGACCCCCACCGGCTTCGTCCAGTCGATGGCGTACACCGAGACGCTGTTCACGGCGTTCGCCGCCTGGGCCCTGTACGCGCTGCTCACCGGCCGGTGGCCGGAGGCCGGCGCGCTCGCCGCGCTCGCGGGGCTGACCCGGCCGACGGCGGTGGCGGTGGTCCTGGCCGTCGCGGTGCCCGCCGCCCTGCTGCTCGCCCGCTCCTGGCGGGCCGGCATCCCCGGCCGGATGCTGCCGCGGCTGCACGCGCCGGCGCTCGCCGGTCTGGCCCTGGCCCCGCTGGGCCTGGCGTTCTACGCCCTCTACGTGGCCGTCCGCCGCGGCGACCCGTTCGGCTACTTCGCGGTGCAGGCGGGCTGGGGCAACGGCCTGGACGGGGGCCGGGCGCTCGCCGCCTTCGTCCATCTCCAGCTGCGGGCGCATCCCCCGGCCGGGCTCGCCCTGTGCGCGGCGCTCGGGCTGCTCGGCTGGCTGCTGCTGCTCTCCGTGCGGCAGCGCCAGCCGCTGCCGCTGCTGGTGTACTCCTTCACCGTGGTGGCCGTCTCGCTGGCCGGCTCCGGCTACTTCGGCTCCAAACCACGGCTGATCATGCCCGCGTTCCCGCTGCTGCTGCCCGCCGCGGTGGTGATCGCCCGGCAGCAGCCGGCCCGCGCCACCTTGATCTGCGCCGTCGCGGCGCTGGTCTCGGCGGTGTACGGGGCCGTCACGCTGCTGGGGCCCGGACCGCCCTGACCGGCGGCCCACCGCGCGCCCCGCCTGACGGTGCTCCCGGCGCCCCGGTGCCCCGGTGCCGGGCGTACCGGCAGCCCGGCCGGAACCACGCCCGTGGCCTCCCGCCGTGCCGCCCGGTGCCCCGCGGGCTCCGGCTCAGCGGGCGCTGCGCTCCTGCACGTACTCGACGAGCCGGGTCAGCGCGTCCGGGTCGGTGGACGGCAGCACCCCGTGACCGAGGTTGAAGATGTGGCCGGGCAGGTCCGCCGCGGCCGCCAGGACCTCGTCGGCCTTGGCCTCGACGGCCTCCCGGGGAGCGAAGAGCACCGCCGGGTCGAGGTTGCCCTGGAGCGCCTTGCCGGGCCCGACCCGGCGCGCGGCCTCGTCCATCGGCACCCGCCAGTCGACCCCGACGACATCGGCGCCGGCCTCGCCCATCAGCCCGAGCAACTCGCCCGTGCCGACGCCGAAGTGGATCCGCGGCACGCCGTACCCCGCGACCGCGTCGAACACCTTGGCCGAGGCGGGCAGCACGGAGTCCCGGTAGTCCACGGGCGCCAGGGCACCGGCCCAGGAGTCGAAGAGCTGCACGGCGGAGGCACCGGCCTCGATCTGCACCCGCAGGAAGGCCGCGGTGATGTCCGCCAGCCGGTCGAGCAGGTCCGCCCAGAGCTCCGGCTCGCCGTACATCATCGCCTTGGTGTGCTCGTGGTTACGGGACGGCCCGCCCTCCACGAGATAGCTGGCCAGGGTGAACGGCGCCCCGGCGAAGCCGATCAGCGGGGTGGCGCCCAGCTCGCCGATGAGCATGGCGACCGCCTCGCTGACATAGCCGACGTCGTCCGGCTCCAGCGGGCGGAGCCGCTCCAGGTCGGCGCGGCTGCGGAACGGGCGGTCGACCACCGGTCCGACCCCCGGCTTGATGTCGAGGTCGATGCCGATGGCCTTCAGCGGGACGACGATGTCGCTGAAGTAGATGGCGGCGTCCACGCGGTGGCGCCGCACCGGCTGCAGGGTGATCTCCGTGACCAGGTCGGGCCGCATGCAGGAGTCGAGCATCGCGATGCCCTCGCGGACCTTGAGGTACTCCGGCAGCGACCGCCCCGCCTGCCGCATGAACCACACCGGGGTGTGCGGGACGGGCTCCCGGCGGCACGCCTTCAGAAAGGCCGACTCGGTGATTCCGGTGGTGTCGTGCTGCTGGCCCGTCACAGGAGCCCCCCTGATCGGTCCGAGCGGAGAACTCGGGGCTGGTCGGTGGTCACCCCGGAATCTTCGCACGCGCCGGGCCCGCCGCTCCGCCCGGCCGCCGCTCCGCCGGCCCCCTCGCGGCCCGCCCCGCCGGACCCGGCTCCCCGCCTTCCCGCTCCGCCCGGCCGGGGCCGCGCTCCCCGCCCGGCCCTTCCGCACCGCGCGGCCGTCTCCCCATATTTCAGCCGCTTTCACCCCCCGGCCCGGGCGCGGGCCCCCTCGGCGCCGCCACCTTTCCCCGGGCTCCGGGTGTCCTGCGCGGCTGCGGGCCCCGTTCCGCCTAGTCTTCCCGGCATGGCTGCGGCTCAGGGACCTCAGGGACAGCGTGCGGACGGTCCGGACCACGGGGGCGGGGACGAGACACCGGCCGCGTTCCGGAAGGCGGTCGACGGGCTGAACGGCGCGCGCCTGCGCCCCGAGACGGAGGTCACCCCCGCCCGCGCCCCCGGCCGGCTCGCCCCCTACGCGCACGCGGTGGAGGCGGCCGTCGTCCAGGACGGGGAGGAACTGGCCGAGGGCCGGCTCGTCCTGCTGCACGACCCGGCCGGGCACAACGCCTGGCAGGGCACGTTCCGTCTGGTCACGCTGATCCGGGCGGAGCTGGAACCGGAGATGGCGACGGACCCCCTGCTGCCGGAGGTCTGCTGGTCCTGGCTGACGGGCGCCTTCGACAGCCGCGGGGTGGCGCACCAGGAACTGAGCGGGACGGTGACCCTGGCCGGCTCGTACTACTTCGGCGGGCTGGGCGACCGGCCCCCGGCGACCCAGATCGAGATCCGCGCCTCCTGGACGCCCCGCGAGGACGGCGGCGGCGCCCCCGACACCGGCGCCCATCTCACCGCCTGGTGTGAACTCCTCTGCCAGATCGGCGGCCTGCCGCCCACGGGTGGCGTGGACGCGGCCGTGGTGACCCTCCCTCAGCGCCGCGGGCCCCGGCAGCGCTGACCCCCGGCCCCCCGACCTCGCCCGGCCCCGCCGGCCGAGGTTCCGGCCCCGCCGACGCCCGCCGGCCCCGGCTCCGCCGGCCCCGATCCCGTCCGGCAGCGGGGTGTCCTGGGCGGCTCCGGGACCGGCATCCCGTCCCCTCCCGCCGGCCCTTTCTCCCCCGGTCCTCGGCCGCCGTACCACCGGGACCACTCGCGAACGCCCTTTCCGGAAACCGCCCGGCCCCGGCGCGCACCGGCCCGGGCCGCGCGGGCCACGCCGCCCGCCCGTTCCCGCCCTCCTGCCCCTCCCCCGGCCCACCATCGAGCAGTCGTCCGAATTACTCGAATTGCCCGAATTGTTACTCACTAAATCGTGATCTTTCGCTAAAGCCTCCCCCGAATGCTGCCGAAGGAGCAGGTGTCCCCCTCCGGGACCACCCCTGACCCACCCCTTCGTACCGCGCTCTTCCCCGCACCCCAGCAGGAGGCCTGGTGTCCGTTCTTCTCGAGCAGCCCGCAAGCCTGGTCGCCTATCGTCCGAACAAGCCGACGGCCATGGTCGTCGTCGCCGACCCCCGTGTCCGCTCCACCGTCACCCGTCATCTGTGGGCGCTCGGGGTCCGGGACGTCATCGAGGCGTCCTCGATCGCGGAGGCCCGCCCCCGGGTCGCCAACCCCCGCGACATCTGCGTCGCGGACGTCCACCTCCCCGACGGCTCCGGCCTCACCCTCCTCTCCGAGACCCGCGCCGCCGGCTGGCCCAACGGCCTCGCCCTCTCCGCCGCCGACGACATCGGCGCCGTCCGCAACGCGCTCGCCGGCGGCGTGAAGGGATACGTCGTCACCGGCACGCGCACCAACCTGGGCCTCCCCGGCCGCCCCGGCGGCCTGCCGGTCGGCGCGGCCGCGGCCCGGATGCACCGGCGCCCGCCCGGCGCCCCCGGCCACCCCGGCGGCTACCGGGAACTCTCCGGCCGTGAGGTCGAGGTGCTGCGGCTGGTGGCCGAGGGCCAGTCCAACAAGGCCATCGGCGTCTCCATGGGGCTGTCGGCGCTCACCGTCAAGAGCCACCTCGCACGGATCGCGCGCAAGCTCGGCACCGGTGACCGCGCGGGCATGGTGGCCGTCGCCCTGCGCACGGGGATCATCCACTGAGCCCCGCCCGCCCCCCTTCCCCACCGCCTTCCGGCCTGCCGCGCCCGCCGACGGAACGTTCCGTCGGCGGGCGTCCGCGATCCATGGATACCCTGGACCGGTGACCGACGCCCAAGAGACCGCAGAAGACCGTACGCTGCGCATTCCCGGGGGCGCTCCCCCGGACGCCCCCGTCCATGACGCGCCGGTCCCCTTGCTGGAGCCCCGTGAGGGCATTCCCCCCGTGACGGCCTCCCCCGCGGAACTGGACCGGGTGGTCGCGGCCTTCGCCGCCGGCACCGGCCCCGTCGCCGTGGACGCCGAGCGCGCCTCCGGCTACCGCTACGGCCAGCGCGCCTACCTCGTGCAGCTCCGCCGCGCGGGCGCGGGTACCGCGCTCATCGACCCGGTCGGCTGCCCCGACCTCTCCGCGCTGGGTGACGCGCTCTCCGGTACGGAGTGGGTGCTGCACGCCGCGGGGCAGGACCTCCCCTGTCTCCGCGAGATAGGCATGCGGCCCACGGAACTGTTCGACACGGAGCTGGCCGGGCGGCTCGCCGGCTTCGCCCGGGTGGGTCTCGGCGCCATGGTGGAGAAGGTACTCGGCTTCGCGCTGGAGAAGGGCCACTCCGCCGTCGACTGGTCGACCCGGCCGCTCCCCGAGCCCTGGCTGCGCTACGCCGCGCTCGACGTGGAGCTGCTGGTGGATCTGCGGGACGCGCTGGAGGAGGAGCTGGACGGCCAGGGGAAGCTGGCGTGGGCGCGTCAGGAGTTCGCGGCCATCGCCGCCGCGCCCCCGGCCCCGCCGCGCAAGGACCCCTGGCGCCGCACGTCCGGGATGCACAAGGTCCGCCGGCGCCGGCAGATGGCCGTCGTCCGGGAGCTCTGGACGGCCCGGGACCGGATCGCGCAGCGGCGCGACGTCTCACCGGGCAAGGTGCTGAGCGACACCGCCATCGTCGAGGCCGCCCTGGCCCTGCCGCAGAACGCGCAGGCACTCGCCGCACTGCCCGGGTTCGGTCACCGGATGGGGCGCCGGCAACTGGAGCAGTGGCAGGCCGCCGTCGAACGGGCCCGCGCGCTGCCGGAAGCCGAACTGCCGCAGCCGGGCCAGCAGCTGACCGGCCCGCCGCCGCCCCGCTCCTGGGCGGACCGGGACCCGGCGGCCGCGGCACGGCTGTCGGCTGCGCGGGCGGCGGTGACCTCGCTCGCCGAGCGCCTGAACCTCCCGCAGGAGAACCTGGTCTCCCCCGACACCGTGCGCCGGCTGTGCTGGGAGCCGCCGGCCGAGGCCGGCCCCGAGTCCGTCACCGAGGCGCTGGCGGGGTACGGCGCCCGCCCCTGGCAGATCGAACTGACGGCCCCGCTGCTGGCCGCGGCGGTGCGGGTGAGCCCACCGGAGGACTGAGCCGGACCGGCCCGGGCGCGGCCCACGGCACCGTCGGACACGGCCGCACGGCACCGGCCGCACCGGCGGGCAGATGCGCCGGCGGAGGCAGGGCCGGGCGGGCCGAACCGGCCGTGCGGGCCCGTCGTGCGTCGGCGTCGCTCCACCCCGCCCGTGAGGGGCGGAACGAGCCGGCCGCTCCCGCCGCCGGGCCGTGCGGTGGCGGGTGACGGGGTCCCGGGGTGTGACCTACGCCTCCCCCGGTCGGGTGACGTTGCCACCCGGTTACCGGCAAGTAGCATGGGTTTCCGGGAAGCGCGCCGCTCGGCGTACCACCGCACCCTTTTGGAGGAGAGCCAACGTGCCTCGTACCGCTAGGGACGTCGTCTTCGTCGACGGCGTCCGCACACCGTTCGGCAAGGCGGGCCCGAAGGGCATCTACCACGAGACCCGCGCCGACGACCTGGTCGTGAAGTGCATCCGGGAACTGCTGCGCCGCAACCCCGACCTGCCGCCGGAGCGGGTGGACGAGGTCGCCCTCGCCGCCACCACGCAGATCGGGGACCAGGGCCTGACCCTCGGCCGCACCGCGGGCATCCTCGCCGGGCTGCCGCAGTCCGTGCCCGGCTACTCCATCGACCGGATGTGCGCCGGCGCGATGACGGCCGTCACCACGACCGCGGGCGGTATCGCCTTCGGCGGTTACGACATCGCCATCGCGGGCGGCGTGGAGCACATGGGCCGCCACCCGATGGGTGAGGGTGTGGACCCCAACCCGCGCTTCGTCTCCGAGAAGCTGGTCGACCAGTCCGCGCTCTTCATGGGCATGACGGCGGAGAACCTCCACGACCGGCTGCCGCACCTGACCAAGGAGCGCGCCGACGCCTACGCGGTGCGCAGCCAGGAGAAGGCCGCCAAGGCGTACGCCGACGGCTTCATCCAGGACGACCTGGTCCCGGTCTCGGTGCGCCGCACCACTCCGGAGGGCGGCGAGACGGGCTGGGGCCTGGCCACCGCCGACGAGCCGATGCGGCCGGGCACCACGCTGGAGATGCTGGCCGGGCTGAAGACCCCGTTCCGCCCGCACGGCCGGGTGACCGCGGGCAACGCGGCCGGGCTCAACGACGGCGCCACCGCCTCCGTCGTCGCCGCCGAGGACGTGGCCCGGGAGCTGGGCCTGCCGGTGAAGATGCGCATGGTCTCCTACGCGTTCGCCGGTGTGGAGCCGGAGGTCATGGGCATCGGCCCGGTGCCGTCCACGGAGAAGGCGCTGGCCAAGGCCGGGCTGTCGATCGGTGACATCGGCCTGTTCGAGATCAACGAGGCGTTCGCGGTGCAGGTCCTCGCGCTGCTGGACCACTTCGGCATCGAGGACGACGACCCGCGGGTCAACCAGTACGGCGGCGCCATCGCCTACGGCCACCCGCTCGCCTCGTCCGGCGTCCGGCTGATGACCCAGCTCGCCCACCAGTTCGAGCGCCAGCCGCAGGTCCGCTACGGCATCACCACCATGTGCGTGGGCTTCGGCATGGGCGGAACCGTGATCTGGGAGAACCCGCACTTCGACGGAGGCACCAAGTGAGCACGACCGCAGAACTCCTCAAGGGCGCGGCGGAGCTGTTCCCCGACGAGGTCGTGACCCAGGCGCACGTCCGCCACCTCGACCTCCCCCGGGGCGCCGGCCGCTTCGCGCTCATCACCCTGGACAACGGCTTCGACCACACCAAGCCGACCACCTTCGGCCCGCAGTCGCTGGCGAACCTGAACGCCGCGCTCGACCAGGTCGAGAAGGAGGCCGGCGCGGGCGAGATCAAGGGCGTCGGGATCACCGGCAAGCCCTTCATCTTCGCCGTCGGCGCCGACCTCAAGGGCGTCGAGCTGCTGAAGCGCCGGGAGGACGCGCTCGCCATCGGCAAGGGCGGGCACGACGTCTTCCGGCGGCTCTCCGGCCTCTCCGTGCCCACCTTCGCCTACTACAACGGCGCGGCGATGGGCGGCGGGGTCGAGGTCGGCCTGCACTGCACCTACCGCACCGTCTCCAGCGCCGTTCCCGCGCTCTCCCTGCCCGAGGTCTTCCTCGGGCTGGTCCCCGGCTGGGGCGGCTGTGTGCTGCTGCCGAACCTCATCGGCGCGGACCGCGCGGTCAAGGTGATCATCGAGAACTCCCTCAACCAGAACAAGCAGCTCAAGGGGGAGCAGATCTACGAACTCGGGATCGCCGACGCGATCTTCGAGGGGGCGGACTTCCTGGAGGAGTCGCTGCGCTGGACCGCCGCCGTCCTCGCCGGCGAGCTCCGGGTCGAGCGCGGCGCCGTGGACCGCGACGCGGGCTGGGACGCGGCCGTGGAGCGCGGCCGGGCGTTCGCCGACTCCAAGGTGCACGGAGCGGCGCCCGCCGCGTACCGCGCGCTGGACATCATCGCCCGCGCCAAGGACGGGGACCTGGACGCCGGGTTCGCCGCGGAGGACGAGGCGCTGGCCGACCTCATCATGGGCGGTGAGCTGCGCAGCGGCATCTACGCCTTCAACCTGGTCCAGAAACGCGCCAAGCGGCCGGCCGGCGCCCCGGACAAGTCGCTGGCCCGCCCGGTCACCAAGGTCGGCGTCGTCGGGGCCGGCCTGATGGCCTCCCAGCTCGCGCTGCTCTTCGCCCGCCGGCTGGAGGTGCCGGTCGTCCTGACCGACATCGACCAGGAGCGGATCGACAAGGGCGTGGGGTACGTCCACGAGGAGATCGACAAGCTGCTCCTCCGCGGCCGGGTCAACCAGGACAAGGCGAACCGTCTCAAGGGCCTGGTCACCGGCTCCCTGGACAAGGCCGCAGGGTTCGGGGACGCCGACTTCGTCATCGAGGCCGTCTTCGAGGAGATGAGCGTCAAGCAGCAGGTCTTCGCCGAGGTGGAGGCGGTGGTGCCGGAGACCGCGATCCTCGCCACCAACACCTCCTCGCTCTCCGTCGGTGAGATGGCCGCGAACCTGGCCCACCCGGAGCGGGTCGTCGGCTTCCACTTCTTCAACCCGGTCGCCGTGCTGCCGCTGCTGGAGATCGTCCGCGGTGAGCGCACCGACGACGCCTCGCTGGCCACGGCGTTCGCCGTCGCCAGGAAGCTGAAGAAGACGGCGGTGCTGGTGAAGGACGCCCCCGCGTTCGTCGTCAACCGCATCCTCACCCGCTTCATGGGCGAGATCCAGAACGTCATCGACGAGGGCACCCCGGTGGAGACCGCCGAGCGCGCCGTCGAGCCGCTCGGGCTGCCGATGTCGCCGCTGGTGCTGCTGGAGCTGGTCGGGCCGGCGATCGGCCTGCACGTCTCCCAGACGCTCAACCGCGCCTTCCCGGAGCGGTTCACGGTCTCGGAGAACCTGGCCGCCGTGGTCAAGGCGGGCAAGCGCGGCTTCTACGTCCACGACTCCGGCAGCCCGGAGCTGGACCCGGAGGTCGCCGCGCTGCTGAAGCAGGGGGACACCGTCCTCACCGAGGAGCAGGTGCGCGCCCGGGTGCTGGACGCCGTCGCGCAGGAGATCGGGCTGATGCTGGAGGAGGGGGTCGTCGCCGAGGCGCAGGACATCGACCTCTGCCTGATCACCGGTGCCGGCTGGCCCTTCCACCTGGGCGGCGTCACGCCGTACCTGGACCGGGAGGGTGTCTCGGAGCGGGTGAACGGCAAGCGGTTCCTCGCCCCGGGCGTCGCGAGCGTCCCGGCCTGAGGACGCTCCGCGGGCGGCGGGCCGTCGCCTCGCGGAGCGCAGGACAACGGAACGGCGGACGGGCCGGGCGGGGGTTTCCCGCCCGGCCCGTCCGGCGTGCGGAACCGCCCCGGACCACCGCGGCGGATGGGAACGGCTCCCTCCGGTGGTGGAAAGTTGAACCGATTCCCGTGCCGTTCACGGCCGTTGGGCCTATGCTGCACCAGCGGTGACATCCGCCCCCCGGATCACCCCGGATCGGCCGCCTCCCCCCACACCCCCTCAGCTCGCCCGCGCACCGCGGGCTGTTCCGGAGAGAGGCGCTCGGAGATGGCACGGACGACGGCGGACACCGGCACGGACCCCCAGCCCCCCGCACAGGACGGCACGGCGCCACCGGCCCGCCGCCGGCGTCGCGTCTGGCGGGTGACGGTCCTCGTGCTGCTGACGGGGCTGCTGGCGCTGGGCGGCGGCGCCTGGTGGATGTACCAGGACCTCAACGGCAATCTGGACAACGTCGATCTCGACCGCGCCCTGGGCGGTGACCGCCCCGGGAAGCAGCCGGCCGCCGGCCGGAACATCCTGCTCGTCGGGTCCGACTCGCGGGCCGGGGAGAACGCCGAGCTCGACGGCGGGAAGGTGGCCGGAGCGCGGTCCGACACCGCTTTGGTGATCCACCTCCCCCCGGGAGGGGAACGGGCCACGGCGGTGAGCATCCCCCGCGACACCCTGGTGACCCGCCCGGCGTGCACCACGGACGCGGGGCGGGAACTCCCGGAGGCCGAGCGGGTGATGTTCAACTCCGTGTACGGGACGGGCGGACCGGCCTGCGTGGTCCGGACCGTCGAGGCGCTCTCCGGCATCCGCATGGACCACTATGTGGAGATCGACTTCGCCGGGTTCCGGGAGGTCGTCGACGCCCTGGGCGGGGTCACGGTCACCACCCGCGAGCCCATCGCGGACCGGGCGACGGGGCTGCGGCTCGACGCGGGCACCCACCGGCTGGACGGTGAGGAGGCGCTGCGGTTCGTCCGCACCCGCTACGGCGTCGGGGACGGCAGCGACCTCGGCCGCATCGAACTCCAGCAGCAGTTCCTGACGGCGGTGGTCGCCGAGGTCCGGCAGCAGGGAATCCTGACCAGCCCGGCGAAGCTGTACCGCGTCGCGGACGCGGCGACGGAGGCCCTGACCACCGACTCCGGCCTGGGCACGCTCACCGACCTCGCGGACTTCGGCCGGAGCCTGGAGGGCGTCGACCCGGCCACCATGGAGACGCTCACGCTGCCCGTCCGCCCCGACGCGCGGGACCCCAACCGCGTGGTGACCGTGAAGGAGCGGGCGGACGCGGTGTGGCAGGCGCTGCGGGACGGCACACCCGTCCCCGAGGCGGCACGGGCCTCCGCCGGGGGCGAGGAGGGCGGCGGGGAGGGCTCCGGCTCCTGACGGCGCGGCGGCGCCGCGGTGACACGGCGCCCGGCGAGGCCACGCGGCCGGCGCCCGGGCGTCCGCCGCCGTCCGCCACCGTCCGCCGCCGGGGCTCCCGGGGACCGGCCGCCGTCCGGCCGGCCGGTCCGCCCGGGCCCCGGGATCTCTCCGCGATCTCCCCGGGGCGTCCTGCCGCGTCCCCGCGGTGGCGCCCCGGGCCCGGGGCCGCCGGGGCCGCTCCTCAGCTCAGAAGTCGGGCTCGGGCTCGTCGTACCCCCAGTCGGGCTCCTCCTGGGCCCAGTCCGGCTCGTCCCCGCGCGGACGCGTCCGGCCGCCGGCGGCGCCGGACGGTCCCGCGGCCCGTGACGGCCCGGTCGGCCGCGCCGTCGCCGCGCCACCACCGGCCGCCGCCGGAGCGGGCACGCCTCCCCCGTCACCGGGGCTCCCGGCCCCTTCCGGCTCCCCCGGGCCTGCGGCCTCCCCGGCCCCGCCGGCCTCCCCGGTCAGCAGATCCAGGATCGCCTGGCCGTACTTGCGCAGCTTGTTCTCGCCGACCCCGCTGATCGTGCCCAGGTCGTCCAGGCTTCCCGGGGCGGCCGTCGCGATCCCGCGCAGCGTGGCGTCGTGGAAGATCACATAGGCGGGGACGCCCTGTTCCTTGGCGGTGGCCGCCCGCCAGGCGCGCAGCCGCTCGAACACCGGCGCCGCCTCCTCGGGCAGCTCCGCGGGGGCCGCGGCCGCGCGGCGTCCGGTGGAGGACCCCTTCGGGGAACGGCCGGCGGGCCGCTCCGGCTCCCGCCGCAGCCGCACCTCACGCCGCCCGCCCAGCACCTCAGCACTGGTGGGGGTCAGCACCAGCGTGCCGTACTCCCCCTCGACGGCGAGCAGGCCCTGCGCGAGGAGCTGGCGGATCACGCCCCGCCACTCCAGCTCCCCCAGGTCCGCGCCGATGCCGAAGACGGAGAGGGCGTCGTGGTCGTGCTGGATGACCTTGGCCGTCTTCCGGCCGAGCAGGATGTCCGTGATCTGCCCGGCGCCGAACTTCTGCCGCCGCTCCCGGTCCAGCCGGACGACGGTGGAGAGCACCTTCTGCGCCGGCACCGTGCCGTCCCAGGAGGCCGGCGGCGTGAGGCAGGTGTCGCAGTTGCCGCAGGCGGTGCCCTTCTCGCCGAAGTAGTCCAGCAGATGCACGCGGCGGCACTCGACGGTCTCGCAGAGCGCGAGCATCGCGTCGACATGGGCGCGGAGCACGCGGCGGTGCGCCTCGCCCCCCTCGGAGGTCTCGATCATCTTCCGCTGCTGGACGACGTCCTGCAGGCCGTAGGCGAGCCAGGCGGTGGACGGCAGACCGTCGCGGCCGGCGCGGCCGGTCTCCTGGTAATAGCCCTCCAACGACTTCGGCAGGTCGAGATGGGCCACGAAGCGGACGTCCGGCTTGTCGATGCCCATGCCGAAGGCGATGGTGGCGACGACCACCAGGCCGTCCTCCCGCAGGAAGCGCGACTGGTGGGCGGCGCGCACCGGCGCGTCCAGCCCGGCGTGGTAGGGCACGGCCTCGATGCCGTTGCGCACCAGGAACTCGGCCGTCCGCTCCACCGAGGCCCGGGAGAGGCAGTAGACGATGCCCGCGTCCCCCTCGTGCTCGGTGCGGAGCAGCCGCAGGAGCTGCTTCCGGGGGTCGTTCTTGGGCTCGATGCGGTACTGGATGTTGGGGCGGTCGAAGCTGGCCACGAAGTGCCGGGCGCCGCCGAGATCCAGCCGGCGGGCGATCTCGGTGTGGGTGGCCTCGGTGGCCGTCGCGGTGAGCGCGATGCGCGGGATGCCGGGCCAGCGCTCGTGGAGCGCCGAGAGCGCCAGGTAGTCGGGGCGGAAGTCGTGGCCCCACTGGGCGACGCAGTGCGCCTCGTCGATGGCGAAGAGGGAGACCTCACCGCGGGCGAGCAGGCTCATGGTGGCCTCGCCGCGCAGCCGCTCCGGCGCGAGGTAGAGCAGATCCAGCTCGCCGGCGAGGAACTCGGCCTCCACCAGGCGGCGCTCCTCCATGTCCTGCGTGGAGTTGAGGAAGCCCGCGCGGACCCCCACCGCGCGCAGGGCGTCGACCTGGTCCTGCATCAGGGCGATCAGGGGGGAGACCACCACGCCCGTACCCCGCCGTACCAGGGCGGGGATCTGGTAGCAGAGGGACTTGCCGCCGCCGGTGGGCATCAGCACCAGGGCGTCACCGCCCGCGATCACATGGTCGATGATCTCCTGCTGCGGGCCGCGGAAGGAGTCGTAACCGAAGACGCGGCGGAGCACGCGCAGCGCCTCGTCCCCGCCCGCTCCGCCGCCACCCGCATCGCCGCCGTCCGCCCCGGCGGGGGCGGGTCCCGGTCCGGAAGCGGCAGGAGCGGCGGCAGCGGCGGGGCGGGAGGGGTCGCCGGGGCCGGTGGTGTCGTCGAGGGCGGTCATCCGGGCAGTCTACGAGCCCGGGGCGGACCGCCGTGCGGCCTGTGGACAACCCCTGACGGCCCCGGCACGGCCGCCGCCGCGGGCTCCTTCCCGGGCCCCGGTCCGCCGGCGGCGCGCGCCCGGCGCACACTGGTGGGATGACTGCCGCACCGCCCGCCCTGATCGTCGTGGACGCCGCCAACGTCGTCGGATCGGTGCCCGACGGCTGGTGGCGCGACCGGCGCGGGGCGGCCGAGCGGCTCCGTGACGGCCTGGCCGTGTACGCCCGCGAGGGCCTGCCGGACCGTGGGGACCTCCCGGCCTGGGCGTCCTGCCCGCCGGCGGAGCTGGTGCTGGTCGTGGAGGGCGCGGCGCGCGGCGTGCCGGCGGTACCCGGCGTCCGGGTGGAGTCCGCCCCGGGCAGCGGGGACGACCGGATCGTCGAACTCGTGACCGAAGAGGCCGCACCGGACGCGGGACGGCCGTGCCTGGTGGTGACGGCCGACCGCGAACTGCGCCGCCGGGTCACGGCCCTCGGCGCCGTCTGCGCGGGTCCCCGCGCCGTCCGCCCGTAGCCCGGCCACGGCGGACCGTCGGCCCCCTCGGCGCAGCCACCCGGGGCCCCGGGCCGCACCCCTGCCCGGTCCGGCCGGTCTCAGCCCTTCTCCCCCGCCACCCGCTCGTACAGCACCGCCCCGTCCACCGTCTCCACCGGTGTGTAGTGCGCCCGCAGGAAGTCCCGCAGCTCCGGGACGCGGGCCGGCCCGTACGGTTTGCCGCGCGAGTCGTCCACGATCAGCTCCGGCGGCGCCTCGGCGAGTTCGCGGCGGAAGACCTGCCAGCTCCCCGGCACCCCGTGGCGCGGGCCGACGTGCTCCGCGCCGGACCGGCCGCCGCTGTAGTTGGTGAGCAGGCCGGCGGTGAGGTAGCGGCTCGCGGGGGCCCGGCCGGCGAACCAGTACTGCTCGGGATGCATCCCCCAGAACAGCACCCGGTCGCTCGCCTCCGTCCGCCGCTCCACCCGCTCGGCGAGGCGGCGGGCGTGGTCGAGCTCGGTGCTCGGCGCGAGGAGGCCCCAGCCGGCGAACGCGAGGCAGGAGGCGGCGGACCAGACCAGCGCGGCACGCGTCCAGACCTCCGGCAACCGCCGCAGCGCCGCCGTTCCGAGCAGCGCGAGCGGGGGCAGGAGTTGCAGGTAGTAGTGGCCGAAGAAGTGGAAACCGGTGGTGACGGCGAGGGCCGAGGCCGCGAGCCAGACCCACAGGCCGCCCGGCCGGTCCTCACGCTCCGGGCCTTCCGGACCGCTTCCCCCGTCCGCCCGGCCCGTCTCCGTCTCCCCGCCGGTCCGGTCCGCCTCCTCGACGCGTTCCCCGCGTTCCCCGCGCGCCGGGCCGCGCCGGCGGCGGGCCGCCACCGCCAGGGGCACCAGCAGCCCCGCGCAGGCCACGGCGAGCAGCCCGGCGTTGCCGGCCGCCCGGAGCAGGACGTGCGGCACGGAGCCGTCGGGGACGACGTACCCGGTCGAGGCGCCCGCCGTCCAGAACAGGAAGCCCTCCGGGTCGGTGAGGAGCGCCGCGGCGACGGCCGGCGCGACCACGCCGGCCGCCAGCCGGGCCAGGCCCCTCCGGCGCGTCCCCGGCACACTCCGCCAGAGCAGCCACAGCACCGGCAGCACCACCACCGCCCCCGTCTGCTTGGTGAGCCCGGCGACCGCCACCAGCAGCCCGGCGGCGCCCCAGCGGGAGCGGTCGGCGCACCACACGGCGGCGGCGGTGGCGGGCAGCAGGAACACCGCGAAAGCCGCCGCCTGCGCGTCCTCGGGACTCAGGCCGATGGAGACCAGGGCGTACAGCACCCCGGCGGTGCGCCCGGCCCGGTCCCCCCAGTGGCGGCGGGCGAGCGAGGCGAGCAGGACGGCGGTCAGCAGCTGGGCCAGGACGGCGAGGACCCGCGGCAGCCACAGCGAATCGTCCCCGGCCAGGGCGAACGACCCCTGGTAGAGCCAGGGCACCAGCGGGGGTTTGCGGTCGACCACCGTCTCGTAGAGCGAGCCACCCGCGGCCAGCATGCGGGCCTGGACCGCGAGATACCCCTCGTCCGGGTTCCACAGGGGGCGGGCGAAGGACGGCAGCCGGGCCGCCGTCACCAGGACGGCCAGCAGGGGCACGAGCCGCAGCCAGTAGCGGCGGCCCCCGGGCGGGGCGGACGCGCCGCGGGCCGGCGGCGGGGCGGAGGACCCCGGCCCGGCCGCGCCGGTCGTGCCGGCCGCGCCGGTCGTGCCGGTCGCGCCGGTCACCGGTTCCGCCCCGTCCGGTGCCCGCGCGGCCGGTGGCGGTACGTGCCGCTGCCCGTGCGGGGCACCGGCGTGGACGGAGCGGGAGGACTCGGCGGGCATGGCCCTTAACGTAGGCCCCACCGGGCGCCCGCCCGGCAGCGGCCCCGCCCCGCGCCGCCCCGCGCCGCCCCGCGCCGCCCCGCCCCGCGCCGCCCCGCGCCGGGCGGCCCGGCCGCCCGGGCTGCCCGGGATGTCACCGCCCGGGGCCGGGCCGGGCACAGGGAGGGCTCCGCGAACGGAAGAACGGGCCGGCCGGCGCCCCTCGGCGGGGGCGCCGGCCGGCCCGTGGGGCGCGGCGGGGCCCGTCAGTCGCGGGCCGCCTGGGCGGTCGCGGCGTCGTAGCGGCCGTCGAGCTTGGCCACGAGGCCGGTGACCTGGCGGGCGATGTCGGGCGCGGTGAGGCCGATCTCGGCCAGCACCTCCTTGCGGGAGGCGTGGTCGAGGAAGCGCTGCGGGATGCCGTAGTCGCGCAGCGGCACGTCCACCCCGGCGTCGCGGAGCGCCTGGGCGACGGCCGAGCCGACACCCCCGGCGCGGCCGTTGTCCTCGACGGTGACGACGACCCGGTGGCGGTCGGCGAGCGCGGGAAGCTGCTCGTCCACCGGCTTGACCCAGCGGGGGTCGACCACCGTGGTGGAGATCCCCTGCCGGTCGAGCAGGTCGGCGACCTCCAGGCACATCGGGGCCAGCGCCCCGACGGAGACCAGCAGGACGTCCGCCTGCTCGCCGGTGCCCGTGCCGTCGCCCTCGTCCGGCGCGCGCAGCACGTCCATGCCCCCGACGCGGCCGACGGCGGCGACGGCCGGTCCGACCGCGCCCTTGGAGTAGCGCACCACGGTCGGGGCGTCGTCGACCTCGACGGCCTCCCGCAGCTGGGCGCGGAGCTGGTCGGCGTCGCGCGGGGCGGCGATCCGCAGGCCGGGCACCACCTGCAGGATCGACAGGTCCCACATGCCGTTGTGCGAGGCGCCGTCGGTGCCGGTGACCCCGGCCCGGTCCAGGACGAAGGTGACCCCGCACCGGTGCAGCGCCACATCCATCAGCACCTGGTCGAAGGCGCGGTTGAGGAAGGTGGCGTAGACGGCGAAGACGGGGTGGAGCCCGCCGGTGGCCAGGCCGGCCGCCGAGACGGCGCCGTGCTGCTCGGCGATGCCCACGTCGTACACCCGGTCGGGGAAGGTCCGGGCGAACTTCTCCAGGCCGACCGGCTGCAGCATGGCGGCCGTGATCGCCACGATGTCCTCGCGCTCCCGGCCGAGCGCGACCATCTCCTCGCCGAAGACGGACGTCCAGTCCGCGCCGGCGACGGAGACGGGCAGCCCGGTGTCGGGGTGGATCACGGGGACGGCGTGGAAGCGGTCGGCCTCGTCCTCCAGGGCGGGCGAGTAGCCGCGGCCCTTCTCGGTGAGGCAGTGGACGATCACGGGGCCGCCGAACCGCTTGGCGCGGACCAGGGCCGACTCCAGCGCCTCGATGTCGTGGCCGTCGATGGGGCCGACGTACTTCAGCCCGAGGTCCTCGAACATGCCCTGCGGGGCGATGAAGTCCTTGAGGCCCTTCTTGGCGCCGTGCAGCGTCTCGTAGAGCGGGCGGCCGACGACCGGCGTGCGCTCCAGGAGGTCCTTGCCGCGGGCGAGGAAGCGCTCGTAACCGTCGGTGACGCGGAGGGTCGCCAGGTGGTCCGCGAGGCCGCCGATGGTCGGCGCGTAGGAACGCTCGTTGTCGTTGACGACGATGACCAGCGGGCGGTCCTTGGCGGCGGCGATGTTGTTGAGCGCCTCCCAGGCCATGCCGCCGGTCAGCGCGCCGTCGCCGATGACCGCCACCACGTGGTCGGGGCGGCCGAGCACCTGGTTGGCCTTGGCCAGCCCGTCGGCCCAGCCGAGCACCGTGGAGGCGTGGCTGTTCTCGATCACGTCGTGCTCGGACTCCGCGCGGGAGGGGTAGCCCGAGAGCCCGCCCTTGGCGCGGAGCTTCGTGAAGTCCTGGCGCCCCGTCAGCAGCTTGTGGACGTAGCTCTGGTGACCGGTGTCGAAGAGCACCTTGTCCCGGGGGGAGTCGAAGGCGCGGTGAAGGGCGATCGTCAGTTCGACGACCCCGAGGTTCGGTCCGAGGTGGCCGCCCGTCCGGGAGACGGCGCCG
This sequence comes from Streptomyces zingiberis, assembly GCF_012034935.1. Taxonomy (GTDB): domain Bacteria; phylum Actinomycetota; class Actinomycetes; order Streptomycetales; family Streptomycetaceae; genus Streptomyces; species Streptomyces zingiberis. The sequence goes on from NZ_JAATEN010000007.1 coordinate 70,484, forward strand.
ACGAGGAAGGTCCGGATCTCCCCGGCCAGCCGGTCGAGCTGTTCCTGGTCGAGCCGGTCCAGATCGCGCGGTCCGGTGATGCGGGGCAGCAGTTCCCGCTCTTCGCGCGGCTCCTTTGCCACAGTCTCTCCTCTTGGCCGTCTTGCATCGAGCACATTGCCGGTCAGCCGAGTCTAATGTTCCCTTTCCGGTCGCGCGGAACGGGAGGTGCGGCGGGCGCGCGGGGACTCTGGGGCGGCGGGGCAGCGCGAACGCGCCCGCCGGCCGCGCGGGCACCCCCCGCACAGGGCCTCCGGCACCCGCCCCGGCGCTCCCCGGGCACGCCCCCGACGCACGGCGCCCGGTACCGGCGCGGAGCCGGTACCGGGCGCTGGGCAGGCCGGGAGGCCGCGGCGGCCGGGACCGCCGGAGGCGAGGGGCCCGGCCCCGCGGGACCGCGTCAGGTGCGGCCCGCGGATTTCTGGGTGCGGCGCGAGACCGAGTCGATCACGACGGCGGCGAGCAACACCGCGCCGGTGATCATGTACTGGATCTCACTCGCCATGCCGAGCAGGTTGAGCCCCTGCTGGATGGACTGGATGACCAGCATGCCCAGCAGCGCGGACCAGATCTTGCCGCGTCCGCCGAAGAGGCTCGTCCCGCCGATGACGGCGGCGGCGATGACGCTCATCAGCACGTTGCCGGCGCCGAGGCTCTTGGAGGCGCCACCGGACTGGCTCGCGATGAAGAGGCCGCCGAAGGCCGCCAGCAGCCCCGCGATCATGAACACGGTGATGCGGATCTTCTCCACGTTGATGCCCGCGCGGCGGGCCGCCTCGGCGTTGCCGCCGACCGCGAAGATCTGCCGGCCGTAGGTGGTCCGCCGGACCACGAAGTCGGCCGTGACCAGCACGGCGAGGAAGATCACCAGCGCCAGCGGCAGGCCGCGGGACTGGTTGAGCTGGTAGGCGCAGACGAAGGCGATGATCCCGAGCACCGCGGTGCGCAGCAGGATCTCGCTCATCGGCCGCGACAGCAGCCCGGCCGCCCGCCGGCGGCGGCTGTCGCGCAGCATGGCGAGGCAGTAGAGGACGACGGCGGCGCAGGCCAGGCCGTAGGCGGCGGCGACGTCCTCGAAGTAGAAGTTGGTCAGGTCCTCGACGATGCTGCCGCTCGGGGTGTTGATGGTGCCCTCGGACCCCATCAGCCAGATCTGGAAGCCGCTCCAGCCGAGGAAGCCGGCGAGGGTGACCACGAACGCGGGCACGCCCACCTTGGCGAAGAAGAAGCCGTGCACGGCGCCGATGGCGGCGCCCGCGGCGACGGCGAGCAGCACGGCCGTGCCGTCCCCCAGGCTCCCCGTGACGCCGAGCACCGCCCAGATGGCGGCACCCACACCGGCGACGGAGCCCACCGAGAGGTCGATCTCGCCCAGCAGCAGCACGAAGACGATCCCGACGGCCATGATGCCCTGGCCGGCGATGTAGACACTGATGTTGCTGAGGCTGCCGGCCGAGAGGAAGCTGTCGTCCAGGGACTGGAAGACGATCCCGATGACGATCAGGCCGAGGACGACCGGGATGGAGCCCAGCTCGCCGCCGCGGATCTTCCGTTTGAACTCGGTGAGGTAGCCCTTCAGGCCCTGCTCGCGGACGAGCAGCCGGGGGTCGATCGCGCCCGAGGAGGCCGCGGCGCCGGCAGCGTCGGCACCGGCCCCGGTACCGGCGCCGCCGGTGCCTTTCTGCGCGGTGTGGCTCATCGTCCTGCCTCCGTGGTGCGCGCCTGGCGACGGGTCACGGCGTTGTCCGTGGCACCGGTGATCGCGGCGATGATGTCTTCGTGGGACGTCGTGCGGACCGGGAAGACCCCGTTGTTCCTGCCGAGCCGCAGCACCGCCACGGTGTCGGCGACGGCCTTGACGTCGGCCATGTTGTGGCTGATGAGGATCACGCCGAGACCGCGCTCGCGCAGCCGCTCGACCAGGTCGAGGACCTGCGCGGTCTGCTCGACACCGAGGGCGGCGGTCGGCTCGTCCAGGATGACGACCTCGGGGTCGCCGACGAGCGCGCGGGCGATGGCCACCACCTGGCGCTGACCGCCGGAGAGGGAGGCGACGGGGATCCGCACGCTGGGGATCCGGATGGAGAGGGTGTCCAGCAGTTCCTGGGCCCGCTTCTCCATCGCGACCTCGTCGATCACCCCGGCGCGGCGCAGCTCGCTGCCGAGGAAGAGGTTGGCGACGACGTCGAGGTTGTCGCAGAGCGCCAGGTCCTGGTAGACGGTGGCGATGCCGAGCTGCTGGGAGTCGTGGGGCTTGTGGATCTCGGTCCGGCGCCCCTTCCACTCGATGGCGCCCTCGTCGATGGGGTGGACCCCGGCGATGGTCTTGACCAGGGTGGACTTGCCGGCGCCGTTGTCACCGACCAGGGCGACGACCTCGCCCGGATGGATCTCCAGGTGGACGTCGGTCAGCGCCTGCACGGCGCCGAACCGCTTGGAGACCCCGCGCAACGCCAGCACGGGCGGAGCGGACACGTCAATCATCTCCTTAACCGCCTGGACCAGGCGGGAGGGGGCGCGCACGACGGCGCGCGGGTGGTGCGAGCACGGTGGGGGGACCGCCGTTGCCCGGCACCCGCCCCCGGCAGCGGGATGACAAGGGGGCGGGTGCCGGGCGGCTCCGGCGGGCCTGCGGCGCGGAGCGCCGGCCGGGTTACTGCAGACCGGCCTTCTTGCAGGCGGCGGCGAACTCCTTGGTGCAGATGTCGTCCACGGAGTAGACCTCGTCCTTGACGATCGTGTCCTTGATGTTGTCCTTGGTCACGATCGTGGCGTCGAAGAGCTGGGTCGGGATGCCCTTCTTGCTCTTGCTGTCCGCCTTCTGCGGCGCGAACTTGTCGATGCTGTCACCGTTCAGCAGGGCGACGGCGATCTCCGCGGTGCGCTCGGCCTCGGGCTTGATGCCCTTGTAGATCGTGAAGGTCTGGGTGCCGGCCACGATGCGCTGGAGCCCGGCCAGCTCGGAGTCCTGGCCGCCCACGGGGACATCCTTGACGCCACGGGACTTCAGGGCGGTGATGATGCCGCCGGCCATGCCGTCGTTGGCGGAGTAGACGGCGTCGAAGCCGTCCTTGCCGAGGGAGGTGATCGCGGCGCTCATCTTCTTGTTCGCCTCGTCCGGCGACCAGTCCGGGATGTCCTGCTCGTAGACGATCTTCTTGACCTTGTCGTCCAGGACGGTGTGGGCGCCCTTCTTGAACAGGGCCGCGTTCGGGTCGGTCGGCGAACCGTTGATCATGACCAGCTCACTGTCGGCGGCCTTGTCGCCGAGGGCCTCCAGGACGGCCTCGCCCTGGAGTTCGCCGATCCGCTCGTTGTCGTAGCTGATGTAGGCGGATATGTCACCCTCGGCCAGCCGGTCGTAGGCGACGACCTTGACGCCCTTCTTGGTGGCGGCGTCCACCCAGGACTTGGTGGCGGTGGCGTCGACGGCGTCCAGGATGATGACCTTGACACCCTTGGTGATCATGGCGTCGAACTGCTTCTTCTGCAGCTCGGTCTCCTGGTTGGCGTTGTTGTAGGAGATCTCGCAGTCGGAGCAGAGGGCCTTGATCTTCTTCTCCATCAGCGGCCGGTCGAAGGTCTCGTACCGGGTCGTCTTGTTCTCGGGGAGGAGAATGCCGATGGTCTTGCTGTCACCGCTGTCGCCGCTGTCACTGCCGGCCTTGCCACAGGCCGCCACCGACAGAGCCATCGAGAAGGCGGCCGTCCCGAGGACGACACGACGGATCGTGCTGTTCATTACTGGAACCTCCCTGACGAGGCCGCGTCCCTGCGGCCGAGGTGGGTCGCAGTCAACTCGGCAGGGACGTAACCGTCAAGAAGTAAAGACTTAACGAGATGACAACGGTGCCATCCGTCACTAGGTGAATGCAGGAGCTCGGGAGACGACCGATCCGTCCAGAAGTGTCGAATCGCCCATTTCACTGAGTACGAGGGCGAGCGCGCCCAGCACCTCGGCCCGGCCGCCCAGCGCCCCGGGGACGACGGCCAGCCGCCGGGCCGCGCTGGGGATGGCGTACCGGGACACGGACTCCCGGATCGGCAGCAGCACCAGCTCACCGGCCTCGGCCAGATCCCCCCCGAGCACCACCCGGCTGGGGTTGAGGAGGTTGCAGAGGTTCGCCACGCCGGTGCCGATGTACCGGCCGACGTCCGCCACCACCCGGCGGCAGCCCGGATCGCCCTCCCGGGCCAGCCGCACCATCCCCTCGATGGTCAGGTCCGGGCCGTGACTGGTGCGCAGCAGGTCCAGGACGTGCCGGGCGGCCGTGAACGTCTCCAGGCAGCCGCGGTTGCCACAACGGCACACCGGACCGGACTCGTCGATGGTGATGTGCCCGATCTCGCCCGCGGTGCCGCCCGGACCGCGGTAGATCTGCCCGTTGATCACCAGGCCGGCGCCGACACCGCCCGCGACCTTGATGTAGGCCAGGTCCCGCACCCCGCGCCCGGCACCCCAGACCAGTTCGCCGAGGGCGCCGAGGTTGGCGTCGTTGTCGACGGAGACCGGCACCCCGAGCCGGGCCGCCAGCTCCTCCTTGGGGTTGGTGCCCGCCCAGCCCGGCAGGATGGCGGTGGAACCCAGCACCCCGCTGTCCACGTCGATCGGGCCCGGCACGCCGAGGCCGACCCCGATCACCTTCGGGGTCCCGTGGCAGGCGCTCTCGACGAGCCGCTTGACCAGCGCCTCCGCCCGGTCGAAGCCCTGGGTGGCCGAGGCGTCCACATCCAGCGGCTCCGCCTCCTCCGCCAGGACCTGGTGCGCGAGGTTGCCGACGGCCACCCGCAGATGGGTGTGGCCGAAATCCACGCCCACCACGATGCCCGCGTCCCCGCTGAGCGAGACCGAGCGGGCCCGGCGGCCCCCCGCGGAGGTGGGCGTGACCTGGACGATGCCGCCGTCCCTCAGCTCCCGGACGATGTTGGAGACCGTGGCCGCGGAGAGGCCCGTGCTCCGGGCGATCTCGGCCTGCGTCAGCGACCCGGCCAGCCGCACCGCGCGCACGACCCGCTCCAGATTGGCCCGGTGCAGCGACGACTGCGACCCCGGAGTCTCCACGATCACCCACTCCCGCCTGGGGCCCGGTGGCACGACCGCCGGCCCGCCCGGGCCGGTCCCCCGAGGGTGGTCCGGCCTTCCTCCAACTTGTGAACCCTAAGCTCAGCCTGTGCGGGAGATCCCGTCAAGAGCTGGAGCGCCCGGAGAGCCGATGCGCCCCCAGGCACCGCGCGCGACCTGCCCGGGCGCCCGAGCGCCCCGCCCGCCCGGCTCGCGAACCCCGGCAGCCTCTTGTGCACCGTCCGAACACAGAACACCCGCGGACGGGATGAAGCGGCGGAAAAGCCGTTTCCCGGCCATCGCTCCGGACCGGGAACGCCCCGCGCCACGAACCCGCCGACGGGACGACGGACGAGCCAGGCGCCGGGCAGCCACGCAGCCGGGCGGGGGTGGAGGACCGGGCCCGGGCGCACACGCCCGCCGGCCGCCCCCGGCCCGGCCCACCATCCGGTGCTCGGCACCGGCGCGGGAACGGACGCCCCCGCACCCCCGGGTTACTTCAGCGCCCCCGCCGTCAGCCCGGCCACCACCTGCCGCTGGAAGACGATGTAGGCCGCCAGCACCGGCAGCATCGCCATCACCAGCCCGGCGAAGAGGCCGGACCAGTCGCCCTTGTAGCCCTGGCTGACCGCGAGCTGCACCAGGCCCTGGGAGAGCACCTTCCGCTCCGGGTCCGTGTTGAGCACGGTCGGCAGCAGGTACTGGTTCCACTGGCCCAGGAAGTTGAAGATCCCCACACTGATCAGCCCCGGCCGGGCCATCGGCAGCATCACCTGGAAGAACGTCCGCGTGTGCGAGGCCCCGTCGAGGAGCGCCGCCTCCGCCACCGACGTGGGCAGGGTGCGGAAGAAGGCGGTCAGGAAGAAGACGGTGAACGGCAGCGAGTAGGCGATGTACGTCAGGATCAGCCCGTGCAGGGTGTTGAGCAGGGCGAGGTTGCTGAGCACGTAGAACAGCGGTACCAGCGCCAGGATGACGGGGAAGCTCATCCCGCCGATGAAGAGGAAGTAGAGGAACCGGTTGCCGGGGAAGTCGAAGCGGGCCAGCACATAGGCGGCCATGGACCCCAGCAGCATCGTCCCGGTCAGCGAACCGCCCACCACCAACAGGGTGTTGAGGAAGTAATCGCTCATGTTCGCCTGGGTCCAGGCGCGCGCCCAGTTGTCGAACTGCGGGACGGCCGGCGGGCTCCACGGGGCGGTGAAGATCTCACGGTCGGTCTTGAAGGAGGTCATCACCGCCCAGAGCAGCGGCAGGACGACCATGAAGGCCCACAGCACCAGCATGCCGTGGGAGAAGACGTTGAGCGTCCGCCCCTTGCCGCCCCGGGCCCGGCGGGGCGGCCCTCCCCCCGGTGCGGCCCCGCCGGGGCTCTCCTTCGCCGCTCCGCCGGCCCTCTCGTGCGGCCGGGGGCCGGCGGAGGGCGCGGCGCCGGACGCCCGCGGGATGTCGGTGGTCCCCATCAGAACTCCAGCCGTTCGCGCCGCCCCAGCCGCAGCACCACGGCCGCGAAGGCCAGGGTGACGACGAGCAGGGCGACGCCGATGGTCGTGGCGTAGGCCGCCTGTCCGTCGCGGAACGCCTTCGCGTACACGTACAGCGGCAGCACCGTGGTGGAGTGGTCCGGGCCGCCGCCGCCCGGGCCGACCGTCATGATGTGGACGACGGCGAAGGCCTCCGCGCCGAGAGCCAGGATGCCCATGTAGATCCAGCCGGAGCGGACGGTGTCCCACAGCAGGGGCAGGGTGATCCGGAAGAAGGTGGTGGCCCGCCCCGCCCCGTCCAGCAGCGCCGCCTCGTAGAAGTCGTGCGGGATGGAGGACATCCCGGCCGAGAAGAGGACGACGAAGAAGCCGACGGTGCACCAGACGAGGACGGCCGCCACCGACCACAGGGCCCAGTCGGGGTCGCCGAGCCAGTCCGGCTGCCACTCCAGCCCGACCGCCCGCAGCCCGGAGTTGATCGCCCCGCTGTTGGGGCTGTAGGCGAACTGGAAGAGCAGCGCCACGATGGCGATGGAGAGCACCTGCGGGAAGAAGTACACGATCTTGTAGAACCCGGAGCCGCGCACCCCGGTGACGGCCGCCCCGCGCCGCCGCCCGCCGACGTTGAGCATGAAGGCGAAGAAGAGCGCGAGGGAGAGCGTCACCAGCGGCACCAGCAGCACGAGGACCAGGCTGTGCTGGAAGGACTTCCAGAAGACCTCGTCGCCCAGCATCCGCTCGTAGTTGCGCAGGCCGACCATCGCGTACTCCGGGCTGAGCCCCGTCCAGTCCGTGAAGGAGTAGTAGACGGCCTGGAGGAAGGGCCAGATCACGAAGAGGGTGTAGAGCGCCAGCGGGGCGGCCAGGAACCCCGTGACGAACCGGTACTTACCGTGGTGCATGAGGACGGACTCCGCTCTCGTCACGCCCACCGGGCCGCGCGTACGGCACGGACCCGGAGGGCCCCGTGGGCCGGGTGAACGGGACACGCCCGGCGGCCTCCGCGCGCGCCGGGCGCGGAGGCCGCCGGGGCCGCCGGTGGCCCGCGCTCACCGGTGCCGGTAGTGGGTGATGGAGTCGTCCTCCGCCGTGGCGTCGGCGTCGGCCTGGATCTTCCGCACCGCCTCGCCGGGGGTGAGCCGGCCCGCCATCATCTCGCCGAGAGCGGCGCCGATCCTCTCCTTCCACAGGGCCCCGTACCAGCCCGTGTGGAGCGGGTTGACGGTGTTCTCCCCCGTCTGCTCCAGCGCCTCGACGGCGGAGCCGAGACCCGGCGGCAGGGTCAGCCCGTCGGTGCCGCCGTCGAAGGAGGTGAGCGAGGAGACCTGGCCGGTGAAGTTCCGCGAGGACTTCTCCGAGAGCATGATGCGGAGCTGCTCCATGCCCCCCTCGGGGTTCTTCGCCTTCGCGGGGACGATGAACGGTTCGCCGCCGGCGGCCCACAGGGCGGCCGGCAGCTCGTCCGAGCCGTTCAGCGCGGACGGTCCGGCCACCCGCAGCTCGAAGTCCTTCGGCATGGTGGCCTTGGCCTCGTTCTCGACCCAGGAGCCGTTCGGGATGAACAGCGCGTCGCCCTCCGTCCAGGCGGTCTGCGACTCGGTGTGGGTCAGGCCCGGGGTACCGCGCAGCACGTACCCCTTGCGCTGTAGTTCGTGGTACGCCTCCAGGGCGTCCCGCACCGCCGGGTGACGCCAGGCGTCCGGTTCCAGGTCGTCGATGGCCCGCAGCACCTCCGCTCCCCCGATCTTGGCGATGAAGGGGTAGAGGGCGAAGGTGAGGTAGTACGGGTTCTTGCCGGCGTAGGTCCAGCCGGCGACGCCCTTCTTCTTGGCCCGCGCGCAGAGGGCGAGCATGTCGTCCCAGGTCTTGGGGTACTCCGCGTCGAACCGGTCGAGGTTCTTCTGCGAGTACCACACGCCGAAGACGCTGTAGGCGTAGTAGAGGACGTGGACGGCGTCGCCCTGGAAGCGGCCCATCTCGGCCACGCCCGGGCGGAGGGTGTCGCGGACCTTCTTCTCCGGGTCGTCGTAGGACGGAGCGTCCAGCAGCGGGGTGAGGTCGGTGAGCTGCTTCTGGCCGACCAGGACACCCAGATCCATCTGCTCGGCGCCGGAGTTGTCGATGAGGTCCGGCGGGGTGCCGCCGTTGAACCGCGGCTGCAGCACCGACTGGATCTTCTGCGTCGCCATGTGCTTGACGTCGGCCTTCGGGAACTTCTCCCGGTAGATCTTCTGGGCGTCCTTGGCGTAGGCGTCACCGAAACCGCCGTCGAAGATGACCACGTCGAGCGGCGCGCCGGCGTTGACGCCGAGCGGGTTGCCGGCGCTCTTCTCCCCCTTCGCGGCCTTGTCCGAGGTGGAACCGCCGCTGCTGGCGCAGGCGGTGAGGAGGCCCGAGGCGGGGACGGCCGCCAGCCCGAGTGCGGCGGCCCGCCTGATGAGATCGCGGCGGGTGTGGTCGGAAGGGGATCCCATGCTCAAGTCCTCGCCTTCTCCCGGTCCCGGGCGGCGGGTGCCCGCCTCCGGCCGGCGGCGGCCTCGGCGCGGGGTACCTGCGGACGGGGTCGGGGTGGAGCCGGATGGTGCCGGACCCCGTTCGGGGCCCGGCGGAAGAGGGCCGCCCCGCGTCCCGCCGGTCGCACCCGGTGGCCACGGAGTCTCCCTGTCCCTGGACGCCGACAGGTATAGTCCACTCCTCGCCGGGTGGGCAAGATCGGACGCAGCATCGGGCGCAGTCTTTCCCGAGTTGAGACCTCCTCAGGCACGGCGGTACGCGCCCGCCCCACCTCTGTTCGTCACGTGACGGGACCGGAGGGCGCAGGGCGCCGAGCCGGGACGGCGGGGGCGGTGCGGCAGGGCGGACGCCGCCGCGCGGGCCCCGGTCACGGCGCGGGCCGCGGGGCGCCCGCGCCGGAGTGCGCTCCCGCCGTCCCCGGCCCCGTCCCCGGCCCGCCTTCTGCCGCGCCGCCGGCCCGCACAGGCCGACGGGCCGCACCCCCGTGCCGGGGGTACGGCCCGTGGCCGGGCGCCGGGGTGAACCGGCGCCCGGGGGCGCTCAGGCACCCGGGGCGTCCGGCGCGCGCTCCACCTGGCGGGTGAGGGCGCCGGACGGGCGCTCACTTGCGGATCAGCGAGCGCAGCACGTACTGCAGGATGCCGCCGTTGCGGTAGTAGTCCGCCTCGCCGGGGGTGTCGATGCGGACCACGGCGTCGAACTCCACGCCGCTGTCCGTGGTGACCTTCACCGTGCGCGGCGTGGTGCCCTCGTTGAGCTCGGTCACCCCGGCGATGGAGAAGGTCTCCTCACCGCTCAGGCCGAGCGACTCGGCCGACTCGCCCTCGGGGAACTGCAGCGGCAGCACGCCCATGCCGATGAGGTTCGAGCGGTGGATGCGCTCGTAGGACTCGGCGATGACGGCCTTGACCCCCAGCAGCGCGGTGCCCTTCGCCGCCCAGTCGCGGGACGAGCCGGAGCCGTACTCCTTGCCGGCCAGCACCACCAGCGGGATACCGGCCGTCTGGTAGTTCTGCGCGGCGTCGTAGATGAAGGAGACCGGCCCCCCGCCCTCCTCACCCTCGCGGGTGAAGTCGCGGGTGTAGCCGCCCTCGGTCCCGGGCGCGATCTGGTTGCGCAGCCGGATGTTGGCGAAGGTGCCGCGGATCATGACCTCGTGGTTGCCGCGGCGGGAGCCGTAGCTGTTGAAGTCGCGGCGGGCGATGCCGTGCTCCGTGAGGTACTGGCCGGCGGGGGTGTCGGCCTTGATGGCACCGGCCGGGGAGATGTGGTCGGTGGTGACCGAGTCGCCCAGCTTGGCCAGCACCCGCGCGCCGGAGATGTCCTCGACCGGGGCGGGCTCGGTGCCCATGCCCTCGAAGTACGGGGGCTTGCGGACGTAGGTGGACTCCGCGTCCCACTCGAAGGTGTCACCGGTGGGGACGGGCAGCGCCTGCCACTGCGCGTCGCCCGCGAAGACGTCCGCGTAGGAGGAGCCGAACATCTCCTGGCCGATGGCGGAGGCGACGACCTCCTCGACCTCCTGCTCGGAGGGCCAGATGTCCTTCAGGTACACCGGGTTGCCGCTCGCGTCCTCGGCCAGCGGCTCGCTGGTGATGTCCACATCCATGGAGCCGGCGATCGCGTAGGCGACGACCAGCGGCGGGGACGCCAGGTAGTTCATCTTGACGTCGGGGTTGATCCGGCCCTCGAAGTTGCGGTTGCCGGAGAGGACGGAGGTCACCGCCAGGTCGTTGTCGTTGACCGCCTTCGAGACCTCGTCCGGCAGCGGGCCGGAGTTGCCGATGCAGGTGGTGCAGCCGTAGCCGACGAGGTTGAAGCCCATCTTGTCGAGGTACGGGGTGAGGCCGGCCCGGTCGTAGTAGTCCATGACGACCTTGGAGCCCGGCGCCAGGGTGGTCTTCACCCACGGCTTGCGGGTCAGGCCCCGCTCGACGGCCTTCTTGGCGACCAGGGCGGCGCCGACCATGACGTACGGGTTGGAGGTGTTGGTGCAGGAGGTGATGGCCGCGACCGTCACCGCGCCGTGGTCGAGCGTGTAGCCGGAACCGTCCGCGGCGGTCACCTCGACCGGCTTGCGCGGGCGGCCGCCGGCGGCGGGCGCCGCGTGCTCGGGGGCACCACCACCGTTCTCGGCACTGCCGTACGCCGGGGCGTCGGAGGCCGGGAAGGACTCGGCGCTCGCCTCGTCCACCGTGGAGGTGACCCCGTGCGGCTGCTCCTGCTGCGGCACGCCCGGCTTGCGGTCGGCGCCGCCGGTGACCTCGTCCGAGACGTAGTTCAGCAGGTCGGTGCGGAACTGCGCCTTGGCGTCGGACAGGGCGATCCGGTCCTGCGGGCGCTTGGGGCCGGCGATGGACGGGACGACCGTGGCGAGGTCCAGCTCCAGCTTCTCGGAGAAGTCCGGCTCGGCGGCCGGGTCCAGCCAGAGGCCCTGCTCCTTGGCGTAGGCCTCGACGAGCGCGAGCTGCTGCTCGGAACGGCCGGTGAGCTTGAGGTAGTTGAGGGTCTCCCCGTCGATCGGGAAGATCGCCGCGGTGGAGCCGAACTCCGGGGACATGTTGCCGATGGTGGCGCGGTTGGCCAGCGGGACGGCGGAGACGCCCTCGCCGTAGAACTCGACGAACTTGCCCACGACGCCGTGGCGGCGGAGCATCTCGGTGATGGTGAGCACCAGGTCGGTGGCGGTGGTGCCGGTCGGCAGCTCGCCGGTCAGCTTGAAGCCGACCACGCGCGGGATCAGCATGGAGACCGGCTGGCCGAGCATCGCGGCCTCGGCCTCGATGCCGCCCACGCCCCAGCCGAGCACGCCGAGACCGTTGACCATCGTGGTGTGCGAGTCGGTGCCGACGAGCGTGTCGGGGTACGCCTGGCCGCCTCGGACCATGACGGTGCGCGCCAGGTGCTCGATGTTGACCTGGTGGACGATGCCGGTGCCGGGCGGGACGACCTTGAACTCGTCGAAGGCGGTCTGGCCCCAGCGCAGGAACTGGTAGCGCTCGCGGTTGCGGCCGTACTCCAGCTCGACGTTCTGCGTGAAGGCGTCCGGGGTGCCGAACTTGTCGGCGATGACGGAGTGGTCGATGACCAGCTCGGCCGGCGCGAGCGGGTTGATCTTCGCCGGGTCGCCGCCGAGCTCCTTGACGGCCTCACGCATGGTCGCCAGGTCCACGACACAGGGCACGCCGGTGAAGTCCTGCATGATCACGCGCGCCGGCGTGAACTGGATCTCCTGGCTGGGCTGGGCGTCCGCGTCCCAGCTCCCGAGCGCGCGGATGTGGTCGGCGGTGATGTTGGCGCCGTCCTCCGTGCGCAGCAGGTTCTCCAGCAGCACCTTCAGGCTGTAGGGGAGCCGGGCCGAGCCCTCGACCTTGTCCAGCCGGAAGATCTCGTACGACTCGTCGCCCACACGCAGCGTGCTGCGGGCGTCGAAGCTGTTCGCCGACACGACAGTCTCCTTCATGAATGTGCGTCCGTTACCGCGATGCTGCCGCCCTGACTCACAGTTCCTCCGCTGAGGTCGGCCCACCCTTCCGGGTGGCCCGGCGCCCGACGGCCGCGGTGTGCCTGCTCGGCAGAATATATCTCGATGTCGAGATAACCTTAGTACACCCATCCGGCACAGGACACGGGGAGGCCCCACGAACACGCACGGACGGCCCCTGGCCAGCCGTACGGCCGCCGGGGAAGCGGGGTTCACGTGATGACGGACCGGGGCCTTCCGGATACCCCCGGGGCGGGCCGGCGAACCGCGAGGAGGACCCGGCGGGAGCCCGCGGCGCCCCGCACCCCGCGGGAGTACCGGGGCGCGCCGGGGCGGGGCGAAAGGTGAGAAACGAAGATAATGGGGCACCCGAGAGCGCCGGCCAGGAAAGCCCCCGGATGCGGCGGACCCCGGCGGACGCCCCACGCCGACGCGCGAAACGCCCCACCCCGGCGCCCCGCCGCGCGCCACTCCTCCAGCGAGCGCGCATCTCATATTTGAGATAATGTGATCCCCATGGGAGACGACTACCTCGTACGTATCGGCCGCCTCATCCGGGATGCCCGCCAGCACCGTGGCTGGACCCAGGCGCAGCTCGCGGACGCCCTGGGAACCAGCCAGAGCGCCGTCAACCGCGTCGAGCGCGGCAACCAGAACATCAGCCTTGAGATGATCGCCCGCATCGGCGAAGCCCTGGACAGCGAGATCGTCTCGCTCGGGTACGCCGGTCCGATGCATCTGCGTGTGGTCGGCGGGCGCCGGCTCTCCGGCTCCATCAACGTCCGGACCAGCAAGAACGCCTGCGTCGCGCTGCTCTGCGCCTCACTGCTCACCTCGGGCCGCACCACGCTGCGGCGGGTGGCCCGGATCGAGGAGGTCTACCGGATCCTGGAGGTGCTCGGCTCCGTCGGCGTCCGCACCCGCTGGATCAACGGCGGCGCCGACCTGGAGATCACCCCGCCCGCCCGGCTGGACCTCGGCGCCATGGACATGGACGCGGCGCGCCGCACGCGCAGCGTCATCATGTTCCTCGGCCCGCTGCTCCACCGCGAGGACCGCTTCCGCCTCCCCTACGCGGGCGGGTGCGACCTCGGCACCCGCACGGTTCAGCCGCACATGACGGCGCTGCGCCCCTTCGGCCTGGAGATCACCGCGACGGAGGGGACGTACCACGCGGAGGTGAACCGCTCGGTCACCCCGGACCGCCCGATCGTGCTGACCGAGCGCGGTGACACCGTCACCGAGAACGCGCTGCTGGCCGCGGCCCGCCACGACGGTGTCACCGTGATCCGCAACGCCAGTTCCAACTACATGGTCCAGGACCTCTGCTTCTTCCTGGAGCGGCTCGGCGTCACCGTCGAGGGCGTCGGCACCACCACCCTCACCGTGCACGGCGTCCCGGACATCAGCTGCGACGTGGACTACGCGCCCTCGGAGGACCCGGTGGAGGCCATGAGCCTGCTCGCCGCCGCACTGGTCACCGAGTCGGAGCTGACGATCCGCCGGGTGCCGGTGGAGTTCCTGGAGATCGAGCTGGCGGTCCTGGAGGAGATGGGCCTGGACCACGAGCGCAGCCCGGAGTACCCGGCGGACAACGGCCGCACCCGGCTGATCGACCTCACGGTGCGCCCGTCGAAGCTGAGCGCCCCCATCGACAAGATCCACCCGATGCCGTTCCCCGGCCTCAACATCGACAACGTCCCCTTCTTCGCGGCCATCGCGGCCTCCGCGCAGGGCTCGACACTGATCCACGACTGGGTCTACGACAACCGCGCCATCTACCTCACCGACCTCAACCGGCTCGGCGCCGACATCAAGATGCTCGACCCGCACCGGCTGCTGGTCGAGGGCCCGACGCGCTGGCGCGCGGCGGAGATGATGTGCCCGCCGGCGCTGCGCCCCGCGGTGGTCGTCCTGCTGGGCATGATGGCCGCCGAGGGCACCTCGGTACTCCGCAACGTCTACGTCATCAACCGCGGTTACGAGGAACTGGCCGAACGCCTGAACTCGGTGGGCGCCCAGATCGAGATCTTCCGCGACATCTGAAGAGCCTCGGAAATGACGCCGCCATACCTCTTCTGACCTGTGCAAACGCGAGGAAGGAGGGGCGTGGCGGCGCCTCTGGGACTTTTCTGGGATGTTCCATCGGAACCGAAGGCGTCCTCGTGTGGGCCATGCGCACCGTGGGGGAAGACGCCGGGCAAGAGTTCCGCCGGTCTTCGCCTCCCCGTCCGGTGAGCGGCGCTCAACCGGTGGGGGATGCCCGCACCTCTTCCGCGTCGTGGAGCGGTGTGTACCTCAGCCCGACCGTTGTCCCGGCCCGCCGCATCTCCGCCCACTCCGAGGGAGGCCAGGACATGAGGCGGATCGCCGCGTAGTGCACGATGAAGCCCAGCCCGATCATCAGATCGCGGACCGGTTTGACCAGCAGATACAGTGCCCGGTGCGACAGCCGCGCACCCCGCAGCTCCCTCCGGTGCAGCCACGTGTTGAGAAGCACCGGCAGCAGCGCCCCGGCAGCGGCCCAGGGCAGGACGGGCACAGCCGCAAGGCACAACAGCGCAACGGCCCAGGAGAGCAGAGCGCGCCACGGCCGAAGGCGGCACTTGTCCCAGAAGGCCGTGCCGTACAGGACCGCGCACCTGGCCATACCCTTGCCCGAGTGCCAGGACTTGCGCAGCAGGGCAACCACACCGACCTCGTCGTGATGCTCCACCAGGAGATCGCGGTGGAACTGCACGGCCCAGCCGTGAAGTTCGGCGCGAACCTGGAAGTCGACGTCCTCGAAGGCGGTCCGTGCGAACAGCGGCAGGGCCAGCCCGATCTCGCGGGCCGCCATCACGTTGACGACGAAGTTGCCGGCAGCGGAGAGAGCCTTCGGGGCGAGGACCGCAGCGGGTACGTCAGCCGCGTCGATCAAGGCCAGCTTCTTCGAGGACCGCGACTCCAGTGCGCGGACCAGCGCCCCGCCCCCGCCGGCTGCGACCGGGTGGCGCGGCCCGAAGAACAGGGCCGTGGGCAGCGGATCCGCGCAGGCTGCCCGTACGGCCGAGAGCCAGCCGGGCTGCGGGACGCAGTCGTCGTCCAGGAACGCCACGAACCGGTGGCCGCGGACTCCGTCGGCGAGGAACTGCCTGCCCTCACCGGCGCGCATGGCGCGCGGGGTGCGCACCACCTCCACCGGCCGGTTCCTGAGCAGGACCTCCAAGGTACGGTCGGCCGCGCCGCCCGGCTCCCCGGTGAACAGCACCACGACCTCCCCCGGACCCGCGCCCTCCGTCCGTAACGCGTCCAGCACACGCGGCAGCGTCGACTCGGGGGCCGTGTTGGTGATGACGGCGATGAGCAACCCGCCATCCGCGGCGCCTCGCGCGCCGCCGCCCTCGCCCGCCGTCACAGACACGCCCCCAATGCGTTGAGCAGGCGGTCGACGACCCGGCCGACACTGTGCTCCGGAGCGTCCAGGACACCCCGCGCGCTCATGGCGCGCAGCCGCTCCTCGTCGAGCAGCAGCCGGACCGCTTCGTCCACGAACCGCTCCTCGACGGCGGAGTCGTCGATGTCCCCCTCCACCAGCACCCCGGTGATTCCCGGCTCGACCCGTTCACGCAGCGCCGCGACCGCGGAGAGGACGGGCACCGTGCCGAGCGCCACGCACTCCAGCGCGCTGACGCAGCACATCTCCTCATAGGTGGTCGGGTACAGCATGACCTCGCTCTCCCGAACGACCCGGGCGTACCGCTCGCGGGCAACCGGCCCATGGTGGACGACGCCGTCCGGGAGGTCCGCGAGCGCGGGCGCCTCGGCCCTGGCCATGTCCGCCGCGCGATCGGTGTCGTAACCCCACAAGGTGTAACCGCCGAGGAGCACCAGCTGTGCCTGTGGCACTCGTTGCCGAATGCGGGGCCAAAGGCGCAGCAGCCGGGCCAGTCCCCGATAGGGCGCCGCCATGTGTACGCACTGGAAACGGCGGCGCTCCGCGGGGTCACCCTTCGGGTCCTCCGGCAGGGCATGGCCCAAGCTGTCGACGTGGTAGCCGTGACGCGGACGCAGCAGGGGCGCGTAGCGATCACGCGCCGCGTACGAGCCGACGAGTGCCAGGTCGCACGCCCCCGCTGCCTCCAGCTCCTCGGTGCCGGGAGTCTTGCGGTCGCCCACGAAAAGCACCCGGAGCGAGCCGGCGGGCGTGGTGAGCAGTGGAGCCGCGTCCCGAAAGCCGATCACGACGTCCGCCCCTGCCGGGCCGCCGTACTGTTCTGCGCCCAGCCACCCCCGTTCCCCCAGGGCGTCTGTACCGGTTCCGTCGAGGACCACCCGCAGCTCGACGCCGCGGGCGCGCAGCTCACGCCACCACAGCACGAGCGTCGCCTCGTTGCCGCCGAGGCCGCGCCCGTCGAGATCGGCAGGGGAGAACCACGGCGTCCGGGGGGCGATCAGGTCAATGCGCATGCCCGGCCTCCTCGGATTCGGTGCGGTGATGGTGCTCTGCGTAGCGCGTCAGGACGTTCAGCGCGTCGTGCCGAGGCAGGCGCACCCCTCGGGCCTGGTAGCGGGCGAACGCCTCGTCCAGCGTGCGGAAGTGCCGCAGCAGCAGCGCGAGCGCGACGACGCCTGTGCGATCGAGGCCGAGGGTGCAGTGGATGAGGGTCTGCGCCGGGCCCGTCTGTAGCGATATCTCACCGACCAGGTCGTCCAGGAGCGCGACGGGCGCCTCTGACTCCCAGTAGGTGAAGGGCCGGTGCAGCACCCTGTCCGGCGAGAGACCGGCCCGCTCGTACAGCTCCGGTCCCGGAAGGGTCCGGGAGAGGCAGAAAACGGTGGTCGGACGGGCAGGCAGCACCCAGGAGGCGCTGTCGCGCCCCGCGACGTATATGCCGGGCACGACGGGCCAGGCCCGGTCAGGGGTGCACGGGTCCCCGTGGGGGTCAGTCGACATACACCGCCTCCGCGTCCGGGGCCGCGAGCGTGATGCCGAGTTCCGCGGGCGCGACAGCTGCGGCGGCCCGAGTCTGCGCCACCCCGATGTCACCCCAGGCGAGCAGGTCCGAGGCGTGATCCACCGAGGTCATCAGCCGCCGCAGCAGGCGGCCCGTCGAGACGTCAGGGGCGCGTTCCAGGAATCGGGTGATCCGCGCCGTCATCCGGACCTGGACGTAAGGCTCCAGATTCGGTTCTTCGACTCGGACGTAGCCAAGGTAGACAGCGTTCCCGATTTCCACCTGACTCTCCTCGACGGACTCGCGGAAGAGCGTCGCCTGGAAATCCTCCCCGAACTCCGGCTTTCCGCCGGGCAGGTTGTGGTATCCCTCGTCGTCCTGGACGAGGACTCGGCCCTCGGCGTCGAAGAGGAATCCGTACACCTGGCGTACCGGCAGGTCGCCGGGGACAGGCGCCGTGATCCACTGGGCTTTCATGGTTCCGCTATCTCCTTTCTGTGAGCTGTTCGATGAGTTCGACGATGCGAGCGGCCGTTTTCCGGTGGTCGCCGTGGGTGTTGTCGACAACCAGGTATCCGTTCCGGCCGACGAGTTCGCGCAGCTCGAATTCGAGCCGCTCCTCGAAGGATTCTTGTGCGGCCGAGAAACGCAGGTCGTCCCGCCTATTGGGGTCCGACGAGCGCAGATAGCGTCGCCGGCGCTCGTCGAGCGGGCACTCCAGATAGACGAACAGGTCGACCTGGCCGGCCAGGCGCCCCGCGAGCTGCTGGGCGGCCCACCTCAACAGGTTTCTGCGGCTTGCGCGATCATAAGCCAGCACCCGGTGGATGTAGCTCTGCTGGAGGAGCACCCCGCCGCGTCCTCGCCCGGCCCGCAGGGCCGGGAACAGGTCCGGGACATAACCGAGATGGTAGACGGTGCTGCGCAGCCACGACGGCATGCGCGGCGCCCGGTAGACCAGATCGAGCAACCGGTCGACGAATCCGCCGGTGAGACAGGTGAGGGAGTCGGTGACCGGGACGGACGCCTCGGACAGCCGGGCGTTGACTTCACGACAGACGGTGGTTTTCCCGGCGAAGTCAAGGCCCTCCACCACCACGGTGATCACCGGACCATCCGTTGCTCGGGGGCCTCGTCCAGGCAGCGCACGACCTCCTGGACGATCTGCTCCGCGGGAGTCCGCGAGGTGTCGAAGGTGAGCACCCGGCGGTGCCGGCGGCCGGCCATGGCCAGGGCGGTCATGAAGTCGTCGTGGAATTTCTCACTGAGTACCGAGAGCCGGTCGACCGAGTTCGCGTCCAGGCGCCGCCGCAGCCGCTCCCGCCGGATGTGCAGCGGGGCGCTGAGGTAGATCGCGAGGTCGAACCCGATGAACATTCCCGGTCTGCCCAGCGCGAGTCTGGCCGGCGGCCACGGACCATTCGCGTATCCGTAGGCGAGGCACCGGTCCACATAGGACTCCTGGATGAGCAGCCCCCGGCGATCCCAGGCCTCCGCGGCTCCGAGCACCCGGTCCAGAACGCACCCCGCGAGATAGCCCATGTTGAGCAGCGCGCTCGTCGGATGGTCCGGCGCTCTGACCGTCTCGAGAGGCCGGGCCAGGGGGTTGCGGCGGGCGAGGAAACCCCGGTGGTGGACGGGGCTACGGCCCTGGGCCCGCAGGGCCTCGGTCAGGAGGGTCGCCAGAGTCGTCTTCCCGGAGAGGTCGAGACCATCAATGAGAACACGCATGGGGATCCTGTCACGTCGGCTTTTCGGCTTGTGGAAGGGCTTCTGCACGGGCGCGCGGAGACGCGCGCACCGGGAGGGACGTCGGTGGACGTACTCCGTGGACGAGTGGCCGGTGGAGCATTTCTCAGGTCGCTCCCCGCGTATGGCCTCCACGACGCAGGCCATTCGACACTCCGCAATCCCACGGCAGGCAGTCCTTCAGCGGCATTTTCAACGGCCGGCCGTTACCCAAGGGATCCGCTCCCTCGCGCCGGAACGGAAACCGGCGGGGACCAATCCGAATGCGGCGGCGCCGAGGCCGTGATCACATCAGGCACGGCGAGATGACCTCACCTCAACCCGGCCAAGTAGTTCTGGAGGGGAGTCGTCAGCGGTCCTCAGGTGCGCTCTTGCCGGGGCCCAGGGACGAATTGCGCTTGGCCATGAAATCCACCTTCGACTGGATTGCCGGAACGGGCATCAGCTTAAGCACCGCCGAGCGGGGTCAGCAATGCCGTTTTCCGTATTCCGCAATCACGCGCGCGAGAGGAGCGGCTCCTTGTACGCTACGGCGCAGTCCGCCAGAAGATTCTTCTGCTCGATTCGGAAACGGGTACCCGACAGGAAGCGGCGGCCCGCTGGAATCGCCTCGCGCTCCTTGTGGAATGCCTGCACAAGGATGGTCAGACCTGAGAAGCGGCAGAACAGGTGACCGCCCGGGGGCCTCTCTGTGTTCCGTCGAACCACCCCTGCCGGGTTCGGGGCGGTTCGGGGTTGCCGGGGTCATGGGCGAGCTGGGCATCTTTCGGGGCCGGGGTTCGTACCCGGTGACGCACTCCTGTGACGATCCCTTCACCGCGCGTCCGATCCGGCGTGCCCACCTCCTCGGTCACCCTCCTCCTCGTAGGCGGCAGCCTGGGTGAGGTAGAGCTCTGCGTAGCGGCCGCCCGCGGCCATCAGCTGGGTGTGCGTGCCCTCTTCGGTGACGCGTCCGCCGTCCAGGACCACGATGTGGTCGGCTCCGCGGACCGTGGAGAAGCGATGGGACACCAGGAGTGTGATCTGGCCTGGGGCCGCCTTCGCCTGCCGCATGAACGCTTCGTAGAGTTCGTGCTCGGCCAGCGGGTCGAGGGCGGCCGTGGGTTCGTCCAGAACGAGCAGCCTGGGGCGCCGGCGCATCAGGGCGCGAGCGAGGGCCAGGCGCTGCCACTGCCCCTGGGAGAGTTCCGTCCCCCCGTATACGGGTCCCAGTTGAGTGTCCAGGCCCTCGGGCAGCCGGGCAATGATCGCTTCGGCCCCTGCCTCGCGCACTGCGCGGGCCACCTCCTCTTGACTGTCCATCGCGTCCGGCTCACCGATCCCGACCGTGTGACGAACCGGCAGCTGAAAGCGGACGAAGTCCTGGAAGGCGCCGGTAAGTCCGCGGCGCCAGGCCTCGATGTCCAGCTCGCCCAGCGGGACACCATCGATGTCGACCCTCCCGGCGGTGGGCGCATACATGCCGCTCAGCAGCTTGACCAAAGTGGTTTTGCCTGCGCCGTTCACGCCGACCACCGCGACGGTGGATCCGGGCCGCAGCGTGAGGTTCACCCCGGAAAGGACCGGCACGGGCGAACCAGGGTAGGTGAAGGAAACGTCACGCATCTGGATCCCGCGCTTCAGCATGGAGGGGATCTGGCAGGTGCCCGTGGACCGCCGCCGGCGGGCGTGGGCCGACAGCCACAGGTAGTGGCCGGTGGCGTGACCGGCCTCGGCGATGCGGGAGAAGCCTGAGGTGGTTGCGTGTATCTGGAAACGCAGTTGCGTTCCCAGAGTGATGACCAGCATGAGATCCCCGAGCGAGGCCCTGCCCTGGGCGACCAGCGAGACGGTGAGGATCAGTGCGGCGATGAATCCGGCGGCGTAGATCACCCAGCCGGAAAGCTGCCAGCCTGTCGCTCTGAGCCGGGCTTTGACGACGGCGGTGACCACGCGTGTGCGGGCGACGTGTGCGGTTTCGTCCAGGACCGAGCCGGCTCCGGCGAGGTAGATTTCCTTGCCTGACTCCGGTGCGAGGACCATGCGGTGGATCCGGTTCTCCAGGCGCTGGTCCTCGGCGGTGGTGTTCCGGGCCCGGGCCAGGCTGCGCTCCGCGAACTTGACCGCCCACAACGAGGGAAGCGCGAGGAGCGCCAAGGCAGCGAGGGCGGGGTGGACGCCGATCAGAAGCCACAGTGACAGCCCGGCGCCCATCACGGCGATACCGGTGTCCGTCAGGGCCCAGCAGGAGCCGGCCAGCGCGCTGGTGTGGCGGCGCAGCAGCTCCAGACGATTGAGATACCCGGGTCGTTCGAGGTGTTCAAGGGTGGGAATCGAAGCGGTGGCGGTAAGGATCTCCCGGTTGACTTCGAGATCGACGCGGTCGGTGAGGTCGTGCTGGTAGTTGTACCGCGTGCGGTTGCCGGCGGCGGCGGTTACGTGGGCAGCCACCCCGATCAGGACGGCAAGTGCCAGGGCACCGAGCGGCCGGCCACCGGAATTCTGCGTCGCATCGACGACCCAGCGCTGGCTGACGCCCGTGGCCGCGACCGCCCCCGCCTGGGCGAGAGAGAGAACGATGATGACGCGTACCACAGCGGGGTCGGCACGCCATGCCAAGGCGAAGGTGTGGCTTGCGGTGCGCAGGGTGCCGGATCCGGTTCTCCGCACGCTCTTCGAGTCCTTGGAGGTCATCGTGGTGCTTTCCTCCCGCCGGCGTACTGCTGGGTTTCGGTGAAACGGGCGGCCTGGAGCTGGAAGAGGCGGGCGTATTCGCTGCCGTTCTCCAGCAGCTCGCGGTGGCTGCCCTGCTCAGTGACCCGTCCTGCATGCAGCATGACGATCCGGTCCGCCTGACGCACCGTGGACAGCCGGTGCGAGATGAGCAGGACGGTCGCTCCGCCGACCTTCGCGACGACCTGACGGAAGAAGTGGGCCTCCGCTTCGACGTCCAGATGGGCAGTCGGCTCGTCCAGGACCAGGAGATCGCGGCCGTGCTCGACGGCGAAGACGGCGCGCGCGATCGCGACTCTCTGCCATTGGCCGCCGGACAGGTCCGTCCCACCGGTGCGATCGGCGCTCAGAACGGTGTCATAGCCGTCGGGGAACTCCCCGGCGAGGGCGTCGATGCCGGCGCGGCGCGCGGCTTCACGGATTCCTTCCCGGTCGTGACGGTGTTCGGGCGCGGAGAGGGATATGTTGTCGGCGAGCGTGAGCGGATAACGGTTGAAGTCCTGGAATACGACCGCGACCCGCCTGCGCCACGCCGCGACTCGCGCCGCGTCCAAGGGCTTTCCATCGATCAGTACCTGTCCGGCAGTTGGTGGACGGAGGCCTGCGAGCACTTTGATCAGCGTGGTTTTGCCGACGCCGTTCTGGCCGACCAGCGCCAAGACCTCACCGGGATGGACGGACAGATCCAAACCGTCGAAGACCGGCTGCCGGCTTCCGGGGTATGCGAAGACGAGCCCTTCGATGCGCAGGGCCGCCGGGGCACCCTCCCCCATGGTGTCCGAAGCCTCATCGGACTGCCGAGGTTCGGCCCTGGCGGACACGGCCGGCACGCGGTAGGCGCTTTCGAGACGTTCCAGTGCCCGGACCGCGCCGAGACCGTATTCGATGTCGAATGCCTCGCGCCCCATTGCCGCGATGTGGAAGAGGCTCCAAGCGGCCACGATCACGGTCATCAGATCGCCGGCGGGAAGGTTACCGCGTGCCGCAGCCAGCCCAGGCAGCAGAAGTGCGGCCCCGGCGGCGACCGCTGCCAGGAGGGATATCCAGCCCTGCTGGCGCAGAATATCCCGGCGTGCCGCCCAGATCGTCTCCGCCCATGCCAGCAGTTCACGCGTGCGGCGCTGGACCACCCACTCCTGCAAACCGAAGAGACGGATCTCTTTGGCTGCTGGTCCGGTCGAGGCGACCTCGCTCCAGTACTCCGCACGGCGCCGCATGCTCTCGCGCTCGTCCCGGACCTCGGCCAGATGAACCCACCAGCGCCGTATGAGCGCCCGGTTGACCAAACAGACCACCAGCAGGAGGACGGCGAGCCACGGGGAGAAGGTCAGGGCGATCACGGTGGCCGATCCCATGGCCCCGAGAAAACGGAAAACCAGCCGGAGCTGGCCGACCGCCGCAGTCCCCGGTGAACGAACCCGGCCCTCCCCCACATCCGAGGCACGAGCGGCATCATCGGCGAAGACCGGATCCTCCAGATGCGCCATGCTCGGCGGCGCCATGGCCAGGCGGCGCACCTGGCGCCGGGTTCGCGCGTCGAGGCGTCCGGCGGTGTAATGCTCAAGGGTCTCGCTCAGCGAGGTGAGGATCTCATCGGCCACCAGCAGAGCGGCCATCGCCGTCAACGGCCACACCACGGCCGAAGCGGTCTCCCGCCCGGTGGCGGCGCCGGTGAGTACGGCCACCAGCCGGCCTGTTGCCACCGCGGTGAGGGCGGGTACCGCGGCCGACCACAGATGGGTCAGGACCAGGAGACCGCCGGCGCGACGGTCGGCGACGGAGAGCCGCAAGAGTTTGATTCGGTCGGTGAGCAGGGGCCTGACGTCGGATATCCGTGAAGAGAAGGAATGGAATTGCATCATCCGATTCTCCGGCGGCCGAGATCCGGCACTTCTCACCTCAAACGGTGGGCGGATTTTTCACCTCAAAGATATCCGTGACGACGGAAGATCCCTTCAAGTGACGGTCTTCGCTGACAGCAGGTCAACGATGGTCGCAACACTCTCGAAATTTCCAAACGCCAGCTCATCGTCCTCGAAAATCACACCGAACCGTTCCTCCAGGCGAAGTGTGAGTTCTACGCTTGCCAGCGAGTCAAGACCCAGAGAATTCAACGACGCACTGTCCGCCATCGTGGGCGCATCGGGCACGAGTACACGCACCACCTCTCGCACGGCGATTGCTATCTCAGATTGATCCACGCAGCCTGTCTCCTCGATGACATTCGGCACCTCGGACGGCCGACGGCCGTTCCGGGCGAAGCGGAGTGACACCCCGGGGTGAGCGCACGTTACACCTGAAGGGAGTCCTTCTGCTTTGCAACAGTGCGGTTCGTTGCGCATATCAGCAAATCGAGAGACAGCCGGTTCCTCAGTCGATCAATGTAGGGTGCGCCGACCGTGGAGCCGGAGGTACCTCCTCCAGGCGCGGCCACGGAGAAACGACCGATCAACGAGTGGAGGCGATGGGTGTGACGGATTGCCGAGAGGTGATGCGATGACTGTCTCGCCATCCACCGAGGGACTTCGCCCCGCTCCCCCTGCCTTCAGCGATCTGGCCGGCCTCCTGGAGTTCGCCGCGCGAGCGCACGCCGCACGGTCCGCGGTCCGTACCACGGACGGGAATTCGCTCACGTGGTCCGAGCTCGGTCTGGCCGGGCGGCGGCTGTCCGGGGCACTCGCCGCCGCCGGCGTCGGACGGGGTGACCGGGTGATCGTGTCCCTGGCGCCCGGTCCCGGGTTCGCTACGGCGCTCCTGGCAGTCCTGCGACTCGGCGCGGTCCTGGTGCCGGCCCGGCACAGTGCCACCGCGTACGAGCTGGAGTGGCTGGTACGGGACGCAGATCCGGCCGTTGCGGTCGCGGACGGCCCGGCAGCCGGGCTGATCGAGCAGACCGGCGTTGCTGTCCTGAGGCCTGCTGATCGGTACGGCGAAGAGACGTCCACCCCCGCGGCAGCACCGATCGAGGGCACCGACCCGGCTCTGCTGCTCTACACCTCAGGTAGCACCGGCCGCCCCAAGGGAATCGTGTGCCCGCATGCTGCGGTGCTGTTCGCCGTGCGAGCCATTGCCGACCGGGTGGATTACCATTCCGACGACATCGTGTGGAACCGGCTCCCGTTTTCGTTCGACTATGGTCTCTACCAGCTGTTCCTGTGCGCGTTGGCCGGTGCTGAACTCGTCGTACCGACAGCGGAACTGTCCGCCCGTGAGCTGGTACAGATCCGTGCCGCACGGGCAACGGTCGTCCCTGTCGTACCCGCGTTGGCCCACACGCTCCTACGACTGGCCCTGCGCGATCCTGAACCGACCCACGTCCGGTTGTTCACCAACACCGGTGCGGCGCTCCGTCCGGCCCGCACCGCGCAACTGCGCACGGCGTTCCCGGGTGCCGGCATCGTCCTGATGTACGGCATGAGCGAGTGCAAGCGCATCACGGTGGCAGCCCCGGACGAGGACTTGATCAGCCCCGGGAGCGTCGGACGCGCTCTGCCCGGCACCCGGCTCTTCATCGTGGACTCCGCGGCGCGGCCGCTGCCGCCAGGTGAGACCGGCGAGATCGTTTCGGCCGGCCCGCATGTGATGGACGGCTATTGGCACGCACCGGTGGAGACCGCGCTGAGGTTCCGGCCCTCACCCGACGGCCAGGGCAAGGCGGTGTTCACCGGGGACCGCGGCAGGCTCGACCACTCGGGCAGGCTGTACTTCCTGGGGCGCGACGACGACATGTTCAAGCATCGCGGGTGGCGGATGAGCAGCACAGAACTGGAAGCCGTCCTCTCGGACATCCCAGGCGTCGAAGCTGCGGCAGCCCTGCCGCCCGAGCCCGAGGGCCGGCTGACCGTGTGGGCGGTGACCGCGCTCACTCCCGGTCAAGTCCTCGACGGAGTGCGGGAGCGACTCGGTCACGAGCGGACCCCGGACCGTTGCATCGTGCTCGGCCGTCTCCCGCTGACCGCTCACGGCAAAGTCGATACATCAGAACTCCGCCGAACGGCTGCGACGCAGTCATGACGGAGCCCTCCACCGAGTCGGGAGTTCCTACGTCGACCAGGCGCCATCTGACACAGATCATCCAGAGCGTCGGCACCCCCGCATACGTCTACGATCTCGGCGTCGTGCGCTCCTCATTCGCAGCTCTCCGGGAGGACCTTCCGGCCGCCTCGGAGCTGTTCTACTCCCTGAAGGCCAACCCTCACCCGCTTGTGGTGGCTCAACTTGCCGATCTGGGCGCACGGGCGGAAGTCAGCTCGACCGGCGAGTTGTCCGTAGCACTGGCGGCAGGCTGCCCCGCGCACGGCGTGCTGTACACCGGACCGGGCAAGACGATGGCAGAACTGGAAGACGCACTCCATCGTGGGGTGCGGCTGTTCTCCGTCGAGTCCGTCACCGATCGGCAGCGTCTGGCCGAAGCCTGCTCGCGAACGGGCAGCACCGCCGACTATCTGATTCGGGTCAACAGCCCGAGGGGCAGCACTGGCGGATCCCTCCGCATGACTGGTCGCCCCAGCGCCTTTGGCGTCGATCACAACGACTCCCAGGCTCTTGACCGGCTGCTGCGACCGCTCGGAGCGGTCCGGCCGGTGGGGATGCACACCTTCTGCGCAACCAACATCGCAGATCCCGTGGCACTGGCGGCCGAGTTCGAGCAGTCCGTTCGTACGATCGCCGCAATTGCCGGGCCTGCCGGATTCACCCCCCAGGTACTCGACCTCGGCGGAGGATTCCCGGCTCCGTTCGCCCGCCCCGGATCATTACCTCGCCACCCCCAGCTCCGCGCGGCCATCGACGCCGCCCTGGACACGGCCTTCCCCGATCAGCGCCGCAACGGCACGCGCGTGCTCTTCGAGTCCGGCCGGGCCCTGACGGCAACGGCCGGAACCCTGCTCACCACCGTTCTGGACGTCAAACTCAGTGGTGATCGCGTCTTTGCCGTGCTGGATGCCGGCGTCAATGTCCTCGGCGGAATGTCGGGACTTGGCCGGCTCAGGTCGCCGAGCGTTGTCCCCATCCCTCTCGGTGAAGGAACACCCGCCTCTGAACTCAGCCCGGCCGGTCCGGTGACTCTGGTCGGCCCGCTGTGCACGCCCCTCGATGTACTCGCTCCGGCCGTTGAAGGTCTGTCCCTCTCCCCAGGTCAGACGCTGGCGATTCCCAACACCGGTGCCTATGGGCCTACCGCGAGTCTTCTGGGATTCCTCAGCCGTACTCCGCCTGCCGAGGTCGTGGTCGACGGCGACCGCATCGTCGCCGCAGGCCGCCTCGGACTGCACACCCAGGAAGTTGTTCTCCGTGGCTGAAACCAGCAGCACACCTCCCCCGACCGGCGTTCCTGCCTCTCTCATGGAGCTGGTCGGTCGCCATGCCCGCGAAGTCGACCGTGATGCGCGCTTCCCCACCGAAAGTATGGCGGCCTTGCGGAGGAACGGCTACCTGGGTTACCTCGTACCTGCGGAATACGGCGGCATGGGCGGCAGCTTGAACGGGCTGGTCAGCGACGCAAAAGATCTCGCCGGTGCCTGCATGTCCACGGCGCTGATCTGGGCGATGCACTGCCAGCAGGTCGACTGCCTGGTTCGGCACGCCGGTCCAGACCTCAAGTCAGAGGTCTTACCGCGCATCGCGTCCGGTGAGATCTACCTTGCATCAGTCACCACCGGCACGGGCGGCGGGCACCTCATGTCCGTCGACGACAGCCTCACCGGTGCGCCTGACGGCAATCTCCTCGCCCTGGGGCGAACCGCCCCCGTGGTTACCGGCGGGGAGTACGCCGATGCATTTCTGGTGACGATGCAAGACGACACCGACCACTCCGGCCACGGAGTTTCTCTAATCTACGCCAGTCGTGCGGACCTGACGATACGCCGGGTCGGCGAGTGGAACCCGCTGGGCATGCGGGCCACCGCCAGCGGAGCGCTGCGTCTGGACGGAACCGTCCGCCGGGACCGGCTGGTCGGACAGCCCGGGCGTTTCCGCGAGGTCTCCCACGACAGCATGATCCCGTTGGGTCACCTGGCCTGGAGCGCATGCTGGCTCGGGGCCGCCCAGAAGGCATTTTCCGGTTTGCTGCACCAGATCGGAAAAACGATTCGGGTGGATCGCGGTTCACCACTGGTTCAGGAGCGCATTGCCCGCATTCGCGTTGATCTGGAATTGGTCAACGCCTACCTGAGGCGGACCTGCGAAGAGATCGAGTCCCAGCGCGATCGGGGTCAGAGCCCCAACAGGCCGGATCTCCACATACACCTCAACACGCTGAAAATAGCCGCATCCGAACTCACCTTTCGCGCGGTCGACCGCATGGTGCAGTTGGCCGGCCTGGCCGTCGGTTACAGCGCGGACGCCCCCATTCCGCTGGAACGCGTTTTCCGCGACCTGCGCTCGGCGGCGCTCAACTACTCCAACGACCGTCTCCTGACCGCGACCGGAATCCTCAGCCTGGCCGACCGCTCCGTGCGCCTGCTGTGAGACGGCCGCACGGTCGGCGAAGGAACACGGGACCCCAACGAAAGGAAGCGCATTCACGATGAGTACCCCCCTCGATGCCGGACCGGCCGGAGTGAGCATGTCTGACAAGATCTGGGAGGTACTGATCACCGTCGCGGCGGCCCGCGCGATTCCCGACGGACGGGAGCGCGTCACACCGCTCCTGGCCGGCCCGGGCTTCGACTTCGAAGCCCTGTTCGGAAGAGCGGCACGTCACCACCTGCTGGCGGCCTTGGCCGACTTCCTCCAGGTCCAAGGCCTGCGCGATGCCGTTCCCCCTCGGCTGCTCAGCCAAGCGGACATCCTCCGCAATGCCGGACAGCATCGCGCGGCGACCTTGACCGAAGAAGCGGCACGCCTCGGCGAGGTCCTCCGCAAGGCGGGTGTTTCCGGAGCCTGGACCAAGGGCGTGGTGGCACACCACACCCTCTACGAACACTCCGGCGCCCGGCTTTTCAACGACATCGACATCATGATTCACCCACAACACCGTAAGACGGCCGACGAGGCACTCACCGCCTCGGGTTACAGCCGCAACTCGCGCTACGATGCCGCCACCCGCACCCTGGCGCCTTTGCCGAAGGCGGAATTGCGGGTATATCAGCTTTCCCCGGATCACCTTCCGCACTACCATCGCCTCGGACCAGACCCTGTGGTCTCGTACATCGCAGTCGATGTGGCCAACAGCTTCACCTGGCACACCAGTTCCTGGCAGGTGCCGATGGAAGAGGCCCTGACGGAACTGCGCCGTGTCGACACCGGATCCGGGCAGCAGCTTCACACCCTCACGCCCACTTACGCCTTCCTGTTCACGTGCCTCCACCTGTTCCGGGAAGGCTGGCTCACTCGCGTCGCCTCCGTCAAGCCACTCACGCTGGCCCAGTTCGGCGATGTGGTCACCGAATGGCATCGGCTTCGCCCCGCCGAGCGCACCGAGGTCCACCACATGATCAAACGGCTCAACTTGACTCAGCCGATGGCCTGGGTAGTTGCGCACACCGATTCCCTCTTCGGATCCGATATCTCCGCGGAACTGGACCTCACATCTGAAGCCACCCAAGAGTGGCTCGCCACCTCCATGCTTCCCGATGGCCCATCAGAAGTTTCGCCGGCCACGATGGAGCATCGCCTGCGCCGCCCACTGGGCCCGTACACAACAGCCGGACTGGATGTGCGTGCTGATTAGCCTCGATCCTGCATGACGGTCAGCGCCATGCAAGAACCGGTCGCCTCGGGCCGGAAAGGCGCCCGGCCCCTTCCGCGACGTCTGAAGATTCTCCGAGATGGATCCGGAAACCCCTCCTGACCCGTACGCGCGGGACGAGAGGGGTTTTCGGGCGTCCCTGGGGCGGGCCGCCGTCATGCTCCGCGTATCCATGCTCGTGTCAGGCCGGTCGCGCAGGGGACGGGACGGCCGATCCCCGCGACGCAACGCTCCCGCGTGACGATCCCGCCCGCCGCGTTTCCCCGAAGGCACGGAACCGGCACCACCTGATTCGAACCCCCATTCACAGCCGAACACCCGTCCCACAACAATCCGTTGAACGCTCGAACATTATCGCGTATCCCGATGAATACGAGGCGTTCTTGCCGTGCCGGCAGACTCCATGGATACGATATTGCGCGCTGTCCGTGACGGCGGTCGGCGGGGTCGGGAATGAGGGCGGGGGACCGTGATTGAGCTGCGAGAACACTCAATCCACGGCGATTTTACCCGAATTCGTGAAGGCGTGTTCACTTCTCGGACTCGCGACATGCGCAAACCGTCCTCCCGCGACCGCCGCACATCGGGTCCACGCAACGGCGAGGGCCCCTCTTCATTCCGTGACCCGGCCGCCGGCGTCCACGCCCGGGGTCACGACGTGCACGGGCGGCGCAAAGCGAGTGCTTCGTTCTCACGACAAGAGACATGTGGAGTGTGGTGCAATGAATCGAACCGGCAGGGATGCGCGCCGGGCGGCCCGGCGGCTTGTGGAGCCGCCGGCGCGCGTCGCGTTATCCGTTCTCCTGCTGGCAGGGGGCGCCGTGGGAGTCACGGCCGGACCCGCTGCCGCTGCGGCCACCGACGGGACGCTGACGGTCGAGGTGCTGCGCGACTTCTTCGGCACCGGAGTGGTCAACGCGGCGATGGACGTCCCGCAGCGGGGCATGAGGGTCAAGGTCTCCGACCCCGCCGGGCACAGTGTCACCGGCGTCACGGATGTCACCGGAAAGGTCGTGACGCCGGGGTCGACGGAGCTGAGCGGCGGCCGGTACCGCGTCGACGTCAGCATCCCGGCGCCGTACAGCGACCATCTCCGGGCGGCGCCCGCGTCGACACAGGAGAACCACTTCGACAGCTTCACGTCGTTCGTGGACGTGTCGGACGGCAAGGACGCCTCGGTGGTGACCGGGGTGTGGAACCCGGCTGACTACACACTGCCGGACTCGCGGTACTTCGTCCCGGTCCACAACGGCCCGGGCGCGACCGACGACCGGGCGCTGGTGGCGTTCGGGACGGAGGCCCGGGGTACGTGCCCCACCGACGTGGCGTGCCCGGCCACGCTGGCCACACAGGATCAGGTCGGCACGACGTTCGGGCTGGCGTACGACACGGACCGGACCCGGCTGTTCCAGGGCGCGTTCGCCCGCCGGTACGCCCCGTACGGGCCCCAGGGCGGGGACGCGATCTACACCGTGCCCGTCGACGGCTCCGGTACGCCGCGCCTCTTCGCACGGGTGCCGGACGCCGCGGTGACGCCGCACGACACCGCCAACATCATCAAGGATGCCGGGTTCACCGACGTGCCGGGCAAGGAGAGCATCGGTGGCCTCGCCCTGTCGGAGGACGGCTCCACGCTGTACGCGGTGAATCTGCGGACCCGCGCCCTGGTGAGCTTCGACGCGACCGGGGCCACGGCCGCGGCGCCCAAGGCGACGGTCCCCATCCCGGACCCGGGGTGCGCGAGCCCCGGCGACTGGCGGCCGTTCGGTCTCCAGGCCCACGACGGCACCCTGTACGTCGGCGGCGTGTGCAGCGCCGAGAGCACGCAACAGCGCTCGGACCTGAAGGCCGTCGTCGCCACCTACGACGGCGAGCGGTTCAGCACGGTGCTGAGCCACCCGCTCACGTACGAACGCGGCACCGTCTACGGTTCCGGCGACAAGGCCACCCACTGGAACCCGTGGAACACCGGCCTCGACTCGTGGGACGACCGCAGGTCGGGCAACGTCTACATCGACCCGCAACCGGAGCTGGCCTCCCTCGCCTTCGCCCGCGACGGCTCGATGATCCTGGGATTCCGCGACCGGTTCATGGACGTGCTCAGCTGGGGAGGGCTGGACCCCCGCCCGGGAAACGACACACCGCAGAGCGGCATGTCGGGTGGTGACATCACCATGGTCTGCGCGACTCCCACCGGTGAGTACCAGTGGGAGGGCACGGGGAGCTGCCCCAACCACGCCACCCCCGCCAACAACGGGGGCCAGCCCGCCGATGTCGTCGAGTACTTCCCGGGTGACTTCTACGCCAACGCGCACAAGGAGACCGCGCTGGGGTCGGTGGCCTACATCCCGCAGCAGCAGTGGGTCGTCAGCACGGAGTTCGACCCGGTCGTCGACGTCGCGACGTCCGGCACCGGGTACTTCGACATCGCGACCGGCGAGGGCCCGGGCAACAACCCGAAGGCCAACGGGTACCAGTTCGTCAGCCGGGACCAGGGCGGATTCGGCAAAGCCGGCGGGCTCGGTGACATCGCGTACGCGGCGGCGAACGCGCCGGTCCAGATCGGCAACGTCGTGTGGTTCGACGGCGATCACAACGGGATCCAGGACCCGGGCCACGTGCTGCTGCCGGGGGCGACGGTCAGCCTGCTGGACGCGGACGGTGCACAGGTCGCCACGACCAGGACCGATGCCGCCGGCGAGTACTACTTCGGTGGCGTCGGCGCCGCTTATGAGCTCACGCCGGGCGCGAAGTACACGGTGGAGTTCGACGTGTGCACCGCGGACACCGGCCAGGTGCCCGGGCAGCCCCCGGCGAGCGAACTGAGGTTCACGCTCCCGCGAGCCGGCGCCGACCGTGCGCACGACTCCGACGTGACGCCGCCGACGACCGGGCCGTTGTGCAACGGGCAGGCGCCCG
Source organism: Streptomyces zingiberis (assembly GCF_012034935.1). Lineage (GTDB taxonomy): Bacteria > Actinomycetota > Actinomycetes > Streptomycetales > Streptomycetaceae > Streptomyces > Streptomyces zingiberis. The sequence continues at coordinate 103,074 of NZ_JAATEN010000007.1, forward strand.
TCACGGCACCGGACAAGCCGGGCGGGGTCGATCACACGATCGACGCCGGGGTGTACATCCCGGAGGAGACCCCGGCCCCGACACCCACACCCACACCCACACCCACGACCTCGGCACCTACGCCCACACCGACACCGACCGACCCCTCGTCACCGGCTCCCACGCCCACACCCACCTCGACCCCGACGCTCACACCGACCTCGACCCCGACCCCCACGCCCACGCAGTCCGCGTCCTCCGCACCGCCACCGCCCGCGCCGGAGCCGCCCGCGGCCTCCCCGCCGCCACCGGCCGTGCCGCCCGCCAACCCCCACGCCCCGGCCGGTGGTGGCGGAGGTTCGCTGGCGAACACCGGTACGTCCGGGCCGGCGGAGATGCTCGGCGCCGCCGGTCTGCTGGTGGGCGCGGGTCTGGTGATCGCGTACGTGACCCGGAATCGCCGCACCCGGCACCACTGAACGAACCGCAGCGCGGTGATCCGCCCGTCCTGACCGGAAGGCCATGATCCGGGCGGCGCGGACGGGCGGAGCACGTCCCGGCCGGTCCACGAGGGCCGGCCGGGACGTGCTCCGTCACCGGACCGCCGAGTGCCGCCGCGAGCCCGCGGCGGCCGGAGGGCAAGGTGTTCGACAGGATGAATCGGAGAGTGCCGGTGCCGAACCGGGTGCGGGGCGTGAGAAGCCGGAAAGCCCCACCAGGACATCCGGCCGGCCGGCGCCGCCGGTCACGGCCGGGCCGGGCCGCGGCCGTCCTGGGTATCGCGGCCGCCGTGGTGGCCGCGTTCCTGATCGCCGACGGCGACTCGGGCGCCGACGGTCCGCGCCCGCTCACGACGGAGGAGACGAACCGGCTGGCGATCACACGCTTCCGCAACCACCAGGCGCGGGGCCGCTCGGTGACCATCACCGTCCCGGGCACCGACGGTGGGCTGACCGTCACCGCGTCCGTCGACTACCGGCGCGGAAACGGCTACGGCGTGGTGCACGGCACCGGGCGTGCCCGGGCCGGCGACGGGCTGATCCGGTGGACGCCCACGACGGTGTACCTCCACCCGATGGCGGACGCCCCGGCGCACGCGCCCACGGCACCGCCCCGTTCCGGCTGGTACGACCGTCCGCTGCTGTCGTCCGGCAGCGCGCTGGACACCTCCCTGTCCATCGCGCTCGGTCTCGGCGGCGACCGGCCGGACAACGCCGCGCTGCTGCCGCAGAACGGCGCCGCCTGGTGGGGGCGGGACCGTGTGGGCGGGCATCAGGTCGACGTCATGACCGGACCGTCCTCGCCGGACCGCTCCGGTACCGCGGGCAACGTGCGCTACTGGGTCGGCTCCGACGGCACCATGTACCGGGTGCGTGTCCAGGTGGGCTCGGAGCCGGAGCCGGTAGTCATCGACTTCGACACCCACCCCTACGTGCCGGCCGGGCCGGTACCCGGAACCACCCCGGGCCGGTGACCGCCGCTCAGGACGTCCGCACCCGCGCGTGCGCCGCGAGCAGGGACACGGGTGGCAGCCGGGCGTCCGCCGTCTCGGGCAGCGCCGGGACGGCCGGGACGACGGTGGCGCCCGCGGTGGCGGCGCGGGGGAACTGCGGCTGCGGGGCGGGCGCCGCGACCTCGGTGAACGGGATGCCACCGGGTGGCGCCGGCGCCGCCCACCGGCCGGACGGGGAGGTCGCCCCGTCCGCCACCGGGCAGGCCGCGGTCGTCGCGAGCCGGGCGGGCACCGTGGTCCGCAGATCGTTGCCCCGGAGGCAGTTGCCCCGTCCTCCCGTGGCGGTGGGAAACGTCCATCCGACGTCGATCCCGTTGCCGGTGAACGTGTTGTCCACGATCCGGTTGCCGACCGGGGGCATGTCGGCAGTCGCCGTGATCACCAGCCCGGCGTTGCGGTTGCCGGCGATGCGATTGCGGAGGAACAGGTTCCCGCTGCCGCCGTCGATGCCGGCGCCGATGCCCCAGCCGCCGTCCGCCTGCTCCGGGGTGGCCGTCCGCTGGTTGCCCGCGATGAGGTTGCCCGCGATCACGGAACCCTTCTGCGGGACCAGTTTCTCCTGGTGGTCGGAGTTGGTGGTGAGCCCGACCCGGTTGCCGACCAGGCGGTTGCCGACCACGTACATGTCCTCACTGGCGTTGGTGCCCTCGTAACCGACCGCGTTGAGTTCGGCGACGTTGTCCCGCACCACGACGCCGCAGGGCTTGCACTGGCCGACATAGATTCCCGAGTCGGCGCCGCCCGACGCGTAGGAGTGCTCGACGACTCCGTTCCGGGCGGAGAACACGTAGATGCCGTACAACCCGTTCCGGGTGGCGGTCACATGGGAGACAAGGAACGACGTGAGGAAGGTGACGGGCTCGTCGCCGGTGTCGTAGCCACCGCTTCCCCCCGGCAGGCCGGCGGCCGCCTTCGCCGAACCGGTGACCAGGACCCCGTTGTGCGTGTTGTTCTCCACGGTCAGGTTCTCCACGGCCACCCCGGGCGCCGAGACGACGACGCCGTTCGGCTGCCGCAACCGCCCGTCGATGACCACCTTGTCCCGGGACAGGCCGCGGAGCGTGATGCGCTCCGTGTCGATCCTCACCGACTCGTGGTACACACCCGGCGCGACCAGCACCAGGTCACCGGGGTGGGCCAAGGACACCGCGTCCGAGATGGTCGGGGCGTCGGCGGGCACCCGGATCGTCGCCCGCTCACCGGCCGGACGCCGGCCGGTGTCCGACCCGCCGTCACCGCCGCAGCCTGCCACCAGGGTCAGCGTGCCCACCACCGCCGCCAGCACGCGAAGAACTGATCGATCCATGGGCCCACTCTGGCAGGGCGCCCGGACCCGTGCTGAAATCACGGGATTTACCACCACGCACCCTGCGGATATGGCACTCTGCCCCCCATGCGCCGAGCCGACCGCCACCCGTCCCGCCGCGCGTTCCTCGATGTCACCGGCGCCATGATGACCGCCGGCCTGGCCGCCGGGTGCACGCCGGACTCCGCGCGGCCCGGCCGGCACGGCCCTCCCCCTCCCGACCCGGGTTCCGCGCCCGCGCCGGTTCCGGCGACGGGCCGCCATCAGGCAGGTATCACGCTCCCCCAGCCGGCCCAGCCCCATCTGCTCGCCGTGGTGGCCGACCTCCGTGCCGGCGTGGCGCCCGGCCCGTTACTGGCCGGACTCGGCGAAGCCGTCCGCGCCCTCACGGCCGGCAGCGACGCCCGGCTCCTGGGCCTGCCGGCGGGCGATCTCACCGTGACCATCGGCGTGGGCCCCCGGCTGGTGCGCATGGCCGGTGGCTCACTGCCCGGTGCGGCGGACCTCCCACGCTTCTCCCGTGAGCGGATCGCCCCGCGAGCACGCGGCGGTGACCTGCTGATGCAGATCTGCGCCGGCGACGCGCTGCTCCTGCCGGTCGTCGCCGCCGCGCTCCTGGACCACGCCGGTGACCGCTTACGGGAACGCTGGCGCCAGTCCGCACGCCGCGGCGCGAACGTGCCCGTGGGCGACGGCCTGACGGCGCCCCGCAACGCGCTCGGTTTCCTCGACGGCGTCGTGGGCCCGCACACCGACGCCGAACAGCGACGCGACCTGTGGCTGGCCGGGCCCCCGGCGGTCGCCGGCGGCACCCTTGCCGTACTGCGGCGGATGGAACTCGACCTGCCGCGGTTCGCCGCGCTGTCCGTGGCCGAACAGGAGGCGGTCTTCGGCCGGCGCCGGGCCAGTGGCGTCCCGCTCTCCGGTGGCACCGCCGCCTCGGGCCCGGAACTCGGCGCCAAGACACCGGACGGGCGTTACCTCGTCCCCGCGGACGCCCACGTGCGCAGAGCGCATTCCGCCGTCGTCGGGGTCGGCCTCATGCTCCGCCGCTCCTACAACACCGACCAGCCCGCCCCCGGCCTGCTCTTCATCAGCTTCCAGAACGACCTGCGGACCTTCACCGCCACCCTCGCCCACATGGACGCCTCCGACGCGCTGCTGCCGTTCACCACCACGACCGCCGGCGCGACCTTCCTGATCCTTCCCGGCTTCGGCCGGCGGCGTCCGCTCGGTTCCCAGCTGTTCGGCTGAAGGCTCCCGGAAGGCGGGCCGGAGCGCCGTCCTCGCTCCTGGACCTCCTGGCCTCTATCTCCTGGAACTCCCGGATCTCCTGGAACTCCCGGGCGTCGCGCCGACGCGAGGGCGGGAGGGGCGGGCGGCCCCTCCGGGACGGGGCCGGAGGGGCGGTGGGCCCCGGTATGTGCGGGGCGGCCGGCTCCGGCCGGACACACCCCGGTCAGCCGCGGTCGCCGACCGGGGTGCGGTCGGCGCGGACCGCCGCTTCCGTGGCGGCCGTCCGCCGTTCGACCAGTCCGAGCGCCACCCCGGCGATGATGATCGCGCCGCCGAAGACCTGTGCGAGCCGCACCGTCTCCCCGTTGATCACCACGGCACCGAGCACGCCGAACACCGGTACCAGATTGAGGATGTTGACGGCGACGCTCGACGTCATGCGGCGCAGACCGTAGTTGTACAGGAGGAAACCGCCGACGGAGCAGGCCACGGCGAGATAGACGAGCAGCGCGGAGGCCGTGGTGCCCGGCATCCGCCAGTCCCCGGCCTCCAGGAGCGAGGCGAGGAGGAAGCCGGCGGCGCCCGCCACGGTCTGGTAGTAGGTGAGGTACGCCGAGTCCTGCCCGCGGCCCACGTACTTGACCAGCACGTTGTACCCGGCCCACACCAGCCCGCCGACCAGCAGCAGGACGTCGCCGAACCAGCGCTCGGTACCGCCGACCTCCGCCCCGTTGCGCACGACCAGGAAGGCTCCCACCGCGGCGAGCAGCACACCGCCGACGCGCAGCAGCGGCAGCCGCATCCGGAAGACCACCAGTTCCAGGAGCATGGTCATCAGCGGATAGGAGGCCACGATCAGGGAGGCGTCGGAGGCGGTGGACAATTCCACGCCGATGTTCTCCAGAATGAAATACAGCGTGATGCCGAGCAGTCCGCTGAGGTAGATCAGCCGCCGTTCCCGGGGGCCGGGCCGGACCGCCGGGCCGCGGCGCATCCGCACCAGGGCGGCGAGGAGCACGGCGGCGATCGAGAAGCGGACGGCCCCGATGGTCAACGGGCCGACTTCCGCCAGCACTTCCTTGGTCACCGCGTACGAGCTGCTCCAGAACAGCGCGGCCGCCGCGACCGAACAGATCGCCAGAACCCTGGTGTTCCGTTCGTCCATCTCCGATACCCCTTCCCGTCCGAACACGCCGACTCCGCCCGAACCGCATACTGGAGCGGCACATGGTGAACGGATCGGAGAGCGTCATGCTAGCAATCCGTCCGGGAATATGGCACGCTGACCGAATATAATTCGGCAATTCAGGGAGCATGGCGGAACATGGATGAATTAGATTCGGCATTGCTGCGTCTTCTGCAGCAGGACGGTCGGCGCACCAACCGGGATCTGGCACAGCAGCTGGGGATCGCCCCCTCCACCTGTCTGGAGCGGGTGCGCTCCCTGCGCGAGCGCGGCGTACTCCTCGGCTTCCACGCCCAGGTGGATCTCCCCTCGCTCGACCGCGGACTACAGGCGATCATCGCCGTGCGGGTACGGCCGCCGACCCGTGCGGTCATCGAGCAGTTCCAGGCGTTCGTCGCGCGGATGCCCGAGGTGATCGCCGTCTTCGTCCTGACGGGGCCCGACGACTTCCTCCTCCATGTGGCGGTCCGCGACACCGACCACCTGCACTCGGTGGTGCTGGACAAGCTGACCGAGCGCAAGGAACTGGCCGACGTCCGCACGTCGGTGATCTACGGGCATCTGCGCAAGACCGTCATCGATCCGCTCTGAGCCCCGCCAGGACCGCGATCAGCAGGTCGTTCGCCTCCGGGCCGCCGACGGTGACGCGCAGTCCGGTGCCGGGGAAGCAGCGCACCAGCAGCCCGCGCCGCTCCAGTTCGGCGGCCACGGCGCCGGAGTCCCCGCCGAGCGGCAGCCAGAGGAAATTGGTCCCGCTCGGCGGGACGGTCCAGCCCTGCCCGCCCAGGGCCTCCCGCACCCGCTCCCGCTCGGCGGCGATCCCCGCCACCTGCTCGAGGAGTTCGGCCTCCGCCTCCAGCGCGGCCAGCGCCGCCTGCTCGGCGATCCGGCTCACCCCGCACGGCACGGCGCACTTGCGCAGGGCGCCGGCGATCTCCGGGTGGGCCACGCCGTAACCGACCCGCAGACCGGCCAGTCCGTACGCCTTCGAGAAGGTGCGGAGCACGACCAGGTTGGGCCTGTCCCGGTGGAGTTCCACCCCGTCCGGCGCGTCCGGTCCCTGATGGAACTCGAAGTACGCCTCGTCCAGCACCACCAGGACGTGCTCGGGCACGGTGTCGAGGAACCGCTTGAGCCCGGCGGCGCCGACGGCGGTACCCGTGGGGTTGTTGGGCTCGCAGAGCAGCACCATGGTGGTCCGGGGCGTGATGGCGGCGGCCATCGCGTCCAGGTCGTGCGTCTCGCCGGTGAGCGGGACCTCGACCGGGACGGCCCCGGCCATCCGCACCACGATCGGGAACGCCTCGAACGAGGGCCAGGCGTAGACGACTTCGTCGCCCGGCGCGAGCATGGCCTGCCCGATCTGCTGGTAGATGCCGACCGATCCCGGCCCGGTCACCACATGGGAGAGGGGAACGCCCAGCTTGCGGGCGAGGGCGTCGGCCAGTTCGTCGGGGAAGATCCCCGGGTAGAGGTTGGTCCGCGACGCGGCCCGGGAGATGGCCGCGAGGGCCGAGGGCAGCGGCGGGCAGGGGTTCTCGTTGAGGAACAGCCGGTGTGACACGCCCGTGGCGGGCGGTTGCGGCGGCTTGGGTACGTACGCCGGTATGCCGTCGAGCACGGCGCGCGGCGAAGGCGGGTGCGGGCTCACTCGGGTCGCTCTCCTCTGCTGGTCTGCCGGTCCCGGTGGAGGCCGGAGGCGGTCACCGCCCCGGGGCGGGCCCGTGGGCGTGACTCCGGGTGCGGTCACCGCCGGGTGCGGTGGCCGGGTGCGGTCAGGGGTTCGGTTCCGGTGCCGGTCAGGTGGGCCGGCGCCGGGTGTGGTGCCGGGCGCGGGGCCGGCCCGGCGCGCGGAGGCGGTGACGCCCGGCGCGCCGGCACCGGACCGGCCGGCTCAGGTGGGCCCGGCGGGGCGGCGCCCCGTCCGGGTGATGTTCGGCCGGGTGACGTTCGGCCGGGTCCGCTCAGTGGTGGGCCGCCGGCTCTCCGTCGAGCTCGAAGGTCCGGCCCAGCCCACGCGCCCGGGCCTCCTCGGCGACGGCGAAGCCGGACATGATGTCCTGCACCCCGAGGCCGAGTGACTTGAAGATGGTGATCTCGCTCTCGCCGGTGCGTCCGGGACGCGCCCCGAGCAGCACCTCTCCCAGTTCGGCCCGGATGTGCCCGGGCCCCACCAGGCCCTCGGTGAGGGGCCCGAGCAGGTCGCCGGACTCGGCGAGGGCCGATTCCCGGCTGTCGACGAAGAAGGACCCGTCCGCGACGGCCTGGGAGGACAGCTCGCGGTGGTCGACGAAGGAGGCGCCCACCGCGTTGAGATGCGCCCCGGGGGCCAGGTCCCCGGCCTCCACGAGCGGCTCCCGGGCCGCCGTGGTGGTGCAGACCAGGTCGGCCCCGGCCAGCGCCGCCGCCGGGGTGGGCACGGCCTCCACGTCGAGGTCCAGTTCCGCGGCCGCCCACCGGCGGAAGTCCTGCGCGTGTTCGGTGGTGCGGCTCCAGACCCGGACCCGCCGCAACGGCCTGACCAGCCGCATCGCCTCCAGGTGGCTCCGCGCCTGCACCCCGGAGCCGAGCACCGCGAGATCCCCGGCGTCCGGGCGCGCCAGCGCCTCGGTGGCGACGCCGGAGACGGCCGCGGTGCGCACGGCGGTCACCGCGCCCGCGTCCATCAGGGCCAGCGGGGCGCCGGTCCGCGGGTCGAAGACCATGACCACCCCGATGTGCAGATCGAGCCCGCGGGCCGGGTTCTCGGGCTTCAGCACCATCGCCTTCAGCCCGTATCCCGCCAGGTCGTCCCCGGCGACGAACCCGGGCATGGTGCCCAGCAGGCCGGTGTCCTTCTCCGGCCGGAGGATGGTCCGCAGCGGGAGTTCCACCTGGCCGCCGCTGTACCGGCGCATGGCCTCGGCCATCACCGGCAGGGCGCGCTCGACCGGGTAGAGCTCACGCACGGTGGCGCGGTCGATCAGGAGCATGGGTCCGACTGTCCCTTCAGGAGTCCGTGCCGGGGTCCGCGTCGGCGCGGGTGAAGACCGACCAGAGCATGCGGATCGGCCGGGTCCGGGAGATGAATTCGAGGGCGTGGGCCTTGGCCGCCGGCAGGGTGGTGAGCGCCAGGTCGATCTCCCGGCGGCGGACCTGCCCGGCCGCCGCGCTGGTGGAGGTGGCGTAGCGGATCTCCGCCACCGAGTACTCCTCGGGGAGGAGTTCCGCCACCAGGGGCACGGGGGCCGGGTGCGTGGCTATCCGGGCCGCGCGCGGAACCCGGTGCCCCGGCAGGACGGCGATGCCGTAGTGCGGGGTGTCGAAGAGGAACGCGCCCGCGAACCGCAGCGTCGGGTCCATGTAGAAGCTGTGGACCGACGCGTACGCGTTCGCGACCACGACATGGCTGACGGCGCCCTCGTGCAACGCCGCGCCGGCCTGTTCGTAGGTGTCGTAGAGCCTGATCCCGGGCGGGCCGCCCCGTCCGTGGTCGGCCCAGAGGTACAGGGCCGCCTGCTCGCTGCTGGTGCCCGCGGGTCCGAGTGTGCCGATGGTGTCCACCGACGGGCCCGTGGACAGGGCTGTGTCGATCCAGCCCGCTGTCTGCATCATGGTGTCCCCCCGAAACTGTCGGTCAGGCCGTGGCGGGGCCGACGGCCTGGAGCCAATGGTGATAGCGCTGGTCCCTGCCGCGGACGACCTCGTGGTACGCGGTCGTCAGCGCTGTGGTGAGCGGTCCGGGGACGCCGTCCCCGACGGGCCGGCCGGCGATCCCGGTGACGGGCACGATCTCCGCGCCCGTGCCGGTGAGGAACACCTCGTCGGCGTCGTACAGTTCGTCCCGGCCGAGGTCGCGGACGTCGGTCTCCGTGTCCAGCAGGTCGGCCGCCAGAGTCACCGCCGTGTCCCTGGTGATCCCCTCCAGCAGACCGGCCGTGGCCGGCGGCGTGACCAACCGGCCCCCGACGACCGCGAACACGTTGGCCGTACTGGCCTCCGCCACCTGGCCCCGGCCGTTGAGCAGGATGGCGTCGTCGTATCCGGCGGCCCGCGCCTCGTCCACGGCGAGCGCGTTGTTGACGTAGCCGCCGGTGATCTTCGCGCGGACCGGGAGCACGCCGGGGTCGGGCCGGCGCCAGGAGCTGATCGCGACGCTGATCCCGCCGCGGTCGGTGTAGGAGCCCATCCGGAACGCGTTGACCGTCAGGGCGTCCGAGACGCCCGTGAGCTGGACGCCCGGCGGTGTGCCGGGCAGCAGGGCCCGCTTGTAGGCCAGCGGGCGGATGTACATGTCGGTGGTGGCGCCGATCCTGCGCAGCAGCTCCGCCGTCACCTCGCAGAGCCGCTCCGCGTCCGGTCCGACGTCGATGCGGAGGGTCCGGGCGCTCCGCAGCAGGCGCCGGTAGTGGTCACGGCCGCGGAAGACCGCCAGACCGCCGTCCGCCTGGGCGTAGGCGCGGATCCCCTCGAAGACGCCGGTGCCGTACTGGAGCGCCTGGGTGGTGACGGGCACCTGGGCGCGCTCCAGCGGGACGAACTCCCCGTCGTGGTAGGCCAGGGCCGCCAGGGAGGGCGTCGGGGACGGGGCGCCCGCGGCCGCGGGTCCCGCCCCGGCCCCTGTGCCGGCCCCCGTCCCGGCCCGGGCGCCGTCCTGGCCGGTCGTCCTGCCGTTCGCGGTGCCGGTCGCCGGGGCGGTCACCGGGCCCTCCCCCCGGCCACGGCGAGCGCTGCGGCGCGCTCCTCGTCGGGCACCGAGCGGCGCCGGTCCTCCACCCGGGCGGCCTTCCAGCTCACCATGGCGCCCGTGGTGGTGACGCCGCCGAGCGGTCCGTAGGCGAAGTGGACCGGGACGCCGAGCCGCTCGCGCACGGCCGCGGCCACCGCCGCCTCGTCGACGCGGACGCCCTCGCCGTCGGGGGGTGTCTCGAAGTGGAGGGTCAGCTCGTCCCGGCCGTCCACCGCGTCGATGACGATCTGGTAGTCCAGGTAGCCGCGGGGCTGGGCGAGCAGCAGTTCCTCCAGGTCGTAGCCGCTGATCCGGCCGGTGCCGATCGAGAGGCTGTCCCGGGTCCGGCCGAGCACCTCCAGCGTCGGCGCGGGCAGGGTGCGGCCCGCGGCCGCGGGGGCCAGCCGGACCAGGTCTCCCGTGCGGTAGCGCACCAGGGGCTTGCTCCCCTGGTAGAGCGAGGTGACGACGAGTTCGCCGGTGCGCACCCCGTCCGGGCCGGGCTCGACCGCGCGTGTGGTGTCCGGGTCGATCACCTCGTACAGGTTGAGCAGCGGTGCCGTGTAGAGCGCGCCGTCGGCGCCGGCCGCGCCCATCACGGAGGCCTCCTGCGAGGCGTAGAGGGCGTTGTGGACGGTGGCGCCCCACACCTCGCCGATGTTCTCCAGCAGGCTGGGGGAGGCGAGTTCGCCCGTGCACATCAGGACGTCGAGGCGGAAGTCACGGCGCGGGTGCAGGCCGGCCGCGTACGCCTTCTTCGCCAGGGACAGCGCCATCCCGGGGGTGCTGAACAGGCCGGTGGCCGGGAGGACCCGCAGGGTCTCCAGTGCCCGGCCGTACCCGACCATCGGCGAATGCGGCCACATCTTGGCGACGGCGAGGCCCAGATTGCGGCAGACGTCGCCGAAGGTGTCCCCGAAGGCGTGGAGTTCGGTCGGGCCGGAGACGCCGATCACCTGTTCGTCGCCGAACTGCCGGAAGATCGTGTCGTAGTACACCGTCAGCGCGGTGTTGTTGTGCAGCGAGTCGGTGTTGTTCCGCGGGCAGGGTGTGCTGCGGCCGGTGGTGCCGGTGGTCTCGTAGAAGATCCACGCCTCGTGCGGTGGAAGCGAGAGAACGTTCTCGAACTCGCGCCGCAGATCGTCCTTGGTGGTGAAGGGGACGGCGGCGAGGTGCTCCGGGGACGTCGAGGCGATGGCCCCGGGATCCACGGAGGCCAGATGGCGGGCGTAGAAAGGCGACTTCTCCTTCACGTACGCCACCGTGCGGCGGAACTCCCGGAGCTGGTGGGCGGTCAGGGCCTCCCCGCTCCATTCCCCCGCGGCGAACGCCTGGTGGCGGTCGCGTAACTCACGTGCGGTCCGGTCCAGTTCCTCGTTGAAGACGGTGAACATGTTCCCCCCCTGTGGTGTCGGTGGCGTCAGCGGTAGAGCGGCAGGCTGCCGGTGAGCTTGGCCACGGCGCTCCTGCTGCCGCAGACGGCGATGCCGATGTACGGCAGTTCGGCGGTGGGCAGTTTCGCGGTGCGGCCGGTGTACTCCTCGTAGCTCCGCGAGGACTGGGCGACGGCCGTGAAATCGACGACGAAGACCTCGGGCATTCCGGCGGCCTTCAGCACGATGTCCCGCAGGTCCGTCGCCTCGCCCTTGAGAACGGGCAGCGGGATCGCCGTGATGCCGGTGTGCGTCCGGCCGTCGGCGTCCTTGACGGCGTCACCGACGATGCCCTCCACGAACCGCCCGACGGACATCGAGAGCGCCGCCACGGTGTTCATGGCGAGTCCGGGGGCGAGGTCCTCGTCGATGACGAAGGCACACTTCTCGTACACTGCGTTCACGGGAAATCCCTGCCGTTCATGGGTCGTCGCGCATATCCGTCACTCTTCGAGATCCGCGATGTTCCAGTCGCTGATCTCCCGCCAGAGCCGGATCGCTTCCTGGTGGAACGGGTGCACCATATACCGCTCCAGCGCGGCCTCGTCGTCCACGAGACCGATCACCGCGTAGTCGTATGCGACGGCCCGGCCGGATATGTTGCGGCCGAATTTCCACTCGTGGAGTTCCGGCACCTCGCCGCCCACCTTGGCCGCGACACGCTCGGCTTCCCGCGCCCTGGGGTCGTCCCAGGAAACTCCGGGCTTGAACTTGAACAGCACGATGTGACGGATCACGTTCGACCTCCTGGGGCCGGCAGTCGCACGGACGGATGAAGGGGATGAAGAGGAGTCCCGGCGCGGCCCGCGGCGCGCAGGGCGAACTCCTGGATCGCGGCCAGCTGGCGGTCCCCGAGCGAGTAGTCCAGGGCCCGGTAGTAGTCGAGCAGGACCGCCGGCCCGAGGGGGGCGGCCCCGCCCCGGCCCGACTCGCGGGCCGCGGCGGCCGCCACCTCCACCGGATGCGACCGGGCCCGGGCCACGGCGTCCGTGAGCGCGGCACCCGCCTCGCGCACCGCGTCCGGACAGGCCTCGGCGAACCGCCGGCGCACCGCCCACACCGCGAAGACCATGGGCAGTCCCGTCCACTCCCGCCACAGCGCTCCGGTGTCGTGGACGGTGACGCCGCGCGGCGGGTCGGCGTACAGGCGCAGCGCGTCGTCGCCGATGAGGACGGCGGCGGCGGCCCCGGCCGGTATCCCGGACCCGTCCTGCCGGTCCTGCGGGACGGAGCGGTACACGGGGCGCACCCCGACCGCGTCCTCCAGCAGCGTCCGGGCCAGCGCGGTGGTGGAACGGCTGGCCGCGGAGAGCGCGACCACCCGTCCGTCCAGGTCGTCGAGCGGACCGCGGGAGACGATGTGGCAGGAGCGCACCGGGCCGTCGCTGCCGATCGCGATGCCGGGCAGCAGGCACAGGTCGTCCGCGTGCCGCAGATACCGGACGAGGCTGACCGGGCTGATGTCCAGGCCGCCGGAGAGGAGTTCCCCGGCCAGCCGCTCCGGTGGCGCGGAGACCAGTTCGGCCTGGCGCGCGGCTCCGCTGTCGGCCAGGCCCCAGCGGATGGGCGCGCAGTTGAGGAAGGAGATGTCGCCGAGACGGGCCGTCAGGGTCGCGCAGGTGGTCACGAGGCCACCCGGGCGGGTCCGCCCTGCCGCGGCACGGAGGCGGTGGCCCGGCCCCGGCAGAGACTCAGGATGGTGAGGGCGAGGGCGGTCCCCTCCGGTCCGAGCCCGGCCGCGTAGCGGTCGAGAACGACGTTCTCCCGGGAGAGGACGGTCCGGGTGCCGCCCTGGCCCATGCGCTGCTGCTGGATCTCGAGCGAGACGGCCCGGCGGTGCCGGAGGAGGTCCATGAGCTGGAGGTCCAGGGCGTCGATCACCTCACGGGCCTGCTCGATCCGGCGGTCCGCCTCGCTCGCGGTGTTCTCGTGGGTCGGGTGGTTCTCGCGGTTCAGGTGGTTCTCATCGTTCAGGTGGTTCCGGTGGTTCTCGTGCTGCTCCACTTCAACCTCTTCCATCCGGTACTGGGAGCGGGAGGGACGGTCTGCTCGGCGTCGCGGCAGGCACGCCGAGGGGGCCCGTCCCGTCTCGGCGCCATGCCGTACGTGGCCGCTCGCCCGGGCGGCACGGCGCGTGGCCGGCCGCGGGGCGGAACGGCGGTGGTACGTAGGTAGGTAGGTCGGGCTCGCGCGGAATCCGCGGGCCGTGAACGATGTGGAGACGTGTCCGGCGAGGGAGCCTCCCGAACGGGGCCGGGCCGGGGCCGGGCACAGGTCCAAGGGGCCGTTCCGTCATCGGTCTCCGGGACACGGGCACCGCTCCGGAGAGCGGCCCGGCCGGGCCGGCCGGGGCTCGGGGCGCTGTGCGGACGGCTCCAGGCGTCCCGCTGCCGGGGACGCGGCCTGGGCGGCCGCCGTCCGGTGGGTCACCGGGGCCGGGGTTCTACCCCGTTCTCCCGCACTGCCGCCGGCCTCCGCCGGAGAATCCGGTCAGCCATCCGGCGGCACCACTTCCTGATCTGCTCATCTTGCCCGTGCCTCCACTGCTTTCGAGGCGGTGACGTTCGGTGCGACTCACCGCCTTCGCCATACTTTCCGAACTCGGCCAAGAGCGGCAAGGACGTTCCCCGACGGTTTCCCGCGTCCCGAAAAACCCTCTCTGAACTGCGCGTTCGACAGAACATCGGAGGGACATCGGAGAGAAACCCCGGCCTGGGACGCTCTCCGGACTCCAGGACCGGCCACCGGTTCGACCGGCGGGGACGCCCGGCTCGCCGGGCCGGCGACCGGCCCGCGACCGGACCGCGACCGGACCGCGACCGGACCACGACCGGACCGGGGACCCCGCGACCGGACCGGGGACGGGCCGGCGGCGGGCCCACGCCGGACCCGCGGCGGCCGGCACGGCAGCCCTGGGCCGGGCGCGGGCGCGGGTTCACCCCGAGCCCGCGTGGCACCGGGACCCGGTTCTCCGGCTCCCCGTCCCGGTCCCCGCCCCCGTCGTGGAGAGGCAGGCGGGCCGGCCGTCCCGCCTGCGGGTCGTGGCGGCCCAGGACCCGCTCCGCGCGAGAACCACCCTCCGCAGGGCGAGCGAGGCACCGTACTCCTCCCCCGCCTCCAGGAACGCCCTGTGCGCCCGCTCCAGCAGGACCGCCGCCCGCGCGTGGTCACGCTTGCCGAGGTACAGATCGCCCAGGCCGAGAAGGAGCGCGGCCTCGCCCCTGCCGTTGCCCGTCCTGCGGACCGCGTCCAAGGCGTGCTGGTGGGGCGTCAGCCAGTCGTCGTGATGCCCGCCGGTGCTGAACAGGCAGCGGCACACAGCGGCGAGATCCCAGGCGATGTCGTCGAGCCCGTAACCGGCGGCCAGCCGCACCAGAGTGGTCAGGGTGGTGCGTTCGGCCTCGTACCAGCGCAGGGGGTCGGCGTCCTCGTGACCGGTGAAACCGCCGTCGGCCCCGGACACGGCGGTTCTGCGGTCGGTGCTCTCCGTGCCGCCCGCGCAGTCGGCGCAGTCCGGGCCGACTGCACCGGCTGCACCGTTCGCCGTGCCGGCGCGCTCACCGCCGCAGACGGTGCGGTGGGCCACGTCCGCGCGGGTGAGGGCGGCGAACGCGGCGCGCGAGACCGCGAGACGGCGGCGGGACTCCGGCTCGCTCTCCTCCGCCCGTTCGGAGCCGAACAGGCGGACGAGGTCGTGGAGGCGGTAGCGGAGCTGCCCCGCCCGGTCCCGTCCGGTCACCTCGATGAGGCGCGCCTCCACCAGTTCCTCGACCAGGTCCTCGGCCTCGCCCCAGCCCCGGTCCACCAGGTGCGGGGCGAGCCAGTCCGCGAAGTCCGGTACGGCGAGCACCGACAGGCGGCGCAGCAGGGCCTGGGCGTCGGCGCTGACGCCGTCGTAGGAGAGCGCGACCGTGGTCCGGACGGCGAGGCTGTCGTGGGTCAGCTCGTCGAGCCTGCGGTGCTCGTCGGCCAGCCGGGCCGCGACACGGCTCATCGTCCAGTGCGGCCGGGCCGCGAGCCTGGCGCCGACGATGCCCACCGCGAGCGGCAGGCTGCCGCAGTACTCGACCAGTTGCCGGGCGGCCCCCTGATCGGCGGGGATGCGCTCGCGCCCGGCGCTCCGGTGGAGCAGGTCCAGCGCCTCTTCCGTGGGCAGGCCGCCCAACTCCACCACCTGGGAGGAGAAGGAGGACGCGACCCGGGAGCGGCTCGTCACGATCACCGCGCAACTGTCCGTTCCCGGCATCAGGGGCCGGATTCCGAGGGCTCTGGAGGCGTCGTCCAGAACGACGAGGACGCGCTTGCCCGTGAGCAGGGCGCGGTATCTCTCGGCCCGCTGGTCCAGCCCGTCCGGAATCTCACTCCCCGGCACCCCCAGCTCCCGGAGGAAACGGGCCAGCGCCTCCTCCAGGATGACCGGGTCCCGGGCGAGACCGCGCAGATCGATGTAGAGCTGGCCGTCCGGGAATTCGGCCCGCAGCCGGTGCCCGGCGTGCACGGCGAGGGTGGTCTTGCCCGTTCCCCCCGCCCCCACCACCTCGACGACCGGTACGTTTCCGCCCTTCGGTCGCAGACCGCCGACCAGCTCGGCCAGCTCCTGTTCCCGCCCGACGAACTCACCGACGTCGCTGGGGAGCAGGCAGGGTCCGGCCGCCGGTGACGGGACCGGGGCGGACGGCAGGACGGGAGGTGACGCGGGACCCGGCTGCCGGGTCCCCCCGAGGATCTCCCGGTGCAGCCGCCGCAGTTCCGCGCCGGGTTCCACGCCCAGCGCCTCGTCGAGCACGTGGCGGGTGTCGTGGTACAGGCGCAGGGCGTCCGCCTGCCGGCCCGATCGGTGCAGGGCGGTCATGAGCAGGGCCCGTGGCCTCTCGAAGAACGGGTGCTCCGGCACGAAGGCCGACAATTCTTCGATCGCCGGCTCGACCCGGCCGAGTTCGAGTTGCAGTTCGGCTTTGCCGACCCGCAGCGCGACCTGCGTCTCCTCCCATCGCCGGGCCTCGTCGTGCCAGGTCTCCCGCGCGAGTCCGGCGAGCAGCGGGCCGCGCCACTGCGCGAGCGCCCGGTCCAGACAGGAGATCGCCTCGGCGCGCTCCCCGGCCGCCGCCCATTCCCCGGCCTCCGCCTTGAGGGCAAGGACGCGCCTGGTGTCCAGATCGACGTCCCGCGTGGCGAGGAGGTACCCGGGCGGCTGGGTCCGGATGACCTCGCCCGCGACTCGCGCCCGCTGGAACCGGCCCCTCAGCTTGGAGACGCAGACGGCGATCTGGTTCGCGGGATCGGCGGGCAACCGGTCATCCCAGATGCTTTTCGCCAAATCCCCCACGGAAACCGTCCGGTCGGGGCTGAGTAAGAGCGTTCCCAGCGTGATCTGCAGCCGCGGAGCCGTCAGCTGGAGCCGTTTACCACCCGCCCACACCTCCAGGGGCCCCAGCACTCGGAATCGCAGCTTGTCGGCATGTGAAGACAGCACACGAAACTCCCCGCTACCTTGCTTTCCCTGGTGAATCAGGGCCCGCCCCGCCCCGGATGACGAACAGCAATCCTATCTCCCTCCGAGAGTGAACGGATAAACGATCGATGACGCCCCGACACGGCGGAAGGATCTTTCAGGCCATGACGTTCCGGCTGGTCAGGCCAGGGGGATGGGGATCCGCCAGAAAACCGGAACCGCCCCTACCGGAATTGACGTTTACCGAGGATGCCCACATCCGGTGGCCGCGGAGTCCGCCGGCCGAAGCCGGGGGAACCTCCCGCCCCGCCCCGTTCCGTCCGGCCGATGCGGCGGGCCGTGCGCCGCCGCGCCGGCCCCACCGCCGGACCCGGGGCACTCGCGACGCGGAACCCCGGTGCGCCCCCGGCACCCGGGCGCGCGTTCCGTCCGGACCGGGCCGGGCCGGCCGCCGTCCCCTCGAAACTGGCCTGTTCCCACCCCTCCCCCGGTGTCTCCCCCGGTGTCTCCCCCGGTCGTCGCGGCTCCCTGTCCCGCAAGGTGGTGAGGCGGGGAGGGCACGGCGCCTCCGGAATCTCCAGCTCCGGTCTCCGGCACCGTGGTCGCGGACCGGGGAATTCCGCAACTGGCGGGCCGGAGCTCGTTCCCCGGGTTCCGGCCCCGGCACGCCACACACGGGCCGGACCGGCCGCCGGCCATCCTCGGTCAGCAGCCGGACCGGCGAGGAACGAAGCCCATCCGCGATTCCCGTCCGCCCGGGACCACCGAACTCCCTTCAGCAGCTCAGCCATCGCGCCATTCCTCGTCCAGCACACCGCTCGATACACCGCCCCTTTGCCGCCGGTTATCCACCACTCGCCGAACCGTGGTGAAGCCGCCGCAGGCGACGCCATTCACCCGGCGGGGTCTCCCTCGTGAAAGGTCCGGGCGGGAAGCGTGACAGTCGGCGGGAAAGTACCGGCTGCCCCTTTTTCCGAACCGCGCGGGAATTCATGGGCGGCCCGCGGAATCGGCCGACCGCCGCCGGGGGCGGGTAACCGCCCTCCCCCGGCGGCGAAACCTGGCCCGCGCCGGGGCGACGGGCGCGTGACGGCCCGGGGCCCGCCGCGCCCCGGGGGAACGGCCTCAGCCGGCCGGTGGCCGGGCCCGCGAGCACCTGACCGCCCAGTTCGCCCCCGGAGCCCGCGTCGGCCTCGGCGAACTGGCGCTCTGGCACGCCGCCGCCCGGGCCCGCACGGTCGTCGTCCGCCACCACGACGGATCGGCCGGCACCCACCGGCGCCGGGCCGGGGAGGACGTGGCCGCCTTCGCCGCGCGCATCGGCACCCCGGGCACCGACGCCCCGGCGGACCCGGGCGGCGCCTCGCTCGCCTACCTGCTCCGCGGCGACATCGCGCTCCCGGCCGGGGCCGAGGTGTACGCCCTGTACCCCGGAACGCTGGACGCGGGCACCCTGCGCCTGCTGTCGGCCTCGGACCTCGTCACCTCGCTCGCCGGCTGACCGCCCCGCGTCAGCGGCGCCTCCGGCCGGCCGGCGCGGCGGCCGGCGCGGCGGCCGGCAACCGCTTGCGGATGTCCTGGTGGAGGTTCTCCATCTCCACGCGGAAGATCTCGGCCTGGTGGTCGCCGACGAACGAGGTGTGCCCGAACACCTCCAGGGCGACGAGGCCGTGCATGCGGCCCCACGCGCCCAGGAACAGCGCCGCCGCCTCGGCGGACGGCCCTCCGCCGCCGCCCGGTGGCAGCCCCGACGCGAACTCCCGGAAGGACGCGGACAGCTCGGGCAGGTCGGCCGCGGCGAACTGCTCTGCGGTGTACCCGTCGAACAGCGCGCGCTCGAAGAGCGTGCCCATCCGGCGGACGGCCTGGGTGGTCGGCCCCTCCGGGGGCGCCGTGTAGTGCCGCAGTGGCGCGCCGTAGAGGAGCTGGAAGAGCGCGGGGTGTTCGACGGCCCAGCGGCGGTAGCTCCCGGCGACCACCATCAGGGGTGGCACGTCCGGGTCACCCTCCGCGCTGTCGACGGCCCTTTGCAGGGCATCGGCCAGGTCCCCGTACGCCTTGGCGATGAGCGCCGTGACCAGGGCGTCCCGGTTCGGGAAGTAGTGGTAGAGCGCCTGCACGGTCATGCCGAGACCGCGGGCGACCGCGCGCAGTGACAGGGCCGCGGGCCCGTGCTCGGCGATGTGCCGCTCGGCGGCGTCGACCACCTCCTGGACGGCGGCGGCCCGCCGCCGCTGCCGCAGGGGTGGCAGGGCCGTCGCGGGATTCTCCGAGGACATACGGCGACCGTACGGCAATCACCCTGACGGCCACCAGGGATACAGGCGCCGCTCGGAAAACCTGACACTGTTCGAAAAATTTCCTACTGCTCCATCTTCTCTGACATCGCTAGCGTCTTCCACGGCGGCACCACCGGCGCGACTCCGCGCGGTGCGATGACCGCCGTCACGGCACAGGCGCCGAGGACAGGGCGGACCGGCGGTTTCCGACCCGCGCCGTGACGTTCATCCGCGTTGCCACCCGGCGGACAGCCCTGCCCGCCGCACCCGGGAAGTCGAGTTGACGATGAATCCGAAGAGCCTGAAGAGTCTGAAGAGCCCGAAGAGTGCGATGAGTCCGAAGAGGTACCCGATGGCCGGTCCCGTCACCACTCCTGCCACCGAGATCGTGCTGCCCGGCCCGGTCGAGCCCGACGGCCTGGAGGTCAGGGTGCGCGAACTGGGCCCTCCCGGTGAGGGGCAGGTCCTGCTGCGGATGGAGGCGTCCGGTGTGTCGTTCGCCGAGCAGCAGATGCGTCTGGCCAGGTACTACGACCAGCCGCCCTTCCCCTTCGTGCCCGGCTACGACGTGGTCGGCACGGTGGAGGCCACCGGCCCCGGCGTGGACCCGGCGCTGCGGGGGCGCCGGTTCGCCGCGGTGACCAAGGTCGGCGGGTGGGCCGGCCACCTGCATCTGGCGGCCGGGGACCTGGTGCCGGTGCCGGAGGGGGTCGACGCGGCCGCCGCCGAGACGGTGCTCGTCAACGGCGCCACCGCCTGGCAGATGCTGCACCGCTCGGCCGCCGTCCGCGCGGGCGGGACGGTGGTGGTGCTGGGCGCCAACGGCGGTGTGGGGACCCTTCTGGTGCAGCTCGCCCGGCGCGCCGGGCTCACGGTGATCGGCACCGCCTCCGCCCGGCACCACGAGGCGGTGCGGGCACTGGGAGCGATCCCGGTCGACTACCGCGACCCGGACCTGTACGAGCAGATCCGCGCGCTCGCCCCCGAGGGGGTGGACGCGGTCTTCGACCATGTCGGCGGCCCCGGCCTCACGCGGTCGTGGCGGTTGCTGCGCAAGGGCGGCACCCTGGTCAACTACGGCGTGGCGGCAGGGAAGGACGATCAGGGCACCTCGGCACTGGGGTTCGTGCGGCTGCTCGGCCGACTGCTCGTGTGGAACCACCTTCCCAACGGCAGGAGCGCGCTGTTCTACAACTTCTGGGCGGGCAGGCGCCGCCTGGACTCCTTCCGCGCCCGGCTGGCCGAGGACCTCACCCAGGTGCTGGGGCTGGTCGCCCGGGGTGAGCTGGAACCACAGATCGCGGCCCGGATCCCGCTCAGCCGCGCCGCGGAGGCGCTGGCGCTCGCCGAGTCCCGCACCGTGCTGGGCAAGGTCGTCATCGTCGCGGATGCCTGAGACACGGTGGAGCCGGCCGGCCCGGCCGCGCCACCGGCCGGAGGTGGCCGGATCTCGGCGCACGGCCGGGGCGCCCGGGTGACGGCGTTTCAGCCAGGCGGTCACCGGCCGCTACGGTTTGGCCATGGGAGTTTCCGGATCAAGCGTCACCGATGAGAACGGCGGGCCCACCGAGGCGACCGTCGCGGCCGTCAAGGCCACCGCGCGCCGGCTGCTGGTGGAGCTGGGCGCCGCGGGGCTGTCCCCCGAGGCCGTGGCCCGGGAGGGCGCCTGGGGCCCCGGCGAGGTGGAAGCCGTCTTCCCGCACCGGGATGCGCTGCTGACCGCGCTCGTGATCGACGCCTACGACACGTCCGCCACCGCGATGGAGCGGGCCGACCAGGCGGCCCGGGAGGCCGGGGCGCCGGCGGGGGCACGGCTGCTCGCGGTGGCGCGCGCGCTGCGGGAGTGGTCGTTCGCCAACCAGGGTGAGTTCACGCTGATCTACGGCTCGCCCGTGCCGGGCTACCACGCCCCGCAGGACACGGTCCCGCCCGCCTCGCGCACCCCCGCCGTGCTGGCGGGGATCGTGCGGTCGGCACTGGAGGCCGGCGAACTCGCCCCGCCCCGGCGGACGGTGCCCGGTCCGCCGCTGCTGCTGCCGGAGGCCGTACAGCTCTTCGGCGGCACCCCCGGGGCTCCGTTCTCGGACATCATCGAGCGCGGCATCGTGCTGTGGAGCAGCCTGATCGGGCTCCTGGTGTTCCAGGTCTTCAGCCGCACCCACGACAGCGTCCGGGACGAGTCCGCGTTCTTCGACTACGCCGTCGCCGTGGCGGCCGAGGGGATCGGGCTCACGGTTCCGGTGGGCGGCACCACCGACTAGTCCGTCCGGCCAGTCCGTCCGCGCGGCGCGCGGCACCCACGGGGGATCGGTTTCGTGAACAGCATCAGAACGCTCTGCTTCGTCATCGCGGCGCTCTCGTCCTACGCCGCGCTCGGCTACCGGCTGATCCAGGTGCGGCGCAGCTGGCGGGACGCGACCTACCGCACGCTGATCACCACGCTGCTGTTGCAGTGCCTCACCTTCACGATGGGCGCCGTGGCCATGGGGAGCGACAGCTTCCTGGGCGTCGGCAACCTCGCCATCCTGCTGATGCACGTGACGGCGGTGGCCTTCTGCGTCAGCGCGCAGATCATCCTGCTGCGCTGGGCGGCCGGCGCCGGGGAGGCGGTCTGGCGGACCCGCTTCTGGCTGATCGCCGGCATCACCCTCAACGCGCTCCTCGTCGCGCTGTTCCTCGTCGCCGACGGTCCCGCCCGGCCGGCGGAGGACTTCAACTCCGGCAGCGGTCAGCCGCTGGTCCTCACCTATCTGCTGTTCTTCGTCGTCTCCCAGGCGATCCCCTGCGTCACCATCTTCCGCCAGTGCGGCCGCTACGCGCGGATGACGGACAACGACGCGCTGCGGCAGGCCCTGCGGATGCTCCGGGTCGCCGCGGTCGTCCTCTTCCTCTACTGCTCCGCCAGGACCGTCAACATCCTCACCGCCGCGAGCGGGATCGACATCGGGGTCTGGCAGCTCGCCTCCAACATCTTCAGCGCGGCGGGCATCGTCATCCTCTCCCTCAGCCTGACCGTCCCCTCCTGGGGCAGCCCGGTCGCCGGAATGGTGGACTGGGCGCGCAGCTACCGGTCGTACCGGACGCTGTATCCGCTCTGGCGGGATCTGTACGAGTCCTCGCCGGACATCGTCCTGGAGCCGTCCGGGGCGGCCTCGGTCTCCGATCTCGACTACCGCCTGCACCGGCGGGTCATCGAGATCCGCGACGGCTGGCGGGACCTGCGGCCCTACATCGACCGCGCCCCGGGCGGCGCCGGCGGGGCCGCCCACAGATCCGCCGACGAGCCGGAGCACGGGGTGAGTGAGGAGTCCCGGCAGGCGTTCGCCGAGGCCGCGCAGATCCGGCAGGCCCTGCGGGCCAAGCGCGCCGGCGCCGTCCCCGACGAGACCGGGAGCGCCGGGGCCACCGGGGACGCCGGGGACACAGCGGAGTTCCAGGCCCGCGGCACGGACACCTTCACGGCGGAGATCGTCTGGCTCACCAAGGTGGCGTCCGCCTACCGCAAGCTGGAGAAGTCGGGCTGACGGGAGCCGTACGGGAGAGTCCGGCCGGCCGGCCCGCGTCCCCCGTGGACCGGCCGGACGGACTCCCCCGTTTCCCCCGTGTTTCCGGTGGGCCGGGCAGGTTCTCCCCGCCCGGCCCGGGCCCGGCTCGATCCCCCGATTCCGAGCCGGGCCCGGCCGTCCGGCAGCGAACTCAGATCCCCCGTGGTCGAGTTAGCTGCCAGCTATCGGCCGGGGTCTACGGTGTCGCAGTCCCGTCGGATTGTCAACCAGCGGCTAATCTGGAAAGCTGGCGGATAGCTGAGAGCAAGTCCGAGGAGGTGGCGGGCGGGAGGGAGATCTCATATGTCCGAGACTGATGACCGGCCCGTACTGGCCGTGCGGCTGGACCAGCTCTTCAGGACGGCCCGCCCCAAGGGCAGGCACTGGACCAACGCCGAGGTGGCCGAGGAACTGAAGCGGGCCAACCCCGACCTCAGGGTCGGCGGCGTGTATCTGTCGCAGTTGCGGACGGGCAAGCGCTCCAACCCCTCCCCCGACCTGCTGGCCGCCCTGGCGCGGTTCTTCGGCGTCTCGGTGGCCTACTTCTTCGACGACGAGGTCGCCGAGTCGGTACTCGGTGAGATCGCCGCCATCGAGGCGATGCGGCAGGCCGGAGTCCGCTCGGTGGCCATGCGGGCCGCCGGGATGAAGAAGGAGAACCTCCAGGCCATCACGGCCATCATGGACCAGTACCGCCAGTTGCAGGGGCTGCCGGCGGTCACCGAACCCGTGGACGGCGACCCCGGCTCCGGCCCGGATTTCGGCCGCCCGGAGCGGACGTGAGGGGCGGGGAGTGGTGAGAGGCGGCAGAAAGGGACAGCCGGCCGACCAGGACCGCCGCGTCACCCTGAAGAGACTGCGCAAGGCCGGAGCCCGGCGGATCGCCGAACTCGATCTGCCGGTCGTCGCCGACGTGGCCGAACTCTGCCGCCATCTCGGCGAGATCCGCGACCGCCCCATCACGGTGGTGCCGATGCGGATGCCCGCGTCGCACCCGTGCGGCATGTGGGTCGCCGCCCGGGACGAGGACCTGATCTTCTACGACGCCGATACGACCGCCGCGCACCGGGAGCACATCATCTTGCACGAGCTGGGGCACATCATCTGCTGCCATCGCGGGGCGGGCCGGCTGGACGAGGCGAGCGCACGCCTCCTCTTCCCCAACCTCGACCCGGACCTCGTCCGCGACATGCTCCTGCGCGCGACCTACGACGACGTCCAGGAGCAGGAGGCGGAGATCATCGCCTATCTGCTCTCCCAGCGGCTGGCCGGCGCCGGGAAGCGCCGGGGCAGACTGCCCGCCCCGGACGGGAACGGCGAGGCCGGCGGGCGTGCCGGGACGGCCGGGGAGAACGCCACGCTGGGCCGGATCGAACGCACGCTGATCTGAGCACGGTCCGCTCAGCGCCCGGCTGCCGCTCAGCGCCCGGCTGCCGCCACCTCCTCGGCCAGTACCGACACCGCCCGCCGGATGTCCTCCTCCCGGTGTTCGCCGGTGACGAAGAACCGCAGCCGCGCGAGCCCTTCCTCCACGGCGGGGTGGAAGATCGGGTCGGCGACGACGCCCCGGGCGAACAGCCGGTCCGCGACGCGCAGCGTCCGCGCCGAATCACCGAGGAGGCACGGCACGATCGGCGTGTGGGCGCTGGAGCCGGTCGCGAGCCCGGCCGCGCGGGCCAGAGCGAGGAACAGCTCCGCGTTCCGCCGCAGCGCGCGCACCCGCTGCGGTTCGGCGGTGATCAGCTCGGTCGCGGCCAGGGCCGCCGCCGCGTTGGCCGGGGTCAGGCCGACGCTGTAGACGAAGCCCGGCAGCGTGTGCCGCAGCCACCGCACCATCCGGGCCGATCCCCCGAGGTAACCGCCGCAGCTCGCGAAGGCCTTGGAGAGGGTGCCCATCCACACGTCGACGGCGGACCGGTCGACGCCGAAGAACTCGCCGACCCCGCGGCCGCGTTCGCCCACGGTGCCGATGCTGTGCGCCTCGTCCACCATCAGCAGCGCGCCGTAACGCTTCTTCAGCTCGATCACGGCGGGCAGGTCGGCCAGGTCGCCGTCCATGCTGTAGGCGCCCTCGACCACGACCAGCACCCGCCGGAACCGGTTCCGGTTGAGCCGCAGCAGGTGCTCCAGCCGGGCGGTGTCGTTGTGCGGGAAGGGGCGCCGGGCCGCCCCGGACAGGACGCAGCCCTGGAGGATGCTGTCGTGGGCCAGCTCGTCGTGGATCACGAGGTCGCCCGCGCCGACGAGATGCCCTATCGCGGTGACGTTGGTGGCGTGGCCGCTCACCAGCGCCACGCAGTCCCCGACGCCGAGGAAGCCGGCGAGCGCCCGTTCCAGGCGCACCGTCAGGTCCCGTTCGCCGGAGAGGACCCGGCTCGCGGAGACCGAGGTCCCGTACCGCTCCACCGCCCGCCGCGCGGCCTCCCCGACCGCCGGATGGCCGGACAGGCCCAGGTAGTTGTAGCTGCCGAAGGACAGGTACTCCCGGTCACCGATGACGGTCCGGTCGCGGACGGTGCCCTCGTGCACGCGGAAGTACGGGTAGTCCGCGCCGCTCGCGGTGACGGCGCCCAGACGCTCCTCGAACCGCCGCACCTCCGGGAAGTCGTCGACGCTCGCGGCGGAGGCGTCCCACTCCGGACGCGCCCGCGGGAGCGGCACCCCGCCGGGCGCCGGCTCCCCGGTGAGGTGCGGGGCGACCAGCGCGGCCAGCCGTCCGGCGGTCAGCTCGCGGGAGAACATCTCCTCGGTGTGGAAGCCCGGCACCCGCTTGCCGAGGGCGGCCTCCAGCTCCTGCAGCATCAGGGAGTCGAAGCCGAGATCCGTCACCAGGACCGCGCCCTCGCTCAGATCGGCGCGGGGGAAGACACCGGTGCGCGACACCTCGTCGAGGACGAGGGAGAGCGCGGCGGAGGTGTCACCGGGCCGCGCCGCGGCGGGTCTCCCGCCCGGTGGCGGCGCCGGAGGGGCGGCCGGACGCTCCGCCGCCGCGCCGGTGGTTCCGGTGGTTCCGGTGGTTCCGGTGGTTCCGGTGGTTCCGGTGGTTCCGGTGGTTCCGGTGGTTCCGGTGGTTCCGGTGGTTCCGGTGGCGGGCGGGGCGTGCCCGCCGCCCGCCGCCCCGGTGGCCGCGGGCGGCTCCCCGTCCTCGCGGGCCGACTCGTCCACGACCCAGTGGTGGCGCGGGGCGAGCGGGCTGGGCGGCAGGGTGTACGGGGGTATGCGCTCCTGAGGCGGGCGGAGGCGCGCGCCGGCGGTGACGCGCTGCGCGAGCCGTGCCAGCACCGCCGCACGCGCCTCGGCGGACAGCGTGCCCGGCTCCGGCGCGGCCACCTCGGGCTGCTCGGCCGGGCCGGCCGGGCCGGTACCGGCCGTCCGCGCCGTGCCGGCCACCAGGCCCGGACCGAGGCTGCCGGTGCGGCCCGCCGCCACGGCCTCGGCCGCCGTGGCCAGCTTGGCGGCGGCGTCGGCGGTGTCCTCCGCGACCACGGCCAGCCGTTCGGCGAAGAGGGCCCGGCGGGCCAGGGTGTCCGCCACCCCGGCCGCCGGCAGCCGGTCGCCGTCGACGGCCCGGGACAGTTCCCGGGCGTGGCGGGCCAGTCCGGCACGGTCGCGGGCGCTGAGCACCAGCAGGTGCGGTCCTCCGTCCGCCGCCGGGCCGCGGGGAGGCGGGGCGGCGGGCTCCTCCAGCACCAGGTGCACCCCCGTACCGCCGAAGCCGAAGGCGCTCACGCCCGCCCGGCGGGGCTGCCCGGGCGGTCTCTCCGGCCACGTGACCGGTTCCGTCGGGACGGTGAGCCGCGCGGCGTCGAGCCCGGCGCGGTCGGCCAGGCCGAACTCCGGCTGCGGCGGTATCACCCCCCGGTGCACGGCCAGGACGGTCTTGATGAGTCCGGCGATGCCCGCGGCGTTGAGCGCGTGCCCGACGACCGCCTTCACCGCGCCGAGGTAGGCGGGCGCGGCCCCCGCCGCGATGTCCGGGCCGGGCGGGCCGCTCGGCTCCTCCCGGCCGGCCGGCCCGGCGCGGAGCCGGCGCAGGACCCCGACCTCGACCGGGTCACCGACCGTGGTCCCGGTGCCGTGCGCCTCCAGGTACCCCACCGTGTCCGGGGTGACGCCGGCGTCGCGGTAGGCCCGGCGCAGCGCCCGGAGCTGGCCGGCCGCCTCGGGGTGCATGCCGCCCTGGACGGTTCCGTCGTTGGCCGTTCCCACGCCCCGGATCACCGCGTAGACCCGGTCGCCGGCCGCCAGCGCGTCCGCCAGGGGCCGCAGGACGAGGACTCCGGCGCCCTCCCCCAGCACGAAGCCGTCGGCCTCCGCGCCGAACGGCAGGCACCGGCCGGTCCGCGAGATGGCCCCGATCCGGCACAGCCCCACCAGCAGGTCAGGGGTCACGTGCAGCTGGGCGCCGCCCGCGAGGGCGATGCGGCACCGGCCGGCGCGCAGGGCGAGGACGGCGTTGGCGACGGCCAGGAGACCGCCGGAGCACGCCGAGTCCAGCGCGTAGCTCTCGCCGTGCAGGCCGAGCACCGAACTGATCGTGTTCGGGCCCATGTTGAGCAGCAGGCCGGCCACGGAGGTGCCGTGCAGACCGCTGACCCCGCGGACGGTGTCCGCCCACCCGGGGCCGTCCGCCCGTGCCCCGAACTCGCCCCCGGCCAGCTGGCGCATCCGGATGTGCAGGGTGCTGAGCCCGCGGTAGCCGCTCTCGGTGAGCGCCGTGACGACCGAGGTCTCCTCGCGGTCGAAGCCCTCCGCCTCCCAGCCGGCGTCCTGGACGGCCTCCCGGGCGAGGTCGATCAGCAGCCGGTGCTGCGGGTCCATGGCCCTGGCCCGCCGGGGCGGGATGCCGTAGTGCGCGGCGTCGAAGTGGCCGATGCCGGGCAGCAGCGCCATGGTGTCCGTGTAGGTGGAGCTCGTGTCGCGGAAGTCGTCGCGGAGGAAGGTTTCCGCGCGCCAGCGGCCGCCGGGAACGGGGGCGAACTGGGCCCGCGGCTCCATGAGGAGGCGCCAGTACCGGTTCACGTCCGGAGCCCCCGGGAACCGGCAGGCCATGCCCACGACGGCGACGTCGTCACGGCTCGGGCCGGCCGCGGGGCCCGCCGGGGGGCCTCCCGCCGTCCCGGCCGGTGCCGTCCCCGCCGTCACCGGGAGGCCGTCACTCGCTCGCGCCACCAGCCGACCGTCGCCTTGATCTGCTCGTCGACGGGGGTGGCCCGCACCGAGAACGCCGCTTCGTAGGCGCTCGTGCCGACGACGAAGGGACGGTCGAACTGGTACCGGATGTCCTTCAGTTCGCGCAGCAACGGGGAGAAGAGCGACGCCACACCCAGGACGGCCGGCGGCAGGCCGCGCACCGCGACCGGCCCCGTCCCGGCCTCGGCGGCGAGCCGGCCGGCCATCTCCCGGACGGAGAGCGCCGGCGCCGTCGGGATGTGCCAGGCGCGCCCCCAGGCCCGCTCCTCGCCCGCGACCTCGGTCAGCGCCCGGGCCACGTCGGGGAGGTAGGTCCAGCTGTGCGGGGCGTCCGGATCGCCCAGCGTGGAGACCGGCTTGCCGCGCAGCAGGCGGGGCATGACCCGGCCGGCCAGGTGCCCGCCGTCGGTCACGCCGGGCCCGAAGAAGTCCGAGGCCCGCACCTCGACCGCCCGGATCCGGCCCTGCTCGTGCAGCTCACGGGCGTGTTCCCAGACGGCGGCGCGCACCCGGCCCTTGCGGTCGGTGGCCGCGAGCGGCAGGTCCTCGGTGATGACGCCGTCGACCGGACCGTAGCCGTAGAGGTTGCCCAGCATGACCAGGACCGCCCCGGACGCCTCGGCCGCCGCGCCGATCGACGCGGCCATCGCCGGCCACTCGTCCGCCCAGCGCGGGTAGGGCGGCGCGGCGCAGCCGTAGATCGCGTCGGCGCCGCGCACCGCCCCGGCCAGCCGCTCGCTGTCCCGCACGTCGACCGCGACGTGCTCGATGCCGGGCTCCGGACTCCGGCCCGACCTGGTGATGACACGTACGGAATGCCCCTGATCGGCCAGCAGCCGTGCGGTGGCTGCCCCGGCGGGCCCGAAACCTAAGACGACGGAAAGACTCACCCTACGCACACTAGCGCGAGCGCACCGCACCCGCGTGGGCGCTCCGGAGGCACCGGCGTGGCGGGCCGCCACGGGCCCCGGGCGGCCAACTCGCCGACGGGACCGGTCCCTCGCGGGGACGCTCGGCCGCCGTGCGCGGCGCAGCGTCCCGCGCGGGGCGCACGCGGGGCCGCACCGCGCCTGCCACCGGCCGTCGCGCAACACCTGGGCAGCACCTGATCAAGCCGTCAGGCTGGTCAGCCTCGTCAACCCGGTCACCACCACCTCACCGGCGCGCGCGTGACGGAGCGCCGGTCACCGTGCGGCCGGGTGCCCCTCCAGCACCTCGTCGGCCGGGCAGCGGCCCCGCTGGACGTAGCGGTCGGCGTAGGAGGCGACGGCGTCCACGACCGCGGTGCCCGCCCCGAGCCGGGGCAGGGCCTCCAGGGCCGCGGTGAAGCAGGTCACCGCGGCGCGCCTCAGGTCCGGGTCGGCGAGCCCGTCCCGGGCCGCGGCCGTCCACAGCGGATTGTGCGGGGCCGGGGTCCCGGCGGCGCGTCCGGCCAGGGGTTCCACGGCCCGGTGCGCGGTCCGGGCGGCGCGTGGATCGTCGAACAGGGCCGTGGTGACGGCGAGCGGCACGATCCACCCGTCGTCGCCGGGCTGCGCGTCGATCATGCGCAGCTCCAGGTGGCCGCGGGGCCGGACGGGCGGGAACAGGGTGGTGAGGTGGTAGTCGAGGTCGGCGCGGGTCGGGGGGCGCGGGGTGGCCGAGCGGGTCCACGCGCGGAAGCTCAGACCGTCCGGCACCTCCCAGGGGCCGTCCCGCCGGATGCACATCACCGGTGCGTCGAGGACGCGCCGGGCCCAGGCGCGGCGGGGGTCGTGGGCGAGGAAGGGGCCCCCGGACCGGCCCGGGCCGAGCCGCGCCCACATGAGCTGCCGTGTCGACTTCCACCCCGTGGCCCGGCCCTCGGCCAGGGGCGAGTTCGCGAACGCCGCCGTCAGCACCGCGCCCAGCCGGTGCGCGAGCCACCAGCGGCTCTCGAACCCCATGACGCCCGGTTCCTCCGTACCGGCGTCGAGGCACACCTGCACGGAGGCCGAGGCGCACATCAGGGTCCGCCCCGCCGTTCCCGTGCGGCCCAGGCTGACCTCCATGGCGTCGTACCGCGGTTCCCGGAGGAACCGGCGCGGCGGGCGCCAGGGGTCGACGCCCATGCCGGCCAGGGTCAGCCCGTGCTCGCGCAGGACGGCCCGCACGGTCCCCAGATCGGCACGGACGTCCTCGACGCACCGCCCCAGGGAGGGGGCGGGCCGGGAGCTCAACTCCAGCTGCCCGCCGGGCTCGACGCTCAGCACCGAGGTCAGCGGCAGGAGGCGCAGCGCCGCGTGGGCCGCCTCCAGCCGCCCCCGGGCGACGGGGTCGTGGGGGTCGTACTCGTCGTGGACGAGCCATTCCACCTCCACCCCGACGGTGCGCGGCGGGCCGGTCTTGAAGCAGATCCCCGCGACCAGGGCCTCCGCCTCGTCCTCGGTGACGGCCGGTGGGCCGTCCGCACCGTGCTCCGCTGGAACCGCCATCGGGGAGCCTCCTGGGTCGCCGCGGTCATGAGGGACGCGTGGGGAGAGCCGACGACAGGTACACCTGTTCGGCCGCGTCCGCTTCCAGGGTCGGCCGTGCGGCCCGGACACCACAAGAGCGCATGTCCCGGACCGCCGGGCGGCACCCGCCGGCGGCCGGGGACGCCGGTGCGGCAGCGGGACGGCACGGCACGGCACGGCGCCCAAGGGTCCGCGTCGCCTATCTTGGCGCGCATGCAGTCCTACACGATCGGCCAGGCGGCACGGCTCCTCGGCGTGAGCCCCGACACCGCGCGGCGGTGGGCGGACGCGGGCCGGATGGCGACCCATCGCGACGAGAGCGGGAAACGCCTCATCGACGGGGAGGCCCTGGCCGCCTTCTCCGTGGAACTCGCCAGGAGCGGCACCGGCGAGGAGGACGCCTCCGTCACCTCGGTCCGCAACGCCTTTCCCGGCATCGTCACCGAGATCCGGCTCGGTGACGTGGCGGCGCAGGTGGAGATCCAGGCGGGTCCGCACCGGCTGGTGTCGCTGCTCACCCGGGAGGCGGTGGAGGAACTGGGCCTGGAGGTCGGGATGGCGGCGACCGCGCGGGTGAAGTCGACGAACGTGCACGTCGACCTCCGCTGAGTACGCCTCGGTGTGCCCGGCCCCGACGCGCCGCGGCCGAGGTGGCGGCGCCGGGCGGTGATCCGGCAGGCCGTGGTCCGGCAGGCGCGGCGGCCCGCGGCCCGGCAGGCGCCGCCGGTGAGTCGGTGGGCTGGTGGACGCGCGCCGGACGGCGGGCGGAAGCCCGGACGCGCCCCCGGCCTCGCGGCCGGTCCCTCCGGACGACCGCACCCGCGCCCGGTATGTCGCACCTTGCCCCTCGCGGGGCGCACGGCACCCGGCTCCTCCGGCGCTCCGGCGGCCAGGCGGCCAGGCGGCCGAACGAGCAAGCAGCAGGAGCGCATATGCCAGGCCGATGAGCCCAGGTATCGGAGTATGCGATGGGACAGGGGTCTTTCCCCTCGCATCTACGACAGTATGATCGGCACATGAGTACCGACCCGGAGCCACGCACCGGCCGACCGGCCCGGGCCTTCCGGCCCCGGGCCACTGGGAGCGCCGTGAGGCGTCCGGCCCGGCGCGCCGTGCACCGCACGCCGGGCACCGGGACACCGGGCAGCCCCGTCCGGGCGACGGGGAGTCCGCCGGCCGGGCGCGTCCGGTCCGCCGAGCACATCGAGGGAGTGGCCCCGTGACAACTCGTTCCGCACGCCGGACCCGGCGGCGGCTCCAGGCGGGCGCCGCGGGCGCCGCCGTCCTGCTGGCCCTGAGCGCCTGCTCCTCCTCCGGTTCGGGCTCCTCCGCGGAGCGGGGTGATTCCGCCGGGAAGGCGGGTTCCGCCGCGGAGGGGCCGGCCGGCGAGGTGACGGTCTTCGCGGCCGCCTCGCTGAAGGAGAGCTTCACGGCGCTCGGCGAGGAGTTCGAGAGCCGGCATCCGGGGACGAAGGTGACCTTCAGCTTCGGGGGCAGCGACAGCCTCGCGGCGGGCATCACCGGGGGCGCGCCGGCCGACG
Source organism: Streptomyces zingiberis (assembly GCF_012034935.1). Classification (GTDB taxonomy): domain Bacteria; phylum Actinomycetota; class Actinomycetes; order Streptomycetales; family Streptomycetaceae; genus Streptomyces; species Streptomyces zingiberis. The sequence goes on from NZ_JAATEN010000007.1 coordinate 134,919, forward strand.
TGTTCGCGGCCGCCAGCCCCACGACGATGAAGATCGTGGCGGACGCCGGTGGCACCGCCGGCACCCCGGTCACCTTCGCGCGCAACGAACTGAGGATGGCCACGCTCCCCGGCAACCCGCGGAAGCTCTCCTCGCTCAAGGACCTCACGCGGCCCGGCCTGAAGGTGGTGCTGTGCGACGAGGCGGTGCCGTGCGGCGCCGCCGCCCGGAAGGCCCTGGACGCCGGCGGCGTGGACCTCACCCCGGTCTCCTACGAACAGGACGTGAAGGCCGCGCTGAACAAGGTGGTGCTGAAGGAGGCGGACGCCGCCCTGGTCTACCGGACCGACGTGCGGGCCGCCGGGGACACGGTGACGGGTGTGGCGTTCCCCGAGTCGGCCGAGGCGGTGGGCGACTATCCGATCGCGCTGCTGGAGGACGCGGGGAACGCCGAGGGCGGCAAGGCGTTCATCGCGCTCGTGCGGTCCGCCGAGGGACGGAAGGTCCTCGGCGGGGCCGGGTTCCTGAAGCCGTGACGCCCGCCGGCGCCCGCGCCACCGGAGCCGCGGCCGGATCCGGTACGGCCGGGCCCTCCGCGGCTCCGTCCCGTGCGGGCGGGCCCCCCGCGGCCGGTCCCCGTACCGGCGGCCCCCGTGCCGGCCGGCCGGGGCGCCGGCGGGTCCGCGGTGGTGTTCCGCCACTTCTGCTGCTGCCCGCGCTCGCCGGTCTGGCGTTCCTCGTCCTGCCCCTCGTCGCCCTGCTGCTCAGGGCCCCCTGGCGCGGGATGCCCGACCTGCTGGCCGGGGCGGCGGTCTGGCAGGCGCTCCAGCTGTCCCTGCTCTGCGCCACGGCGGCGACGGGGGTGAGTCTGGTGATCGGGGTGCCGCTCGCCTGGCTGCTGGCGCGGGTCGAGTTCCCCGGGCGCAGGCTCCTGCGGGCCCTGGTGACGCTCCCGCTCGTCCTCCCCCCGGTGGTGGGCGGTGTGGCCCTGCTCATGGCGCTGGGCCGCAACGGGGTGGTGGGGCAGTGGCTGGACGCCTGGTTCGGGATCACCCTGCCGTTCACCACCGCCGGGGTGGTGGTCGCGGAGACCTTCGTGGCGATGCCGTTCCTGGTGATCAGCGTGGAGGGCACGCTGCGGGCCGCGGACCCCCGTTACGAGGAGGCGGCCCAGACCCTCGGCGCCTCCCGTTTCACCGCCTTCCGCCGGGTCACCCTCCCGCTCATCGCCCCGGGTGTCGCGGCCGGCGCCGTCCTGGCCTGGGCACGGGCGCTCGGCGAGTTCGGCGCGACGATCACCTTCGCCGGCAATTTCCCCGGCACCACCCAGACCATGCCGCTCGCCGTCTACCTCGCCCTCCAGAACGACCCGGAGGCGGCGATCACCCTCAGCCTCGTCCTGCTGGCCGTGTCGGTCGCGGTGCTGGCCGGGCTGCGGGACCGCTGGATGAGGTCCACGTGACCGGCACCGCGGGCGGGGCCCGCGCGACGGCCGGACCCTCCGTCGGCGCCGGGGAGGAGACGGCCGGGGGACCCGGGGAAACGGGAGCCGCGGAGGGCGGGCTCGACGCCCGGCTGGTGGCCGAGCGCGGCACGTTCCGTCTCGATGTGGCGCTGAGGGCCGCGCCCGGTGAGGTGGTCGCGCTCCTCGGCCCCAACGGCTCCGGCAAGACGACCGCCCTGCGGGCCCTGGCCGGCCTGCTGCCGCTCACCGGGGGGCATCTGCGGCTGGACGGCGAGGACCTGGAGCGCAGGCCGCCGGAGTCCCGCCCCGTCGGCGTCGTCTTCCAGGACTATCTGCTCTTCCCGCACCTCACGGCGGTGGACAACGTGGCCTTCGGGCCCCGCTGCCGGGGCACGGCCAAGGCGCGGGCCCGTGCGGAGGCCCGCGCGTGGCTGGACCGCATGGGCCTGGCGGACCACGCCGGGAAGAAACCGCGCGGGCTCTCCGGCGGCCAGGCCCAGCGGGTCGCCCTGGCCCGCGCCCTGGCCACCCGGCCCCGGCTGCTGCTCCTCGACGAGCCCCTCGCCGCGCTCGACGCCCGCACCCGCCTGGACGTCCGGGCCCGGCTCCGTCACCACCTGGCCGGCTTCGAGGCGGTCGCCGTGCTGGTCACGCACGAACCGCTGGACGCGATGGTCCTGGCGGACCGTGTCGTCGTCGTGGAGGACGGCCGTGTCGTGCAGGAGGGCAGCCCGGCCGACGTCGCCCGCCGGCCGCGCACCGACTACGTCGCCCGGCTGGTCGGCCTCAACCTCTACCGGGGAGAGGCCCGCGGGCACACGGTACGGGTCGACGGCGGGCCCGTGATCGCCACGGCCGACGACCTCACCGGCCCGGCGTTCGTCGCCTTCCCGCCCGGCGCGGTCACCCTCCACGGCGACCGGCCCACCGGCTCCGGCGCCCGCGACGCCCGGCGCTGCGCGGTGGCCGGCCTGGAGTCCCACGGTGACCTGGTCCGCGTCGATCTCACCGGTGAGCTGCCCCTGGTCTCCGATCTGACCACGGTCGCCGCCGCGGAGCTGGACCTCCGGCCCGGGGCCACGGTGTGGGCGGTGGTCGACGCCGCCCGGGCCCGCGCGTACCGCGCCTGACGGGTCGTGGGTCACGGCGGGGAGGGCCGCCCGGAGCAGGCCGGGCGGGAATTCCCGGTGCCCCCGGCGGCACGGCGCGGCTCCGTGATGTCAGGGTGTGCCGTGCGGCCGTGGGCCGCGGAATTCCGGACCCGGGATCCGGGCACCGGTGGCACAATTCACCGGGCTTCCGAGTGATCCCGCGCGGGCGTCATCCCAGTGTCCGGAAGATGAATTCGGGGAAATCGCGGCGCGTGAAAGGAGCGGCACGGCCGAGCGGTACGGAAATGCCGTCCAGTCCATTGTTCCCGGCGCTCCGGGGGAGCACTTCCGGGATTCACTTCCGACCGATAGGGGCCGGTTACCGGTGCCCGTTTCCAGGAACTCCCCCCGCCTCGCCGTCCGGGAAAAGCGGCAGGCGGAGAGCGGTGACTCACCTTCGCGCCCCCTCCGGGGCACCGCATATACGGGCATCGCCGTGCCCACGCCCTCCCGTCACGGGACCGTTTCGCGCCCGGGTCGTTCCGTCCGGTGGAACACCGTGGTCCGGTTCCGGCCATCCCGGAGGCGCGGCGCGGCCGGGCGGGGTGAGAGGTAAGGGAGGGCCACGGCGCCCGGCGCGGCCGCCCGCGCCCGCTTCCCCGGCGGTGGCTCCCGGCGCTCGCGCCGCCCGTCCCTCCGGACGGGCGGCGCGGGCGGTGGGGACCGGTCACCGGCGGGCGGGCAGGGTGCGCGGTTCCGCGGCCTCCTGGTCCGCCGGGGTCAGCCGGCAGCCGACCGCCCCCGCCGCCCGGATCGTGACGCCGACCTCCAGCTCCACGTCCTCCGGTGCCCCGGTGAACCGGTGGCGCTGGAGCAGCAGCGACACGGCGAGTTTCATCTGGAGCATGGCGAAGTGGTTGCCGATGCAGGAGCGCGGCCCGCCGCCGAGGGGGAACCACGTGTAGCGGTGCCTCCCCTCCTCCCCCTCCGGCCGGAACCGTTCGGGGTCGAAGGACCCCGGGCTCTCCCAGTGGGACGGGTGGCGGTGCGTCACCCAGGGCGAGACGTAGACGTAGGCGCCCGCCGGTATGGCGTGGCCGTCCACGACGGAGTCCCGTGCCGCCCTGCGGATGAGGACCGGCGCCGCCGGGTAGAGGCGCATGGCCTCCTTGAGGATGCGTTCCACCGACGGCATCGCGTCCAGGTCACCCGGGGTGGGCCTGCGGCCGCCGAGGACGGACCGCACCTCCTCGCGGGCCGCGTCCTGGATCTCCGGGTGCCGCGCCAGCAGGTACAGGGTGAACGTCAGGGACGTCGCCGTCGTGTCCGAGCCCGCCAGAAGGAAGACGAGGACCTGGTCACGGAGTTCGAGGTCGGTCAGCGGCGTGTCCTCGTCGCTGCGGGCGTTGATGAGCAGCGTCAGCAGGTCGTCCGAGCCCGTCGCGCCGCTCGTGCCGCCGCTGCGGCGGCGCCGTTCGATCAGGCGGTCGCACAGGGCGTGCAGTTCGGCCTGGGCCGCGCGGGCCCGGCGGTTGGCGGGGGTCGGGACGGAACGGGGCAGGTTGACCGGCATCAGGCCGCGCCGGAGGGTGTAGGTGCTCAGGGCGGGCATACAGCGCCGCACGACCTCGGCGGCCTCCTCGGCGTCCGCGCCGAAGAGGATGCGGGTGATCATCCGTACGGTGAGCCGGCTCAGGTCCTCGTTGAGGTCGGGGCGGCCCTCCGGGTCCGCGGCCCACTCCTCGCACAGGAGGTCGACCTCGTCGCAGATCGCGCCGGCGTACTCGGCCACCTTCTTCTTGGTGAACAGCGGGGACAGCAGCCGGCGTTGCCGCAGGTGGTCCTCGTCGAGGCTGCTCAGCAGCCCGTTGCCGAAGGTGTCGCGCATCTCCATCGAGAAGGCGTCGTCCTTGCGGAAGTCGGCGGACCGGGCGGCCAGGATCTGCTGGACGCCGGGGGGCGAGAAGACGAAGTAGATCGTGGTGCGCAGCCCGGGGGGCCCGGCGACGATCCGTACGACGTCCCCGTGTTCCTCGCGGGCGCGCTGGTACGTTCCCAGCGGATCGCGGCGCAGGTCCAGCATCGAGCCCAGGAGCGGCAGTCCGCCTGCGGTGGGCACCTCGGTCGCGTTCGGCTCCATCCCTGATCCCTCTCACCGGCTCGGGCGGGCGGGTGGGCGGACCCGTCTCCCGGGTCACACCCGCCTCTCTCTCCTGTCCAGTGCACCCCGGCCGGCCGGGCTCCGGCCAGACCCGGCCGGAGCGGAGATGTCCGCCGCTCCCCACGCTTGTGCGCTTGTGCGCTTGTGCCGGCGCGGAGCGCTCCCCGGCCGGCACCGAGCCCCAGGTCCGCTGCGGTCACGCGGTCACGCGGTCCCAGGGCACGCGGCTCACCTGGTGAAAGCCGGGGAGCCCTGCTGCGCGGTGTAGCCCTCCAGCCGGCCGATGGCGGACCGGACCGCCGGCCGGCGGGCGTGCGGCATCAACCGCGTACGCAGGGACCTCACCCGGTTCGTGGTGCTGGGGCAGCGGATCCGGCCGTAGTCCTCCAGCAGACGGTCGGTCACCTCGCACGCCTTCTCCAGCCTGCCCTCCAGCAGCAGGACCTCGCCGAGCTTGGCGAGGGTCAGCGCCCGGGCCCGGTGCGCGAAGGGGGAACGGTGCCGCAGGGAGGCGGCGAGGGCGGCCCCGGCCCGGTCGTAGTCACCGAGGCTCTGGAGCACGTGGCCCCGCTGGTAGTGCAGCGCGGCCAGCGGGTACCCGCTGAACGGCGGCGCGGGCGGTTCGTCACGCCCGCCGTGCAGCGTCGTCGCGTCGGAGAGGACGTCCAGCGCCCGCCGCTCCCGGCCGGCCGCCGCGTGCACCACGGCCAGATTGCTCAGCAAGAAGGACTTGATGGCCGGGGAGGCGTCCTCCGGGGCCGCCCGCCACGCGGACAGCGCGAGCTCGGTGCCCCGGTGCCCGAGGCGGCTCAGCTGGGCGCTCATGGCGCGGAGCGTGACGGCGTACTGGGTGCGGTCACCGGCCTCGACCGCCAGCTGCGCGGCCACGTGGAAGTACCGCTGCGCCAGGCCGTTCTGCCGGCAGTCGGCGCACATCCGGGCCAGCACATGCGTCAGCCGGGAGAGGTTGCCGAGCAGTTGGGCGTGGGTGGGCGCGTCGCACCGGGCGGCGAGGAAGGCGGCGCCGTCGGTCGCGAGGTAGACGGCCAGGGCGGTGCGGCTGTGCGCTCCGCCGTAGGTGTCGCTGACTCTCGCGTAGTGCGCGGTGGTCTGCGACAGGGCGGCCAGGTCGCCCGCGCCGAGACACCACTCCCCCCGCGCCGGCCCGGGTTCGGCCTCGGCCCACGCCGGTGGAGTGGCGGACGGCCGCAGGGGCAGCCCGCGCAGGGCCGCCCGGGTGTCCGCGCCCGTATCGGCCGCGGTGAGCGTCGCCAGGGCCTCGCGGCCCCGGCCCCCGGTGGCGAGAAGGGGGTCGACCGGCTCGTCGGGGAGGGGCGACAGGCCCGTCTCCTGAAGGCTGACGTAGCGGCCCAGGCGCCGGGTCAGCACCTCGGCCACCAGCGCGGGGACGGGGGCGGGCGGCCGGGATCCGGCGAGCCAGCCGGCCACGGTCTTCCGGCTGTAGCGCAGGACGCGCCCGCTCTCGGCCGCCGTCCGGTTCACCGCGCGGGCGAGCGTCTCGCCGGACATCCCCGCCTCGGCCAGGAGCCTTTTCAGCCTGTGGTTCGGGTGGCTGCGCGCCATGACAACTCCTCGGAATGTGTTCAGATCCGGGCACACAGGACGAGAACCGGGATCGCGGACGACGCGGTGAAACCACCGTTCCGCGCCCGCCGGCTGTCACCGCTGTGGGAATGCCGTCCGCCCCGTTGACGATCAGAGGACAGTCCTTCTTTTATCCGCGCATGGCGGAGGAATAACCGGCGGATCTCTTCCGGTTTTCCGCAGTCTCTCCGGGAGCGCTCCCATTCGACCAGAATCACAAGTTCACAAGAGGGCGACCCGCCGGACGAACGCGATTACCGAACGGCCTTGGCGGACGGGCCACGGGACTGTTTGACTTTCTGGTGCCGCCGGGTCCGCCGGGATACACCGGCCTTTCCCGTCACCGGCACACCGTGGGATATCCGCGGCACGAACAGGTGCGACACGCCCTGGTCCGCACCGGACCCCGGGCCCACCCCGCGCACCGGAACCCACCGGGCACGGGACCACCACGGCACACGCGTTCCGCACCACGCGCCACACCGCACACCGCGCACCGCGCACCGCGGCACCGCGCATCTTCGCCGCACACATGACGCTCCGCGCACCGGCCGAGAGACCACCGCGCGCCGGCGGCACCGCCGTGAGCGGGCCGGCGGATCCGGGCTCCACCGGCCACGATCCCCGGCCGCCCCCGACCACCGTGGGAAGGGTGAGACAGCACCCATGAGCGACGCACGCGTCCTGAACACCCCCGGCACGGACACCTCCGGCACGGGCACCCCCGGCACGGACACCTCCGGCCCCGGCGCCCCCGGACCGGCCGCCCACACCCCGGACCCGGTGCCGGACCTCCTGGCCGAGTGCCGGGAGGCGGTACTCCCCGCCCTGCGCCGGGCCGTGGACCGGCTCCACCCCCGGCTCGCCCTGATCAGCTCCTACCACTTCGGCTGGTGCGGGCCCGACGGGAGACCGGCCCGGGACCCCGGCGGCAAGATGCTGCGCGCCACGCTGGTGACGCTCACCGCGCGGGCGTTCGGCGCCGGCCCGGCCGAGGCGGTGCCCGGCGCGGTCGCCGCGGAGCTCGTGCACAACTTCTCCCTGCTCCACGACGATCTGATGGACGCCGACGAGCTGCGCCGCGGGCGGCCCTCCGCCTGGGTGGTGTTCGGGGCGGGCCCGGCCGTCCTGGCCGGTGACGCGCTGCTCAACGAGGCGCTGCGGACCACCGCAGAAGTGCCCGGGGCGGCCGCGCCGGCCGCCACCCGGGCGCTGGCGGCGGCGGTGGAGACCATCATCCGGGGACAGGCCGCGGATCTGGAGCTGGACGGCCGGGACGTGGCCCGGACCGGCCCCGACGACTACCTGGCGGCCTGCGCCAAGACCAGCGGTCTGCTCAGCGGCTGCGCCGAGGTCGCCGCGGCCCTGGCGGGCGCCCCGGCGCCGGCCGTGTCCGCGCTCCGCTCCGCCGCCTGGGACCTGGGGATCGCCTGGCAGATGGCGGACGACCTGGAGAATCTCTGGGGGGACACCACCGGTGGCAAGCACGCCTACGGTGACCTGCGCCGCGGCAAGCGGACCTACCCCGTGATCGTCGCGCTGCGCTCCGGTACCCGGGCGGGTTCCCGGCTGGCCGCGCGCCTGGGCTCCGCCGCCGTCCCCGGGGAGGGCGAACTGGCGAAGCTCGCGGACCTGGTGGCGGAGGCCGGCGGCCGGGCGGGGGCCGAGCGCGACGCACGCCACCACCTCGGCCGGGCCCTGCGGGCGCTGGAGGGGGCGGGCGGGGACCCGGCCGCGATGGACGATCTGACCGCCCTGTTCCGCCATGTGCTGGGCCGGCACGAACGGTGGCTCTCCGCGGGCGGGGCCTCCCCCGGAGCCGCCCCACCCGCCGGGCCCACCGAGCCTGCCGCACCCGCCGAGAAGGGACCGGCCCGATGACCACAGCCGACACGACCGTCACGGAGCGGCGGAACACCGTTCCGGCGCCGCCCGGTGACGCCGGCGCCCCGCGGTGGCTGCGTCACGCCACGGACGTCACCGACCCGGTCCTGCGGGAGGCCGTGCTCTCCCTCCACCCCCGCGCCCGCGCCGTCGCCGGCTACCACCTGGGCTGGTGGGACGAGCGGGGCCGGCCCGTCGCGGCCGGCTGGGGCAAAGCGGTGCGCCCCGCGCTCGTGCTGCTCTCCGCCCGCGCCGCCGGGGCCGCCCCCGGTACGGGCGCCGGCTGCGCGGCGGCGGTGCAACTCGCGCACGACTCCTCGCTGCTGCACGACGACATCATCGACCGGGACGAGACCCGCCGGAACCGCCCCGCGGCCTGGCGTGCCTTCGGGGTCGCCGGGGCGCTGCTGGCCGGGGACGCCATGCTGGCCCTGGCCGCCTCCCTGATCCAGCGGGAGGACCTGGGCGCTCCGGCCACCGCGGCGCTCAACGAGGCCGTACAGCAGTTCATCGGGGGCCAGTTCGAGGACATGGCCTTCGAGGAACGGGCGGAGGTCTCGCTCGCCGAATGCTCCACCATGGCCGCGCGCAAGACCGGTGCGCTCATGGGGGCCGCCTGCCGGCTCGGCGCCCTGGCGGGCCGGGCGGACGGGGAACGGGCGGCGGGGCTGGAGGCTTTCGGGCGGTCGCTGGGGCTGGCCTTCCAGCACGTGGACGACCTGCTCGGGATCTGGGGCGACCCGGAACGGACCGGCAAGCCCGCCGGAGCGGACCTCCACGCGCGCAAGAAGAGCCTCCCCGTGGTCGCCGCCCTGGACTCCGGCGGCCCGGAGGCGGCGCGGCTGGCCGAGCTCTACGCCCGCGATCCGTCCCTGGACGACCCCGGGACCCTCCGCCACGCCGCCGCGCTCGTGGAACGCGCGGGCGGCCGGGAGCGGACCGCCGGACTCGCGGGCCGGCATCTGCGGGAGGCGCTGGACCACCTCGGCGCCCTGGAGCTGCCCCCCTCCCGCACCAGGCCGCTGCGGGACCTCGCCCACTGGCTGACGGCCCGTGACCACTGACCCCCCGCGCCCGCCCGCCCCGGCCGGGCCCGGGACGCACGGCCCGTGTCCCCCTTCCACACGCGGGAGCCGTCCGGCTCCCGCGTGAACACCCCCGACAGTCCGTCCCGCACCCGCCGCGCCGCGAGCGTCCCGGCCGGCCGGATGCGGAGAGAGGAGAGCAGTCGTGCAGAGCCCGATAGCTGATCCGGTCCTGGAGACCGTCCTGCCCCGGTGGCCCTTCCCCGCCGCTCCCGTCCGGGACCCGCACGACGTCGAGGCCGTGGAGTCCGGCGGTGCCGCCTGGGCCCTGCGCTTCGGCCTGATCGACTCCGGCGACCCCCGGCACCCGCTGCGCCGCCTGTGCGCGGGTGAGCTGGTCAGCCACGGATACCCGCACGCGGACACCGGTATCCGCGTCCTCGTCACCCAGTGGACCATGTGGTACTTCAACCTCGACGACCACTTCGAGGACGGCGCCGCGGGCGCCGGTACCGCCGCCGCCGAGGAGGCCGCGGGGCCGCTGCGCCGCATGGTGGACGCCGCCCGGCGCCGCGTGCCGCTGCCGGAGGCCGCCGATCCCCTCCAGCGTTCCCTGGCCGATCTGCTGGAGCGGACCGCGCTGGTCATGGCGCCGCTGCAATTCCACGAGCTGCTGGCGCACCTGGACGACTACTTCACCTCCCTCGTGGTGGAGTCCGGGTACCGGGCGCGCGGTGAACTCCCCGCCGTGGACTCCTACATCGCGCTGCGCCGCGACACCGGCCCGGTGCTGCCGCTGCTGGACTTCGTGGAGCAGGGGGAGTCGGTGCGCCTCCCGGCGCGCTTCTACGGGACCGCGGAGTACACCGAGATGATCGGCTGCGCCGCCGACATCGCCTCCTGGATCAACGACGTGTGCTCGGTGTCGAAGGAGCTGCACCGGCCGGACGCGTACAACCTCGTGATCCTGCTGCACCGGCTGGAGCACAAGTCGCTCCAGGACGCAGCCGCCGAGACCATGGACCGCATCGAGCAGCGGGTGCGGCAGCTCCGGCGCGCGCTGGACCACGTCACCGGGCCCGCCGGCTCGGGCGCCCCCTACAACGCCGCCGAGGCGGGCGCCATCCGCGCCTGGGCCGACGGGCTGCTGAGCTTCCAGAACCACGTCGAGTGGTACCTGCGGCACGGCCGCTACGACCGCTACGACGGGGAAGAGCCGCGCGGGGAGGTGTCCGCATGACCGGCGGCCCCCGCACGACACGCCCTGACGCCCTCGGCGCCCCCGGCACCCCAGCCGCCGGGCCCGCCGTGGCCGGTGCGGAGCGCGCCGCTTCCGGCGGCCGCCCCCACGTCATCGTGGCCGGCGCCGGCATCGCCGGCCTGACCAGCGCCTTCCTCCTCCAGCGGCGCGGCTGCCGGGTCACGGTCCTGGAGAGCGGCGGACCGGAGGAGGTGGGCGGCCGCATGGCGTCGGTGCGGCGTGACGGCTTCTTCATCGACACCGGGGCCTCCCTCCTCTCCCGCCGGTACCACGCGATGCTGCGGCTGGCGGAGCTCGCCGGGGTGGGCGACCGCCTCCTGCCCTCCTCCGACCTCATCGGCCTGATGCGGGACCGCCGGGTGCACCATCTGCATGTGGGGTCCCTGCCGCGGATGGCGGCGGGGCTGCTGCGGTTCGCGCCGTTCCCGGCCGATCTGCCCAAGCTGATGCTGGACCATCTGCGCGTGCGGCGCTCGCTGGACTGGTACGACATGTCCGCCGCGGCCCGCCACGACGGGGAGTCCGTGGCCGGTTACGCGCTCCGCCGCGGACTGCGGCCCGGCACGGTCGACCACCTGCTCGATCCGCTGTGCATGCTGGCCTCCCTCCAGGATGTCGAACGCACCTCGTCGGTGGCGCCGTTCATGCTGCTCAACTCGTTGCTGGGCGGGGGCGGGCTGTTCACCTTCCGCGGCGGCGTCGGCCTCCTGCCGCGTCTCCTCGCCGCCCAGCTGCCCGTGACGTACCACGCCCGGGTCCGCCAGGTCGAGGAGGACGCCTCCGGGGTCCGGGTCACCTGGCGGCCCGGTGACGGCGGCGAGCGCACCGAGCGGGCCGACGCCTGTGTGCTGGCGGTCCCCGTCTCCCAGGCGCCGGAACTCTACGGCCAGATGGGACGGGAGTTCACCGAGTTCTTCCGGCAGGTGGAGTACACCGGCAGCGTGCACGTGGCCTTCGGCCTGGACCGCCCGACGGCCGAGCGCGCCGTGATGGTGAACGCGCCCCGGGCGGAGCACCCGGCCCTGGTCGGCGTGATCCTCCCGCACAACACCGCCCCGGGCCGGGTGCCCGAGGGGCGGGGCCTGGTCATGGCGCACTTCCGCGGCTCCTGGTCGGACCGCCACCGCGATCTGCCCGAGGATCGGCTCGTCGACCACGCGCGCGCGGCGCTGCGGGCGCTGCGGCTGGTGCCCGAGACCGAGAACCACACGGTCATGACGCACGTCATGCGCCCCGGCGAGTGCGTCGTCTTCCGGCGCCCCGGGGACTACCGCGAACTCGCCCGGCTCAGCCGGGCCTGGCCGGCCGGCTCGCGCGTCCACCTGGCCGGCGGTGACTACTTCACCCAGTCCAGCACCCACCACAGCATCTGCTCGGCGGCGCGGACGGCCCGCCGGGTCTGGGAACGCCTGGAGGCCGCGGCACCCGCGCAGGCCGGGCCCTCCGCCCGCGTCCCCGCCCTCTCCCGGACGAAAGGAACGCCGTCGTGACACACACACCGAACCCGGCACACACCGCACGCGAGTCCAAGGAACCGGTCATCGTCGTCGGCGCCGGCATCGCCGGCATGACCGCGGCCTTCCGCCTCCAGCAGGCCGGGCACCCGGTGCGGGTCCTGGAGCGGGAGGACCGGGCGGGCGGCCGGATGCGCACCGTCCGGCGCCGGGGCTACCACATGGACCTGGCCGCCATCCTGCTGATCGAGAACTACACGCAGATGCGCGACCTCGTGCGGGACCTGGACATCGAGGACACCACCCTGCGCACCAACAACCTCGTCGGCATCCGCCGCGACGGCCGCGTCCACCGCCTGCGGGCGAACCGGCCGACCGACCTCAAGCGCTCCGGCCTGCTGCCCTGGTCCTCGGTGCCGGCGATGGTCCGGCTCCAGGCGGACCTGCGGAAGTACGCCGGGCGCCTGCGCTGGAACAGCGACATGGGCGAGGCGGCCACGCTCGACACCGAGACCGCCGCCGCCTACGCCGAGCGCAGGCTGGACACGGAGTTCCGCGACTACGTGGTGGACCCCATGAGCGCGATGTTCTTCAACTCGCCCCCCGACCTGTCGGTGGTCAACTTCCTGTTCTCCATGCCCGCCGTGAACTCCGAGTGGTTCAACTTCCACGACCGGGTGGACACCCTCACGACCACGCTCGCCGCCCGGCTGGACGTCGAGACCCGCGCCGAGGTCACCCAGGTCGAGGAGACCTCGGACGGCGTCCGGGTGCACTGGCGGCGCGAGGGCGAGCCGGAGCACACCGAGGAGGCCGCCGCCGCGATCGTCGCCCTGCCGGGGCCGGTCGCCGCGGGGCTCTGCCCCGGGCTGGCCCCCAGCACCCTGGACTACCTGGCGAACGTCCCCTACGTGCCGGACATCCACGTCTACTTCGGCGTCGACCGGGTGCCGAGCGAGCCCGCCACCTGCGTCCTGTTCCCGCAGCGGGAACACGCCGACCTGGGGGTCATCACCTTCAACCACAACTTCGCCCCCGGCCGCGCCCCGCAGGGCCACGCCCTGCTGACCAGCTACTACCGCTACCCCTGGGCGATGGCGCACTGGGACGACGACGACGACACGGTCGAGGCCCTCACCCACGAGATCCACCGGCAGGCCTGGCCGGAGATGGCCCGGCACATCGAGGCCCACCAGGACATGGCGTACGTCCAGCGCTGGAAGAACGCGGTCATCCTGCGCAAGCCCGGGGACTACGCGCGGTTGCGCGCCTTCAACCAGGGTCTGGACCCCCGCTCCCGCATCCAGCTCGCCGGCGACTACCTCGGCTTCAGCGCGACCAACTCCAGCCTCGTCACCGGTGAGCGCGCGGCCCGCCGGGTGCGCGAGGTGGTGACCGGCGGAGCGGTCGCCGCGGGCCGCGTCTGACCCGGCGGGCGCGTCCGGCCCGGGGGCCGCGCCCCGTCCGGTCCGGACGCGCCGGGGCCACCGTCCCGCCGGGACCGCCGTCACGGCCGCGCGGTTCCGGCGGGACGGCGGTGCGGTCCCCGCGGGACACCGGCGCGGTCCCGTCGGGACAGCCGTGCGGTCCCGGCGGGACGAGGGGGCGGTCCCGGCGGGACGACGGCGGTGGGCGACTGGAAAGAGCCCCGCGCCCAGGCAAGGCTGGAAGTCCGGACGGCCGGACGGCGATCGCCGCCGCCCCACCACGGCAGGCCGCCGCGTCACGGAAAGGCCGCTCCGGCACCACCCCAGGAAGGCCACGACCGCAGAAGGGAACCGCACTCCATGTCCACGCACCGCGCCCTCGTGACCGAGGAGCGATCCACCGCGACGGGGGAAGCCCACGGCAAGGCCATCCTGCTGGGCGAGCACGCGGTCGTCTACGGGGCCCCCGCGCTGGCGCTCCCCCTCCCCGCGCTCGGCTGCCGGGCCACCGTCCGCCACGCGCCGCCCTCCGGCTCCCCGGCCGGCGGCACGCGCCACCCCGCCCCTCCCGCGCCCGCTCCCGGCCCCTCGCCCGATCCGGCCGAGCAGACCTGGCAGGAGCTGCCCGAGGAGTTCGAACCGCTGCTGGACGCCTTCGCCCGGCGGGCCGGGCTCGACGGCCGCCCGGCGCTGGACATCCGCCTGGACAGCCGGATCCCCCCGTCCCGCGGGCTGGGGTCCAGCGCGGCGCACGCCCGGGCCCTCGTCCGCGCCCTGGACGGGCTCTTCGCCACCGGTCTGGGCCCGGCGGAGATCTACGAGCTGGTGCAGGTGTCCGAGCGGTCGGCGCACGGGCTGGCCAGCGGGATCGACGCCTGGACGACCGGCAGCGACCACCCGGTGCTGCTGGCGGGCGGAACCTGCGTCACCCCGCCGGTGGGCACCGGCTGTCACGTCGTCGTGGCCGACAGCGGCCGGGGCAGCGGCACCAGGCAGGCGGTGGGCATGCTGCGGGACGCCTTCACCCGCGACCCCGCCGCCCGCGACCGGTTCGTCGAGCGGTCGGGCACCCTGACACGCGCCGCGCTCGCCGATCTGGCGGCGGGCCGCCTCCCCCGGCTCGGTGAGCGGCTGACGGACTGCCACGAACTCCTCGCCGGCCTGGGGCTGACCACGGAGCGTACCGACGCCCTGGCCCGGGCCGCGGTCGGCGCGGGTGCCCTCGGCGCCAAGATGAGCGGCGGCGGGCTGGGGGGCTGCGTCATCGCCCTCACCACCACCGCCCGGGAGGCGGAGTCCGTGGCCGCCGCCCTCGCCGGCGCGTTCGGCGCCCGCACCTGGACGGCCGCGCTGACGGAAGGAGCAGGCCATGACGGACTGTGAACCGGCGGTGGCGGTCGCCCACCCCAACATCGCCCTCGTCAAGTACTGGGGGAAGCGCGACGAGCGTCTCATCCTCCCGCTCGCCGACAGCCTGTCCCTGACCCTCGACGCCTTCCCCACCACCACCGCCGTACGGCAGGCCCCGGACGCCCCGGAGGACCGGGTGATCATGGACGGGGTGCCGGCCCGCGGCGAGATGCGGCGCCGGATCACGGACTTCCTCGATCTGGTGCGCGAGCGGTCGGGGATCCGCGCCCCCGCCGTGGTGGACACCCGCAACACCGTGCCGGTGGGGGCCGGACTCGCCTCGTCCGCCGGCGGTTTCGCCGCGCTGGCCCTGGCCGCGGCCCGCGCCTACGGGCTCCCCCGCGACCCCGTGTCGCTCTCCCGGCTGGCCCGCCGCGGCTCCGGCTCGGCCTCCCGCTCCGTCCACGGCGGCTTCGCCGTCTGGCACGCCGGCGACCCCGGCGCCGCCGATCCGGACCACGCCTCCTACGCCGAGGCGGTGACCGACGCCCGCGTCGACCTGGCGCTGGTCGCCGTCATCCTGGAGGCCGGTCCCAAGTCCGTGTCCAGCAGGGAGGCCATGCGCCGCACGGTCGCCACCTCACCGCTGTTCCCGGGCTGGCTGCGGAAGAGCCGGGAGGATCTCGGCCGCATGCGCGCGGCGCTGCGCGAGGGTGACATCACCACCGTGGGTGAGACCGCCGAACGTAACGCCCTCGGCATGCACGCCACGATGGAAACGGCGAGCCCACCCGTCCGGTACCGGACCGCGGCCTCCGACGCCGCCCTCACCCAGGTCCGCCGGCTGCGCGCGGACGGGCTGGGCGCCTGGGCGACGATGGACGCCGGCCCCAACGTCAAGGTGATCTGCGACGCGGCCGACGCGAAGACCGTCGCCGCCCGGATGGGTGAGGTTACCGGCGCCCGGGTGGTCGTGGCGGGCGGCGGGCCCGGGGCCCGGCTGCGGACGGAGGACGCCTGATGGCGCGCCGGGTCACCCGCCGGGCGCCGGGCAAGCTGCTGGTCGCCGGGGAGTACGCGGTCCTCGAACCGGGGCGGCCCGCGGTGG
The DNA here is from genome assembly GCF_012034935.1 of Streptomyces zingiberis. Lineage (GTDB taxonomy): Bacteria > Actinomycetota > Actinomycetes > Streptomycetales > Streptomycetaceae > Streptomyces > Streptomyces zingiberis. Next base: position 150,729 of record NZ_JAATEN010000007.1, read on the forward strand.
TGGTGGCGGTGGACCGGTATGTCACCGTCACCGCCGGGGACGCCGACGGGACCGTGCGCACCGATCACCCCGCGCACCCCGGAAGCCCCGCGGAAACCGCCGGCTCCGCGCCCTGCGGGGACGCCCCGGCCTCCCCGGGCCCCGGAACCGCCGACGTGATCGTCGACTCCGACCTGGTCGGCCACGAGGTGGGGCTGCGCCGGACCCCGGAGGGGCTGCGGGTCCTGCCGGGTCAGGGCTTCCCGGCCACGGCCGCGGTGCCGGCGGTGCTGGCGCATGTGGTGTCCGCCGTGGAGACGGTCGAGGCGCTGGCCGAGGCGGCGCCGGTCGGGCGGCGTCCCCTCGGGCCCGCCGCCGTCCGGCTCACGATCCGCAGCGACCTGCACGACGGCGGCGTCAAGACCGGGCTGGGGTCGAGCGCCGCCGTCACCGTCGCGACGGTCCGGGCGCTGGCGGAGTACCACGGGACGCCGCTGCCGGACCGGGAGTGCCTGCGCGTCGCGCTGCTGGCCGGCGTCCGGGTGAACGCGGGGCCCTCCGGTGCCGATCTCGCGGCCGCGGCCTGCGGCGGCTGGGTGGCGTACCGCGCCCCCGACCGCCGGGCGCTGCTGGCCGGTGTGCGCCGGGACGGGGTCGCGGCGACGCTCGCCGCGCCCTGGCCGGGCTTCGCGGTCCGGCCGCTGCCCCCGCCGTCCGGCGTCACCCTGCACGTGGGCTGGAGCGGCAGCCCGGCCTCCACCCCGGACCTGGTCGCGGGGCTGACCGCCGGGCCGTGGTGGCACAGCGACGCCCGCGGCCGCTTCCTCGACGACAGCGAGGACTGCGTGACGCGCATGGTCCGCGCCCTGGAGGACGACCGGCCGGCGGACCTCCTGGCGTCCGTCCGCACCGCCCGGCGCCTGCTGGACCGCCTGGACGGGGAGGCCGCGCAGGGCGTCGTCACCGAGCCCCTGCGCCGCCTGTGCGAGGTGGCGGAGGCGTGCGGCGCGGCGGCCAAGCCCTCCGGCGCGGGCGGCGGTGACTGCGGGATCGCCCTGCTGCCGGGGGACGGTTCGGCCGCGTCCGCCGCGCCCCTGCACCGGCGGTGGCGCGAGGCCGGCATCACGCCCCTGCCGCTCGCCGTGGCCGCGGGCGCGGGCGCGGCCACGGCCCCGGCCCCGGCCGGTCCTTCCGCCCCGGCCGCCGGCTCAGCCCGCCCCGCCCTCTCAGCCCGCTCAGCCCCCTCCGCCGGCTCAGCCCGCTCCGCCCCCCGCGCGGAAGCGCACCCCGCCGGTACCGGGCCACAGGCCGGTCTCCCCTCCCCAACCCCGCGAGGACGGATCCGATGAGCGCACACCGGAAGGACGACCACGTACGGCTCGCCCATTCCCAGCACACCGCGGCCGGCGAGGGACGGGACGCCGGACCGCCGCGCCGGCCCAGCCAGTTCGACGAGGTGCGTTTCGTGCACCACGCCCTGGCCGGCACCGACCGCGAGAAGGTCTCGCTGGAGACCGGCTTCGCCGGGATGCGCTGGCGGCGCCCGCTCTACATCAACGCCATGACGGGCGGCAGCCCGCGCACCGGCGAGATCAACCGCGACCTGGCGATCGCCGCCCACGAGACGGGGCTGCCCATCGCCACCGGGTCCATGAGCCCCTATCTCAAGGACCCGTCCACGGCCCCCACCTTCACCCCGGTCCGCCGGGAGAACCCCGGCGGTTTCGTCCTGGCCAACATCAACACCGACGCCACGCCCGACCAGGCGTGCCGGGCGGTGGAGCTGCTGGAGGCGGACGCGCTGCAGATCCACCTGAACACCGTTCAGGAGACCGTCATGCCCGAGGGGGACCGTTCCTTCGGGCACTGGGCCGGGGCCATCGAGAAGATCGTCGCGGCCGTCGGGGTACCGGTGATCGTCAAGGAGGTCGGCTTCGGCCTGAGCGGCCGGACGGTGCGGGAACTCGCCTCGCTCGGTGTCCACGCCGCGGACGTGGCCGGCAGCGGCGGCACGGACTTCGCCCGGATCGAAAACGGCCGCCGCGACCGGCCCGACTACGCCTACCTGGAGGGCTGGGGCCTGTCCACCCCGGCAGCGCTGCTCGACGCCCGGGACGCCGGTCTGCCGCTGCTCGCCTCCGGCGGCATCCGCGACCCGCTGGACGTGGCCAGGTCGCTGGCCCTGGGCGCGCGGGCGGCCGGCGCCTCCGGCCCGTTCCTCACCACCCTGCTCGACGGGGGCGTGGAGGCCCTGGTGGAGCAGATCACCACCTGGCTGGACCACCTCGCGGCCCTGATGACCCTGCTCGGCGCGCACAGCCCGGGCGAACTCGCCGACTGCGACGTGCAGCTCACCGGCGAACTGCGCGCCTTCTGCCTCGACCGCGGCCTCGCCGGGGCCACGGAAGGGGCCACGCGCCTCGCCACGGAGCGGGCCACGGGGCGGGCCCCCGAAAACGGCTGGGCCACCGCGCGCAACGGAAACACCGCGCACGCCGGGAACACCGCGAAAGGAATCACGTCATGACCATCACGGCCGAACCGTCCACCGAGGTCACCGCCGCGGGCGTCCCCCTGCGCTGGGTGGGCCCCCTGCGCGTCACGGGCAACGTCACCACGGCCGAGACCGAGGTCCCCCTGGCCACCTACGAGTCACCGCTGTGGCCGTCGGTCGGCCGCGGGGCGAAGATCTCCCGCCTGGTGGACGAGGGCATCCGCACCACGCTCGTCGACGAGCGCATGACGCGCTCGGTGCTGGTGGAGGCCGACGACGCGGCGGGCGCCCACGCCGCCTCCCTGGCCGTCGAGGAACAGCTGCCCCGGCTGCGGGAGGTCACCGCCCGCAGCAGCCGCTTCGCACGGCTGCTGGGGATCCGTCAGGAGATCACCGGCCCACTGCTGTTCATCCGCTTCGAGTTCGCCACCGGGGACGCCTCGGGCCACAACATGGCCACGCTCGCCTCCGACGCGCTCCTCGCCCACCTGCTGGCCACGGTGGACGGCATCCGCTACGGCTCGATCTCCGCCAACTACTGCACCGACAAGAAGGCCACCGCGATCAACGGCATCCTCGGCCGGGGCAAGAACGTCGTCGCGGAGATCCTCATCCCCCGCGACATCGTGGCCGAGCGCCTGCGCACCACGGCGGCCCGGGTGACGGCGCTCAACACGAACAAGAACCTGGTCGGCACCCTGCTGGCCGGCGGCATCCGCTCGGCGAACGCGCACTACGCGAACATGCTGCTCGCCTTCTACCTGGCCACCGGGCAGGACGCCGCCAACATCGTCGAGGGCTCCCAGGGCGTGACGTACGTCCAGGACCGCGACGGCGACCTGTACTTCTCCTGCACCCTGCCCAATCTGATCCTCGGCACCGTGGGCAACGGCAAGGGCCTGGGCTTCGTGGAGGACAACCTCACCCGGCTGGGCTGCCGCGAGGACCGCCCCGCCGGGGAGAACGCCCGCCGGCTCGCCGCCCTCGCCGCGGCCACCGTCCTGTGCGGCGAGCTGTCCCTGCTGGCCGCCCAGACCAACCCCGGCGAACTGATGAAGGCGCACACCCGACTCGAACGCGCGACAGGAGACTCCCATGTCCACTGACCTCGCCATCGGCGTCCACGACCTCTCCCTCCGCACCACCAGTCTCGTCCTGCCCCATGCCGAACTCGCCCGGTACAACGGCAGCGACGTGGCGAAGTACCACAAGGGCCTCGGGCAGCGCGCGATGAGCGTCCCCACCGAGGACGAGGACATCGTCACCATGGCCGCGGCCGCCGCCCTCCCCCTGATCGAGCGGCACGGCCCGGACGACGTGACCACCGTGGTCCTCGCCACCGAGAGCTCCGTCGACCAGTCCAAGGCGGCGGGTGTCTACGTCCACTCCCTGCTGGGGCTGGCGTCGAACACGCGCGTGGTGGAGGTCAAGCAGGCCTGCTACGGCGCCACCGCCGGCCTCCAGTTCGCGGCGGGACTGGTGCACCGGGACCCCCGGCAGCGGGTGCTCGTCATCGCGAGCGACGTCTCCCAGTACGACCTGGACAGCCCCGGGGAGGCCACCCAGGGGGCCGCGGCGGCGGCGATGCTCGTCACGGCCGACCCCGCGCTGCTGGAACTCACCGGCCCCTCGGGCCTGTTCACCGCCGACGTGATGGACTTCTGGCGCCCCAACTACCGGGCCACCCCGCTGGTCAACGGCAAGGAGTCGGTCGCGGCCTACCTCGACGCCGTCGAGGGCGCCTGGCGCGACTACCGGTCCCAGGGCGGGCTGCCCCTGACCGACTTCCGCGGCTTCTGCTACCACCAGCCGTACACCCGCATGGCGTTCAAGGCGCACCGGCAGCTGCTGGAGACCGCCGGGGCGCACCTGGACGAGGAGGCGCTCCACCGGGACGTGGCCCCCACCACCAGCTACAACGAGACGGTCGGCAACAGCTACACCGCCTCGGTGTACCTGGCCCTCACCGCGCTGCTGGAGAACCGCGACGACCTGGACGGGCGGACCGTCGGCCTGTTCAGCTACGGCTCCGGGAGCGTCGCGGAGTTCCTCGCCGCCCGGGTCCGCCCCGGCTACCGGGCCCACCTGCGCCAGGAGGCGCACCGGCGGGCGGTGGAGGACCGGCAGGTCATCGACTACGCCACCTACCGCTCGCTGAGGGAGCGGTCGCTGCCCACCGACGGCGGATGGCACGAGCTGCCGCACCGCACCCAGGGGCCCTTCCGTCTCACGGCGGTCCGCGACCACCAGCGCATCTACGAGGCGGCCTGAGCGTCCCCGCACCCGCGTCCGTCCCCTCCCGGCGTTCACGCCCCTCGGTCCCGCGGCCCGGCGCCGCGGCGGGGCGGCGCGACCGGGTCATCCACAGCCGCCCCCACTCGGCGCGACAGGAGACAAGTCGACATGACCTTCCGTTCAGCAGCCGTTCCCGCGCGGGGCGCCGTCGGCGTCCTCGGCACCGGTTCCTGCCTCCCCGGCGACGTGGTCACCAACGAGGAGGTGGGAGAGCCGGCCGGGGTGGGCCACGCGTGGATCGCCGATCGCACCGGCATCCACGCGCGCCGCCGGGCCAAGCCCGACGAGGCCACCTCCGACCTCGCCGCGGCGGCCGCCCGCTCCGCCCTGGCCGACGCCGGTATCGGCGCCGAGGAGATCTCGCTGGTCATCGTGGCCACCTCCACGCCGGACTCGCCGCAGCCCCCCACCGCCACCTCCGTCGCCTTCGAGATCGGCGTCCGGCCCGGCACGCCGGCCTACGACGTGAACGCCGTGTGCAGCGGTTTCGTCTTCGCGCTGGTCAGCGCGGAGCGGATGCTGCGGGGCACCACCGGGCACGCGCTGGTCGTCGGCGCCGACATCTACTCCCGCACGCTCGATCCCACCGACCGCCGCACGGCGGTCCTCTTCGGCGACGGCGCGGGGGCGGTCGTGCTGGGCCCCACCCGGGGCCAGGGCGTGCTCGCCACCCGGCTCGCGACCTTCCCCGACCACCGCGACCTCATCCGCGTCCCCGCGGGCGGCTCCCGGATCCCGGCCTCGGCCGCCTCCCTCGCGGAGGGCCTGCACTACTTCACGATGGACGGCAGGGCGGTGCGCGCCTTCGTCCAGGACAACGTCGGGCCCATGATCCGCGACTTCCTCCGGGAGCACACCGACGGCGCGGAGCCCGACGGGACGTCCCCCGTCCACTTCGTGCCCCACCAGGCCAACGGCCGGATGATCGACGACCTGGCGGCCTCGCTGGGCTTCGCCCCGGACCGTACGCATGTGACGGTACGGGAGTACGGCAACACGGGCGCGGCGTCGGTGCCGATCACCCTCGACCACGCGGCGCACCGCCTCGCCCCCGGCGATCGCGTCCTCCTCGCCGGCTTCGGCGGCGGGATGTCCGCCGGGCTGGCCCTCCTGGAGTGGGACCCACGCCCGCCGGGCGCCTGACACCCCCGGGGCGCCCGGCCCGGCACGACCCACACCACCGGTCCGGGCGCCCCCGCCGATTCCGCACCACCCTCCGCGCGCGGCAAGCGCCGCCGCCGGCCCACCGGCGAGACCGGTCCCGGAGACCCGGGCCCTTCTCACGGCGTTGCGGCGGCAGATGCTCCGGCCGCTGTTCGCGGACGTCTCACCGGCGCTCTCCGCGATCCGGGCCGGCCGGCCGCTACCGAGCCTCCGCCCGCGCCGGGGCCCCGCGCTCCCCGGCCGTCAGGACGCGGAGTTTCCAGAGGCCGTAGAGCGCCAGCAGCGGTTTGGCGGCGAGCCATTCGCCCGGGCGGTAGTCGTCCGCCCGCACGAGCCGCTCGGCGAGGTCGGGGCGTTGCCGTCGCAGGTACGCCCGGGCCTTGAGGGCGTGCGCCGGCTGGGAGACGATCTTGATGCGGCCGGCGTCCTCCAGCAGCGGGATCACGTTCGTGATGTTCTCCCAGGTCGTCGTGGACCGGTCTTCGAGCAGCACCGTGCCGTCGAAGCCGAGCACGGACCTCGCGTAACCGGCCATCAGCTCGGCTTCCGTGGCGCCGTCGCCGGTCGTGCCGCCGCTGAGGATCAGGCAGGTCTCCCGGCCGCCCCCGGCGGCGAGGGAGCGGATCCCGGCGCGTACCCGCCAGCGGTTGACGGCGTTCACCGCCGGCCGCGGGTTGCGGTATCCCAGCACGACCACGGCCTCACCGGCGCCCGCGCCCGTCCCCACCAGGGTCCGGGACCAGCGCCAGTTCAGCCACTCGCTCCAGGCCAGGGCGGACGCCACCACCACCGCCCCGGCCACCACCGGCCCCGTCCCGCGTCGCATGCGGTGACCCTACCGCCGTGACCGTGCGGGCCCGCCGGTCCGGATGCCCCGGAGACGCCTCGGAGATGGCTCAGCGATGCCTCAGGGATATCTCCGTGGGCGGCTCGTGAGTCTCTGACGGCATCCGCTGATTCCTCTCCGGAGGAGCCGGCCGACACACCTACGCGCCGAGTACCTGACGCCGCACCTCCGGCTTCCATTCGACGTACTCGGCCTCCACCCCGCCCCGGTGACGGGCGTAGAGGAAGCGGCCGGTTGCGCTGGTGGCCTCCTCCGTCGTGATCTCGGCGCCCGCCTCGTCCAGCGCCGCGCGCGCCTGGTCCAGGTCGGAGACGATCACCGTGGCCGTGGCGTGGGCATACCGGGCGCGTTCCCCGGCGGGTCCGGCGATGACCAGGAAGTCACCGATGGCGGCGAGCTCGATCTCGTCGAAGGCGAAGCGCAGGTCCGGACGCGTTCCCGTCAGGCGCTCCAGCAGGGGGAGGGTCGTGCTCAGGTCGTCGGCCCAGAGGCGGGCGTACGTCTTGAGGATCATCGTTGCTCCAGGGGTCCGTTCAGGCTGTTCAGTCTCCAGCGGATACGGACTAACCGTAGGAGAGTATGCTCTGAGCTGGAAGAACGCACTTTTCGGTGAGAGGGGCACCTCGTGGTGACCAAGCACCCCGCCCGTGATCCGGCCGACACGGATCTCACCCGCGCCGACTCGCTGGCCCGTGAGGTCTTCGCGGGCGTGGCCAACAAATGGGCGTTGCTGCTCATCAACGTCCTGGCCGACCGCACCCTGCGGTTCACCGAGTTGCAGAGGCAGGTCGGGGGCATCAGCCACAAGATGCTGTCTCAGACGCTGCGGCACCTCGAACGGGACGGGCTGGTCGACAGGACCGTTCATCCGGTGGTGCCGCCACGGGTCGAGTACCGCCTCACCGAAGCCGGCCAGGCACTGCGCGCCACGATCAACGGCATGTGCGCCTGGACCCGCACCTATCTGGACCACATCGAGGAGGCTCGGCGCCGGTTCGACTCGGCCCGTGCGATGTGACGCGGCCGAACGGGAACAGCCGGACCGGTCATGGCCGGGTCCGTGGCGAAGGAACCACGAACCGCCCCCTCAGAGATGCTTCCCGTAGAACCCGGCGAGGCGTTCCACGGCGGCGTCGACGTACTCGGGCTCGTCGTACATCTCGTAGTGGCCCGCGCCGTCGATCACCATCAGGTCGACGGGGTTGGGGGCCCTCTTCCACAGCTCCATGCCGGCCTCGTACTGGCCGGTGTTGCCGGTGCGCCCGGCGAGGACGATCTGCAACGGCTGGGTCAGGAGTTCCTCGACCAGGTGGAACGCGTCGTAGCCCAGCAGGAGGGAGTCACCGCGCGCGAGGCGGCGGTTGGTGGAGTACGCGTTGCGGCCGCGTTCGGTGCGGTAGTACCTGACGGCCTGGGTGGTGTCGATGTCGGTCAGGCCGGCCGCCACGGCGTCCTCCGGGGTGTCGGGCAGCCAGTTCACCCGGGTCATCTCGCCGGAGCGGGCCTCTTCGAGACGTGCGGCGGCGAGGGCGTCGAGCGCGGCGGCCGGGCCGCCGGGCGGGAAGCCGCGGAACGAGGTGCCCATGTTGCCCGGGACGACCGTGCCGACCGCCTTGATGCGGTGGTCGGTGCGGGCGGTGTGCACGGCGTACCCGCCACCGGCGCAGATGCCGAGGACGCCGATGCGCCGCGGGTCGATCCCGGGGATCGTGGTGAGCGCGTCCAGGGCGTAGGAGATGTCCTCGCCGCGGCGGTACGGGTCTTCGAGGTCGCGGGGCTCTCCTCCGCTCCGGCCCTGGTGGGCGGGGTCGAAGACGAGCGCCGCGATGCCGCGGGCGGCGAGGCGGGCGGCGTAGGTGGCGCCGATCTGCTCCTTCACGCTGCTGCCGGGGGTCGACAGCACCACCGCGCGCAGGGGCGCGGCACTGCCGGTGGTGGCGTCGGGCAGGTGGAGGTGGGCGTCGAGTTCGACGGGACCGCGCGGGATCCTGAAGTGCTGAGGCACGTGTGGCACCCTTCGTGAGGTCGTCGTTCCGTGGCTGCGCAGTACGGCACAGCTATTAGTACAGCTTGGAACTAGTACGAAACGGTAGCACTTGAAGGAGGATCCCGCATGCCCGTCGACGGGGCACGGCTGTGGACGCTGAACCAGCGGCTGCTGGGTGCCGTGATGGACGCCTGCGCACAGGAGCTGGCCGGGTGCGGGCTGGAGACCAAGGAGTTCTTCGTCCTGGCCGAGGTGGAGGCCTCGCCGTACCCGGCGCGGATCGCGACGGCGCTGCTGCTGCCCAAGGCGAGCGTGACCGTCTATGTCCGCAACCTCGTCGCCAAGGGCTTCATCCGCCGCGAGATCGACGAGACCGACCTGCGGCGCCATCGGCTCGTCCTGACCCCCGAGGGCACCCGGGCGCGCGATCGGGCCCTGGCGGCCCTCGCGGCGGAGTACGACCGCAGGCTGGCGCGGGTCACCCCCCGGGACCGCGCCGAACTGCTCCGCATCCTCACGGCGATGCTCACCCCGCCCGCGCAGGACCGGGACCGCGACTGACCCGTCCGTTCGGCGCGCCGCCCCGGCCGGGCGCCCGCGTCGCGCCTTTCCGGCCGCGACGACAACGGGCGTCCGGCACCGGCGGGACGGCGCACCCGTGGCCCGGCCGCGAGGCGGGGAGCGGCCGGGCCACGGGGTCCCGAGGGAGCGGGGCTGTGAGGTTGGGGGTGTGAGGCGGAGGTGTGAGGCGGGGCGTCAGTAGCCGTAGATCATCTTGTAGGCCACCTCGGGCAGGAACTGACCGGCCGAGGAGCCGGACCCGACGCCGCAGTTGCCGTCGGACTCACCCGGCACCTTGATCCACAGCAGCATCTCGGCGCCGCCGCCCTGCTGGGTGGGCGTACCGATGCGCCGGCCGCCAGGGTTGCACCACTCGCCGCTCGCGCCGTTGCCGTTGCGGCTGGTGTCGACGACGAACGGCTTGGTGTAGCCGTAGCGGGACGCCAGCTCGTTGTTGACGGCGTTGCCGTAGGCGGTGTTCTGGGAGGTGGTGTAGTAGTTGGAGACGTTCAGCGAGAAGCCGCGGGCCTGCCGGAGCCCGGCGTCGTGCAGCCGGCGGGCCATGGTCGCCGCGTCGGCCCAGCCCGGGTTGCCGGCGTCCATGTAGACCCAGGTGTTGGGGGCCTGGCGGCCGAACTCGGAGACGGCGCCGCTGAGCATGGACTGGCGCTCGTTGATCTGCGCCTGGTTCATGCACCCGTAGTCGCCGAGGGAGTCCGGCTCCAGGATGACGACGGCCGGGCGCTGGCCGATGCCACCGGCGAACTGGGAGACCCAGCTCTGATAGGCGGACGGCGAGGAGGCCCCACCGGCGGAGTGCCCGCCGCAGTAGTCGCGGTTGTACACGTTGTAGGCGACCATGATCGGCAGCTTGTCCTGGCTGTCCGCGGCGCTCGCGTACCCCCCGGCGGCGGAGGAGATGTTGCCGCTCCAGGAACCGAACCAGCGGGCCGTCGGGGTGTTGGCTATCGAGGAGTTGATCGCGGAGGCCCGGCCGTCGCCCGGGTTGGCGGCGGTCCACTGCTTGGCGCTGGAGTTGGGGTCCACGTAGAACCCGTTGGTCATGGTGGTCGGGTCGGCCGCGTGGGCGGGCGGGGCGAGGGCGAGCGCGAGCGGCAGGGTCAACAGCGCGGTTGCCAGGGTGCGGAGACTGCGGCGCATGTCGGTACCTCGGTTTCGTGGGGGATGCGCCGCCCGCCCTCGTCCCGGGCGTGCGGCGCGCTGGAGGCTGGCGGAGCGCGGTGGTCCGGCGGCCCCACCCGGTGAACGGGCACTCCCGGCGGGGACGCCGTGCGCGAGGAGACGGCGGAGACTGGAAGCGCTCCCAACTGGAAGCGTTTCCAGCGCTGTTCCCCGGCATGTGACCGGTATGGTTGTGCCGTTCTGTTTCCCCTGTCAAGGGTCCGGTGTCAGGGATCGGCAAGGTGGCCGGAGGTGGCGGGGGTAAGACTGGAAGCGGTCCCAGTTTCGTCGGCCGCCCCTGTCCGGCTCCCCTCCGCCGGGCCGGGCGGCCGGATGAGCGAGGATGACGAGGGCGACGAGGGTGACGAGGCCGGGCGGCCGTCCGGCCGACCGCGAGAGGATCCAGCCGATGACCGAGGACGCTCCGCGCCGGCAGCCGACGCTCGACGAGGTGGCCGGGCTCGCCGGCGTGTCCCGCTCCGTGGCCTCGCGGGCCCTGAACAACGCCCCGCACGTCAGCCGGGCCAAGCGCGAGGCGGTCGAACGGGCCGTGCGGCACCTCGGCTACGTGCCCAACCCGTCCGCCCGGGCGCTGGCCACCCGGCAGAAGGGGGTGGCGGCCCTGGTGATCTCGGGCGAGGACCCGTCGATCTTCGCCGACCCGTTCTTCGCCCAGGTGATCGTCGGGGCGTCGGCCGCCCTGGACGAGGCGGACCTGCATCTGATGCTCTGTCTGGCCGCCTCCGACCGGGGCCGCAAGCGGGTGGCGGAACTCCTGCGGTCCCAGGGCGCCGACGGCGTGATGCTGATGGCGCTGCGCGAGGACGACCCGCTGGCCCGGATGGCCGAGGAGGCGCCGATGCCCGTCGTGTTCGGCGGGCGCCCCGTCGGCCCGGCGCCCCGCTGGTACGTGGACGTCGACAACGCCGGCGGGGCGCGCGAGGCGGTCGAGTATCTCGTCTCGCTCGGCCGCCGGCGCGTGGCCGCGCTCTGCGGGCGGCTCGACACCGAAGTGGGCCGCGCCCGGTACCGCGGCTACCGCGACGCCCTGCTGGCCGCCGGTCTCGAACCGCTCCCGCCCCGCGAGGGGGACTTCACCGAGACCGGCGGCGCCGCCGCCATGAGCACCCTGCTGGCGGAACACCCTGACCTGGACGCGGTGTTCGCCGCCAACGACAACATGGCGGTGGGGGCGCTGCGCACCTTGCGCGGAGCCGGCCGGAGGGTCCCCGGGGACGTCGCCGTGGTCGGCTTCGACGACCTGGCCCCCGCCGGGGTCTCCGACCCGCCGCTCACCACCGTGCACCAGCCCATACAGGCCCTCGGGCGGGAGATGGCGCGCATGCTCACCGCCCTGATCGGCGGGCAGACCCCCACCCCGCTGCTCCTGCCCACCCGGCTGGTCGTCCGCGCCAGCGCCTGACGGCCGGACGGCCACGGGGCGACGGGCACCCGCCCGCCCGGCTCGCCTCCTGGGCGGCCGTCAGGCGCGGTGGCGCCGCCCGCCGTGCGGACGGCACCCCGACGAGGCCTCAGCGCCCGGAGGCCGCGAACCGCACGAACTGGCCCCAGCCAGGTCGGCCAACCCCGACAGCAGGTCGGCTCACGTCCTTGGAATCCCGCACGTAGACGCCTTGCTCGACGACGGCGACCTCGACGCAGTCATCGCCCTCGCTGCCGCTGTAACTGGACTTGAACCACACGAGACCCGGCATATCAGCGCTCATGACACTCCTCGCAGTCGCTCCGGAAGGCCCCTGGACTCCGGCCGATTTCAAGTCGGTCGACGCAACCTCAGTGCTCCGAGGCGAACCGCAGGAACCGGTCCCAGCCTTCGCGGCCGACCGCGAAGGCCGGGACACTCACATCCTTGGAATCGCGGACGTGGACGGCCTGTCCGGTGATCGCGACCTCCACACAGCTGTCACCCTGACTGCCGCTGAAACTTGACTTGAACCACACGAGATCCGGCATAGCAGCGCTCATGACACTCCTCGCAGTCGCTCCAGAAGGTCCCTGGACTCCGTAGGGCCCAGGGCCTGCGAGCGCAGTGTGTCATAGCGCCGGCAGAGCAGACTCACCTCTTTCCGGTCGGAGATCAGCCGCCCGTTCTGCTGCCCCTCGGAGTAACCGAGCCTCCGCCCCTCCAGCGTCTCCAGCACTTGCAATGGCCCGTCCAGGCAGGCGTGCAGCCCGCTTTCCAGTGGCACCACCTGAAGCGTCACGTTGCGAGGAGCCGTGCGCTCGAGGACGTGGTCGATCAGTTCGCGCGTCGCCTCCGCGTCACCGAACCGCCGCCGGAACACGTGCTCCTCGACGATGAAGCTGAACGGCACCGTCGGCCGTTCCCGCATCGTCGCCTGTCGTTCCATCCGGGCGACGAACTGGGCTTCCAGCTCCTCGTCGGTCCGCAGCGGGATCGTGCCCTCGATCACCGCCCGGGCGTACGCCTCCGATTGCAGCAGCCCCGGTACCAGCCGGCACTCGTACGTGCACAGGCTCACCGCGTCCCGTTCCAGCCGTGCCCAGCGCCGGAACCAGGCGGCGAGGCCCACCTCGCCCCGGGTGAGGTGACGGGCCGCCTTCCGCAGCGCGCCGGTGTTGCCGAGCGCCTCCTCGGCGCGTTCGACGAACGCCTCGTCCGGCATCCGCCGCCCCAGCTCCACCGACTCCACGGTGTGCCTGGAGTACTGCACCCGCGTGCTCAGCTCCACCCGGCTGAGCCCCGCGTGTTCGCGCAACGCCTGGACGACCGCGCCGAACGTGCGCAGACTGTCCGACGGATGCGGCTCGCGTTCCCACTCCCCCGCCGTCCCGCTCCCCGGTTCCGGCCGCGTGCCGACGCCCCCGCCGTCGCACTCGGCCTCCGCCGCCGCGTCCCCACCGACGATCTCCATGCGCCGCCCTCTCTCCGTACCGCGCCACCGCGACGGCCCGTTCCGGCCGCCGCACTCGGCATACGGCACTCAGCGTGACGGAAACAAGTGCGTACCGTCCACCCTCTGTGCCCGTACACGCACTCCGCGTACGGAGTGCCGCGCTCGCACGTGGGCCGTCCCGGCCGTCACGCTGGCGTCATGAACCACGCGACGTCCCAAGTGGACTCCCCCGCCTGCACGTTTACCCAGCTGCTCTCGGCGACGCGGCGCGGCGCGCGGCTGGCGCGGCTGCTCGGCGTGAACCAGCTCCGAACGTGGGGCGTCCCGGAGAACCTTACGGAGCGTGCCGAACTGGTGGTCGCGGAACTCGCGGGGAACGCCGCCCTCCACGGCCTCCTGCCGGGCCGCGGCTTCCGGCTCACGCTCACCTACGAGGCGGCGGCCGGGCGTCTGCGCGTCGAGGTCACCGATGCGCGCGGGGACCGGCTCCCCCGCCTCGTCCCGGCGGAGGACGAGCCGGACGGGCCCGGCTGTCCGGGCGGGCCCGGCTGTCCGGGCGGCTCGGGCGGGCCGGACGGGCCGCGCGACGGCGGGCGCGGGCTGCTGCTGGTCGCCGCCCTGGCCGACCACTGGGAGACCGTCCCCCACCCACCCGGTGGCAAGACGGTCCGCGCGCTGCTCACGGTCCCGGGCCCGAGGCGCGCCCCGGGACGGTGAGCGGCACGGGGACGGTGCGCGCCCCGGGGCCGGTGAACGGCACAGGGACGCCCCCGGGGGCGGGAGCGGCGCGCTCCGGCCCCCGGGGGCGTCCGGGTGTCTCAGGCCCCGGTGACCTCGACGGCCGCCAGGTTCTTCTTGCCCCTGCGCAGCACCAGCCAGCGGCCGTGGAGCAGTTCACCGGGGGTGACCACCGCGTCCTCGGCGGTCACCTTCGCGTTGTTCACGTAGGCGCCGCCCTCCTTCACGGTGCGGCGGGCGGCCGACTTGCTCGCCACCAGGCCGACCTCCGCGAACAGGTCGGTGACCAGGCCGAGTTCGCCCACCGTGACGTGGGGCAGCTCGGCGACGGCGGCCGCCAGCGTCGCCTCGTCGAGCGCGGCGAGCTCGCCCTGCCCGAAGAGCGCCTTCGACGCGGCGATCACGGCGGCGCACTGGCCGGCGCCGTGCACCAGCGTGGTCAGCTCCTCGGCGAGGGCGCGCTGCGCGGCGCGGGCCTGCGGCCGCTCCTCGGTCATCCGCTCCAGCTCCTCCAGCTCCTCGCGGGAGCGGAAGGAGAGGATGCGCGCGTAGCGGGTGACGTCGCGGTCGTCGGTGTTCAGCCAGAACTGGTAGAAGGCGTACGGGGTGGTCATCTCCGGGTCGAGCCAGAGCGCGCCGGTCTCCGTCTTGCCGAACTTGGTGCCGTCCGCCTTCGTCATCAGCGGGGTGGCGAGCGCGTGCACCTCGGCCCCCGGCTCCAGGCGGTGGATCAGGTCCAGGCCGGCGGTGAGGTTGCCCCACTGGTCGCTGCCACCGGTCTGGAGCGTGCAGCCGTAGCGCCGGTACAGCTCGCGGAAGTCCATGGCCTGGAGGAGCTGGTAGCTGAACTCCGTGTAGCTGATGCCCTGGTCGGAGGCGAGGCGCTGGGCGACCGAGTCCTTGGTGAGCATCTTGTTCACGCGGAAGTGCTTGCCGATGTCCCGCAGGAACTCGATCACGGTCAGGCCCGCGGTCCAGTCCATGTTGTTGACCATGATGGCCGCGTTGTCGCCCTCGAAGGAGAGGAACGGCTCGATCTGCCCGCGCAGCCGGCCGACCCACCCCGCGATGGTCTCCGGGTCGTTCAGGGTGCGCTCGGCGGTCGGCCGGGGGTCGCCGATGTGGCCGGTCGCGCCGCCCACGAGCGCCAGCGGCCGGTGCCCGGCCTGCTGGAGCCGGCGGACGGTGAGGACCTGCACCAGGTGCCCGACGTGCAGACTGGGCGCGGTCGGGTCGAAGCCGCAATAGAAGGTGACGGGGCCGTTCGCGAGAGCCTTGCGCAATGCGTCCTCGTCGGTGGACTGGGCGATGAGCCCGCGCCACCGGAACTCGTCGACGATGGCCGTCACGATCCCGTGTCTCCTCGGTTGATGTGTTCGCTGAGGCGGCCAGTGTAGTGCCGCGCCCGTTCGCCCGTGTTTCCGCTGGTCAGCGGATGTGCGAGGAAAGGCGGGCCCGGCGCTGACGAGCTCCGTCGGCGGGCCCGGGCCGGCCGGAGCCCCTGCCCGGTGGCCCCGTGATCCGCGCGCTCGGTCCCGCCCCGGGCGCCGGGCGGCCGGGGCGGCTTCCCGGGGCGGGGCCAGGGCCGTCTACGCCGTCGCGGTGGTGTGCCTCTGCGCCGGGACCGGCCGCCGCTTGCCGAGTTCGGCGGTGAACTGGGCGCCCGCCAGCAGCGCCAGGTTGGACAGCCAGAGCCAGATGAGGAAGACGACGATGCCGGCGAGCGAGCCGTACAGGCGGCTGTAGGTGCTCAGCAGGGAGGCGTACAGCGTGAACCCGCCGGAGACGGCCAGCCACAGGGTGGCGGCGAGGGCGCCGCCCAGCACGCTGTCGCGCCGCCGCCGGTCCGGGACGGAGCCGGTGTGGAAGACCACCACGACCAGGACGGCGACCAGGAACACCAGCAGCGGCCAGCGGGCGAGTCGCCAGACGAAGGCGGCGGTCGCGTCCAGGTGCAGCAGACTGCCCAGGGACTCGGCGACCGGCCCGCTGAGCACCAGCACGAGCGCGCTGACGACGAGCAGGGCCAGCAGGGCCAGCGCCGTGAGCACGATGCGGTGGGCCTTGCGCCAGGGCGAACGGGCGTCCGGGACGCGGTGCATGTGGTGCAGGGCCCGCCGGAAGACCGCCAGGTAGCTGCACGCCGACCACAGTGCGCTGACCACGCCCGTGGCCAGCACGGCCCACACGGCGGAGTGCCGGGTGAGGATCCCGGCGAGCGCGGTGTGCAGGTCGGAGCCGGCCTCGCCGGGGGCGTAGAGGGTGACGTTCGTGATGATCTGCTCGGCGGTCCCGGGGCTGACGGCCCCGAAGACGAGCACGGTGACCAGCAGGGTCGGCAGCACGGTGAGGATGGCGTAGTAGGTGAGGGCCGCCGCGTAGTCGGCGATGTCGTCGTTCCACATCGACACCGGGGTACGGCGCAGCGCCGGGCCCCAGGCGCGGGTGGGGCCGGCGAGGGTGCGCCCGAAGGCCCGGAGCCCTGCGGGGGCCGGGCGGGAATCAGCGGACATGGGGCCTCGGGCGTTTCTGGTGGCTGAGTCGTACACGGGCGTCGAGAGTGTAGGGGGCGGCGGCCCGTTCGGCTTCCGCGGTGGCGGCGGCGAGGGGTCCGAGGACGTCCGCGGGGGTGGTGTCCGGAGCGAGCCGGACCCGCAGCCGCACGCGCAGGATCCGGGGTCCGGCATGAACACGCGCGTGGCAGCGGGTGACACCGTCCACGGTGGCGGCCCGTTCGGCGAGGGCGTCCGCCAGGGCCCGGGTGCGCACGGCGCCGCCCGGGGCGGCCAGCGGCAGGAGGGACCGCGTACGGACCCGGACCTGGGCGAGGAACCACACCGCGAACAGCACGGTGGCGAGGACGCCCACGGTGACGACGGCGGGGGTCCACCAGTCCTGGCCGCGCAGCGCCGCGAGCCCTTCGCGGTCCAGCAGCACGCCGCCGGCCGGCGCGGCGGGCCACCAGGCGGGCGGACGGCCCGGGAGAACGTCGGTCCCGGCCGACGCCAGCCGGCCACCGCCGAGGAGCAGGGCCAGGCCGGCCGCCGCCAGCACGGTGCGGTTCACCGCGGTACGGGGCTGTCTCATCGGCGCTCGCCTCCGTCGTGCCGGTCCTGGTGCCGGTCGTGGTCGTGGCCGTGATCGTGGCCGGGCCCGTGCCCGTGCCCGGCGTGATCGCCGGGCCCGCCGCCGGGGAAGGCTTCCGTGTCCCGTCCGGGAGCCCGTTCGGGAAGGGGACGGGCCGCGCCGGCAGCGCCCTGGGGACCGTAGCGGCCCGCGTCAGGGGGAGGGCCGGCGGGTGCCCCGCCGGAGATCACGCGGGACCGGTGGCCGGGCCCGTCGTCCGGCGCGTCCCCCGGGGCGGCACGGCGCGCACCGCCCGGTTCACCGCCGGGGGCGCCGCCGGGCCCGTCGCCGATGACGTCACGGGGCTCCGCGTCCGTGCCGCCACCGCCGGCCTCGCCGGACCTCCGCGACCGCCCCGTCACGGAGGTGCCCGTGCCGCCCGGTGGCTGCCAGGCCGGTTCCGGGGTGACGGTCACCCGCAGCCCGGGCGCGCGGCGCAGCGGGCAGTCCGCGAGGGTCCGGCGGGCAGCGGCGGTGGCCTGCTCGCGGGCCGTGGGAAGGTCACCGAAGGCCAGGCGGGCCCGGACGGTGACGCGCCCGCGGCGCACCCGGACGGTGGCCGTGGAGATCCCGCCGGCCCGCTCGACGGCGTCCCGGACGAGCGCGGCCACGGTGGAGCGGTCCACCGCGACGTTCCATCCGGGCGCGGGCGGGGTCAGGGTGAGCTGGTGACGCCGCCCCGGGGTACACGCGAGGACGAGCAGCCACGCGCCCGCCAGGGCGAGCAGGGCACCGGCGATCGTGACCGGTGTGCCGCCCGGGCCGTGCCCGGAGAGCCAGTCCAGCAGCCCTGTCCGCCAGGCGGCGGCCGGCCGGCCGGTGGCGTGGACGCGGATGACGTCCGCGGTCACCGCCGCGCAGGCCGCCGCGGCCGTCAGCGTCAGAGCGGCCATCGGCCCGCGCCGCGCCGACCACCAGCGACGCCGGGCCTGCCGCACGGCGGGACGCGCGGCCTCCGTGGGTACCTGCTCCGCCGGCGTGAACGGCGGCGCGAGACCCAGCCGGCCGGCCGGCTGTCCGGACGGCCGCGGGGACAGCGGTGGGGACGGAGCCGCCGGGGCGGGCAGCGCCGGCGGATTCCTCAGGCCGGTGACGGTCAGGTCCACGCGCCCGGTCTCCAGCCCGGTCAGCCCGCGGACGCGGTCGGCGACATGACGCTGGACCTCGCGCGCCGTCTCCGACAGCGGGGCCGGGTAGGGCAGCGCGGCGCGCAGCGCGACGGAGGCCCGCCGGCCCCGGACGGTCGCGGAACCGCTGACGGTGCCCGCCGCCGGCGCGGGCAGCACCTCCCCGGCGGCCCGTTCGGCGATCTTGCGGACCGCCTTGCCGGCGATGGTCGTGGTGCCCCGCCGGGCCGCGGCGACGGGCGCGCCCGCCCGGGCTCCGGCGGCGGTCCCTCCCCCGGCCCCGGGAGGCGCGCCGGCGACCCGCGTCCCGGCCGGGGCGCCGCCCCGCCTCGTGGGGGCACCGCCCCGGCCGACCCAGGAGACCTCGCCCCGCCCGGCCCCGGGGGCGGTGCCGCGTCCCGTGCCGGAGGTCATCGCCGTCTCCGTGCCTGGAACATCTCGCGCAGGTCCTCCGTCCGGCCCTCACCGTCGAGCCAGGACCCGGCCGCGAAGCCGGCCCCGCCGAGGGCGGCCACGAGGAGGAAGGCCGCGAAGCCGCCGAAGTAGCCGGCGAAGGCCAGCGCCATCCCCGCGAACATCCCGATCACCGCTCTGCTCATGGTCAACCACCTCTCACCGGCCCTCGCGGGGCGCGGTCCCGCCGTGCGTAGGACAGTCCCGGACGCCGGACGTCACTCGACGCGGGACTCGGCGGGCGCGGTGTCGTGGTCCTCGTCGGGCAGGTGCACGTCGTTGACGGCGATGTTGACCTCGACGACTTCGAGGCCGGTGATCCGCTCCACCGCGCCGATCACGTTCTCCCGCACCTCGGCGGTCACGTCGGTGATGGGCACGCCGTACTCGACGACCAGGTCCAGGTCGATGGCGGTCTGCTTCTCGCCGACCTCCACCTTCACGCCGCGGCCCACGTTCGGCCGGCCGCCGGGGACCCGGTCGCGGACCGCGCCGATGGTGCGGGACATGCCGCCGCCCATGTCGAAGACGCCGGGGATCTCCCGGGCCGCCACACCGGCGATCTTCACGACGACGACATCCGCGATCGACGTCCTGCCCCGCGTCCCGGCG
This sequence comes from Streptomyces zingiberis, assembly GCF_012034935.1. GTDB lineage: Bacteria > Actinomycetota > Actinomycetes > Streptomycetales > Streptomycetaceae > Streptomyces > Streptomyces zingiberis. The sequence goes on from NZ_JAATEN010000007.1 coordinate 170,173, forward strand.
GGCTCGTTCACGCCGGGGGCGCCCAGGACCACGTCCGTCGAGCCTCCCGCCGGCTCCTTCCGGGGGGCGGTGACGCTCGGGGAAACCGGGGTCGTCTGCTGCGTGGCCATCGTCATCAGTCCTCTCCGTGCCCGCCGCTGTCGCGGTGTGCTGTGAAGTGCGTTCACTCCGTTGGACACCACCGGACGGAGGTTGTGACGCACCTTCCCGGAAAAACCTCCGGCAGCCGCACCGGCGCCGCCGCGCCGGGGAGGGGCCCGGGGCCGGCCGGTCCCCGCCGGAGTCACCGTCTGTGCGACGCTGACCTGCACCACTGCGATCGGTGGGCAGCTTCGGGGCCGGCTCGCGCCGCCTCACGAACGGCCCCGTCCGCCCTCCGGAAGCACCGCCTCCGGAAGCACCGCCTCCGGGAAGCACCGGCCGGCCGCGTGACCGCGGATCCGGCGGAGCGCGTCACAGAACGGCGCCCGCGGTGTCCAACAGGAAGGAGCGGCGAGGACGGCGCGGAACCGGCGGAGGCCGGCGAGGCCCGCACCGCACCGCACCGCACCGCACCGCACCGCACCGCACCGACGAGAGGAGCCGCCCCGTGGCGGGGGACCCCACACCGACCGGACCGCCCGACGAGGCGGCCGGACCGGGCGACGCCCTTCCGGGGGCGACGGCCGGCGCCCCGCCCGCGCCGGGACCCGCGCCGGACCCCACGCCGGCCGTCGCCTCCCCCGGCCCGGACGACGCCCTCCTGGCGGTGCGTGCGGCGGAGGGCGACGAGGAGGCCTTCGCCGTCCTGGTGCGCCGGCACGCCCCCGGGCTGGTACGGCTCGCGACCCGGCTGGTGGGCAATGGACCGGAGGCGGAGGACACCGTGCAGGAGGCGTTCATCAGCGCGTGGCGCACCCTGCCGGAGTTCCGCGGCCACGCGTCCTTCTCCACCTGGCTGTACCGCATCGTCACCAACCGCTGCCTGAACGTCCTCCGTGCCCGCAAACCCCAGGAGCCGCTGGAGGCGGCGGGGGCCGTGGCCGCGCCCGAACACACCGTCTCCCCCGGCCGGATCGCCGAGGCCCGCGCCGCGGTGTCCGAGCTGCACGAGGCGCTGGGCGGGCTGTCGGCGGAACAGCGCACCTGCTGGGTGCTGAGAGAATGGGACGGCCAGTCCTACGCATTCATCGCGGAAACGGTCGGCATCAGCCAGCAAGCCGTCCGCGCCCGCGTCTTCCGTGCCCGACGCCACCTGACGAACGCACTGGGGGCCTGGCGATGACCACCCGAATCCACCCGCCCGACGCGCCACCGCCACACGAGCCCGACGACGAACGGCTGCCCTGCGGACGGCTGCTGTCCCAGGTCTGGACGGACTGGGAGGAGGGCGTCACCGACGCCCACCGGCAGCGGTGCCCGCACTGCCGCGCCGCGGTGGCGGACCTGGAACAACTGGAGACAGCGGTCCGCGCCCTGCGCGACGGCGCCGCTGACGGCGCTGCCGGCGCTGATGCCGCTGACGGCGCTGCCGCCGGCGGCCCCGGAGAGGCGGGAGCCGGGAGTACCGCTTCCCGCGACGCCGACATCGCCGCCCGCCTCACCGGACGGGTCATGGACCTGGTGCGCCGCGAACTGCGCCCCGGGCGCCCGCTGCCGCTGGGCGAGGCCGGCGAGGACCTGTGGATCATGGAGTCGGTCGCGGCCCGCCCGCTGCGCGCCGCCGCCGAAGAGGTACCCGGCGTCCGTGCGGGCTCCTGCCGGATCGCCCCCGCCGGGACCGCCGGCCCCGCCCAGGTGACCGTCGCCGGCCGGCCGGTCCGCCCCACCCGGGTCACCGTGCGCCTGGAGATCCACGCCCCGCTGGCCACCCCCGACCTGCCCCGCCTGGCCGAGCGGGTGCGCCGGCACGTCCAGGCGGCGGCGGACCGGCACCTCGGCCTCGACGTGGCCGGCGTCGACATCCTCGTCACGGACCTCATCGACGAACCCGACAGCGGCGAGAAAGGCCACGGCCGATGACCCAGCCCCAGCTCCCGGCCCTCACCGAGGCCCTCACCGCGGCCGTGCGCGGGGTGCCCGGGGTCGCCTTCCTCAAGCCCGGCATCGCGCGCTCCCTGCGCACGGCCCTCCGGCGGGCTGACCGGCCCGCCGTGTCCGCAGGGTCCGCAGGGTCCGCAGGGTCCGCAGGGCAGGACGTGCCCGACGCGCACCACGGACGGCACACACAAGAGGGGTCCGCCGGGCCCGGCGGACCCGACGGCTCCCACCACCCCGGCGACGGCGCGCCACCCCCCGCGGGCCTGCGGATCAGCCGCCCCGGCGGCACCGGCCCGTGGACGATCGACGTGCGGATCGTCACCCGCGCCGGCACCCGTGCCCTGGACATCACCCGCGCCACCCGCGGAGCCGTCGAAGCCTGCCTGGCCACCCACTTCCCCACCGAGACGGCCCACATCACGGTCACCATCACCGGCACCGTCTGAGCCCGGCACCGTCTGAGCCCGGCACCGGTGCGGGGTCGGCACATGCGGGGCCGGCACGGTGCCGCCGCCCGGCGGGCGGGCGCGCGCATCACCATGCGCGGCCGCCGACGCTGGCCCGGGGAGTCCGTTTCGAAGACGACGTGGGGACGACCGGCAGCAGCACATGGAAGCTCGCCGAGGAACCGGCCACCGTCCCGAACCGCAGCAGCAGCGCCCGGGCCACCAGACGCGGCCGTGCCCCGCCAACCCGGTCGTGCGGACCGGCGGATCAGGCCATGGGAGGCAACCCAGGGGGCACGGGGCCGCTCGCGCCCCTCCGCCGTGCACGACCACCCGGCCGGACGCCGGCCGGTGAGATCTCCCCGCGGATCCCGGGAAGTCCGGGGTTCACGCCATCGGCAATCTGGAAGTGATCACCGCGGAGAAACGTCAATGACCAGGCCAAGTACGCTTATCACGTCGCCGGCGTCCCCCTCACCGGCTTCCCCATCATCGGCGACACACTTCAACGGCTGGTCGACGTCGAGACGTACAAGTGGCCCCAGGACCTCCTCTCGATCATCGAGTCAGACGTGCAGGAGAAGAATTCCGAGCACTACTCACTCGGAGTCGGCGGCACGCACGCCCTCATCGATCAGTGGGCGGCAAGGCGCGGTGTGGACATCGAGGACGGGGACAACGTGAAGAGCGATTCCAACTGGGTGGCCTGGCAGGCCATGAAGCGCGAGGCCAAGCAGTCCTACTCGGCATCACGCGGTGACGCGGCCGTCAGCCTGGGATGGGAGTGAACAATGGAAACCGGTGACGCCCCCGTTGGAACCGCGGTCGGGAGGACCACAGACCTCGGCGCCCAGCCCGTCGCGCATCGCACTCGCCGACTGCGGTGGGCCGCAGCGCTGACGTCCGTACTGGCGCTCCTGGCAGGGGCATTCACGTACTTCAACACCAACGTGTTCACGGACGACCGCCTCTGCCACGGGTGGATCTCCACCGCGCAAGCACGGGAAGTCCTCGGCGGGAACATCGGACGGGTCAGTGCTGACGACAATTCACCGCTGTGGTGCACGGTGACGCGGACCGGCTGGTTCCCCGGCTCGGGCGACACGTCCCTCACCATACGGGCCTCGATGGAGTCCGAAGATTTCCCCTTTGTCCGCTCGAGCTGGGATGTGGCCGGGGACATGCACATCAACGGCGCCGGCAGACCAGGCGCCTACGAAGCCGGACGCGGATGGACCCTGCTACCCGACGCTTGCGCGTCGGAACTCCAATCACCCGCATGGGCCGGAGGAAAGACTCCCGTCGTCTTCGGGAGCGTGACGGAGAAAACCAGCCCCCTGGCCATGGCCCGCCTGCTCAACTCCGCCGCCGACGTCATCGCCGGCAGCGCATTGTGCGGCACACCAGGTGACCATGAGACCGGACGGGACGCCCAGGTCCACACCCCGTCGGCCGTGACCCCGACGGACCTCGACAAGGTCTGCGGGATGGCCTCGCTCGCGTTCGGCGAAGTAACCGGTCCCGGCGGACAGCCGGTCCAGGAACAGACATCCGGAACGCTGAACTCCACCGGCACGGACTGGTTCTGCGACCTCTCCTTCAAAAATGACAGGAAGAACGGACCGTTCACACACCTCGCAGTGGTCCAGAGCCCACGACTGGTGGCAGCACTGAAGAGCCGCGGCTTCGAGGGCACGCAGTGCAACGACCGCGAGGTCGTCTTCGCCCACGACGACCTCTCCTACCCCTGGGATCCGAAAGAGCGCGCCGCCACGGGCATGCCGGACCTGCGGGAGATGTCGAAGCTCTTCGCGACCGCAGCCAAGAAGGCCCTGAACTGCGCCACCTGACAGCGAAACCACAACTGCTCACGCAACGACTACTGGGCAGAGGGGCACGGACGGACATCACTCAAACAACCGGCGAACGACCCGGACGGGGAAGCGTGGCAGGCCATGCGACGTGAAGCAGAACATTCCTACGCGAAGGCGCGCGGCGACGCCGCGGTCCACCTCGGCTGGGAGTGAGCGCGTGGACACGAACAGCAGCACGACGGTTCCGCCGTCCCGTTTCCTCTCCCGCCGTTGGAAGTGGACCGGTGGTATCGCCGCAGTCCTCGCCGTCCTGGCCGGTTCGTTCACCTACTTCAACACGAACGCGTTCGCTGAAGACCGCCTGTGCCACGGCTGGTTCTCCGCCGACGAAGCACGACAGGTACTCGGCGGCCCGTTCGGTCGGCTCACCGCCCACGAGTCCTCCCCATGGTCGTGCACCGTGGAACGGACCGGCTGGTTCACCGGGGCGGGAGACGACCGGCTCACGGTGACGGCCTGGCTTGAGGCGGAAGACTTCCCCTTCCACCGTTCCTCCTGGGAGTTCACGGGAGACCGGCACCTCAGCGCCGAAGGCGGCCCCGGGGCCTACAGCACCAGGGGCGGGTGGACGTTGCTGCCTTCCTCCTGTGCGTCGGCGATCGACCCACGGAGGTCGGACGGGAAACCGACACCGAAGCTATGGGTGTCGGTGCCCGGGAAGGCGGCTCCCTCCGACACGGCTCACCTGCTCGACTCGGCTGCCCGCGCCATCGCCGACGGTTCACGCTGCGGCACGGTCGACGCGGATGCCGGGAGCGTGGACGGGCAGGCCGGAGGTGGGACACGTCTGCACGAGCCGTCAGCGGTGGCACGGACCGACTTCAGCGAGGTGTGCGGGATTCCCGGCTTCGAGCTCGGTAGGCCGGCAGGCCCTCGCGGGGAAGAAATACAGGAACAGACCTCCGGAGTGTTGAATTCACCTGAGGCGGACTGGGTCTGCGACCTCTCCTTCACATCTCTCAAGGACGGGGAGAGCGGCGAACCCCTCACCCGGCTCGCCGTGGTGCGGAACCCACGACTCGTGGCGGCCCTGGAGAACCGTGGCTTCGAGAGCGCCGAGTGCGGAGGCCGGACGACCGTCCTCGCGTTCGACGACCTCTCCTACCTCCTGGAGCCGGAGGAGTACGAAGCGACAGGGCTTCCCCGCACGGGAATCTCCGGCCCCTTCGAAGCCGCGGCCAAGAAGGCCCTGAACTGCACCACCTGACAGCGAAACCACAACTGCTCACGCAACAGAGCAACGGATGAGGGCACCGGACACGACCGGCAGCAGCGGCGACTCCCCCGCCCCGCGCCTCGACGAGATTCCCGCCGCAGCTGGCGGCGGGACGGGAGCCGCTCCGCCGCTGCTCACTCCGCCGGATCGTCCGTATCCTGAGGTCCGCCCGCCCGGCCCATGACCACCTCTTCCGTTTCGGAGACGCCCCCTTGGCCACGGACCTCAGCACCGTCATCGGCGCCCGGCAGTCGTTGGCCGTCATGTGGACCGGACGGGCGGCGGCGACGCGTTCGACGCGGGCGTCATCGCCGGCTGGCTGCGCGGCGAGCCGCCGGCCGTCTGTATGCGGCGTGGCCTCGACGCGGCACGTCATGTGATCACGAAAATTGGAGCTCACCCATGACGAGATGGCTCGGTGTCGCCCTGCTTCCGCGAGCGGACCACCTGCGGGCCGCCGTGCGCCTGCAGCAGGACATCGGCGGCGAGGTGCCGCTGCGGCCCCGGCTGGCACCGGACGGCAACCTTCCCCATGTCACGGTGTTCCAGGGTCCGTTCGCCGACTCCCTCGACCCGGCGGAAGCGCTCGGTTCCATCGCCACGGCGGTTGCCGGGAGCGGCCTGCGCGGTGAGGTGTCCCTGGCGACCACGGATGTGATCCACCAGCCCGTCGGCTGGCTCTTCCTCTCCCTGGAGCGACCGCCGCTGCTCGAAGCGCTTCAGGAGGCGGCGCTCACCGTGCTCGAACGGCACCTCGACCGCGCCTCCTTCCGCCGTGCCAGGGACACCTCCCGGTTCAGCGACGAGGAACGGGCGAGCTACGAGCGCTACGGTTACCGGTACACCGGCACCGCCTACGCCCCGCACGTAACACTGGGGCGCGCCGCGGAGCACACCGTCCTGGAACTGGCCCGCACCGCCCGGGACCGGGCCGGTCTGCCCAAAGAGCTGGTCTTCGACCGGCTGAGCTTCTACGTGATGGGCGAGCAGGGCGCCCATGCGAAGACGCTGCTGGAACGCCGTTTCTGAGATTCTTGGCAGCTCCGGGAGCGGTAGCGGGCCGACCGGGTCCGCCGCCTCGCGGAACAGTCGTACGGTTCCGTTCCCGGTCCCGACGACATCAACGGTAGGAGAACCGGGACGGCGGCACGCCAACTCGCCCCTGCGCCAATGACGCGAGAAGATGCGTCGTGTACTCACGCCTGTGCCACCGGAGGGGCCTGACGCGCAGCGGAACGGGCAGCCACCGGCCGGGCCAGGGGATTGCCGGAGACAAGGGGACGTCGGTGACGCAGTCCGATCTACGTGCGCTGTTCCGGTCCAACAACCGGGACCTGACAGCGGAAGAGGTTTTCGCCGACCGGGAGGACGAGTGGGACGCGATCGTCCGCAGCATGGTAGAGCACGCAGAAGCGGTCTGCGATCCGGGCTTCGACGTGGAGGATTTCGAGGCACCCCGGCGCAACACGCTCGTCTTCTACGGCGTCGGCGGCATCGGCAAGTCGGCCCTGTCACGCCATTCCGCGGCCAAGCTGGCGGGGGCCGACGACGGTCCGACTCAGTGGCGATCCCTGCCGGAGCTTCCGTTACGTCTGCTTCCGGTGCGGATCGACCTCTCCCGCCAGGCCGGTGTGGATTTCGAGGACCTGATGCTGGCCATCCGGCTGACCGCCGCCCAACTGGGCCGGCCCATGCCTGCGTTCGATCTGGCATTGCGGCGTTGGTGGGAAAAGAATCATCCCGGCCAGTCCCTGAACGACCATCTGCGAGGAAGCCGGTTCCTGAGCCGATTCGCCGAATCGGGCTCGCTGTCCGCCCAGATGCAGTCCGCGCTCTCGGACGTCGCTCAGGCCGTCATGCTGCCCGGTACGATCGGCAGCCTTGTCGGCCAGGGACTTCGCGGCGTCGTCGCGGCGCTGCGAGAACACCGCCGGGAGGTGCGGGCTCTGGCCGGTTGCGCCCGGCTCGCCGACCTCCTCGAAGCCGAGCCGGATCTGGAGACCCTCAGCTACTACGCCCACCTCCTCGCGTGGGATCTGGCGCAGCTGCCGGCCGGCAAGGCCGCCATGCCGGTGATCCTCCTCGACACCTTCGAGGATGTCGGTGACCGCACCCACCGGGAGCTGGAGAAGCTCATCCAGCGCGTGGTGTGGCTGATGCCGAACGCCCTGTTCGTCGTCACCGGGCGCAACCGTCTCCAGTGGGACGACGCCGGTCTCGAAGGCCAGCTCGACTGGGCCGGCCCCCGCGCCTGGCCCCTCCTCGCCCCCGGGGCCTCCGAGGACCCTCGCCAGCACCGGGTGGGTTACCTGTCCGCGCAGGACTGCGAGAGCTACCTCTGCCGCAGGCTCCGCCGGGAAGACCGTCCCCTGATGGCCGAGCGCACGCGGCAACTGGTCATCGCCCACTCGCACGGACTCCCGCTCTACCTGGATCTGGCTGTCATGCGCTTTCTCGACCTCTACCAGCAGCACGGCCGTCAGCCGGACGCCGAGGAGTTCAACTATGACTTCCCCGCCCTGGTGGCCCGTACGTTCCGCGACCTCACCGGCGAAGAACGCCAGATCCTGCGCGCCGTGACCCTCCTCGACGCCTTCTCCGTGGAACTGGCCACCGCAGCGGCCGGGTATGAGCGTGACGCGCCCGCCCTCCAGCTCATCGACCGCCCGTTCATCGACACCGACCCCGGCGCTCCGTGGCCGTACCACCTGCACGACCTGCTCCGCGAGGCCATCCGGGGTGCCGACGAGACCAGTGAGGACCGGTGGAGCGACGCCGACTGGCGTCGCGCCGCGCAGCGGGCCTTCAACGCGATCGGACTCGAACACGAGAGGTCCAGGCGCGCCCACGACCGGCGTCTGCTGATCGCCTGCCTGCGCCAGGGGCTCCGACTGGCCCGCGATTTCCAGCTCGAACTCGGCTGGCTCGTGGAAGCGGCGTTCTCCTACGTCGAGGACTCCGTCTGGGAACCCCTCAACACCGACCCCGGCCGGCTCGACTCCCCGGCCGCAGTCCTCACCGCCACGCTGCACGCCATCACCAGCCGGCAGCGCACCCACCGCGGGCATGTCACCGACCTCCTCGAAGAGATCCTCGGCACGGGACTGCTGCCCTCCCACGCCGAGAAGCTCGCCCTCTACCACCTCGCGGAAGCGCAGCGCGATCTCGGCCACCTGCCGGAATCCATGGACGGCATGCGGCGGGTCGCCGGGGCCGGTGGACGTCTCGCGCCTCGCGCCGCGCGGGGCCTGATCCACCTCAGCCGCCGCCTCGGAGAGTTCCCGCAGGTCCTCCAGGCAGCCGACGGACTCGGCCCCGACGGCAGGAAGCAGCGAGTTCTGGGCGACCTCTGGTGGACGCAAGGTGACATCGCCAACGCCTGCACCTCGTACGCCCGGGCACGCGAGGAGGCCACCGGGGAGGGACATCATGGGGAGGCCGCGCTCAGCCAGGCCTGCCTCGCCTTCGCCGCCGCCTTCCAGGACCGCGAACGCGCACAGGGCCAGATCGACCGCGCCCACACCATGCTCCAGCGCGCAGACATCCGCTGGGCCGCCATCCAGGTAGACATCGCCCAGCTCCTGCGCGACGCCGGTTCCGACCCCGCCCTTCCCGAACGCGCGGAGCGGGTCATCGAAGAGGCCCGTGCCAGCGGGTTGACCTCGTCCGTCGCCTACGCTCGCCTCGCCGTCTGCTTCCACGGCGCGGTCCTCGACGACCCCGTTGTCATCGACGCCGCCTGCGAGGCCCTCAGCGCCTGCGTCCGGGGAGCGGAGTTCGCCTACCTTCAGGAGATCGCCCACTTCATGACGGGCACCCAGCCCCCGGCGCAGCTCCCGCGCGCCCAGTGGATCGACGGTCCCGACCGGACGGCCCGGCGCTGGACGAGCCTCGTCTCCGACCGCCGCCGGCAGATCGCCGTCACGCAACCGTAATCCATAATGCGCTCGTGGCCTCCTACACCCTCCTCGACGACATCGACGTCCCCCTGATCGCCGCACGGTACGGACTGGACCGGCTCCGCCTCACTCCGCTGAGGGGCGGCATGGCCAACTCCAGCTTCCGGGCCGAAGCGGACCAGGGGGACTTCGTTCTCACCGTTCTGGACAACCATGACCACGGCAGTGCCGAGCACCTGGCCGCGCTCACCCTGAAGCTCTTCCGGCGGGACGTCCGCACCCCTGCCCCCATGCCCACTGTGGACGGCGGACTCGTCGCCGACATGCACGGCCGCCCCGTGATCCTCAAACGCTGGATCGAGGGGCAGGCACTCGACCAGCTCCCCTCGGAACTGCTGCCCGCCGCAGGCATGCTGCTCGCCGAGGTCCACGCGGTCCCCACCGGGGACCTGGGACTGCCGGTCGGGGCCCGCCGGTTGTCGGACGAACACCGCGCGGCCGTCGACAGCTTCGCCGACCGCGATTTCGCCCACTGGCTCAACGGGCGCCTCCAGGGCGTGCTCGCCACTCCCACCGAGGGCAGGCGCCCCGTTCTGGTCCATGGAGACTTCCATGCCGACAACCTCGTCGTGCATCCCGACAATCAGTTGTCGGTCCTCGATTGGGAAACCGCCACGATCGACGATCCGCTGCTCGACATCGGCATGGCCCTCGCCGGCCACGCACGCGTCGACGGCGCGTTGGCCCCGGGACGTGCCATGCAGTTCGTGGACGGCTACTGCAAGGTCCGGGGCCTCACGGAGACCGATCTCCGGCAGCTTCCCACGGCTGTCGAACACGCCGCACTGATCCTTGCCTTTCACCGCTACTACCGGCACAACGTCCGCTTCCCCAACCCGGCGAAGGCACGGATCCACCAGGAACTGATCGGTTTCGTCGAAGACCTCCACCTTCTGTCCTTCACCGGCGACGACGGGCAGCGAGTCCGGTAAAGGAGCGCGCTCTCCCCTCACGGAGAACGCCCAATCATCGGAATCCAGCAGAGTGCCGCACGGGGCGGGACTCAACGCCGGGCGAACTCACATACGGTGACGGGTCTTTCATCCGATCGCGCGGGAATCGCGTCGTTCGCCCGCGGCACTCGCGTACGCCGTGTCATCGTACGCACACCCAGAGTGGACGGCGCCTGTCACCAGGCGTGACGATGGGGGATCGTCGGAAGCGGTGTGTGGGGCGGGTGCGCGGGAGGTGGGCGGCGGTGGCCGAGGGGAACGATCAGGGGTACGGGCGCGGGGATGCCCAGGGGACGACGGCCCGGGAGAACACGGGCGGTGAAGGTGCGTACGGGGACGAGACGGGCACCTTCGCGGGCGTCTCAGCGGGCGGCTTCGGGCAGGGCTGTACGGACGCGGGCCCCGGCTCCGGGGACGCCGAGGCGACGGCGGGCGGGGCTTTCCGGGGTGAGCCCGGGGCGTCGGACAGCCTGCGCACCTTCGGCGCCGTCGTCCAGGCCCTGCGCGAGCACGCGGGCCTGAGCCGCGAGGAGTTCGGCGACGTGGTCCGCTTCTCCAAGCACACCGTCGCCTCCGTCGAACAGGGCCGCCGGATGCCCGACCGCGACTTCGTCGAACGTGCGGAGACCGCCCTCGGCAACACCGGCGCCCTGCGCCGAGCGGCGCCCCACCTCTCCCGGCAGGCGGGGCTGGCGAGCTGGTTCCGGCAGTGGGCGCGGCTGGAGGCACAGGCCGTGACGCTCTGGACGTACGAATGCCGTGTGATCCCCGGGTTGTTGCAGACCGAGCGCTACGCCCGCGCCGTGACGGAGAGCGTGCCTCCGGTGAAGGACGAGGAGCAGGTGGCCAAGCAGGTGGCGGCCCGGCTGGCGCGCCAGACCCTGTTCGACCGGCGGCCACCGATCGCGTTCAGCTTCATCGTGGAGCAGGCGCTGCTCGAGCGCGGAACGGGCGGCCCCGACGTGACGCGGGAGCTGCTCGATCATCTGCTGGAGCGCTCGTCCCAGTTCAACGTCGAGTTGCAGATCATGCCCCGCCACCAGCCGGATCACGCGGGGTTCGACGGCCCGTTGAGGCTCCTCGCAGAGCACGACAACAGGTGGTTCGGGTATGCGGAGGGACAGCGTGGCGGCATGCTGATCTCGGACCCGAAGGAGGTCGGCATCACCCTCCAGCGGTATGCGAAACTGCGCTCACAGGCTCTCACCCCCGCGGATTCCAGGGGCCTGCTGAAGCGACTTCGAGGAGCGCTATGAGCAGCAGTGACGCACGGACCTGGTTCAAGAGCAGCTACAGCGGTTCCGACGGCGACGACTGTGTCGAGGTGGCGAAGGCCCCGGCGGCGATACACGTCCGGGACTCCAAGGACCCCCGCGGCCCGGAACTCGCCCTCTCCCCCACCGCCTGGCAGGACTTCGTCTCGCACACCGCCCGGAGCTGAATCCCGCGACCCCGCGCCCGGTCTCCTGCCGCACACGACCGGCGGGGGCCGCCACGCCCCCGGACGGCCGGCACGCGCGCGCGTCACGGCCGGCACGCGTGCGCGTCGCCGTGGCGGCCGGCGCTGGAGGGAACCGCCGTTCCGGCGGCGGAAGTGCCGCTCAGTCCTCCGGCGCGGCCGGGACCTCGACCAGTTCGACGCGGACGCCGTTGTCGCGCAGGCGGTGGACGAAGTCCGGCGAGGCGCCCGCGTCGGTCACCAGGGTCCAGCCGGGCGGTAGTTTGGCCCAGGTGTGGAAGGGGCGGCGGCCCAGCTTGCCGGCGTGCGCGAGGACGTAGACGTGGTCGCTGCGCGCCGCCATCAGCTCCTTGAGGCGGGTCTGGCGCAGGTCCGCCTCGCAGATGCCCTCCGTCACCGACACGCCGTCGGTGCCGAGGAACGCCCGGTCGAACGTGAGGCGTTCGAGGGCGGCCTCCGCCAGCGGGCCGACGAAGCCCTGGCTGAGCGGGCGGAGCGTGCCGCCCAAACACTCGACGTGCACCGATTCAACGTCGGCCAGTTCCTGGAGGGCCGTCAGGCCACTCGTGGCCACCGTCAGATGGCGCGACCCGCGCAGTTCGTGGGCGAGGGCGCCGACGGTGGACCCGGCGTCCAGCAGCACCGTCTCGCCCGGCTGCACGCGCGCCGCCGCCCAGCGGGCGATGGCCTGTTTCTCCTCGAACGCCTCCCCGGTGCGCTGCCGGAGCGACGCCTCCGGGTGCGCCGTCAGCGCCATCACGCCCCCGTAGGTGCGGGCGAGCCGCCCCTCGGCGGTGAGCTTGGCGAGGTCGCGCCGGATGGTGGACGCGGTGACGCCGAACTGCCGGGAGAGTTCCTCGACGCTCGCCAGCCCCGAGGTCGTCGCGAGGCGGACGATCCGGTCGCGGCGGGCGGCTGATCCGTTCGCTGCCATCGGTTGTGGGGTCCTCCGGTCTCGGGCGGCGGTACGGGGCGGGCCGGGCCGGGCGGTCAGCTCGCCGCGGCGGCCGACATCTCCGCCGCCTGGAGCAGCGCGGCGACCATGCTACCGGCTTCGGCGCGGCCGGTTCCGGCGATGTCGAAGGCGGTGCCGTGGTCCACGGAGGTGCGGATGACGGGCAGTCCGACGGTGAGGTTGACGCCGGCCTCGATGCCCATGACCTTCACCGGGCCGTGCCCCTGGTCGTGGTACATGGCGACGATCAGGTCGTAGTCGCCGCGGGAGGCGAGGAAGAACGCGGTGTCCGCGGGGAGGGGCCCGCGGGCGTCGATGCCGTCGGCGCGCAGCCGTTCCACGGCGGGCACGATCTTCTCCTCCTCCTCGCCGTAGCCGAACAGGCCGTTCTCACCGGCGTGCGGGTTGATGCCGCACACCCCGATGACGGGCTCGGGGACCCCGGCCCGGATCATCGCCTCGTGCCCGCGCCGCACGGTCCGCTCGACCAGTCCCGGCTCGATGCGCGCGACGGCGTCGAGAAGGCCGATGTGGGTGGTGACGTGGATGACCTTGACGGTGGGCGTGGACAGCATCATCGACACCTCGTCCACGCCCGTGAGGTGGGCGAGCAGCTCGGTGTGGCCGGGGTAGACGTGCCCGGCGGCGTGCAGCGCCTCCTTGTTGAGGGGCGCGGTGCAGATCGCGTGGACCTCGCCGGACACGGCGAGCTCGGCCGCCACCCGGATGTACTCGTACGCGGCGGCACCGGCGGCCGGCGACAGCTCGCCCCAGGGCAGGTCCGCCGGGAGGAGCCCGAGGTCGATGACGTTGATCCGCCCGGGGGTGAACTCCGCCTCCGCGACCGAGGCGACGGAGACGATCGCGCAGTCGGCTCCGAGGATGCGGGCGGCCTGGCGGAGGCGTTCGGCGTCACCGACGACGACGGGCCGGCCCGCGGCGAGCGTGTCCGGGTGGAGCAGGGCCGGGACGATCACCTCCGGGCCGATGCCCGCGCCGTCCCCCATGGTGACCGCGATGATCGGACGCGGTTGCGGGGCGGCGGCACCGGGACCGGGACCGGCGGCGGGAGTCACGGCGGGGGCTGCGTTCACGGTGGATCTCCTTGCTGAGGGGTGGGGTTGAGGTGGGGCGGGTCGGCGCGGGTGGGAGTGAGGACGGCGTGGTGACCGCCCCCGGGGCGGGCCGGGCGGCCCGGGGCGTCCGGTCGGAACGGGCCGCGGACGGGGCCGCCGACGGGGCCGATCCGGAAACCGGGACGGAAGTCCGGGAGCGGCGGGCCGGGTCGGTGCGCTCGGTGCGGATGACGGTTGGAGGGACACAGGGCGGCGGTGGAGCGGGGCCAGGCCGGTGACCTGGGGCGGGTCCGCGGACGGGATGAAGCGGGACAGGGACGGAATCCGGGCCGGGAGGAGGGGGCCGGTGGCGGTGCTCGGGCGGCTCACCCCCGGCGGGCGCCGCGCGGCGCCCGGGGCTCGTGGGACTGCCCGAAGCCGGGGCGCAGCGCGCGGGTGATCCGCAGCAGCGAGTCGGTACCGCCGTGGCTGCCGGGCCGGGTGACCACCGAGCGCCCGTCGTCCGTGCGGCAGTGGACCGCGCCCGGGTGGATGACGTGTTCCGGGGTGAGGGCGGTGACGCCGAGGGCGTCCAGGACGCGGCGGGCGGTCTCCCCGCCGGTGAGGACGAGGTCCGCGCCGGCCGCGGCACCGCGTACGGCCGCCGCGAGCCCTTCGGACACCTGGTGGGCCCGGCCCGGGTCCACCCCGTCCGAGGCGTCGACGCTCACGACGGTGACGCCCGGGCCGGGCGGCGCCGTCGGGGGTGGCCCTCCGGCGGAGGTGAGGACGGCGGCGGGCAGCGGACGGTGTTCGGCCCCCAGCGCGGCGAGTTGCGCGATCTGCGCAGGGGCGGTGAGCTCGGCCGTGCCGACGACGACGAGCAGCGGGCGGTCCCCGGGCGACCCGCCGTCCCCGGACTCCCGCACTTCCCGCGCCGGGTGTCCGGGCGCCAGGTGTCGTGACGTCAGGTTTTCCGGCGCCGGATCGCCCGGCCTCTGATCGCCCGGCGTCATCTGCCGCCGGGCCCCGGCCTCCGGTGACCGCCGGTCCCCCGGCCCGTCCCCCCGCCCGTCCGCATGACCGCTCCCGGGCGCGGGGACGCCCGCGCGGCGCGGGGACGGCGGGCCGGGGGCGAGCAGGCGGCCGGCGGCCGCGGCCAGTCCGCCCGAGCCCAGCAGCCGTACCCCGGGACCGCAGCGCAGCGCGGCCCCGGCGACGGCGTCCAGGTCCTCGTCCGTCTCCGCGTCACAGAGCGGGTGGTGCCCGGCGGCGGCCAGCGCGCGGAACACGGCGGCCAGCGCGTCCGGCCCGGACCGTACGGCGTCCAGGCCGACGGGACGGAGCGGGAGCGGGCCGAAGGCCCCGGCGGCGGACCGGGGTGCGGGACCCGGCTCCATGCGCCAGGCGCCGGTGTGGTGCAGCGGCACGCCGTCCAGGTGGACGACGCCGCCCAGCACGGTGCGCCCGGCGGACGGCAGCGCGGGGGCGACGACGAGGGCGGCGGCACCGGCGGCGAACGCGGCGGCCTCCTCGGCGAGGTTCCCGCGCAGCAGCGAGTCCGCCTTCATCAGCAGCAGGGAAGCGGCGCCGGCGCCGGCCGGGCCGACGGCCCCGGCGACGGGCGCGGTGACGGCCCCGGCGGGCACGGTGACGGCCCCGGCGGCGGGCGCGGTGACGGCCCCGGCGGCGGGCGCGGTGACGGCCCCGGCGGCGAGCGCGGTGACGGCCCCGGCGGCGAGCGCGGCAACGGGCGCGGTGACGCGGGCGAGGACGGCGGCGACGGCGGCGCCCGCCTCGGCGGGACTCCGGCGCCGGCTGTCCAGGTCGAGGACGAGCGCGCGGCCCGGCGCGGCGGGCCGGGCCCGCTCCGGCCGCAGCAGGACGCGGGCGGGCAGCCGGAGCGCCGCCGCGGTCTCGGCGGCGCCCGACAGGTCGTCCGCGAGCGCCACGACGCCACGCGCCGCGGGGCTGGGGCGGCTGGGGCTCGTCACGGGACCTCCTCGGGAGCGGCGTGGATCGGTGACCGCGTCCCGATGATGACACAGCTTGCGCGAAATACGCGACTACTTCTTGCGCGAAGTGCGCAAGCGTGCCACCTTGCTGTCACACGCAACCCGCCGTTCACCGCCCGGTGACCTCCGAGGTCACCGGACCGGACGGCGCGGAGCGCGGGAGGCGGGCGCGCCCCTCCCCCGGGCCACCGGAAACCGGGGCCGCGGAGGGAGGCGCCCCGTTTCCGGCCCCACCCCCCGCGGGCAGGCCGGCCCACCCGGCCGGCGCCCGCCGGGCGGACCGCCCGCCCCCTCCCCGGGACGACGGTTCCGCTCCCCGCACCACCAGCACCTTCGGAAGGACCTCCCAGTGAGCACCGGCATCACGCTGCCCGGCGGCGGCGTTCCCCTGTCCCGGCTCGTGCTCGGCACGATGACCTTCGGCGACACCGTGGACGCCGAGGGCGCCGCGCACATGCTGCACGCCGCGCTGGACGCCGGCGTCACGGGCGTCGACACCGCCAACGGCTACGCGGGCGGCGAGAGCGAGCGGATCGTCGGCCGGCTGCTCCGCGGCCGGCGCGAGCAGGTCGTCCTGGCCACCAAGGCGGGCATCCCCCACCCCGACCAGGAGGGCCACGCCCCGCTCTCCGCGGCCGGGCTGCGCGCGGCGCTCGAAGGCAGCCTCCGGCGGCTGGAGACCGATTACGTCGACCTCTTCTACCTGCACCAGCCGGACCGGGCCACCCCGGTGGAGGAGACCCTGGGCGCCGTCGCGGAGTTCGTGGCGGAGGGCAAGGTGCGGGCGCTCGGGGTGTCCAACTACGCGGCGTGGCAGATCGCCGAGCTGGCGCGGGCCGCGGACGCGGCCGGGGCACCCCGCGCGGTGGTCGCCCAGCAGCTGCACAATCTGCTGGCCCGGCGGATCGAGGAGGAGTACACCGAGTACGCGGCGGTCTCCGGCCTGCGCACCATGGTCTACAACCCGCTCGGCGGCGGGCTCCTCACCGGCCGCCACACCTTCTCCGCGACGCCGAGCACGGGCCGCTTCGGCGACTCGGCCCTCTCCGCGATGTACCGCAAGCGGTACTGGGACGAGCGGCTGTTCGACGCCGCCGGACGGCTCGCCCGGATCGCCGCGGACGCCGGTCTCGAACCCGCCGAGCTGGCCCTGCGCTGGCTGGCCGGGCGCGACTCCACCGACGCCCTGCTGCTCGGCGGCTCCCGCACCGCACACCTGCTGGCCAACATCGCCGCCGTGGGACGCGGCCCGCTGCCGGAGGCGGTGACCGCCGCCTGCGACGAGGTGGGCGCGGAGCTGCGCGGCCCCATGCCCGCCTACAACCGCTGACCCCGGCCCCGGGCCGCCGCTTCCCCCGCCGCTCCCGGAGCCCGGAGCCGCACCCCGGCCGCCCCGGCCGCCCCACTCCCCGCGCGGAGCCCGCGCCCACCCGTACACCGGCATCCGCCCCGCACCCGCACCCGCACCCGCACCCGCACCCGCAGAAAGAGCACTCCATGCCCGAGCCCTCGCCCTCCGCCCCGGCCGCCTTCGTCTCCGCGCTCCGCGCCCGCCGCCCGCTCCTCGGCTACTGGTCGGTGCTGGACTCCCCGGTGTCCACGGAGCGGGTGGCCCGCCTCGGGTACGACTACGTCGCGCTCGACGCGCAGCACGGGCTGCTGGAGTACCAGGGGCTGCTCTCCTCGCTCACCGCGATCGACACCAGGGGCAGCACCGCGGTGGGCGTGGTGCGCGTCATCGCCAACGACCCCGCGCCCATCGGCCAGGCCCTGGACGCGGGCGCCACCGCCGTGATCGTGCCGCTGATCGACACCGCCCGGGACGCGGCCGGCGCCGTCGCCGCCGTCCGCTACCCGCCGCTGGGCCGGCGCTCCTACGGACCGATGCGCTCCGGTCTGCGCATCGGGCCGAACCCTGCGGACGCCCACGAGCAGACCGCCGTCCTCGCGATGATCGAGACGGAGAGCGGTCTGGCCCACGTCGAGGAGATCTGCGCGACCCCCGGTCTCGACGGCGTCTACGTCGGCCCGTCCGACCTGCGGATCGCGCTCGGCGGGGCCACCTCCACCGACCCGGCCGTCGACGCGGAGTTCGAAGCGGCCCTGGTGAGGGTGCGGGAGACCGCCGCCGCGGCGGGGATCGCCGCCGGCATCCACACCGCGGACGGCGCGAGCGCGGCACGGCGTCTGGCCGAGGGGTTCACCTTCGCCAGCGTCGCCAGCGACCTGACCCACCTCGAACAGATCGCCCGCCACCACCTGTCCGCCGCCCGTCCCGCCGGATCGGAGGGGTGACCGGCATGCCCACCACCGTCATCACCACCCCCACCTTCGCGCGCCACTCCGCCGAGCCGTGGACCCTGCTGGAGGCGGGCGGGGCCGGCCCCGTGCGCCCCTTCGGCGCCGCCGCGCCCACCCCGGAACAGCTCCTCGGCGCCGTCGCGGAGGCGGACGCCCTGATCGTGGGGATGGACACGGTCACCGCCGAGGTGATCGCCGCGGCTCCCCGGCTGAAGGTCGTCGCCAAGCACGGCGTGGGCGTCGACACGATCGCGCTGGACGCGGCCCGGGACCGGGGCGTCGCCGTGGTCTGCGCCCCGGGCAGCAACTCCCGCGCCGTGGCGGAGTACACCTTCGGCCTGATCCTGGACCTGACCCGGGGCATCACCGAGACCCACCGGGCGGTCACGCGCGGGGAGTGGCCGAAGCGGTTCGGTCCCGAACTGGCCGGGCGGACCCTCGGCGTGATCGGCTTCGGCCGGATCGGCCGGCTGCTCGCGGGCTACGGTGCCGCGTTCGGCATGACCGTCCTCGCCCACGACCCGTACGTCCCCGAGGCGGAGATCGCCGCCACCGGCGCCCGCCCCGTGAGCCTGGCCGGCGCCCTCGCGCAGGCCGATGTCCTCAGTCTCCACCTGCCCGCGGACCCCGCCCGGGGCCCGCTCCTCGACCGGCGCGCTCTCGCCGCGACGAAACCCGGCGCCTACCTGGTCAACGCGGCGCGCGGCGGACTCGTCGACGAGACCGCGCTCGCGGAGCTGCTGCACGAGGGGAGGCTGGCCGGCGCCGCCCTGGACGCCTTCGCCACCGAACCCCTCGGCGACAGCCCGCTCCGGGACGCCCCCAACGTCCTCCTCACCTCCCACACCGCCGCGTGCAGCCACGAGGCCAACCAGGAGATGGGCCGGATGGTCGCCGAGGACGTGCTCCGCGTCCTCGCCGGCGCCCCGCCCCTGCGGCCCGTCCCCTGACCCTCCCCCGCCCGCGGCTCCCCGCCCCACCTCCCTGCCCCTCCCCGGACGGCTCCGACGCCGCCCGGCCGCTCCCCGAGGACGGCCCATGTCCCAGACGACGACCCCGGAGCCCACCGCGGCGCCGGTGGCTCCCCCCGACCCCTACGCCCTGACACCCGACGCCGTGAAGGAACCGCCGCGTTCCTTCACCGGCCGCCTCCGCCACCTCGGCCCCAGCTTCGTGATCTCCGCCGCGGTCGTCGGCTCGGGCGAGCTGATCGTCACCACCTCCCTGGGCGCCCGCGCCGGGTTCGCCCTGCTCTGGCTCGTGATCGTGTCCACCGCCGTCAAGGTGTGGATCCAGGTCGAGCTGGCCCGCTGGACCATCCTCAACGGCCGCACGGCGCTGGACGGCTACCGCGAGGTGGGTCCCCGGATCGGCCGGCTGGGCTGGATCAACTGGCTCTGGATCGGCATGGACTTCGCCAAGATGTTCCAGCGCGGGGGCATCATCGGCGGCACCGCCGCCGCCTGCTCCGTGCTCTGGCCCATCACGGGCGAGGCGCTCAGCTTCCCGTCCCTGGCCACCTGGGCCGTCGTCATCACCGCCGGCACCGTGGCCCTGCTCAGCACCGGCCGGTACGGGGTGGTGGAGCGGCTGTGCGTCGCCGCGGTGGTCGTCTTCACCGTGATCACCGTGGTGCTGGCGCTCGGCCTGCCGCTGACCGAGTTCGGCTACGGCGCCTCGGACCTGGCGGGCGGTCTCGCGCTGACGATCCCGCTGGGCACCGCCGGCATCGCGCTGGCCATGTTCGGCATCACCGGCATCGGCGCCGACGAGATGACCACCTACAGCTACTGGTGCCTGGAGAAGGGCTACGCCCGCTGGACCGGGCCGGACGACGGCAGCGAGGAGCGCGCCCGGCGCGCCGAGGGCTGGCTGAAGGTGATGCACCTCGACGTGCTCGCCGGCTGGATCATCTGCACCCTGTGCACGCTCGCGTTCTACGTCATCGGCGCCTCCGTGCTCCACCCGCAGAACCTGGTGCCCGAGGGCAACTCGATGATCACCACGCTCTCCCGGCTCTACACCGACACCATGGGCCCCTGGGCCGAGTACCTGTTCCTCGCCGGTGCCATCGCCGTGCTGCTCTCCACCCTGATCGGCTCCTGCGCCAGCGTGCCCCGGCTGTGGACCAACACCCTCGGCCTGCTCGGGGTGATCGACTGGCGGAACACGGCGCAGCGCCTGCGGACCATCCGCATCCTGACGGTGTGCCTGCCGGCCCTGTGGCTCTGCTTCTTCCTCTACGTGCAGTCACCGGTCCTCATGGTGCAGATCGGCGGCATCGGCGGCGGCATCTTCCTGCTCGCCGTGGTCGTCGCCGTCTGGCGGCTGCGCTCCACCGGCGTCCCGGCCCGCTTCCGCAGCAGCACGCGGCTCACCGTCGCCCTGGTGCTGAGCAGCGCCGCGATCGCCTTCCTCGGGGTCTACGGCGTCCTCAACACCCTCGGGGTGATCGACGCCGGCTGACCCGCCGCCCCGCACCGCCGCGGGCGCGCTCCGCGCACCGGCCCCCGCCCTGCCCCTGTTCCGCCCGCGTACCGGCGGAACAGGGGCAGGGCCGTGACCGCGGGCACGGGCCCGTTCCCGCCACCCGGGCCTGCGTGCCCGGGTGGCGGGCTCCCGGATCGGCCGGCCGATCCGGAACCGGTCACGCCACCGAGGTCACGGGCCCGCTCCCGTCGGCGGCGCGCAACGACGTGATCAGCGCGGTACGCGCCCGGGCGACCCGGGAACGGACCGTGCCGACCGGGCAGTGGCTCACCTCGGCCGCCTGCGCGTAGGGCAGCCCGAGGAGCTGGGTGAGGACGAACGCCTCCCGCCGTTCCTCGGGCAGCGCGTCCAGGAGTTCGGCGAGGGCGATGCCCTCCTCGAATCCGGGCAGCCCCCGCGGCTGGGCGCGCTCGACGGCGCCCTGCCAGTCGTCGGTGTCGGAGAGCCGGGGACGGGCGGCCGAGTACCGGTAGTTGTCGATCACCGCCCGGCGGGCGATGGACAGCAGCCAGGTACGGGCGGAGGAGCGGCCCTCGAAGCGGTGCAGGCTGCCGAGGGCCCGCAGGAAGGTGTCCTGGGCGAGGTCGTCCGCGTGCTGCGGGTCCGCGCCGAGATAGGTGACGTAGCGACGGACGTCGCGGTGCAGGGCGCGGACGAAATGCTCGACGGCCTCGCTGTCGCCGCCGCGGGCCGCCAGGGCCCACGCCGTGATGGAGGCGTCGGCGCACGCCTCCCGCTCAGCTGCCGCCGGGTCGGCGGTTCTCCCGGCGAGGGGCGTCGTGTCGTGCGCGGTGGGCAGGGCAGGGCTGATCACTCGATCTCCTTCTCGGGGTGCCCGGACCGGAGACGGCGCGCGACGCGGCGGGCCCGGTCCGGTGAAGGGGGAAGCGGGCCGTACGCGGGCAGGGCGGCGTACGGCCGTCACCCGAGCCGTCCGGGCGCACAGGCCCGGAGCGGGATCGGGGGAACCGGCTGTCCTCAGCGGACAGCGGCCCCCACCGGCGGCCCCCGGAAGGTGATCGCAGAGACGAGGAGCAGCCGGCGCGGTGCGGGGGCCACGTGGCCCCGCCGGGCGCGCACACGCGGACGGTGCGGCGGGCCGGGCGGGCTGAGCAGCAGCAACGGCAGCCACAGCGGCACGGTCAGCCGGCCGGCGAGAGTCCGCAGGACCCGCCGGATCCGGAAGACGGCGCGTTCGCCGTGGGCCAGCCACACGCCGCACACCAGAGCGGCCAGCAGATGGGCGGCAAGCATGCCGAGGGACATGCCGTCCGCGGCGTGCGTCAGGTGCCCGGCGGACAGGACCCCGTCCGCCGGGCCCGCGGCGCCGGTCAGGGAGTGTGCCCCCTGAGCCAGGGACTCCGCCGGGGCCGGCGGTTCCGCGCCGTGTCCCGGGTGGTGCCCGAGGACGTGGGCGGCGGTCGACGCGGTCGGCACGGCGCCCCCCGCCGGTGCCGCGCCGCCCGGCGGGCACGGGAGGCGTCCTCCCGTGGCGGGCTCCCCGCAGGACGGGGCGGAGCCCGCCACCGACTGCGCGAAGGAGAACCACAGGTGCAGCGCCGTCTGGACGCCCACCGTGAAGACCGTGACGAGGAGTGGCCCACGCTCCCGGCCTGCCAGGCAGCCTGCCGCCGCGGCGGTCCCCGCGAACGCGGCGGCAGGCGCCCACCAGGGCAGGGCGACGCCGGACATCAGCACATGCCCCAGGGCGGCGAGCAGCGCGCAGACGGCGGCGAACACCACGGCCCGTGCGGCGCGCGCGCACCACCCGACTGTCATGGCGTCATCCTCGCACTTGCGGTTCACCCGATCGTGGTGAGGTACGAGCCACTCCCCGCCCCGGGACTCACCGTCGGCACCGTGATCCAGGGCACATCACGAGGCGGGAACCCGGGAACCGCCCGGTCCGACTTCTGTGCCCGGAGGTGTCCGTGACGAAGGAACAGCCAGGGCGGAACACGCCCGGCACGGTGGCCGCCGGGACAGGGCCGGAGAGCGGGAGAGCGGCGGGGACGGGTGCGTTGACCGCGCTGCTGACCTGCGTCATGGCCTTCTCGATGCTTCAGCTCTTCCTGATCGGGGCGCTGGGCCCGCGGCTCGTGGCGGAGCTGGGGGTCTCCCCGGCGGTGCTGGGGCTGACGACCACCGTCGGCTTCGGCACGGCCGCCGTCCTGTCCCCGGCCGGCGGCCGGGTGGTGGACCGGGTCGGGCCGCGGCGGTGCCTCGTGGCGCTCCTGGGGCTGACGGCGTCGGCCCTCGCCCTCATCGGGGCGGCCCCCGGCGCCGCGTTCCTGCCGGCCGCCGTCGCCCTGGGCGGGCTGCCCCAGGCACTGGCCAACCCCGCTACGAACAAGGCGATCCTCGCCGCCGTCCCACCCGCCCGGCGCCCCTCGGTGACCGGATGGAAGCAGTCGGGGGTGCAGCTCGGGGCGTTCGCGGCCGGGGTGCCGCTCACGGCACTCGCCGGCCTGGCCGGCTGGCGGGCCGCCGTGTGGACGGCGGCGGGTCTCGCGGTGCTGGCCACCGTGTGGGCGGCGCGGGCCCTGCCCCCGGATCCACCGGCCGTCCCCACACCGGCCCACTGGGTGCCGCGGGGCGCGATCGCCTGGCTGACGGCGTTCTCGCTGCTGCTCGGCTGCGGCGTCGCCTCCGTCAACACCTATCTGGCACTGTTCGGCACCGAACGGCTCGGCCTCGGACCGGCCACCGCGGGCGCTCTCGTGGGCGTCGTGGGCGTGGCGGGGATCGCCGGCCGGGTGGGCTGGTCGAAGGCCGCGGGGCGGCCGGGCCTGGCGGACCGGCTGCCGGGCGCTCTGGCCGCCGGGGCGGTGGCCGCGGCGTTGCTGCTGGCCGTTTCGCCGTCGGCCCGCCCGCTGGTGTGGGCGGGCGCGGTGGCCGTGGGGGTCTTCGCCGTGGCGGCGAACGCGGTGTCCATGGTGCTGGTGCTGCGCCGGGCCGCGCCGGGCCGGGCGGGCCAGGAGTCGGCACTGGTCTCCGCGGGGTTCTTCGCCGGATTCGCCCTGGGCCCGCCGCTGTTCGGGACACTCGCGCAGGCGGGTCGGTACGGAGCGGGCTGGCTGCTGGTGGCCGCGGAGTTCGCCGGGGCCGCCACGCTGGCACTGCTGTGGGCCGTCCGCGAACGCCGGACGGGCGCACGGCCACCGGCACCGGGCCGGTGACCGCCCCCGACTGGGCGGCCGGGGCGCTGGCCGCCGTGATCCACCGGGTGGGGGTCACCCGCGCCGCGGCCGGCGAGCGCTTCCCGCTCTACGCGGACCCGGAGACCGGCGTGTGGCGGACGACCGGGCGCGGTTCGTGGACCGGTGGGTTCTGGGCGGGGCTGCTCTGGTTGCGCGCCCGGTACACCGGTGCCGCTGCGGACCGCGCGGCGGCGCGGAGCTGCACCGCCCGCCTGGCGGGCTGGATCGGGGCGGACACCGCAACCCGCGGGCTGATCCTCTGGTACGGCACCGCCCTCGCCGACGAGGACCTCGGACCCGGCCTGCGGGAGCGGGCCGGCCGCGCCTGCCTGGAGGCCGTGGATCCCGGACTGGGCGTGGTGCCCTGGGGGTCGGCGTTCGGCGGGCCGCGGCTGCTGGCCCGCGTGGACGGCGTACCGGGCACGGTGCCGCTGCTCGCCCTGGTGGACACCGGGGCGGCGCGCTCACATCTGGAACGCCATCTCGGCCTGTGGGCCGCGCGGAAGCCGCCCGGCTGGGCGTGGCGGCACGACCCGGCGACGGGCTGGACGGCCTGCCCCGGCCCGGCGCCGGGCTGGAGCCGCGGACCGGCCTGGCTGCTCCTCGCACTCGCGGAGGCGGCGCGCCTGCCCGGGGCCGGCGAGTGGGCCGCGCACCGCGTCGGCGGGCTGCTGCCGGACCGCGTCGTCCCACCCGCCGACACCGCCCGCCCCGAGGGCCCGGTGGACACCTCGGCCGCCGCCGTCACCGCGCTGGCCCTGCTGGGGCTGGGCCGCACGGACCACGCCACCGAGATCCTCCACGCACTGGTCTCCCGTCACTTGACCGCCGACGGCCGCCTCCTGGACGGCTGTTACGACCTGGCGGCCGGCACCGCCGTCCGGCACGAGCTGATCTGGGGGGACTTCTTCCTGGCGTACTCCCTCGCGGTCCTCACCGGACTCGCGCCCCTCGACGCCGTCCGGTGCCCCGCCCCGCAGGACTCGCCGGGCGCGGACGCCGGGGGCCACCGCCCGGCACCCTGAGCGTCCGCGGCACCGGCCGCCCCCGCGCCCCCGCGCCCGCCCCGGTGCGTCCGTGCGCTCCCGGCCCGGATCCCCTCGCGCCGGCCCCCGGGCCGCCCCGGCCGCACCCGCCGGCCCCCGGCGGCGCTCACGTCCGCGCCGGCCGCAGCACCCTGCGGGCGACCGACACGATGTGCAGTTCGTCCGGGCCGTCGAGGAGGCGCGCGGCCCGGCCCGTGCGGAAGAGGGCGGGCAGCGCGGTGTCCGGACCGAGGCCGGCCGCCCCGTGGACCTGGATCGCCGCGTCGGCCACCTGTTCCAGGGTCCGGGCGGCGGCGACCTTGGCCAGGCCCACCTCGATGTGGGCGTCCAGCCCGGCGCCGAGCCGGGTCGCGGCCTCGTGGACGAGGGGCCGGGTGGTGCGCAGCGCCAGCAGGGACTCGAAGACGTGTCGCTGGACGAGCTGCAAGTCGCCCAGGACGCCGCCGGAGCGGGCACGGGTGGCGGCGCGCTCCCGCATCAGCCCGAAGGCGCGGCGGGCCTGGCCGAGCCAGCGCAGGCACCGCAGGGTACGGCCGAGCTGAAGCCGTTCGGCGGCGACCGCCAGGGCCCGGCCGCGCTCGCCGATCAGGTGCCCGGGTGGCAGGCGTACCCCGTCGAGCGCGATCTCCGCCTGCCCCGCCGCGCCGAGCACGGGCAGTTCGCGCACCACCCGGAAGCCCGCCGCGGCGGCCGGGACGAGCAGCAGGGACAGCCCTTCCCGGTCGGGCGCCTCCCCGTCGGTGCGGGCGAGGACCGTGACCAGATCGGCGCCGCCGGCCCCGCTGGCGAACCACTTGCGGCCGGTGACCCGCCAGCCGCCCGCCCCGTCCGGGACGGCGCGGGTCCTGGTGAGGAAGGGGTCGGTGCCGGGGACGTCCGGCTCGGTCATCGCGTAACTCGCCATCAGCTCCCCGGAGACCAGTGGCGCGAGGTACCGCTCGCGGACCTCCGGGGAGCCGTGCCGCCACAGCATCAGGGCGTCCAGCAGCGCGTGGGAGCCGAGCGCCGCCGGACCGTGGTCGCTCTCCCCCTCGGCCTCGGCGACATGGGCGTACGCCTTCAACGGCATTCCCTGGCCGCCGAGTTCGGTGGGGAGGGGCAGCGCCCACAGCCCTTCCCGCCGGGCCTCCCGCCGCAGCCGGGCGAGGGCCGCCGCCGCGTCCGGTCCCCCGCCGTCCAGGACCGGCTCGCAGGGCAGTACCCGGTCCCGGACGAACTCCGCCACCCGGTCGCGCACCTCCCTGATGTCCGCGGGGCACTGCGGATCACCGAACGTCACTTCCGTCACTTCTTCCCCAGCCCTTCGGGAACTCCCGCGCATGCGGCTCCGACTGCTCATCCGTGGAACTGGTCGGGGCCCGGGATCCCCGGGTTCCCGCTCGTCAGGAAAGGACAGGCATGGGTACACCAGCCACACCGGCCACACCGGCCACACCGGCCGCCGCGCGGGCCACCCGGCCGCTGGACGGACTGCGTCTGGAGACCGCCGGGCCGCCGGGACCGGCCGACCGGCTCGTCACGGAGCATCTGCGGCTCCTCGGCGCCGAGGGCGGCGGGGACCCGGGAGGGAGGATCACCGTGTCCGGCCCGGGATTCCCCGGGTTCACCGCCGCCACCGCCTGGGGCTCCGCAACGGGCCGGCCGGCGGATCCCGGCGTGACCGACGAGGCGACCGCGCAGGCGGCCACCGGGATCATGGCGGTCCACGGCCGCCGCGACGGCTCCCCGCGCGGCCTCGCCGCCGACTACACGGCGGCCGCCGCCGGCGTCCTCGCCGTACAGGCCCTGCTGGCGGGGCTGCTCGCCCAGGCACGCGGCGGCGGCCCCCGGGGCGCCGAGATCACCGCGGAGCGGGCCGGACTGCTCGCCGTCTCCCAGTACCTGGCCGCGGCGGGCGCGGAGGAGGGGGAGGCCGCCGGCATCGCGCCGGGCGGGCCGCCCTTCACCTCCGCCGACGGTGTCGTCTTCGAACTGGAGACACTCGACCCCGGGGCGTGGGCGGCTTTCTGGCGGGAGCTCGCCGCTCCCGAGGAGCCGATACGGCGCGGCTGGCGCCCCTTCCAGTTCCGCTACGCCACAGCCTGCGCCCCCGTTCCGGAGGCGCTGCACGCCGCCGTGCGGGCCCGCTCCTGGCGGAGCGTCCAGGAGGCCGCGGGGTCCTCCGGGGCCGAGGTGTGCGCGCTGCGCCCGCTCGGCGAACGGGCGGCGGAGTACGACGGAGCCCCGCCGTGGAAGCTCACCCCCGGGGGAACGGCGCCCGCCGGGAGACCGGCCCCCGCCCCGCCCGCCGGGGCACCACTGGCCGGGCTGACCGTTCTGGAGGCGGGCCGCCGCATCCAGGCCCCGCTGGCCGCGCACCTGCTCGGGCTGCTCGGCGCGGAGGTCATCCGGATCGAGCCGCCCGGCGGTGACCCACTGCGGGGGATGCCACCCGCCTGCGGGGGGATCTCGGCGCGCTGGCTCGCGCTCAACCGGGGTAAGCGGGCCGTCGAGGTGGACATCAAGTCCGCGGCCGGCCGGGTACGGCTGCGGGAGCTGGCAGCCGGGGCCGATGTCTTCCTGCACAACTGGGCGCCGGGCAAGGCCGCCGCCCTCGGCCTCGACCACGAGGACCTGGCCGCCGCCAACCCCGCGCTCGTCTACGCGTACACCAGTGGATGGGCGGGCCGGCTGCCCGGGGCGCCGATGGGCACCGACTTCATGGTGCAGGCCCGGACCGGGGTCGGGGAGGCCGTGCGGCCCGCGGACGAACCACCCGCGCCCTCCCTGATGACCCTGCTCGACGTGCTCGGCGGTCTCCTCGGCGCCGAGGCCGTGCTGGCGGGGCTGCTGCTGCGGCAGCGGACCGGCACGGGCGCGCGGGTGGACTCCTCCCTGCTCGGCGCCGCCGACCTCCTCACCGCGCCCGCCCGGGCGCGGGCCGCCGCGGGCCGGGCCCCCCGCCGGCCCGCCGGGTTCCGCCGGCCGCTGCGCACCGCGGACGGCTGGATCACGCCCGCCGACCACTGCCACGTCCCGGTGGGCGCGCGGAACCTGTCCGCCGTGCCCACCGCACCGGCCCTGGAACGGTTGCGCGGACACGGCCTGACGGCCGTCCCCGTCGTCACCGACCTCACCGATCTGATCACCGCCGGCCCCGTCACCCGGGACGCCCACGGTGCCCCCGCCGTCCCCGCCCCCTGGAGCTTCACATGACCGTCGCCCTCCACGACCTGCTGCCCGCCGGACTCCGCCGCTCCTGGGCCGCCGACGGCACCTGCCCCGACCTGGACCTGTACAGCCTCTACCGCGCCCACCGGATCGCCGGCCCGCACCGTACGGCGGTTCTCGACGCCGAGGGGGAACTCTGTTACGCCGCCCTCGACCGCAGAGCGCGATGTCTGGCCGCCGGGCTCGCCGGGCTCGGCATCCGCCCCGGTGACGTCGTCGGCGTCCAGCTGCCCAACGGCCGCGACGCCGTGACCGCCGATCTGGCGCTGGCCGCGCTGGGCGCGGTGGCGCTCCCGTTCCCGGTGGGCCGCGGCGGGCGCGAGGCCGCCTCCTTGCTGCGCAGGTCGGAGGCGGTCGCGGTGATCGCGGCGACCGGGCACCGGGGCACTGCGCCCGCGGCGGACCTGCTGGTCCTGGCCGGGCAGCTCCCCGCCCTGCGCGCGGTGGTCGCGGCGGGCTCCGGTGCCGTGCCCGAAGGGGCCGTCGCCTTCGGGGAGTTGCTGCGTACCGATCCGAAGGGGTTCACCCCCGCACGCCCCGACCCCGACGCGGCGGCCCGCATCCTCGTCTCCTCCGGTTCCGAGGCCGAGCCGAAGATGGTGGCGTACTCGCACAACGCCCTGGCGGGCGGACGCGGCAACTTCCTCGCCTCACTCATGGACGGGCGTCCGCCGCGCTGTCTGTTCCTGGTGCCGCTGGCGTCCGCGTTCGGCAGCAACGGGACCGCCGTCACCCTCGCCCGGCACGGCGGCACGCTGGTCCTGCTGGACCACTTCACCCCCGAGGCCGCGCTGGAGGCGGTCGCGGCACACGAGCCGACCCACGTCCTGGCCGTCCCGACCATGCTGCGGATGATGCTGGACCGGCTGGCGGAGGGCGGACACCGCGTGTTCCCACCCCCCACGGCCCTGGTCCTGGGCGGCTCCCAGCTGGACGAGGCCACGGCGGCCGAGGCCCGCCGATCCTTCGGATGCCCGGTCGTGAACCTCTACGGCTCGGCCGACGGCGTCAACTGCCACACCGGCCCCGCCGAAGGAGATCCGCGCCGGGGCGGCCGCCCCGGCGGCCCCGGCGTGCTCGCCGGCCGTCCGGACCACCGGGTGGCCGACATCCGCATCGCCGTCCCCGGCACCCGGGAACTCCGCGAGGCCCCCCGGGGAACGGTCGGGGAGATCGTCGCACGGGGGCCGATGACCCCGCTGTGCTATGTCGCCGCCCCCGACCTGGACTCCCGGTACCGCACGCCGGACGGCTGGGTGCGGACCGGGGATCTCGGCGTGATGGAGGAGGACGGAACCCTGTGGATCGTCGGCCGGCTCAAGGACGTCGTGATCCGGGGTGGGGCCAACATCAGCCCCGCGGAAGTCGAGCTCGAACTCGCCACACATCCGGGGGTGCGGGACGTGGTGTGCGTCGGGATTCCCGACGCGCTGATGGGCGAGCGGCTCGCGGCCTGCCTGGTACCGCGCGACGGCGCGACGGCGCCCACGCTCGACGAGCTCCGCGCCCACCTCGGCGCCCGCGGCCTGGAACGGCGCAAACACCCTGAGCGGCTGCTCCTCCTCGACGCGCTGCCGCTCACCCCGGCCGGCAAGCCGGACCGCGCCGCGCTACGGGACCGGTGTGCGGAGGCCGGGCCCGCGCCGGGAGAGGTGGCACCGGCCCCGGCGAGCTGACCGGTGGGCGCGCCGGGGGCGACAGGGGAGGGGGCCGCCCGGACGATCCGGGCGGCCCCCCTCTCCCGGGCCACCTGACGCGGCCCCCCTCCCCCCCGGCCACCTGCCGGCGGGCGGGCCGGTCCTCCGGGCGCCTCAGAGGGCCCTCATGACCTTCTCCACCTCCGCCGCCGCGTTCCGGTACACGCTCAGCAGATCGAGCTTGCCGTCCGGGTAGTTGACGATCGCCACCTGCTGCGCGCCGGAGTCCGGCAGCACCTCCCCGGTGCTCATGTGCACGTTGTCCAGCACCAGCTGCGGCTTCTTCCTCGACAGCGCGGAGAGCTGCTCGGCGGTCACCGCCTCGGGGCCGTAGGTGCCGGCCAGCTCCGCGCCCGCCATCTTCGCCGTCCACGCGGTGAACACCTGGGCCACGGCGGTCGGCGCCTTCCCGTCCGGCCAGGCGTCCTTGAGCCCCTTGCGCAGTTCGCCGTACTCGGTGTCGAAGGACTCGGTCCACCGCGCGGCCGCGTCCTCCGTCCCGAACAGCTTGCCCAGGCGGGCCACTTCGGCCTTCACCTTCCCGGCGTCGTTGTCCAGGGCGACCTCGACCAGCTCGGCGTCGGAGCCGGCCGCCTCCTTGAACTTGCCCGCGTACGGCTCGAACTCCGCGTAGAGCACGAAGTCCGCCTCCGCGACCGCCGCCAGGTCCGAGGGCTTGGGATCGTAGTCGGGGGCGTGCTGCACCGACTGGTCGACGATCACCTCGACGTCCTCGGCGCCCGCGGCCTTGGCGAAGGCGCCCTCCCAGGTGGTGGTGGTCACGACGACGGGGCCGCCGGGGGAATCGCCCTGCTTCGCGCCGTCACCCGAGGCCGAGGACGCGGCAGACGATCCGGCCGGGGAGCTCTCCCCACCGCAGCCGGTGGCGGTCAGCACGAGCCCCGCGCCGAGGGTCAGTGCGAGGAGGGGAGTGATGCGGACGCCGGTACGCGCCATGAGCGGATTCTCCGTTCGGGTATGAGGTGCACGGCGAGGACGACCACGCCGGCGATGAGGACGAGCACGGGCCCGGGAGGCAGGTCGTGGCGGAGCGCGACGAAGAACCCGGTGAGGTTCACGACGACACCGATCCCGACCGCCCAGGCGGTGATGGACAGCAGCGAACGGCCCAGCCGCCGGGCGGCGAGTGCGGGCAGCAGGGTGAGCGCGTCGACGAGCAGCGCGCCGGTGAGCTTGATGGCCCCGGCCACCGCCACCGCGACGAGGACGAGCAGCAGGAGGGTGAGCCGTTCCACCCGGACCCCCGAGGACTGGGCGAGTTCGCGGTCGTGGAGCAGCAGGGCGATGTCCCGCCGCCGCCACCAGAAGAGCCCCGGCACGGCGACGGCCAGGGCGGTCAGCACCCACAGATCGGCGGTGCCCACCGAGAGGATCGAGCCCCAGAGCAGGGCGAAGGCGCCCGCCGCGTTGACCCCCGAGACCGCGAGCACGAGCAGCGCCGCGGCGATGGCCAGGCTCATCAGCAGGCCCATGGCGCCCGACAGACCGCTCGGGGTGCGGGCCAGCGGTGCGACCCCCGCCCCGGCGAGCGCGCAGGCCACCAGGGCGCACAGCATCGGGTCGAGCCCGGTCAGCAGACCGAGCGCGATGCCGAGCAGCGCGACGTGCATCATCGCGAACCGCACCGGCATGATGTCCAGCCCGACGATGACGACACCGATCACGGGCAGTCCGACGGCCGCCACCAGCAGCGCGAGACCGGCCCGCTGGACGGGCACCAGCTCCAGCAGCGCGCCGACGTCGGCGGCGGCCAGGGCGTTCACCGGACCTCCCGCAGCCGTCCGGCGGCCATCTCCAGCACCCGGTCGCAGCGGTCCGCCAGCGCCCGGTCGTGTGTGACGACCACCACGGTCACCGGCAGGGCCAGCAGCACGCCGGCCGCCTCCTCCTGACCGGAGAAGTCGAGGGCGGCGGTGGGCTCGTCCGCGAGCAGCACCCCGGCCCCGGCGGCCACACAGCCGACCGCCCGCGCCAGGTACATCCGCTGGAGCTGGCCCCCGGAGAGCGTGTGCAGAGGCCGGTCCGCCAGGTCCCCGACCCCGAGCCGTGCCGCCGCCCTACCCGCGGCGGCGCGGTCGCCGCCGCTCGCCAGCAACTCACCGGCGGGCAACGGGAACCGTCCGGTGGCGGGTTTCTGGGGAATCCACGCACACACCCGGCGCCGTTCCGCCCACCCGGCCGCGCCCCGGGGGGCCCGGCCGTCCACCAGGATCTCCCCGCCCGCCGGCCGGTGCAGGCCGAGCACGGCGCGCAGCAGCGTCGTCTTGCCCGAACCGTTGGTGCCGGTCAGCGCCACCCGCTGCCCCGCCGCGACCTGTAGATCGACGTCGCGCACGGCATCGACCCGGCCGTGCCGGCAGACGACCCCGGACATCCGGACGTCCAGCCCTCCCATGCCACCTCCTCCTCGCTTCCCCACAGCAGTCGGGAGGAGAAGGGGGCTGGTTCCCGGGTGGGGTCACGGAACTCCGGCGGCCGGGTCCGGTGGCCGGGCCGCGGGCCGTGTGCCCGCGTTGCCGCCCGCGACCCGGGTGGTGAGGCCGGCCAGGGCGACACAGCAGGCGGCCACGGGGGCGAGCACGGCGGGCAGCGTGCCGGTGAGCCGGCGCCGGGTCGGGCGCCAGGGGTGGGGACCGGTCATCGGGGCGCCCGCCTTCCGGGAGAGGGCTGCCAGGTGCGCAGCCGGAGACTGTTGCCGACCACCAGCACGGAGCTCACCGACATCGCCGCCGCGGCGAGCATCGGGGTGAGCAGGCCGGCGGCGGCGAGCGGCAGGGTCACGAGGTTGTAGCCGAAGGCCCAGATCAGGTTGGCGCGGATGGTGCCCAGGGCGCGCCGGGCGAGCCGGACGGCGTCGGCGAGGCCCTCCACACCGTCGCGGACCAGCGTCACGTCGGCCGCGCCGATCGCGGCGTCCGTTCCGCTGCCGACGGCGATCCCCAGATCGGCCCCGGCCAGCGCGGCGGCGTCGTTGACGCCGTCGCCGACGACCGCGACCCGGTGGCCCTCCGCCCGCAGTTCCCGGACGAGCGCGGCCTTGTCCTCCGGGGTGCGGCGCGCGTGCACCTCGTCGATGCCGAGCGCGGACGCGACCGCGCGGGCGGGCGCCTCCCGGTCGCCGGTGGCGAGCACGGCGCGCACACCGAGCCGCCGCAGCCGGTCCACGGCCCGGTAGCTGCCGGGCCGGACCACGTCCCCGATCTCGATCAAGGCCTCCGGCGCGCCGTCGACCCGCACCAGCACGGGGGTACGCGCGGCGGTCTCCGACGCGGCCAGCGCCTCGGCCAGGGCGTCGGGCAACACGCCGTCCGGGGCGAGCAGTTCGACGAGGCGGCCCTCCACCCGCCCGCGCACGCCCAGGCCGGCCGTCGCGGCGAAGTCCCGCACCTGCGGCAGCGGACCCCGCACTGACGGGTCCCGGCGGGCGTACGTGAGGACCGCGCGGCCCAGCGGGTGTTCGGAGCCCTGCTCCACCGCGCCGGCCAGCCGCAGCACCGCGTCCCGCCCGAGACCGCCCGGCACGGCCGTGACCCGGGTGACGGTCATGTGCCCGGTGGTGAGCGTGCCGGTCTTGTCGAGGACGACCGTGTCGACGTGGCGGAGCCCCTCCAGCGCCCGCGCGTCCCGCACCAGGACACCGAGTTGCGCGCCCCGCCCGGTTGCGGCCATCAGGGCGGTGGGCGTCGCGAGGCCCAGCGCGCAGGGGCAGGCCACGACCAGCACCGCCACACAGGCCGTGACGGCCGCCTGCGGGTCCGCCCCGGCGCCCAGCCAGAACCCCAGCACCGTCGCGGCCAGGACCAGCACCACCGGAACGAACACCCCGGCCACCACGTCGGCGATCCGCTGCGCCTTCGCCTTGCCGGCCTGCGCCTCCGTCACCAGCCGGGTGATCCGGGCGAGCTGGGTGTCCGCG
This sequence comes from Streptomyces zingiberis, assembly GCF_012034935.1. Lineage (GTDB taxonomy): Bacteria > Actinomycetota > Actinomycetes > Streptomycetales > Streptomycetaceae > Streptomyces > Streptomyces zingiberis. The sequence goes on from NZ_JAATEN010000007.1 coordinate 204,005, forward strand.
CCGACGGCCGTGGCCCGTACCAGCAGCAGGCCTCCGGCGTTGACCGCGCCGCCCACCACCGCCGAGCCCGGCCCGACCTCGGCCGGTTCGCTCTCGCCGGTGACCAGGGAAAGGTCCACGGCGGAGGTGCCCTCCGCCACCCGCCCGTCGGTGGCCACCCGCTCGCCCGGCCGCACCACGAAGAGCCGGCCGGCGGTCAGCTCCTCGATGGGCACCAGGCGTTCGGTCCCGTCCTCCCGTACCGCGACCTCCCTGGCCGCGAGCCGGGCCAGCGCACCGAGCGCCGCCCCCGTCCCGCGCCGTGCCCGGGCCTCCAGGAACCGGCCGGCGAGCACGAACAGCGGGACGGCGACGGCCGCTTCGAGATAGACGTGCGCGGGCCCGTCCGCCGCCATGGGCAGCAGGGAGAAGTGCATCCGCACCCCGGGATCGCCCGCGCCACCGAGGAACAGGGCGTACGCGGACCAGCCGAAGGACGCCACGACGCCCAGCGAGACCAGGGTGTCCATGGTCGCCGCCGCGTGCCGCAGCCCGCGGACCGCCCGCACGTGGAACGGCCACGCGCCCCACACCGCGACCGGGGCCGCCAGGACGAAGCAGAGCCACTGCCAGTTCCGGAACTGCCAGGCGGGCACCATGGACAGCACGAGCACCGGCACCGCGAGCAGCGCGGTGACCCACAGCCGCTCCCCCTCCCGGCCCCGCTCCGGCCGGTCCGCCCCGGGTGCCGCGTCCACCGCCGGCCCGCGCCGCCGTCCCCTCGGCGGCTCGGGCAGGGCGGCCGTGTAACCGGCCCCCTCCACGGCCGCGACCAGGTCCTCCGGGCGGACGTGCGGGGGATGCTCGACCCGGGCCCGCCCGGTGGCGAGGTTGACCGTCGCGGTCACGTCCGCCAGCCGCGCGAGCTTCTTCTCCACCCGCCGCACACAGGCCGCGCAGGTCATGCCGCCCACGGCCAGGTCGGTGGTGACCCGCGGGGGCGCCGGTTCGACGGCCATCAGCCACCGCCCCCGTGGCGCGTGTGCTCCTCCATGCCGCCGTTTTCCGTGCCGCCGTTCTCCGCGCCGCCGCCCGTCCCGGGCCGGTGCATGCCCGGCGCGACCGGGCCGGAGGCGCTGCCCACGGCATAGGACACCGTGAAGGCCAGGACGAGCAGGAGCAGGAATCCGCAGAGCGCGGGCGGCGGCACCGGGAGCCACGGCACGGGGCCCCTCCCCGGTGACGGCCGCCCTCCCCGGCCGGGCCGGCCGGTTTCCTCGGCCACTTCCATCAGAGGTCTCCTCGCGCGCGTCGGTGGGGGCCCCGGCCCGGAGGCTGCCGCCCTGTCGGTACGGAGCCGTCGCCCGGCTCCCGCTCCCCATGTGGTCGTGCGGGCCGGGCGGCACGTTCCCACGCCGCTCCGTGACCTACGTCACGGCCGCCGGGACCGGCAGGGCGGCGGCGCCTGCCACCCGGCCGGCCCCCCGCCCGGCCACCGTCAGGCGAGTTCGCTGAAGCGCTCGGCCTGGCGGGTGCCGCCGGCGACGATGATGGTGTCCCCCGCCTCCAGCACGGTGTCGGCCGTGGCGTAGGTGAACCCCTCACCGGGGCGCTTGACGGCGACGACGGTGACCCCGTGGCGGGTGCGGACCCCGCTGTCGCCCAGCGCCAGACCGACCACACCCTCCGGTGGACTGGTCTTGACCAGGGCGAAGTCGTCCTCGAACTCCACGTAGTCCAGCATCCGGCCCCGCACCAGATGGGCGACGCGCTGGCCCATGTCGTGTTCCGGGTGGACGACGTGGTGGACGCCGAGCTGGGCGAGGATGCGGCCGTGGGCCTCGCTGGTGGCCTTGGCCCACACGTCCCGGATGCCGAAGGAGATCAGCAGGGAGGCGGTCAGGATGCTGGCCTCCAGGTCGCTGCCGATGGCGACCACCGCGCGGTCGAACTCGTGGACGGCGAGCTGGCGCAGCACCTCCTCCTTGGTGGCGTCGGCGCGGACCACGTGGGTGAGGGAGCCGGAGAGCTCCTGGACGACCTCGGCCCGCTCGTCGATGCCGAGGACCTCGGTCTCCTCGCCGACCAGTTCCAGGGCCAGGGCGCGGCCGAAGCGGCCCAGGCCGATGACGACGACGGCCTGGTCCCGGGAGGCGCGGCGGCGGGCGGCGGGGGTGCGGCCCCTGGGGGCGCGGGGCTTCTTCCTGGGCGCGGTGTTCTCAGCCAATGACAGGTCGCTCCTCGGGCAGGTCGTACATGCGGACGCGCGAGCGCAGGGCGAGCGCGGAGGCCACCGTGATGGGACCGAGGCGGCCGACGAACATCAGGAAGATCAACAGCAGCTGCTGCCCCGCCGGGAGGTCCGCGGTGATCCCGGTGGACAGCCCCACGGTGGCGAAGGCGGAGACGACCTCGAACAGGGAGCGGTCGAGGCTGATGTCGGTGAAGACCATGAAGACGACCGTGGACACGGCCACCGCGGCCACCGACAGCAGCACCACGGTCAGCGCCTGCCGCTGGACGTCACCGGGGAGACGGCGGTGGAAGATGGTGACCGCGCTCTCGCCCCGTACCTCCGCGTAGATCACGAAGAACAGCACGGCGAACGTGGTGACCTTGATGCCGCCGGCCGTTCCGGCGCTGGCACCGCCGACGAACATCAGGACGTCCATGCCCAGCCAGGTCGCCGGGTTGAGCCCGCCGGTGTCGACGCTGTTGAACCCCGCGGTGCGCGGCATCACGCCCTGGAAGAACCCGGCCAGGAGTTTGCCCGGGACGTCGAGCGGCCCGAGGGTGGCCGGGTTGGACCACTCCACGGCCGTGACGAAGACGCCGCCGCCGGCCAGGAAGACGGCGGTGGCCCACAACACGATCTTGGTGTGCAGCGACCAACGGCGTGGCGTGCGGAAACGCCGGCGCACCTCGAAGAGGACCGGGAACCCCAGCCCGCCTGCGATCACGGCGAAGGCGATGGGCAGACACACCCACGGGTCCGTCACGAACCCCATCAGGCTGTCGCTGTAGAGGGCGAACCCGGCGTTGTTGAACGCGGAGACGGCGTGGAAGACCCCCAGCCAGAGCGCCCTGGGCCAGGACTCGCCGTACCCGAGGCCGAAGCGCAGCGTCAGCACCAGCGCGGTGACCGCCTCGAGCACCAGACTGACCTTGACGACCCCGGCGATGACCGAGCGCACCTCCCCCAGGCCGAGGGTCTTCGTCTCCGCGGCGGCGGTCAGCCGCGCCCGCAGGCCCATACGCCGGGAGATCAGCACCACCAGCAGGGAGGCGAAGGTCATGATCCCGAAGCCGCCGACCTGGATCAGTCCCAGGACGACGGCCTCGCCGAACCCGGTCCAGTAGGCCGGGGTGTCGACCACGACGAGCCCGGTCACGCACACCGCGGAGGTGGCGGTGAACAGCGCCTCCAGCAGGCCCGCGCCCCCGGGGCCATGCCGGGCGGCCGGCAGCATCAGCAGCACCGTGCCCACCACGACGGCGGCGGCGAAGCCCGCCACGACGGCCTGCGCCGGGTGCCGGAACCGCAGCCGCCGCCCCAGGGGACGGGGGCTCACGACGGCACCTTCCGGCCGCGCGAGAGGATGTCGATCGAACGCACCGCACGACCATAGCCGCGCTCCCTCACGGCTCCCACCCGGCCCTCCGGCAAGCCCGGCGGCAGCTCGTACGCCTGCCCGCGGGACGGGGGGCGGGGGACGGGAGGGTCGGTACCCGTCCGGCAGGGGCGTGCCCGGCGGCACCGCCGGGGTTTCGGTCGCGGGCTCTCGTCCCGGCGGGACGGACGCGGGCCGGCGAACCGGGCCACTCCTGGGGCCCGCCGGGGCTCACACCACGCCGGAACTGCCCGGGAGGGTCAGAGACCGGCGCAGATGTCGCGGGCCTTGGCCAGCTCCTTCTTCACCTCGGCGTCGACCTCGAAGACCTGGGCGTGGCGGTTGCGCGCACGGCCGACGGCCTCGGCGAGCGGCTCATACGCGGCGTCGCCCGCGGCGGCCGCGTTGGCCAGGTCGAAGGCGCCCGCGAAGCGGTACATCGCCCGCTCACCCGCCGCGCCCTCCGTCGACAGCCGGGACTCGTCCAGGCCGGCCAGCGCGCCGCACGCCCCACGGGCGTCGCTCGCGGTGCCGCCGCCCGCGTCCGGGGTGTCTCCGTTCAGCGCCCAGGCCGCGCCCACGGCTCCGCCACCCACCAGCAGCCCGGCCAGGAGAGCGGCCACCAGCGGGCCCCGGCCGCGGGCCGGCGCGGAGGGCGGGGGAACGGCCGGCGCGGGCGGGGGCGGAGGCGGAGGCGGAGGGAGGGGTGCCTGGTACGGCTGTTGTTCCTGCATGGACGCGACTGTAGCCCGCTGTTCACCCGGCCGCCGGGGACCTGTACGTCTCGCCCACCCGCGCCATGCCCGCTGCCGGGAAACTCCATGGCGCACCGGCCGTTCCGCGCCGGTCCCCCGCCCCCTGCCTCCCGGACCGATGTCGCCGGAGGGTGCTTCGTCCGGGGGGTCCGGGCCGTCCGGACCGTCCGGGGCCGGAGAGGAACCATGGACTCCCCCTCGGGTCCGAAAGCGGAGGGCCGCTGTCGGTGGGGTGCGGCATGCTGGAGGTATGTCCGCCTGGCCGCGCACCGTCTGTCCTGTCTGCCGCCGCTCCGTCGCCGTCAACCCCGACAAGCGCAAGATCGTCGACCACAAGTACCCGCGCCCCCGCGACCGGGCACTGGACCTCGTGCTCTGCCACGGCTCCGAGCGGCAGGTGGAGATGAACGGCGTCCTGTTCCTCCCTTTCGAGGAGGACGCGCGGGAGGCCGACGGGGAGCAGGCTCTCTTCTGAGCCCGCCGCCCGGCCGACCCGCCCGGATGGGCGTCAGCCCCGCCGTTCTCCTCTCGTCCCGTCGCGCCGCTCGAACCGGGCGCGGGCGGCGTCATGCGCCTCGCGCAGCAGCCGCTCCACCGTGCCCGCCGTCCGCTCGCCGGGGTTGACGATCGCGACCCAGCCCAGCGCGCCGTACACGGGGTGTGGCATCACACGGTCGGTGGCCGCGTGATCGTAGGGGCGGCTGAGACCGCGCGGTTCCTCCCCGACGAGCTCGCGGAAGACCGCCCGGTCCACGTGGACGTTCACCCGCCAGCGGCCGGCCGGGCAGAGGCCGGACTCGGTGTCGTCCGGGTAGTCCTTGGTGGTGACCGTCGCGTACGGCTGGGCGTTCGCCGGAATCCGGCCGTCAGGGGCGACGTAGAAGAACACATCCCCCCAGGCGAGCTCCGGAGAGCCGTCCCCCGGGCCCGGCCGGACGACCAGCGCACCGTCGAAGCCGCGCACCGTCTCGATGACGCGTTCCATGTTCATACTCGTACCCGTACTCATGGTTCAAGGGTCCGCTTGACGTGCTTCTGTGGGGTTGACGCGATGGAAGAGCAGGTCAGCGAGGTGTGTTGGACACCGCTCCGCACAGTCGACGTGGCGCGGGAGTCGGGTTACTCGGTGCAGCAGGTGCGGGACCTCGAACGGCAAGGCGTCATCCCCCCGGCCGCCCGGTCGCCCAACGGCTACCGCGCCTACGCGCCGGTCCACGTACACGCCCTGCGCGCCTACCGTGGGCTCGCGGCCGCGGCCGGGCCGGTCGAGGCACGGCGGATGCTGACGGAGCTGCGCACGGAGAGCCTCGCGGTGGCAGCTGCGGCGATCGGCGCGGTGCACGTCCGCCTGGCGCGCGAACGGGAGGAGACCCTGCGCGCCGAGGAGGCGCTGCTCGCGATCCGGGCGGAGGCGGGAACGGGCGCGCCCGAGCGGGAGGGTGACGTCATGACGATCACGGAACTCGCGGGAGCCCTGGGGGTGCGCCCGTCCACCCTGCGGTTCTGGGAGCGGGAGAGGCTGCTCCGCCCGGAGCGTGTGACGTCCCTGCGGGCGCGCCGCTACGGTCTCGCCGCCATCAGGGCCGCGCGCGTCGTCGTGGCCCTCCGGGGCGCCGGGTACGGCATCCCCGCCGTGCGAGAGGCCATGGGCTCCCTCCACCGGCTCGACGGCCTGGCCGGGACTCACCGCGTGCTGCGCCGGCGCCTCGACGGGATCGCCGTCCGGACCGTGGCCCTCCTCCGCGCGGGTACGGACCTGGCGGTGGTGATCAGCTCCGTCACGGCGTCGGAGCCGCCCCCAGCAGGGCGTTGAGTTCCGCGTAGGCCGGGACCCCCGGGGCCGTGCCGAAGGTGAAGGTGCCCTCCTCGCGGATCTCCCGGGCGGCGCCGAGGAGCGCGCCGAGCGCGGCCCTGGCCATCGACGATCCGACGCTGATCCGCTGCACGCCCAGCGCGCCCAGATCCACGACGGACAGCCGTAGCGCGCCGCCCGTCAGGACGTTGAGCGGGCGGTCCACGGCGGAGCGGACGGCGCGGATCGCGTCGGCGTCCGGCAGCGCGGGCGCGTAGAGCACGTCGGCGCCCGCCTCCTCGTACGCCCGGAGGCGGCGGATCGTGTCGGGCAGGTCGGGGCGGCCCCGGAAGAAGTTCTCCGCGCGGGCCGTCACCGTGAACGGGAAGGGCAGTTCCCGCGCGGCGGCGACGGCCGCGGCCACCCGCTCCGCCGCTTCCTCCACCGGACGCAGCGGTGCGCCGGCCCGCCCCGTGGCGTCCTCCACGGAGCCGCCGACCAGGCCGGCGGCGGCCGCGAGCCGGACCGTCTCCGCGACCTCCTGGGGGGTGGCCCCGAAACCACTCTCCAGGTCGGCGGTGACGGGCAGATCCGTCGCCCCCGTGATCGCGCGGGCGTTGGCGAGGATCTCCTCACGGCCGACGCCCTCCGCGCCGTCCGGGAGGCCGAGGGTGTAGGCGAGGCCGGCGCCGGTGGTGGCCAGCGCGGCGAAGCCGAGGCCGGCGAGGAGGCGGGCGGTGCCGGCGTCCCAGGGGTTCGGGACGACGAACGGCCGCCCCGCCTCGTGCAGTTCGCGGAACGCGATGCCCTTGCGGCGCTGGTCGTCCCCCTCGCGGCGCTGGTCGTCGGTGGCGTCGTGGCGCACGGCGGGCCTCTCCTCCGGTGCGGTGGCGGTGTGCGGGGGATCTCCGGCACACCGTAGCGGGGCCCGCCGACAGCCTCGTTCCTCCGGCTCCGGCGTCGGGTCCCGGGGCCGGGATCCGGGCTCCGGGGTCCGGGATCCGGGCTCCGGGCTCCGGGGGCTTGGGGTCCCCGGCTCCGGGGCTCCCTGCTCCGGCTCCGGGCTTGGGACTTGGGGCTTGGGGCTTGGGACTTGGGACTTGGGGCCCGGGACCCCGCCGGGTCCTCGTCCCGCTCCCCGGCGGGTGCCCGTCCGTCTCCTCACACCCGCCCGTCCCCGTGCGCCCGGTCGATGGCGGCCGCCGCGTTGATCAGCCCGACGTGGCTGAACGCCTGCGGGAAGTTGCCGAGCAGTCCGCCGCCGCGCGGGTCGATCTCCTCGGCGAGCAGCCCCAGGTCGTTGGCGAAGCCGGTGACACGGTCGAACAGGACCTCGGCGCGGCCGGGGTGGCCGGCCAGGGCCAGGGCCGAGGCGAGCCAGAAGGAGCAGAGGACGAAGGTGCCCTCGTCGCCCGCGAGCCCGTCCGCCGCCCCGTCACCGCCTGTGCCCCGGTCGTCGTTCACCCGGTAGCGCAGCACGAGCCCGTCCTCGGTCAGATCGCGGGCGATCGCCTCGATCGTGGCCGCCATGCGGGGGTCGGTGGCGGGCAGGAAGCCGTAGAGCGGCATGAGCAGGGCAGCGGCGTCGAGGGCGTCGGAGTCGAACGCCTGGGCGTAGGCGCCGCGCCGTTCGCTCCAGCCGCGCCGCAGCACGGCCGCGCGGACCCGGTCCCGTTCCGCCGCCCAGGCCGCGGTCCGCGCGTGGCGGCCGAGACGCGGGGCCAGTTCCACCGCCCGGTCGAGCGCCACCCAGCACAGCACCTTCGAGGAAAGGTGGTGGCGGGGCGGGCCGCGCATCTCCCACATACCGGCGTCCGGCTCCGTCCAGCGTTCCGCCGCCGTGTCCGCCAGCCCGGCGGCGAAGCGCTGGATCTCCGGGTGGAGGTCGCCCAGCCGCTCCCGGTACAGGTGCAGCGCGTTGAGCAGTTCGCCGTGGACGTCGAGCTGGGTCTGCGTCCAGGCCCCGTTGCCGGCCCGCGCCGGGCGGGAGTCCCACCGGCCCCGCAGATGGGGCAGTTCGCGCTCGGACAGGTCGTGCTCGCCGCCGACCCCGTACATGATCTGGAGCGACGAGCCCGTCCGCGCGTCACCGCCCGCGGCACCCGGCATGCCCGCGGCGCTCGTCATGAAGGAGACGAAGTCGGAAGCCTCGTCGGGGCAGGTACCGAGGTGGAGCGCCTCCAGGGTGAGGCTGGCGTCGCGGATCCAGGCGTAGCGGTAGTCCCAGTTCCGCTCGCCGCCCGCCGTCTCCGGGAGGGAGGTCGTCGGCGCGGCGACGACGGCGCCCGTCGGGCGGTAGCTGAGCCCCTTCAGGACGCGGGCGGAGAAACGGACCAGGTCGCGGTGCGGGCCCCGGTAGATGTCGTGCTCGGCCTCCCAGGAGCGCCACGCCTCGGCGGTGTCGGCGATCCGTTCCGGCACCCGCCCGGGGGCGGTCGGCTCCGGTGGGGCGGTCTCCGGGGGCGCCCAGACCAGCGAGAAGCCCAGCCGCTGTCCCGGCGTCACGCGCAGCCGGGCGTGGACCGCGGCGTCCCCGGCCTCCGGCGGGACGGGGAAGCGCGCGGCGATCTGGTTCGGGCCGCCGAAGGTGCGGACCCCGCTGCCGGTGAGCCGCAGCAGCGGGCGCACCAGCCCGTACTCGGGGCGGGGCACCAGGTCGACGTCGAACAGCACCTCGCCGCTCACCCCCTCGACCTCGCGCAGCAGTTCGTGCGGGGGACGCAGCCCCAGGTCGTGCCCGCGCTGCCCCTGCGGGACGGCGAGCGCGTCGCGCAGCCGGGCCACCCCGGTGGCGGTGGTGAACGTGGTTTCGAGGACCAGGGAGCCCGGCAGATAGCGGCGCGCCGCCTCGAACGGGCCGCGCGGGGTGATCGACCAGTGGCCGGCGTCCGGGTCGAGCAGGCGGGCGAAGAGCGCCGGGCTGTCGAAACGCGGCAGGCACAGCCAGTCGACCGATCCCCGCCGGTCGACCAGGGCGGCCGAGTTGCCGTCCGCGAGCATCCCGTAGTCGGCGAGGGGCGGGGCCGGGGAGCGGGACGCGGAAAGGGCTCCGGCGGCCGGGGCTCGGGCGGCCGGCTCGTGCCCCGGCGCGGGCGCGGACGCCGACGGGGCCGCCGCGGCGGGCGCGGGCCCGTCCGCGTCCCCGGGCTCTCCCCCGGGCCGGGCCATGGGCGGCGGCGGGGGCACGGCTACTCGAACCGCGGGTAGAGGGTCATCCCGCCGTCGACGTAGACCGTCGAGCCGACGATGTACTCGGCCTGTTCGGAGGCGAGGAAGGTCACCACCCGGGCGATCTCCGCCGCCTCGCCCCACCGCCCCCAGGGGATCTGCGCCTCGACCGCCCCGCGCCGCTCCGGGTCGGCGAGCACCTCCTCGTTGATCGGGGTCGCGATCGCCCCGGGCGCCACGGACACCACCCGGATGCCGTGCGGCGCGAGTTCGTGGGCGATGGTCCGGGCGAACAGCCGCTGCCCGCCCTTGGAGGCGCAGTAGTGGGAGTACTGCTTCCAGGGGATCGTCTCGTGGACGCTGGTGATGTTGACGATCGCGCCGCGCGCCTCCCGGTCCAGCATGATCCGCGCGGCCTCCCGCGAGCAGAGGAACGTCCCGGTGAGGTTGACGTCGAGGACCTTCCGCCACCACTCCAGCTCCATGTCGACGAGCCGGAACGGGCGTTCCAGGCCCGCGTTGTTGACCAGCAGGTCGAGCCCGCCGAACACGTCCGCCGCCCGGGCGAACGCCCGCCGCACCTGTTCCTCGTCGGTGACGTCCAGCGGGACGGTGAGCGCCTCGCCACCGCCGTCCCGGATCTCCCGGGCCATCCGGTCGGCCGTCCCCGGGCCGCCCAGGTGGGTGATCGCGACGGCGGCGCCGTGCGCGGCGAGGTGGTACGCGATGGCCTGGCCGATCCCGGAGTCCGCGCCGGTGACCAGCGCCTTGCGCCCGTCCAGCAGCCGCCGCCCGGGCGGCTCCATCAGGAACGCGCCCTCGGCGCGGGTCGCGGGCTCGCTGCTCACGGGCGGTCTCCCGGTGCTCTCGACGGCCAGGGCCGGCCCGGCGGCCGCGTCCCGGTCCGGGCGGTGACGAGAGCCTGTCTACACCAGCGCGCCACGGCCGGAGACGATCACCACGCCGGGCACCGCCCCGCCGGCCGACCCGCTGACCGGTGCTTTCCCGTCGGCCGCCGTCCTGGTCCGACCGGCCACGATGCCGCCGCGCCTCCGCCGGCGAGCCACTCCCCGGCGAGCGCCCCTGGCCTCACGGCCCGTCCGCGCCGGTCCCGCGCCCCGGCCCGCACGGCAGGGCCCGTTTCAGCCGCCCGAAGGCCGGGCCCGCCCCGGCCGGGCGGACGCGTCACCCGAGCGCTTCGGCGCCCCCGCGGGCCGGGATCACGGCCCGGAAGGGGAACGCGAGGAGCAGGGCGATCGCGACGAGCAGGCCGCTCGCCCACAGCGGCCCGAGGTTCCCCGCCGTGGTGGAGAGGGCGGCGGCGGCGAGGAGGGGGCCGGCCACGGCGCCGGTGTTGAGCGCCGCGGTCGCGTAGGCACCGGCCATCGTGGGTGCGCCCGCCGCCTCGTGGAGAACCCGCGTGATCAGCGTCGCCCCCACCGCGAACGACAGCGCGCCCTGGACGAACACCAGGGCGAACAGAGCGGCCGGCTCGTGGGCCAGTACCGCCAGGGCCGGCCAGCCGAGGAGCAGAAGCGGGCCGGCGACCGCGACCACCTGCCCGGGGCGCCGGTCGGCCAGCCGTCCGGCGACGCCGACCCCGGTGAAGGAGCCCGCGCCGAAGAGCACCAGAACCACGGAGACCCACGACGCGCCCAGCCCGGCCGTGCCGGTCACCACGGGGGCGAGGAAGGTGAGGCTCCCGAAGGTCGCCGCGTTCACCAGCGCGCCGAGCAGCATCACCAGGAGCAATGGCCCCCTGGTGAGCTGCGCGAACTCCGCCCGCAGGACGGGAACGCCCCTCGTCCGCTCTGCCGCGCGTCCCGCCGGGATCCCTGTGAGGATGCCCAGGGCCGCCGGCAGGCAGAGGACGGCGACGGCCCAGAAGGTGACACGCCAGCCGGACAGCGTGCTCAGGAGCGACCCGCCGGGCACGCCCGCGACCATGGCCACCGTCGTGCCCGCCAGCAGCACGGCCGGCGCGCGCCCCTTCCGGCCGGGCGGGACCAGCGCGGTGGCGGCCGTCAGAGCGACGGCGAGGAACCCCGCGTTGGCGAGGGCGGCGAGGACCCGGGTGGCGAACAGCACCGGGAAACTGGTGGTGACGGCCCCCACGACATGCGCCGCCGCGAAGACGAGGACGAACACGAGAAGGGCGGCGCGCCGGGACCGGCCGCGGGCGAGCACCGCCGCCAGGGGGGCGCCGACGACCATGCCGATCGCGAACGCCGAGGTGAGCGCGCCCGCCGTCCCGGCGGTGACGCCGAGATCCGAGGCGATGTCCGGCACCAGGCCGGCGAGCATGAACTCCGAGGTGCCCATGGCGAAGACCGCCAGGGCGAGCAGGTACAGCGGAAGAGGCATCGAGTGGCTCCGAGGTGAGGAGAGGCGAGAAGGTCATCTCGTCACCGCGGCCGGCCCTGACGAACACCCGCGCCCCACCGCGGAACGCGGCGCGACGGCGGAGCCATGAACGCACCGGTCGCCCACCGGCTGCCCGGCTGCCCGGTGGCTGCTCAGTGGTGGTGGTTCAGGGGCGGCGGTTCAGGGGGCTGACGGCGTGACCGAAAGCCCCCACCGTGTCCGACTCAGGACTCGACATGCCCCGCACGCTACCGCGCCGCCCACCCGGCAGGCATCCCGGTTCCACCGCCCGGGCCACACCGTCGTTCCGGGTCAGCCCTCTCGCGCCCCGTGCCGTTCCCCTCCTGCCACCGGCCCCCTCGGCACGGCACTCGCGCCCGTCAGGGCCCGCTGCCTCTCCCACCGCCTACGCCGCCGCCTTCCGCCGGGCGACATCCTCGGCGCGTTCACGGAGCTGCCGCACGGCCCGGTTCTCGGCCCGCCGGGCCACGAGTCGCCGCAACCTCGCGAAGTGCTCGTCCCCCCGGGAGGTCGACAGCGCGGCGTAGTCGGTGAGGAACCGGTCCCAGGTCTCGCAGGCGCCGTCGATGTGGCCGTGCTCCCACTGCCGGGCGGCGAGCACACCGTGGGCGTGAAGACGGCCTTGGCGCTCGTGCGCGGGACGGGCGCGGTTGGACCGCCGCATGGCCCGGATGGACCCGGGGAGGTCGCCCAGCGCGTACAGCACGCCGCTGACGTGGAACTGGTAGGCCGCCTCGTCGTAACCACCGACCGCGTCGTTGCGCCCGTCGGCCCTCGACAACGCCTCCTCCGTCTCACGGAGGCGGCCGAACGCCTGCCGCCGGTCTCCGACGAGCGCGGCCCCGTGCGCCTGCTGGCCACGGAGGAACGCGACGAGGCGGGGGCCCGCAGCGGGAGCTGCCTCCGCCGCGGAATCCGCCAGTTCCAGCGCCTTGGCGCCGTGCCGCAGACTGGCGGCCTGCAACGCCATACCGCGCAGCGTCCGGCAGTACGTCACCTGATCTCCCCCTTCCTCCGCGAGCCTCAACGCCTGGAGGAAGTACCGCTGCCCGAGCCCGTGCGACCTCTCGTACATGGCCATCCACCCGGTCAGATACACGAAGTCGCTCGCGGCGGCCAGCAGTTCCCCGCGCACCTTCGGAGTGCAACCGGCCTCCAGCCACGGCAGGACGGTGTTGGCAAGGAACGCCGCGGCCATGGGCCTCGCGTGGCCGCCGCCGAGGTCGTCGAGGGCCGTCGCGATGTGGTCGGTCATGCGGCGTACGGTGGTCACTTCGCCGGACCCGACCCGCACGGTTCGCCCGGCCTTCCCGGCATCGTGGGCCGTGCCGAGTCGGTCCCCCAGTTCGGAGAAGGCCGGGACGGCGAGCGCCGCCGAGTACAGCCCTCCGGCGAGCACCCCGCGCCGGGTCGGATCCATGTCGTGCCGCACCAGATCGGCCAGGGCGGCGGCCCTGTTCGTGTCCGCGCCCGGGAAGCCGATCTCGGCGTACGTCACGACGCGGCCGACCCGGCGCGAGAGCGCCTCGGCGACCGCCGGGCGTGCCTCCGCCCTGGGGACGCTGCCGTTCAGCCAGTGGCTCACGCTGCTCGCGTCGTAGCTCAGGGTGAGCCCGGACTCGGCCGCGGTTCGGTTCACGGCACGGGCGAACTGACCGTTCCCCCAGCGGGCCTCCGTCATCAGTGCGGCCAGTGCGGTGTTCTCCGTGCCTCCCATGCGGGCTCCCCGGATCGTTCAACGCGTTCAACGGCTCCGCCAGCATGACCCGTTCTCCGCGCGCCCGCGTCCCCGTTGGGTGGATATCAGCCGCCCGGGGGCTCACCGTCTTCCGGCGGCCGGCGACGAAGGTCCGGCGAGCGCGCGCCCCGCGCGGGCGGCGGGCGAACGGGCTCCGAGAAGAAGAGAGGACCATCGGTGAGCTCAGCGGAAACCGAGCACGAGAAGGCCGCCGGCACCGGGACCGACCCGGCCGCCGCCGTCCTGTACGTCTGCGCGGAGCGGGGAACGGTCAGTCCCGGACTGGCAGCCGGGCGGGCGGAAGAGGAAGGTCATGCCTTCGCCGCCACGCACGGACTCCGGATCGTGGAGGTGGTCGGCGATCCTTACGGCGAGCCGGATCCCCGGCAGCGTGAGGGCTGGAGGCGGATTCGGGCCATGGCGGAGACCGGCGCGGTGGGTGTCGTCGTCGTGCGGTGGCCGGCGGTGATCGCTCCCGAGTCCGCGCACGAACTCCGGTACCACGAACTCCGTTGGCTTCGCGAGCACGGCGTGCGGGTGCGCTACTCCTGGCCGCCGCTCCTCCAGTGCGGTGCGGACCGGTGACGGCACAGGTGGCACGGCTCCGTGGCCCATCCGCCGAAACCGGCTCGGCACCACGGCCCGCACCGTGAGGTGGCGGCAGGAAGTCCGGGCGCGTGCGCCCCCGCGCGCCCGGGGTGGTGGGACCGGGCGCGAGCGCATAGGAAAGGACACCCTCATGCACCCATGCGCCACGTACGTCCAGAGACCTGCCCATGGGAATGTGGCGGTTGAGCACGGAGCACCGGTGCCTTCCATGAATGGCCGCCTGGTGGGTATTCGGTCGAGCACCGCTCTTGAGCCCTGGCGCCGGTGGTGACAGCGATGCAGTGGACAGGTCCGAAATTCGCAGCACCAGTCCCCTTGTCCCCGTACCGTTTCCGTTTCCCCGGGACGGGCCGAACGACAACAGCGCGCGCACGTCTTCCGCGCCACGGGGGACGGCACCGTTCGCCCTCGCAGGCCCGGAGAGCATCGACCTCCGGGATCCAGGAAAATCAGCAACTACCGAGGAGACATTCATGTTCGCCCATTCCGACCGCCTTCCGACCGGGACTCCTCTCCCGAACGGGGTCGGCACACCGATTCCCTGGGGATTGCGACGCATGGCGCCGTACCCGAACACGGCGCCCTCTTACGCGCGCGTCGAGCTGGAGCCCGTAACACAGACGGCGCGGTATTTCGACGCCTCCGGACGGCCCGTGGAGATGCCGGGACACGGTACGAGCACGGGCACCAATCCGGCTACCAACACCGGTAATCCCTCGGACGGCGCGGGTCCCGGTGGCGCAGGCGGCGGAGACCAGGACACTGGGAACGACAGCGACCAATGAGCCGTCAGGGACCGGTACTGGTCGTCACCAACCTGGACGACCCGACGACGGACCTGGTGATCGATGAACTGCACGGCCGGGGCGTTCCGGTCGTGCGGTTCGATTCGGGCGACTTCCCCACCACGTTGTCCATCGCCGCCCGCATCACCTCCAGCGGCCTCCGCGGGGATCTGAGCACCCCGACCCGCAGCGCGGACCTGTCATGCATCCGCTCCCTCTACTACCGCAGGCCCTCCGGGTTCACCTTCCCGCATCTCGACGAGCAGACAGCGCGATTCTCGGTCACACAGGCGCGTTACGGTCTTGGAGGTGTCGTGGCCTCGCTCCCCGGCTGCCTCTACGTCAATCACCCTCATCGCATCGGCGACGCGGAGTTCAAGCCCTCGGGCCTCATCACGGCTGCGGCCGTCGGATTCCGCACGCCCCCCACCTTGATCACTTCGTCACCGACTGCGGCACGCGATTTCATCGAGACGCACGGACAGGTGATCTACAAACCACTCTCGACGCCGCTGTTCCGGATCGACGGAGTCTCCTGCACGGTCGAATTACGAGAAGTCACCGCGGAGGAGATCGACGATACAGTGGCGGGCACAGCCCACCTCTTCCAGCAACGCGTCGACAAGAGCGCCGACGTGCGCGTCACGGTGATGGGACACCAGGTCTTCGGCGTCCGCATCGAATCCGACCTGCTCGACTGGCGCACCGATTACACACAGCTCCGGTACAGCGTGGTGAGAACGCCGCCGGGCCTGCACGAGTCCCTCCACGCCTATCTCGACCACTTCCGGCTTGTCTTCGGAGCTTTCGACTTCGCCGTGGACCGTCAGGGGCGATGGTGGTTCCTGGAGTGCAACCCATCCGGGCAGTGGGCATGGCTGGAGCCGGAGACCGGGCTGCCGATGGTGGCGGCGATGGCGGATCTGCTGGAGAGGAAGGCAGCGTGGCGGGCGAGGAGCTGAGGGCACAACTCGTCAAGCGTCTGATCGACGCAGGGCAGCTGCGGAGCGAGACATGGCGCGATGCCGTGACGGCCGTCCCGCGTCACGCGTTCCTGCGCGGCGGCTTCTTCGAGGAGGTCCCGGGCTCCGCGCCCACGGCCTGGGCTCCGGTCGGGCCCGGCGATCCCCGGTGGCTGGAGCGCTGTTACGAGGATATCTCCCTCGTGACGCAGATCGCCGGGACGATCGTGCCGGGTGACATCCGCGGGCAGATCCTGCGCGCTCCCACCTCGTCGAGCACCATGCCCCGGCTGGTCGTCCGGATGCTGGAAGAACTCCAGGTCGAGGACGGCCGCCGGGTGCTGGAGATCGGCACCGGCAGCGGTTATTCGACGGCTCTGCTCTGCCACCGGCTCGGCGACGCCTTCGTGACCTCCGTCGAGGTGGACGCGGACGTGGCCGTCCGCGCCCGGACCGCCCTGGGATCCTGCGGGTTCGCACCGGACCTGGTCGTGGGTGACGGCCTGGCGGGGCACCCCGACGGGGCTCCCTACGACCGGGTGATCGCGACGTGCGGACTCCACACCGTGCCTCACGAGTTGATCGAGCAGACCCGGCCCGGCGGGATCGTCCTCGTCACGCTCTGCGGCTGGCTGTACTCCTCGGAACTGGCCAGGCTCACCGTTCGGGGTGACGGTACGGCGTCCGGCCGATTCCTCGGCGGCCAGATCTCCTTCATGCTCGCCCGGCCTCATCTGCCGCCGCCTCTCGGCTCGCTTCCGGACCTGGATTCCGGCGACGACCGTCCGGCCGCCGTCGGAGCCGAGGCGCTGCACGACTGGGACACCCGGTTCGTCGCCCAGCTCGCCGCTCCGCGGGCCCAGCGGGTGGAGCTCACCCGTGACGGGCGCACGGAACACCTGTTGCTCGACGTGGAGGCCGGGGCCTGGGCAGTTCTGTGGAAGGACGGCGGAACGTGGCGGGTCCGGCAGGGCGGGCCGGGCCGGATCTGGGACCGCGTCGAGGCACACGTCTCTCGCTGGCGCTCCTGCGGGGCACCGTCTCTGGACCGGTTCCGGATCGCCGTCGGCCCCGGTGGGACGTCGGTCAGCTGGCCGGAGGGCTGACGCCCGGCGCGGCACCGGGACGGCAGGGGCGGGACGGCCCGGCGCCACGGGGGGCGGGGGATCGCACCGGTCGCGCCGGTTCTCCGGGGCGCACGAGCACGGGGCGTACCGGCGTGTGCCGGGCCCGGCGGGGTTGTTCAGGCCGGCGACGGGAGGGCCGGGCCGGACGGGCGGCGGGAGCGGTCCCGGTCGCGTTCCCGCTCACGGGCGCGGACCAGGGATTCCTCCAGGCGGCGGAGGCGGGTGAGCTGCCGGTGACTGCCCCAGGCGCCGAGCGCGGCGATGACCAGCAGCGT
This sequence comes from Streptomyces zingiberis, assembly GCF_012034935.1. Lineage (GTDB taxonomy): Bacteria > Actinomycetota > Actinomycetes > Streptomycetales > Streptomycetaceae > Streptomyces > Streptomyces zingiberis. The sequence goes on from NZ_JAATEN010000007.1 coordinate 221,191, forward strand.
GGCCAGCAGGAACAGGCCGGCCCCGACGGCCCCCTTGACGATCACGGCGAGCGCCGTGGCGATGCCCAGCGCGAGGAGGGGGAGGGCGAGCCAGGCGTGGCGCATCCGGTGGCGGCGGTGGACCAGGAGCCGGTACATGGCCACCCTCTCCCGCCGGCGCCGGGGGAGTTCCCCGTGACGGAGCTGCCGGTCGAGGTCGGCCACGGCCTCGTCGCTGATCCCCACGGCCCGGCCGTCGCGCCGCCGGTCGAACGCCAGCACGGCCGTGCCGACTGCGGTGAAGGCCAGGGTCCGCCCCAGCGAACCGGCCCAGGAGCCGCCGCCCGCGAGGGCGACCGCCGGCCAGGCCACCAGCAGGATGAGGAGCGCCTGCGCGCCCAGGTGCCGTTCGAGTCGTCGTGCCAGCTTCCGCATGACCGCGCGCCCTTCCCTGCTCGAAACCCGGACGTCCTCTCGGTGCCGGGAGGCGGCTTGTACGGATTCGTCTGCCCCCGTCCGCCGCCGCTATGGGGCAACGGTGCACTGGGAGGAGGATCGTGGCCGGATATGACCGGGGTCAAGGCTGCGCCACGAGTTCACCGGCGTCCGGCGCGGGGCCGGACCCCCGGCACAATGGCCTGGTGACGAGGGAAGACGCCGCCGGAGACGCGGACGACACGGCCACCGGCCAGGCCTGGGCCGCGCTCGGCGGCCCGCCGGAGTTGGCCGGAGAGGTCCGCTGCGCGACCGTCCCGGACGCCCTGCCCGCGCGGCTCCCGGTGCGTGAGCTGGCGCGAGCGGCCGTGGGCGTGTGCTCACTCGCCGCCGCCGAGCTGCTCGCCCGGCGCAACGGCTCCCCGCTGCCCGCGGTCCGGATCCACGAGGGCGCCGTGGCGACGGCCTTCACCAGTGAACGGCACCTGCGGATCGACGGGCGCGCCCCCGTCTCCTTCGCTCCCCTCTCCGGCTTCTGGCGCGCGGACGACGGCTGGGTGCGCACCCACGCCAACTACCCGCACCACCGCGCCCGCCTGCTCCGCGCGCTCGGCCTCCCGGACACCGGGGACGAGGCGGCGGACGCCGCACGGCTGGCGGCGGCGGTGGCCGCGCTCCCGGCCCGCACGGTGCAGGAGAGGGTCTACGCGGCCGGCGGGCTGGCGGTGGCCACGGCCCCGGAACGGCCGGCCCGGGCGGCGCGCGAACCGCTGCCGCTGGTGGAGACGGACGGCGACGAGACGCCCGGAACCAGGACCGGGACCGGGGCTTGGGCCGCGCCCCGGGCAGGGGCCCGGGCCGGGACACTCTCCGGGACCGGCGGGCGGGACGGGCGCGACGGTCCGGCGCGGCCGCTGCCCCCGGCCGAGCTGCCCGCCGACGGTGTCCGGGTGCTGGACCTCACCCGGGTGATCGCCGGTCCGGTCGCCACCCGCACCCTCGCGCTGCTCGGCGCGGACGTGCTCCGCGTGGACTCCCCCCGGCTGCCCGAGGACCCGGGCGCCCACGCCGACACGGGCCTGGGCAAACGCTCCACCCTGCTGGGCCTCGCCGTCCCGGCCGACCGGGAGACCTTCGGGGCGCTGCTCGCCTCGGCCGACATCCTGGTGACCGGTTACCGGCCCGGCGCGCTGGACCGCTTCGGCCTCTCCCCCGCCGCCCTGCGGTCCCGCCACCCCCGCCTGATCGTGGCCCAGCTCAGCGCCTGGGGGCGGCACGGGCCGTGGGCCGGGCGTCGCGGCTTCGACAGCCTCGTCCAGGCCGCGACCGGAATCGCCGCGGCGGAATCCGGGTCCGCCGCCGGGACCGGCGCGTCAGCCCCCGGGACCGGCACGTCAGCCCCCGGGACCGGGACAGCCGCCGCTGCGGCCGGAGGTGACGTCCGCCCGGGCGTGCTGCCCGCACAGGCCCTGGACCACGGCACCGGCTACCTGCTCGCGGCGGCCGTCCTGCGGGCGCTCACCGAACGCGAGCTGACCGGCCGCGGGCGCACCCTACGGCTCTCCCTGGCGGGCACGGCCTCCTGGCTGCTGCACGGCATCCGGCCCGGCGACCCGCCTCCGCCGACCACCGCACCGTACGACCCGGCCCCCTGGCTGACGGAGACGGACTCGCCCCACGGCACGCAGCGCCACGCCCTGCCCCCGGTCGGGTACGCGGGCGCGCCGGTGAACTGGCCCCACCCGCCGGGCCCCCTGGGGGCGGACCCGCCGCGCTGGGCCCCACGCACCGGGCCGTAGCAGGGAGGGCCCGGCGGGCGGCGGGCAGACCGGCCGGGACCGGGCATCCGCACGGCCGGCGGTATCCCCGGAGCGGTCCGCCCTCTCCCGCCACGGAACACATGGGGCTCACGGGGCCCAGGAGACGGAACCGCTGGGCCCCCAGGTGCGGTCCCCGCAGGTGACGACCTACGGATGGGGAGCGGGCGATTCATGACGGAGCGGACGGACGACGGGGCCCCCGCGGCGGCAGGGGAGGCCGCGCCCACCCGCCGGCCCCCGGGCCGTCCGGGACGGCGGTCCCCCGAGTGGCGCCGGGACGAGCCGGGCCGGGAGGGGGAGCCCGCGCGGCGGGACGCGCCCCGCGAACCGGAACCCGCCGCCGCCGACCCCGGACCCGGCACCGGACCCGCCACCGGAGCCGGCCCGGGCCCCGGCCCCGGCACGGAATCCGCCGACCACCCCGGCACGGAGCCCGCCCACCGCCCGCGCGCGGAGCTCGCCCCGGACCCCGGCACAGAGCCCATCCCGGCCCCCGGCACGGAGCCCGCCCCGGCTCCGGGCGGCACGGCACCCGGCGCGGGGGCGCCCGCCTCCGGCACCGGCGCGGGGGAGCCCGTACCGGCGTCCGCCGGACCGCGTCGCGCCCGGCGGCGCGGCCGGGTGCTCGCGGCATGCGCGGTGGTCACCGCCGGGCTGCTCCTCTTCCACCGCGCCGTGCCCAACTCCCCCGGCCGGCTGGCCAGCGTGCTGGAGGCGTTCCTGCCGTGGCTGGGTGTGGTGATCCTGGCGCTGTTCGGCCTGGCCCTGCTGCGGCGCTCGGCGCTCGCCGCGGCCGCCCTGGTGCTTCCCGTGGCGGCGTGGGCGTCCCTCTTCGGCGGGCTGCTGCTGCCCGGGGAGCGGGGCGGCGCCCGTGAGCTGCTGGTGGTGCAGCACAACGTGAGCGACGAGAACCCCGATCCGGCCGGCACCGCCCGCGCCCTCGCCGCCGCCGCGCCCGACCTCATCGCGCTTCAGGAGGTGGTCGACCCGGCCCGGGAGGTCTACGCACGCACCCTGGCCGCGGACTATCCCCACCACACCGTCCGGGGAACGGTCGGGCTCTGGTCGAAACACCCGCTGACCGGCGTCCGGGCGCTGGACATCAAGCCCCGGAGCATCACGGAGGGGTGGAACCGCGGGCTGCGGGCCGTGGTCGCCACCCCGCACGGCGAGGTCGCCGCGTATGTCGCCCACCTCCCGTCGATCCGTCTCGGCGCGGGCGGCCTGGCCTCCGCCCGGCGGGACGAGAGCGCCGGGCTGCTCGGCGAGGCGCTCGCCGCCGAGGAGGTGGAGCGCGTGATCCTGCTGGGCGACCTCAACGGCACGGCCGAGGACCGCGGCCTGGCCCCGCTGACCTCGCGGCTGGAGGTGGCGGAGCGGGGCTTCGCCCTGAGTTTCCCCGCCACGTTCCCCGTCGTCCGGATCGATCAGGTCATGGCCCGGTCGGCGGCCGTCGCCCGCGTCCGCACCCTGCCCGCCACCGGCAGCGACCATCTGCCGGTGGCGGCCAAGGTGGTGCTGAGGTGAGGGGCGTGCCCGCGTGGACGGGTCGGCCCTGGGAAGCCGGCCCCCGGCCCCCGGCCCGGTGCTCTGCCCGCGTCCCGGGGGCCGTGCCCGTGCGGTGTGCCGGCGTGCGGTGTGCCGGCGTGCGGTGTGCCGGCGTGCGGTGTGCCGGCGTGCGGAGCGCGTGCGGGACGGCCCCCGGATCCCGGCCTCCCGCCGCGCGCCTCCGCCCCGGCGGGTGAGGAAACCACCGCCGGGCGGCACCGTGCCGCTGCCCGGGGCCGTGGTCCCCAGGTCCTGCCCCGGCCCCGGCCCGGGCCGGGCCGGGCCGGAAGAGCCCTACGCTGCCCCCGCCAGGGTGGCGACCAGCACCGCCTTGATGGTGTGCATCCGGTTCTCCGCCTCGTCGAAGACCACGGAGTGCTCCGACTCGAAGACCTCGTCGGTGACTTCGAGCGAGGTCAGGCCGTAGCTGTCGTGGATCTCGCGGGCCACGGCCGTGCCCAGGTCGTGGAAGGCGGGCAGGCAGTGCAGGAACTTGACGTCCGGGTTGCCCGTCGCGGTGAGGACGTCCGCCGTGACGGCGTAGGGGCGGAGCAGCGCGATCCGCTCGTCCCACACCTCCTTCGGCTCGCCCATCGACACCCAGACGTCGGTGGCGACGAAGTCCGCGCCGCGGACACCCTCGGCGATCTCCTCGGTGAGCGTGATCCGGGCGCCGCTCCCGGCCGCCAGCCGCTCCGCCTCGGCGACGACCTCCTCGGCCGGCCACAGCGCGCGGGGGGCGACGACGCGGACGTCCATGCCGAGGAGCGCCCCGGTGACGAGGTAGGAGTTGCCCATGTTGCAGCGGGCGTCGCCCAGGTAGGCGTAGGCGATCTCCGGCAGCGGCTTGGCGCAGTGCTCGGTCATGGTCAGGACGTCGGCGAGCATCTGGGTGGGGTGCCACTCGTCGGTGAGCCCGTTGTAGACGGGGACCCCGGCGTGGGCGGCCAGTTCCTCGACGGTGGCCTGGCCGTGGCCCCGGTACTGGATGGCGTCGAACATGCGGCCGAGCACCCGCGCGGTGTCCTTGACGGACTCCTTGTGGCCGATCTGCGAGCCGGAGGGGTCGAGGTAGGTGGTCGAGGCGCCCTGGTCGGCGGCGGCGACCTCGAAGGCGCAGCGGGTGCGGGTGGAGGTCTTCTCGAAGACCAGGGCGATGTTCCGCCCGCGCAGCGCGGGGGTCTCGGTGCGGTCCCGCTTGGCGGCCTTCAGCTCCGCGGCCAGCGCCAGCAGATGGCGGAACTCCTCGGCGGTGAGGTCCAGTTCCTTGAGGAAGTGGCGGCCCGTGAGGTCTGTCGCCATGGGAGGGCTCCTCGGTCGCTACGGTCACGGAGGGGGCGCGGAGGCGCGCCGGACGGCCGCATCCGGAAATCTATACGGCAAGCCGCATCACTATACGACGCGCTCGGGCAGCCGCGGAGCGCGGGCCGCGGTTCCGGCCCCCTGCCCCGTACCGGTCACGCCCGGGGCGCCACCGGGTCCCGCTCCACCGGGCAGCTCATGCAGCGCGGGCCGCCCCTCCCCCGCCCCAGCTCGCTGCCGGGGATCTCGATGACCTCGACCCCGTGGTCCCGCAGATAGGCGTTGGTCGTGGAGTTCCGCTCGTAGGCCACGACGACGCCCGGCTCGACGGCGAGGACGTTGCAGCCGTCGTCCCACTGCTCGCGCTCCGCCGCGTGCCCGTCCTGCACGGGGGTGAGCACGCGCAGGGAGTCCAGGCCGAGCGCGGCGGCCACGGCGCGGTGCATGTGCTCCGGCGGATGGTCGGTGACCTTGAGGTCGCGGTCCTCGGCGCCCGGCTCGATGGTGTACGAGCGGAGCATGCCCAGACCGGCGTACTGGGTGAAGGTGTCCCCGTCGACCATGGTCATCACGGTGTCCAGATGCATGAACGCCCGGCGCTTCGGCATGTCGAGGGCGACGATGGTGCGGGCCGAACCGGCCGCGAACAGCCCCCGGGCGAGGGATTCCACGGCCTGCGGGGTGGTCCGCTCGCTCATCCCCACGAGCACCGCGCCGTTCCCCAGGACCAGCACGTCACCGCCCTCGATGGTGGAGGGGTGGCCCCCCTCCCCCGCGGACCAGACGCGGAAGCCGCCCGCCCGTTCCCCGTGGAAGAGCGGATGGTGCCGGTAGACGGCGGCGAAGTGCACGGCCTCGCGCTGCCGTGCGGGCCAGCGCATGGCGTTGATCGCCACCCCGTCGTAGATCCACGCCGAGGCGTCCCGGGTGAAGAGGTGGTTGGGGAGCGGGGCGATCAGGAAGTCGTCCGGGTGCATCACATGGAAGGCGACCGAGGTGGGCTCGGGGTACCGCCGCAGGAACTCCCGCTTGGTCATGCCGCCGATCAGCACCGCCGCCAGCTCACGGCCGGGCAGCTCGTCGAAGAGCGCGCGCAGCGGGCCCGTCGCCAGCGGGCCGTACTCGCGTTCGTCGAAGGTGCGGTCGAGCACCATCTCCCGGGCGGGCGGCAGGTCCAGGCTCTCGCCGAGCAGATCCTCGAAGAGGTGCACCTCGACGCCGCGCCCGCGCAGCACCTCGGCGAAGCCGTCGTGCTCCTCGCGGGCGCGGCGCCCCCAGAGCAGTTCGTCGAAGAGAAGGGTGTCCTTGTTGCCCGGGGTGAGCCGCGTCAGCTCCGTGCCCGGGCGGTGCAGGATGACCCGGCGGAGCCGTCCCGCCTCGGAATCCACGTGGAACGCCATGCTCCCATCCTCGCCGAGGCGGGCCGTCGGTGCCGTCACCCTTCCCCCGCTTCCCCGCACGGCGGCGTGCCATGCGCGGGAACGCGCGGAACACGATCACCGGCCGGAAGCGGCCCCCCGGATGGCCGGAACCCCGCCCCGGGCCCCGGAGCGGCCCGGGGGGCGACGCGGCGCCGCCCGGGGGACCGCGCGGCATGGCACACACGTCCGGGCCACCGGGCCGGAGCCCGGGCGGGTGACCGCCGCCCGGGAGGACTCCCGCCGGCGGCCGGGCGCGGTCATCCCGTGGCCAGGCCGCGGGCCAGCGAAGCGATCCCCTCCGGGCCGACCCGGCAGCAGCCCCCGATCAGCCGCGCGCCCGCGTCCCGCCAGGCCCGGGCCCGCTCCGGGGCGAAGGTGGCCGCGCCGCGCCAGGCGCGGGCCGCGGCGTCCCAGCCCTCCCCGCTGTTGGGGTAGACGACGACGGGCAGGCCGGTGACCTCCGCCGCGAGGGCCACGGCGGCGTCCGCGTCGGCGGGGTCGCAGCAGTTGACGCCCACCGCCACGGCCTGCCCGCTCTCCGCCGCGAGCCGGAAGGCGTCCGCGAGCGGCTGCCCGGCCCGGGTGGTCCCGCCGGCGACGGTGTACGAGAGCCAGACCGGCAGCCCCGTGCCCCCGGCGGCGGCGAGCAGCGCCTCCGCCTCATCGGTGTCGGGGACCGTCTCCAGGGCCAGCACGTCCGGGCCGGCCTCCGCGAGCGCCTCGATCCGCGGCCGGTGGAAGCGCTCCAGCTCCCGCACGCTCAGCCCGTAACGGCCGCGGTACTCGGCGCCGTCCGCGAGCATCGCCCCGTACGGGCCGACGGACGCGGCGACGAAGGCCTGGCGCGGGGTGGTCGCGGGCCCGGCGGCACGGCGCTCCGGCCCGCCGGCGGACCCGTCCGGCCCGCCCGGCCCGTCCGGCCCGCCGGTGCCGCCGGCCCCGTCCTCCGTGTGCCGTTCGGCGGCCCGGCGCGCCAGCCGGACGCTGCGGCGCAGCAGCGCGGCGGTCTCCGCCCGCCCGGTGCCGCGCCGGGCGAACCCCTCGAACGTGGCCTGGTAGCTCGCGGTGATGAGGACCTGGGCGCCGGCCCGGAGGTACGCGGCGTGCGCGGCCTCGATCTGCTCCGGCGCGTCGGCCAGCAGCCGGGCCGACCACAGCGCGCCGGAGAGGTCGCAGCCCTGGGCGGCGAGCTGGTTGGAGAGGCCACCGTCGAGGACGAGCGGCGGCCCGCCGGCGAGCGCCGCCGCGAACGGCCCGCCGGCCGGCCGGCCGGAGGGAAGGGACATGGGCGGGCACCTCACTTCTCGGGGACGGGACGGGGAACGGGAACGGGAACGGGACGGCACAGGGAACGGGACGGAGCAGGCAGACCGGGCCCCGGGACGCACGCCACGCCCCGTACGGTCCCACGCGTGTCCCGTGCGGCCCCGCACGCGTACCGCCGCGCCGTCCCGGCAAGATGGCCACCATGGATCTCCGAGTTTTCACCGAGCCGCAGCAAGGCGCCTCCTACGACACCCTGCTGCGCGTGGCCCGGGCCGCCGAGGACCTGGGCTACGGCGCCTTCTTCCGCTCCGACCACTATCTGCACATGGGGGACGTCGACGGCCTCCCCGGGCCGACCGACGCCTGGACCACCCTCGCCGGCCTGGCCCGGGAGACCAGCCGCATCCGGCTGGGCACCCTGATGACCGCGGGCACCTTCCGCCACCCCGGTGTGCTCGCCATCCAGGTCGCGCAGGTGGACCAGATGTCCGGCGGCCGGGTCGACTTCGGGCTGGGCGCCGGCTGGTACGCCGACGAGCACACCGCCTACGGCATCCCGTTCCCGAAGGAGAAGTTCGGGCGGCTGGAGGAGCAGCTGGAGGTCATCACCGGGCTGTGGTCCACCCCGGTCGGTGAGCGCTTCTCCTTCGACGGCCGCTTCTACCAGCTCGCCGACTCCCCCGCGCTGCCGAAGCCGGCCCAGGAGAAGGTGCCGGTGATCGTCGGCGGACGCGGCCCCCGGCGGACCCCCGCGATCGCCGCGCGCTTCGCGGACGAGTTCAATCTGCCGTTCGTCCTGCCCGACGAGACCGCGGAGCAGTTCGGCCGGGTCCGCGCCGCCGTCGAGGCCGAGGGCCGGGACCCGTCCTCGCTCGTCTACTCCAACGCCCTGGTGATCTGCGCCGGGCGGTCCGAGGCGGAGGTCACGCGGCGGGCCGAGGCCATCGGGCGCGACGCGGCGGAGCTGCGGGAGAACGGGCTCTGCGGCTCCCCGGCCGAGATCACCGAACGGATCGGCCGGTACCGGGAGGCCGGTTGTGAGCGGATCTACCTGCAGTTCCTGGACCTCTCCGACCTCGACCACCTGGAGCTGGTCGCCACCGAGGTGAAGCCGCAGCTCGGCTGAGGACGGTCCCGGGGGTTCCGCGCGGCAGGACGGCGGCGCCCCCGGGGTGGTCTCCCGGGAGGGCGCCCCGGGAACGGGCCCGGGAAACCACCCCGGGTGACCGGCCTCAGGACGGCCTCAGGACGGCCAGGCCGCCGGGTCGGAGCGCGGCTGCTCCAGCTCCTCCAGCCGGCGCAGCAGTCCGCCGACCTGGTCCCCCGACTCGTCCACCGCGTCGATCACCTCCATGCAGTACCAGTAGAAGCTCTCCACCTCGGCGCTGCACGCGATCCCGACCAGGGCGATCCCCACCTCGCCGAGGAGCGCCCCCAGTCCGATGAGCACCCGCCGCCGGTCGTGGACGTCGGAGAGGCGGGCGGCCCGTGTCGCGCCCGCCCGGCGCGCCGCCTCGGGGAGCGAGCCGCGCAGCCGGGCGCCCGCCTCGCTGAGGCCGCGGGCCTCCGTCTCGAACTCCTGCGGACCGTAGAGCAGGAGGTGGGTCCCCACCGCCTCCGCCAGCGCCTGGGCCTGCCATGCCTCGGCCACGATCTCCTGCGGGGCTCGGGCCCGAGCGAGGCCGTGCCGGGTGTCCTCGATCAGCCGAGCTGCGTCCATGGGGCCACCTCCTTCCCTGGCGCGGTTCCGCTGCCATCACCTAGAGTGATGTTCACTTACCCAGAAGACCAGGGTTTTCCTGAATCTCTGGACAATAGCTCCCCTTTTGATGGGGAAATTGCTACACAGCGTAGCGGCCGCGGAATCAGCGCTCCGTTTCGTCCCGGGTCGCCCCTTCCGGCCCGGCGGCCCGCGCGGCCCGCTCCGGCCGCCGCGCCCCCTCCGGCCGGCTCCCCGACTCCGGCCGCTCGGGCACGGGGAACCGCAACTCGTTCCGCTCGATCTTGGCGGCGAGGGCCGCGGCCGGGTCCACCCCCAGCACGGCACAGAACTGCACCAGATACGCGAGGACATCGGCGACCTCGTCCGCCACGCGGTGCGCGCGCTCCGGGTCCGCCATCACGGCCGCGGACTCCTCCGGCGTCAGCCACTGGAAGATCTCCAGGAGTTCGGACGCCTCGACACTCAGCGCCGCCGCCAGGTTCTTCGGCGTGTGGTACGGCTCCCAGCCGCGGGCGGCGGCGAAGCCGGCGAGCCGCTGCCGCAGCGCGGTGAGGTCAGGGCCGGTCCCCGGGATCTCGGTCACCCTCCAGGTTGTACCACTCATGCCGCCCCGGCCCGGGGCCACCGCCCCCGCCTCCCCACTTCACCTGCCCCTGCCCCTGCCCCCGCCGGCGCCCGGCGGAGGGGCGGGCCGGGGCACTCCGGCCACCCGGCGGGCCGTCCCTGGACGTCAGCCCTGGACGTCAGCCCTGGGCGGCGACCGCGGAGGCCGCCTCGGCGACCTCCGTACCCGCCGGGGTGAGCAGGAAGACGTCCCGGTCGACCCGGTGCATCCCGGCCGCGAGGCCGAAGACGACGCCGCTGGAGAAGTCCAGGATGCGCTTGGCGACGTCCTGGTCCGCGCCGGTGAGATCCAGCAATACCGGGACCTGGGACATCAGATGCTCGGCGACATCCCGCGCGTCCGCGAAGATCTGCACGCGCAGCACGACGAACCGCCGCGTGTCGGCGGCCGGTTCGGGCTCCGGCTCCGGCATCGCGGGGCGGCCGCCGGGCCACGTGGGCCAGTCGGTGTCCCCGCGCAGCGGGACCACCTCGGCAAGCCCCTCCCACTGCTGATCAGTGACGTCGTGACGGCCGTTCACCTGACCTCCTCGCGGGTGGGCTCGTAGGCATCGTTCTTGCCCGGGAGCGGGGAAATACACATTCACCGACCCTAGTCCGAACCACTGACAGCCGGGGCGAAGCCGCACAAGCCACCCCGGACGAGCAGCCGTTCGCCACGGATCCGCCCCGATTGTGCCGCGCCACCCCGCCGCGGCGGAGCCCGTGGCGCGCCGGGCGTGTCCTCCTCAGCCCGGCCCACCCCGGCCCGGCCCGCCCCGGGCCGCGCCCCCGAAAACGCGCGGACCGTCTTGGCTGCGACCGGCCGGACATGACGACGGGGCCGCCCGCCGGCCGGAGCCCTGGCCGGCGGACGGCCCCTGTTCCCCGCGGGCGCGAGCCCCGGGTGCGTGTGCGCGGTGCGGCTCCGCCGCCCTCCGCGCCCCTCCTGCATCCCCCGTGGTTCCACGGCGTCACAGCGCTCGCGGTTCCCGCGAACGCCCGCGGCGTTTCTAGCAGCGCTTCCAGACGAGGTCGTACGTCGCGCCGGGAACCTTGCTCGACTCCATCGCCATGAAGCTGGTCGACTTGTCGGCCGACGTCCCCGCGTCCACCCGCAGCTCCGTGTTGATGTTCAGGTTCCGCTGCTGCCCGCACGGGGCCCAGACGACCTCGCCCGCGGTCTCCCTGATGCGCCACTCGGAGTCGTACGGGCCGGTGAACGTACGGGACTTGACCGCCACGTCCGAGGAGCCCTGGAAGTAGTACTGCGACTGCTGGAGGGCGCCGGCCCCCTTCTCCAGGTGCCCGAAGCCGCGGTGCTCCGCGCCCGTGACGGCGTACGTCCACCCGGAGGGAACCTTCACGTCCAGGCTGAGCTGGCAGTTCTTACGGAAGTCGGTCGGCTCGGCGCCGACGCCCACCTGCGCGAGGTAGGAGCTGTAGCTGACGGTCACGGACGAGTTCCCGGGGGACACGGTGGCCGAGGCGGTGCCCGCCGGGCAGCCGGAGCCGTTGACCGTCACGATGCTGACGCGCGCCGCCTCCGCGGGTACCGCGGCCTCGGCGGGCACCTCGTCCGCCGCGCCCTGGCCGGCCAGCAGGGAGCCGAACAACGCCGCGGCCACTCCGCCCGCGGCAACAACACCAGACATGGTTCTCCAATCGGGTCGTGCGGGTCCGGCGCGCCATCCCGGCGCCGCCCCGGTGAGATCTGCGTGCCGGGCCACGGCGATCCGGGCTCTCGGCCGACTCGGTTCCGGTTCTCGGCGCGCGGCACTCCCGTGGCCGCTGCGCGCGAGTCCGCCGGCCCGCGGGAGTACTCCGGGACGGTCCGTCCCGGAGAGGGAGACGCCAACCGCGGGGGGCGGTGAAGAACGGCCACGTCAGGGGGCAGGCGGGGGTGAGGCACGCCCGGCGACGCGCCGGTGTGGGAGCGCTCCCATAGTAGGGACGGACACCCCGTCACGGAAGACGCGTGACACCCCGGCTTCCACCGGTCCGCCGGCCGGCCGGAACCCGTTCCGGTCCTCTCCTCCCGTCTCCCCCACCACCCCGCCTCCCGGCCGGCGCGGCCCCGGGCCACCGCCCCGCACCCCCTCCCTGCCCCGTCCGGCGGACCCCGGGGCCGCGCCGGCCGGGCGTCCCCCGTACGCTCTGGTTTCGTACCGCCGCGCGCGGCAAGACGGCGCCATGAGGCCGTCACTCACCACCCCCGGGGCCCCCGTGGCCCGTGACCGGCGGCCGGGTGCCGCCCGGCAGGGCCCCTCGCGGGGTGCGCCCCTGCCGGGCGCCCCCTCCTCCGGCGGACGGGACCGCCGGCGCAGCGGGGACACCGGGGCGGTGGCCCGCCCCGGGAAGCCGACCGCCTGCGGACTGGAGGCCAGCACCTATGGACGGGACGATCCTCGCGGCATCGGGGGACGCGGGAGGTATCGCGGGGTGGGTGACCGGCCTCGTCGAGGCGATGGGCGGGCCGGGCGCCGGTCTGGCCATCGCGCTGGAGAACCTCTTCCCCCCGATCCCCAGCGAGGTGGTGCTGCCGCTGACCGGCTTCGCGGCCGGCCAGGGGGTGCTCAGCCTCTTCTCCGCCATCTTCTGGACGACGCTGGGCTCGGTGGTGGGCGCGGTGGCGCTCTACGGGATCGGCGCGCTGTACGGACGGGACCGGCTGCGCCGGTTCTGGGCCAGGCTGCCGCTGGTGAAGGTCTCCGACCTGGACCGGACGGAGGCGTGGTTCGCCAAGCACGGCACGAAGGCCGTCTTCTTCGGCCGCATGGTGCCGGTCTTCCGGAGCCTGATCTCCGTCCCGGCGGGTGTCGAGCGGATGCCGCTGCCCCTCTTCCTGCTGCTGACCACGGTGGGCAGTCTGCTGTGGAACGTGGCGCTGATCATGTCCGGGTACGTCCTCGGTGACCAGTGGCACCTGGTGGAGCGCTATGTCGGCGTCGCCTCCAAGGTGGTGCTGGCCGGCTCGGTGGTGGCGCTGGTGGCCTACGTGGTCCTGCGCGTCCGGCGGCGCAGGCGGGGTGGGAACACGCACGGTGACGGCGCCGGGGACGGCGGTGACGACGGTGGGGACGGCGGCCGCCGCCGCAGCACCGCCGGCACCGGCTGACGGCCGCGGCGCCTCCCGGGCCGCGTCCCGGGAGGCCCCCGCCGGCCCCCGGACACCCCGGGCGGCCCCCGGAGGACGAGAAGAGGCCGCGAACCGGTACTGAACGCCCGGATCGCGGCTACCCGGGCAACGGGCCCGAGCGGCCGGTGGTGGTGCGACGGGGCCGGGCCGCGCCGTCCCGGGCGCATGCGCGTATCCGCGCCCTGGCGTGCACGCCGGTCCGCGCGCCGTGACGGAGCGGAGCCCGCGAGGGAGAGCGGCGGGGACGACGGGCGGGGCGCCGGCTCCGGGAACATCGCCGGGGACCCGCCTGTTAGGCTAGTTGAATCATAAACAATCAAGGCGACCCACACGATCAGCCTCCCGACCCCCGGAGGGACACCATGCAGTTCGGGATCTTCACCGTCGGCGACGTCACCCCCGACCCGACCACGGGCCGGGAGCCGACCGAGCACGAGCGCATCAAGGCGATGGTCACCATCGCGCTCAAGGCGGAAGAGGTCGGCCTGGACGTCTTCGCGACCGGAGAGCACCACAACCCGCCGTTCGTGCCCTCCTCCCCCACCACCATGCTGGGCTGGATCGCCGCCCGCACCGAGCGGCTGATCCTCTCCACGTCCACGACGCTGATCACCACCAACGACCCGGTGAAGATCGCCGAGGACTACGCGATGCTCCAGCACCTGGCCGACGGCCGGGTGGACCTGATGATGGGCCGCGGCAACACCGGTCCGGTCTACCCCTGGTTCGGGCAGGACATCCGCCAGGGCATCCCGCTGGCCATCGAGAACTACGCGCTGCTGCACCGGCTGTGGCGCGAGGACGTGGTGGACTGGGAGGGACGGTTCCGCACCCCGTTGCAGGGCTTCACCTCCACCCCGCGCCCGCTGGACGGCGTGCCGCCGTTCGTCTGGCACGGCTCCATCCGCAGCCCGGAGATCGCCGAGCAGGCCGCCTACTACGGCGACGGCTTCTTCGCCAACAACATCTTCTGGCCCAAGGAGCACTTCCAGAAGCTCATCCGGCTCTACCGGCAGCGGTACGCGCACTACGGTCACGGCACGCCGGAGCAGGCGGTCGTCGGCCTGGGCGGCCAGGTCTTCATGCGGCGCAACTCCCAGGACGCGGTACGCGAGTTCCGGCCGTACTTCGACAACGCGCCGGTCTACGGGCACGGTCCGTCGCTGGAGGAGTTCACCCGGGAGACGCCGCTGACGGTGGGCAGCCCGCAGGAGGTCATCGAGAAGACGCTGACCTTCCGCGACTCCTTCGGCGACTACCAGCGCCAGCTCTTCCTGCTGGACCACGCGGGCCTGCCGCTGAAGACCGTGCTGGAACAGCTCGACCTGCTCGGCGAGGAGGTCCTCCCGGTGCTGCGGGAGGAGTTCGCGAAGAACCGTCCGGCCTCCGTGCCCGAGGGGCCCACCCACGCCGCACGCGTCGCCGCGCGGGACGCCGCCCCGGCGGCGGACGGGACGGCAGCCGCCGCCACACCCCAGGAGGTGACCTCGTGACCCGGGACAGGACCCAGGCCGTGACCCAGGAGGCGGCCCGGCCGCTGACGCTGGCCGTCGTCTCCGCCGGGCTGTCCACCCCCTCGTCCACCCGGCTGCTCGCCGACCGGCTCGCGGAGGCCACCCGGCAGCGGCTGGCGGACGGCGGGCAGGGGCCGGTCGAGGTCCGCGTGGTCGAACTGCGCGACCTGGCAACGGACATCGCGCACAACCTCGTCACCGGGTTCCCCGGCGCGGAGCTGCGCGCGGCCGTGGAGACGGTCACCGGGGCGGACGCACTGATCGCCGTCACACCGGTCTTCGCCGCCTCCTACAGCGGGCTGTTCAAGTCCTTCTTCGACATCCTGGAGCCGGAGGCGCTGGCCGGGAAGCCGGTGCTGGCGGCCGCGACCGGCGGCACCGCCCGGCACTCCCTCGTGCTCGACCACGCCCTGCGCCCGCTCTTCGGCTACCTGCGGGCGCTGACCGTGCCGACCGCCGTGTTCGCCGCCCCGGAGGACTGGGGCGGCACGGGCGACGCCTTCACCGGTTCGCTGCCCGGGCGCGTCGACCGGGCGGCGGGCGAGCTGGCCGCGCTGCTGGCCGGCCGCCCGGCCACGGGCGGGCCGTCCGCCGCCGGCCCCGTCGCGGCCGGCGGGGCGCCCGGCGAGACCGGGGAGACCGGAGGGACGGTGCGCGCCGCGGACGCCGGCCCGTCCGATCCGTACGACGAGGCGTCCGTCGTCCCCTTCGCCCAGCAACTGGCCGCCCTGCGCCCGTAGCGGCCCCGCCGCCCCGCCCCCGCCGGGGCCCCCGCCGCGGTGCCGGTCCCGTGACCGGCGCCGTGGCGGCCGGAGGCGGGGAACGACCCGCCCCGGCAGGCCCGTTGCCCGCCCGCGTCCCGCCGCCCCGCGCCCCGCGCGGGGGGCCGGGGGCGCCCGGACCGGTTCACCGCCGTCGCGCGCGGGGAGCCCGGGGCTCGGCGGCGGGCACGTACTTGTAGCCCACCCTGCGGACGGTGACGATCCGCTGCCGGTGCGCGGCGCCCAGTTTGCGGCGGAGCCGCGCCACATGGACGTCCACGGTGCGCCCGTCCCCGATATGGCTGTGCCCCCAGACCATCCGGACGAGCTGCTCCCGGGACCACACCCGGTGCGGATGACGCACGAGCTGCGCCAGCAACGCGAACTCCAGGTACGTCAGATCGAGTTCACGGCCGTCGATTTCGGCGATGTGGCGTTCGGTGTCCACCCGGACCGGCTCGTACGGATCACCGGCCGGGGGCTCCGGTTCCAGCGGCCCGGCGTCCTCGCCCCCGGCGGGCGCCGCGGTGACCTCGGCGTCCCCGGTGACGGCCCGCTGGAAACGGGGGCGGAGACCGGTGGCGGCGAAGAGCGAGACGGGGTCGACGCTCTCCGGCAGCAGGACGAGATAGCCGACCAGCGGGGAACCGTCACCGGCGGTGGCCGGGCCGTTCCCCTCCTCGGGGACGAGAGCGAGCCCGGCCGGAAGTCCCGGCTGGTGGTGGCGGTGCGGGAGGACGGTGAGGGGGGCGAGGGTCTCGGGCAGCGGGGCCCGGAGCGTCGGTGCCACGGTCATGGCGGCGGTCCTTTCCCTGGAAGGGCGGGCGGACAGGGGTTCACAAGGGGCCGGGAAGCGGTGCGGCCGTGCGTCACCGCGGTGATCGGCGGGGAGCGGCGGTGAGCCGCGCGGGGCCGGTGACACGGGCCGGCGGCGGAACCCCGGCCGCGGAGGACCGCGTACGGGGGACGCCACGGGAGCCGCGGGCGGGCCCGCCGGAAGGGCGAGCGGCGCGGCCGGGGCCGGCAGGGACCCCGGGGCGCCATCGCTTCAGGCGCGCCGGCAGACGGCGCTGGCGACGCGACGAAGGTCGACGTACCGGCGCCGGACGAGAGGCTCCTGCGGACGAGGCATGGTCACCATGCTGCGGGCACCCTCCACGGAGGTCAACCGCTTTCCCTACATTTTCAGTAGGGTTTGTGACCGGATTCACCACCGGGCAGCGGCGGACCACGCGCCGGGGGCGGCCGGGGGCCCGGGTCCGCCCGCGCCCGGTGGCCGCCCGTCGCGCCTCCCCGGCCGTTCGGGCGCGCCGCGACCGCCCCGCCCCCGGCCGCGGGCGCCCGCTGGGCGATAATGCGCCCATGCGGATCTCAGCCAAGGCGGACTACGCCGTGCGGGCCGCCCTGCAACTCGCCTCGGCGGGCCCCTCCCAGCCGCTCAAGGCGGAGGCCGTGGCCGAGGCGCAGGAGATCCCGCACAAGTTCCTGGAGGGCATCCTCGGCGACATGCGCCGGGGCGGCCTGGTGCAGAGCCGGCGCGGCGCGGGCGGCGGTTACCGCCTGGCCCGCCCGGCCTGCGACATCACCGTCGCCGACGTCATCCGGGCGGTGGAGGGCCCGCTGGTGTCGGTGCGCGGGGTGCGGCCGCCGGAGCTGTCGTACACCGGGCCTGCCGCGTCCCTGCTGCCGCTCTGGGTCGCGCTGCGGGTCAACGTCCGCGAGATCCTGGAGGGCGTGTCGCTCGCCGACATCGTCTCCGGCCGGCTGCCCGCCGAGGTCTCCACCCTGACCACGCACCCCGCGGCCTGGACCAACCCCTGAGCCACCGGCCCCTGGGCCACCGGCCGCCCGCGAGCCCGGCCTGACGCCGTGTCACCGGAGCGCGGCGGCCCCTCGCCGCCGCCCCGGCCCGGCGCGCCCGGTCACACACGCCGCGCCGCGCAACGGCCACCGCGGCCAGGAGCGCCCGCACCCCGAATGACCCCTTCCGCGCCGCCCGCGGGCCCGCCCGTCCGCCCAGCCGGGTTTTCCCTGTATTTCAGTAGGAAAAGGCTTTCCCCGGTCGGTACGGCGAGAGCCGCCGCACCGACCCACGGCACCCCCGTCCCGCCAGGCCCCGGAGCACGCGGTCCACGAGCCCGGGTCCGGTCATGGGTGACCCCGGGGACGGGTCCACGCCACCGCCCGCGAACAGGAAGGACCGCCACGACGGGCGGGCCCTGCCGCGGCGCACGAACCGCCGCCTCCCCCGGGCCGCGACGATCCTGAGCGCCGCCGAACGGCCCGCGCGGAATCCGCCGCCGCGGGGTGTGCCACGCCTCACCCCGGCGCCATACTTACCAGTCGGTATGGTGCACGCGACGGCCCACGCTCAGGAGGCTTCATGTCACAGACCAACCGCCAGATCCGCCTGGCCGCCCGCCCCGTGGGGGAGATACGCCCGGAGGACTGGGAGCACGTCACCGTGGCCGCGGAGGAGCCGGGTGACGGGCAGTTCGCGGGCCGCACCCGCTTCATCTCCCTGGAACCCGCCATGCGCGGCTGGCTCGACGACCGGCCCTCGTATCTGCCGCCCGTCGGGCTCGGCGAGGTCATGCGGGCGGTCTCGGTGGTCGAGGTCACCGCGTCCCGGCACCCCGGTTACGCGCCCGGTGACCACGTCGTGGGCCCCTTCGGCGTGCAGGAGCGGGTCGTCTCGGACGGCAGGGGCGTCCACAGGGCCGACCTCGGCCTCGCCCCCGCGCCCACCCACCTCGGCGCCCTCGGGATGTCCGGCATGACGGCCTACTTCGGGCTGCTCGACGTGGGCGCCCTGAAGGACGGCGAGACCGTCGTCGTCTCCGGCGCGGCCGGCGCGGTCGGTTCCGTCGCGGGCCAGATCGCCAAGGCCAAGGGGTGCCGGGTGGTCGGCATCGCCGGCGGACCCGAGAAGTGCGCCCTGCTCACCGGCGAGCTGGGCTTCGACGCCGCGATCGACCACCGCTCCGGGAACGTGCGCGGCGCCCTGCGCAAGCACGTCCCGGACGGCATCGACGTCTACTTCGACAACGTCGGCGGCGCGATCCTCGACGCGGCGCTCACCCGTCTCGCGCTCCGCGCCCGCGTGGTGATCTGCGGGGCCATCAGCCAGTACAACACCACCGAGGCGGTCGCCGGGCCGGCCAACTACCTGGCGCTGCTCGTGCGCCGGGCGCGGATGGAGGGCTTCGTCGTGCTGGACTACGCCCGCCGGTTCCCCGAGGCCGCGTCGGAGCTGGCGGGCTGGATCGGGGACGGCCGGATCACCGTCCGGGAGCACGTGGTGAAGGGCGGGGTGGACGACTTCCCGGAGACCCTGGGGATGCTCTTCCGGGGCGAGAACACCGGCAAGCTCGTGCTGGAGATCGCGTGAGCGCCGCCGGGGAGCCCCCGGAGGGCGCCGCACCGCCGCTGACCGGGCGGGTCGCCGTCGTCACCGGTGGCGCGTCCGGGCTGGGAAGGGCCACCGCGCTGACGCTGGCGGCGGCCGGCGCCCAGGTGGTCGTCGCCGACGTGGACACGGCGGGCGGCGCCGAGACGGCCGAGCGGGCCGGCGCGGGCGGCCACTTCCTCGCCTGCGACGTCTCCGACCCGGACGCCAACCGGGCCCTGGTGGAGTTCGCCGTGGAGCGCTGCGGAGGCGTGGACCTCGCGGTCCTCAACGCCGGGGTGGCGACGGGCTGCGGCATCGGCGAGGACTTCGACCTGGCCCGGTACCGCCGGGCCATGGGGGTCAACCTCGACGGAGTCGTCTTCGGCACCCACGCGGTCCTGCCCGCGCTGCGTGCCCGCGGCGGCGGCGCGATCGTCGCGACGGCCTCGCTGGCCGGGCTGACGGCGGTGCCGTTCGACCCGCTCTACGCGGCGAACAAGCACGCCGTGGTGGGGCTCGCCCGCTCCCTGGGCCCGGCGCTGGCCCCGGAGGGCATCCGGTTCAACGCCGTCTGCCCGGGGTTCGCCGAGTCGCGGATCATCGAGCCGATCCGCGGCCTGCTCGCCGGGCAGGGGGTGGAGATCATCCCGGCGGAGACCGTGGCGGAGACGGTGCTGCGCATCGCCACCGGGGGCGGCTCCGGGGAGTGCTGGTTCATCCAGCCGGGGCGCGAGCCGGAACCGTTCCGCTTCCGCAACGTCCCCGGCCCCGGCCCCGGACCCGGCGGCCGGGCGGCGGAACCGGGCGGCTGAACGGCGCGTCCGGCTTCTCCGTCCGCGGACGCGCGGGCCTTCGCGCGCCGGGACCCCGCCCGCCGGGGTCCCGGCGCCTGTCCGGCGCACCCCGTGTCCGGCTCCCCCGGTGGGCGCCTACCGCCGGTTGCGCCGTTTGACGGCGTACGCGCCGCCCAGGCAGGCGGCGGCCACGAGCAGCAGGACGAGCGCCGCCGTCAGCCCGCCGGGCAGGGTGGACCCGCGGGCGAGAGGGAGCGCCCCGCCGTCCTGGAACGGGCCGTACGCGGCGAGGAGGGCGCCGAACTCGGTGTGCGGGATCGGGCTCATGGGAGTTCCCCCTTCGAAGCGGTCGGTGCCGTGCGGGACCCGGGTGGCGCGGGCGCGGGACTGGCCGAAAGCATATGAGCGGAATGGGACATTCCACACTCAAGGCGACTGAGCGGCGGAGGGTTCCGGCCCGGGCCTCCCACCGCGCACCGGTGCGCGCTCTCCGCACCGGGCCGCCGGCCGCAAGCCGCGACGGCGCGCCCCCGCCTCCCCGGCGGCCCGCGGTGGCCGCCCGGGGCGGCGGCCACAGGGGGACGGGCAGAGGGGGACGCGAACGGGCAGCCGGGGGCCGGGAACGATCAGGAACGGTCCGTCATGCCGGCCCACCCGAGCGCGGGAAACGAGCACTCCAGCAGGCACGGCAACCGTTTTCGGCCTTTCCCGCCGCGGCGGCCCGGACCGTACCGTCTCCCCGCCCTGACCGGCCTAGGATTCTACGCGCCTGTAGAGAAACCGCGCGGCCCACGGCATCTCCCGGCGCGGGCAGGCGCCCCCCTCAGGAACCACACGCATGCCAAAGGAGTGAACGCCACGATGGTGTTCAAACGACTGCTCGGCTCGCTCGGCGTGGGCGGCCCCACCGTCGACACGGTCCTCGACCCGGGCCCCGTCCGGCCCGGCGGCCGGCTCACCGGCCAGGTCCATCTGAAAGGCGGCAACGCCGACTTCGAGATCGAGCACATCACGCTGGAACTGGTCGCCCGGGTCGAGGCCGAACACGACGGGGGCGAGAGCGAGGGCACGGTCGTCTTCGACCGGTTCACCGTCGGCGGCGGCTTCCGGCTCGGCGCGGGCGAGGAGCGCGCGGTGCCGTTCGGCGCTGCCCTGCCCTGGGAGACCCCGGTCACCGAGCTGCACGGCCAGCCCCTGGGCATCGTGCTCGGGGTGCGCACCGAACTGGCGGTGGCCGGCGCGAAGGACAAGGGCGACCTGGACCAGCTCACCGTCGCCCCGCTGCCCGCGCAGGAGGCGATCCTGGAGGCCCTGGGCGGGCTGGGCTTCGGCTTCAAGTCCGCCGACCTGGAGTACGGGCACATCGGCGGCACCGGCCAGCAGCTCCCCTTCTACCAGGAGATCGAGCTCACCCCGGCGCCGCAGTACGCGCACCAGGTCAACGAGATCGAGGTGACCTTCCTCGCCGGCCCGGCCGGGATGGAGGTGGTCCTGGAGGCGGACAAGCGGGGCGGTTTCCTCTCCCCCGGCCAGGACGCGCTGACC
This sequence comes from Streptomyces zingiberis, assembly GCF_012034935.1. Classification (GTDB taxonomy): domain Bacteria; phylum Actinomycetota; class Actinomycetes; order Streptomycetales; family Streptomycetaceae; genus Streptomyces; species Streptomyces zingiberis. The sequence continues at coordinate 242,432 of NZ_JAATEN010000007.1, forward strand.
CGCTTCACCGTCGGCCACGACGACAACCGCGACTGGCCGGCCGAGGTGGACGGCTGGATCCGCCGGCTGGTCGAGAACCGCGCCGCGTACGGCTCCCCGTACGGCGCCGCGCCGGGCTACGGGCACGGCGACCCGTACCACGCCGGCCACGCTCCTTACGGGGGTCACGGCCACGGCCACGACGGCCACCACGGCGGCGGGCGCTCCGGCCCCGGCGTGGGCACGGCCGTCGCGGCGGGCGCGGCGGGCCTCGCGGTGGGCGTCGTCGGCGGCATGGTGGCGGCCGAGGTGGTCGACGAGGTCGGGGACTTCTTCGAGGGCGAGGAAGACGAGGGCGACGAGGGCTGACCGGACGCCCGTCCGGGGCCGGCGGCCCGAACGCCGGCCCCGGTCGGCCCGGACGCCGCTGACGGCCCCGGCAGCCCCGGCAGCCCCGGCGAACAACGTCCGCCGGGGCGGAACTCCGGCCACCGCCCGGTAGTTCCTACAGAGTTGTAGAAATCAGTGGCGCGCCCGGGCCGTTCCGGTCCGGGCGCGCCGCCGCAGCCGAACAGACCTCCGACTTCGAGGGAGCACTCACCCCATGGCCCTGTGGGACCGCCTCAAGGAATCCGCGTCGCAGATGCAGACCCAGCTCACGGCGAAGAAGAACGACCTCAAGAGCGGCGCCTTCCGCGACGCGAGCATGGCGATGTGCGCGCTCGTCGCCGCGGCGGACGGCACCGTCGACCCGTCCGAGCGGCAGCGCGTGGCGCAGCTCATCGGCACCAACGAGGTCCTTCAGAACTTCCCCGCCGACGATCTGCGCCGGCGCTTCGAGGAGAACCTCCACAAGCTCACCACCGACTTCGACTTCGGCAAGGTGAGCGTGATGCAGGAGATCGCCAAGGCGAAGAAGAAGCCCGCCGAGGCCCGCGCGGTGATCCAGATCGGCATCGTCATCGGTGGCGCCGACGGCGACTTCGACAAGGACGAGCAGGCCGTGGTCCGCGAGGCCTGCTACACCCTCGGCCTGCCGCCGCACGAGTTCGACCTCTGAGGCCGGCGGCGCGGAGAAGCGCCTCCTCCCGGGCGTGAACGCCCCGGGGCGCCGCGCCGGACCACGCCGGCCCCCGGCCGCCCGGCCCGCCGTCCCCCGGGGCGCGGGGTTCCCTTCCGGCCTCCGGCCCGCGCGGGCCGTACAGCGGTACGGCCCGCCGGGCGGCGGGGCGCCCCCGCACGGCCACCGTCACCGGTCACCAGTGGCCAGGGGTCACCGGCCCGCGGCCCGGAGCGGCACCCGCCGCGCCTCAGAGCGGTGTGGCGGCGGCGAGGATGAAGAACATGGTCACGGCCGAGTTGGCCGAGGACATCGCCGAGACGGCGGCCCCGGCGGCGGCACCCCAGGCGGCGAGCCCCACGGACGTGTACACCGGCGGCCAGCTCCGCGCCACGGGCGCGGGATCGAGCAGCGCGGCCACCCGGCGCGGCACCGGCCCCGGCGCGGCGAAGCCCGCGAGCCCGCCGACCCCCGCCAGCCCGGGTGCCCGCGCCAGGTCGGCCGTCGGGGCCCGGCGCGAGACGAGCGCGGCCTTGCCGATCGCGCGCGCCACCACCCGCCGGCTGCCCACCACCCGGGCCGCGCCCTCGTCCGCCCACCGCTCGGCGGTGTAGACCACGGCCGTCCGCAGGGGGCGCAGGAAGGGGTTGGCGCGGGCCGCCAGGTGGACGGTGAGCAGGTAGCGGTGGTGGAGCCCCGTCAGATGGGCCCGCTCGTGGGCGAAGAGCGCCCGGCGCTCGGCCGGTTCGAGGTGGTCCAGCAGCGCCGTGGTGACCACCACCCGGCCCCGCCCGCCCCGCCGGCCGCCCGGCAGCGCGTACGCGTAGGGGAGGTCGTCGGGCAGGACGGCGACCGAGGTGCCCGGCAGCCCCGCCAGCGCCCCGTGCGCCCGGCGCCGTACCCGGACGTGGTGCCGGAGCGTCCGGCCGCAGGCGACGACCACCGCCAGGAGCGCCGGGATCGACGCCCGGCCGACCACCCCGTCGTAGGGCACCGCGTCGCGCACCTCGGGGTCCGACCAGCCGTCGGGCAGCGGGTTGCCGGGAAGCTGCGCGGTGCCGACCACCATCAGCAGCACCAGGCAGACCGTGCTGCACACCGCCATCACGGCGGCGACGACGGTCAGCAGCCGTGTCGCGGTGCGCGGATGGAGATGCTGCTCGGCCAGGCGCGCGATCGGCACCGCCGTCAGCGGCAGGATCAGCGGCAGGAAGACGAACCACCCCATGAGGCTCAGTCTTCCCCTTCGCTCCGGGGCCGGTCCAGCAGGGTCCGCAGCACCCGCTCGTCGTCCGGGTCGAGGCCGGTGACAAAGCTGGCCAGCACCGCCTGCCGGTCGCTCTCGGCGTCCAGCACCCGGCGCATCTTGTGGGCGGCCAGCCCCGCCTCGTCGGCGGCGGGCGTCCAGAGGAACGAACGGCCGGCGCGCTCGCGGGTGACCGCGCCCTTGGCCAGCAGCCTGGTCAGAATGGTGATCACGGTGGTGTAGGCGAGGTCGTCGCCGAGCCGGCGCTGCACCCAGCCGGCCGCCGCCGGTCCGTCCGCCTCCCGCAACGCCGAGAGGACCAGCGCCTCCAGTTCGCCCTGCCCCCGCCGGGGACGCTGCCGGTGGTCCGTCACGCCCGGTCTCCCTTCCGCCGCCCGCTTCCGGGCCGGCTCCGGGCCGCCCCCGGGCAGACATCGTATAGACGTCCGGGTACCCACCGGCACGTCCCGCGCCCGGCGCCGTCCGGTGCCGCGTCCCGTCCCCTGTCCCGTCCCCTGTCCCGCCCTTTGTCCCGCCACCTGTCCCGGTCGTGACCGGCGGGGGCCGGGGCCCTCGCCGGCGCCGCGCCGGCCGCGGGGCCCCGCCGTCACCGGCGTCCGGCGATACCCCTCCCCCAATCTCTACAGTGCTGTAGATTTACCTTCCGGATCCGCACCGCGGACCTGCGACCACGCCCGCCGAGGCGGTCCCACGCCGCGGCCCCTCGGCGGCCACCGCATCGACCACCCCGGGAGACCATGTGGCCGGCCCGCCCCGCCTCCAGCAGGAAGACCGAGCGGACTTCGAAGCCGTCCTGCGCACCGCGCTCTGCGCGGCGGAGTTCCGTGGCGCCCTGTCCGCCGACCCCTCCGGGCGGGCCGCCGAGCGCCTCCGCGCCCGCGCGCTGCGGTCCGCCGACGCGATCACGGCCGAGTCGGGTGGCACCTACGCCGCGTACCTCGCCGTACGGGAGGCCGCCCGGCATCCCCGGCGGCACACCGCCGCCGAGGGTTCCTGGCTCGCCGCGCTCACGGTGCTGACCCCGCTGATCGCCGCGATGGCGGCCACCGTCCTGCTCCTGCTCGGATACGGACTGGGCCTGACCGGCCCGCAGGACCCGCTGCCGGGGACGCTCGTGACGGCAGGGTGGACCCTGGCGCTGGTGGCCGCGGCCGCCACCCTGCTCGCCCTGGGCGCCCTCGTGGTCACGGCGGTGCGCCACCGCGGCGGCACGCCGTCCGCCGACGATGTCGCGCAGGCCCGGCTGATCTGGCAGCGGGACCTGCTCGACCGCGCCATGCTGCCCTACCTCCGCCGCCACCTCGGCGCGGACGAGCTCAGCCCGGTGCCGCCCGGCCCCGCGTCCCGCGCCACGCCACCGGCCGGTTTGGACGGAGCCGACGGCGCCGCGTACGGCGCGGGCCGGGCGCCGGCACAGGGGTGAGGTGACCGGCGCGTCATCGACCCGCCCGCCCACCGCGAGCCTCCCGCCGGGAACGGGGGCGGGCGCGGCGGGCCCGTCGTCCCTGCCGTCCCCCGCCGTCCCCTCCGTCCTCACCGCCCCGCGGCCGGTGAGGCCCTGCCCGGCGGGGCGGGGGCTCGGCCGTCCGGCCCGGCGGCGGACGGCAGGGCCCCTCGGCCCCATCGGGCCCATCGGGCCATGGTCTCCTGCCGGTTCTCCCGAATCATCGTGAGGTCCATCGCACCCCGTGAGCTGGGGTGTTGCGACGACCACCAGAACGGAGGACCGGGCCGGGGACCGGAGGCCGGGACCGGCCCGCCACCGGGGCCGAACGCCCCTGCCCGCCAGGACCGTTCGTCCGCCCTGCCTCAACCGCTGCGCCGCACGGCTCTCCGCGTGTGACGGACCGCCCGCTCCCGCCGCTCCCGCCGCTCCTCCGGCTCCCTCCGCTCCGCCGGCCGTTCCCCCGCCCGTGCCACGGGCCACGTCCCCGTTCCGGCGGCCTCCCGCCCCCGGTGGACAGCGGGACGGCGCAGCGCGGGAGCATCATCAGGCCCGAGATGGACGCCGAACGCCGGGTGCTCCGCCAGCCCGCGCGCGTAGGCCCACAGGTGCGGGTGGCCGGTGACGCGGCGCGCCGTGGCGGGGTCCAGCCGGGGGCGGTGCGTGCCGTCCAGCCGCAGCAGGGTGACCCAGAGGGTCACGTCCGCCAGCGTGAGGTGGTCGCCGAGGAGGTAACGGCGGCGGGAGAGCCGGTGGTCGGCGGTGTGCAGGGCGCGGAGCAGGGTCTCCCGCGCCGAGTCGGCCCCGGCGCGGTCACCGCCGTCGCCGGTGGTGCCGTCGCCGATGGTGCCGGTCGTACCGGCAGCACCGGTCGTCCCGGCGGTACCCGTCGTCCCGGTGTCACCGCCGCCTCCCGCCCCGGCGGCGAGCCGCGCGGCGGTCTCGATGTCCTGGTCGCAGAGGCGGCGGACCTCCGCGAGCGCGTTCCCGGCGCCGTCCGGGTGGAGTTCGGGCCCGTGTCCGCCGCCGAAGCGGCGGGCCAGGTCGGCGAGGATGTGCGGGGCGTGGTTGCTGACGATCCGCCCCGTCCACTCGTCGGCGAGCACCGGGGCCGTCGCCGGGCCGTGGTGGCCGTGCGCGCTCGCCGCGTACAGCGGGCGCAGCGCCGGATGCCCGCCGTCCCCGGCGCCGCCCCCGGCGGGCACGGCGGGCAGGTGCGTCACGGGCAGCGTGTCACCGAGGCCGAGCAGGCCGTGCGTGACGGCGAGACGGAGGGAGTCCGGACAGTCCGCGGCGAGATGGAGACGGTAGCGGTGCGGCACGGCGTAGTGGCCGCTGCGGGCGTCGCCGCCGATCCGGCCGCGGAAGAGCGGTTCGGCGTCGGCGGCGGGGAAGGGCAGGGCAGGCGTGGTGACGGACATACGGCCCCCAGGGAGTGCTCGGTCTCTGACGTGACGGCGACTGCGAGGGCGTCCCGCGGCTGCGTCGGCGCGGGCGCGCCGGAGAGGGCCGTGCCCCGGACGGGGAGCGGCCGGCCTGGTGGAGGAGCGGAGGCCGCCGGGACGGCGGTGACGGTTCAGACGCCGCCGGCCGCCGCGGAGCGCGCGGCCCGGGAGCGGGAACCCGCCGCGCCGCAGACGCGCAGCAGGTCGATGTGGCGACGGGAGGTGAGCAGGGGCAGCGACCGGAGCGCGAGGACGGTGCCTCGGCCGGGGTCCGTCGCCGTACAGCCCATGAGCTTCCCTACCTTTTCGCTAGGAAATTCTCCTCCGGAGTGTCGGCCGGGACGGCCGCCCCGTCAAGGGGGGTTGCGCGCCGGGCGCACCCCGGGCACACGTCCGCCCGGTACGGACACGGCTCGGGTCCGTACCGGGCAGGGAGCACCGGTCCGGCCCGGCGGGGGCGCGCCCCCGCCGGGCCCGGGGTATCAGACCAGGGCGGCGACTCCGTCGGTGGAGGCTCCGGAGGCGATGCCGTGCCGGGGCTCCGGCACGGACTCGGGGGCGAGCAGCACCGAGCGGCGGCCGTCCACGCCGACGGGCACGTCCCCGTCGATGGTGACGCGGCGCAGGGTGCGCACGTGGTCGTCGGAGTCGTCCACCCCGTAGTGCTGGGTGGCGCGGTTGTCCCAGATGGCGACGTCGCCGGCGCGCCACCGCCAGCGCACGGTGTTCTCGGGGCGCTCGATGTGGGACTGGAGGACGGCGGTCAGGGCGCGGGAGTCTGCGCCGGAGAGGCCGGAGAGGCGTTGCAGGAAGGTGCCGAGGACCAGGGTCCGTTCGCCGGTCTCGGGGTGGACGCGCACCACCGGGTGCTCGGTGCGGAACTCCGTCGCGGTGAACACCTCGCGGTGCTGGCGCAGTTCGTCCGAGGGGGCGCCGGGGCGCACGGCCGCGTAGTCGTAGGCGTTGGTGTGTTCGCCGCGCAGTCCGTCGGCGAGCACCCGCAGCGGTTCGGGGAGCCTGGCGTAGGCCGCGGCCGTGTTGGCCCACAGGGTGTCGCCGCCGTAGGGCGGGATCACCTCGGCCCGCAGGACGGAGAAGGCCGGGTACGCGGGGACGAAGGTGACGTCCGTGTGCCACTGGTTGGCCCGGCCGCCGTGGTCGTTGTCGATGCCCAGGGCGTACCGGCCGTCGACGGAGGGCACGGTCGGGTGGGCGACGGGCGTGCCGAGGAGCCGGGCGAACGCCTCGTGCCCGTCGGCGTCCAGGTGGTGCTGATCGCGGAAGAACACGACCTTGTGTTCGAGGATGGCGGCGCGGATCACCGCCACGGTCCCCGCGTCCAGATCGCCGCCGAGACGGACCCCGGAGACGGTGGCGCCGATGCGTCCGCCGATCTTGTCGACGGTGAGCGCGGGGGACGGCGCCGTGGCCGGGCCGGCGGCTGCGGCTGCGGCTGCGGCGGGGACGGGGACGGCGGGCGTGGTGGTACCTGGCGGCACGGAGGACGTCATGACAGGGCCCTTTCGGAGTGGTGGGAGAGCGGGCGGGCGGGCCGGGGACACAGACCCCGGGAGGCGCCGCCCCGGCAGGACATCCGGTCCGGGGCGGGCCGGCGGCCCGGACCGGACCAACGGGCCGACCGGGCGTCGGGGCGACGGGGGTCGACGGGCCGACGGGCCGACGGGCGGAACCGGAGCGACCGGCAGACCAGTCCGACCGAATAAGCCCAACGACCGGAAAAGAAGGCAGCAAACAGAAGCCGTGAACCGAAATACGGGCACCATTCCAACGTTTCGCGCCCGGCATTCACCGGAAGAGAGGAAATCACCTCATGGCGAAACCCCGGAAAGGCCCGGCGCAACGCCGGAGTTCATCGCCGGAGAGCGGGGAATCCCCTCCTCGGCCCGGCCGCCGTCCCGATCCGGCGTCTCCCTCACGCCTGTGACCGGCGGGGACAGCGACTCACCCGGCTGAGCGGCTCAACTGTGGCGGGTGCGGAGAGCGCCCGCCACGCATCGTGGAGGGACATACTGGCGCGCGGCGAACCTCTCCGAATTCCTCACACCCGAAAGTGTGACAGCGGAGATCTTCACCGTCAACAACACGGCGGGGTTCATCTCACATTCCGGTTTCCCTGTCACAGGCCGGCAGCATTGCCTTCACAATTCCGGCCGGGCCCCGGATTCCGCCCCGCCCGGGCGGGCGCGCGGACACGGCGCCCCGGCGGGGATCCCCGGGTCACCGCGAGGCGCGGGTGACCGTGAGCAGGAGCGGTGACCGAACGCCGAGCCGGGCGGCGGAGTCGGCCACCGTCTCGGCGAGCCATCCGACGGCGTCACAGGACCACTCGGCGAGTTCGCCGCGCAGGACCAGGCCGTGCCGGGGCGGACCGTTCCAGAAACCGTCGTCGAACAGCGGCGGCGGCGCGCCGCCCCCTCCGGCGGCATGGCGGGACCCACAAGCGATGCCGCCTCACACTCGGACACTGCCTTATACACCCCTCCCGGTCAGCAATGCACAGATCACCCGACATCGACCGAATGTGCCCTATCGTTCCGGTCCGGAGGACACCACACTGTTCCCCCCGGATTCCCTGTGCGTTGGAGGCGAGAAGTGAGCGAGGCCATGCGCCCTTGGGGCGTGACGCGCATGAAGCCCTACCCGGACACGGTCAACCTGCCGGAAGCCGAGATCGTGCTGGATCCGACCACCCAGACAGCGCGATGGATCAATCCGAACGGGCTCGCCGTACCGGTGGCGGAACGGCACAAGCGGTCTGAGACCAATAAGGAAACCCGCGCCAAGACCAGCATGGACGGCACGCCCGACGAGGGCTCCGACCAGGAAGGTGACACCGATTGAGTGCGTCCTCGCCGGTCCTGGTCATCTCCCGGCTCGATGACGGGACCGCGGACACGGTCATCGAGGAGCTGAACCGGCGGCGGGTACCGGTGGTACGGCTCGATCCCGGGGACTTTCCCACCGAGATCACCGTCACCGCTCGCCTTGACAACGGCGGCCTGCGGGGCGGCCTGCGGACGCCGACCCGCCTCGCCGACCTCGAGGGGGTGCGATCGGTTTACTGGCGGCGGCCACGCCCCTACGCCCTCCGGCCAGGGCTGGGCGGACCGGCCGCCCGGTGGAGCCGGGAAGAGGCCCGTTACGGTCTCGGCGGGATCCTGGCGTCCCTGCCTGACACCCATTATGTGAACCATCCATGGCACAACAGGAACGCCGAGCACAAGCCGACGCAGCTGTCCACAGCGGCACGGTGCGGTTTCGACGTCCCGCCGACGATCCTGACGAACAGCGAGGACGCGGCGCGGGACTTCGCTCGTGAACACGGTCCGGTGGTCTACAAACCCCTCCGGAACACGTGCTACCAGGATGCCGAGGGCCGGGCGCTGACCGTGTGGGTCGATGAGATCGATCCCACCGAACTCGACGCCGGTGTCGCCCAGACCATGCACCTGTTTCAGAAACTCGTCCCCTCCGTGGCCGATCTGCGCGTGACCGCCGTGGGCCAAGAGGTGTTCACCGTCCGGATCGACGGCTCGCCGGGATTGGACTGGCGACGGCATTACGAGAGGCTGTCGTACACCCTCATCGGCACTCCGCCAGGGCTCGCCGGTGGTGTTCGCCGCTATCTGGACGCCTTCGGCCTCGTCTTCGGCGCCTTCGACTTCGGTGTGGACCGCGACGGCCGGATCTGGTGGTACGAGTGCAACCCGAACGGGCAGTTCGCCTGGTTTCCCGAACGGGTCACCGCACGGATCGTCTCCGCCGTCGCCGACCAGCTCCACCACGGAGGAGAGCCCCGTGCCCACTGATACCGCCTCGCTGCGCCGCGCCCTCGCGGAGGAGATCACCCGTGCGGATCCCGCGCTCGACCCGGAATGGTGTGAGGCTGTCGCGGCCGTACCGCGCGAGATCTTTCTCGGTCAGGCCGTCTTCCGCCCCGCCGGCGCCGCCTGGGAGCCGGTGTCCCGGGCGGCGGCGGGTGAGGAGGAGTGGCTGCGGATGGCCCACGCCGACCGCACCTGGGTGACCCAGGTCGACGGCGTGGACGCAGCCGTCGCCGAGGGCCCCGTCTCGGGGACGCCCACGTCCTCGGCGACCCTCCCTTCCCTCGTCGTGCGCACCGCCCAGGTGTCGGAGGTCGAACGGGGCCGGAAAGTGCTCGAAGTGGGAACCGGTACCGGCTATTCCACGGCGATCCTCTGCCACCGGCTCGGCGCGGAGCAGGTGGTCAGCGTCGAGTACGACCCCGGGCTGGCCGCGAGCGCGGCCACCCGCCTCGGCCGCGCCGGGTACGCACCCGTCCTGGTGACCGGGGACGGCCTTCAGGGATGCGCAGAGCACGCCGACTACGACGCGATCGTCGCCACCTGCTCCACCCGTTTCATCCCTCCGTCGTGGTTCTGGCAGCTCAGGGACGCGGGGTCGATCACGACCACGATCAGTGGCTGGATGCTTGCCGCCGGGCTGATCCGCCTCACCCTCGACGGCGAGGGCACCGCGCACGGTCGTTTCACCGCCGACACCATCACCTACATGCTCGCCCGCCCACACGAGCGCCCCCCGGCCCCGGTGTTCTTCCGGCAGGACGGGCACGCCCGTTCCACACGGTTGGACCCCGGCCTCCTGGAGCGGTGGGCCGGGCGTTTCGTCGCGCAGCTTGCTGCCCCTTCGGCCGAGTTGATGGCCAGTGATACCGGCTTCGTACTGCGTGACGTGGCGACGGGGTCGCAGGCGTGGACGGAGCCCGAGGGCCGGGGGTGGACGGTGCACCAGAACGGGCCGCTGCGGCTGTGGGACCAGGTGGAGGACGCACTGCGCACCTGGCAGGAGGCCGGGGCGCCGGACCTCACCGGCTTCGGGATGACGGCAACTCCCTGGGAGCAGACCGTGTGGATCGGCTCGCCGGAGGGGCCTGGCTGGCGCCTCCCCGTCTGATGGCAGGATCCGGGAGGCCGGGGCCGACGGCCCCACGGTAAGTCGTGCGCGGCCTCTGCCGAAACCGCCGTGGAGGCCGGGACCGCCTCAGCCCGCCCCCCGCCCGGACGGCCTCGGCGGCCCCGATCGCTCCGGCGGCGGTGCGGGTGCCGGCGGCTTCTCGGCGGTGCCGAGGACGCACGTCCCGGCGGGCCCGGGTGCGGGGAAGGTGAAGGTCCGCAGGGCCGTGACCGTGAATCCCGCGTCCCGGATCGCGGCCACGGTGTCGCGCCCCAGGTGGCAGCCGCCGCACAGGAGCGGCCAGACGGTGGCGTCCAGTACGCGCTGGACACGGCGCGTACCGGAGGTGACGGCCCGGACGTGCTCGAAGAAGCGGAGGTGCCCGCCGGGGCGCAGCACGCGCCGGATCTCGGCGAGGACCGCGGCCTGGTCACCGACGGAGCACAGGGTCAGGGAGACCACCGCCGCGTCGAACGAGGCGCCGTCGGCGGGCAGTCGCTCGCCCCGGGCGCCGGCCACCTCGACCGGGACGGGGGCGGCGCGGGCGGCGTCCGCCGCGAGGGCGCGCAGCCTCGGCTCCGGCTCCACCGCGAGGAGGTGCGCCACCCCGGGCGGGTAGTGCGGAAAGTTCAGGCCGTGGCCCGCGCCGATCTCGACGACCCGCCCGGTCAGCCCTTCCAGCAGGCTCCGGCGGTGCCGGGCGGCGCCGGCCTTCTCCAGCGCGGGCCCCGCGACGTGCGCGTAGTACCGGGCGAACAGGGGCCTGCGGGGGGCCGATCGGGCCATGGGTCTCTCCCCCTCGTCTCTCCTCGTCCCCGGGGCGACTCCATCCGGCGGCCCCGTCGGCGCACCGGCGTCACGCTACCGGTGACCGGAGGATTCCGGGGTCGAGGAGGCATCCCCGGGGCGCGCCGAAGCGAGGGGTGACGAGATCCCCGGACGTGGCCCGGCACGGTCACCGGGGACTCGCGCGGCCGGCGTCGAGTACCCGCGCCGCCGTCTCCCCGCGGGATCGCGCCCGGCGACGTCACCTGCCCGGCCGCTTGCCGCCGCCGGTACGGCATCCCGGCCCGGAGGGAGCACGGCGACCGCGTCCCGTTTGACGGCTCTCCGGCGGGTAGCCGTGACCACAGGCCGTCCCGCGACTCCGTCCGCGACGCGGGCGCCGGACGGCGACCCGGCCGGGGATGTCCCTTCGGACACCGAGGTGCCCGCCCCGGTGGCACGACCGCACCCGAGCGCGGGGCCACGGCCCCGCAAAGGACCCCGATGAGTTCCGACGACGCACAGAAGAGCAACCTCCTCATCCAGTGGCTGCTGGAGACGGAGACCTTCGAGGACTTCCTCACCACCCTGGTCGACGCGGCCCGGGAGCGCTCCGGCGCGGAGGGCGTCGGCCTCACGCTGGAGGGTGACGGCCGGCCGATGACCGTGGTCAGCTCCGGCACGGTGGCGCCGAAGCTGGACGAGAAGCAGTACGGCCTGGACGACGGGCCCTGCCTGCGCTCCCTGCGTTCGGGCGAGGAGATCCTCGTCGACGACCTCCTCACCGAGACCCGGTGGGGCGACTACCCCGGCTACGCCGTGGCCTGCGGCATCCGCTCCTCCCTCTCCCTCCCGATCGCCCCGCACAGCCACACCGCCGCGGCCCTCAACCTCTACGCGGCACCGCCCGCCTCGTTCGCCGGACAGGACCTGGCCCCGCTGCGTTCCCTCGCCGCGGAGGCCACCGGCGGCATCGCCCTGGCCCGGCGCATCACCGAGGCCCAGGAGTTCGCCGACCAGATGCGGACCGCGATGGCTTCCCGCAGCGTCATCGACCAGGCCCTCGGCGTGATCATGGGGCAGCGGCGCTGCACCGCCGAGGAGGCCTTCTCGATCCTGCGGTCCGCGTCCCAGCACAAGAACGTCAAGCTGCGCGACCTGTGCGCCGATCTGATCACCAACCTCACCGGCAAGCCGCCCACCGAGGGCCGTTTCACCCCGCGCGCCTGACGGCCGTCCCCCGTTCCCCGCCCCGGCCCGGTCCGCCCCGGCTCGGCTGTACGCGCGGCACCCCTCCGTGTACGCGCCGCGTGGCGTGACGGCGCTGCCCGGAGCCCGTTGCCCCAGGGAGGCAGTACGGGCACCTGGCGCACGGAGCCGAAGGGCGGGGAACAGCGGTGGCGATCGATGAGACGACGGTGGGTCACGAAGACGACGGGGAACACGGTGACGGGGTGACGGCGCGATCCGCGGACGCCTCGGGCCGGGGCGTGGTCACCGCCTTCGGCCAGAGCATGAAGGCGCTGCGCCGCCGGACCGGCATGGAACGTGAGGAGTTCGGGCGCCGCCTGGGATACGCGCCGTCCACCATCGCCTCGTTCGAGCAGGGCCGGAGAATCCCCTCTCCCCGGACCATCGACCGCGCGGACGAGCTGCTGGGCGCCGACGGCCTGCTGACCGTGTGGAAGGAGCAGGTGGAGCGGGCGCAGTACCCGGTGTTCTTCCAGGGGATGGCAGAGCTCGAGAAAGAGTGCATCGAATTGCTCATGTATGACACACACGTCGTCAACGGTCTGCTCCAGACCGAGGAGTACATGAGAGCTCTGCTGGCCATGAGGCGCCCGAACCTGGACCCGGAAACGGTGGACCAACGAGTCTCCGCACGGCTCAACCGGAGGATCATCTTCGACCGCAGACCGGCACCTCTTCTGAGTTTCGTGATGGACGAGGCGGTACTGCGCCACCGCTACGGCGGCAGCGGTGTGCTGCACCGGCAGCTTGAACACCTTCTGTTGGTCGGCAGGAAGCCCAACGTCGAGATCCAGGTCATGCCGCTCGACTGCGAGGACAACGCGGGTGTCAACGGGCCATTTACGGTGGTCACGCGGAAGGACGGCAAGAAGTTCGTGTACTGCGAGACGCACGCCAGCAGCACCCTGGAGACCGACCCGGCACAAACGGCTCTTGCCGCCGCTCGCTATGGGATTATCCGATCCCAGGCTCTCAGTCCGCGGGAGTCGCTCGACTTCATCGAAGGGTTGTTGGGATCACCATGAACGATGCCGAGTGCTCGGCCGCCGCAACCGGACTCGACTGGTTCAAGAGCAGTTACAGCGGAACCGAGGGGGGCCAGTGCCTGGAGGCCGCCACCGGTGAGGGAGTCGTTCACGTCCGCGACTCCAAGGACCTCACCCGCCCGGGCATACGCGTGTCACGGGCGGCGTGGGCGGGGTTCGTCGCGATGGCGTCCGCGCCGAGGACCGGCGTCTGACCTACGCCTGACCTACGACCGGCCGACGCCTGACGAACCTCCGCATGCAGGAGCCCTGCCGCCCGTGACGGGTGGCAGGGCTCGCGCACGCGAGGGGCCGCGTCAGCCGGACAGCCGGTCCTCGATCAGCGCCTCGAACTCCTCGTAGGAGCGGGGGTTGGCGATCCGCTCGCCGTCGACGAAGAAGGTCGGGGTCCCCTGGACGTCCAGGCCGTGGCCGTCGCGCTGGTCGTACCGCACGCGGGCGATGACCTCCGGGTCGTCCAGCGCGGCGTCGAACTCGTCCATGTCGAGGCCGATGTCGCGGGCGTAGCCGCGGAAGACGTCCTTCTTGCTCTCCTGCGCCTCGCCCCACTCCTGCTGTGTGTCGAAGAGCTTGGCGTACATGGCCTCGAACTTGTCCTGCCGGGCGGCGGCCTCGGCGGCGAGGGCGGCGAGTTCCCCGTTGCGGTGGCCGGGCATGGGGAAGTACCGGGCGACGAAGGTGACCCGGTCGCCGTACTTCTCGCGGAGCTTCTCCACCGCCGGGTACACCGCGCCGCACGCCTCGCACTCGAAGTCGAGGAACTCGACGACCGTCAGTTCGCTCCGCTCCGGATCGGTGAGCCGGTGACTGGAGTCACGCAGGGGTTCGGCCTGGCCTATGGGGCTGGCCTCGGGGACGACGGTGTCACGAGCACCGCCACCGGAGCGGTCGCCGGGTGAGAACAGGAGAAAGCTGCCGAGGGCGGCGGCGAAGGCCAGGGCGATCACCGCGGCGATGGTCAGATGCTTGGTCGACTTCTTCATGGGTCCTCTGTGGTTCGGGGCGGGGTCGGGCACGGGTGGGGCGGTGTGGTCCGGGGCTGTTGGGGTGAGGGTGAGACGGGGGCGGGGGCGAGGGGCGTCCGTGTGTGAGGGACGGAGGCGATGGCACCACGGCGTCCGCTGCCACCGCCGCCGTTGCCGCCGCCGTTGCCGCGCTTCCGCCACGCGGAGGAGACGCCGTACCCGCGTACGGAAGGGAGCGGGGAACGCCTCACCGGTGGCCGGGACATCCCCGGGAAGCCGGGCGGACCGGAACGGTCCGGGATCAGGCCACGGCTCTGCACCCCTGCCGGACGGGACCGGCCCCGCCACGCGCACGGCGGACTCCACGGAAGAACGGCCACGCCACGGAGTTGGTTCACCCGTCACGTCACGCGCGGGCCTCCCCCGGCGCGCCCCGCGCCTCCCCCTATACCCGCTGCACCTGGAGCCGGTGGAGGTCAGGGGCGCGCCCGGGCGGAGCCGCCGGTGCCTCGCGCACCGGCCACACCTCCACCGTCCAGGCACCGGCGGTCCCGTCCTCCGGCGGGGGCGCGGGCGAGCTCACCGGGCCGCCCGTCACGGCGACCGGGCCGGCCACGGGCCGGCAGTGCGCGTCACCCGGCTGGTGCCCGGTACCGGGGCCGGGGCAGAGGTGAGCGGAGACCACCCGGCCCGGCGTCTCGCCGCCCGGCGCGCTCACCGACAGGGCGGGCCCGGGGGCGGAGAGCACCTCACCCACGGCGTGACCGCCGCAGACCGGCACCGTCCACACCAGCGCCACGAGGAGAAGGACCCAGTGCAGCGCACCCCACGGACCGGCGCGGCTCACCGCACCGCCGCCGTCCCGCCGCCGGTCACTCATGACCCCGATCGTAGCCACGCCGGCCCCGGAGCCGGCCCCGGGGAACCGCTCCCCGCACACCGCCAGGCCACAGGCACCCGCACCGCCGAAACGTGGACACCGTTCACCCAGCTCGGTGCCTACACCCAGTCCGGCACCACCACGAGTCAGACCTACGCCGGCGTCGACAACACCCAGCGTTTGAAGGCCGGTTCGACGACCTTCACCAACGCCGCAGTCGGCATCACCGGGCAGAGCGTCTCCGGCACGGCCACCGGTTTCGTCCGCGAGCCCTCGGGAACGCTGGTCGCCATGAAGAGCGGGGGCGCCGGCCAGTACTACCTGACCGACGCCAGAACTCCGCCATCGGCCTGGTCGACGCGAGCGGCAAGCGCACCGCCACCTACTCCTACGGCCCCTACGGCGAGACGCGCACAGACACGGGCACCAACCAGCCGTTCCGCTACACCAGCGCCTACCTCGACACCTCGGGCCTGTACAAGATGGGCGCCCGCTACTACGACCCCAACCTCGGCCGCTTCACCCAACCCGACCCCAGCGGCAAGGAAAGCAACGCCTACCTGTATGCGGCGGGCGACCCTGTGAATCGGGTCGACCCGACCGGACTGTTCAGCTTCTTTGATGGGCTTATGGTCGCAGCTGGTGTTGTGGGTCTTGCCGCAGGTGGCGTGGGGCTGCTTGCGCTGGGAGGGGTTGCTCTCCCAACAGCCCTCACCACGACGGCAACGGTCGGCGGGTTCTTCGCTGGGGTCGTTTCCGGCGCAGGTCTGCTCTGCTATGCCACCGAGACAGGAAGTTGCTCATGACCGCTGCGCTGATCGCCTGCTGCGTACTGCTGCTTGTTGGTGGCCTTGTTCTGGGACTGCGAGGAGCGGGAACCGCTGCACCGGCTGACAGGAAACACAAGCAGCTCCTGATGGCCGTCTACTTTGTAATGGTTCTAGCAGCGGCTAGTTTGATCGTACTCGTGCTGGCTCGCTGACGGATCAAGACGGCGGGCAGGAGAAACCGTGGGGGCCGGCTAAGGGCCGGCTCTCCACGGCTTCGCGAGCCCTCGGGCACGCTGGTCGCCAACGCTGCGACCGAGGAAGCCGCACTCGAGCGGTTCGCGGAGTTCGTCGACGCGTGGGGCAAGGAGTATCCGGCGATCGCCAGGCTTTGGGAGAACGCGTGGGAGGAATTCACGCCGTTCCTCCGGTTCGACACCGAGATCAGCCGCAGAATTTGAGGACTGCCATGCATTCGTGGAGGATTTCCTGATGACGACAGCAGGCGTAGCCGTATTGCTGGCAGTTGCTTTGGCGGGTGTCATGTGCGCCCTATTACCGGCGGCGCTTTTCTCGATGTCGCTGCATTTCAGCAAAGGGAAATCTCCGAGCCCAACTGCGGGCAGGATCCTACTGGTGCGACTGTGCGGAGTTCTGATGTTCGCCGTTTCAGGCTACCTCCTCATCAGAAATTTGGCTTGAGCATAGAGATGAAGGTTTACCCGGCAAGTTCACCGCGAAGGTTTCTGCGCGTTTCTCGCCCGCCTCGCCCGCCAGGCGGGCGGGCGGGCGGAAGGTTCACGTGATCGACCAGCACTCGATTCACCACAGCAAGGCGGTGCGGGCCTGGCTCGCCGAGAAATCCGAGCTGTACCTGATGCCCGGCTACAGACCCGAACTCAACCACGACGAGCTGCTCGACGCCGCGTCTGTCTATGGGAGTCTTCTTCGAGCATGGCACCATAGGTGACCAGCGTGAAGCCTCTGGAGTTGTGGACACGATCCTGTGGTGAGACCTGTCCTACCAGGGGCTTTACTGTCCGCAAGCTGGTGCGACCTGTCCGGCCTACTCGCTCATGGAAATGACCCGGCAGACTAGCCTCGATCTTGCTCAAACGAGCTTCGCAGCCGCCGTCGCGTGCGGAGTTTATGACGACAACGCTTGTTGACGAACATTCTTGGGGCCCGGTGAAGCCGGGTCCCCAAGGGGAGGGATAATTCATGCCTTCGCGTACATCGAATTCGGCGGTCACACTAACTCTCGTTATCTCAGCTGCCTGCCTGGTGGCATTTTCCCCCAGCGCCCTCGATCAGCCGGTCGTGTGGTGGATAGCGTTGGTGATCGCCGCAGCATCACTCATCTCCATACTTGCCATCCGTATACGACGATAAGAACGGAGCCGGCGGGCAAGGAGGGCCTGCACGGAGCGGTGTAACTCCCAAGTTGGAAGCGACAGTTGCCGACTGACGTGACGAGTGACACCGGGGCCGGAAGGGCCGCTGTGGTCGACGAGCGCCGTGGAACCCGTAACACGCCATGGTGAGCGGGCCGGCACCTGAGCCGGCCGTACCGCTGGAGTGATCGTGTCCTGAGCTGCGTTCTCGGTAGTGGCAGCGGCGGGCCACGGCCTTGCGGCGTCTTCTCCAGGCGGACCACTTCAGTGCGTGGGTGACGCGGTCCGGGTCGGCATCGTGGACGGGGCATCAGAACGTCCAGGAGCGCCCGGCTCGCTGCTGATGCCAGATCGGGGTGTGTGGATGGAGAACACCCGTCCGAGCTGTTGCGCCCGGGGCCAGGATCCGCGGGGCTCGCGCTCTGTAGCACGTCGGCCATCGGCGACGGTCAGTCGAGGCAGAACTCGTTGCCCTCGATGTCCTCCATCACGATGCACGACTCGTCGAAACCGTCGGCGGCCAGCAGCCGCACGCGCACGGCGCCGAGCGCGACCAGCCGCTCGCACTCGGCCTCCAGGGCCGCGAGACGCTCCTCGCCCACGAGCCCCGCACCGACCCGCACGTCGAGATGGACCCGGTTCTTGACGACCTTCCCCTCGGGAACACGCTGGAAGAACAGCCGCGGCCCCACCCCCGAGGGGTCCACGCAGGCGAACGCCGAGCCCTGCCGCTCCGGCGGCAGCGAGGAGTCGAACTCACCCCACGAGGCGTACCCCTCCGGCGGCGGCGGTACGACGTACCCCAGGACCTCGCACCAGAAGCGGGCCACGCGGTCGGGGTCCGCGCAGTCGAACGTGACCTGGAACTGCTTGATCGGCGCCATCGGGCCACCCTAGCGGCGCGGCGTCCGCCCCGGCCCCGACCGGACACGGCCTCCCGGCGCGGGCGGTTCACCCCGCGCGCCTCCACCCGGCGGACGGCCGCACACCCGGGAACGCACCCGGCCCGCGACGGCGGGAGGGGAACGGCGCGATCGGCCGCGAGGGCGCTCCGGGCGGGCCCTGACCCGGCGGACACCGTCCCGGCCCCGGGGCGGGCCGTCCTCCCCGGCGGCGGTCCCCGGCAGCCCCGTCTCACCCCACCGGTTCGGCCTCCGTCTCCGGCAGCGGCGCGCCGAACCAGGTGGTCAGCGCGGTCCGCAGACCGTCCGCCCCGTGGCCGCCCCGGCGGTCTCCCCCGGAGCCCTCGCCACCGCCGCCGGCCCCCGCCGGGACCACTCCGGAACCGGTCCACGCGAGGTGGCCGTCGGGGCGGAGCAGGAGTCCGGTCGCGTCCGTCCCGTCCGCCGTTCCGGTCACGACCGTGCCGGTCACGACGTCCACCCGGTCGCGCCAGGGCCCCGCGGCCTCGGCGAAACCGCCGCCGAGGTCCAGCAGCAGTGGACGGCCGGTGGCCGTCAGCTCGGCCAGCCGGTGGGTGCCGGTGCCGGTACGGATCACGAGGTCCGGGGCGAAGCCCTCGGTGGTTCCGGCGACGAGGTGGGCGATCCGTTCCGTGCCCCCGGGCGCGGCCAGCAGCTCACCGAAGACGGCCCGCAGGGCGGTGACCTCCGGCCCGGGCCGCACCAGCGCGAGTTGCGCCAGCGACGAGGTCATGACCCGCTCCGCGACGGGGCGGCGCTCGGCCTCATAGGTGTCGAGCAGCGGCACGGGGGCCCGTCCGAGCACGGTGGCGGCCAGCTTCCACCCGAGGTTCAGCGCGTCCTGAAGGCCGAGGTTGAGGCCGGGGCCGCCCATCGCCGAGTGCACGTGCGCCGCGTCGCCCAGCAGCAGCACCCGCCCGGCCCGGTACCTCTCCGCCAGCCGGGTGTTGACCCCGACCAGCCGGCGCAGCAGGTGGGGCCCGTCCCCCTCCGGCGGCAGCGCGGGCAGCGGGACGCCGAGCACGCGTTCGGCGGCGGCGAGGAACTCCGTGAAGGTCATCGGGGCCGCCCGGTCCTCCGGGGCGCACGTGTCGGTGACGTGGAGCAGGGCCGGGCGCCCGGGGAGCGGGGACCAGACGATGGTCCCCCGCTCGGTGCGGACGTAGCTCCGCTTGGGCAGCGCCCCGAACCCGGGGACGATCAACTCAGCGTCGGCGGTGAGGTGTTCGGCCGCCACGGAGACGTGGGCGGTGCGGAAGACGAACGCGTCGTCGCTCACACCGGGGAAGCCGATGCCGGTGATGCGCCGCACCAGGCTGTGCCCTCCGTCGGCTCCCACCAGGTAGCGCGTGGTGAGGGTCTGCCCGTTCGCCAGGGAGACCCGGACCGCGTCGGCGTCCTGACGCAGGCCGGTGACCTCCTGGCCCTTGCGCAGGTCGACGCCGAGTTCGGCCGCGCGCCCGGTGAGGACCTCCTCGATCCGCGCCTGCGGAACCGGGAGCAGGTACACCGGGTTGTCCTCGACGAGACCGGTGAGGTCCAGGGGGAACGCGCCGAACATGTAACGCGGCGCGGGCCGGGGTGGTGCGTCCGTTCCGCTCAGGGGCGCGTGGAGACCGCGCCGGTCGAGCATCCGTACGACCTGGCCCACCAGGCCGTTGGCCCGGGCATCGGTCCTCGGGCCGGTGAGCCGTTCGAGGACGACGGGGCGGACCCCGGCCAGCGCGAGTTCACAGGCGAGCATCAGCCCGTTGGGACCGGCGCCCGCTATCACCACATCAAGCATGAAAAATCTCCTTCTCGGACAGCCGAAGGGCGGGGACCGGCACGGCGGCCGGCCCGGCCCGGGGCAGGAACAGGACAGAGGCAGGACGAGGACGGAACGGAAAAGCGTGCGGAGAAGGCCCCCGCCGCCGCGAACCTGCGGCCGCGCGGGTCCAGTCCCGCCGGCGGGTGCGCCGCTGCCGGGCCACCGCGTCGACGAGGGGCCCGCGGCGGGACCGGCACGGGGTACCGGGAGCAGGGCGCGACACGGACCGGAGAGGCCCGGCACCGGTGAGGGCCCGCCCCGGTGGAGCCGCCGACCCCGGCGGGCCGCGCGCGGGTTCAGGCCGTCACGGCGTGGGGAGACCGGCCGCCAGCATCTCCAGCGCCCTGGGCAGCAGGACTTCCATCGGCTCCCCCGTGGAGCCTCGCAGGAACAGGTCCAGCGCGGCGTCACCGGCGGCCATCACGCTCGCCGCCACCACACGGGGATAGAGGTCGGTGTCGGGATCGGTGCCCGTGCGGTCGGCGACCGCCGCGGCCAGTTCCTCCTCCGCGAGCTTGCCGGCCCGCAGCATCTCGGCCCGCAGCGCGGGTTCGGCCATCATCACCCGCAGACCGGCCACCCACTCGCCGGGCTCCTGCGGCGGCATGCGGAGCACCTCCGGGCCGGGCTCGAACTGGCGCAGCACCGCCCGGCCGATGGCCTCCCACATCGGCTCACCGGCCGGCCCGGATCGCACCTCGGCAGCGATCCGCCGTGACCGTTCGAGATGACGGAACACGATCGCCTCGGCCTTGCTGGAGAAGTAGTTGTTGAACGTACGCGGAGACACCCCGACCGCCTCCGCGATGTCCTCCACCTTCACCTGATCGAGCCCGCGCTCGACGGTCAGCCGGATCGCCGCCCAGCTCAGCGCCGTCCGCGTGGCTTCCTTCTTCCGCTCTCGCAGTCCGCTCACGGGGTTCACGGTAACAAAAACTGCGCGCCACGCAAAGATGCGCGGCACGCAAAAAGATCCGGCTTCGCGTACCTCACCGGCAGGGGCGTGCACCAGGAGGGCCACGCCGGGCTCCGGGCGCCTGACGCAAGGGGAAGGCGCGAAGACGCGGTCGGTGACAGGCCGGAGACCCGGTCCGCCTCCGCCGGGCACAGGTCCACACGAGGGCGGCCGGCCCGGCCTCCGGGCCGTTCAGGCCGGCATGCCGCGTTCCGCCAGGCCGCTCTCGTAGGCGATGATGACGAGCTGCGCACGGTCCCGGGCGTGCAGTTTGGCGAGCAGGCTGCCCACATGGGTCTTCACCGTGGGCATGCTGATGACGAGCCGTTGTGAGATCTCCGTGTTGGAGAGGCCGTTGGCGATCAGCACGAGAATCTCCTGTTCCCGCTTGGTGAGCCCGACGAGCCGGGGTGCCGGGCGCGCCGTCTCACCCCGGCGGGAGAAGTTCCGGATGAGGCGCCGGGTGACCGTCGGGGCCAGGACGCCCTCCCCTGTGGAGATCACCCGGATGCCGCCGACCAATTCGGCCGGCGAGGCGTCCTTCAGCAGGAAACCGCTGGCCCCCGCCTGGAGTGCCGGATAGACGTACTCGTCCATGTCGAACATGGTGAGGGCCAGCACCCGGACGCCCGCCTGTGTCTCGTCGGAACAGATCTCGCGGGTCGCCGCGATGCCGTCGAGGACGGGCATGCGCAGGTCCATCAGGACGACGTCCGGGGAGAGTTCCCGGGCGAGGCGGACCGCCGAGGCCCCGTCGCCGGCCTCGCCGACGACCGCCATGCCGGGTGTGGAGTCGATCAGAACACGGAAACTCCCCCGCAGCAGCGCCTGATCGTCCGCGATCAGCACCCGGATCGTCTCGGCCATTCCCTGCCTCCCTCCCGTTCGTGGAGGCTGACCATTGTGCACCCGTTCCTCGCCGTTCTCCCCGCGAGGCGTTCCCGCTACCGCAGGCCGGCACGTCACGTCGAGTGGGCCAGCAGCTGTCCGGTACCGTCCGTCCCGGCCTTCACCGTCGCACCGTAGGGCTCCGCCAGGCGCGCGGCCTCCGCGAGGATCTCCCCGGCCTCGGCGGGGCCGGCCAGGCGGGGGCGGCCCCGCAGGTGGACGGGCCGGCCGAAGCCGAGGTCCACCGGATGGAGCCGTGCTTCCACGAGGGAGCCGTCGTCGAAGGTGAGGACGGGCACGAGCGACTGCCAGTACCGGCGGTGGGGGGTGAACAGCCGGCTGCCGTGGCCGCCGAGCATGTCGAAGTACCGGCCGGGGGTGGGCGGGCGGCCCGTGGTGACCTTCGCGTAGTCCTCGGCGGAGACCCGCTCGGTGAGTTCGATCTGGCTGACGATGTTGCCGAGGCTGTAGAAGATCGGTTTGCCCCGGTGAAACTCCGCCCCGCGCAGAACATGCGGGCCGTGCCCGAAGACGGTGTCGGCACCCTCGTCGATCATCCGGTGGGCGAACGCGCGCAGGAACTCGCCGGGGGTCTCCGGCGTCGGGCCGGGCTCGTGGGAGTGCACACTCACCATCACGAGATCCGCGCGGTTCCGCGCCTCACCCACCCACCGGGCGATCTCCTCGACGTCCTGTGGATCGCAGTCGGTGGTGAAACCCGGTCGGTCCGCCGTCCGGAAACGGGCCCCGAACAGCGTGAGCCGGTCGTTCCCGGGAAGGGCGGGGTCGACCCCGAGCAGGGCTCGGGCCTCGGCCCGGCGGGCACGGAGCCCGGTCCCGGAGTCGATCGCCCGCAACGCGGCCATCTGCTCGGCCGTCACCCGGAGGGTCGCCGTGTGGCGCAGCGGGTTGAGACCCGGCCGGCCGGGCAGCTCCGGCGAGGGGTCCGCACCTTCCTGGCCGGGCAGGAAGGTGGCGCTGCAGGAGATCAGCGCGAGGCTTCCGGCAGGCCGGTCGACATAGACCGGCCGGCGCGCCGCGGTGAGGTCCGCGCCGACCCCGGCGAACGGAATCCGCCGCGCTCGCAGCAGGTCCACGGTACCGAGCAAGCCCTCGGTGCCCAGGTCGAGCGCATGGTTGTTGGCACAGCCCAGCACCGTGAAGCCGGCTTCCGTGATGTCGTCGAGCACGGCGGGATCCGCGATCAGACAGCCGCCGCCGGCGACGTTGTGCACCGGGTGGCCCCGGCCGTCGCCGGGGACCACCTCCAGGTTGGTGACCGCGAAGTCCGCCGCGCGCAGCACGTCCCGGAGACCGACGGCGGCCGGGTCGGACGTGATCAGAGCTCCTCTGGTCGCCATGCAGTCACCGGAGAGCGCCACGGTCAGCCGAGTCACCGCCGGGCCTCCGTGACGGCCCGGGCCAGCGCGGCGGCCGGGTCCGGGCCGGTCACGTCGATGCGGCGGCCCTCCACCATGACCGTCGGTGTCAGCGCGACCTTGCGCGACGCGGCCACGTCCGACACATACCGTACCCAGGGCCGGTACCGGGCCTCCTTCACACAGCGTTCGAAGGTGGCGCCGGTGATGCCGGCTTCCCGGCCGGCGGCGACCAGTTCCGCCTCGCCGAGCCCCGGTCCCTGTTCGGGGGGTTGCTCCGCGAACAGGATTCGCGAGTACTCCGCGAACTTTCCCTCGTCCGCGGCACAGGCCGCCGCGGAAGCCGCCCGGGTCGAATACCCCGCGGGCCTGCTGCGGTCGTCGAGGAACGCGACCGGGTGGTGCACGACGCTCACCCCACCGTTCGCCACCAGGTCCTGCACGGCCGTCGCCAGGGCCTGCTCGGTACGGCGGCATTCCGGGCACAGATAGTCCAGGTAGAGGTCGACACGCACCGCACCGGTGGAGGCGGCGAGGCCCGCCTTGCCGGCTGCCGCCCCGGTGGGCACGCGGCTCGGTGCCTCGTCAGGGGCGGTATTGGTCGCCCGGACCAGGCCCGCGCCGACCAGCGCGGCACCGGCGACCGCCAGAACCGCCCCGAGTGAGACCGCCAGGGCGCGCCGCCGGCGCCGCCGCCGGTGCACCATCTCCCGCACTTCGGCGTCGGCCGCCCGCATGTTCGTAGCCGTGTCCATGCTCATCGCTCCTTGGGGTCCAGGACCCAGCGGTCCAGCGCGTATCGGGTTCGCGGATTCCGGATCAGCAGGACGGCCGCGGCGAGCAGTACCAGGTCACGGGCGATGTCGATCGCGTAACCCCGTTCGGCGCCGGCGCTGAGGGTCCCCCCGCCGCCGAAACAACCGCAGTCGATGGAGAGTCCGCGCGCCCACACCGAGGCGATGGCCGCCACGTAGACGACGAACAGAGCCGCGGCCCCCATGGCTGCCGTCCTCGTGGCGAGCCCGGCCCCCAGCAGCAGCGCGAGAGCCACCTCGACGAACGGAAGCACGCCGCCGACGAGCTGGGCCCAGTCTTCCGGCACGATCCGGTAGAGGGCGGCCACCCGGCCCGCCTCCGCCAGATCCCCCATCTTCACCAGGCCGGCGTAGCCCAGGACCACGGCCAGGAGGAGCCGGGCCACGCTGCCCGGCCATCCGCTCCCCCACCAGCTGGTGCCCGTGCGCACGCTGTCCGTCGCCGCCGCGGCCGTGAGGCCCACGGCCGGCTGCCCGGTCCCGTTCATGACGTACGGGAGAAGCGGTGGGCGGCGAACCCGAGCGCTGCCGCGGTGAGCACGGCCAGCAGCCCCAGTTCCGCGGCGACGGGCGGGTGCCAGTCACCGAGCAGCAACCGGGTCTGCTCGGAGGTGAGCGTGTCGGGGCCGGGCAAGGTCCGGCGGACCGCGTCGACGCCGTATGTCAGAGGGTTGATCTTGACGACGGTGTCCAGCCAGCCCGGCAACCCGTTCGGCGGGAACATCGCGCCGGAGAAGAACATCAGCGGCATCAGGCTCAGGTTCACCACGACCTGGAACGTGTCCACCTGCCGGATGGTGACGGCGGCGAGCAGCCCGAACGAGGTGAACATGAGCGCGATCAGCAGGATTTCCGCCAGGACGACGAGAAGGGCCGGGGTGTACCGGATCCCCGCGATACCGCCCACCGACAGGACCATGAGGCCGTAGACCGCCCCCGTGGTGGCACCGCCAGCGGCGAGACCGAGAACGATCGAGGAGCGGGGGAAGGGTGCCACGAGCATCTGCCGGAGCACCCCGACCCGGCGGTCCCACACCAGTGAGATGCCCACGGCGATCGCCGGGGCCTGCACGGACATCACCAGGACACCGGGGAACAGGTAGGCCCGGTAGTCGTTGAGCTGGGCCTTGCCGAGGCTGGAGGACGCCGCGTCGAGTCCGGTACCGAGGACGACGAGGAAGAGCAGGGGGGTCACCAATCCCATGGCGAGGCGCACGGGGTTGTGCCGCAGCCGGATCATCTCCCGCCGCCACAGCAGCAGCACCGGCCAGGCGGGGTGGCGCGTCCGGCCGGCCGGCACCCTGACGGTGCCCGGCACGGCGAGCGCGGTGTCGGTCCGGTTCATCGCAGTCCCTCCCCGAGGTCTCCGAGTGCGGGCGGACCGGTCTCGCCCTCCCGGATGGCAAGGCCGGTGTGGTGCAGGTAGACGTCGTCGAGCGTCGGCGGGGCCACGTTCACCTCGCGGACGGTCACTCCGAGCCCGGTGCACAGCCGGGGCACGAGAGTGGCGGCGTCCGCGACCCGGATCAGGAGCCCGTCCGGCGAGGGTTCCGCGGCCAGGGAGAACCGTTCGGCGAGGGCGGCCCTGGCACGCGTGTCGTCCTCGGTGCGCAGGGCGACGAGGTCCGCCCCGATGACGGACTTGAGTTCCGCCGGCGTGCCCTCGGTGATCACCTTGCCCCGGTCGGCGATCGCGATCCGGTCGCAGTGCTCGGCCTCCTCCAGCTGGTGGGTGGTGACGAAGACGGTGACGCCCCGTTCCCGCCGCAGCCGTTCCAGGTGGTCCCAGACGGCCGCGCGCGTCTGTGCGTCCAGGCCGGTCGTCGGCTCGTCGAGAAAGAGGATCTGCGGCCCGGCGAGCAAGCCCCGGGCGATCTCGAGCCGCCGGCGCATGCCGGTGGAGAAGTGCCGCACGGGGGTCGCGCCGCGGGCGGACAGGTCCATCAGATCCAGCATCGCGGAGACGGCGCCGCGGGCCGCCTGGCGGGAGAGCCCGCACAGGCCGGCCTGGAAGCGGAGGTTCTCGGCGGCGGTGAGATCCAGGTCGAGTGTCGACTCCTGGAAGACGATGCCGATCCGGCGGCGGACCTCGGCCGCTTGGCCGGCCACGTCGAAACCCGCCACCTCCGCCCGGCCCGCGGTGGGCGGGAGCAGTGTGGTCAGCATCGCGATGGTGGTGGTCTTACCGGCGCCGTTCGGCCCGAGAAACCCGAACACGCTGCCCGTGGGCACCGTCAGGTCGAGGCCGTTCACCGCCGCCGTGGTGCCGTAGTACGCGTAGAGGCCCGCGGCCCGGATCGCCGTCACGGCCGGTTCCGGGGGATTCCGCGCACGGCCAGGACGGTGCGGAACGCGCGGAGTTCGCCGGGTTCGTCCACCGGCCGCCCGTCGGCCTCCACCCAGGCGTGGGCGCCGAAGGGCTCGGTCCGGAATCCGGTGCACCAGTCGGCCCACCGACCGCGTGCCCGCAACAGAAGCACGGTGGCCACGGACCGCTGCAGGCAGCCGAGGCCCGCGCAGCGGGTGCTGACCGACACGACGGCCCGCCGGGCCCGCGCGGCCTCGGCGTACTCCGCGGGCCGGGTTCGGCGGGCGGCCACCCGCAGCACACGGTGGAGCCGGGCCGGGGGCAGCCGCACCAGCAGCCGGGCCACGCCGGCCGCGCACCGGGGAGCGATCTGGCGGCGCCGGGGAAGACGCGGCGCGTGTTCCGCGACGGCGGGGGTGGTCACGAGGCGACCTCCACGAGGTCGGCGGCGCTGAGGGCGTCGATCAGGGCCCGCACGTCCTGCCGGGCCTGGTCATCGCCGACCGGGGCCGTGGCGCACAGACTCGCGGCGGCCGCGTCGGGCTCCTCACCGTCGAGCAGCTTGCGCAGCACACCGGCGCCGGACCGGTTCAGCTGCCAGTAACGGCCCCGGCGTCCGTCGAGCAGCACAGCCCCGGAGTCGACATCGGTGAGGGTGACGTCGCGGGCGAGGGTCAGCTTCATAGGAGTTCTCCCGTGTACGAGGGGTGCGATCGGTGGTGTGTCCGAAGCCAGCTCTCACACGCCACCGTGGTCTCGATCGGCTGCAGGTGATGGGACATCGGCCCGGGATTCAGGACCGCCGCGCGGAACGCCCGGGGGTCGACGAGGCCGAGCGCGGCGAGACGGGAGTCCTCGCAGAGTTCGAGGATCCGGGTCCGGTTCCTGGCCAGCCCCCGGAATGCCTCGGCGCTGAACTCGCCCTTGTCCCGGCGGGCCAGGATCTCCGCGGGTACGGCGCCCCGAACGGCTTCGGCGAGCAGCGGCTTGAAACGTCCCGCGGCAAGGCGCTCGTCGATCCGGGTGGCCAGCGCCGCCTCCACCACACGGTCGTCGAGGAAGGGGGCGTCCCAGGTGACCCCGGTGCCCGCGAGAGCCGTGTTGACCTGGCGGACGGTGGTCCCCTCGAAGACGAGTGAGGCGAGGGCCTGGTGCCTGGCCCGGTCGGCGTCCAGGGGTCCGGGACCGTCGGCGGCGGCGGAGGTGAGCAGTTCACGGACCGCGGCCACGGCGTCAGGCGTGGCCCAGGCCGGCATGCGGGGCGCGAACACCCAGCCGAAGTCAGGTTCGTCGATCGGCGGGGGTGGTTCGCCGATGGCGGCGGCGGCCCCGGCGAGGTTCTGCCGGAACGTCGACCGGTCGAGCAGCGCCCGGACGGTTGTCCGCCAGGGCCAGCGGTTGGCGAGCCGGTAACGGTTGACCAGCCGCAGGCCGCGGACCGGTGTGGCGCGCGCCAGGGACCAGGCGCAGGCCGGCATCCGGCCGAACAGCTCATCACCGCCGAACCCGGTCAGGTGCAGCGCCGCGCCCTCCGCCGCCGCCCGCCCGGCCAGATCCTGGAGGTGGGCGAGGCCCGAGGCCCACGTCGACGGCCCCTCAGGGGCCGCGTTCCTCAGGTCGTCCGTGTAGCCGACATCGAAGAGGTTCTCCCCCCGGTCGGCGGGGAGCAGGTGGTGCCGGGCGGCCGGAAGATGTTCCGCCGCCCTCCGCGCCCAGAAGGTGTCGGCGTTGGCGATGTCGAGCGGCGACACGTGGTACGTGACGAGGTCCGCCCCCGTCGCGCCGGCCAGGAAGCACAGCGAGGTCGAGTCCAGGCCCCCGGAGAGGTCTGCGCTGAGGGTGCGGCGCGGGGTGCTCCGGATGGCGATCGCCTCGTCCAGCGCCGAGCGGACGGCGATCGCGCCCTCCGCGAGGGTGAGGGAGGCTTTCGGCAGCTCCCACCAGTGGTGCTGCCGCGAGCGGCCATCCGCGTCCAGCTCCAGCCAGCAGCCGGTGGTCAGCGCCTCGATGCCCTGGCGAACGGGACGCTGGGCCACGGGCCAGGGCGCTCCGCCGGGCGCCAGCAGACGGGCGGCGAGCACGCTCTCGTCGAGAGCGGCGCCGGTGAGCCGCAGCAGGGGCTCCACCCCGCTTGCGGCGACCGTCACGCCGTCGGCGCGGGCGGTGAAGACCTGTCGTACACCGGTGATCGATCCCTGCACCCGGGTCCGGCCGTCCAGGGATACCGCCATGTGGAGGATGCCCGGAAGGCGGGACGCGATCGCGTCGGCGTCGTGCAGCGAGCGCAGCCGGCCGAGCCGGGCCACCGCTGCGGCCTCGTCGAGCCGGGTGTGCCCCAGCAGTGCCATGCGCCGGGAACCGGCGGTGACGACCGTGACCGCGTCCCCGGGCCAGTCACCGACGATCCAGGGCCGTCCCGACACATGGTCGATGCGGCGCGCCGCCCGCAACCGTCCGGCCACCGCCCCGGCGGCCGGGCTGTCCGGTAGAACCACGAAATCCATGCCGTCTCCCCCCAACGGACGGTGCCGGTGCGCTCGCGCGCACCGGCACCGGATGTGATCACCAGAAGCAGACGACCGCGTAGCCGCAGCCGGCGAAGTCGTTGCAGCTGCCGATGCCGAGGCACTTGGTCAGCTCCTCGAAGTCGCCGACCTCCTGGAGCATGGGGGGCTCGTAGTTCGTGGACATGGGGTGACCTCCCGTTTCGGATCGCCCAGGCCGACCTGCCCGGCCTGTGACCTGAGCGAGACGCTACGGGGGGAGGTGTCCCACCGGCGTGGGGCCGCTGTCCCGCCCCGGTCCTGTCAGTTGTCCCATCGGTGGTGGCGGATCCAGCCCCAGCCGAGGGCCGCGGCGGTCCAGGCGAGCAGCACCGCGAGCCCGAAGCCCGTGTGCGGTGAGCCGACGGTGAGCAGTTCCCGTCCGGCCTGGTCGGGGAAGTACCGCGAGAGTTCCTCGGTCGCCCCGATGAGGGACAGGATGTGTGTCCCCGCGAGCACCATCGGCAGCAGGACGGCCAGCGGAACCACGGCGCTCCGGGCGGCGGCCGCGAGACCGGCCGCGAAGAGACACATCAGGACCAGGTACACCACCGCCCCGGCCAGGGCGCGGGGAACCCCGTCGGCGCCGATCGACGCGCCGTGCGGACCGAGCGCCGCCTGGGTGGCCAGATAGCCGAGGACGACGACGGGCACGGCCGCGGCCACCGCAGCCAGCGCCGCCACGGTCATCTTTGCGGCGTAGAGCCGGCCACGGCGGGGCACGGCGAGCAGCGACAGGCTCATCATGCCCGACGCGTACTCGCTGGTGACAACGAGCACCCCGAAGACGATCAGTGCGAGCTGGCCGTAGAGGACACCGTCCAGGCCGGCCTGGTACGGGGTGAAGTCGGAACGCAGAGCGGGGCTGTCGGAGTCCAGCGCGCCTCGGGCGGACCAGCCTCCGAGTACGGCGATGGCGAGGGAGACCAGGGCGAACAGCAGCAGCGAGAACCGCGTGCCCCGGATGCCGCGCAGCTTGATGATCTCGGCCCGGACGGCCGCCGGCGTCTCAGACATGGGTGTTCCTGCCTCCCGTGCCGGCGGTTCCGCCGCCGCTGCTTCCGCCCCCGCCGGGGCCCTGCCCACGGCCGGCGGCTCCGCCACCGCCACCGTCACCACCGCCGTCGGCGCCGGTGTCCCCCTCACCGATGGCCTGGAGGAAGGTCTCCTCCAAAGAGCCCGTGCGGTTACTCAGTTCCTCCAGCGGGAAACCACCCGCCGCCGCGATCCGGCTGATGTCCCCCGCAGCCAGTCCGGCCACCTCCAGGACCCCGCCGGGAGCGCGGGTCACGGATCCACCGTGGCGTTCCAGTTCGCCGCCGAACCGCGCGGCCCCGGGTTCCGGGGTGCGCACGCGGACGAACGACCGGCCGTGGAGCCGGAGGAACTCCGCCATGCCGGTGTCCGCGAGGAGGCGACCACGGTTGATGACGATCAGATGCCCGGCGACCATGGACATC
The DNA here is from genome assembly GCF_012034935.1 of Streptomyces zingiberis. Classification (GTDB taxonomy): domain Bacteria; phylum Actinomycetota; class Actinomycetes; order Streptomycetales; family Streptomycetaceae; genus Streptomyces; species Streptomyces zingiberis. Next base: position 272,732 of record NZ_JAATEN010000007.1, read on the forward strand.
TCGGCCATGAGATGGCTGGAGATGAGCACGGTGCGGCCCTCGGCCGCCCTGGCCCGCAGCAGATCACGCAGCCAGCGGATGCCCTCCGTGTCCAGGCCGTTGACGGGTTCGTCGAGGACCAGCACGGCCGGGTCGCCCAGCAGGGCGGCAGCCAGACCGAGGCGCTGGCCCATACCGAGGGAGAAGCCGCCGATCCGCCGCCGGGCCGCTGCCGCGAGGCCCACGGTCTCCAGGACCTCGCGGACCCGGCTCCGCCCGATCCCGTTGCTCCGGGCGAGCCAGAGCAGGTGATCGCGCGCGGTGAGGCCGCGGTGCGGGGCCGAGGTCTCCAGCAGGGCTCCGACCTGCCGGAGAGGCCGGGCCAGTTCGCGGTAGGCGCGCCCGCCGATCCGCGCGGTTCCGGTGTCCGGGCGGGTGAGGCCGAGCATCATGCGCATCGTCGTCGACTTCCCGGCACCGTTGGGGCCGAGGAAGCCGGTGACGGTACCGGGCCGCACGGTGAAGGTCAGGCCGTCCACGGCCGTGGCCTGCCCATAGCGTTTGCTCAGGTTCTGGACGTCAATCACGGGACCGAGTCTGGCCGCGGCCGGCGCCGGGCGCATCGGACCGGGGTCTGGACCGGCCGTGCCGCCCCCGCCGGCCGAACCCATACCTGGGTATGAGTACGGTTTCGGACAGACCTCGGAACGGGGGCTCAGCAGGGCAGGGTCGCCCGGACGCGGAAGCCGCCGGAAGCGGGCCCGGCGGTGAGGGTCCCGCCGTGGGCCGCGGCCCGTTCCTCCATCCCGACGAGGCCCATCCCGCCACCGGGCACGGTCGGCCTGCGTCCGTTTCCCGGGCCCTCGTCGGTGACCTCGATCGTCAACGTCCCGCCCCGCGCGGTCACCCGCACCTGGCACCGGGTGGGCGCGGCGTGCTTGGCCACGTTGGTCAGCGCCTCCTGAACGATCCGGAACGCCGCGAGCCCCACCCCGCCGGGCAGCCCGTCCGGGTCATCACAGCGCATATCGACGCGGACCCCCGCCGCCTCGGCCGCCCGGACCAGGAACGGCAGGTCCGCCAAGCCGCGGACCGGCTGGAGGTCCCGCACCCCGTCGTGCTGTTCCCGGCGCAGCACCTTGAGAGTGGCCCGCATGTCGCGGAGCGCCGTCCTGCTGATGTCCTCGATGACGGTCAGCGCCTCGCGCGCCGCCTCGGGCCGGGTGCCGATCACGTGGTTGGCGACCCCTGCCTTGATCGCGATCAGACCCACGCTGTGGGTGACCACGTCGTGGATGTCCCGGGCGATCCTGAGGCGCTCCTCCACCTTGGCCTGCTCGGCCGCCTGTTCGATGGTCCGCCGAAGGCTGTCCCGGCGCTCCCGGACCGCCGAGCCCGCGGCCCAGGTGGCGCCCAGGACCAGCAGCCCGAACAGCAGGTGCACCGCGAACGTCCCGCCCTCGTAGTGCTGCCCGCCCGACAGGGTCAGCAGAGCCGCGCCCACCGCGCTCGCCCCGCCGACCCACACGGCTGAAGGACCCGGCCGCCGCCCCGTGGCCGTCGCGACCGCGAACAGGGAGTAGGCGGCGGCGAGGAAGACGACCGGACCGAATCCGGCGGACAGAGCCGCACCGGAGGCGATGAAGACGACCGCGAAGACCGGGACGGGCCACACCCGCCGGACGGCGAGCGGCAACGCGGTGGCCGTCGGGAGCAGCCAGGACACGAGCCCGTCGGGCGAGCCGCCGGTGTCCGGCCGCAGCACCGATACCTGCGGGAGCAGGGCGAAGCCGAGCGCGGCCGCCGCGTCGAGGAGAATCAGGCGCCGGCGCGAAAGGTCTCCCATGCCGCGAATCTACGCAGGGTGCGACGGGGCGTCCAACACCCCGGCAGGCCCTCGGCCGGAAGACGCCCATGCCGATCGTGCCCTTCTCCCGTGCCGCCGGTGTCTGTGCACAATCCTGCAGACGGGCGAACGCCCGGACGCGTTCCACGGGGGAGGAGCGAAACCATGCACATCAACCTGTTCATCCTCAGCGAGGACCCGGTCGCGCTGGCCGGATTGGTCGCGCTTGTTCAGCAGGACGACAGGATCAACCTCATCGGCACGGCCGTGGACGGCTCGGCCGGCCTGCGATGTCTCGAGGACACCACGGTCCAGCCGGACGTGGTGGTGATAGGCGAACCGCAGTCCGAACGGGCCCTCTGCAGAAACGTCCAGCGGCTGGCCTCCCGGTCCGGCCAGGGGACGGCGGTGGAACCGCGGTTCGTCGTGGTGTCGCAGAGGGACTACGACGACGTGGTCATCCCCGCTCTCCGCCTCGGTGTGAACGGTTACCTCGCGCGGATCGGATCGCCGGACGAGTTGTGGCAGTCCCTGCAGATCGTGGCTCGCGGGGGTGCCGCATTCAGCCCGGCGATCGCGGCCCGCTTCAGCGAGTACTTCTCCTCGGTACGCGGACTTCAGGAGCCGACGGAATTCGGCCGGCTGACGGTCCGGGAAAGGGAGATCCTCGGTCTGCTCGCGGAGGGGGCCAGCAACCGGCAGATCGCCCGGGCGCTCTTCCTCGCCGAGAAGACCGTCCGCAACTACGTCTCGCGCATCTTCACCAAGCTGGAGGTCAGTGACCGGACCGAGGCCCTCCTGCGAGCACGGGACGCGGGCCTCGGTGAACGGCCCACCGCCGCCCCCGCTCCGGAGCCTTCCCGGGGCGGGGTTCGCAGCGGCTGATCATCCGCGCGAGAGCCGCTGCCAGGGCTCGGCCGCCGGCCACCTCCGCCGTCAGGAGCGTCACGCACCGCCCGTGCCGGCGCCCGCCGAACCCGGCCGGGGCCCGGGGCGACCACCGAGGACGAGGCGGTCCTCATGGCAGCGGCTTTCCGGAAATCCCGGCCCCAGCACGCCAGTTCGACATCGGCCTCGGACAGCGGCGCGCCGGACCAGGTGACCGGCGCGGCCCGCGGGCCGTCAGGGCGGAGCGCGGCGCCGAGTACCGCCCCGCCGGTCGTTACGCTGCGGGGCATGACGGCGGCGGAGAAGAGTGATCTGACGGGCCGGGCCCGGCTGCGGGACGCGGCACTGGAGCTGTTCGCCGAGCGGGGGTTCGAGGCGACGTCGACGCGCGCGGTGGCGGCGGCGGCCGGACTCTCGCCGGCCCTGGTGACCCGGCACTTCGGCTCGAAGGACGGGCTGCGCGCCGCCGTCGACGCCCACGTGCTCGACCGGATCGGCCGGGACTTGGCGGCGGCGGACCCGGGTGCCGGGCTGATGGAGTCGCTCGGCGAGGTGTCGGCCCGGCTGTTCGGGGCGGACCCCGTGCTCCGCGGCTACCTGCGGCACGTCCTGCTGGAGGACAGCCCCGCGAGCGCCGACCTGTTCGGACGGCTGCTGGACGGGGCGCGGGCCGAACTCGGGCGGCTCTCCGCGGCGTACGAGGAGCGGGAGGACGGGCCCGGGAACGGGCGCGTCGACGGACGCGGAAACCGGCGCGGGAACCGGCCCGAGGGGGCGAACGGGCGCGCGGACGAAGGCCGGGACGCCCGGGACGGCCGGCAGACCCCGGGCGGGCAGGCCCCGCGAACGGCCGAGGCCGGCGAGGCGCCGGACGGCCCCGCCACGGCCGGGAGTTCCGCCACGGCCGGGAGTTCCGCCACGGCCGGGAGTTCCGCCACGGCCGGGAGTTCCGCCACGGCCGGGCCGCCGGACGACGAATGGGCCCCCTTCCAGATGCTCTGCCTCATCCTCGGGCCGCTGCTGCTGGAGCGGGTGATGCAGCCCCACCTCGACGAACCCATGTTCGCCCCGCGGGTGCTGGCCCGGCGCAGCGCGGCCAACCAGCGCCTGCTGCTCCGGGGGTTCTACGGCTCACCGGAGGGAGAGAACGGGGGCTAGCCCCCGTGCGAGGTGTACACGTGTTGAGCATCCTGAACACATGGACACTCAGCAGCCCGCCACCCCACCGCCCACCACCGCGACCCGCCGCCCGCCGGGCCCACCCGGCCCGCCGGAACCACCCGGGCCGGACCGGCGCTCCCGGCTCGCCTGGCTGGATCATCTGCGGATCGCCCTGACGATCCTGGTCGTCCTCCACCACGCCGCCCAGCCCTACGGCCCCGCCGACTGGTGGTACGTCGAAGGGCAGCCGCGCACCCCGGCGCTGGCCACCCTCTCCGCGGTCGACGGCGCGTTCTTCATGAGCCTGTTCTTCTTCGTCTCCGCCTTCTTCGTGCCCGCCTCCCACCGGCGGCACGGCACCGGCGCCTTCCTGAAGAGCCGTCTGATACGGCTCGGCATCCCCGTCGCCGTCGGCGCGCTGACGATCGTCCCCGGCCTGATGTACGCGTACTACGTCCACTACCGCGGCTACCCGGCCCTCTCCTTCCCGGCCTACTTCACCGACGTGTACCTCGGCCTGGGCGAGAAACCGGCGGGCTGGACGGGACCGTCCTGGCCGGACCTCCAGTTCGGGCACCTGTGGTTCATCCAGAACCTCCTCGCCTACACCGTGCTCTACGTCCTGTGCAGCCGGCTCGGCCGTCTCCTGCGGCGGCGCCCGGGCCGCGCCGCGCGCGTACGCCCCCCGCGCCCGGCTCCGGGGCACCGCGCGCTGCTGGCGCTGACGGCGGCGGTCACGGCCGCCACCTACCTGATCCGGCTGGAGTACCCGCTGGACACCTGGATCCCCGTCCTCGACTTCCTCCAGGTCGAGCCCGCCCGCCTGCCGCAGTACGCGACCTTCTTCACCCTGGGCGTCCTGGCCCACCGGTACGACTGGCCGGACCGGTTCGAGGCGCGGGTCGGGTGGGTCTGGCTGGGCGGGGGCCTGGCCGGAGTCGCGCTGCTGTTCGGGATCGGCGCGGACTCCGCCCTCTTCGGCCCCGGCGGCTCCGGCGGACCGGCCCTGGCCTGGGCGGCGTACGAGAGCGCCCTGTGCGTGGCGCTCTGCGTCGGCCTGCTCACGGCGTTCCGCGAGGCCGGATTCCGCGGCGGCCGGTGGACCCGGGAACTGGCCGCCGACTCCTACGCTGTGTACATCGTGCACGTCCCGCTGGTCGTCGCCGTGCAGTACCACCTCGCCGGCCGGGGTCTCCCCCCGGCCGGCGCCTGGGCCACGGCCGGCGCGCTCGGCCTGGTCTCCGCCTTCCTCCTGGCGGCCGGTCTGCGCCGGCTCCCCGGCTTCCGCCGCGTCCTGTGAGCGCGCGACCGGCCGGTGGAGCCGTCAGCCCACCTGGATGTGCGTGGCGTTCCCGGCGAGCCAGTCGTCGAAGCTCTTGAGCGCCGGGTTGATCTCCCGCAGGCGGTTCAGGTCACGGACCCCCGGCCTCAGCCACGCCCGGCGAGCAGGGCGCGTACGAGCCGTGGCTCCCGCCCCACCGGCACGGCGGGACAGGAGCCACGGCGTGACGCCCCAGGGCAGGCAGCGAGTCAGGCGCCCAACTCACCCCGCCTGAGGGCGGTTATGAACGAGCCCCAGCCGACGGTGGTGAACGGGATCACCGGGCCGTGGGGATTCTTGCTGTCACGCACGGGGACGGTCGCCGCAACGCCGCAGGAAACTTCTACGCAGTCACCTCCGGTGGAGTTGCTGTAGCTGCTCTTGCGCCAGTTCGCGGTGCTCGGGTCGATGGCTCGCACGGCACTTCCTCCAACATGCGCAGGATGAATTTCCGCGACTCGGCCGGGAGCAAGGCTTGGTCGCGCATCGCATCGTACGCACGGAGCAGGTGCTCAACCGCCGCAGCTTCCTCGATGAGTTCACCCCGGTGGGCGGTCTCGACGTAGGCCACCGTCCGCGAATCAGGCAGACGCAGGAACTTGACGGCCGTGCTGTCCAACCCGTGCATCCCCGCCCGGAACGGGAGCACGTGCAGCGTTACGTTCGGGCGCTCGGCGGCATCCATCAGATGCGCGAGCTGGTCTCGCCATGCCTGCTCGTTTCTCAGCGGCGTGCGCAGCACGGCCTCCGAGAGAATGACACGGAAGGGCGACGCCCCAGGCCCCTCCAGGAGTTCCTTGCGACTCATCCGAGCCTCGACCTGCTGGGTCAGTTCGGGCTCCTCCAACCCGCCCGCCGCCAGGACTTCGCGCGCGTACTCAGCGGTCTGGAGCAGCCCCGGCAACACACTCACCGCGAAATGCCACAAGCTCACCGCGTGCGCCTCCAGCGCCATGTAGCGCCGGTAGCGCTCGCGGAACTGCGTGTGGTCCTCGGCGGCCAGCTCCCACATGGCGAGCAGCAACCCGGGCGTCCCGTAGTGGTGTTCCAGCGCCTGGACGACCTCCGGGCTGCCCAGCGTCTCGCCCTTCTCCATCTTCCCGAAGAGGGAGTGGTCCCAGCCGAGCCGTTCTCCGAGCTGCCGCAGGGTGTCCCCCTTGCGGGCCCGCAACTGCCGTAATTCCTCCGCGAAGCGCTGACGCGGCTCCCGGCTCCGGCTCGTGACGAGTCGTCGCTGCGGCAAGGTGACTCCCCTCCGGCGCCCCCGGACCGCGCCGTCACCGACCGCTCCGGAGGCCCCACATACCCGTTCTCCCACCGGCACACGAACCCGGTCCGCACGCACTCGGCCGCGCCGGGCGCGGTCCGCGTGGCACCTGTGGAGCGTGTTCCGCGGGGCGCCGAATCACGCCGCGTACGCGGCACGCCCCGGCACACCCCGGCGGCATTCTCGTAATGCCTCGACTACACAACGTAACCCAGCCGAGGTGAGCGCGGCGGCCGAACTCCGGATCTCGCATCCCGGCCGCGCCTCGGCTCCCCACCCCAACTCCACGCGAAGGACCTCCCGATGCCGAACCAGACCCCGAACCCGCACCCCGGCTCCGTCTCCGCGGCCGAGCCGGAGCCCCTCCCCGGCGAGGGCCCCGGCCTCGCGCCTGCGTCCGAACCGGAGCCTGCACCGGGCGGCGGCTCCGGGCACTGCTCGGGCGCCGCCCTCGGCAACGGAACCGCCCCCGCCCTGGAACCCGCCCGTACGCGGGGCCTCCCCCACCCGGCCGGCCCCCGCTTCCTCGCGCCCAAGCTCCGGGAGGCCCTGGCCGCCCGCGACGCCCTCGCCGCCGCCCTGACGAGCGCCGGCATCCAGCTCCCCGCCATGGACATCCGCACCCCCTGGGGCGACGCCCTCCCCGACGATGCCCCGGACCAGCCCCGCACGGAAGAAGCGGACACCCCGGCTCCCCGGGCGCCCGGGGAGACCGAAGGGCCCGGCACGAGCGGCACGGCCACGACGACCGTGCCGGCCACCAGGACCGGCACGCCGGGCACGGCCCCGGGGACCGGGATGAACGAGACGGCCACCCCGGACGGCGCGGCCCACCGCACCCCGGACAGCGCCCGCTACGCCCTCGTCCACCTCGGCGTCTGCTCGGCCCCCGTCGCCCAGGAACTGGCGGCCGTCATCGCCCGCGGCGCGATCCGATGACGGAGCCGCGCCGCGCGGTGCCCGCGCACGCGCCCACCGCGAGCCCCGCCGAACCGCCGCCGCACCCCACACCGCCCGGCGGCCACCCGGCCGATCCCCCACCTGAAACGCCACCGGGCCCCACCCCACCCACACCCGATCCGGCCCTTCCCCCGCACCCCACTCCCCCGGCCTCCGCCTCGCCGCCGCCCACTCCCCCACCCGGCACGGCCGTCCGCGACACCGTCCGCGCCCGCGTCGGGATCGTCACCGGCCACGAGGGCCCCTACCTCCGGCTGCGTCCCCTCTCCGGCGGCCGGGAGTGGGCGGCGGACCCGGCGGACGTCCACCCCCTCGACGCGTCCGAACTCCTCAGCGCCCAGGTGGCCGAGGCAAACACCCGCACCCGCCGCGCCCTCCGCGAACGCCGGCTGCCATGACCGGCACCGGGAGACTCCACCCACCGCTGACGCGGCCGGCTTCCCGCATCAACTGCCGGCCACCATCACGGAGAACGGCCCGCCCCTAATCCGGTAAGGACTCCCACCACAATCCCCAGAGCGATCGCGATCACCCACACCACGACCAGAACGCTCCTGGTCGAGATCGCTGCCATACCCCCACAAAAACGAAATAGCCGACCCTGCATGGGAAACCACCTACTGTCAGAACTTCGGCGCGCGCCCGGCCCTCGGGACGCCAAGCCCTCTACTTCCCCCTCGGACACGGTCGATGAGATACAAGCGCCGACCATCGCGCCAGCGGTCAGAGAGCGTCTCCAACCGGAGACGAAGGGTCGGTCGGCAGCGATGCGGTCGATCCTGGTTCAGGCCGTCCTCACCCTGCATCTGACCTGGTCGAACTGAGGCTGGAAACAGGTCCGAGTCACCATTCGAAAGGAGCGGCCCGCCGCTACACGGCGGGCCGCGGTCTCACCTGGCCTCAACTTTTCATGAATGCGCCGGTCTACGCGTCCTGAAAATAGATTCAGCGACGACTTCGAATCTTGTGGATGACCAGAACGATCAGAGGTCCGGTAATGAATCCGACACCAACGCCTATCAGTAGGCTATCACGAACACTCACCGCTACATCTTCCGTGTGGGCGAGAAGTTTCTTCCAAACTGCAAACAAAATGTTGTCAGGACTGTTGGCGCCCATTCCTTCCCGCGAACCTCACGCTCCATCCGTCAGCGCTGGCTGGCCAACTGCACAACCCCCACAACAATGAGAAAGCCCAAAATGAAGAACGCGGTTCCGGCGATCCGAAATATCCAGACGTGCACCTTCGACGCCTTCGCAGAGCGGTTCTCCCCGTAAAGGAACTTAGAGCCCGAAGCATTCATCTTCTGCAAAGGTTCCGCGAGAAACGCGAGAATCGGGCCCATCATCAGCATGCCCCAGCCAATAAATACGTCCATAACCTTCCCGATAGCGCCACAAATTCGGTCACCTTGACTTTCCTTCTTCCATACGCCGCCTGTAGGTACGCCAGATCCTGTAGCAGATGAACACCAGTATTGAAACCCAGGCGACGAAGAAGACCACCAGTACAAGGGGTGAGAATTCCCCACTTCTCATGGACCGTCCCCTCACAAAAGCCGAGGCCGTGCGGTCACTCACGCCCCCAGTAAGATGTCCCACAAATGCACGTGCGTCCCATCCGAGCAACCCGGTGCGGCAACCAATTCGGCCGCCGCGAAGCGCCCTTCGCGCGAACCATCTCTTCAGAAAGGCAATTCTCATCGCTCAGCGGGCGTAAGGCGGGAGTCACCCTTACCCTTCCATCCAGTGCCGTAACTGCTGAGCGCCGGTCGGCAGGTATCGTCACACACAGGAGGCAGCCGTGCCCCTTGTCCGGAGGTTACGGGTAAACAAGAATCGATCAAGAATAGCTGTTCATTCGAGCACTCCCACAGCATAAAGAATTCCACCAATCGCGATCATGCCACCGGCCAGCCTGAAAATCGTCCGGTTATAAGTGTCGAACGCCTTACCGGTCTTACTGCTGTTCGCACGCTTAGTGAATTGCGGCCCCACAAAGAAGAAGAATAGCCCGAACAATGACATGAAAATCCCAATAACGATGTGCATAAAATGCTCCCGAAGTTCGAATTGATTGACCGAAGATCGAACGGGCGATCAATCAGCCCGACCTTCGGCCAGTTCACCGTTATTTCCGCCGATCCCTCCGAAGGAGGTAGACAATGACCGCCCCAAAAAGGACGACCATCCCCATCGCCAAAAACGGGCTCCACGAGGGCCCTTGCGGCTTGGCAAGGTACCCGAATGTAACCAGTTGGGTGGTTGACAACATGGATATTTCCCTTCTCTCGCCAGCTTCTCAAATTCACCTCGTCAAATATCATGGAAACTGCCCACTCTCACCGACACTGCGCAAGGCAACATACAGAATGATCACGAGCTCAGCGAGGAGGACCGCCATCACGAGCCATTCGTAGCCTCTGGATACGAATCCTCGGAGCAACGCCGGCGCGCGATGATCGCGAATGCCCCGCTACACCTTGAGGAGTGGGACCATGAGGGACTCAGAAATCCAATTCCCTGACCAATCGTCTCACCTCGGGGATCCGCGTTTTCTGGGTAAGCAGAACCTTCTCTTCCCTCCCCTCCCGATAATCTCGGATTCTCAACCGCCCCCCGGAGAAGGAAGCCTCGCAGTGTTCCCGTGGAATCGACCACGCCACGCGATTCGGCCTGCTGCTGAATCGGCCATACGCAAAGCCAACGACCCGACGGTCGGTCAACGCTACAACAGCTCCTTTCAGGAGCGCCTCGTAAGGGAGACGCCCCACAGGAAGTCGAACCGGGAAGGAAAGCATCAGGTCCTCACCTTCTGCTAAATACTGCTCAATTCTTCTGGTGCTCCACAGCATATGTCGCCCCTTTACCTCCACCGTCACACGGACGCCACCCATGGATCCGTAAGGCATTCCCCTTGCACATGAATCCATACACGACCAGAACGGCTCCGAGAGCCTGGCCGATTTTCACAAATCCCTTGCCGCCAGACGAAAGTCGCACCGCCGCGACGGAAGACCCTCAATGCTAAAGGATCTGCTCACGTCTGAGGACGCGCTGAACCTCACTCAAAAGAAGCGGCCCGCCGCTACGCGGCGGGCCGCAGCCTCACCTAGCCCCTAATATCCGGCCGCCCACCAGCCACATAATCACGGCTATAGCAACAATGGTGAGGCCTGCCGTAATCAATACGTTCGCTACAGGGAAATCCCCCACAGCTGCCACGGCCAGAGCTCCAGCAAAGAGAATCACGAGGAGAGCAACGGCGGCGCCTTTTCCCTTCTTCTCACTCAAAAGCCTCCTGACATTTTCCGATCGCTGCACCAGCGGCGGTAGGGCATTCCTCCGGCGGCGGAGATAGGGGCCGCGCACCCGACGAGGGCAGTGCACGCTGGAGCGGTCGAGACGGTAGTGCTAGCACCAGCTACTCCAGCGAGAGCGGCTCCCGTTCTCTCCAGGAACGCCCCCAGCTTGTGAACTGCCGGTGGGCCACCCGAATGTTCAGCTCAAGAGCGCTGCACCTTCCATACTCCCTCCGTCAGATTCTGTCGATGAGGAACAGGACCACACCGACGACTGCGATGTCTACGCCGCTCCAGAAAATTCCGAGATATCTCGTACCGCCCCCTCCCAGAGCCCTGACGGATTTTCCTCCGATGTGCAATGAAATTTCTTCAACGTCAGATTACAGAAATGCACGAATCTGCATATTCTGGGAAGAAATTCAGCGACGACTTCGAATTCTATGCACGACCAGGACGGTCAGAGGTCCGACAACAGCTCCGATGATGACGCCTACGACTGCGAAATTCAGAACGCTCACCGATACACCTTCACCTTTCCCATCGGCCTACTTAAGCGTCTGACTCAAGGCGGAGGATACGGCTCCACCGACCAACCCGCTGTACCCTCCGACAATTGCCCCCATAGCACACCCACCCAATACCCCCACCGTGGTTCCCGCTGGACCAGCCGCAGTACCGACCAGTCCAGCTGTGATCGCTCCACCGACACAGCCAGTGACCGCACCAGTTGTTCCCGCTATCCCCGCTTCGATAGCGAGATCGGAGAAACTGAACAGCCCGGTGGGGTCGATGCGGTTGACCGGGTCGCCTTCCGCGTAGAGGTAGGGGTTCACCTCCTGGCCGGACGGGTCGGGCTGGGTGAAGCGGCCGATGTTCGGGTCGTAGTAGCGGGCCGCGAAGTGGTACAGGCCCGTGGGGTCCTGGTAGCCGCCGGCGAACCGGTAGGGCTGCGGGACCTTCTCCGTGGTGGTGGCCCGGCCGACGCCACGGGGGCTGTAGTCGTAGGTGTTCACCTTCGCGCCGGTCTCGTCGGCGAGCGCCACGACGGAACCGATCGCGTCGGTGAGGTAGTAGTACGACTTACCCCCGGTCGTCATGGAATTCAGCGTGCCCCCGGGCTCCCGGTTGAATCCCCGGTCCACACCCGCCGATGTCGTGGCGGACAGGCCGAGCGGACCGTTGTGGAAGAAGGTGTCACCGAGCCTGATCCGCTCGCTCTGGTCCGTGGATCCGTACTGCCCCGCGTAGGTCGTGCCCTCGACGGTGATCGAGGTGAGCTGGCTGAAGTCGGACCAGGTCTCGCCGGTGCGGGTGGATTCCGGGGTGGAGGCGCCGGCGGTTTCGTTGCCCGCCTTGTCGTAGGACCAGTTGGCGCTGGAACCGTTCTTCGCGGTGATCTGCTGGGCGTCGTTGACGGTGTAGGTGGTGCCGCGGGGGCAGCCGGGGGTGATGCCCTGCGAGGTGAGGTTGCCGGCCTGGTCGTAGCAGTACTGCCAGGCAGAGTTGAGCGTGCTGCCCTTCTCCTCTTTGGCGTAGGAGAAGCGGCCCGCGCTGTCGTAGGAGTACGTGGTCTTCATGCCGGTGACGGCGTCGGTGCGGGTGCGGATCTTGGCGCCGTCCTTGCCCGCGGCGGCGTAGGAGTAGGTGAGGTCGACCAGGGTGCCCTGGGAGGAGGTGGCCTTGATCTTCCCCGGGCGGCTGGACTTGTCGGGGGTGACCGTCCGGACGGTGCCGCCGGGGTAAGTCGTGCTGGTCCGGACGTCGTTGGCGTTGTACGTGTACGTGGTCGTCCTGCCGGTGGGGTCCTTCAGCTCGGTGAGCTTGTTGACCTTGTTCCAGGTGTAGTCGGTGACGCCGGCCGGGTCCTCGTAGATGTCGATGTTGCCGGCGGGGGTGTAGGTGAGTCTGGTCTGTGACCCGTTCTGCAGGGTCCGGACGGTCTCGCGGGACAGCGGGTCGAAGGCGTACCGGATGACGCCGGTGCCGTCGTCGCGCCGGCGGAGGTTGCCGTCGCCGTCGTAGTGGTAGGTGACGGTGGCGTAGCCGGAGGTGTCGACCTTGGTGACGCGGTCGCGTTCGTCGTACTCGTAGGTGGGTCTTGACGCCTCGCCCGTCGGTCACGGTGCGGGGGCGGCCCAGGTCGTCGTAGGTGTAAGCGGTAGCGCCCAGCGGGGCGGGCGGGGTGGCCCTGGAGAGGTTGCCCTTGCCGTCGTAGCCGAAGGTGGTCGAGACCGACTTGGTGGCCGACAGGGCCGTGGTCACCTTGCAGAGCTGGCCCTGGAAGCCACCGCAGGTGGGGGTGGCCGGGTTGCGGTCGAAGCTCTGCTTGCCGCCGCCGGTGCCGGTGACCGCGACCGACGCGGTGTTGCCCGCGCTGTCGTAGGTGTAGTCGGTCTTCTCGCCGTCGGCGCTGGTGTAGGACTTCGGCAGGTCCGCGCCCGCGATGGTCTGGTACCCGGTCAGAGCCGCGGTCGCGCCTGTCGGCAGCGTGGCGGAGGTGGGGTTGTTGCGGGAGTCCCAGCCGTAGGCGGTGACGTTCCCGGCGCCGCCACCCACGCCCATCGCGTCCTCGGCGCTGTCGATGTTGTGATTGGCGTCGAAGGTCCGCTTCCTGGAGTGGCCGAGCGCGTCGGTGACCTTGGTGACGCCACCGTCGGCGTTGTGCTCGTGCCGGGTGGCGAGCCCCTCGGGGTCGGTGACCGTGGTCGTCCCGGCGTCGGACGGGTCGGAGTTGGAGTACGCGTAGGTGTACGTCGGCCCGGTGTGCCCGGCGGTGGCGTCGAACTCGGTCGCCCGGAGCATGGAGCGGACGCGGTTGCGGTCGTCGTAGGTGAAGACCGTGACCCTGCCCTCGGGTGTGGTGATCTTCGTCAGGCGCCCCCGGTCTCGGCCCTGGCCGCGATTCTCACCCCCTGCCCAGCCCTCAGGACGTGAGCCGCGCGCACACCTCGGTCGTCAGCCGGTCGGCGGCGTCGAGCACGGTGGCGAGTGCCGCCGGGTCCGTACCCGTCGCGGTGAACAGCGCGTGTGCCCGCGTGGCGAAGTCCGGCGGAGCGGCCGGGAGTTCTCCCGCGGCGTGGACGGCGCCTTTCTCGTTCAGCACCCAGCGCCGGGCGTGCGCGTGCAGCCCGTGCACGAGGAGCCCGACCGCGCGGAAGAGGCAGCCGGAGACGTAGAAGACGTCACCGCGCGCCACCCCCTTGCGGGCGCAGCCCAGGATGAACGGGGCCTCCCACAGCGCGTTCGCGATCAGCGCCTCCCGCAGCGGTTCCGGATACCGGCGGGTCTCCCGCCGCAGGGCCCGCAGTTCGCCGCGAGGGTCGGTGAGGACGCGCCCGGCGGCCAGTTCGCCGGCGTAGGCGTGGGAGTACACCCCCAGGGGGTGACCGGCCTGCACGCCCACCTCGAACCGCCCGGCGCGGCAGTCCTCCCAGATCCGCTGGACGCGGTCGAGGTCGCGGTAGATCCAGTCGACCGGCTGGCCGTCGACGGTCAGCCACGCCCCGCCGTCCACCCAGGGCCCCCACCCGCCGGGCTCCGTCACCTCGACCGGCCCGCCGGTCAGTTCCGACGCGAGGCGGCGCAGGGCGCGGGTGTCCAGCGGCGGCCGGTAGTACAGGCCGAGGTCCACGTCGGAGTCGGGACGGTGAGTCCCGGTGGCGCGGCTTCCGCCCAGGCACACCCCGGCCACTCCGCCGACCGCCGTCAGCCGCTCCGCGATCTCCGCCAGGCGTTCCACACCGGGCAGTGTGCCGGACCGGCCAACGCGTTCACCACCACTCTCCTGCGCCACCGCGCTCCGGGACCCGGGCCTTCCCCGATCTGGTCCGCCCGGGTGGACGAGATCCGGTCCCGGCCGGCTTCCGGCCGACCCCCGCCTGGCCCCCGAGCCGGCGTGCATGCTGGTCCGGCACACCGGCCCGGCGCACGGGCCGGTGACCACGGCTGGGGAGGTTCGTCTTGCTCGTCTGGGTGAACGGCGCGTTCGGCAGCGGGAAGACCACGCTGGTGGACGAGTTGCACGGACGATGGCGCGGAACGCTGGTCTTCGACCCGGAGATGGTCGGCTTCGTACTGCGGAAGATCGTGGAGGTGCCCACGGGCGACTTCCAGGATCTGCGGCTGTGGCGGCGCCAAGTGGCCGGCTTGGCGGCGGGCCTGGTCGAGGAGTACCGGCGGCCCGTCCTGGTCCCGATGACGCTGGTCGACCCGGGATACGTGGAGGAGATCTTCGGCGCGCTGAAGGACGGGGGCGTCACCGTTCACCACTTCTTCCTCAAGGTCCCCCGGGAAATCCTGGAACAGCGGATCGACGGGCGCAGCTTCACGCCGGACGATCCCGCGCGGGACGCGGAGGTCCGGCGCTGGGCCAAGGGGCAGATCGACCGGTGCGTGAAAGCCGCCGACGCGGCCGGCGTGCTGCCCGGCGACACGGTGTTCCTGGACGGCCGGCTGTCCCCGCAGGAACTGGCTGACCAGGTGCTGGCCCGGATCGCGGCACCGGGCACGTAGCACGTGCGGCGCACCGTCACGGCGGTGTGGTAGCCCGTCACGGCGGTGCCGACCTCGAGAACCCCGTATGCGTCCAGGGCCCACACCCGGGTAGTTCGGCGTGCGGGCCGGTGGCCGCGGCTCCGGACGATGGTCTTGCTCGTCCGGGTGAAGGCGCGTTCGGCAGCGGGAAGACCACGGTGGTGGGCGTGCTGGGGACGGTGATGCGAAGCGCGGTGTTCGACCGGGAGGTGGCCGGTTTCGTGCCGCGCCGTTCCGTCAGCCGCGTAGTGGCGGGGGACGGTCGGGGAGGAAACCCGTATGAGCGATGACGAGGAAACCAACGCGCCGGCCTCACCGGGCACCGGTCCGGCGGGTGATGACGGCGGCAGCGGCATCGGCCCGTTGAGCAGGAGGATCATCGGCTGGTGCACGCTGGTGACGGTCGTGATCGGGGCGTTGACCGCGATTCTGGGGTTCGGGGAGGACGTCCGCGCGTTCTTACCTTTCGGAAAGAGCGACGCCGGCCCGCCCGCCGCCACCGGTACCCCTTCGCCCTCGGCGGGCGTCTCCGGCACGTCGGGGTCCGCGCCCCGCTGCGGCAGGTCGGAGGGGCACGACGTGCTGGTCGGCCTGGAGGGGAAGCCGACCCGGAGCGGGGCGCGCGTGGTGGCCACGGTGACCTGCGTGGTGCGCGCCGGGGACCACTTGTCGTGGGTGGTGCGCAAGGAGACAGGAGACCCGGACCGGCCCCTTCGCTACACCCTCAGATACGACCTGGGAGAGAAGGGCCCCGGAAAGTACGTCTACGACGCGGAACTCGGCCCGACCGAACCCGGCTCCGAGCGGAGCTTGTTCGTCGTGCTGCTGGACGAAGCCGCCTACCGCGAGGTGAAGCGGACCACGGACTCCGAGAACTACGTGCGACTGCCCTCCCCCGTGCCCGCGGTGTCCAACTCCGTGCTGGTCACCACGCCGGAGGATTGAGGGGGAGGCGTCCGGCGGTCCGGGCGGCCTCGTCCACGTCGTCGCTTTCCGGGCCCGGGAGCCGTTGCGGCGAAGGAGAAGGGCGGGCCGGTCCACTCCCCTGCCGTCGCCGACTCCGCCGTGGACGGGAACGCCGTGGACGGGAAACGCCGGGCGGGCCGTCGCGCCGGCCTCCTGAAGGCGGCCCGCGCCGCACGGTTCACCGCCTCGGCCGTACCCCTGCGGCCCCGCCCCTACGCCCGCGACGCCGGTCCGGTCTCCCGCCGCCGACCGCGGCGCGTCGAAACGCGCCACAGGGACGCCAGCGGGTACGAGACGAAGCCGACCGCCGTCACCCACACCACGAGCCAGACGGTTCTGGGCCCGCCCCACTCCACCGCGGGTACCACCAGGGGCCCGGAGAGAAGCAGCAACACGATCCCGATGACGAACCTCGCCCGGGTGTCTCCGTCTCGCATCGCCTCTCCTGTCACGCCGGTACGGTGTCCGGCGGTCGTGTCGGCGACATCTGGCGTACGGCTCGTCCCCGGCAACCGTGGAGTTCAGCGTGCCCCCGGCCGCGGGCGGTATCCGCACGGCGCGGAAACCCGTCGCGGTGCGGGCGGGTGAGTCACCGGCCTCCCCGCGGACGGCGCGGGGCTCGGGACCACCGGGGCACACCGGCCAGGCCCGGCAGGCCCGGGGCCGGTGCGGGGGGACACGCACCGGTGCGCCCGGGCACGCGCCGCCGGCACACATCGCCGGGCACGCACCGCCGGCGCGGGATCGTCCCCGGAGCTTGTGGGAAGCCCTCCCGCCACTTATAGTCGCCTTGACGATAACTCGGGGGAAGGGCTGCCCACATGACCACGACGACGGTGAGCAAGCGCGCCGCGACCGGCACCCTGCTCGGGCTCGCCCTCGGGGACGCCCTCGGCTTCCCGGCCGAGTTCGACGACGTCCCCTCGATCCTCGCCGCGCACGGCCCCTGGCGGGAGACGGAGTTGCCGGAGCCCGCTCTCGTCTCCGACGACACGCAGATGACCCTCGCCGTCGGACGCGCCCTCCGCACCGCCCCGGGCCCGCTCGCCCCGGACCGGCTGGGGCGCCCCCTGCGCGAGGAGTTCGTCGCCTGGTACGAGTCTCCGGAGAACGACCGGGCCCCGGGGAACACCTGTCTGGCCGCCTGCCGGCTGCTGCGGGCGGAGGGACGGCCCTGGCAGGACGCGAGCCGGATCGGCTCGAAGGGCTGCGGCGCCAACATGCGCGTGGCGCCCGTCGCGCTCGTCCCCGGGCTCACGGACGAACAGCGGGCGGGCGCCGCCCAGTTGCAGGCCGCGTTCACGCACGGCCACCCCACCGCCCTGGCCGCCTCGGACCTCACCGCCCACGCCGTCCACCTGCTCGCCCGGGGGACGGACCCCACCGGCCTCGTCGGCAGGCTCCGCTCCTACGCCTGCGACAACCGCACCCGCTACCACCACGCCTGGCTCGGCGACCTGTGGACCCGCGCCGGGGACGCGGGCCCCGAGCAGTTCATCGCGCGCGGCTGGGACGACTGCCTGGCGATCCTCGGCCGGCTCCAGGAGGCCGCGCGCACCGTCTCCCCGGAGATCGATCCGTGCCTGGCCACCGGGGAGGGCTGGATCGCCGAGGAGGCCCTCGCCACCGGCCTGCTGTGCTTCCTGCTCTTCCCCGGCGACCCCGTCACCGCGCTGCGCCGGGCCGCCTGTTCCTCCGGCGACT
Source organism: Streptomyces zingiberis (assembly GCF_012034935.1). Taxonomy (GTDB): domain Bacteria; phylum Actinomycetota; class Actinomycetes; order Streptomycetales; family Streptomycetaceae; genus Streptomyces; species Streptomyces zingiberis. The sequence goes on from NZ_JAATEN010000007.1 coordinate 290,662, forward strand.
CCGACTCGATCGCCTGCCTCACCGGCGCCTTCGCGGGCGCCTGGCTGGGCGCGGACGCCTGGCCCGCCTCCTGGACCGGCCGGATCGAGCACCGCGACGAACTACTGGCCCTCGGCGCGCTCTGGGACGGCGAAACGGCCGGGGCCCCCGGGAGCCCCGGAAGCCCCGCCGGGGTTCCGTCGGGCGTCCCGGCCGGGTAGCGCCGTGACCGAAAAGGTTCACCGGGTTCGAGAGCGGTGAGGGATTGGACGAGCAGGGTGAACTGACCTGAGAGCATCGCGCCGTGCCCATCCACCGTCATGGCGTCGACGGAGAGCGCTCGCTGACGTTGGATGCCGGCGGCCTGGCCGCCGATGCCACAAGGACTGCCTACGGACACGAGCCGAACGGATACGTGCGGGATGGTCCGACGCGGTTTGCCTGGCCGGGTGTTGCCGAGCGCCTCGTTTTCGACAGCGAGGCCGGCATGTTCAGCTGATCCGCAAAGCCTGGACCCTCCACCGGCGGGACATCCCACCCACACGCCGCGCCTGATGACCACTCATGTGCGCGGCCTCCTGCTCGTTCAGCGGTTGTCGTAGGCCGTGCGAGCGGCGTCGATGTGGGGCACGTGCGTGATGCTCCATTCGAGCAGCGGCGCGGTGGCCTCGCGCAGGCTCCGGCCCATCGCGGTCAGTTCGTAGCTGACGTGCGGCGGCATGACGTTTCGGACGGTGCGCGTCAGGATCCCGTCGCGTTCGAGGTCGCGCAGCGTCACGGTGAGCATGCGCTGGCTGATGCCGTCGATGGCCCGCTTGAGCTCGGTGAAGCGCAACGGCCCGTCCTTGAGCATGCGCACGATCAGCAGCGCCCACTTGTCCCCGACGATCCCGAGGACTTCGCGGGCCTGGCACGGGTCCTGCACGGTTACCTCCTGAGAACCGGGGCACCGAAAAGTGCCGTATTGCCCGGGGAGTGCCGCGGGGATCACGATGCTCGCGGTTACCAAAGCGTACCGAGGCACGAGGAGGAACCACGCCACCATGACCACATTTCTCCTGATACACGGCGCCTGGCACAACGGGCGGAGCTGGGACCGGGTGGTCCCGCTGCTGGAGGCGGCCGGGCACCGGGTGCTCGCGCCGTCGCTGACCGGCTACGGCGACAAGGCACACCTGCTGAGCCCCACGATCGGGCTCGGAACCCACATCGACGACGTCACCGGCCTGATCGAAGACGAGCACCTCGACGACGTCGTGCTCGTCGGGCACAGCTACGCCGGGATGGTCATCTCGGGAGCCGCCAACCGGGTCCCGAAGCGGATCGCGCATCTGGTGTTCCTCGACGCGATGGTCCCCGAGGACGGCGACACCGCTGTCGACGTCCTCCCTGTCACCCAGCAGCTCATCGACCTCGCCTTGGACGGCTGGCGGGTTCCGCCGATGCCCGAGCAGCCGCCGCCGCTCGGCTTGTTCGGCGTCACCGATCCCGACGACCTCGCCTGGTTGCGCTCGATGCTGTCGGACCAGCCGGTGGGGTGCCTGCGGGAGCCGGTCCGGCTGGACGACCCGGCCGCGCGCACGATCCCGCGCACCCACATCCACTGCGTCGAGGGCCGGCCGGCAGACATCGCCCCGCGTCCCGTCCCGGCAGGCGAACGAGTACGCGAGCTGCCGACCGGCCACGACTGCATGATCACCATGCCCGTCGAACTCACCGCGCTGCTGCTCGAGACGGTCCAGAGGCCGCACACCTGGGTGTTCACCAGGAGTACCTGTGTGTCGGCGTAGCCCTCATCGTCAGGTCACGCCCGGCGGCCGTCGTCGCGGCGCGGGGCCGGGGCGGCCAGGTGCGGGATCTCCGGGTGGTCGCGGAGGGCGGCGACGACCGCGCTGACCGCGGCGCGGCGCGGGGTGCCGGAGCGCACCACGATGGCGATGTTGCGGTGCACCGGCGGGCTGAGCCGCCGGGTGACGACGGCGTGGCCGGCGGGGATGGCCAGGGCGGGCAGCAGGGCGATCGACCCGGTGGTCTCGACGTGCTGAAGCAACAGCAGGTAGTTGCCGAAGCGGCAGGCCACCCGGGGCTCGAACCCCGACTCGCGGCACAGCCGCAGGGTCAGGTCCGCCATGTAGGACTGCGGCCGGTCGCAGGCCCAGGTCTCGTCCGTGCAGGCCGCGAGGTTCACCGCCGTACGGGAGACCAGCGGGTGGCCCGGCGGCAGCACCAGCATCACCGGGTCGCTGCCCAGCGACATGACGTCCAGGTCCGGGCCGAAGGAGAGGCCGGTGTAGTCGGTGGTGGTGACGGCGACGTCGGCCTCCCCCGAGCGCAGGGCCGCCCCGCTCTCGTGCGGTTCCATCTCGATGATCTCGAGATGGAGCCGTGGATGGGTGGTGGCCAGGCGGGTGGCCGCGGGGACGGCGAGATTGTGGATCGCGCTCTGGAACACCCCGAGCCGGACGGTGCCGATCGGCTCGTCCCGCAGGGCGCGCAGTTCGGCCTCGGCCTCGGCGATGCGGTCCAGGATCTCCCGGCTCCGGCGGGCCAGCAGCAGCCCGGCCGGGGTGAGCCGCACCCGGCGCCCGGTCCGCTCGATCAGCCGGCACCGGGTCTCCTTCTCCAGCACCGCCAGTTGCTGGGAGACCGTCGACGGGCTCAGATACAGCGAGTCGGCGACCGCGCGGACCGTGCCGAGCGTGTCCAGCAGGCTGAGCAGCCGCAGCCGTCCCGAGTGGAGCACGGGAACGAGTGTACGGCGCTGCCGTACAGCGGCGGCGGAAGAGCGTGATGGACGCGCACAGCGGTGCCTCCCTACCGTCGAGCGCATGGTTTCCGAGAACTCCGGCGCCGACCGGGACCGCCACCTCATCCGCTACTCCGGCCACGCGCCCTTCTCGCCGGAGGTCGTCGTCCGCGCCGAGGGCACCTCGGTGTTCACCGAGAGCGGCCGTGAGCTGCTCGACTTCACCTCCGGCCAGATGAGCGCCATCCTCGGCCACTCCCACCCCGCGATCGTCTCGACGGTGCGCGAGCAGATCGCCCACCTCGACCACCTGCACAGCGGCATGCTCAGCCCGCCGGTCGTCGAGCTGACGCGCCGGCTCGCGGGCACCCTGCCCGACCCGCTGGACAAGGCGATGCTCCTGACCACCGGGGCGGAGGCGAACGAGGCCGCGGTGCGGATGGCGAAGCTCGTCACCGGCCGCCACGAGATCGTCTCCTTCGCCCGGTCCTGGCACGGCATGACCCAGGGCGCCGCGAACGCCACCTACATCGCCGGCCGCAAGGGCTACGGCCCGCCCGCGCCGGGCAACTTCGCGCTGCCGGTGCCGGACCGCTACCGGCCCACCGTCGTCGACGCCGAGGGCGAACTCGACTGGCGCACCCAGCTCGACCTGGGCTTCGAGCTGATCGACGCCCAGTCGGTCGGCAGCCTCGCCGCCTGCCTGGTCGAGCCGATCCTCAGCTCCGGCGGCGTCGTCGAACTCCCGCCGGGTTACCTCGCCGCGCTGGCGGCCAAGTGCCGGGAGCGCGGCATGCTGCTGATCCTCGACGAGGCCCAGACGGGGCTGTGCCGCACCGGGGACTGGTACGCCTTCCAGCACGACGGCGTCGTCCCCGACATCCTCACGCTGTCCAAGACGCTCGGCGCGGGGCTGCCGCTGGCCGCCGTGGTGACCAGCGCCGAGATCGAGCAGCGGGCGTACGAGCGCGGGTTCCTGTTCTTCACCACCCATGTCAACGACCCACTGCCCGCGGCGGTGGGCAACACCGTCCTCGACGTCCTGGTCCGCGACCGGCTGGAGGAGCGCTCCCGCCGGCTCGGCGGCGCGCTGCGCGACGGGCTCGACCGGCTCGCCGGCCGTCACGAGGTGGTCGGGGACGTCCGCGGCCGGGGGCTGCTGCTGGGCATGGAGCTGGCCGGGGACCAGGTGCTCGGCGCGGGCGGCGCGGACCGGCTGGGCGCCGAGGTCACCCGCCGCTGCTTCGAGGGCGGACTGCACATGAACATCGTCCAGCTCCCCGGCATGGGAGGGATCTTCCGTATCGCGCCGCCGCTGACCGCGAGCGACGAGGAGATCGACCGCGGCGTCGCCGTCCTCGACGAGGCGCTCACGGCGGCGGCGCGGGACCTCTGAGACGTCCGCGCGCCCAAGGGCGGGCAGGGGGTGGCGGTCCGCCGTCCCCTGCCCACGCACGCGTACGGCACCGGCCGGCCGCCGTCACCCTGGTACCGCCTGATGCCCCGTCAGCACCCACAACAGCCCGGTTCCGCCGACGGGTTGACGGTGCCGGGGGGCGCCGTTACCGTGCCAGTGATCCGACATCTCGTGCACTGTTCGCAGTATCGAACCACCGCAGTATCGAACCACCGCGGTGCCGAACCCTCGCGGTACCGAACCGGCGTACAGCTCCCCACGACGCTCCCGCCCCGGCCGCCGCCCACCCCGAGCGGTCCACGGACCTCCCCGCGCCGCGCGGGGCCGAGGCGGAAACGGCGCCCGCCGCCCGGCACCGGAACCGCCCTTCCGGTGACGCCTCCGCGCGAGCGCTTCCGCATGCCCCGCACCGCCCCACCCCGCACCACACCCGCCCCGCCCGGGGCGCAGCCCCGGAGCACAGCTCGCCGCGGGCACCACCGCCCCGCACCACCGCCACGGGCCTCCCTCCCACGCCGTCACCCCGCCGGACGCGACGACCACCACCGGCCGGGGGACGAGGAGGCCCGGGACGGCCACCGCGCACGCCCCCACACCGAAGGAAGACCCATGACCTCTCACCGGAACACCTCCCCGCTCCCGGGCCCCGGATCTCCCCGCCGGAGGTCCGTGCTGGCGGCCATGGGCGCGTTACCCGTCCTCGCGGCGGCGCCCCCGGCCGCGGCGGCGGGCCGGGCGGAGTCCGCGGCGGGGACCGCGGAGGCCGCCGCCGCGGTGACCGTGAACCCGCTCGCCGCGCGCCAGACGATCCGCGGCTTCGGCGGCATGACCCACGCGGCCTGGATCGGTGACCTGACGGCCGCCCAGCGGGACACCGCGTTCGGCAACGGCGAGGGGCAACTGGGATTCTCCGTGCTGCGCATCCCCGTCCCCGAGAACCAGGCGGACTGGAACCGGGACGTGGCGACGGCGCGGCGCGCGATCGAGCTCGGGGCGACCGTCATCGCCTCCCCGTGGAACCCGCCCGCGCACATGACCGAGACCTTCGTCCGGGGCAGCCAGACCAACGCGAAACGTCTGCGGTACGACAGCTACGGCGCGTACGCCCAGCACCTGAACGACTTCACCCGCCACCTGGGCAACAACGGCGTCAGCCTCTACGCGATCTCGGTGCAGAACGAGCCCGACTACGCGCACGACTGGACGTGGTGGACCTCCGGCGAGATGGTCCGCTTCCTCCGGGAGAACGCCGGTTCGCTCAGCACCCGGGTCATCGCCCCGGAGTCCTTCCAGTACGTGAAGAGCTTCTCGGACCCGATCCTCAACGACTCCCAGGCGCTCGCCAACGTGGACATCCTCGGGGCCCACCTCTACGGCACACCGCCGCAGAACCTCCCCTACCCCCTCTTCCAGCAGCGGGGCGGCGGCAAGGAGCTGTGGATGACCGAGGTCTACCACCCCAACAGCTCCGACTCGGCGGACCTGTGGCCGCAGGCGCTCGACGTCGGGGAGCACATGCACCGCGCCCTGGTGGACGGCGGGTTCCAGGCCTACGTGTGGTGGTACATCCGGCGCGGTTACGGCCCCATGCGGGAGGACGGGCGCATCAGCAAGCGCGGTGCCTGCATGGCGCACTTCTCGAAGTACGTCCGCCCGGGACACGTACGGATCGACACGCCCGCGAACCCCCAGTCGGACCTCTACGTCTCGGCGTACACGGGCGGTTCCCAGGTGGTCATCGTCGCCGTCAACAAGCGGGCGTCCACGGTGAGTCAGTCGTTCACCCTGGAGAACAGCAACGCGTCCGGCATGTCCTCCTGGGTGACGGACGCGGGCCGGACCCTGGCCTCCCAGGCGAGGATCCCGGTGTCGAACCGCACGTTCACCGCGCAGCTCCCGGCGCGCAGCGTGACCACCTTCGTCACGGCGTAGGGCGGCCGCCGCCCCGGGCCCGCGTCACCCGGCGGGCCTTGGGCGGGACACGCCCGGCCACTTCGCCGGGCGCGCCCCGCCCAGGTGCCCGGATCCGCCGCCGGGGAGAACCGCCGCACCCGGCGGGGCGCGCCGCCGCCCTCCCCGGGACGGGCCGGAGGGTCAGGGGATCCGGAGGGTCAGAGGGTCAGGGGATCCGGAGGGTCAGGGGAGCCGGCCGGCGCCCCGGGCCGCGGTCCCGCGCGCGAAGTTCCTCCAGGCGAAGCCGGTGATCCCGGCCTGGAGACGTGACTCCACGTCCAGCTTGGTCAGGATCTGGGCCACATGGGCCTTGGCCGTGCGCTCGGTGATCCCGAGCTGGGTCGCGATGGTCCGGTTGGACGCGCCTCTCCCCAGTAACTGGAGGACGTCGAGTTCCCGTTCGGACAGCAGCCGCACGCGCGCCATCGCCACCTCCCAGCCCTCGTCGTGGAAGGGGGCCGGCTCCCATTCGGTGGCGAGGCCGGCGCGCGGGTTCAAGGTCTCCGTCTCTGCGGTGCTCATACCGTTCCTGGGCTCCTTCGGCTGGTCCGGGGTGCTGCCGCGACGGCGGCTCCGGCGGGGGAGCCCTTCCGGCGTGGCGGGGCACGGGAGATCGAGCGTCCGCAGGCGGCCCGTCCTCCGGTGGCGCGGTCGCGCCGTCCCCGTCGGGGCCGTCGCGTCCGGCCGTGGGAAGGAAGGGGACACCGTCGCGGAACTCCCCGGCGCGGGAGGGCCGCTGCGGTCACGGTGTGCGGGCCGGCGTGCGGCCGGGCGTACGGCGGCGGACGGCGTTCGTCACCGGCCCGGTGGACCGCCACCGGCGGTCGCGTGGAGCCGCGACGGACCGCTCCACGGCCCGTCCCGGAATATCAGGGGAATGCGCGCGTCAAGATTCTTCCGGTCGGCTGGCAGCATTTTCCTGTGAGCACATCCGTTCAGATCGCTTACAGAAACCGGCGGCACTTCCATGCGCGGGCGGCCGGGCGGAGACCGGCCGGTATTCCACGGAGATCCGAAATCCACGCCGGGCCCGGCTCCGGGAGAACGACCTGGCCCCCATCGGTGCCCGCGCGGGGCCGTCCCCCGCCCGGAGCGGCGCTCCCGGGACCGGGTCCCCGCCGGCCTGTCCCCTCCCGCCACCGTCCCCACGAGGCAGGGCGCGGCAGCGAGGGCGACCTGCGTGACGAGCCCCCGCAAGACGGAGCCGGCCACCGACGGCAACACGCGCATCGGAGCTGCAATTCCGTCCATCACTTCACCCGAAAGCTACTCGACCCATTCCGTGACGGGCAACACCGGCTCCGGCATCTGAGAGGTCCGTACGGCGAAAACGCGCCACCGCGGCTCCCCCGCACCGGCCCGCAACACCGGGAATACGGAGAAGAAACATAAAGAGTTCGCGGACCCCCGGGAACCCGGAAAAGCGGCCCCCCGGCGGGGAAACACCCGGCAGGGGAATCTCCGGACGCCGGCGGTGCGGGGGAGGCGCGGGGGACGGCGCGCGGGCGGACGGTCAGGGGACCCCGGCGAGCCGCAGCAGGGCCGCCGTACCGGCCGCCGCGAGGACGACGACGAGGAACGGCGCCCTGCGCCAGGCCAGCACGCCACCGACCAGGACGCCGGCCGGCCGGGCGGGCCCGGCGAAACCGTTCCCCTCCGCGAGCGCCGCCGTCACCGTCAGCGCGGCGAGCAGGACCACCGCCGAGACCTCCAGCAGCTTCTCGGCCCGTTCCGGGAACGTGACCCTGGCCCGCAGGGCCGGCCCCGCGAACCGGAGGAGGAAGGTCCCGGCCACCAGGGCCGCCATCGCCACCAGCGCCGGCACCACCGGCACCCCGCTCAACGCCGGGCTCCTTCCGGCGTCTTGACGGTGAACAGCGGCAGCGCGGCCAGGGCGACCAGCACCGGCAGCCCCGCCGGGAGGAACGGGGTGACGGCCAGCGCCAGCGCGGCCCCGGCCAGCACGGTCCGCCGCACGGCCCGCTCCTTCAGGGCGGGCAGGATCAGCGCCAGGATCACCGCCGGGAACATGGCGTCCAGGCCGAGGGCCCCGGTGTCCTCGACGACACCGCCGAGCAGCGCGCCGAGCGCCGCCCCGATGGGCCAGCAGGCCAGGATGCCCAGGCCACAGGCCCAGTAGGCCGCCCGCTTCCGCCCCGCGCCCTCCTGGGCGATCGCGAAGACGACCGTCTCGTCGTTCATGAGGTGGGTGCCGAGGAGTCTGCGCCAGCCCCGGCCGAGCACATCCGGAACCGCCAGCCCGAACGGCAGATGACGGGCGTTGACCAGCAGCCCCGCCAGCAGCGCGGCGATCGGGCTGCCGCCGGCCGCGATGATCCCGACGAAGAGGAATTCCGACGAGGCGGCGAGGACGAGCGCCCCCATCACCACGGGGAACCACCACGGAAACCCTGAGGTGACCGCGATGGCGCCGTACGAGACACCGATGACCCCGACCGCCAGGCAGACGAGCGCGATGTCGCGCAGCAGGTCTCCCCCCAGCGTTTTCCACAACGAACGCATGGCGTTTATACTGAACGGACGCCCGGCGTTCGTCAAGCCGAACGCCCCGACCGCTGGAGCGAACACCCCGTGCCCGACGCCGACCCCGCTTTCAAGGCGCCCCTCGACCTGATCGCCGCCTCCCTGCGGGCCGAACGCGCGCGGGCGGGGCTCTCCCTCACCGAGGTCGCCCGCCGGGCCGGGCTGGCCAAGTCCACCCTGTCCCACCTGGAGTCGGGTGCCGGGAATCCGAGCCTGGAGACGCTGTGGGCGCTCTGCGTGGCCCTGGAGATCCCGTTCTCGCGGCTGCTGGCCACGCCCCGGCCGCAGGTCCAGGTGATCCGCGCGGGAGAGGGGCCGGCCGTCGGCGCCGCCCAGAGCGACTACCGGGCGACCCTCCTCTCCGCCTCGCCCCCCGGGGTCCGGCGGGACGTCTACAGCATCGCCGCCGAGCCGGGCCCGCAGCGCTCCTCCGCCCCGCACCTGCCCGGAGTGGTGGAGCACGTCGTGATCAGCGCGGGCCGGGCCCGGGTGGGCACCGCCGACGAGCCGGTGGAGGTCCGCCCGGGCGACTACGTCTGCTATCCGGCCGACATCCCGCACGTCTTCCAGGCGCTGGAGCCCGGCACCCGCGCGGTGCTCGTCTCGGAACACCGCTGAGGGCCCGGCCCCGCCGCGGCGCCCGGGACGGGGGCGGGCTCAGTGCCCCATGCCCAGGCCGCCGTCCACCGGCAGGACCGCCCCGGTGATGTAGGCGGCGTCCCCGGAGGCGAGGAACCGCACCGCCGCCGCCACCTCCGCCGGCCGGGCACCGCGCCCCGCGGGGACCTTGTCCAGCACCGCGGCCCGCTGCCGCTCGGTCAGCGCCCCGGTCATGGCGGTCTCGACGAACCCCGGCGCCACCACGTTGCAGGTGATCCCCCGGGAGCCGAACTCCCGGGCCACCGACCGCGCGAAGCCGACCAGGCCGGCCTTGGCGGCGGCGTAGTTGCTCTGCCCCGCCGCGCCGAGCAGGGCGACCGCGGAGGAGATCAGCACGATCCGCCCGCGCCGCGCCTGCACCATCTCCTCGGCGGCCCGCCTGACCACCCGGAAGACCCCGGTCAGATTGGTGTCCAGCACGTCCGCGAAGTCCCGCTCGGTCATCCGCAGCAGCAGCCGGTCCCGGGTGATCCCGGCGTTGGCCACCAGGACCTCCACCGGGCCGTGCGCGGCCTCCACCTCCTTGTACGCGCGCTCCACCTGAGCGGCGTCGGTGACGTCACAGGTCACGGCGGCGCAACCGAGCCGCGTCGCCGCGGGGGGCGGCTCGCCCGTCCGGTACGTCAGCGCGACCCTGTCCCCGGCCTCCGCGAACTCCCGGGCGACGGCGAGGCCGATGCCCCGGTTCCCCCCTGTCACCAGGACCGAACGGCTCATCTCTGTCACGCTTCCCTTCTCCGCCGGGTGTCCGCACCCGGTCCGGCCGTCCCGGTCAGGCGATCTTGTGGACCCAGCCGAACGGGTCCGGCCGCGTTCCGGACTGGATGCCCGTCAGCTCCTCGCGCAGCCGCGAGGTGACCGGGCCGGGCACCCCGCCGCCAACCGTCCAGTCGCCGTCCGCGCTCCGGACCGAGCCGACCGGCGTGATCATCGATGAGGTGCCGCAGGAGAACACCTCGGTCAGCGCGCCCGACTCGGCGTCGGCCCGCCACTCCTCCACCCCGACCTTCCCCTCCTCGGCCCGGTAGCCGAGTTCGGCCGCCAGCGCCAGCACCGAGTCCCGGGTGACGCCCGCCAGCAGCGTGCCCGACAGCTCCGGGGTGACCAGCGTCCGGCCGTAGACGAAGAACAGGTTGCTGGTGCCCATCTCGTCCACGAAGCGGCGCTCCACCGGGTCCAGCCACACCACCTGGTCGCACCCCTTCTCCCGGGCCTGCGCCTGCGCCACCAGGGTGCCCGCGTAGTTGCCGCCGCACTTGGCCTCACCGGTGCCGCCGGGGGCCGCCCGCGCGTAGTCCTGGGAGAGCCACACCGTGAGCGGCTTCGCCCCGGCCGTGAAGTAGGAGGCGGCCGGTGAGGCGATCACCATGAACCGGTAGGCGGCCGACGGCCCGTAGAAGCCGATCGTGTACTGCGTGGCGATCATGAAGGGCCGCAGATACAGACTGTGCCCGGGCCGGTCCGGGACCCACGCCCGGTCGGCCGAGACCAGCAGTTCCAGCGCCGCCACGAAGGTGTCCTCCGGCAGCGCCGGCATGGCCATCCGCGCGGCGGACCGGTTGAACCGGGCCGCGTTGGCGTACGGGCGGAAGGTCACCACCGTGCCGTCCGGACGCCGGTACGCCTTCATCCCCTCGAATACCTCCTGCCCGTAGTGGAACACCTGGGCCGACGGGTCGAGCACCAGCGGACCGTACGGGTGCAGCCGGGCGTCGTGCCAGCCCCGCTCCCGCTGCCAGTCGATGCTGATCATGTGGTCGGTGAACACCTCCCCGAAGGCGGGCGACCGCAGCAGAGCCGACCGCTCCGCGGCGGGCCGCGGGACGGCCGGCTCGGTGGTGAAGGTGAGGGTCATGGGCGCTCTCCGGGGCAGGGGTTCGGGGACTTCGGCGACGGGAGACCTTCGGCCGGGGCTCTTCCGCGAGGGCTCCGGCGGGCCCGGCGGCAGCTCCGGCGGGGCTCCGGCGGAATTCCGGCAGGACTCCGGCGGGACTCCGGGAAAGGTAGTCCGGCATCCGGCTCACAGCGGGGTGTTCGCGTGTTTGCGGGACGGCTGCTCCGCGTGCTTGGTACGCAGCATCCGGAAGGCGCGGATCAGCACCGGCCGGGTCTCCGCGGGATCGATGACGTCGTCGACGAGGCCGCGTTCGGCCGCGTGATAGGGGTGCATCAGCTCCGCCCGGTACTCCGCGACCTTCCGGGCCCGTACGGTCTCCGGGTCGTCGGCCTCCGCGATCTGTTTGCGGAAGATGACGTTCGAGGCGCCCTCGGCGCCCATCACGGCGATCTCGTTGGTCGGCCAGGCGTAGGACAGATCGGCCCCGACGGAACGGGAGTCCATCACGATGTACGCCCCGCCGTAGGCCTTGCGCAGGATGAGCTGGACGCGTGCCACCGTGGCCTCGCAGTAGGCGTAGAGCAGTTTCGCCCCGTGCCGGATCACGCCGCCGTGTTCCTGGTCCACCCCCGGCAGGAAGCCGGGCACGTCCACCAGGGACAGCAGCGGAATACTGAAGGCGTCGCACATCCGCACGAAACGGGCGGCCTTCTCGCTGGCCTTGATGTCCAGCACCCCGGCGAGGGTGATCGGCTGGTTGGCGACGACACCGACCACCTGGCCGCCCAGCCGGGCCAGCCCGCACAGGATGTTGGGGGCCCACCGCTCCTGGACCTCCAGGAAGTCGCCGTGGTCGACCACTTCCTCGATCACCCGGCGCATGTCGTACGGCAGCCTGCCCTCGGCCGGGACCAGGTGGGTCAGTGCCTCGCTGCGCCGGCCGGCCGGGTCGGCGCACGGCGCGGGCGGCGGGGGCTGCCGGTTGTTGGCGGGCAGCAGGGACAGCAGGTAGCGGACCTCGCTCAGGCACGTCCGCTCGTCCTCGTACACGAAGTGCGCCACCCCCGACCGCTCCGCGTGCACGTCCGCGCCGCCGAGCCGTTCCTGGGTGACCTCCTCACCGGTGACGGAGCGCACCACTTCCGGGCCGGTGATGAACATCTGCGAGGTGCCGCGCACCATGAACACGAAGTCGGTCAGCGCGGGAGAGTAGGCCGCGCCGCCCGCGCACGGCCCCAGGATCACCGAGATCTGCGGGATCACCCCGGAGGCCCGCACATGGCGCCGGAAGATCCCGCCGTAACCGGCGAGGGCGGAGACCCCTTCCTGGATCCGCGCCCCGGCCCCGTCGTTGAGCGAGACCAGCGGCGCGCCCGCCGCGACGGCCATGTCCATGATCTTGTGGATCTTCTCGGCGTGGGCCTCCCCCAGCGCCCCGCCGAAGATCCGGAAGTCGTGGGCGTAGACGAATACGGTGCGGCCCTCGACGGTGCCCCAGCCGGTGATCACACCGTCCGTGTGCGGTTTGCGGTCCTCCAGCCCGAAGCCGACCGCCCGGTGCCGGCGCAACTGCTCGACCTCGGCGAAGGACCCCTCGTCCAGCAGCAGGTCGATCCGCTCCCGGGCGGTCAGCTTGCCCTTGGCGTGCTGGGCCCGGGTCGCCCGTTCGCTCGGGCCGACGCGGGCCAGTTCCTTGGTCACGTGCAGCTCGGCCACCCGGGCCACCGTGTCGGCGGCCACCCGCGGGGCCGGGGCGCGTTCCTGCTGGACGGTCATGGGCGATCGCTCTCCTTCCGGGTGCGGCGGGGGTGCCGGGGACGGCAGGGGCGCGGGGGACGGGCGGGGCACCGGGGACGGCCGGGGTGACGCAACCGGCCGGTGGCGGGGGCGGAACGGGCGGACGGCCGGCGGCCGGGGACCCGGCACGGCGGTCGCCCGGCGCGACCAGGGGCCCGGGGCGCCCCGGGCGGCCGGGGTGCCTGGGCCCCGGCGGGCCGGCCCCCGGTCACCGCCCGGCCTCCGCCGGCACCGCCGGGCGGCACCGCTGGCGGTGCGCGCCCAGCCCGGCCACCTCCGCCTCCACCACGTCACCGGCGCGCAGGTACGGCTGGTCCGGGCGGCCCAGGGCCACCCCGCCGGGCGTCCCGGTCAGGATCACGTCACCGGGGTGCAGCACCATGAACTGGCTGAGGTACCAGACCAGATGGTCGACGCCGAACACCATGTCGGCGGTCGTCGCGTCCTGCATCGGCCGGCCGTTGACCCGGCAGGTCAGCCGCAGCCGCTGCGGGTCGCCGGCCTCGTCCGGGGTCACCAGGTGGGGTCCCAGCGGGCTGAAGGACTCGAAGGACTTGCCTTTCACCCACTGGCCGCCGCGCTCCAGCAGCCAGCTCCGCTCGGACACGTCGTCGGCGGTGGCGAACCCCGCGACACGGGTACGCGCGGCGGCGTGGTCCGGCAGGTACCGGGCGCGCCGCCCGATCACCACGGCCAGCTCGACCTCCCAGTCGGTCTTCTCCCCGCCCGGCGGCAGCAGCAGATCGTCGTACGGGCCGACCAGGGTGGACGGCGCCTTGCTGGAGACCACCGGCTCCCGGGGCAGCGCCAGGTTCGCCTCGGCGGCGTGCGCGCGGTAGTTGAGCCCGATCGACAGCAGGTGCCCGCCCGGCCGGACGGGCGGCCCGATCCGCTCGGCGGCCGGGTCGACGGCCGGCAGCCCGGCCCCCTCCCGGGCCAGCCGTGCCGCCAGTTCGCGCAGCGCGTCGGGGTCCAGGGCCGCGCCGGTCCAGTCCGGCACCCAGGCCGACAGGTCCCGGACGGTTCCGCCGGGCCCCACGGCGCAAGGTCGCTCGCCGCCGGGCGGCCCGATCCGCAGCAGCCGCATGTCAGCCGGCCGCCGGGGAGGAGTCTTCGCGGTACTTCCCGAAGAAGCGGGTCTCCGCGTCGGTCAGCCGCCGGGGGCGGCCGAGCCGGTAGTCGAAGGGCGCCATGACGGTCGACGCGGTGGCGTACACGGTGGCGCCGTCCCGGACCACGTAGTCGATGGCCACCGTCGCCGACTCCAGGGCGGAGACCCACATCTCGATCTCCACCGGCTCGTGCCGGTGCACCAGCTGCCGCCGGTAGCGGATCCGGTGCTCCACCACGACCGAGCCGTCGCGGAAGAAGGCGTCGCCCTCGGTCGGCGCCATCCGGAAGATGAAGTCGACCCGCGCCTCCTCCAGGTAGCGGAGGAAGGCGACGTTGTTGACGATCCCGTAGACGTCCATGTCGGACCAGCGGATCGGGCAGAGGTAGCTGTGGCGCGCCATGCCGCTCAGCTCCCCTCGGCCGCGGGCGCCGGGGCCGCGGTCCGGGCGGCTGCCGGGCCGAGGGCCCCGGTGTGCCGCTGGAAGGCGGCCACGTAGTCGTCGGCGGCGATCGGGGCGCGCAGGAGCTCCGGGGAGAGGTTGAACCCGCCGATCAGTGGGTCGGCGTACGGCAGGAGTTCGGCGCAGAGGGCGTCGGCCTCCAGCGGCAGCCGCTCCACCTGCGCCGCCGTCAGCAGCCCGCGGGCCAGGAACCAGCCGCTGTCCCGCCGTAGCTCCGTCAGCCCGTAGAGGGAGGTCAGCAGGGTGAGTGCCGCCCGTGCCGTCTCGTCCCGCGCGGCGCCGACCGCGGCCGTGAGGCACTCCAGCGCGATCCGTACCCCACGGGCCCGGGCCATCTCCAGGGCGGGGTTGAGGGTGGCGTTCCACGCCTCGAAGTACGTCCGGTCCGCGGAGTCGTCGGTCATGGCCGCCCGGGCCGCCCGGAGCAGTTCGCGTTCCCGGTGGCGCGCGGCCGCCACCAGGAACGCGGGCGCCCGTGGGTCCTCCGGCGGGGCCGGGGCGCCGGCCGGCTCACCGCCCTCGGCGCCCTCGGCGTCCCCGTAATCCTCGCCCCGTGCCACGATCTGCCCCGCCGTGGTGGCCAGCAGGACCTGGTTGTCGCCCTCCGCGGTGACCAGGCCCTGCAACAGCGAGCCGTAGTCCGCGATCCGGTTGACGCCGAAGATGCCCTGCGCTCCGCAGCGCTCCCGGCAGACGGCGACGACCTCGGTCATCTCCCAGGTGGCGAGCGCCTTGGTGATCGACACGAGGTCGCCGAGCCCGGCCGGCGCGGGCTGCCCCGGCGCCCGGGTGTACTCCCGCTTGGCGTGGTTGAGCAGCAGGGTCATCGCGTAGGTCTTGGCCAGCGCGGTGAACAGCGCGAGCTGATGGCTGCGGTACTCGATGACCGGCAGGTCGTTGCGGCCGGGCGCGTTGGTGAGCCGCCGCGCGGCGTACCGCAGGGCGATGTACACACTCGCCCGGCCCGCGCCGGTCGCCGCGCTCGCGACGCACAGCCGTCCGGGCAGGATCCGGCTCATCGCGCGCAGGAACCGCTTCCGCGCGTTGCCGGACGCCGGGCGGAACACGCCGTCCTCGCCGAACCGCCCCAGGTCGCCGTGGAGGAGCTGACGGTCCGGGACACGCACGTGGTCGAACCAGGTGAGGCCGTTGTCCAGGCCCTGCACCGGCTTCTCCGGGCACGGTGCCGCGTGGACGCCCTCGCACAGCCCGTTCCGGTCGCTGATCCGGACCAGGAAGGGGAAGACGCCGTGGTCCCTCCCGTCCGCCTTCAGCCGGGCCATCACCACGGCCAGCTTCGGGATGTCCGGGAAACCGCTGTACGACATGTACTTCTGCGCCAGGGCGTCCGGGGTGTTCAGGACGAACGTGCCGGTCGCGGGGTCGTGGACGGCCTCCGTCCGCAGGGCGGCCACGTTGTTGCCGTACCCCAGTTCGGTGGCCATGTACGGGCTGAAGGAGTCCAGCCGGTCGAGTTCGTCGGCGAGGTCCTTCAGGTCGTCCCGGTCGCCGTGCTCCACCACCGTGCCGAAGGCGAGGTTGTAGTGGACCATCAGCAGCGAGAAGGTGGAGACGTCCACCAGCGACGGCCACTCCGCCAGCGCGAACAGCCGCCAGGGGTCGGCCAGGATCTCCCGCGGGCGTTCCAGGCGGCCGTGCACGGCCCGCGAGCGCTCGTAGGCCAGTTTCCCCGCCTCGTTCAGGGTCAGCCCCTCGCGGGGGTCGAACAGCGGGTCGAGCAGCAGCTCGTGGAGGTCCTGGTGGGTCTGCTCGTACCTGCCGTCGAAGAGCAGCCGCGACAGGTCGGCGCGGGCCGGGGAGGTCATCTGGGCGTCCTTTCCTGCGGGGCGGTGCGGACGGTGCGGACGGTGCGCGGAGCGGGGAGGGCCAGCGCGCTGCGGGCGCGGACCGGGACGGGCGGGCGGGGCCGCCGCGGTCACGCGGACGCGATCAGCAGGGCGGCGTTCTGACCGCCGAAGCCGAAGGAGTTGCTCAGCGCCACGTCCACGCGGCGGCGGCGTGCCGCGCCGGTGACGACGTCCACCCCGACCTTCGGATCGACCTCCGTGGTGCCCGCCGTGGGCGGGACGATCCCGTGGTGCACGGCGAGCGCCGCGAACGCGGCCTCGATGGAGCCGGCCGCGCCCAGCGGGTGCCCGGTGACCCCTTTGGTGGAGCTGACCTGCGTGTCCGTCCCGACCATCCGGAGGATCACCCCGGCCTCCACGACATCGCCCCGCGGGGTCGAGGTGCCGTGGGCGTTGACGTGGCCGATGTCCCGGCCGGTGATTCCGGCGTCCGCCAGCGCGGCCCGGATCGCCAGCTCGGCCCCCTTGCCCTCGGGGTGCGGCGATGTCACGTGGTGCGCGTCCGCCGAGGCCCCGTACCCGATCACCCGGGCGACGGGCCGCGCCCCCCGCGCCCGCGCGTGCTCCTCGGACTCCAGGACCATGACCCCGGCGCCCTCGCCGAGGACGAACCCGTCCCGGCCCGCGTCGAACGGCCGGGACGCGGTCCGTGGATCGTCCAGCCGCCGGGACAGCGCCCGCATCCGGGCGAAGGCGGAGACGTACAGCGGGGTGATCGGTGCCTCGGCTCCGCCGGCCACGACGATGTCGGCCGTTCCCGACCGGAGCAGTTCCCGTCCCAGGCCGATGGCGCTCGCGCCGGCGGCGCACGCCGTGCAGGGCGCCAGGCAGGGCCCGTTGGCGCCGATGTCGATGGCCACCTGGCCGGCCGCCATGTTCAGCAGCCCCATCGGCAGCGTCAGCGGGGAGACCTCCGAGGGCCCCTCCTCGATCAGCGCCCGGTGCTGCTCCTCCAGCGTCGCGGTGCCGCCGGCACCCGAGCCGAGGATCACGGCGACCCGCGAGCTGTCCGCCCACCCGCCGGGGGCGAGCCCGGCCTGTTCCAGGGCCTCGCGCGCCGCGGCGATGGCGAACTGGGAGTAGCGGTCCCACTGCCAGGCGTCGCGCGCGCCGAGGGCGGCCGGGTCGAACCCGGGCACCCGGCAGGCCATCGACACCGGCAGATCCGCCAGGTCGGTGTGGTGAGCCGCCGCGGGCCCGCCCTCGACGACGCGCTCCCAGCTCTCCTTGGCCCCGGCGCCGGCGGGGGTCACCAGCCCGATGCCGGTGATCGCGGCGGCGAATCCGGTCATCGGACCGCGGCCTCCTTCTGCTCGACCAGGGCGACGACATCGGCGACGACGGAGACCTCCGCCAGTTCCTCGTCGCTGATCACGATGTTCAGGCGCTTCTTCAGGGCCGTGGCCAGCTCGATCTGGGACAGCGAGTCCAGGCCGAGGTCGTCGAAGGTGGCGTCGGCCGACACCGTCCCGGGGTCGAGACCGAAGCGGGTGACGAGCACGTCGAGCACGGAGTCGTAGGCGGAGCTCATCGGAGTACCTCCAGCGGGAACGAGAAGAGCGGACGGGGCAGAGCGGACGGGGAAGAAAACGGGGCGGAAAGAGGTGCCGGCGCGGAGCGGTGGGGCGGGGCCGGGCGGCTCAGTCGACGGGTTCGGCGCGGAGCCCGGGCCAGACCAGCGTCGCCGAGCCCCAGGAGAGACCGGCGCCGAAGGCGGAGAGCAGCACGCGCTGCCCCGCCCGGAGGTCGCCGCGGGCGGCGAGGTCGTTCAGCAGGAGGGGCACGGACGCGGCCAGGGTGTTGCCCACCCGGTCGATGTTCACCGCGACCCGCTCCCCGGGGACCTCCAGTTCCTCCGCGACCGCCCGGACGATCCGGAGGTTGGCCTGGTGGCCGGCGAACCAGTCGACGTCCGCCACCGCCCAGTCGGCCTTCTTGAGCGCGGACCGCGCGGACTGGCTCATCCGATCGACGGCCTGGGTGTACAGCGGGCGGCCCGCCATCCGCAGGTACCAGTCGTCCGCGGGCACGGTGGCGTGCCCGAGTCCGCCGTCGGCGGCGCGCTGCCGTGAACCGCCCGCCGGGACGGCGAGCAGGTCGGCGAGGGCGCCGTCGCTCCCGAGGTCGAACGGGCCCAGCGCGCCGGGCTCGTCCGGCGCGCCGCGGCGCAGGACCACCGCGCCCGCGCCGTCGCCGAAGATCGGCGCGGTGGCGCGGTCCCGCGGGTTGACCAGCGTGGTGAACGCCTCCGACCCGATGAACAGCACGGTGTCGGCGGTGCCGGTGGCGATCAGCCCCTCGGCGGTGGCGAGTCCGTAGAGGAACCCGCTGCACGCCGAGGTCAGGTCGAAGGCGGCCACCGTGCCCAGGCCCAGCCGGGTCGCGACCTCGGGCGCCACCGCGGGGCAGAGCCGCTCGGGCGAGGTGGTCGCCACGATCACCGCGTCCGCACCGGTGATCCCGGCCGACCGCAGGGCGCGGGCACCGGCCTCCACGGCCAGCGTCCCGGTCGACAGGTCGCGGGAGACGACCCGCCGCTCCCGGATCCCCGTTCGGGTCCGGATCCACTCGTCCGAGGTGTCCAGTCCGCGCGAGAGGTCGTCGTTCGTCACCGTCGTGGGCGGGAGGAAACCCCCGATTCCCCTGAGCACGGCCGCCATCGGCTCCCCCTCCTCGCGGCCGTCGGTCACGGCCTGGTCCGGCGTCGGCACCAGGCTTGCCGACGGCCGTCCGGGCGGGCAATTGGCCCTTGGTACACCTGGCACGGGGCGTGTACCAAGGGCCAATTGCCCGCCCCCGTCCCGCTTGCCATCCTCACGTCGATGGCCACGACACCTGCGGATCTCGCGGAACTCCTGCCGGACGGACGGATCACGGTCGACCCCGGCCGGCTGGCGTCCCACGCCCACGACGAGGGCGCCGGCGCACCCTGGGCGCTCCCGGCGGCCGTGGTGCTGCCCCGCGACACGGCGGAGGTCGCGGCCGTCGTGGCGCGCTGCGCCGAACGCGGCGTGCCCGTGGTGGCGCGCGGTGCCGGGACGGGGCTCTCGGGCGGGGCCAACGCCACCGCCGGCTGCGTGGTCGTCTCCTTCGCCGCGATGAACCGCGTCCTGCGCATCGACCGGGACGAGCGGCTGGCCGTCGTGCAGCCCGGGGTCGTGAACGAGGACCTCCGCGCGGCGTGCGCGGCCGAGGGCCTGTGGTACCCGCCCGACCCGGCCAGCGCCCCGTGGTCCACCATCGGCGGGAACGTCGCCACCAACGCGGGCGGTGTGTGCTGCGTGAAGTACGGCGTGACCCGCGACTACGTGCTGGGCCTGGAGGCCGTCACCGGCCGCGGGGAGGTGGTCCGCCTCGGCCGCCGGACCGCCAAGAGCTCGGCGGGCTACGCGCTGGCCGGGCTGCTGGTGGGGTCCGAGGGCACGCTCGGCCTGGTCACCGAGGTCACCCTGCGGCTGCGCGGCGAACGCGCCAGGGAGCACACGGTCGTCGGCTACTTCGACGACCTGCCGGCCGCCGGGCGGGCCGTGGCCGGGGTGGTGGCCTCCGGTGTCGTCCCCAGCGCCCTGGAACTCGTCGACCGGGCCTGCCTGCGCGCCGTCGACGAGTGGAAGAACATGGGGCTCACCGACGGCGGCAACGTCCTGCTGCTCGCGCGGTGCGACGCGCCGGGCACCGCGGGCGAGGAGGAGGCCGGCACGGTGCTGGAGTGCTTCCGGGCCGCGGGCGCGTCGTGGAGCGCCCGCTCCGGCGACCCGGCCGAGGCGGACGCCCTGTTCGCCGCCCGCCGCCTGGTCCACCCGGCGCTCGACCGGCTGGGCGCGGTGCTCAGCGAGGACATCTGCGTCCCGCGCGTCCTCGTCCCCGACATGCTCGCCGCGCTGGAGCGCATCGCCGGGCGGAACGGCGTGCGGATCGCGGGCCTGGCCCACGCCGGGGACGGCAACCTGCACCCGATGCTGGTCGTGGAGCGGGGGGACGAGCGGGCGCTGGCCCGGGGCCGGGAGGTGTTCGAGGAGGTCGTCGACCAGGCCCTCGCCCTGGGCGGCACGGTGACCGGCGAACACGGGGTGGGCCTGCTGAAGATGCGGGGCCTGGCCAGGGAACTCGGCCCGGCCGTGCTGGACCTCCACCGCGGCATCAAGCAGGTGTGGGACCCGGCCGGGATCCTCAACCCCGGCAAGGTGTTCGCCGTCTGACGAGAGCCCGCGGCGCCCCCTGCTGCGTCGCGCCACCGGGCGGAAAACGCCACCACGCCGTGTCCCCGAGGCGATAGGGTCGCTGGTCCGTCTCCCGGGGAGGGCTTGATGAGCATCGTCGACGGTTATCTGAGCGCGGCGGAACGGGCCGTGGCCCTGCTGGAGAGCCCGGAGGTCGCCGCGGCCTGGGAACGGCCCAGCGCCCTGCCCGAGATGTCGGTCGGCGCTCTCTCCGGCCACCTGGCGCACCAGCTCTTCAGTGTCGACGCCGCGCTGCGGACGTGCGGCGATCCCGGGTCGCGGCAGTCCCGGGAGACGCCGATCCCCCTCCTCGACCACTACACCCGGGCCACCTGGATCGGCGCGCCGCCGGACGCGGAGGTCAACGTCGGCATCCGGGCGAAGGGCGAGGAGATCGCGGCCCAGGGTGCGCCGCGCCTGACGGAACTCGCCCGCACCACCCTGGCCGGGCAGCGGACCACGCTCGCCGGGTACTCGGGCGAGGAGGTGGCGTTCCTCCCGGAGCGGGGCTGGGCGCTCCGTCTCGACGACTTCCTGGTCACGCGGATGCTGGAACTCGCCGTGCACCAGGACGACCTCGCGGTCAGCGCGGGCCTGCCCACCCCGGAGCTCCCGGCGAGCGCGTTCGACCCGGTGGTGGCGCTGCTGACCCGGCTCGCCGCCCGGCGCCACGGCCGGACCGCCCTGCTGAGGGCGCTGTCCCGGGCGGAGCGGGCACCGGCGGCGATCAACGCCATGTGACCTCCGGTGCACCCGAAGCACCGGGGCCCCACACCCCTTGACACCCCCGAGGTCCGCCCGGGTTACCGGGCCGTGATCACGCGTACCGAATGGTCGGCCGGCCCGTACCCCGTCCCCTCCGGGGCCCCTGCGGTTCGGGCCGGGCCGGGGTCATCTCAGGTCGTCGGGGTCCAAATCCTTGCCGACGAGGAGGGTGACCACGCCGGCGGTGGCGTCCGGGTCCGCGGCGGCCCGGACGCCGGGCAGCCGGGAGGCGAGCACGGCGGCCGGCGCCTTCTGATCCGGCGGGTGGGTGACCGTGGTGGTGCCGCTGTCCTGCGGGGCGTTGCCCGTGTCGACGACGGTGAAGCCCGCCTCGCCCAGCTTCCCCGCCACGACGGCGGCCCGCCCGGCGACGCCGGTGCCGTTGAGGACCCGGACCCGCACCGAGGAGGCGTACAGCGGGTCCTCGGAGCCGGCCTCGATCTTCCCCTTGTCGACCTCCCGGTCCTTGGCCAGGGAGGTGAACAGGTCGGCGGCCTGCGGATACTGCCAGACGACATTGGCCTTGTCGGTGGCCACGTCCGCCTCGCGCGGGTAGTTCGGGACGGTCAGGAAGGTCAGCCGGTCACCCGGGATGCCCTGGAGCTCGGAGGCGAGCCCGTACAGCGGTTCGACGCCGGCGAGTTTCTCGTCCGTGGAGAGGGACCCGGTGGCCGACTTCAGGAAGCCGTACAGCGCGCTCGGGCTGGTCAGCTTCGACCGCGCCTTGTCGGCGAGGGCCTCCATGAACTCCTGCTGGCGGCCGATGCGCCCGATGTCGGAGCCGTCGCCGACGCTGTAGCGCGCGCGGACGTAGCCCAGGGCCTGCTTGCCCTTGACGGTCTGGCAGCCGGCGTCCAGCTGGAGATGGGCCTTGTCGTCGTCGATGGCCTCCTCGGGGCAGACCTCTATCCCGTCCAGCGCGTCGACCATGCCGGTGAAACCCTGGAAGTCGAGAGAGACGAAGTGGTCGATGCGCAGGCCGGTGTTCGCCTCCACCGTCTTGATGGTGCAGGCGGCGGCGCCCGCCACCTCACCGCCGAGCCCTCCGAGCGCGAACGCCTCGTTGATCTTCGCGTGGTGGCGGCCGGACTCCGTGCCGTCGCCCTTGTCGCAGGCGGGTATCTCCACCCATGAGTCACGCGGGAAGGACACCACCGTGGCCCACTTCCGGTCCGCCGGGATGTGCAGCACCATCAGCGTGTCCGACTGCATCGTGGTGAGACCGGCGCCCCCGAACGAGGCGTTGTCGCCGTCCCGGCTGTCCGAGCCGACGACCAGGATGTTCTTCGAGCCGGGGCTCAGGTTCTCGGGACGGTCCCCGCCCAGCCTGCCGTCGATGTCGGCGGCCTGGATGTTGCCGTCGAGCTCCTGGTACACCCAGACGCCCACCCCGGCGACGGCGAGGATCAGCACCCCGAGCACCCCCGCGGCCCAGGCCGCGATCCGGCCCCGCCGCGTCAGCCGCGTCCTGCCCGTTCCCCTCGCCGCTTCACGCGCCGCGGCCCTGCCGGTAGCCTCGCCGGCCGCTCTGTCGCCGCCCGGAGTACGCCGTCGCCTGCCCGTCCCGCTCACCGGCGCCACCTCCCCATCGACCACACCGGCCGCTCACCGCACACGGGCACCCGTCGCCCGTCCGCACAGGCGGACTCTACACGCCTGTAGAAACAGCCAGATCCGGCGGCCCGGGAAGGGAGCGGGAGGAAAGAGCGCGAGGAGGGGACGCAAGGAGGAAACGCGGGCGGGCGGCGCGGCGGGGCGTGCGGAGAGATGCTCGGGCACGGGCGCAGGGGCCGCCGGTCGGACGGTGTGGCGGTAAGCGTGCGGCCGTAAGGACCGCCGGTCGGACAGCGCGGGGCGGACCGGTCCGGACGGCGGGGCCACCCCGGGGCCCCGGGGGTCCGGGAAGCGGTCGGTCACGGGGGAACGGCATCGACGGGGAGGCGTCGGCCACCGCCGCCACCCCCGGCCCAGGCGGCCCGGAGGGCCCTGCCGGCCTTGCGGGTCCTGCCGGTCCGGCGGTTACGGCCGCCGCGAGCCGGCCGTTCCGGCGTCGAAGACCTGGCGGATGAAACGCCGCTGCCACGGCACCTCGACCGCACGCGGGTGGTAGGTGCGGCGCACCCACCGGACCGCGTCCCGGGGCCGCATCCCCTCGAACACGCAGAGCGCGGAGAGAGCCGTGCCGGTCCGCCCCACGCCGCCTCCGCAGCAGATCTCCACCCGCTCCTCCACGGCGCGGTCGTACGCGGCGCGGAGCTTGCCCATCGCGTCCACGGGGTCCGCGGGAAGCCAGAAATCACGCCACGGAATCCACACGGAGTCCCAGGGCACCCCGGCGGGCTCGTGCTCGGTCAACTGCACGCCGAACGTGGGCCTCTGGCCTTCGGGAAGCTCATATCTCAGGCCGCGCCCCCGGATCCGGCGCCCCGAGGGGAGGGTGACCACCTTGGGGGCTCGGGTGTCCCACGGTTCGACCACGACGCGTCCCTCCCGGCCGGTCCCCTCGGGCCGGTCACTCCGGCATCGTAGTCAGCCCCGGCGGTTCGGGGGCCGCTTTCGCCGGATGGAGACACCGGGCAGCGCCTCACCGGGCGGCCCCTGTCCCACGGCCCCGGCCGGGTCACCGAACCGCCACCGCCGCCACCACCGTCACCGCAGCCACCGCAGCCGGGACACCGGCGCCGGAGACCGGCCGGCCCGCGGGCCGCGGGGCAGCCGTCCCGTCCGTCAGTTCCCTGCCGGTCCCCCCGCGATCAGCACCCCCGCTCCCCCGTCACGCGTCATGCGCCGGACCCCTCGGAACTCGCCACCAGGGCGACGACGACGCTGTTGACGACGGTCGCCGTCACCGTGCGCGTCACGGCTTCCGCGGCGGCTCCCGCTCCCCAGTTGCCGCGCCGGATCTCCTCGGCCCGGCTGATCACGGGGGAGGTCCAGGGGATCTCCGGGTCGAACTGCGGGAGCGTCTTGCTCGCCGCGAGGAGCGCCGTGAGCGCGGCGACGCGCTCCCCTGGCTCCACACCGTCCACGAGGACGTCCCGGACCTGCGCCAGGAGCCGCGCCCGGCGTCCGGTCCCGCCGTCCCGCAGGGCGGTCGTGGGAAACAGGCCGAGCATCTTGCGCTTCTCCCGGTGGATCTCGCCGCGCTCGGCGAGCCGCCCCAGCACCGGCTCGCGCAGCCCGGGACCGATCGCCGCGAGCGCGGTCTGCACGTCCCGGGGCTTGCCCGAGAGGTAGTCCCACCCGGAACCGAGGATCTCGTCGGACGGGCGGCGCTCCGGAACCGCTTCCACCCGGACTCCCCCGAGCCTCCCCTTGGTGGTCCTGACGCGCTCGCCGAGGGCGAGATCGGCGAGGACCGCACCCCCGAGGGCGTAGTAGAGGGTGGTCTCGCCCGCGATGGTCCCGGAGTCGGGCTGGAAGAGCAGAAGCAGGAGGTCTTCCGCCAGCGTCGGGGCGTCGGGGCCGGGCGTCCCGGTGGGCGCGCCGGACCGGCCGGCGGCGGAGGGGGCGTCGGACTGCTGGGTCACGGTTCGGGCCTTTCGCGTTCTCGGTACGGGGGTGTGGGACCGGACCGCTCCTCGTCGTGCGCTCCGTGGGGGGCCGCCGTTTGTTCCGCTCCGGCCACCACTCCAGACGGTGTTCCCGGAACAAGGTCAAATCCGCGCCCGGCCGTGGACGCGCGTCACGGGGCGCTGCCGGGACCGTGCGCGTCGGCGGCGCCCGCCGCGCCGTGCACCCGCACACGAGGCGGCTCCTGCCGTGGGCGGGGCGGCCGGTGGCGCGGCGCGGCGCGCCGTACCCGGGCCGCGGCGCCCCGCCCGGCTCGGCCGGAGCAGAGCGCTCAGCCCGGCTCGCCGTCCGCTCCGCGCGCGTCGCGCAGGCGTTCCTGCGCCAGGGTGGCCGCCCGGGCGAGGACGTCGCACTGGGCCGGGGTGTACAACTCGGTCACCGCTTCGACGAAGGCCTCCCGGGCGACCCGCTCCCCCTTCGCCAGACGCCCGGCCGGATCGTTCAGCCACGGGTACCTGGCGAGGTTGCGCTCGATGTCGGGGGCGATGCGCTCGGCGAGGCTCTGCCGTGCCGCCTCGTCGGCGTCGGGCGGCAGCGCGTTGAACGCGTCGTTCACGGCGATGTCGTCGTTCTCCACCATCTGCCGCAGGTCCGCCATCGCCCCCTCGTCGTAGAGCTGCGTGGACACGAGGATGAGCGAACGGTCGGCCTCGCTGAGCCGGGAGGCCATCGGCTCGAAACCCGCGGGGATGTCGGCGGGTGCGCCGTCCCGCAGGATCGCGGCGATGCCGGACCGGGCGCGCTGGAGACGTTCGATGGTCGCGCCGAGTTCCGCGTCGAGCGCGCGCAGCGCGTCCGCGGTGGTGTCACGGTCGCCGGTACCGACCTCGCCGATCCGCGACAGCGGGACGCCCAGTTCGGTCAGGCGCCGTATCCGCAGCAGACGGACGAGGTGCCGTACCCCGTACTGCTTGTAGCCGTTGGCCCGGCGTTCGGGCTCGTCGAGCAGCCCGAGCCGGTGGTAGTGCCGGACGGTGTTCACCGTGGTACTCGCCAGTTCCGCGAGTTCCCGCGTACTCCAGGGCAAGGTGCTTCCTCCGTGTGGTGGCGCCGGCCTCCATCTTCGCCGGGAGAGACGCGGATCAGGTGCCTTCCGGGGGCCGGGGGCCGGCGGCCGGGAGCGCAGTGCCCCGGATGGGGCCCCAGGAGGGCACCTTCGTCCCATCCGTGTCATCGAGCCTCACCCGCCGCGGGGGATATGGCGAAAACAGAGTGTAGAGGTCTCGTCACGAGGCGTCCCCTGCGGCGAGGATGGCCCGCTGTGATGGGGAAGCGAGGAGAGGCGTTCGCCTACGGAGCGGTGGCCGCGCTGATGACGGTGACGGCCGTGGCGATCGGCGTGTGGACGCTGCTCAGGGCGGACGTGGGGGAGGTCGACCCCACCGGCGCGATGGCGGGCCTGGTGTCCCTGGCGTCCAGCGGGGTGCTCGTGTGGCTCTCCAGACGCTCGGCGGCCGACGCGCGGGAGATCGCGTCGGCGGAGGCGGCACGGGAACTGGCGGCGAAGGTGCTGGGCGCCGAACGCGACGCCCGAGTGCAACTGCTGGGTGGCGACGACAAGACCATCGACGTCTCCTTCACCTTCCTGCCCGTCGACGCGCGCAACGCCCGGCGGGCCGGCGCCGAGGGCCATCTGAGAGACGTGGTGGAGTACTACCGGCGCCTGCGGCCACGGCGGATGGTGATCACCGGGGAGGCGGGGGCGGGCAAGACGGTGCTGGCCGTGGAGTTGATGGTCCGCCTCCTGGAGAAGCCCGCCGAGGGGGACCCGGTGCCGGTGCGGCTGAGCCTGGCCTCGTGGGACACCCGCAACCAGACGGTGGACCAGTGGATCTCCCGCCACCTGACCGACACCTACAACGTGCCCGCCCGGTCCGCCCGGCGTCTGGTCGAGTCGCGCACGATCCTGCCGGTGCTCGACGGCCTGGACGAGATGGACGACTCCCCCGGCTACAGGTCCCCCGCCGGCGAGGCGCTGCGTGCCCTCAACCGGTACCAGCTGGGCACGAGCAAGGCGGCGTTGTTGCTCACCTGCCGCAGCAAGCCCTACGAGACCCTGGCGGAACAGGAGGTGTGGTTACAGGACGCCGCGCACGTGAAGATCGAACCGGTCCCGGCGGACGCGGCCCGGCGGTTCCTCACCGAACGGTTCGGCGCGACCCCCCGGTGGCGTCCGGTCCTGGAGGCACTGACGCGCGACCCCCACGGGCCGCTGGCCGCCGGACTGTCCACCCCGTGGCGGCTCACCCTGGCCGTGACCGTCTACGAGGAACGCGGTCCCGACGGCCGCCACCGGCGCGATCCACGGGCCCTGCTCGCCCCGGAGCTGGACACGCCGAAGGCGGTCGGGGACCACCTGCTGAGCCGCTTCCTGCCCGGCGCCGCGACCCCGGACCCGACACCGTCCGCTCCACCTGGGGACACCTACCCCGCCGCCCAGGTCCGCGCCTGGCTCACGGCACTCGCCCGCCACCTCCAGCGGGACGAGTCCGCCGGCCGGCGGGCGGAGGAGCGGCGGCCACCGGGCCCCGGCCACGCGCGGGGATCCGCGCACGGTGTGGACATCGTGCTGCACCGGCTCTGGCCGATCGCGGGAGCCACCCGGGTGCGGTGCCTGCACGCCGTCTTCCTCCTGTGCGGCGCCCTCGCGTTCGCCGACTTCGCCGTCGGCACCCTGGACGCGACGGTCCTCATCTACGCCGGGATCGTGCTGGCGGTCCTGCTCCGGACCGGCGTCCGGCGCGAGGTCAGGCCGAAGAAGTTCCAGATCGGGAAGTTGGCGACGCGGAGCGGGGCGAAGGAGGCGGCGTTCGGGCTGCTGCTCGGGCTCCCCGTCGCGGCAGGCGTCGGCACGCTGTTCGCCCTGGCGAGCCTCCTGGCCACCGGGGAGTCCGGGGTCGAACTCCTCTACACGGCCGCGCAGGGATTCACCCTGGGACTGCTGCTCGCCCCGGCCCTGGGCCTCGCCCTGGGAACCGGCAGGAGACTTCCCGACGCCCTCGCACCGCGCGACCCCTTACGCACCGACCTGCAATTCGGCCTGGCGCTGGGGCTCGTGTACTGGATCGGCTACGGCGTGGCCTTCTGGCCCGTCTACACCTTCATGGACTCCCTGGCCCGCGGTTTCGGCTTCACGGACTTCGCCCACCAGCCGGGCGTGGGAGGGGTGGCCGAGCAGTACGCGGTGTACGGATGGACCCACGGATTCGCCGGCGGGGCACCGGCCCACTTCCTCTACCTGCACGGCGGGGACGGCTTCCTCTCGATCACCATCTCCGTCGTCCTCGGCTTCGCCGAGGCGATCGTCTTCGGGCTCGCCTTCGGCTCGACCGCGTGGACCCGGTACGCGATCGCCGTGGCGCTCGCGGCCCGGCGGGGAAAGCTTCCCCGCCGCCCCGGGCCCTTCCTCGACTGGGCCCACCGCGCGGGCCTCCTCCGGCTGTCCGGTATCGCCTACCAGTTCCGCCACCTCGAACTCCAGCACTGGCTCGCCCACCACGGCGACCACGAACCACCCGGCCGCCGCGCGGGAACGGGACCCACGACGGCATCGGAGGCGGACCGCCCCTTCCGGTGCACTTGAGCCGGACCGCTTCATGGGCTGCGTTGAACGGACAGCCGCAGCCCGGGCGGGTTTCCATCCCCCCGTTCCGGTCGCTTGCCGAACCCATGGATGTCACCCGCGGTGGGTTGCCGGGACGGGTCCCACGTCCCCTTACTCGGGAAGGATCGTGGTCGTCGCACGCGGGGGCGGTGACGACGATGGCGGCAGTGGGAGCGGCAACGGCGACTGCGACCCGGTAGGAGACGGGGAGTGCTCCCCTGGCTTCCCCAGCAGCTCGTGCAGCCCGAGGAACTGATGGTCAACATGTCACCCGCCACTGAGTCCCTGTGGGCGCTCGTGCGCCCGCACACCGGTGAGCAAGTCTCGGTACGGCCCGCCTCCCGCGGTCATGGTTCTGACGTTACGGCCCTCGTCGAATGTGAGCGTGGGCCTGTCTTCGTCAAAGCCTGCCGTAACCGGCCCGGAGGCCGTCGAGCCTCCATGGCCAGAGAACGCCTGATCAACCCCTCCGTGCACGCCTTCTCTCCGGAACTACGGTGGCACGCTGAAAGTGACGAGTGGATCGCGCTCGGATTCGAGGTGGTTGAGGGCCGCTCGTCGGACTTCGGGCCGAACTCGGGTGACCTCGGGGCAGTGGTTGGGCTGCTCGATGGCCTTCGAGGAGTTCCCCTGCCGATCGAGGCCGGCGACTGGCAGGAGACTCGCTGGGACCGTTTCGCACCCGAAGGAACTACCGAGTTCTTCAGAGGTGACACGCTGCTCTTCACCGACGTGAACCCCGACAACTTCGTGATCGGTGAGCGCCGGAGCTGGATCGTGGACTGGTCCATGCCCACGCGTGGGGCGGGGTTCATCGACCCTGCCTGCCTCGTCGTGCAGCTCCTCGCAGCCGGGCATTCCGCTGAGCAGGCGGAGGAGTGGGCCGCCCGGTGTAAAGGGTGGGTGGACGCGGACGCCTCGGCGATCGACGCGTTCGCCATGGCCACCTTGCGCATGAACAAACGGCAAGCTGAGCGGTTTCCCGAGGCGGAATGGCTCGGGGCCATGGCCGAGGCGGCCGAGACATGGGCCGGCCACCGCGGCGTCGCGGACCCTGTGCCACACGGTGCCGGTTATTGAATGGAATGGGCGCCACGTGAGGGCTGCCCCGCCTGAGCGTCGTGCGCTCGGGCGGGGCTTCCTCACGTACCACGCCGCGAGGCGCGTCGTGTTCCCGGCCGACGGGTGGTCGTCGTTCAAGGTCGCCGTGAAGCGCGGAGCACAGGGCGCCTGACCCACCCGCCGCGCCCACCACGCCTCCCCGATCCTCAACGGATTTCGCGATTCGGCCGTCACGCCCCCGCCACCATCATTACCGTATGCATTCGATCAACTACACGTCGGCCATGTCCGGCGACGCCACGGCTCGGCAGGTGGCGACGTACGGGTTCAGGTGCCGGTCACGGCCGAGTGCGGGAACGAGGGAGCGTCCGGAGCAGTCGGGAACGGCCGCTCCGGGGGCACTGGAGGGGAGTTACCTTGCCGCAGCGACGTCTGGTCACGGGACGCAGCCGGGAACCGCGTCAGCGATTCGCGGAGGAGCTGCGTCAGTTACGGGCCGCCAAGGGCGTGACCCTGCGGCAGCTCGGCGAACGCGTGGGCTGGGACTGGTCCCTGTTCGGGAAGATGGAGAAGGGCGAGACGCTGGGCGGCCCGGAGGTCGTCCAGGCCCTGGACACGTACTACGAGACACCCGGGCTGCTGCTCGTCCTGTGGGAGCTGGCACGGGCCGACCGCACGCAGTTCCGCGAGCAGTACCGCCGCTACATGGAACTGGAGGCGGAGGCCACGAGCCTGTGGCACTTCGCGGTGAGCGTGCTGCCGGGACTCTTGCAGACGCCGGACTACGCACGGGCGCTCCTGGCGGCGGGCGGGCTCCGGGGAGACGAGCTGGAGCGGCAGATCGAGGCCCGCATGGCGCGGAGAGAACTGCTGGAGGGCGACGAGCCACCGCCGTTCCGGTCGATCCTTTCCGAGGCCGTACTCCGCGCCCCACTGCGTGACGCTGCCGCATGGTGCAGCCAGCTTGAGCATCTGCTGGCCATGGGAGATCGGCCGGACGTGGCGCTCCAGGTGCTGCCGCTGCGTGTCGGGCCGCATGGCTTGATGAACGCCACGGTCATGTTCCTGCGTTTGCTCGACGGACGTACTGTGGCATACACGGAGAACGGCTACCGGGGCGAACTGATCGAAGAAAACTGCCCTGTTGACCGTTTGCAGCGTGCGTACGATGCAGTGCGCGACTTGGCCCTGCCCCCCGCCGAGTCGCGGAAGTTCGTCCGGCGCATCTTGGAGGAGACACCGTGCGATCCCTCGACCTGACCATTGCCACGTGGCGGAAGAGCAGTTACAGCAACCAGGACGGAGGCGAATGCATCGAAGTCTCCGACGACTTCGCCCCTTCGGTACCGGTGCGCGACAGCAAGAATCCGCACGGCCCGGTGATCGTGTTCCCGGCCGACGGGTGGTCGTCGTTCATAGCCGCCGTGAAGCGCGGCACGCTGGACGGCTGACCCGCACGCTGCCCCCGTCGAAACGCGCCCCCGCGGCCCCTCGCCCAGCGACCAGCTGGACGAAGGGCCGTCGCCATGCCGCGCCGGAAGGTTGCTCAGCCAAGACCGTCCCGCCGCCACCGGGAGGCACCCCCGCATGACATCCGCCGCAGGCCCGCCCACGCACGCCGACAAGAAGCCACTGCCGCCGACCGCTACCGGATCTTCCCGTGGTCACGCATCTGTTCCGCCAGCCGCTCCAGTTCGGCCACCGTCGCGGGGGAGGCGTCGCTGAGCCCGCTGTAGACGGCCGTCGGGCTGCGCAGGAAGCGCCGCACCAGGGCCACGAGCATCCCTTCCGGCAGGGTCCGCAGCGCGGCGAGCGCGCGGGGGACCGGCGGGGTCGGCATGGCGGCCAGGTGCTGCCGCATGAGGTGGAGCATGCCGCGGACCGCGTCGGGGTCGCCGGCCAGTGCCACCGGGCCGCCCGCCGCGTGCACCGCCTGCCCGAGAAGTACGTCGACCGCGGCGTGCGTCTTGAGCCAGGCATCCATCCGCGGCTCGGCCTTGGCTCTGATCCCGGCGGTGCGGAACTCCCCGACGATCCGTTCCAGTCGCGGGGTGGTCCGGCCGTCGGGTTCGCCGATCGGCATGGGGACCCGGCTGGTCATGAAGTTGGCCGCGCGGTGACGGACCACGTCGCCGTCCATCGTGCCGCCCCACACCGGGAAGCCGAGCAGTACGCGCTCACGGCCGATCGCCGCGCCCAGCGGCTCCGCGCCGGCCGCCCAGTTGTGCAGGAACAGCACGTCGCCTTCGAGGCCGGCGAGTGATTCCAGCACCGCGTCGACGTGATGGGTGCGGACGAGGACGGCGGTCAGGTCGTACCCGCCGGCCGGGTGCTCGACCACCGGTACGGGGACCCGCCTGACGGCGGGGCTGCCTTCCTCGGCGAGGCGCACGCCGTGCCGGCGCAGGGAGGCCAGCCGCTCACCCCGGGCGAGGAGCGAGACGTCGAGCCCGGCCTCGTACAAGCGGGCGGCGAACAGGCTGCCGCAGACCCCGGCGCCGTACACGAGCAGTTTCATGGCAACCTCTCCCACGTGAGTCAAACGTTCGTTTCAATCGAACGTCTGTAAAGTACGGTACATGGCGCCACCCGATACCCGGACCAAGATCCTCGACGCGGCCGAACGCCTCTTCGCCGAGCACGGCTACCGCGGCACCTCGGTGCGTGCGATCACCGACCTCGCCGGAGCGAACCTGGCCGCCGTCGGCTATCACTTCGGCTCGAAGGCGGAACTCCTGGCCGCGGTCGCCCGCCGCGTGACCGAGCCCATCATCGCCGCCCAGAGCGCCGGGCTCGACGAACTGCTCGCCCGGACCGCGGACCCGACGGTCGCCGAACTGGTGGAAGCCTTCGCAGGGCCGCTCTTCGACAAGATGCCCGCCGGCGATGAGGGCGGCGCCCGGACCTCCCGGCTGATCGTGACGATCCTCAGCGACCCGGCCGAGGAGGCGCGCAGCTGGACCGGCCCGGACGAGAACGCGGTCGGCGAGCGCTACCTGACGGCTTTCGCGCGCGCACTGCCCGGCCTTGCCCCACAGGAGCTGTTGTTCCGGATGCGGGGGATCTTCGCCGTGACGGCCGTGGACCGCGTCGATGTCTACAACGGGCCCTCCCCTGCCTGCCCGACGGCGACGGAAGGCGAGGAGGCCCGGCGCTGGGCGATCACGTTCCTGACGGCTGCGATGAGCGCGCCACCCACCCGGGCCGGGTGAGGAGTTCGGGGCGGGCGGTAAGCCTGGGGCGGCTCACTCGCCGCCCTCGCCGCCGCCCTCGGACACGTCCAGGCCGAGAAGGGGCAAGGTGTTCACCTGCCCAGGACGCACGTCAACCGCGGGGCAGCACGCCCAGGAGGGTCGCGGTGAGGGCCAGCCCCAAGGAGTCCTTCAGCTCCAGGTGGAAGCGGGCCAGTTCGGGTTCGGCCTGGTAGGCAGCCTCCAGACTGGGTGGGGGTTTGCTGTACGCCGACAACGCACCCGCCATGACCATGGTCTGCAGGCTGAACAGGACGGCGTTCTCGCCCAGTTCCGGCAGGTGCTCGTGGATCAGAGCGGTCATGGTGTTCAGGCGGTCCAGGGAGGCGCGCTTGTAGCGGGCGACGACCTCGACGGAGACGTTGTGCTCCAGGACGCCGCCCTGCGCGCCGAAGAGCTCACACAACACCACGCGGCCGGAGAGTGAGCGGCTGAGGATCTCGGCCACCGCCGCCGCCCGCTCGGCCATGGGCTGTTCCCCGTCGACACCGGCGGCCAGCTCGTCCGCCAGTTCCGTCAGCCACTCCCGCAGGTAGCGGTCCAGCAGTTCCAGCAACACCGCCTCGCGCGACTCGAAGTAGCGCAGCACGTTCGGCTTCGCCAGGCCCACCCGGCGGCTGAGCTCGTTCAGGGTGACCGCGGCGACGGGCATCTCGTCGAGCATCGCCGACGCCACGTCGAGGATCGCCCGCCGGCGGATCTCCCGCTGCTCTTCGGTTCGCGCCCGCTGGAACGTCATGATCCACCAGCCTAACTTAAGTACTGGCGGTACGTTGACAACGTACCGGGAGTACTTTAACGTCGGAGGCGCAAGAGACCAGCGGTACGTTACATAGGCGGGAGCCTGGCATGAGCGAGAAGTGGACGACGGCGGACATTCCGGACCAGCGCGGGCGGGTGGCCGTGGTGACCGGGGCCAACACCGGGCTGGGGTACGAGACCGCCGCCGCACTCGCCGAGCGCGGGGCCTCCGTGGTGCTCGCCGTGCGCGACGTCGAGAAAGGCGAGCGGGCCGCGGCCCGCATGACCGGCGACGCGACCGTGCAGGCACTGGACCTGACCTCGCTCGCCTCCGTCCGGACCGCGGCGGCGGAACTGCGGTCCCGGTTCGACCGGATCGACCTGCTGATCAACAACGCCGGCGTGATGTACACCCCGCAGCAGACCACCGCCGACGGCTTCGAGCTGCAGTTCGGCACCAACCACCTCGGCCACTTCGCGCTCACCGGGCTGCTGCTGGACCTGATGCTGCCGGTGCCCGGCTCCCGCGTGGTGACGGTCAGCAGCACCGGTCACCGCATCCGCGCCGCGATCCACTTCGACGACCTGCAGTGGGAGCGCGCGTACAGCCGGGTCGGCGCCTACGGCCAGTCCAAGCTGGCCAATCTGATGTTCACCTACGAGCTGCAGCGCCGGCTCGCCTCGCACGGCACGACCGTCGCGGTGGCCGCACACCCCGGCGTGTCCAGCACCGAGCTCGCCCGCAACACCCCCGCGGCCCTCCGCCTTCCGCTCACCCGGCTCGCGCCGCTGATCGCCCAGACGCCGGCGATGGGCGCGCTGCCGACCCTGCGCGCCGCCACCGACCCCGCCACGCTCGGCGGTCAGTACTACGGCCCGGGCGGACGGCGCGGGGTCAAGGGCCACCCCCTGCTGGTCACCTCCAGCCCGGATTCCTACGACATCG
This sequence comes from Streptomyces zingiberis, assembly GCF_012034935.1. GTDB lineage: Bacteria > Actinomycetota > Actinomycetes > Streptomycetales > Streptomycetaceae > Streptomyces > Streptomyces zingiberis. The sequence goes on from NZ_JAATEN010000007.1 coordinate 325,199, forward strand.
CCGTCCAGCAGCGGCTGTGGGCCGTCTCCGAAGAGCTCACCGGGGTGACGTTCCCCGTCGCCGGGCTGCAGGAGAACCCGCTCCCTGCCGGAAGCCGCTGAGGGCAGGCGTCATCCCGCCGCCACCGGGAGGCGGCCCCGTATGACGTCCGCCGCGGGCCCGCGCCCACCGGCCGGCCGCGTGCCGCCGCTGACCGTTAGCGGCGAACGGCCCGCGGCACCGGTGGGTGAGGTCATCCGCATGCGTTCATCCGTTCCTCCGGCGCGTGGCTCTCGCGGCGAACCGGCGGCGCCCGGCGCCCGCCCCTACCCGGTCCGGTATGCCCGGAGGAAGGTCCGCACCCCCTCGACGAGGAGCGGCCGGACGCGGGCGTCCTCCGCGGCGTTCGCGGACCCGAGCCGGTCCAGCGCGACGCCGAAGGTCAGCGCGATGAACTGGTCCGCCGCGAGGCGCGGGTCGGGGACGTGGAGCAGCCCGGCCGCGGCGAGCGCGGCGAACCGCTCGGCGAGCGCCTCGTCGGGCGTGTCGGCCATGGAGTTGTATCCCCGGTGCGGCAGATGACCGGGGTCCGCCCGGACCAGGCGTTGCAGCGTCGCGTACTCCGCCGAGCCGAGCATGTCGGTCGCGATGCGCATCGAGAACGTGACCAGGGCGTCCTCCAGGCCGCCGGCCTCGACGCGGTCGGTGAGGGTGTCGTCGAGGGTCCGCCGGATCGTGGTGATCATCGCCTGGCCCACGGCGTCGAGGGTGGCTCGCAGCAGCGTCTGCTTGTCGCCGAAGTAGTCGTAGACCGTCCGCTTGGACACCCCGGCCCGCGCGGCGACCGCGTCGACGCTGGTCCGGTCGAAACCGTCGGCGAGGAACAGCTCGCGGGCCGCCGAGAGGATGGCGGCCCGCTTCCGCGCGGACCCCTCACGCAGGAGCTTCGTGGTCGGCATGGGCCCATCGTAGCGTTTCTACACTGCACGGTGTAGTTTAGTTCCGCGTCGGCGCACAGCACAGGCTCCGTGCCTCCGCTCCGGCGCGGTGGGACCGCGCGTGCCCTCGCCTCGTCCGCCGCTCCGCCGGGCGGGCCGGATGCCCGCGGGTCCGGACGGCCGGCACACACCCAGCACCGAACACACCGCGCCCCGCGGACGGGCCACCCCTGCGCGCGGGACCCGTGAGGCGGCGGCGCACGGAAGAGGCCGGGCCGCTTCCCACCCATCGACGACCGGGAGGATCTCCATGACCACCACATCCCTCGCTCCGCCCTTACGCATCGGAGGAGCCGCCGTGGGCGCCCTCGGCGCGCTGGCGGTCGCCACCGGCGCCCTGGAGTCGGTGGTGACGCCGACGCTCCCGCTCCTCCAGCGCGAACTGGGCATGACCCCCGCCGAGGGGGCGCTGCTCAGCGTCACGCTCCTCGTCACCGGCGCGCTCGTCACCCCCGTCGCCGGCAAGCTGGGCGACCGCTACGGCGGGAAACAGGTCCTGGTCCGGCTGATGGCGGTGGTCTGCGCCGGTGGCCTGGTGTCCGCCGTGGCGCCGAGCCTGCCGGTGCTGCTGCTCGGCCAGGTGCTCCAGGGAGCGATGGTGGGCGCGCTGCCCCTGTCCTTCATCCTGGTGCGCGAGCATCTCCCCGCGGGAGAGGCGAAGGTGGCCATCGGGGTGGTCAGCGGGCTCTTCGTGGCGGGCGGGATGGCGGGAACGGTCGCGGCCGGGCCCGTGGCCGAAGGGCTGTCCCGGCACTGGATGTTCGCGCTGCCGACGATCGCCGTCACCGGGGCCACCCTGCTGGTGAACCGGCTGATGCCGCAGGACCCGCCCGGCCGGTCCGCGGACGGCGCCGGGACCGACTGGCCCGGCCTCCTGCTGCTGAGCGGGTCGCTGGTCACGCTCATGGTCGTGCTCGCCATGGCTCCCGGCCTCGGCTCACAGCCCCTCGCACTCGGCGCCCTCCTCGTGCTGCTGGGGGTCTTCGTGACCGGCTGGGCAGCGGTGGAACGGCGCGCGGCGGCACCGATGGTCGATCTGCGGATGCTCGCGCGGCCCGAGGTGTGGAAGGCGTGCGTGCTGACGTTCGTGGTGTGCGCCGGCACCGCGATGGCGGTCCATCTCATCCCGCAGCTGCTCGCGGCGTCCGGGGACGGTTACGGCTTCGGCGCCGGCGCCACCGAGATCGGCTTCTTCCTGCTGCCCGGCGCCGTGGCCGCGTCGCTGGCCGGGCCGCTCAGCGGGCTCGGGGCACGGCGTCTCGGCTCCCGTGCCGTGGTCGCCACCGGGATCGCCCTCATGGTCACCGCCCTGTTCGCCCTGTCGGCCGCGCACTTCGAGGTGTGGCACCTCGTCGTCGGCAAGGTGATGATCTCGCTCGCCAACGGCCTGTGCGTCACGGCCCTGGTGGCCGCCACCGCCACCTCCGTCGACCGCCGGGACACCGGCATCGCCACCGGCCTGGTCCTGGTCACCCGCGTGGTCGGGTTCGCCGTGGGGGTGCAGGTCAGTGGCGCCGTCCTCACCGCCGGGACACCGGCCGGGTCGGACGTCCCGGCCGAACCGGCCTTCGTCACCGGCTTCGTCACGGCCGCCGCCGTGACGGCGCTGTCCCTGCTCGTCGTCCGCACCATGGCCAAGGGAGCCAAGGCATGAGCCACACCGGTCCGTTGAAGCAGAGGGCGAGCCGCACCAGGCCGGGGCGCACGGCCCTGATCTCCGGGGCGAGCGTCGCGGGGCCCGCCCTCGCGTTCTGGCTGAACCGCCGCGGATTCGCGGTCACGGTCGTCGAGAAGGCGGGCGCGCCCCGGGACGGTGGCTACCCCGTCGACGTGCGCGGCACCGCACTCGATGTCGTCCGGCGCATGGGGATCCTGCCGCGGCTGCGGGAGGCGCACATCGACCTGCGCCGGCTGACGTTCCTCGACACGGACGGCGGCGAGGTGGCCTCGGTCGACCCGCGGGCCCTCACCGGCGGTGCCGCGGGGCAGGACCTGGAGGTGCGGCGGGGAGACCTGACCGGCGCCCTGCACATGGCGGTCCGGGACGACGTCGAGTTCCTGTTCGACGACTCCATCGACACCCTCGACCAGTCCGGCCACGGGGTCGACGTCACCTTCCGCGGGGGCACCGCACGCACCTTCGACCTGGTGTTCGGCGCGGACGGCCTGCACTCCCGTACCCGCGGGCTCGTCTTCGGCCCCGCAGCACGGTTCCACCGGCACCTCGGCCTCTGCTTCGCCGGGTTCACCCTGCCCAACACCTTCGGGCTCCTCCGCGAAACGGTGCTGTGGAACGCTCCGGGCAGGGCCGCGGCCCTCTACGCCGTGGGCGACGAACGCGACGACGTGCACGCCCTGCTGGTCTTCGCCCACCCGGAACCGCCGCCCCGCGCGCTGCGGGACCCGGCGGCCCAGCGCGAACTGGTCACCCAGGTCTTCGCCGGCGCGGGGTGGGAGGTGCCGGGCCTGCTGGCCGCCCTGCGCGACGCGGACGACCTGTTCTTCGACGGAGTCGGCCAGATCCGCATGGACCGCTGGTCCCGCGGCAGGGTCGCGCTGGCCGGCGACGCCGCCCACGCGCCCTCGTTCCTCACCGGGCAGGGCTCCAGCCTCGCACTCGCCGGCGCGTACATGCTCGCCGTCTCTCTGGACGGCCGGGACCACACGGCCGGCTTCGCCGCCTACGAACACGGCACCCGGCCGTTCGTCACCGTGAACCAGGACCTGATCGGCGAGGGCGGCGCCACGCTCTTCCCGGCCACCGCGCAGGGCCTGCGGCGGCGCGACGCCCAGCTGCGCCGGCTCGCCGCCGCGCCTCCGGAGGCAGGCCGGGCCGGGGGACGGCCGGCCCATTCCGCCCTCACGCTGCCCGAGTTCACACCACCGGCGTGACCCCGGGACCGCGCCCGAGGGCGGGTGACGGCCGGTGACAGCCGGCGGGCCCCCGGCTCAGGCCACGCCGCGGACTTCCCGGGCGCCGTGCCGTGGGATCAGCCGGGCCGGGCCTCCCGCGGCGACACCACCGCCGGCGTGCGCGGAGAGCCGCCCGGCCGGATGCCCGCCGGACCGGCGGGGCCGCGGCAGCCGGCCGGCCGCGTCCGAGCGCCCCTGGTGTGGGAGACCGTCGAGCGGTTCACCGCCGGCCTCGCCGCGGACGGGGTCCGCACCTGGCTGCGGACCTGCGCGGAGGCCGCGGAGCTGCCAAGGGCCTGGAGTTCCGCTGCGTCGCGGTGATCGGCGCCGGCGACGGCGTCCTCCCGTTCCCCAAGGCGGTCACCCCGCCGGAGGTGAACGCCAAGCAGCACGACACGGACCTGATGGCGGAGCGCTGCCTGCTCTTCGTCGCCTGCACCAGGGCGCGGGACAGCCTGTACGTCTCCTGGTCGGGTGAGCCCAGCCCGTTCCTGGTGGAGGCGGGGGTGCGGGGGCTGGGGGCGTAGGGGCGGGGGGGGGGGGGGGGGGGGGGGGGGGGGGGGGGGGGGGCCCCCCCCCCCCCGCCGGGGGGGGGGGGGGGGGGGGGGGGGGGGGAGGG
>NZ_JAATEN010000070.1 GCF_012034935.1 Streptomyces zingiberis
CTGGACGGGGCGGATCTCTCCCGTACGGTCGGCTGGTTCACCGCCACCCACCCGGTCCGGCTCGACCTGGCCGGGATCGGCGTGGCGGAGGCGGCCACCGGCGGCCCGGCCGCCGGTGCACTGCTCAAAGCCGTGAAGGAACAGGCGCGGGCGGTGCCGGGGGACGGCCTGGGCTACGGACTGCTGCGTCACCTCAATCCCACCACCGGCCCGGTGCTGGCCGCCTTACCGCGCCCTCAGCTCGCCTTCAACTACCTCGGGCGCTTCCCCGCCGGGCCCTCGCGGACCACGCCGGTCCCCTGGCAGAACACCGGCGACGCCGCCATCGGCGGCTCCGTCGACCC
>NZ_JAATEN010000071.1 GCF_012034935.1 Streptomyces zingiberis
TACGCGTGCGTGGTTTCTCGGCTGTCCCGCCGTCGTGGCGGGCTGTCGGTGGTTGCGGCCTTGTCGATCGGGGGCGGCGGGGCCTGTGGGCGGTGCCTCTCAGTTCGCGGGTGGCGGGTGGCGGGGGCGACCGCCGGTCGATGGCTCGGTCGGTGGCGCTGCGCGGAGAGGGGGGAAGCGTTCGTTCCCTTTCCGGTTTTCCGTTCGGGCGGTTCACTCGTTCGGCCCTGCCGTGTTCACA
>NZ_JAATEN010000072.1 GCF_012034935.1 Streptomyces zingiberis
GTGACCGCGGTTTCCACGCCGGCGTCCGAGGAGCCGAGTGCGGACATCACCGCCGGGTCGTCGAGCACCACCACCGGAGCACTGTTCCCCTCGGGGACGGACTCCTTGGTGGCGCCGGAGCAGAGCACGGCGGAGACCCCGGCGTCGGCGAGGACCCGCCCCACCCGCTCCGCCGGCCAGCCCGGGTCCACCGGCACATACGC
>NZ_JAATEN010000008.1 GCF_012034935.1 Streptomyces zingiberis
AATCTGTGAGGGCCCTTGGCCCCAGCGTACAGCTGGGGCCAAGGGCCCTTTTTGTTTTGCGGCGCATCGCGCCGGCCCATGCCCGAGGCATGGGAATCAGTCACCATCCGCGGTACCGCAGTCAGGAGTCACGTCGATGTCCAACAACTCGCCAGAGGAGCGCGCAGGGCGGCCGGAGGGCCGGCCGCGGCGGCAGGACGGTGAAGAGCGGCGCGGTGGTTTCCGGCGTGACGAGGGTGACCGCGGACGCCGTGACGACCGGTCGGGTGGTCCGCGTCGGGACGGTGGGCGTGGTGGGTTCGACCGGGGTGGTTTCGCCGGCCGGGACGACCGCGGCGGCCGTGGTGGCGGCTTCGGGGGACGCGAGCGGGACCGTGGACCTCGCCGGGATGACGATCGTGGGTTCCGGCGCGAGGAGCGGCCGTCGTTCCGTCGTGAGGACGACCGGCCGCGTGGCCCGCGCAGGGACGACGACCGGGGCGGTTACCGGCGCGATGACGACCGTGGTGGGTTCCGGCGTGAGAACGACCGGGGCGGCTTCCGCCGTGACGACGACCGTGGTGGGTTCCGCCGTGACGACGACCGGCGCGGCCCCCGGCGGGAGGACGACCGCGGTGGCTTCCGCCGTGACGACGACCGGCGCGGCCCCCGCCGTGACGACGACCGCGGTGGCTTCCGCGGGGAGAGCGCGCGCGGTGGTTTCCGGCGTGACGAGGGTGACCGCGGACGCCGTGACGACCGGTCGGGTGGCCCGCGTCGGGACGGTGGTCGTGGTGGGTTCGACCGGGGTGGTTTCGCCGGCCGGGACGACCGCGGCGGCCGTGGTGGCGGCTTCGGGGGACGCGAGCGGGACCGTGAGCGCGGGGATCAGCGGGACCGTGGCCCCCGGCGCGATGACGACCGTGGTGGCTTCCGGGGCGAGAACCGTGGCTTCCGCCGGGATGACGATCGTGGTGTCCGGCGTGAGGGTGCTTCCGGTGGGCCGCGGCGCGACGATGACCGGCGTGGTTCGGAGCGGGGCGGATTCCGGCGCGAGGAGCGGCCGTCGTTCCGTCGTGAGGACGACCGGCCGCGTGGCCCGCGCAGGGACGACGACCGGGGCGGTTACCGGCGTGATGACGACCGTGGTGGGTTCCGGCGTGAGAACGACCGGGGCGGCTTCCGCCGTGACGACGACCGTGGTGGGTTCCGCCGTGACGACGACCGGCGCGGCCCCCGGAGGGACGACGACCGGGGCGGTTACCGGCGTGACAGCGGGTCCGCGGCGTTCCGGCGGGACGACCGGGACCGCCCGGACGACCGGGCGCGGCGTGAGGGACCGCGGCGGGACGACCGGCACGGGGACGAGCGCGGTGGGTTCCGGGGCCGTGAGGACCGTCCGGGTTTCCGGCGGGACGACGACCGGGGAGGCCGTCGCGACGACCGGGGTGGACGCTCCTACGGCTCCGGGCGGGGGCGGGACGACCGCCGCGACGACCGGGGGCGCGGCGGTTACGGCCGCCGTGACGACCGGGGTGAGCGGGGCCGCCGGGAGGGCGGGTTCGGCGCCGCCCGGCGCGAGGACCGCGAGCCGGTCCAGCGGCTGCCCATTCCCGACGAGGTCACCGGTGAGGAGATCGACAAGGATGTGCGGCAGGACCTGATGAGCCTGCCGAAGACCCTCGCCACGGATGTCGCCCGGAACCTCGTCATGGTGGCCAGGCTGCTGGACGAGGAGGAGCCGGAGCAGGCGTACGGCTACGCGCGGGTCGCGCTGCGGCTCGCCTCCCGGGTCGCCTCCGTCCGGGAAGCCGCCGGTTTCGCGGCGTACGGGGTCGGGAAGTACGCCGAGGCCCTGGCGGAGTTCCGTGCCGCGCGGCGGATGACCGGCTCGGCCCACCTGTGGCCGGTGATGGCGGACTGCGAGCGTGGCCTGGGCCGCCCGGAGCGCGCGCTCGCCATGGCCGGTGAGCCGGAGGTGCAGCGGCTGGACAAGGCGGGCCAGGTCGAGATGCGCCTGGTGGTGGCCGGCGCGCGGCGCGACATGGGACAGCCGGACGCGGCGGTGGTCACCCTGCAGAGCCCCGAGCTGGCCGCGCACTCCGTACAGCCGTGGACGGCGCGTCTGCGGTACGCCTACGCCGACGCCCTGCTCGCCGTGGACCGGGAGAGCGAGGCGCGGGAGTGGTTCGCGCGGGCGCTGGAGGCCGACGCCGGCGGTACGACGGACGCCTCCGACCGGCTCGCGGAGCTCGACGGGGTGGAGTTCGTGGACGCCCTCGACCCGGAGGCGGAGAGCGGGGACGCGCACGAGGCCCGGAAGACGGTCCTGGCCGAGGTGGCCACCGGAGGCGGCGCGGAGGACGGCGCCGAAGCGGCGTCCGCCAGGCGTGAGCCCGCGGAGGACGCCGAGGGCGCGTCCGGGGCCGGTCCCCGGGACACGGCGGACGAGCCCGGCGGGGAGCCCGCGCCTGGTGGTGAGGGCCGGGGCGCGGTCGAGCGGGCCGTGACACCGGCCGCCGCGGAGACAGCCCCGGCGGATGAGCAGGACCCGGCGAGCGGTGAGGCCGATGGCCCGGCCCGGGACGGCGGTGACCCGGAGCCGGCGGAGCGCGGCGAGGCGGAGAACCGGGAGCCCCGGGGGCCCCGGGAGTCCGAGCCCCGGGCGGAGGACACGACGGAAGCGGACGTGTCCGGAGCGGGGCCGTCCGAGGCCGGGAAGGACCCCGGTTCCGCGGGCTGACCGGGCCTGGAACAGGCGATGGGGGGCGGTACCCGGACGGGTACCGCCCCCTTTTGTGTTGTCCTTCGCCCGCTCGCCCGCTCGCCCGCTCGCGGGTGGAGGCGCCCGCTGCGCCGGGGGAGAGCGGCAGGGCGGTGGCGGCCGGCGCCGGGCCGTGGGGCGTCAGTCCTGGCCGACGCTGCGGAGGACCAGGCCCGTGGCGGGTTTCGGGCCGAAGGAGGTGGACTTGCGGGGCATCGTGACGCCCTGCTGGGCGAGTTCCCGCACGATCTCCTCGCGGACCGGCCGCATGAGGACGGCCGTGCCGCCGTGGCGCCGGGCCTGGTCGACGGCGGCCGTGGCGTCGTGCAGGTAGCGGATGTGCCCCGGGTCGTCCGGTACCCGCCAGAGCCGTCCGAGCAGGACCGAGTGGAGCACCGTGGCGTCGAGGGTGCGCCAGGAACGGGGCCGGTCGCCGGGGACCGTGCGGGAGAGCAGGTCCGTGTCGGGACGGTCGACGAGGTGGAAGCCGCCATCGGCCCCGGCGAGGAGGAAGGCGTTGCCGGGCGCGGGTTCCGCGGTGCCGGGCCGCCCCGGTCCGTCCACACCGGCGAGCGCCTTGAGGGCGTGCGGCAGCGGACCGTCCACGCGGCGCACGCGGAAGGCGCCCTGGAGCGCGTCGAGCGCGTCGTGCGGGCGCAGGTGCGGCAGCAGCCGGTGGATGGCGCGGACCCGCAGGGGGTGGCGCGCGGTGTCCACCAGCAGCACCAGCCCGTAATCCCAGGGGCCGGGGGAGGGGTGTTCCGCGCGCAGGCGCAGATAGGTGGCCCAGCGGTGGTGGCCGTCGGCGATGAGGGCCTGGCGGCGGCCGAGGTCGGCGTCGATCTGGGCCAGTTCGGCGGGGTCCGTGACGGCCCACAGCCGGTGATTCTGCCCGTCCTCCGTGGTCGTGGCGAGCAGCGGGGCGCGGAGGACGGCGCGTTCGATGACGCCTGCCGCGCCCGGGAGGGCGGTGGCGCCCTCCGCCCCGTCTCCTCCACCTCCCGCGGGGTCACTCCCGCCCCCCTCGGCTCCGGCCGGCTCGCCGCGGTAACTGAGGAGCAGGGGTTCGAGGTTGGCCGCGGTGGCACGCATCACGGCCGCGCGGTCGGCGACGATCTCCGGCATGACGTCCTCGTGGGGCAGGACGATCCGCTCCTCGGGCGGCGACAGGCGCAGGGCACCGATCAGGCCGCGCTGCACCAGGCCGTCGCCGGACTGTTCGTAGACGTAGAGCGCGGGCTCGGGGTCCGCCCGGAGGACCCCCTCGGAGCGCCAGCGCCGCAGGGTCGCGCCGGCCCGCCGGTGGCGCCCGGCGGGGTCGTCGCCCTGCGGCAGGATGAGCCGGACGATGTTGTGCGGGTCCGCCGTCTCCAGGTGGCGCTGGCCGTCGGGCCGTACCACCACGTCGTACGGGGGCGAGGTGACGGCGGCGATGCTGCCGACCCGCTCCGGCGCGTAGCGCAGGCCACGGAAGGGGAGCAGCCGCAGGCCCTCGCGCGTGAGACCGGGTGTGCTCATTGGTGCATGTTAAGCGGGATCGGACCATGCGCGATGATCGGGGGAGCGATGACGGACGAGGGCGGGAGTGACCATGGGTGAGCACGGCGGGAGCGGTATCCGCACCCGGACCGAGGGGACGCAACGGCCGCTGTGCGCGGAGTACGACACGGCGCTGCTCGACCTCGACGGGGTGGTGTACGCGGGCGGTGAGGCCGTCGCCCACGCGGTGACCTCGCTGGAGTCGGCGCGGGAGGCGGGGCTGCGGCTCGCGTACGTCACCAACAACGCCTCCCGGACACCGGCCGACGTCGCCGCCCATCTGACCCGGCTCGGGGTACCCGCCGAGCCGTCGGAGGTGATCACTTCGGCGCAGGCCGTGGCCAGGCTCGTCGCCGAGCGGGTACCGGCCGGTTCGCGGGTGCTCACGGTCGGCGGCGAAGGGCTGCGGGTGGCCCTGCGCGAGCGGGGGCTGCGCCCGGTGGACTCCGCGGACGAGGACCCGGCGGCCGTCGTCCAGGGGTACGACGCCTCGGTGGGCTGGGAGCACCTGGCGGAGGCCTCGTACGCGGTGGCCCGGGGCGTGCCCTGGTTCGCCTCCAACACGGACCTCACGATCCCCACCGGCCGCGGCCGGGCGCCCGGCAACGGCGCGCTGGTGGAGGTGGTACGGATCGCCACCGGCGCGCGGCCGCAGGTGGCGGGGAAACCGCTGCCGCCCATGCACCGGGAGACCGTGCTGCGGACCGGGGCGCGGCGGCCGCTGGTGGTCGGGGACCGGCTGGACACGGACATCGAGGGCGCGTACGCGGGAGGAGTCGACTCGCTGCTGGTGCTGACGGGGGTGACCGACGCGGCGCAGCTGCTCTCGGCACCGCCCCGGCACCGGCCGACCTACGTCGCCGCCGACCTGCGGGCGCTGCTCACCGCGCAGCCGGGGACCGAGGCCGCCGTCCGGACCGGCTCCGGCCCGGACGGGCACCGCTGCGGCGGCTGGACGGCGCGGGCCGAGGGGGACGAACTGCTGGTGGAAGGGGACGGCGACCCGCTGGACGGGCTGCGCGCGGCCTGCGCGGCGGTCTGGACGGCGGCGGGCGCCGACCCGGCCGGGGGGCGGCTGCGGACGGGGAAGGCGCTGGCCCGGCTCGGGCTCGGCTGAGCGGGGCGGGGGCAACGGGGCCGTGGTGCGGCGGCCTACGGATGGTTCGCCGGGTGCGGGCGGGGCGGTTTGAAGGTCCGCGGGCGCGGGCCGGGCGGCCGGCCGCGGCCCGCCCGCCGGTCACGCCGTGGTGTGAGCGGGCCGGGACGCGCCCGGCCGGCGGCTCGGCGGCCGGGCGGGGGTGGCCGGACGAGGCTCGGGGCGGCCCGAGTGCTGCGGGCACCCCCCGGCCACCCGAACACCCGCGGGTGCCCACCGGGCCGCGGGCACGCCAGGGCTCGGCGGGCGTGCCGGGGCTCAGCGGGTGTGCCGGGGCTCAGAGGAGGGAGCGCAGGCGGAGCAGGTCGCGGAAGCCCGCCTCCAGCTTGACCCGGCCCGTGGCCCAGGCGCGGGCGAAGTGCAGCTCCCCGTCGACCAGCGCGATCAGGTCGTCCGAGGCCATCGCCAGCCGGACCTGGGCCCGCTCGGCCGGTGGCCCCGGCGCCTGGTCCAGATCCTCGACCCGGCCGTCGGCGAGGCGCCCGGTGAAGGTGGTGTCGAGGTCGGTGAGATGGCAGCTCACGGTGCGGTGGAGGGCGGCGGCGCCGCGGACGTCGTCGTCGGCGCGGGCGAGATTCTCCGCCAGCCGCTCCAGCGAGCGGCGGCACTCCTCGGTGGTTCTGGTCATCCCGGCCGACGTTACCCCAGGCCGGCTCACCCCGGAGGCGGCCCGGTCCGGGTAGCGTCGGGGGCATGAACGAGCCGACGCCCGGCACACGGCCGGAAGCCCAGCCCGCCGGTCCTCTCGTCACGGGGCCGGGGACGGGGTACGGGGCGAGCCCGGGGGCCGTGCCGGGGCCCCGCCCGACGCCTCCGCCCCGGGAGGCCGGTGACGGGGAGCCGGCCGGCGGAGGCGGTTCCGGGGGCGCCCCGGCGCACGGCGGTGGTGCGGAGGAGACCGGCGCGCGGGACGGCGGCGGGCACCGTCCCGCCGGGCCGGCGGGCGCCGGGGACGCGGGCTCCGCGGGGCCGTCCGCGGCCGGCGGGACCGTACCCGGGGGAGCCGGCGCGGACCCCGACGCGCCCGCCGGTCCCGCCCCGCTCGGTGTGGACCGGACGGACACGGGGAACGCCGAGGTGGACGCCGCGCTGCGGCGGCTGGCGGACGCCGACCACCTCCCCGGTGACGGCCACATCGAGGTGTACGAGGATGTGCACCGGGCACTGCGGGACGCGCTCACGGCGCTCGACCGGAGCCCCGGCCCGCCGGCGCCCGCCCGCCCGTCCGCGCCCTGACCGCACGGCACCGACCCACCGTCCGACCCACCGTCCGCGCCACCGGCGCGCGGCACCGGCCCACCGACCCACCGACCGCTTCCGTCCCGGCCCCGTCCACCCCGCATGACCCCCAGGAGCTGAACCCCCCGTGGCAGTGTCCCGACGCCGACTCGACGCGGAACTCGTCCGCCGGAAGCTGGCCCGTTCCCGTGAGCACGCCGGCCAGCTGATCGCCGCGGGGCGGGTCACGGTCGGCGGCAGCGTCGCCGCGAAACCGGCGACCCAGGTGGAGACCGGCGCCGCCCTGGTCGTCTCCGCGGACGACGACGATCCGGACTACGTCTCCCGCGGCGGCCACAAACTGGCCGGCGCCCTCGCCGCCTTCACCCCCCTCGGCCTGACGGTGACGGGCCGCCGCGCGCTTGACGCCGGCGCCTCCACCGGCGGCTTCACCGATGTCCTGCTCCGGGCCGGCGCCGCCCACGTGATCGCCGTGGACGTGGGCTACGGGCAGCTCGCCTGGTCGCTGCGGAACGATGAACGGGTCACCGTGCGGGACCGTACGAACGTCCGTGACCTGTCACCCGATCTCCTCGGCGGCCGGCTCGCCGGGCTCGTCGTCGGCGACCTGTCGTTCATCCCGCTCGGAATCGTGCTTCCCGCGCTCGTCCGGTGCGCCGCGCCCGACGCGGACCTGGTGCTGATGGTGAAGCCGCAGTTCGAGGTGGGCCGGGAGCGGCTGGGCAGCGGCGGGGTGGTGCGGAGCCCCGAACTGCGGGCCGAGGCGGTGCGCAAGGTCGCCGGACAGGCGGCGGAACACGGTCTGGGGGTGCTGGGCGTCACCGCGAGCCCGCTGCCCGGGCCGTCCGGAAACGTCGAGTACTTCCTCTGGCTGCGCGCCGGAGCACCCGCACTCGACCCCGCAGAAGTGGACCGAGCAGTGGCGGAGGGGCCGCGTTGACCACAGCACCGACACCGACACCGACACCGATCCCGGGCGAGCCACCGGGGCGGACACCGGAACCCGCACCGGCCGGGACAGCGGCGCGGCCCGCGCCGCGGACGGTCTTCCTGCTCGCGCACACCGGCCGGCCGGCCGCCGTGCGCAGCGCCGAACTGGTGGTCCAGGGGCTGCTGCGGAGCGGGATAGGGGTCCGGGTGCTCGCCGAGGAGGCCGCGGACCTCACCCTGCCGCCGGAGGTGGACCTCGTCGGCGCCGGGGGCGAGGCGGCGGCCGGGGACGAGGATGTCCTCGACGGCTGCGAGCTGCTCATGGTGCTCGGCGGCGACGGGACACTGCTGCGCGGCGCCGAGTTCGCCCGCGCCTCGGGGGTGCCGATGCTCGGCGTCAACCTGGGGCGGGTCGGCTTCCTCGCCGAGGCCGAGCGGGACGACCTCGACAAGGTCGTCGACCGGGTCGTGACGCGGGACTACGAGGTCGAGGAGCGGATGACCCTCGACGTGGTGGTGCGCAACGACGGCCAGGTGGCGCACACCGACTGGGCGCTGAACGAGGCGTCCGTCGAGAAGGCGGCGCGCGAGCGGATGCTGGAGGTGGTCACCGAGGTCGACGGCCGTCCCGTGTCGCGCTTCGGCGGCGACGGCGTGGTGTGCGCGACCCCCACCGGTTCCACCGCGTATGCCTTCTCGGCCGGCGGGCCGGTGGTCTGGCCCGGGGTGGAGGCGCTGCTCATGGTGCCGATCAGCGCCCACGCGCTGTTCGCCAAGCCGCTGGTGACCACGCCGGACGCGGTGCTGGCCGTGGAGGTGCAGCCGGAGACGCCCAACGGGGTGCTCTGGTGTGACGGCCGGCGCACCGTGGAACTCCCCGCCGGGGCGCGCGTGGAGGTGCGGCGCGGCGCCGTGCCGGTGCGGCTGGCCCGGCTGCACCACGCCTCGTTCACCGACCGGCTGGTGGCCAAGTTCGCGCTTCCGGTGGCCGGTTGGCGAGGGGCGCCGCACTGAGCGACCCGGCCGGGGAGGCGCCCCGCCCGCCGCGCGTTTCCCGGCGCGCGGCGGGGATCAATCCGGGTCGCGCGGACCACCCCCAGGGCGGGACTCCCGCCTGTCGCGGGGAGGTACGTCGCGCCGCGCCCGTCGCACCTCGTAAGGTCGTGTCCGTGTTGGAGGAGATGCGGATACGGTCGCTCGGGGTCATCGACGACGCCGTCGTGGAGCTCTCGCCGGGTTTCACCGCGGTCACGGGTGAGACGGGCGCGGGCAAGACGATGGTCGTCACCAGTCTGGGCCTGCTGCTCGGCGGGCGGGCGGACGCGGGCCTGGTGCGGATCGGGGCGAAGTCGGCGGTGGTCGAGGGGCGGATCGCCCTGCCGGACGGCGCCCCCGCCGCCCGGCGCGCCGAGGAGGCGGGCGCCGAACTGGACGACGGCGCCCTGCTGATCAGCCGTACCGTCTCCGCCGAAGGGCGCTCGCGGGCCCACCTCGGCGGCCGCTCGGTACCGGTCGGCCTGCTCGGCGAGCTCGCCTCGGACCTGGTGGCCGTCCACGGCCAGACCGACCAGCAGGGCCTGCTGCGCCCCGCCCGGCAGCGCGAGGCGCTCGACCGCTACGCCGGCGAGGCCGTGTCCGGCCCGCTGGGTGAGTACACCGCCGTCCACCGGCGGCTGCGGTCCGTCACCGCCGAGCTGGACGAGCTGACCACCCGCGCCCGGGAGCGCGCCGAGGAGGCCGACCGGCTCCGGTTCGGGCTGGAGGAGATCGCCGCCGCCGAGCCGCGCCCCGGTGAGGACGCCGAACTCGCCGCCGAGGCCGAACGGCTCGGTCACGCGGAGGCGCTGGCCACCGCCGCCACCGCCGCGCACGGTGCCCTGGCCGGCAACCCGGAGGACCTGGAGGCGGTGGACGCGGCGACCCTGGTGGCCGGCGGCCACCGGGCGCTGGAGGCGGTCCGCGCCCACGACCCGGCGCTGGCCCGGCTCGCCGACCGGCTCGGGGAGATCGCCATCCTCCTCTCCGACGTGGCCGGCGAACTCGCCGGATACGCCGACGACCTCGACGCCGACCCGCTGCGCCTCGCCGCGGTGGAGGAGCGCCGCGCGGCCCTCACCCACCTCGTCCGCAAGTACGGCGCGGCGGAGGGGCCGGCGGGCGCCGGCGATCTCGCGGGTGTCCTCGCCTGGGCCGAGCGGAGCGCGTCCCGCCTCGCCGAACTGGAGGGGGACGACGACCGGATCGGTGAACTGGCCACCGAGCGCGACGCCCTGCGCGCCCGTCTCTCCGAGCTGGCCCAGCGGCTCACCGACGCGCGCACGGAGGCGGCGGGCCGCCTCGCCGGCGCGGTCACCGAGGAGTTGTCCGGGCTGGCCATGCCGCACGCCCGGGTGACCATCGACGTCCGCGTCAGCGAGACGGACGCGCCGGACGGGATCGAGGTGAACGGCCGCTCCGTGGCGTACGGACCCACCGGCGCCGACGAGGTGGAACTGCTGCTTGCCCCGCACCCCGGCGCCCCGGCGCGGCCGATCGCCAAGGGCGCCTCGGGCGGCGAGCTGTCCCGGGTGATGCTCGCCGTGGAAGTGGTCTTCGCCGGTGCCTCCCCGGTTCCGACCTACCTCTTCGACGAGGTGGACGCGGGCGTCGGCGGCAAGGCGGCGGTGGAGATCGGCCACCGGCTGGCCCGGCTGGCGCGGACGGCGCAGGTCGTGGTGGTGACCCACCTCCCGCAGGTCGCCGCCTTCGCCGACCGGCACCTGCTGGTGGAGAAGACCCACGACGGCTCGGTGACGCGCAGCGGTGTGCAGGTGCTGGACGGCGAGGACCGCATCCGGGAGCTGTCCCGGATGCTGGCGGGGCAGGAGGATTCCGAGCTGGCCCGGGCCCATGCCGAGGAGCTCCTGGCCGCCGCCCGGTCCGCGGCCGGCGCCGTGGATTGAGCGACCGGGACCGCCCGGACCGCCCGGAGCGCGCCGACGGCCGGACCGCGTGTGAAGGACCGCGCGGCGCGCACGGATCGGGACGGCCGCGCCGGGCGGGCCGCGCGGGCCGGACGGGTGAACGGGCCCGGCCCGCCCGCGCCGGGAGCGTCCGGGCAACCGGCGCCGCGCGCGGCCACGGGGCCCCGCTCGCCGTTCGGGCCCGCCCGGGCGGCCCGGGCGCGTAGGGTGTCGGGCGTTCAGCGGTGAGGGGAGCGGGCGCATGGTGGTGCCGGACGGCGCGGGGCCGGGACGGGTGCAGGTCCTGTTCGCCGCGGCGGGAGCGGCCCGGGCCGTCGTGGCCGGGATACGCCGCAGGCCGCCGGGCGGTTCCGCGGTCTGGGAGCGGCGCAATCACGCCGGGCGCCCGGTCGACCTGTACGCCGGCCCGGCCGCCGTCCTCGGCACGGCGCTCGCCGCGGCCACCGCCCCCGGGCTGCCCCCGCGGGTGCGCCGGGCCGCCGGTCTGGCGGTGCTCGCGGCCGGCGCCTGCGGGGCGTACGACGACGTGGTGGGACGGAACGACGCACGGCGCGGTGTCCGCGCGCACCTCTCCGCGCTGCGGCGCGGTGAGATCACCTCGGGCGCCGTCCAGCTGCTCGGCACCGGCGCGGCCGGGCTCGCCGCCGGGGTGCTGCTCGGCCGCCGGCCGGTGGACGCGCTGCTGGCCGGCGCCGTCGTCGCGGGCTCGGCCCACGTGGTCGACCTGCTGGACGTACGGCCCGGCCGGGCCGCCAAGGCCGTGCTCGCCGCCGGGGCGCCGGCACTGCTGCGCGGCGGGGCGCCGGGGGCGCTGTGCGCGGCGCCGATGGGCGCCGCCGCGGCCCTCCTCGCGGACGACCTCGATGAGCGGTCCATGCTCGGGGACGCCGGCGCGCACGCGCTCGGCGCCGGGCTCGGGGTGGCGGTGGCGGCCTCCGCCGGGCGGGGCGGGCTCGTGCTCGCCACGGCCCTGCTGCTCGCCGCCGCGGCGGCCGGTGACCGCGTCGGCGACGGCCCGGCCTGGCTCGACCGCCCCGTGCTGCGGGTCTGGGACGCGCTGGGCCGCAGGCCCGCCCCGGTGTCGGTGTACTCGCGCGGCGCGACGCCGGCCCGGGTGACCGGCGGCCGGCGCGTCTGAGGGGCGGCTCCCGGCGCAGTCCCTCGCCCCCGGGCGGCTCTCCGCCCCCCCCGGGGGGCCCCGTCAGGTCGAGGCGCGTACCACCAGCCGGGCCGCGGTGATCACGGGCGCCAGGGGAGCCGCCCGCCCCCCGCCGTCCCCGGCCTCCGGCGCCGTGACCCCGAGGCGGCGCAGCAGCAGCGCGGCCATCACCCGCCCCATCTCCTCGACCTCCTGGCGGACGGTGGTGAGCGGCGGGTCGGACCAGGCGGCGCCCTCCATGTCGTCGTACCCGACGACGGCCACGTCCTGCGGCACCCGCAGGCCCCGGGCGCGCAGGGCCCGCAGCACGCCGGTGGCCATCAGGTCGGAGCCGGCGAAGACGGCGTCCAGATCCGGGCGGCGTTCGAGGAGTTCGGCCATGGCACGCTCGCCGCCCTCGGCGGTGAAGTCGCCCGGCGCCGCCTCTCCGGCGCCGCCGAGCGCGTCCCGGTAGCCCTCCAGGCGGTCGGCCGCCGAGGTCTGGTCGAGCGGTCCGGTGACCGCCACGATCCGCCGCCGCCCGCGGTCCAGCAGATGGCGGACGGCCTGCCGGGCGCCGTCGCGGTTGTCGGTGTCCACATAGAGCAGGTCCGGGTCGCGCTCCGCGCCGGGCCAGCCGGGCCGGCCGCCGAAGACGGCGGGCAGCCCGGACTCGGCGGCCATGGCGGGCAGCGGGTCGTCGTGGTGGAGGGAGAACATCAAGGTGCCGTCGGCGTGGCCGCCGGCGAGGTAGCGCCCGATGCGGCCGTAGTCCGCCTTCCGCTCCACCAGCAGCAGCACCAGCTGGATGTCGTGCGCGGCCAGCTCACGGCTGATGCCGCGGAGCTGCTGGGCGAAGAACGGGTCGGCGAAGACCCGGCGCTCCGGCTCGGCGACGACGACGGCGACCGCGCCGGTCCGCCGGGTCACCAGGGAGCGGGCCGCGCTGTTCGGTATGTACCCCAGATCGGCCACCGCCTGTTCGACCCGGTCACGCAGGGCGGCCCGCACGCCCGCACCGCCGTTGACCACGCGCGACACGGTGGCCCGGGACACTCCGGCGTGCGCGGCGACGGCTTCCAGCGTGGGTCGGGACTCGGCCACCTGCAACTCCTCGTTCGACGGATCGACTTGACGTTACAGCGCGGAATGGGCAGTGTCTTCCGCACAGTTTGAGAGCGCTCTCACGCGATGTTCCCGTGAGCGCTCCGGCTCACTCCCCTTGACCCCCACCATGCGAGGAGAGAACCCCCCATGAGCACGAGGACACGGCTGGCCGCCCTGGCGGCCGGCTTGCTGGCCTGTGCCGCGTTCACGCTTCCCCAGGCGTGGGCCGGCCCGGACGGCACCGGAGAGACGAAGGCCTTGGAGGAGGTCTGGCGCTCCGACTTCGACGGCCCGGCGGGCAGCTTGCCCTCCACCGACGACTGGATCATCGACACCGGCACGGCGTACCCCGGCGGCCCGGACAACTGGGGCACCGGTGAGCGGCAGACGTACACCGACGACCCCGCCAACCTGAGCCTCGACGGCTCGGGCAACCTGCGGATCACACCGCTCAAGGACGGCTCCGGGCGGTGGACCTCCGGCCGGATCGAGACCCGCCGCACCGACTTCGCGGCCCCCGCCGGCGGCACGCTCCGTATCGAGGCGCGCATCCAGATGCCCGACATCAGCGGCGAGGAGGCGCTCGGCTACTGGCCGGCCTTCTGGACGCTGGGCGCCGACTACCGCGGCGACTACTGGAACTGGCCGGGCATCGGCGAGTTCGACATCATGGAGAACGTCAACGGCCTCAACACCGTCTGGGGCGTGCTCCACTGCGGCACCGCCCCGGGCGGTCCCTGCGGCGAGTACGACGGCATCGGCGACTCCACGGCCTGCCCGGGCACCACCTGCCAGGCCGGCTTCCACACCTACGCGCTGGAGCTCGACCGCACCGGTTCCACCGAGGAGCTGCGCTGGTACGTCGACGGGCAGCAGTTCCACTCGATCAGCTCGGACGATCCCCGGATGGATCCGGAGACCTGGGCGAACGCCACCCACCACGGCCACTTCGTGCTGCTCAACCTGGCCATGGGCGGCGCCTTCCCGGACGGGGTCGCGGGTCATGAGACCCCCACCGACGCCACCCGTCCCGGGGTGCCCATGGTCATCGACTACGTCTCCGTCCAGCAGAGCGGGTGAGTTTTGTGATCAGCCGAAGGAAGCTTCTCGGAGGACTGGCCGCCGGAGCGGCCGCCTCCACCGGTGCCGTGCTGCTCTCCGGGCGCACGCCGGCCGGTGCCGCACAGGCGGGCAGGAAGGCCGCCGACGGGCTGCCGCTCACGGTCGTCAACAAGACCGGGGCCTTCGACAACAGTTCGATCCGGCTCTACATCGTCGGCAACGAGGGCGGCCGCCAGGTGCGCGTCACCCCCGACGGCGAGGTCGCCCCGGTCGCCCTCGGCGACAACGGCGCCGGCGGCGCGGCGGATTACGCCATCCCGCTCGCGTCCTCCGGTGACACCCGGCTGACCCTGCCCCGGATGTCCGGACGGATCTACGTCGCCCTCGACGGCGAACTGCCCTTCAAGGTCGTCCAGGACGGCAACGGGGCAGCGGCCCTTCAGTACCCGGCCGGCTGGGTCGACACCGACGCGTCCAGCGACGTGCTGCACGACTGCGCCGAGTTCACGTACAACGACAGCGGCATGTTCTGCAACACGACCATGGTCGACATGTTCAGCGTCCCGCTGAGCATCCGGCTGACCGGGGCGAAGGACCAGACCGCCGGGGAACTGCGGGCGGGCGCCCGGGAGACGGTCTTCGCCGACCTGCGGGAGACCGAGGGCTTCTCCCGGCTCGTCGTCGGCGACAAGCGGGTCATCGCCCCCGGGCACGGCCTGGACGGCGGGCTGTTCGCGGCCGACTACCTGGACGGCGCGGTCGCCGAGGTGTGGGACCACTACACCGGCCGGGACCTGAAGGTCACCACCAACGCGGGCACCTTCACCGGCCGCGTGAGCGGCGACCGGCTCGCGTTCACCGGGCCCGCCGAGGTCTCCTTCGGCCGTCCGTCCACCCGGGACGTGCTCTTCTGCGACGGGGCCCTGGCCGCGCCCAACGACGGCACCACCGGCCCGGTCGCGGCGATCCTGGGCGCCGGGCTGAACCGGTCGGTGCTCCGCAGCCACCCCGAGCAGCCGGTCACCGACCCGGCCGCGTTCTACCAGGAGGCGATCACCAACCACTACGCCCGCGCGCTGCACGAGGTGAGCGCCGACGGCCGGGCCTACGGCTTCGCCTTCGACGACGTCGCCGGCTTCGCCTCGTACATCGAGGACGGGGCGCCGAGCGGGTTCACCCTCACCATCGGGCCCCTCTGACGGACCGCGCACGGGTCCGAGGGCCCCGCGGGTCCGGGCCCGGGTCCGGGAGGAACGAGAACCGGCCCCCGGCGGACGATCAGTCCGCCGGGGGCCGGTTTGCGCGAGTGCCTCACGCGCCGGGGCTCAGGCCCCGTACGCCCCCGAGGCCGTCAGCCGCAGGGCGGTGTCGATCAGCGGGACGTGGCTGAACGCCTGCGGGAAGTTGCCCACCTGGCGCTGGAGCCGCGGGTCCCACTCCTCCGCGAGCAGACCGAGGTCGTTGCGGAGCGCCAGCAGCTTCTCGAACAGCTTCCGCGCCTCGTCGACCCGGCCGATCATCGCCAGGTCGTCGGCGAGCCAGAAGGAGCACGCCAGGAACGCGCCCTCGTCCCCCTCCAGGCCGTCCACGCCCGCGTCCTCGCCCTGCGTGGGGTAGCGGAGCACGAAGCCGTCGGAGGTCGACAGCTCCCGCTGGATCGCCTCGATGGTGCCTATGACCCGCTTGTCGTCCGGCGGCAGGAAGCCCATCTGGGGGATCAGCAGCAGCGAGGCGTCCAGCTCCCGGGAGCCGTAGGACTGGGTGAAGGTGTTCCGCTCCTTGTCGTAACCCTTCTCGCAGACCGCGCGGTGGATCTCGTCCCGCAGGTCCCGCCACCGGTCCAGCGGGCCGTCCACCTCGCCCGACTCGATCAGCTTCACCGTGCGGTCCACGGCGACCCACGCCATCACCTTGGAGTGGACGAAGTGGCGGCGGGGCCCGCGGACCTCCCAGATGCCCTCGTCGGGCTCGTCCCAGTGGTCCTCCAGATAGCTGATCAGCTTGATCTGCAGGAGGCTGGCGTAGTCGTTGCGGGCCAGGCCCGTCATGTGGGCCAGGTGCAGCGCCTCGGTGACCTCGCCGTAGACGTCGAGCTGGAGCTGGCCGGCGGCGCCGTTGCCGACCCGGACCGGCTGCGAGTTCTCGTACCCCGGCAGCCAGGTCAGCTCGGTCTCGCCCAGCTCGCGCTCCCCGGCGATGCCGTACATGATCTGGAGGTTCTCCGGATCGCCGGCGACGGCCCGCAGCAGCCACTCCCGCCAGGCCCGCGCCTCCTCCCGGTACCCGGTGCGCAGCAGCGAGGAGAGGGTGATGGCGGCGTCCCGCAGCCAGGTGAAGCGGTAGTCCCAGTTGCGGCTGCCGCCCACGTCCTCCGGCAGGGAGGTGGTGGGGGCCGCGACGATCCCGCCGGTCGGGCCGTACGTCAGCGCCTTGAGCGTGATCAGCGAGCGCACCACGGCGTCCCGGTACGGGCCGTGGTACGTGCACTGGGCGACCCAGTCGCGCCAGAAGTCCTCGGTGGCCTCCAGCGACTGCTCGGGCTCCGGCAGCGGCGGCGGCGTCTTGTGGGAGGGCTGCCAGCTCACGGTGAACGCGATCCGCTCACCCGGCGCGACGGTGAAGTCCGCGTAGGTGGTGAGGTCCTCGCCGTAGGTCGGCACCTCGGTGTCCAGCCAGACCGAGTCCGGCCCGGCCACGGCGACCGTGCGGTCGTCCACCTTGTGGACCCACGGCACGACCCAGCCGTAGGAGAACCGCATCCGCAGCGCGGAGCGCATCCGCACCCGGCCGCTGACGCCCTCCACGATCCGGATGAGCTGCGGGGCGCCGTCTCGCGGCGGCATGAAGTCGATCACACGGACGGTGCCCCGGGGGGTGTCCCACTCCGACTCCAGGACCAGGGAGTCGCCGCGGTAGCGCCGCCGGTCGGCCGCCGGGGGCTCCGCGTCCTTGGCGTGGGCCGGGCCCAGTCGCCAGAAGCCGTGATCCTCGGTGCCGAGGAGCCCGGCGAAGATGGCATGGGAATCGAAGCGGGGCAGGCACAGCCAGTCTGCTGTCCCGTCCCGGCAGACGAGGGCGGCGGTCTGCATATCGCCGATGAGTGCGTAGTCCTCGATGCGCCCGGCCACGTGCATCTCCAGTCGAACGGCCTGTGGTGCCTCCGTGCACGCGTGCGCGAAGGTCTTGCGGTCAAGGGAACATGTGACGAGCTCTCGTTCCGGTGACGGTCGTGGTGGGTGCCATGCCGGGGCTCGCTGATGTGTCCGAGCAGGATACGACGCGGGGAAGGGAGTTGTGCGCGGGTCCGGGCAAGGTGACTCAGCCGATCGGGTGGGCTACGGCGCGCAGCGGCCCCGTGGCTTGCGCCGGTGGCACGGAGCAGTCCCCCGTGAGCGCTGATACCCTGGTGGCCCGTGGACCGGCGGGCGCGTCCGACCAGGTGGCGCCCCGGTAACCGCAGCGCCGGCGACCCTTACGGAAGGGGCCGATCCGCACCTCACCTCGCGACCACGGGAGCCCCCTCTTGGCCATCGCCGCTAAGCCCACGACGACCAAGCACCTCTTCGTCACCGGGGGTGTCGCCTCCTCGCTCGGCAAGGGACTCACCGCCTCCAGCCTCGGCCGGCTGCTCAAGGCCCGCGGGCTGCGCGTGACCATGCAGAAGCTGGACCCGTATCTCAACGTCGACCCGGGCACGATGAACCCGTTCCAGCACGGTGAGGTCTTCGTCACCAACGACGGCGCGGAGACCGACCTGGACATCGGCCACTACGAGCGCTTCCTCGACGTGGACCTCGACGCCTCGGCCAACATCACCACCGGCCAGATCTACTCCACGGTGATCGCCAAGGAGCGGCGCGGGGAGTACCTGGGCGACACCGTCCAGGTCATCCCGCACATCACCAACGAGATCAAGCACCGCATCCGTCGCATGGCCACCGAGGACGTGGACGTCGTCATCACCGAGGTGGGCGGCACCGTCGGCGACATCGAGTCGCTGCCGTTCCTGGAGGCCGTCCGCCAGGTCCGGCACGAGGTCGGCCGGGACAACGTCTTCGTCGTCCACATCTCGCTGCTGCCGTACATCGGGCCGTCCGGTGAGCTGAAGACCAAGCCGACCCAGCACTCCGTCGCCGCGCTGCGCAACATCGGCATCCAGCCGGACGCCATCGTGCTCCGCGCCGACCGCGACGTCCCGGTCTCCATCAAGCGCAAGATCTCGCTGATGTGCGACGTCGACGAGGACGCCGTGGTGGCCTGCAAGGACGCCCCGTCCATCTACGACATCCCCAAGGTGCTGCACACCGAGGGTCTCGACGCCTACGTGGTGCGCAAGCTGGACCTGCCGTTCCGGGACGTCGACTGGACGGAGTGGGACGACCTCCTCGGCCGGGTCCACCGGCCCGCGCACGAGGTCACCGTGGCCCTCGTCGGCAAGTACATCGACCTGCCCGACGCCTATCTCTCCGTCACCGAGGCGCTGCGCGCCGGCGGCTTCGCCAACAACGCGCGGGTGCGGATCAAGTGGGTCGTCTCCGACGACTGCCGCACCCCGGCCGGCGCGAAGGAGCAGCTCGGCGACGTGGACGCGGTGTGCATCCCCGGCGGCTTCGGCGAGCGCGGGGTGGACGGCAAGGTCGGCGCCATCACCTACGCGCGGGAGCACAAGCTGCCGTTGCTCGGCCTCTGCCTGGGGCTTCAGTGCATCGTGGTGGAGGCCGCGCGCAACCTGGCCGGGGTCGCGGACGCCAACTCCACCGAGTTCGACCCGGCCACCGGGCACCCGGTGATCTCCACCATGGAGGAGCAGCTCGCCATCGTGGAGGGCGCCGGCGACCTCGGCGGCACCATGCGCCTCGGGCTCTACCCCGCCAAGCTGGCGGAGGGCTCCGTGGTCCGCGAGGCCTACGGCGACCAGCCCTACGTCGAGGAGCGCCACCGCCACCGTTACGAGGTCAACAACTCCTACCGGGGCGAGCTGGAGAAGAAGGCCGGACTGGTGTTCTCCGGGACCTCCCCGGACGGCAGGCTGGTGGAGTTCGTCGAGTACCCGCGCGAGGTCCACCCATATCTGGTCGCCACCCAGGCCCACCCGGAGCTGCGCTCCCGCCCGACCCGCCCGCACCCGCTCTTCGCGGGCCTGGTCAAGGCCGTGATCGACGGTCGTGGGACGGCCTGACGCCAGGCGCTACGGTGGCCGGGGGCGCGGCGCGGCCGCCCCCGGGAACGGCGGCGCGGCAGCGCCCGCCACGGGACGCTCGACGGAAGGACGCCGACAGGCCATGGGCACCCCCGACATCCGGGACACCCCGGAGGAGTGGCGGGTCACCGCCACCGAGACCCCTTTCACCGGCAACAAGACCAGCGTCCGCAGGGACGAGGTGGTCATGCCGGGCGGCTCCACCGCCCACCGGGACTACCAGGTGCACCCGGGCTCGGTCGCCGTGCTCGCCCTCGACGACGAGGACCGGGTGCTGGTGCTGCGCCAGTACCGGCACCCGGTCCGGCACCGGCTCTGGGAGATCCCCGCGGGGCTGCTGGACGTGCCCGGGGAGAACCCGCTGCACGCCGCCGAGCGCGAGCTGTACGAGGAGGCCCACGTCAAGGCCGGGGACTGGCGCGTGCTCACCGACATCTACACCTCGCCCGGCGGCTGTGACGAGGCCGTGCGGATCTTCCTCGCCCGGGATCTCTCCGCCGCCGAGGGCGAGCGCTTCGAGACCGCCGAGGAGGAGGCGGACATGGAGCTGGCCCGGGTCGCGCTGCCCGAGCTGGTGCGCGGGGTGCTCGCCGGGGAACTGCACAACACCTGCCTGACGGTGGGGGTACTGGCGCTCACCGCGGCCCGCGCCGCCGACGGCGGCCTGGACGCGCTGCGCCCCGCCGGCGCTCCCTGGCCGGCCCGGCCGTTCTCCTGAGCCGGACGCCGGCCCGGGCCCCGGCGGGGCCGTACGGCCCCTGCGGCCCGTACGCCCCGGCCGCCCCCGCGCCCTCCTCCGCTCCGTCCGTCCCCGCGGTCCCGCCCGTCCCGGCGGACCGGGGACGGCGGGATCACCGCCCGGGGTGAACTACCCTCAGGGTGCCCCTGGTACAGCGGACGGGACGGAGCGTGGCCGGTGACGGATCAGGCGGTCGGCGCCGGCGGGCCGGCCGGGGTGGCGGGCGGTGTCATCGGGCGCGACCGGGAGCTGGCGGCGCTCCGCGCCGACATCGGGCGGGCCGGTCTGGACACCCTCTCCGGCCGGGGCCCGGCGCGCAGCCGGGTGCTGCTCGTCGCGGGCCGGCCCGGTTCCGGCCGCACCGCGCTGGCGGGGGAGTTCGCGCGTTCCGTGGCCGGGGACTACCCCGGCGGGGTGTTCCGGGTGCGGCTGTCGGAGCCCGGCGGGGAGCCCGTCCCCCTGGAGGACGCCGCCCGTGACCTGCTCGCCGGGCTGGGCGCCACGGCTCCGGCGGGGGCGCCCGAGGAGGAGCTGACCGAGGCGGTGCGCCGGGAACTCGCGGGCCGCCGCTGTGTACTGCTGCTGGACGACGCGGCCGGGCCCGGGCAGGTGGACGAACTCGTCCCGGACACCCCGGGCTGCCTGGTGGTCGCGGTCGCCGCGGGCCCGCTGACCGGCGTCCCCGATGTGCGGCCCTGCACCCTGGGAGGGCTCGGCCCCACCGCCGGTGTGGCGCTGCTGACCCGTTCCGCGGGCCGTACCCGGGTCACCGTGGACCCGCAGGCGGCGCAGGAACTCGTCGAGGAGTGCGGTGGCTCCCCGGCCGCGCTGCTCCTCGTCGGCGGCTGGCTGGCCGGCCGCCCGACGGCCTCCGTCGCCGACGCCCTGCTGCGGTTGCGTGAGCCGGGCTCCCGCGCCCCCCGCCGGCCGTCCACCGCCGCGGGGCGGCCCGCGGACGAGGCCGCTCCCGCCGGCCCCGCCGCCATCGGCCCCGCCGCCCTCAGCGGCCCCGCCGTCCCGCGGCCCGCGGTGCCCGCCGGAGCGGCGGTGCCCGCCGGGGCCGCCGCCCGCCCGCTGGCACGCGCCTTCCGGCTGGCCTACGCGGGACTGCCGCGGTCCGGCGCCGTCCTGCTGCGGCTGCTGGCGCTCGCCCCCGGCGGGTTCGTGGACGCCCAGCTCGCGTCCGCCCTCGCGGGCTGCCCGGTGGCGGTGGCCCGCTCCGTCCTCGCCGATCTGGCGGCGCGCGGGATGCTCCGCCCCGAGGGACCCGAGGGCCCCGAGGGTCCCGGGGGCCCCGGGGCTCCCGGGAACGGAGGGGCGTTCCCCGGCGGGCCCGCCTACCGGCTGCCGGGAAGCCTGCACCCCCTGGTGGCCGCGGCGCTGCGGGAGCACGAGAAGCCCGCCGCCGTCCGCGCCGCCCGGGCCCGGATGGTGGAGCGCCTGGTCCGGCAGCTCCGGGTCTGCCGGGCCGAGGCCGAGCGCGCGGACCCGGCCGCGCGCGCCTGGCTGGAGCGGCAGCCGCGGGAGCTGCGGTTCCCGTCCCGGGCGGCGGCGCGGGCCTGGCTGGACGCCCGGCTGCCGGTGCTGCGGAGCGCGGTGCGGGCCACCGCCGGGGACGCCACCGGGCTCCCCGGGGCGGCCACCGGGGCCCCTTCCCCGAGTTCCCCGAGTTCCCCGAGTTCCCCGAGTTCCCCGAGTCCTCCGAGTCCTCCGAGTCCTCCGGGGTCGCCGGGGTCGCCGGGGTCTTCGGGTTCCCCGGGCGCGGCCGGGGAGCACGCCGGGCAGGCCCGGCGGCTGCCGGCCGCGCTGGCCCGCGCGCTGCTGGCGCACCGCGGTGCCGAGGGCGCCGCTCCCGAGCTGTACCCCCTGCACCAGCTGGCCCTGGAGTCGGCCGAGCGGCAGGGACGGGTACGCGACCAGGCCGCCGCGCACGTCAACCTGGCCGACCTGGACGCGGCGGCGGGCCGGACGCGGGACGCCGTGGCCCGCTACCGCTCCGCCCTGGCCGCCGCGCGGGAGTCCGGTGACACCGCCCTCACCGCACGGGCGCTGGAGTCGCTGGGCGCCGCCTTCGGGGAGCTGGGGGACTGGGCGCGGGCCGCCGACTGGTACGGCCGGGCGCTGGACCTGCTGCTCTCCGGCGGTGACCTGGCCGCTCAGACCCGGCTCTACGCCCGGCTGGGCGCCGCCCGCGGCCGGGCCGGTGACTGGGAGGGGTCGCTCCGCGACTGGCGGGCCGCGGCGGCGGGCCACCGCAGGCTGCGGGACGAGGCCGGGTACGCCCGCGCGCTCGGCGAGCTGGCCTGGACCCAGGAGCGGGCCGGGCGGCCCGAGGAGTCGCTGCGCACCGGGGCGGAGGCGCTGGCCGCCGCCGAACGGGCCGCCGATCCGCGGCTGGCGGCGGGGCTGCGGCTGCGGACCGCGGACACCCTGGACCGGCTCGGCGATCCGGTGGCCGCCGGTGTCCACCGGGCCGCCGCCCGGCGGCTGTTGGGTGACAACCCGGCCCCGGGGACGGGTCCGGTGTAGGACCAGCCTAAGAAATGCTGAGTACATGCGGTGGAAATTTGAGGTTTGCAAGGCTGTACAGCGGCAATCCCTTCATTAGACTGGTCGTGCCGCGGGCAGACCTGTGCGCACCCGCCGTCACCCGCCCCAGCCCGTCGCGGCCCTCCGTGGCCCCTCGCCGCGGGACGGGGCGAAGGGCGGCGGATGCGGATCCGTCCCCCGTACGGCCGGAACCACCCCCTCATCCAAGGACCGTGATCCCCGTGAAGGTCGGCATTCCCCGCGAGGTCAAGAACAACGAGTACCGGGTGGCGATCACCCCCGCCGGAGCCCACGAACTGGTGCGCCACGGTCACCAGGTCGTCGTCGAGCGCGGCGCGGGCCTCGGCTCCTCCATACCCGACGCCGAGTACACCGCGGCCGGTGCCTCCCTGGCGGACTCCGCGGACGAGGTGTGGACCGCCGCCGACCTGCTGCTGAAGGTCAAGGAGCCGGTCGCCGAGGAGTACCACCGGCTCCGCAAGGACCAGGTCCTCTTCACCTACCTCCACCTCGCCGCCTCCCGGGAGTGCACCGAGGCGCTGCTGGAGTCCGGCACCACCGCCATCGCCTACGAGACCGTGGAGACCGCCGGCCGCAAGCTGCCCCTGCTGGCCCCGATGTCCGAGGTGGCGGGGAGGATCGCGCCCCAGGTCGGCGCGTACCACCTGATGCGCTCCGCCGGTGGGCGCGGGGTGCTGCCCGGTGGGGTGCCGGGCGTCCCCGCGGGCCGGGCCGTGATCATCGGCGCCGGCGTCTCCGGATGGAACGCCACCCAGATCGCCGTCGGCATGGGCTTCCACGTCACCCTGCTCGACACGGACGTCAACAAGCTCCGCGAGGCGGACAAGGTCTTCGGCACCCGGGTGCAGACCGTCACCTCCAACGCCTTCGAGCTGGAGCGCGCCGTGCTCGCCGCGGACCTCGTCGTCGGCGCCGTGCTCGTCCCCGGAGCCAAGGCGCCGCGGCTGGTCACCAACGAACTGGTCTCCCGCATGAAGCCGGGAAGTGTCCTTGTCGACATCGCCATCGACCAGGGCGGCTGCTTCGAGGACTCCCGGCCGACCACGCACGCCGAGCCGACCTTCACCGTGCACGACTCGGTCCTGTACTGCGTGGCCAACATGCCCGGCGCCGTGCCCAGCACCTCCACCCACGCCCTGACCAACGTCACGTTGCCGTATGTGGTGGAACTCGCCGACCGCGGCTGGCGCGAGGCGCTCCGCCGGGACCCGGCGCTGGCGAAGGGGCTCAACACCCACGACGGGCAGGTCGTGTACGGACCCGTCGCCGAGGCGCACGGCATGGCCGTGACGGAACCGGCCGCGCTGCTCGGCTGAGCCGGCCGCCGCGGTACGGTCCCCGTGCCGCCCGCCGCCCGCCGGCGCACGGTGTCAACCGCTCACGTCCGGCCGGACCTTGACGAGTGAGGTCCGGCCGGACGTGTGTCCGGCTTCTCCCGTCCCGGCCCGGGCACGCCTCGAACATCACGCTTCAACCGCTTCCTCCCGCGCGGTTCCTGACGTCCGATGGCCTGAACACCCTTGACAGCGGGCAGTTTCACCACCGACACAGCCCGCCGGGTGCGGCGGATTGTGTTGCTGTGAGGCGTCGACACGCCATAGAGTCGCCAACCGTCGGCATGGTGCCATGCTGACCTGTCGATAAAGTTTTCCGGTCACATCCAAGGAGGCGAGACGACTTGTGAATGAGTCGACATTTTCTCCCGGAGGTGGCCGGCCGGAGGTGGCCGCACCGGCCCCGGACGGCGGTCAGGACCATGACCGGACCCGTGACCTCGCGGGGCTCGGCCCGGCCGGGTCCATAGCCGTCCACACCTTCGCAGCCCACCAGAGCACGACAGCCCACACGAGCATGGACGGCCATCACGTGAACGACACGGCCGGCGGCCAGGCCGGCGGCGAGCCCGGTTTCGCCGATTACGAGGACCTGCCCGACGGGCACTTCTACGACCCGGACGCCGAGTACGAGCCCGATCCCGAGTACGCGGCGACCCTCGCCCCGGACGCCGCCCGCCAGCGCCGCGAACGGGTCGGCCCGACGGGCCGCCCGCTGCCGTACTTCCCGATCCCCGGGCCGCTCACCGAACACGGCCCGGCCAAGGTCATCGCGATGTGCAACCAGAAGGGCGGGGTCGGCAAGACGACGTCGACCATCAACCTGGGCGCCGCGCTGGCCGAGTACGGCCGCCGGGTGCTGCTGGTCGACTTCGACCCGCAGGGCGCGCTCTCCGTGGGCCTCGGCGTCAACCCGATGGAGCTGGACCTCACCGTCTACAACCTGCTCATGGAGCGGGGCATGGCGGCCGACGAGGTGCTGCTGAAGACCGCGGTCCCCAACATGGACCTGCTGCCCAGCAACATCGACCTCTCGGCCGCCGAGGTGCAGCTCGTCAGCGAGGTCGCGCGGGAGTCCACGCTCCAGCGCGCCCTCAAGCCGCTGCTCCCGGACTACGACTACATCGTCATCGACTGCCAGCCGTCGCTCGGTCTGCTGACCGTCAACGCCCTCACCGCCGCGCACAAGGTGATCGTGCCGCTGGAGTGCGAGTTCTTCGCGCTGCGCGGGGTGGCGCTGCTCACCGAGACCATCGAGAAGGTCCAGGAGCGGCTCAACCACGACCTTCAGCTCGACGGCATCCTCGCCACCATGTACGACTCGCGCACCGTCCACAGCCGTGAGGTCCTCGCGCGGGTGGTCGAGGCGTTCGACGAGCACGTCTACCACACGGTGATCGGCCGCACGGTCCGCTTCCCGGAGACCACGGTCGCCGGTGAGCCCATCACCACCTATGCCTCCAACTCCGTCGGTGCCGCGGCCTACCGCCAGCTCGCCAGGGAGGTGCTCGCCCGGTGCCACGCCGAGTGAGTCTTCCCGGCGCCGACGAACTCTTCCGCACCACCGGGGGCACCGCGCTCCAGGCCTCCACCCCGGCGTCCCAGGCGCCGGCCGCCCCCGCCCCCGCCCGCCGGAACGGGGACGGGGACGCCCCCGCCGACGGAACGCCGCGGGTGCCCGCCCCGGCGTTCCCCGGCGAGGACGAGGCCGCCGGCCCCGATCGCGACACCCCGCCGGAGCACGGCGGGCGTGGCTCCGGCTCCCCTGACGATCGGCCGGAGCGCTCCGAACGTCCCGAAGGCTCCGACCGGCCCGGAGCCCCGGCCGGCACGGCGCCCGGGGGGTCCCCGGCGGCCGCGGCGCCCTCCGCGCCGACGGTGCCGCCGGTGCCGTCCGTCCGGCGTCCCGCCGCGCGGCAGGCGCAGGAGAGCCCCGACCGCCCCGCCGCCGCGGCCCCGCAGGGGGCGCCCCGGCGCCGGGGGCGCGCGGCGGCGCGCCGTCCCAGTGGCCGGGAGCGCCACGACGAGAAGATCACGGTCTATGTCTCCGCCGAGGAGCTGATGGACCTGGAGCACGCGCGCCTGGTGCTGCGCGGCGAGCACGGACTCGCCGTCGACCGCGGCCGGATCGTCCGCGAGGCCGTCGCGGTCGTCCTCGCCGACCTGGAGTCCCGCGGGGACGCGAGCATCCTCGTACGGCGCCTGCGGGGCAGCTGAGCGGTAACCTGCCCGTGTCACGGGCGGTATCGCCCGGTACCTCCGCACCATGGACCGCGCGATGCCCCCGACCGACGACCGACCCCCGCCGCCCCGCCGGCCCGCCCGCCGCCCCCTGGGCGCCGGGCCGGGAGCGCGTCCGGCGGTGCCGGAGCCGGCGGCCCCCCGGTGGCCCCCCGAGGCGCCGGAACCGGCGCCGGACGGTGTCGAGGACGGCAGAACCGGGGCCGGGGACGGCAGAACCGGCGCGGGAGACGGCGGCTCCGGGGCCGCGCCGCCCCTCACCGAACCGGCCGCCTGGCCGGCCCCCCGCGCACGCCCGCCCACGCCACCGGCCGCGCCGGGCCGTGGTGAGGCGCCCGTGGACGCACCATCCGCCGGGGACACCGGGGACACCGGGGACACCGGGGACACCGGGGACACCGGGGACGGCGCCCGCGCCCCGGCCCCCCGCGCCCCCACCGGCGCCGGCGCCGGCGCACCACCGGAGAACGCCGGGGCTGCGCCGGTCACTTCGGGCCCCGAGCCCGCCGGGGACGGCGTGGACCCGCACCAGGAAGGGACGGGGGCTGCCGGGACCGCCCGGGGCGCCGGGAGAACCGGCCCCGGGAGAACCGGCCCCGGGCAGGACACCGCGCGGGCCGCCGGCCCGTCCGGTACCGCCGCCGACGCCCTCCCCGCCTCCGGCGAACCCCCCACCGGCCCCCTGGCCCTCTCCTCCGGAACGGGCCCCACGGCCGGTCCCGCCCCCGAACCAGGCACCGGTCCCGCCCCCGGACCGGGCTCCGGCCCCGTCGATCGCCCTCCCGGGAAGACCGCCGGGCCTCCCCCGGAGGCCGGTGGCGGCGACGGCGGCGAGGCCGGCGACGGCGGTGACGGCCGCTTCACCGTGCGGCTGGCCAACTTCCAGGGCCCGTTCGACCTGCTGCTCCAACTGATCGCCAAGCACAAGATGGATGTCACCGAGGTCGCCCTCTCCCGGGTCACCGACGACTTCATGGCGCACATCCGTGCCATGGGCCCCGACTGGGATCTCGATCAGACCACCGAATTCCTCGTCGTCGCCGCGACCCTCCTCGACCTCAAGGCAGCCCGGCTGCTGCCCGCCGCCGAGGTCGAGGACGAGGCGGATTTGGCGCTGCTGGAGGCGCGGGACCTGCTCTTCGCGCGGCTGTTGCAATACCGCGCGTACAAGCGGATCGCGGACATCTTCGACGAGCGGCTGATGTCCGAGGCGCGCCGTCACCCCCGTACCGTCGGCCTGGAGCCGCACCACGCGGAGCTGCTGCCGGACGTCGTCATCCGGATCGGCGCCGAGGGCTTCGCGCGGCTCGCCGTCAAGGCGATGCAGCCCCGGGCCAGGCCACAGGTCTACGTGGACCACATCCACGCCCCGCTGGTCAGCGTGCGGGAGCAGGCCGAGGTGGTCATCGCCCGGCTGCGGGAGGCGGGTTCGGCGACGTTCGCGGAACTGACCGAGGACACCGAGGACACCCTGACCGTCGTCGCCCGTTTCCTCGCGCTGCTGGAGCTCTACCGGGAGCGGGCGGTCGCGCTGGAGCAGGAGGACGCGCTGGGCGCGCTGCTGGTCCGCTGGACCGGGGCGGCGGACGGGGCCGGGGCGCGGCCGCTGGTCACCGACGAGTTCGACCAGGAGCCGGGCGGCGAGGCGGACCGGCCGGAGAAGCGGCCGGGTGTGGCGGAAGAGGCCCGGGCCGGGGGCGGCACGGCCGCCCCCGGCGGTGCGGGCGATCCGGAGGAAGAGGGATGACGTGGTCAGCGTGAACGGTGCGAACGGCGTGAACGGCGTGAACGGCGTGAACGAAGCCAACGGCACCGCCGGGGCTCCCGCCGGCCCGGACGGCGGGGGAGTGGTCCCGCGCGGCCGGACGGGCGGAACCGCCCCAGGACCCTCTGAGGTGCCGGAGGTGCCGGGTGCCCCGGGTGCGCCGGAACCGGCGGAGGCACCGGGGCCGGCGGGGCCCACAGGCGCGGGAGGTGCCCCGGACGGACCCGCCGCCGGCCCCGCCCGCCCCGCGGAGGACCCCGGCTACGACCTCCCCGGACCGGCGGTGGACGGCTGGGGGGAGGCCCCGGGGCCTCCCGCGGGCTCCCCGGACGTGGCCGGACTGGACCTCAGGCCCGCCCTGGAGGCCGTGCTGATGGTCGTCGACGAACCGGCCACCGCCGAACAGCTCGCCAAGGCCGTGGAACGGCCGCAGCGCGCCGTCACGCGCGCGCTGCGCGAGCTGGCCGACGAGTACACCGCGCAGGGCCGGGGGTTCGAACTGCGTCTGGTGGCGGGGGGCTGGCGGTTCTACACCCGGCCCGCGTACGCGGCAGCCGTCGAGTCCTTCGTGCTGGACGGGCGGCAGGCCCGGCTCACCCAGGCCGCGCTGGAGACCCTGGCAGTCGTCGCGTACCGGCAGCCGGTGAGCCGTTCACGGGTCTCCGCCGTACGGGGGGTGAACTGCGACGGCGTGATGCGGACCCTGCTCCAGCGGGGGCTGGTGGAGGAGGGGGGCACGGAACCCGAGACAGGTGCGATCCTGTACAGGACGACGCACTACTTCCTGGAGCGGATGGGCCTGCGCGGCCTGGACGAACTGCCGGAGCTCGCGCCCTTCCTCCCCGAGGCGGAGGCGGTGGAGCCGGAGTCCCGGGAGGGAGTGGCGTCGTTCGATCCGGACGCCCCGGACACCGACGACAGCGGCCCTCCACAGACGGAACTTTGATGCGAAGCAGCGGCAGGAACAACAGGGACACCGGCGACCGGGACAGGCGGGGAGCAGGCGGCCCCTCCTCCCGGCGGCAGGCCGGCGGGGGACGCGAGGAGGGACAGCGGCGCGGCCGGCCCCGTCCCGAGGAACGCCGCTACGACGTGGACTTCACCCGGGACCGGGACCGGGACCGGGACCGCGACGGCACCGGCCGGCGCCGTGACGACCGCCGCGACGACCGGGGCCGTGACGACCGCCGCGACGACCGCGGCCGTGACGACCGCAGGGGCGCCCCCCGGGGTGACCGCGAGCGGGACGGCCGCGGCGGGGCCCCCCGCCCGTCCTCCGGCGGCGCGCGGGGCGCGTCGGCCCGGGGCGGCGCGAAGGGCGGCCCCCGGACCCCGGTGGGCGGCCGCGGCGGCTCCCGCGCCGGCGGGCCCGTCCGGGGCGGGCGCCCGCAGCCCCCGTCCCGGCCGCGCGAGTACGAGGCGCAGATCGAGGAGCGCAACCGCGCCCGTCACGCCGAGCAGCGGCCCCGGCCCCCGAAGACCTTCGGGGAGCCGGAGGGCGAGCGGCTCCAGAAGGTCCTCGCCCGGGCCGGCCTGGGCTCCCGGCGGGCCTGCGAGGAGCTGATCGACCAGCGGCGGGTGGAGGTCAACGGCCGGGTCGTCACCGAGCAGGGACTGCGCATCGACCCGGAGAAGGACGAGGTCCGGGTGGACGGCCTGACCGTCGCCACCCAGTCGTACCTCTTCTTCGCCCTCAACAAGCCCGCCGGGGTCGTCTCCACCATGGAGGACCCCGACGGCCGGCAGTGCCTCGGCGACTACGTGACCAACCGGGAGACCCGGCTGTTCCACGTCGGCCGGCTGGACACCGAGACCGAGGGCATCATCCTGCTGACCAACCACGGCGAGCTGGCACACCGGCTGACCCACCCCCGCTACGGCGTGCGGAAGACCTACCTGGCCGCCATCCAGGGCCCCATCCCGCGCGACCTCGGCAAGCAGCTGAAGAACGGCGTCCCGCTGGAGGACGGCTACGCCCGGGCGGACAGCTTCCGCGTGGTGGAGAACACCGGCAAGAACTACCTGGTCGAGGTCAGCCTGCACGAGGGCCGCAAGCACATCGTCCGCCGGATGCTCGCCGAGGTGGGCTTCCCCGTGGACCGGCTGGTCCGCACCGGCTTCGGGCCGATCGGGCTGGGCGACCAGAAGTCGGGCTGGCTGCGCCGGCTGACCAACACCGAGGTGGGCATGTTGATGCGCGAGGTCGAACTCTGACGGTTTCCCCCCTTTCCCCCCTCTTCCCCCCTCCGGCCGCCCGCCCCCGCGGCGCGGCCGGACGGGCGCGGGGACGGGCGGCCGGAGGGGCCGGAACCCGTGGCCGGGCGGAGCGGTGGACCTCCCCTGCCGCGGCACTGGCTAGGCTGGGCGGCGAGCCGGGACGCGACGCGCCGTCGCGCGCCGGGGCCCGCGGCGGCCGCCGCACCCACCCGAACCGGCGCCGCAGCCGCACTCCGCGAGGACGTCATCCAGTGAGAACCGCCCTGGTCATCGGGACCGGACTGATCGGCACCTCCGCCGCGCTCGCCCTCGCGGGCCGCGGTGTCCGCGTCCATCTGTCCGACCGTGACGCGTCCCGGGTCCGTACCGCCGCGGCGCTCGGCGCCGGCACCGAGGACGCCCCGGACGGCCCCGTCGACCTGGCGCTCGTCGCCGTGCCGCCGGGCCGGGTCGCCGCCACCGTCGCCGACGCGCAGCGCCGCGGGCTGGCCCGGGCCTGCCTGGACGTCGCCAGCGTCAAGGGCGGCCCGCGCCGCGAGCTGGCGGAGCTGGGCGGGGACCCGGTCAGCTACCTCGGCAGCCATCCCATGGCGGGCCGCGAGCGCTCCGGCCCGATGGCCGCCACCGCGGACCTGTTCGAGGGCCGCCCGTGGGTGCTCACCCCCACCGCCGCCACCGACACCGAGGTGCTGAACCTCGCCCTGGAGCTGGTCGCGGTCTGCCGGGCCGTGCCGGTCGTCATGGACGCCGACGCGCACGACCGGGCGGTGGCGCTGGTCTCCCACACCCCGCAGCTCCTCTCGAGCCTGGTCGCGGCCCGGCTGACGGACGCGGACGAGACGGCCGTACGCCTCTGCGGGCAGGGCATCCGGGACGTCACCAGGATCGCCGCCTCCGACCCGGGGATGTGGACCGAGATCCTCTCCGCCAACCCCGGCCCGGTCGCCGAGGTCCTCTCCGCCGTCGCGGACGACCTCGCGGAGACCGTACGGGCCCTGCGCGCCCTGGACTCCGCGGACGAGGAGAAGCGGCGGGACGGCGCCACCGGCATCACGGATCTGCTGCGGCGCGGGAACGCCGGCCGCGAGCGGGTGCCGGGCAAGCACGGCGCGGCCCCCGCGGCGTACGAGAGCGTCACGGTGCTCATCGGCGACCAGCCCGGCGAGCTGGCGCGGATCTTCGCCGACGCGGGCCGGGCCGGGATCAACATCGAGGACGTCCGGATCGAGCACGCCACCGGGCAGCAGGCCGGTCTCATCCAGCTCATGGTGGAACCGGCGGCGGCCCCCGACCTCACCGCGGCGCTGCGGGAGCGGGGCTGGTCGATCCGGCAGTGACCCGCGGAGCCCGGACCACCCGCCGCCCGCCGCCCGCAGCCACCCCGCCCCGGACCACCGCGGCCGGGGCGGGGCGGGCCGGGAGCCCCGGCCGGGTCCCGGCGGCCCCCCGCGGCCCCGGCGCCCCGCCGGGCAGCCGGGACCGGGGCTGCGCGGGGCGCTCCGGAGGGCCGGTAACCTTGTGCGGAGGTTCCCGGCCGGCTCCCCGGCCGGCCCGCTCCCGCCCGTGCATTCGAGGAAGGTGTTCGTCACCGTGGAAACCGCCGCCCGGACCGCTCCGGCAGCAGTGATCGTCGCCATCGACGGCCCTTCCGGCACGGGCAAGTCCTCGACGTCCAAGGCCGTCGCCGCCAAGCTCGGCCTGCGGTACCTGGACACCGGGGCGCAGTACCGCGCGATCACCTGGTGGATGCTGAACAACGGGGTGGACGTGGCCGACGCCGGCGCCGTGGCGACCGCCGCCGCCAAACCCTCGATCGTCTCCGGCACCGACCCGGAGCGGCCGGCCATCACGGTCGACGGCGCCGACGCCTCCGCCCCGATCCGCACCCAGGCGGTCACCGCCGCGGTCAGCGCGGTCAGCGCCGTCCCCGAGGTCCGGGCCCGGATGACGGACCTCCAGCGGGAGATCGCCCGCTCCACCGGGCGGGGCATCGTGGTCGAGGGCCGGGACATCGGCACCACCGTGCTCCCCGACGCCGACCTGAAGATCTTTCTGACCGCCTCGCCCGAGGCGCGCGCCGCCCGCCGCAGCGGAGAGCTCAAGGGCAAGGAGGCCGCCGGCCTGGACGCCACCCGTGAGGCGCTGGCCCGGCGGGACGCCGCGGACTCCGGCCGCACCGTCTCCCCGCTGGCCAAGGCGGAGGACGCGCACGAGGTGGACACCACCGAACTCTCCCTGGAGCAGGTCGTCGAGTGCGTGGTGACCCTCGTCGAGCAGGTGGCCGGCGACGGCCCGGCACCGGCCACCGGCACCGCGGACCGCGCGGGGCAGTCGGCGTGAGGACGGCGCGCGCGGGCGCCCCGTCCGCGGCGCCCCCCTCCGCGGGACGGGCGTCGGCGGGCGGAGCCGCGTTCGGCCGCCGACTCGGCGCGGGGCTGATGTACGGGCTGTGGCGGCCCCGGGTGCTGGGCGCCTGGCGGGTCCCCGCCAAGGGGCCCGTCATCCTGGCGGTGAACCACACGCACAACATCGACGGCCCCCTGCTCATGGGCACGGCACCCCGGCCGGTGCACTTCCTGATCAAGAAGGAGGCGTTCGCCGGTCCGCTCGACCCGTTCCTGCGCGGGATCGGGCAGCTGAAGGTGGACCGGACGCGCCCCGACCGCTCCGCCGTCGCCGGCGCGCTCCGCGTGCTGGAGCGCGGCGGGGTCCTCGGGATCTTCCCCGAGGGCTCCCGGGGCGAGGGCGACTTCGCCTCGCTCCGCGCCGGGCTCGCCTACTTCGCCGTACGCTCCGGGGCACCGGTCGTGCCGGTGGCGGTGCTCGGCAGCAACGACCGCCGCGGCCGGCTCGTCCCCGCGCTGCCCCCGCTGCGCGGCCGGGTCGACCTGGTCTTCGGTGACCCCTTCGACGCGGGGGACGGCACCGGGCGGCGCACCCGGACCGCGATGGACGCCGCGACCGAGCGCATCCAGCGGCGGCTGAGCGCGCACCTGGCGGAGGCGCGGCGCCTCACGGGGCGCTGACCCGCCGGGCCGTCAGGCCCCCGCCGACCGCAGCACGCGGGCCCGTCAGCGGCCCGCCGACGTACGAACGAGGAACGGACTTCATGAACGACCATCACGTGAACGACACGGCCGGCGACGGGCACGGTGCGCTCGGCGACGCCGAGTACACGGAGTTCATGGAGCTCGCCGCCGAGGAGGGCTTCGACCCCGAGGAGATCGAGAGCGACCTCGCCGCCGCGGGGCACGGGCCGCTGCCCGTGCTCGCCGTCGTCGGCCGCCCGAACGTCGGCAAGTCCACCCTCGTCAACCGGATCATCGGCCGCCGTGAGGCGGTCGTCGAGGACCGTCCCGGGGTCACCCGCGACCGGGTGACCTACGAGGCGGAGTGGGCCGGGCGCCGCTTCAAGGTCGTCGACACCGGCGGCTGGGAGCAGGACGTCCTCGGCATCGACGCCGCCGTCGCCGCCCAGGCCGAGTACGCCATCGAGGCCGCCGACGCGGTGGTCTTCGTGGTGGACGCCAAGGTCGGCGCCACCGACACCGACGAGGCCGTGGTGAAGCTGCTGCGCCGGGCCGGCAAGCCGGTGGTGCTCTGCGCCAACAAGGTCGACGGTCCCAGCGGTGAGGCGGACGCCGCCGCCCTGTGGAACCTCGGCCTCGGCGAGCCCTTCCCGGTCTCCTCCCTGCACGGCCGGGGCACCGGCGACCTGCTGGACGCCGTCCTCGAGGCGCTTCCGGAGGCTCCCGCGCAGAGCTTCGGCGGCGGACCGGCCGGACCGCGCCGCGTCGCGCTGATCGGCCGCCCCAACGTGGGCAAGTCCTCCCTGCTCAACAAGGTCGCCGGTGAGGACCGGGTGGTCGTCGACGCGACGGCCGGCACCACCCGCGACCCGGTCGACGAACTGGTGGAACTCGCCGGGCGCACCTGGAAGTTCGTGGACACCGCGGGCATCCGCCGCCGCGTCCACCTCCAGGAGGGCGCCGACTACTACGCCTCGCTGCGCACCGCGGCCGCTCTGGAGAAGGCGGAGATCGCGGTCGTCCTGATCGACGCGAGCGAGACGATCAGCGTGCAGGACACCCGCATCATCAGCATGGCCGTCGACGCCGGACGCGCCCTGGTGATCGCCTACAACAAGTGGGACACGCTGGACGAGGAGCGCCGTTACTACCTGGAGCGCGAGATCGAACAGGATCTGGTGCAGGTCCGCTGGGCGCCCCGGGTCAACCTCTCCGCCCGCACCGGGCGCCATCTCGAGAAGCTCGTCCCCGCGATCGACACCGCCCTCGCGGGCTGGGAGACCCGGGTGCCGACCGGCCGGCTCAACGCCTTCCTCGGCGAACTGGTGGCCTCCCACCCGCACCCGGTCCGCGGCGGCAAACAGCCCCGGATCCTCTTCGGCACCCAGGCCGGCGTCCGCCCGCCGCGGTTCGTCCTCTTCGCCTCGGGGTTCCTGGAGGCGGGCTACCGTCGGTTCATCGAGCGGCGGCTGCGCGAGGAGTTCGGCTTCGAGGGCACTCCGATCCACCTGTCGGTGCGGGTCCGGGAGAAGCGCGGCCGCAAGAAGTGATCCGGTGCCCGGCGCGGCCGAACCGCCGCGCCGGGCACCGCGAGCCGGTGAGCCCTCCGGCCGGGGCGCCGTGACCGGCGAGCCGTACGCCGCCCGCCGGGCTCTTCCTAGCGCGGGTGGCGGTCCCGCGCGGCCGGCGGCAGCGCGCGGGGCACGGGACGCCGGTGCCGCCGTGGCGGCTCGGGCGGCGGCACGCGCTCCCAGATGTGCCGGGGTTCGGCGAGCTCGCGGATGCCGAACGGTGTGAAGGCCAGGTCCTCCTCGCCGAGGCGGTCGCCCGGCAGAGCGCGGAACGCGCGCCGGTACTCGGCGTAGAGCGTGTCGTAGATCGGCGTCGGCGACTGCTGCCCGGCGCCGCGGGGGGCGGGGTACGCCGGGAGCGACCCGGAGACGTACGGGGTGTACGGGAGGCGGGCCGCCGGTTCGTAGGAGTGCACGTACGGGCCAACGAACCGGGCGCCCGGGGGATGCGGCTCCCCGGGGTGAACTCGCCACCGCCCGGCCGGTGGCCCGCCCGCGGGACGGGACCGGCCGTCCCCGGCCGTCCCCGGGGTCATGTGCCCGCCAGCGGCAGCACGGCGGCCACCAGCAGACCGCCGGCCGCCGCCCGGTCCAGGGCCTCGCGCAGCACGTCCTCGTGCGACTGCGGGCCGATCGAGCCCGCGGGCCCCGCCACGACCAGCACCTTCGCCAGCCGCGCGGCCGCGGTCCGCCAGCCGTCGGTGACCGCCAGCGGCTGGTGCGCCTGCCACCAGGCGGTGGGGGTGGACCCGGGGGCGCCGGGCTGGAGCACCGCGTGCAGCTTTCCCTCCACCAGCAGCACGGACCAGCCCGGCAGCACCGGAGCCGCCTGCTCCAGACGGCTCAGCGGCCGGAACCCCTGCTCCAGCAGGATCGGCAGGAAGGCGTCACCGGCCGTGCCGGGCCGCGTGATCGGGCCGGTGGGCTCCACGGCGAGCGCCGGCCACAGCGCCCCGTCGACCAGCACCAGACCGCAGGTCACCCCGATCACCGCCGGACGCGGTTCCGCC
The DNA here is from genome assembly GCF_012034935.1 of Streptomyces zingiberis. Classification (GTDB taxonomy): domain Bacteria; phylum Actinomycetota; class Actinomycetes; order Streptomycetales; family Streptomycetaceae; genus Streptomyces; species Streptomyces zingiberis. The sequence goes on from NZ_JAATEN010000008.1 coordinate 35,555, forward strand.
GGGGGCACCGGGGAGGGGTCCCGCAGCGGCGCCGGCGGGCCCGGCCGGGCGCCACCCGCGGGTACGGCGCGCAAGTCGTGCGCCAGGTCCGGCGCCCGGTGCCCCGGGAGGGCCGGCAGCTCCGGCCCGGCGGGCCCGGCGGGCAGCGGTTCCATGCCCGCCTCCACGCCCTCCCCGGCCGTGATGGAACGGACGGCGCCCTGCAACTGCTCCTCCGCCACCGGCACCACCTGCGAGGGCACACACGTGGCGTGGGCGAAGGCGAGCACGGCCGTCTCGTCGCCGACGAAGAGGACCGTGCTGGTCCGTTCCTGCTCGGTGTCGCCAGGGGTCCGGCAGGAGGTGCAGTCATAACTGCCCGGGGCGTTCTCGCCGGTGAGCAGCCGGTCGGCTTCTTCGTCGCCGATCTCGGCGCGCACGTCGTCGCTGACGTCGAGCAAACGCGGCACGGAAGGCTCCTCGGTCTCGTCGGTGGCGGCCGGGCGTTCCGGCCCGCATGAGCACAACGGGTGACGCACGGCCGGGGTCACGCCCGGCGTGCCGCGGGCCCGGAGCGGGCGCCCCGGAGGGGAACCTCCGTGTGCCCCGATCCCGTTGGCGGGGACGGCCCCGCCGACGGGGCCCGGGCCGGGGGACCGGGGCCGGCCGCGGCGGTGAGGCCGGCGGCCCGCCCGCAGCCGGGCCCGGGGGCCGCGGTGTGTGCCGTGATGTGCCCTGTTGTGCCGCGATCGGGTGTTTCACCGGGGCGGGCGCGGACACCCGGAAGGAGGTGGCCGGGCCGGTTGGCCCGGCCGGGGGAGCCGAGGGGGAGGAGCGGCGGGGCCCGTCCGCCGCTCGGGGAACACGCGCGACACCACGGCCTGGGGCCGGAGGGTCGCCCTTGGGGGTGAAGCAGTGACCGATGCACCGTCACGCCGTAACCGGGACAGTGACATTGACGTTCCCACGACGCGGACGGTTCCGGGAATGGGCTATCGATCCCGTATCCCTTGCGGAACGGAATCGTCATGGCGGCCAACCCGGAGCCGCCGTAACGGGTCCAATCCTTCGGCAGGCGGAGCAGACGGGCAACTCGGGGCTCTCCGCAGGAATCGCGGAATTCGGGGACGCATGCAGATCTCATTCCTGATTCACAACGCGTACGGCATCGGCGGCACGATCCGTACGACGTGCAATCTCGCGCGCTCGCTGGCCGAACAGCACGACGTCGAAATCGTCTCCGTCTTCCGCCATCGGGAGAGACCCGTCTTCGACCACGGCCCGGACGTCCGCGTGCACCACCTCGTGGACCTGCGCAAGGACAGCCCCGAGTACGCGGGCGACGCCCCGGAACACCAGCAGCCGGCGCGCGTCTTCCCCTCCGCCGAGGGCCGCTACCAGCAGTACAGCAGGCTCACCGACCGCCGGATCGCCGAGCACCTGCGCTCCGTGGAGGCGGATGTGGTCGTCGGCACCCGGCCCGGCCTCAACGTCCACATCGCGCGGGAGACCCGGCGCGGCCCCGTGCTCGTCGGTCAGGAGCACCTGACGCTGGACAGCCACTCCACCGCGCTCCGCGCCCAGCTGGCCCGGGTCTACCCGCGGCTGGACGCGGTCACCACCGTCACCGAGGCGGACGCGGCGTCCTACCGGCGCAGACTGCGGCTGCCCGGGGTGCACGTGGGGGCGGTGCCCAACAGCGTGCCCGAGCCCCGCGTCGCGCCCGCGGACGGCTCCGGCAAGTGCGTGGTCGCGGCCGGCCGGCTGGCTCGCGTCAAACGCTACGACCTGCTCGTCCGGGCCTTCGCCACGGTGGTCGAGAGCCGCCCGGACTGGCGGCTGCGGATCTACGGCGGGGGCGCGGAGAAGGAACGCCTCCGGTCGCTCATCGACCGCCTCGGCCTCTACAACCACGTGCTCCTGATGGGACCGGCCCATCCGCTGGACCCCGAGTGGGCCAAGGGCTCCATCGCCGCCGTGACCTCCAGCCTGGAGTCCTTCGGCATGACCATCGTCGAGGCCATGCGGTGCGGGCTGCCCGTGGTCGCCACGGACTGCCCGCACGGACCCGGGGAGATCATCGACAACGGCGTGGACGGCCGGCTGGTCCCGCCCGGGGACGCCGATGCCGTGGCCACCGCCCTCCTCGAACTCATCAACGACGACGCCTTAAGGGAACGGATGGGGCGCGCGGCGGCCCGGGGATCCGCCCGCTTCGACCCCTCCCGGGTCGCCTGCCGCTACGAGACCCTCTTCGAGGACCTGGTGAGCCGGGGCGGCCGGGGCACCCGCGGCCGGCTGCGGAGTTCGCTGCACCGCACCCGGGGAGCGCTGCTCGGTGGCGCCTATTCCGCCCGCGCCGCCGCCGGCGCCGCCCTGAGAGGGGGCAGGACCGCATGACCACCTCCGCCGATCTTCCGCTGCGGCCGGGCATCCCCCGGCCCGCCTCCGGAGCCGCCGCCACGCGGCCCGAACCGCCCGCCGCGCCCCGGGCCGACTGCATAGCGGACTCCGCCGGGGGGCTCACCTTCGACGTCGAGGCCCCGGAGCGCGCCGACTCCTGGGACACGGCCCTGCTGTTCCGCCGCCGCGGGGGGCGCGGCGGTCCGGCCGACGAGCTGCGGCTGCCGCTGGTCCCCTCCGGTGAGAGCCGGCTGCGCGCGGTGCTGCCGAGCACGGTGAGGCTGCCGGAGGGCCGCTGGGACGCCTTCGAGACGGCCCCCGGCGCCGAGCCGGTCCGCCTCACGTCCGGCGTCAACGACCTGCGGACGATCACCGATCGCCATCCGGACCCGGGGAGCGGCCCGGTCGCCGTCCGCATCCCCTACGCGACCAAGCACGGCAACCTCTCGCTCCGCAGCTGGCTGCGGGCCCCGCACGCCGAAGCGGGTGATCTGCTCGTCCGGGACGGCGAGGTGGTCGTCGAGGGGCGGTTGCACGGCGTCCGCGCGGGGCGCGGGGCCGTGATCGAGGCGCGCCGCCGGCTCGACCCCTCCCACATCCGCACGGCGCCGGTGACCGGCGACGGCTCCCATTTCTCCGCCACCTTGGTGTACGCCTGGTTCGCGGACGTCTGGGAGGGCGCCGAGGAGCCGTGGGACCTCTGGCTGCGGCCCACGGGCGAGGACGGCGCGGTGGCGGTGCGGATCGCCCGGATCCTGGACGACGTCGCCGACAAGAAGGCGGTCTACAGCTACCCGGCCCGGCCGCTGGCCACCCCGCGCGGGCCGGCCATGGCCGGCCCGTACTACACGGTGGACAACGACCTGTCGGTACGGATCGGCGTCAGGGCGACGCCAGGCTGAGAGCCGGCGGCGGGCCGGCGGGCCGGGGCGTGGTCCGCCGGCCTACCGGTGGGTGACGGCGTGTAGGGGATGGCCGCTCCTCCGGAGAGGCCCGGAGAGGCCCGGAGAGGCCCGGAGAGGCCCGGAGAGGCCCGGAGAGGCTCGGAGAGGTCCGGGGAGGTCCGGCATCCCGGCGGAGCCGGTCGGGGTGACGGCGGACGGGACGGCGGGCGGCGCCGCGAACGGCCGCCGGCCCGCCGGAGCACGGGCGGAAGGCCGTGCTCCGGCGGGCCGGCCGGGGGCAGGCGCCGCCGGGCGCTCAGTCGCGGGGGAGCAGCGGGCCCAGCGGGCCGAGGTCGAGGTTGAGATCCTCCGGGGTCAGGTCGTAGCGGTCGCGGAGCTCCTCCATCCGCTCGGCGAGCAGCATCAGCGTGAGGCCGATCCGCTCCTCCTGGTCGTCCGTGAGGTCCCCCTGGTCGACCCGGCGCAGCGCCTGCCGCTCCATGAGCTGGCGCAGCAGTTCGACGACCGTCAGCACCAGGCGCATCAGGTCCCGTTCGACGGTGTCCTTGTCGATCTCCACGCGGTTTCCGGTCCGCGGCACGGGGCGGCTCACGGTCACTCCTCTCCCGGCTCCCACGGAGACGGTACGTCGGTGTTCACCGAGCTGATCAGGGCGTGCAGGTCGATCCTGACCAGGTCCACATCGGCGATGCGCAGGGTCAGGTCCCCGGCGAGCACCACCCCGCCGGCGAGCAGCCGGTCGAGGAGGTCCACCAGGGCCACCTGCCGGTGCGCCAGCGGTTCGGGCTCGGTACTCATGCCCGCTCCCCGGCGGAGGCGCCCGCGGCGGGGGCCGCGCCCGCGCTACCGGAACCGGTCCCGCCGCCTTCCTCCGCGCCGGTGGCGAACGCGGTGAAGGAGTACGGCGCCCAGGGGCCCGTCAGCTCCACCCGCAACCCCGCGGTGTCACGCGCGAGTTCGCCCACCCGGGCGGCGAACGGCCCGGCCTGGTCGCGGGGGACCAGATAGGCCGCGTTGAGGACGTTCTCCCCGGCGGCGCCCGACAGGCGGGCGTTCTGCGGCTGGTGCAGCCGGGTGTGCTCGGCGAGCGTGACGAGTTCGTCGTGGACCCGGCGCGCCCAGGTGTCCGCCCGCCGGGAGGAGTCCTCCCGGGAGCGGCGGTGTGCCTGGCGCTGCCGCAGGTAGTCCCGGCCCGAGGCGGGGCGGGACGGCGCGGGGCCGCCGGTGCCGGTACCGCCGGCCTCGGCCCCACCACCACCGCTGCCGCCGGCCGGGTCCGGCTCGGTGAAGATCTTGACGCCCCACTCGTCCCGGCCCTCGAGTATCCCGAAGGCGCGTTCGAAACGCTGTGCGTCGCCGTCGAGCATCCGGCGGACGCCCTCCTCGTCCCGGCAGAGTGTGGCCAGCCGCAGCGGCAGCGCGACGCCCAGCGCCGCGACCGCGTCCACCACCTGCTGGTGGCCGCGCGCGGCCCGCTCCAGCCAGTCGAGGTTCTCCAGATTGGCCCGGAGCGGCTCCTCGTCCCACTCCTCGGCCGGAACCGGGCTCACCACCGCGGTGACCCCGCCCCCGTCGACCGTGCCGACGGGGGCGCCGGACACACCCCGGAGCTCCCCGGGCAGGGGCGGGCCGCCGGGGCGGACCACCGCGTAGACATACCGCAGCGTCGTCACCCGTTCTTCTCCTTCTGCTCGTTCTCCCTCTCGGGTTCCCGTTCGTTTTCCCGCCCGGGGTCGTCCCCGGAGTCCCTGGAGGCGCCGGAGGCCTCGGGCAGGCCGGCCGCCTCCCCGCCCGCCGGGACCGCCTGCCGCTGCTCCTCCAGCGCGGCTATGCGCTCCCGCAGGCGCTCGTTCTCCTCGGCCAGCTCACGGCGTTTGGCACCGGAGGAGAGCGCCGGATCGTGCTCCCACCAGTCGATGCCCATCTCCTTCGCCTTGTCGACGGAGGCGACGATCAGCCGCAGCTTGATGGTGAGGAGCTCGATGTCCAGCAGATTGATCCGGATGTCACCGGCGATCACGACACCCTTGTCGAGCACCCGTTCAAGGATGTCCGCGAGGTTCGCGCTGTTGCCGGACTGTCCGTAGGGTCCGGGCAGTGGGCTCGTCACGCTCGGGTTCCTTTCCTGGTCGTGCGGGTGGGGTGGCGTGCCGCGATGTCCGTGCGGCGGGCGGGCCGGCGGCGGGGGAGGGGCCCCGGGTCAGCGGCGGGTGCCGGCCGGCTCGTCCTCGTCCTCGTGTTCGTCCTCGAGGTCGTCCTCGTGCTCGACGGGCTCCTCGTCGTGCTCGGCGGCCGGTTCGTCGAGCTCGTGGGGCTCGTCGGGCTCCTCGTGCTCGTCGAAGTATTCGTCGGCGTCCTCGGCCTCGTCGGCGTCCTCGTCGAGGTAGGCCTCGTCCTCCGGCTCCTCCTCGTCGGCGGGCTCGTCCTCGTGGAACTCCTCGGCGTCCTCCAGGTCGTCGTCGTACTCGGCGTCCTCCGGGGGGAGTTCGTCCTCGTACGCCGCTTCTTCCTCGTGTTCGCCGTCGGATTCCCCGTGGGGCGCCGCTGCCTCGTCGTGGCCGTCCCCGGGACCCTCGCCGGGGTGTTCCGCGGCCGCGCCGTCCCGCCGCTCGGCCTGTTCCTCCTCGGCCTCCACGACCTCGTCGTGGCTGCGGACGACCTCGCCGTCGCGGATCTCACCGCGCCAGGCGCCGGTGGCCTCCCCGCGCATCATCACGAAGCGGCGGAAGTTCTTCAGGTCCAGCCGCGCCCGGCGGCCCTGGGCCCGCCAGATGTTGCCGGTCTTCTCGAACAGGCCCTTGGGGTAGTACTCGACGACCATGAGGATGCGGGTGAGGTTGTGGTCCAGGGAGTGGAAGGTCACCACACCCTTGACCGTGCCCTTGGCGCCCTCGGAGGTCCAGGCGATCCGCTCGTCGGGGATCTGCTCGGTGACGCTCGCCTTCCAGCTCCGGCTGGACCAGAAGATCTTCGCCCGCCAGTTGGTCGTGGTGTCGTCGGCGGACTCCACGCCCTGTACGCCCTTGGCGAAGGTGGAGAACTCCTGGTACTGGGTCCACTGGTTGTACGCCTCGCGCAGCGGCACGCCGACATCGACGTCCTCGCTGATGGTGACGAACTTGCCCTTGCCACCACCGCCCTTGCGCTTGCCGCCCATGCCCAGCGCCTCCTTGGCCTTGTCCTTGACGGAGGAGGCGCCCATCTCGACGGCGGAACGCAGCGGGCCCTTGCCCTCGGCGAACTTCTTCCCGCCCTCCGTGGCCAGTTTCAGCAGGCCCGAACCGCCGCCGGAGTCACGGCCCTCGGCGATGTCGGTGAGGCGGTTCGTGGCCGTGCCGAGTTTCTGCCCGGCCGAGACCAGCAGCCGCTGCGCCTGGGCCGCGGCGAACGCGGACGCCTCCTGCTTCAGCCGGTCCACGGCCGGGTTGCCGGCCAGGTTCTCCTTGAGGGAGGACGCCGGGCCTCTGCTCTCAGCCACGGTCCTCGCCTCCCGTCCGGCGCCGGGCGGCGGTCTTCTTCGCCGCCGAACCGGCCGTCCGGCCCCGGGAATCCGCGGACGCGGCCGTCTTCTTCACCGGGCGCCCGGAGCGGCCGGACCCGGCCGTCTTCTTGGTGGCGCCGGAGGCGGATCCCCGGGACTTCGCGGACTCCCTGGACCCCCCGGCCTCCTTGGATGACGCCCCCGCGCCGGAGGACCGTTTCTGCGCGGTCTTGCGGGGCGCGGGCTTCTCCTCGTCGCCGCGGTCCTGCTCGCGCTCGCCGCGCTCGTCACGCCCGTCGTCGTCTCGCTCGTCGTGGTCCGCGGTTCCGTCCCGCCCGCCCCGGGAGGGGGCCCCCGGAACGGCGCCGCTCAGGCCACCGAGCTTGTCCTTGACCCCGAGGGTGGAGTCGTGCAGCCGGTCGGAGAGGGCGTCGAGCCGCCGGGAGACCAGCGCGGTCGCCGCCGCCTTGCCCACGCCCTGCAGGTCGCCGCGCAGCTGGTCGCGTACCTCGGCCAGCTGCGGGTTGTTCTTGAGCTGCTCGGTGAGCAGCCCGCCCAGTTGCTGAGGGGTGAGTTTCAGCCGTTTGCCGAGCACCATGCCGCCGACCCCGAGGGCGAGTTTCGCCTTCTTGGTACGGCCCAGCAGGTAACCCGCGCCCACGGCCAGCGTGAGGGCCAGCCGGTTGTCCATGGTCGTTCTCCCTGTCATCGGGGCGGCGGGGTCCACCCACCGCCTTGCGCCGGAGCCCGGCGCTGCTGCGCCGCTTCGAGCCGGTCCAGCAGCTCGTCCTCGCGGCGGTCGAACTCGGCCTCGTCGATCAGGCCCTGGTCCAGCTGTTCCGCCAGCTCGCTCAGCTCCCGCTGGATGGCCGAGGGGTCGTAGTACTGGCGCTCCGCCTCGGCCACCACCTGCCGCAACACCCACCCGGTGCCCCGGGCGGGTGCCAGCGGCAGCAGCAGGATCTCGCCCAGCAGTCCCATCAGGAGACGTGCTCCGGCGCGGGTCGCACGAAGCTGTACGGCGGGAGCGGGCCGGTCACCTGCAGGTCCACGTGCGGGTGGGCCCGGCGGAGCTCCTCGACGGACTCCACGAACGGCGCGGCGGTGTCCCGCCCCATCAGGAACGAGAGGTTGAGCAGCCAGCCCGCCGACTCCGGGCCGGGCGCCTGCCGGTCGGCGGCGGACCCCAGCGCGTCCCGCAGGATCTTGGCGTCCTGTTCCTCGCGGGCCCGTACCGCGCCGGCGACCATCTCGCCGAGACGCAGCTTGTCCTGGTGCGAGCCGCCGCCCGCCGCCCGGTTGGCCTCGTTCAGCGCCCGGATCTCGTCGTTCTCGGAGACCACCAGACGCAGCACGTCGTCCTCGCGGTGGGCCGCCTTGACGTTGTACTCGACCCGGCCGTCCAGCTCGCCGAGCTGGCTCCGGTAGTGCTCGGCGTGGTCCGTCAGCACGGCGAGGACCGCGTCGTCGTCGGCGGAGAGGCTGCCGAACCGCAGCGGCAGCACGGCGCCGTCGGCCCCGGCCTCGGCCAGGACGTGCTGGTGGGCCAGGAGGTCACGGCGCTTGGGGCGGAGCTGCTCGGGACAGTCGCTGACGACCGCGGCCAGACCGCCCGCGCGCAGCGCCCGCACGGGGTTCGGCGGGTCGCCGACACCGGCGAGACCGTCGGGGAGCTCCCGCTCGGCGTCGATGATGCCGTAGACGTAGGTGCTCACTCGCTCTCCTCCTTCCGGCGCGTGCTGGTGCGGCGGCTGGTGGACTTGCGGGCCGGCTCGGCCTCCCGCTCCTCACCGCCCGCCCGGTCCTGGCCCTGCTTGAACGCCTCGCTGAGGGTCTCGGCGGCACCGGAGAGGGCCCCCTTGGACTTGCCCTTCGCCCCCGACTCGGTCATCTTGCCGACGAGGTCCGGCAGGCCCGGGTCCTTCCGCGGGCCGGATTCGAGGTCGAGGCGGTTGCAGGCCTCGGCGAAGCGGAGATACGTGTCGACGCTGGCGACGACCACGCGGACATCGATCTTGAGGATCTCGATGCCGACGAGGGAGACCCGGACGAACGCGTCGATCACCAGCCCTCGGTCGAGTATGAGTTCCAGAACGTCGTAGAGGCCGCTGCTGCCGCCTCCGGAGCCGCCCTGTTGCTGTGCCGGTACCACGGTCATGCGGGGATGCACTTCCTTTCTGGTGTTCGACGGTTCTCCGGTTGCCGTTCCGCCGGGTTCCCCCGGTTTCCCGGGGTGCTCGGACGCCCCCGGGGCAAGAACGGCCCGGTGCCGGATCGTCCGACGGGTCAGCGGCGGTCCGACCGGCCCCGTTCGTAGCGCCGGGCGCGCCGGTACCCCGTGAGCTGACCGTCCCGGTCGGTGGTGACTTCGTACGAAGCCATCAGGCTCATCGTGTCGGGCACCCGCGGGAGTTCGAGGACTTCGATCTCGATGACCCAGCCCTCGTCCGTGCGCTCGAAACGGGTGACGGTCTCCGCCCGCAGGCCGGTCAGCTCGGCGAGCTGAGCACCCGCGGTGCGCAGGACCTCCAGCGCCGCCGGGCTGCCGCCGCGGCCGTTCGCCGCGCTCTTGTCGCTGTTCTCGGATTTGTCTGCCATGGCTCTCCTCGGCACGCGCCTACCTCGTCCGGCCTAACGCAAACGCAATGTGCGGGAGCGGTGCGAATGCGGAACCGGCCGGTGGTCCGGCGGAATGGCCGGGGAAATCCCGGGCAGGAGAGCGGGTTAATGACTTGCCGTGGAAGTCACCGGGACGAGTGAGCGGCGCGGGGAGCGGGCCCCGTACCGCTCACGATGCGTCATCGCGGCACGGTGGTACGGAGGATGGCGGGGCGGCCGGGCCACCGCGCGCGGCCGGGCAGTACGGTGGCTGTCATGAACGAATCAGCCGAACCAGCGGAATCAGCCGGACCGGCGGACGGCCCCGGGCGGGCGGCCGGCGGCAACGGGACCGACAAGGCTGCCAATGAGGCCGACGAGGTCGGCGAGGCCGGCGAGATCTACGTCGGGCTCGGCGCGGCCGAGGCGGAGGAACGCGCGCGGGAACGCGGCTGGGCCACCGTGCGGACGCTGCCGACCGACGCCGTCATCACCATGGAGTTCCGGGAAGGGCGCATCAACTTCGCGGTGGCGGACGGCGAGGTGGTCCGCTGCTGGACGGGGTGAGCCGCCGCTCCCCGGCCCCGGGAGTCGCCGTGCGGACGCGGGCCCGGGCGAGCGGCGCGACGCCACGCGGAGCGCACCGGTGACACGGTGAGGGCCCGCACCCCGGACCGGGTGCGGGCCCTCACCCCACCAGGGGCGTGCCGCGCGGAGGTCTGTGCGTGCCGTCCGGGCCGGGCTCAGCCGGCCGTGTGCCCGTACCGCCCGCCGGGACCGACGGGCGCGGTGCGCGGCGCGCGGTCGGCGCCCGGCTGCGGTCTGCGGCTGCCGGTCGGCCCGGCCGGGGAGCGCTCGGACCGGCCGGGGTGGGGGTGCGTCCGCGGCGCCGGATAGGTCCGCGGCGGCGCGCCCCCGTAGCCCGTACCGCCCGGCCGGGAACCGGTTGCGGCCGCCACCGGCTCACGGGGCGGGACGGGCCCGGCCGGCTCACGCGCCGCCGGTGCCGTGGCCGTCCCGTCGGGGACCGCGGTGCTCGGGAGCCGTTCGGGCACCGCGGGAAGCGGGGGGATGGGGAAGGGCAGCGGTGCCGGCCGGCGGCCCGCCTTCAGCCGGTCCCGGGTGTCCAGCAGCCAGTCGTTCGCGGCGGCGATCAGCGGCTCGCACCACGGCAGCGCCAGTAGCACCACCAGTCCGGCGATCCACCCCAGGAGGACATCGCTCACCCAGTGGGTGCCCAGGTAGACGGTGGTCGCGCCGACCCCGAGCGCGAAGCCGGCGGCGACCAGCGACAGCACCCGCCGGGCCCGCGGCGTCGTCGCCAGATAGGCCAGAATCCCCCAGGTCACCACCGCGTTGGCGGTGTGACCGGAGGGAAATATGTCACCGCCGGCGAACATCTCGTCCGCCCCGACGGTGGTGGCGTAGTGCGGGCCGAGCCGCCCGAGCCCGTATTTCACCGAGCCCACGGTGCTGTTGAGCAGCAGCAGCGCCGCGCCCAGTACCAGCAGCGGGCGCAAGGTGCGCTGCCGCCAGGAGCGCCAGCCCAGCCAGGCGGCGACCAGCACCGCCGTCGGGCCGCGCTGCCCGAGCACGACGAAGTAGTCGAGCGCGGCGTGCAGCTCCGGCCACTGCTTGTACGGGCGGAAGAGCATGACCTGCCAGTCCAGGTGGACCAGACGGTCGCTCACGAGCACGGCCAGCACGATCGCGGCGTAACAGGCGACGGCCGAGGCGAGGAGCACCTTGCGTGTTCGGCTCATCCGCGGGACATCGCGGTTGCTCGCTCTCTCAGGCTCCTGTTCGAGCCGGGCGAGGATTCGGTCGGTACGCACGGAACGGACGTTACAGGGGGTGAACGGCCGACCCCCACATACGTGCGGGTTCGTGATGACGATGTGATGTGGACTTGCTCTCATCGAGAAGTTTATTCGCGGTGTTCCCTCAAATGCCGCGAGGGCTCGGTGGAATTCCCTGGAAGGCGTTAATCGGGCTCACTTTTCGAGGGCGCGAAGCGTTCATCCCGAAGTCGCCCGCCATTTCCCCGCCCGGCCCTCATGTTCCCCGGGCGGAACTCCGTGAACCCCACGCTGACCTGGGTTTCCGCCGTCGGCCGGGTCGCCGGCGGGGCGGCCCGCCCACCCGTCCGCCCGCCCCCGCGGGGAGGGCCCGGCTCTTCCCGCGGGGGCTCCGGAATCGGTCTTCCGGCGGGGGCGGGGCGACGGTGACCCCCGGGGCCCGCCGGAAGCCGCCCGGCCCGCGGCATGTCGCGTTGACAGCGGACGGCGGAAGTGAGCCCGGACACAGGCCGCCTCTCCGCGCTCGCGTACCCTGTCGTCTTCACTCACTTCTCGACGCCACGCCGGGCGCGGGCAGGAGCCGCCCGTTCCGGAGCCCGCCGAGAGCGAGCGCAACACTCGGAGGTGCGCACATGTCCGGAACGGCCAAGGCCCGCGGACCACGGGCGGCGGACGTTCCCCGGCAACCACCGCCCCCCGCCGGCGGCCCCAGCCGCTGGGCGGTCCTGGTCGTCCTCTGCGTCAGCCTGCTGCTGGTCGCGCTGGACGCCACCGTCCTCCACGTCGCCGTCCCCGCCGTCACCGAGGATCTCCGGCCCGGGGCGGTGGAACTCCTCTGGATCGTCGACGCCTATCCGCTCGTCGCCGCCTCGCTGCTGATCCTCTTCGGCACCCTCGGTGACCGGGTCGGCCGCCGCCGCGTCCTCCTCCTCGGCTACGGGATCTTCGGCGTGGCCTCCCTCGTCGCCGCCACCGCGGACAGTCCCTACATGCTCATCGCGGGGCGGGCCCTGCTCGGCGTCGGCGGCGCGATGATCATGCCCGCCACGCTCTCCATCCTCCGCCAGGTCTTCCCCGACCGCCGGGAACGGGCGCTGGCCATCGGCATCTGGAGCGCGGTCGCGGCCGTCGGCGCGGCCGTGGGCCCGCTGCTCGGCGGGGCGCTGCTGGAGCACTTCTGGTGGGGCTCGGTCTTCCTGATCAACCTCCCGCTGATGGCCGTCTGTCTCCCCGTCGGCCGCTGGCTCCTCCCGGAGTCCACCGGGGACGGGGAAGGCCCCTGGGACGTGCTCGGCGCGCTCATGGCCGCCTTCGGCCTCGCGGGCACCGTCCTCGGCGTCAAGCGGGCCGGGAGCGGGGAACCCGTCCTCGACCTGTTCACGACGGGCCCGCTGCTCGTGGGGCTGGTGCTGCTGGTGCTCTTCGCCCGCCGGCAGCGGCGCCGCGAACACCCGCTGGTCGACCTGCGGATGTTCGCCCGCCCGGCCTTCGGCACCTCTGTGGGCTGCATCGTGCTGGCGATGCTGGCCCTGGTCGGCCTCCAGCTCATCGCCACCCAGTACCTCCAGCTCGTCCTCGGTTTCTCCCCGCTGGAGACCGGGCTCCGGATGGTGCCGCTGACCTGCGCGGCCATGGCCGCCGGTCTGCTCGGCTCGCGGATGCTCCAGCGGTTCGGCCCGCGCGCCATGGTCGCCGCAGGATTCGCGCTGACCGCCGTGGCCGTCGTCTCGCTGACCGCCATGGGCCAGCAGGACCGGCCCGCGCTCCTCCTCACCGGCTTCGTCCTGCTCGGTTTCGGCCTGGAGACCACGCTCTTCGGCGCGTACGAGTCGATGCTCAGCGACGCGCCCGCCGAGCAGGCCGGTGGCGCCGCCGCGATCGGCGAGACCTCCTACCAACTCGGCGCCGGCATCGGCATCGCCCTGCTCGGCACGGTGATGAACGCGGTCTACGCACCGGCGGTCGCCGGGACGCCCGGGGTCCCGGCCGGCGCCTCGCGCGCCGCCGCCCACTCCCTGGGCGAGGCCCAGGAGGTGGCGCGCGGACTCGACGGGCCGGCCGCGGCCGCGCTGCGCACCGCCGCCCGGGAGGCGTTCGTCCGCGGCCTCCACGTCACGCTGGCGGTCAGCGCGCTCCTGCTGCTGCTGGGCGCCCTGGCCGCGCTGCGGCTGCCGCGCCGCATGGACGGCGACCGTCCCTGCGGGCCGGCCGACCCGGCCGGGGCGGGGGAGCCGGCCGGGGCGGACGGGCCGCGGGGAGCGGCGACGCCGGAGCGGCGCGACCCCGGCCCGCACACCGCCGGGCCGTACCCGGCCGCCACCCTCCCCGCCCGCCGGCCGGGAGGCGCGGGGGGCCGGGAGGCCGCCGGTGAACCGCCACACCGGGACCGGGAGAAGTCCGGGGACGCCGGGGGTGCCAGCGCCGCGGGGGACGCCGGGAACACCTTCAGGAAGACGGGGAAGGACGGCCGAAGGGACGGCGGAAGGGACGGTGAGCGGGACACCGCGGCCGTGACCGCCCACCGCTGATCCCGGCCCGCCCCGCCCCCAGGGGTACGCGGGGCGGGGCTGGACAGGCCCGAACGCCCCGCCGTAGCGTCTGATCATCGGGCGGGCGAGCCCTGAGCGACCGTGAGCGGCCCGGCCCGGAGCCGCACCCGATTGGAGGCCCCCAGAGATGCCCGCAGCCGCAGCGCCGCCGTTCGATCCGCTCGATCCGCTGGGTCTCGACGATCTGCTGGACGCCGAGGAGCGGGCGGTGCGCGACACCGTCCGCCGCTGGGCCGCGGAGCGGGTGCAGCCGGAGATCGCCGGCTGGTACGAGCGCGGCGAGCTGCCCGTCATCCGCGAACTCACCCGGGAACTGGGCGCGCTCGGCGCCCTGGGCATGCCGCTCCGGGGCTACGGCTGCGCCGGCGCGAGCGCCGTGCAGTACGGCCTCACCTGCCTCGAACTGGAGGCCGCCGACTCCGGCATCCGCTCCCTGGTCTCCGTCCAGGGCTCGCTCGCGATGTACGCCGTCCACCGCTACGGCTCCGAGGAGCAGAAGGAGCGGTGGCTGCCGCCGATGGCCGCCGGTGAGGTGATCGGCTGCTTCGCGCTCACCGAGCCCGACCACGGCTCGGACCCCGGGTCGATGCGGACCCGCGCCCGGCGGGAGCCGGGTGGTGACTGGGTGCTCGACGGCCGCAAGACCTGGATCACCAACGGTTCGGTGGCCGGGGTCGCCGTCGTGTGGGCCCGGACCGACGAGGGGGTCCGGGGTTTCCTCGTGCCCGCCGGGACACCGGGCTTCTCCGCCCCGGAGATCCGCCACAAGTGGTCCCTGCGTGCCTCCGTCACCAGTGAACTCGTCCTGGACGGCGTGCGGTTGCCGGCCGGCGCCGTGCTGCCGGGGGCCACCGGGCTGGGTGCCCCGCTCGGCTGCCTCACCCACGCGCGGTACGGCATCGTGTGGGGCTCGATGGGCGCCGCCCGCTCCTGCTTCGAGTCCGCCCTCGGCTACGCCCGGGAACGCGAGCAGTTCGGACGGCCCATCGGCGGCTTCCAGCTCACCCAGGCCAAGCTGGCCGACATGGCGCTGGAACTCCACAAGGGACTGCTGCTCGCCCACCATCTGGGGCGGCGGATGGACGCGGGGACGCTCCGCCCGGAGCAGGTCAGCTTCGGCAAGCTCAACAACGTCCGGGAGGCGATCGCCGTCTGCCGCACGGCGCGGACGATCCTCGGCGCCAACGGGATCTCACTGGAGTACCCGGTGATGCGGCACGCCACCAACCTGGAGTCGGTGCTCACCTACGAGGGCACCGTGGAGATGCACCAGCTCGTCCTGGGCAAGGCGCTCACCGGGATCGACGCGTTCCGGTGAGCGCCCGGCCTCAGCTCTGGTTGAAGAAGCCGCCCGCCACCCGGCCACCGGGTTCGCCCGTGACGACGCGGTAGTCGGGCGGCGTGAGGAGGAAGACCCGGGTGGCGACCCGCTCGATGCCGCCGCGCAGACCGAAGACCAGCCCGGCGGCGAAATCGACCACCCGCTTGGCGTCGGACGGCTCCATGGTCGTAAGGTTCACGATCACCGGCACGCCCTCCCGGAAGAGTTCGCCGATGGCGCGCGCGTCACGGAAGCCCGCGGGTGTGACCGTGGCGATCCGGCGCCCCTGATCCTGCGCGGCCTCGTCGGCCACCTGGATCCGCGGGTCGGTCGCCCAGACCTCCGCGTCCTGCGGGTCCTCGGCGTAGTCGTCGTCGTAGTAGCGCTCGTCGCTGTCGTCGACGAGGCCGAGCCATGCGCTGGCCCTGCGCACCGATCCCATGGACGCCTCCTCTCTACCCGCGGTCGCTGCCGTCCGCCCTCCTATGGTCGTCCATGATGCGGATGATGCGCCAAACGGATAGCCCCCGCACGCGCTTTTCGTGACGGTACTGGTGCAGAAGGCCAAAAGGGACATCAGTTCGGTTTGCCGGGTGGGGTGGTGACGGGGCCTCGGATCGCCGGTCAGGACGGGTGGAACCGGGGTGTTCCGGGCGGCCCCGGAGGGCGGCGGAGGTACCCGGGGCGGGGTGGGTGGCGCCGGAGGCGCGCGGAAATCAGATGTCCTCCCGGCGTGTCGCGGGCGCCCCTCCTCCTTCCGGCAACTCCGGCGCAACGTCGTGCCAGGTGCGCGGGCCGAGGCCGCGTGCGCCGCCGAACGCCCCCGGGCCCCCTCCCGGCAGGTGGGGGCTCCCGCCGGGATCTTGGCCTCTGCGGCGGGTGCGCCCGTTGTGACCGTTGTGACCGGGGCGGCCGAAGCGGAAGTGAAGGCCGGTGGAACGGGCCACCTGCCGCGATGCAACTCGGTGGTCGATTTTCGGACACGGTGTTCCGCCCGTGATGCACCAGTCGGTGATCCCGGCGGGCCGGCCACGGAGGGCGGCCCGCCGCCGCTCTCCGGCGTGCGGCCGGCGGACCGGTGCGGGGTCGCCGGCGACGGGGCCGGAGGCGGCGGAGGCGGGCCGGGAGCCCCTCTCAGCAGCGACGATCATGTCTGGCGGGGAGGCGGGGGCCGGAGGGGAACCCTCCGCCGCCGGGACGCGTCCCAGTGGTGCCCGGAATCCGGGGCGCCGCGCGTGGCCGCGAGTCCCCGGGGCAGTCCGCTCTGCCCTCATGACCGGCCGAAAAGGGCCCTTGTGAACTCGTGTTCCACCCCCGAATACTCCTCGCAGTGCTTGTCAGGGGCACGACGTATCCGGAATCCGGAGTGTTCCCTGACTGCGCCTCACGGTCCGCCCACCCCAAGCGGATCTATCGATTCTTCTCTGGAGGAAGCAGTGAGGATCAAGCGCACGGCCCCCCACGGCGCGGTGGCGAGACGCACCCGGCTGATCGCCATCGCCTCCGGCCTGGCGGCGGCCGCCGCATTCACCGTGCCGGCCACCGCCAGCGCGGAACCCACCGTCACCTACAGCGCCAACCAGCTCGCCGAGGCGAGCGACGCGGTGCTGGACGCCGATGTGGCGGGCACCGCCTGGCATGTCGACAAGGCGACCAACACTGTCGTCGTGACGGTGGACAGCACCGTCTCGAAGGCCGAGATCGCGAAGATCAAGAAGGAGGCCGGCACCGAGGCCGGCGCCCTCAAGATCGAGCGCACCCCCGGCGTCATGCAGAAGTACGTCCAGGGCGGCGACGCCATCTACGCGAGCGGCTGGCGCTGTTCCGCCGGGTTCAACGTGCGCTCCGGCAGCACCGACTACATGCTCACCGCCGGCCACTGCACCGACGGTGCGGGCACTTGGTGGTCCAACTCCGGCCGGACCACGGTCATTGGCCCGACGGTCGGCTCCAGCTTCCCCAACAACGACTACGGCCTGGTCCGTTACGACGGCTCGGTCAGCCGCCCGGGTACCGCCGGCGGTGTCGACATCACCGGCGCGGCCAACGCGACCGTGGGCATGTCCGTCACCCGGCACGGCTCCACCACGGGCACCCACAGCGGAAGCGTCACCGGCCTCAACGCCACGGTGAACTACGGTGGCGGCGACATCGTCTACGGCATGATCCGGACCAACGTCTGCGCCGAGCCCGGCGACTCCGGCGGCTCGCTGCGCTCCGGCAGCCTGGCGATCGGCCTGACCTCCGGCGGCAGCGGCAACTGCTCCTCCGGCGGCACGACCTTCTTCCAGCCGGTGGTCGAGGCCCTCAACGCCTACGGTGTGAGCATCTACTGACAGCAGGGGCCGGCGCGCGTCCCGCCGGCTGACGGAGCCCCCGCCCGAGTCGACCGGGCGGGGGCTCCCGCGTTTCCCGCGGCCTCGCCCACCGGGGTCTTGGCCTGCCGTTCGTGTCGCTCGGGGCGCCCGTCCCGCTCCGGTCCGCCGGGGCGGGACGGGCGTGTGTGCGCCCGGCCGGGGGCGCTGTCTCCCGGGGGGCTCCGGGGCTCCCCGGTGACTCCCGGTGGACGGGGCCGGGGCGGCGGCCGGCGGGTCCGGGCGGCCGGCGCGGACCCCGAACGGCGGGCGCCGGTGAGACCGCGGCGGGCGCCGCCGGTGGGGCGGCGGCCCCTTCCTGCTCCCCGCCCCGGACGCTCCGGACCACGGCGGCGGTGGCCGCGGGGAAGGGCGCCGTCCCGGTGCCGCCCTCCCTGGTCGCGTGCGGGTGCTTCCCCCGCCGGGGGTGAGGAAGGGCTGCCCGGCCCGAGTGGCCCGAGTGGCCCGACGGGCACGGCGTGGACGGTGACCCCGGCGGAGGAAGCCGCCCGGAGAGGCGCGCGGGCCGGCGTGGGAGGGTACCCGGAACGGCCCCCGGAGACGGGCGTCGGGGGCCGGGTGGTGGGGCCGGAAGGGCGCCGGGCGGCGAGGCCGGGTGGTGGGACGGGAGAGCGCCCGGCGGGGGACCGTCCGTGCGGCCGGGGCCGGGTACGGGGCCCGGCCGTCCGCTGGCCGGCCACAGCCCTGCGCATAGCGGTGATCCGGCGATGATTTCCGGCCAGGCCGGTCGGCGTTCCGCCGTGGCCGGTGCGCGCGAATCGCGGCGCTGCCGTCCGTTCACCGGAAGGCCGCGTACGGAAATCGGTAGGCGTCCGATGGTCGGATGTGGATGTTCGGAAACCGGCTGGTGCGGGCGGAGTGAGGGTTGTCCGCCTTTTCTGTGCCGGAGATGCGGAGGATCTTGTGAACGCCGTGTGCCCGTCGGAATACTCGTCGCTCGTTGGCATGGACGCGACTTACCTCCGCGCCCATGACCTCGGCGTACGACCGACGTATCTCCTCGGGTCCCCGCTCACCCGGCGGGCCCGCCCCCCACTGGAGGCTCACGCGTGAAGCATCGACGCATACCGCGCCACCGTATCGCCGTCGCCGGAGCCGCCGCCGCGGCCCTCGCCGCCGGCGCGCTCACCCTGAACAGCGCCAACGCGGCGCCCGCCCCCACCCCCTCCACCCTCTCGGTGGCCTCGGCCGACAAGCTGGCCGATAACCTCCTCTCCGAACTCGGGAAGGAAGCCGCCGGTTCCTACTACGACGCCGACGCCAAGCGGCTCGTCGTCAACGTCCTGAACGAGAAGGCCGCCACCGACGTCCGCGAGCAGGGCGCGGTGGCCAGAGTCGTCGAGCACTCCCTCGCCGACCTGAAGGCGGCGCGCTCCACCCTGGAGGCCGACGCCACCATCCCGGGCACCTCCTGGTCGGTCGACCCGAAGAGCAACAAGGTCGTCGTCACCGCCGACAGCACGGTCAAGGGCGCCAAGCTGGAGAAGCTCAACAAGGTCGTCGACGGGCTGGACGGCCGCGCGACCGTCGAGCGGGTCGCCGGCGAGTTCACGACCTTCGCCTCCGGAGGCCAGGCCATCTACAGCGGCGGCGCGCGCTGCTCGCTCGGGTTCAACGTGGTCAAGGGCGGCGAGCCGTACTTCATCACGGCCGGCCACTGCGGCAGCACGGGCAGCACCTGGTCCACGTCCTCGGGCGGCTCCGCCATCGGCACCATGGAGGAGTCCAGCTTCCCGGGCAACGACTACGCGCTGGTGAAGTACACCTCCGGCGGCAGCCAGCCGAGCGAGGTGGACCTCTACAACGGCAGCTCCCAGACGATCACCCAGGCCGGCAACGCCACCGTCGGCCAGGAGGTGCAGCGCAGCGGCAGCACCACCCAGGTGCACGGCGGCGAGGTCACCGGCCTCAACGAGACCGTCAACTACCAGGAGGGGTCGGTCTCGGGTCTGATCAAGACCACGGTCTGCGCCGAGCCCGGTGACAGTGGCGGCTCGCTCTTCGCGGGTTCCACGGCGCTCGGTCTGACCTCCGGCGGCAGCGGCAACTGCTCCTCCGGCGGCACGACCTTCTTCCAGCCGGTTCCCGAGGCGCTCTCCGCCTTCGGTGCCTCCATCGGCTGACCCGGCCGGCGCCGGCCCAGACCGGCTGACGGAAACGGTCCCGCGCCCCGCCGCGTGACCCTCCGCCTCCTCACCCCCCACGGCGGGCCGACGGCCCCCGGACACCACAGGTGTCCGGGGGCCGTCGGTGTTCTTCCGCGCCCGCCGTCCCCCTGCGTTCCTCTGTGCCCCTCCGTCCCTGTCCGTCTCCCTGTCCGTCCCGCCGCCCGTCCCGCCGTCCGCGGGACGGGCGGCGGGGCCGGGGAGGGTGTGACGGCGCGGCCCTCCGGCGGGCCCGGCCGCCCGGGGCCGGAGCGGGGCCCGAGCGGTCCGGACGGAATCGAACAACCGCCACCGTGACGAAGGTCATCACCCCTCTCCCCGCCGGAGCCCGGGGGAGGGGTCCGCACTCAACTCCGGTGACGGGTCCGGATGGTGGCCGGGTGGCCCTTTTCCGGCCAGCCGATTCGAACGGCTGCGGCCCGGAGCGCTGCCTGTTCCACCGCGCTGAACTGGCACGACGGGGTTAGAGTAATCGAACGCACGTACGAGGCGAGGGGTGGGGGCTGGCTGAAAAGGGGCGGAGTGAAGGAAGCGTGGCATGGCCGGTACGGCGGGATACACCCATCTGCATGTCGCGTCCGGCTACTCCGCCCGCTACGGCGCCTCCCACCCCGAGCATCTCGTCCGGCGCGCCGCCGAACGCGGCCTGCCGGCCCTCGCGCTCACCGACCGGGACACCGTGACCGGCGCCGTACGGTTCGCGGAAGCCTGTGCGGCCGCCGGGGTACGGCCCCTCTTCGGCGTCGACCTAGCGGTGGAGCCGTCGGCCCCGCCGGCCCCGGCGGGCCGCCCCGGGCCCCGGCCCGCGCCGCGCCGCCGCACCCCGGTGCGCGGCGGCGCCCATGTCGCCGAGGCGCCGCTGCGGTTCGTCCTGCTCGCCCGGGACCGGGCCGGATGGGCGCGGCTGTGCCGCATCACCTCGGCCGCCCACTCGGGCACGGCGGCCGGTTCCGGGGCCGCCACCCCACCGGTGGTTCCCTGGGAGGCGCTGCGCGCCCACGGCGGCGAAGGGCTGATCGCGCTGCTCGGCCCCGTCTCCGAGCCGGCGCGGGCCCTCTCGGCGGGCCGGGAGGACGCCGCGGCGGCGCTGCTCGCGCCCTGGCGCGAGGTCTTCGGGGACGGCCTGCGGCTGGAGACCGTCCTCCACGGCCGGTCCGGCACGGGGCCGGGGTCGCTGCGGCTGGCCGCCCGCACCCTCGCGCTGGCCGACCGCACCGGGACCACCGCCGTGCTCACCAACGCCGTCCGCTACGCCGACCCGGAGCAGCACCGGCTCGCCGACGTCCTGGACGCCGCGCGGCTGCTGCGCCCCGTCGACCCGCGCCGGCTGGACGGCGGGCAGCGCTGGCTCAAGGACGGCCGGGCGATGGCGGAGGCCGCGCGGCGGATCGCCGAGTGCGCGGGCGCGGACGACCGGCGGGCCCGGCGGCTGCTGGCGGACACCGCCGCCACGGCCGCCGTGTGCGCCGTCGACCCCGCGGCCGATCTCGGCCTGGGCACCCCGCACTTTCCCGAGCCGGAGATCCTCGGCGCCGGGAGCGGAGCGGGCGCCGCCGCGCGCCTGCTGCGCCGGCGGTCCGAGGACGGGCTGGCCGGACGCGGCCTGGACCGCGACCGGGCCGCCCGCGCACGGCTGGACGAGGAGCTCGCCGTGATCTCCCGGCTGGGCTACGACAGTTACTTCCTCGCCGTCGGCCAGGTCGTCGCCGACATCCGGGAGCGGGGCATCCGGGTCGCGGCCCGCGGTTCGGGCGCGGGGTCGATGGTCTGCCACGCGCTGGGCATCGCCACGGCCAACCCCCTGGAGCACCGGCTGCTGTTCGAGCGTTTCCTCAGCGCCCGGCGGTCCTCGCTGCCGGACATCGACATCGACGTGGAGTCCGCCCGCAGGCTGGAGTGCTACGACGCGATCTTCGAACGGTTCGGCGCGGAGCGGGTGGCCGTCACCGCGATGCCGGAGACCTACCGGGCGCGCCGGGCGCTGCGCGACACCGGCCTCGCCCTGGGTATCCCGCCGGCCGAGGTCGACCGGATCGCCAAGAGCTTCCCGCACCTGCCGGCCTCCGACATCACCGGCGCGCTCGCCGAACTGCCCGAGCTGCGGCGGCTGTCCGCCGAGGCGGAGCGCTACGGGCCGCTGTGGGAACTGGCCGAGGGGCTGGACTCGCTGGTCCACGGCATGGCCATGCACCCCTGCGGGGTGATCGTGAGCGACGCGACGCTGCTGGACCGGCTGCCGGTGCAGCCCACGCCGCAGGACCGCTACCCGATGGTGATGGCGGCCAAGGAGGAGGTCGAGGCGCTGGGCAACATCAAGCTGGACGTCCTGGGCGTGCGGATGCAGTCCGCGATGGCCCACGCCGTCGATGAACTCGAACGGGCGACCGGCGAGCGGATCGACCTGGACGACCCGCGCCAGGTGCCGCTCGACGACACCTTCGCCTTCAAGCTCATCCAGGAGAGCCGGACGATCGGGCTGTTCCAGCTCGAATCGCCGGGCCAGCAGGACCTCCTTTCCCGGCTTCAGCCCCGCGATCCGCAGGACGTCATCGCCGACATCAGCCTCTTCCGGCCCGGCCCGGTCGCCGGCGGCATGCCCGAGCGGTACATCGCCGCGCGGCACGGCGGCTCACCGGGGTACGCCCATCCGGACCTGGAGCCGGTCCTCGCCGACACCTACGGCGTGACCATCTGGCACGAACAGGTCATCGAGACCCTGACGGTGCTGACCGGCTGCGACCGGGCGCTGGGCGAGGTGGCCCGGCGGGCGCTCGGGGACCCCGGCCGCCTGCCCGCCCTGCGGGACTGGTTCCACCGCCGGGCCGCGGCCCGCGGCTACACCCCGGAGGTCCGGGAGACGGTGTGGCGGACCGTCGAGTCCTTCGGCGCCTACGGTTTCTGCCGCGCGCACGCCGTCGCCTTCGCCGTGCCGGCGTTGCAGAGCGCCTGGCTGAAGGCGCACCACCCGGCCTTCCTCCTGGCCGGTCTGCTCGAACACGACCCGGGGATGTGGCCCAAGCGCGTCCTGGTCGCCGACGCCCGCCGGCACGGCGTTCCCGTGCTGCCCGTGGACGTCAACCGCTCCGGGGCGCACCATCGTGTGGAGCGGGAGGAGGGGACGGAGGGGGCCGGGGAGGGGCGGTGGGGGGTCCGGCTCGCTCTGTCGGAGGTGCGGGGCATCGGCGCGGACGAATGCGAGCGCATCGCGGCCGGCCGGCCGTACGGCTCACTGTCGGACTTCTGGCAGCGGGCCCGCCCCAGCCGGCCGGTGGCCGAGCGCCTCGCGGGGATCGGGGCCCTGGACTCCCTGCACGACGGCCGCCTCACCCGCCGGGACCTGCTGCTGCAGATCGCCGAACTCCACCGGGCCTCCCGGGCCCGTTCCGCGGGCGGCGGCCAGCTCCCCCTCGCGGCGGGCCCGGCCGGCGGCGCGGAGCCGAGCGGCCTGCCGGAGATGACGGGACGGGAGGCGCTGGGCGCGGAGCTGAACACGCTCGGCATCGACGTCTCCCGCCACCTGATGGATCATCACCACCGGCTGCTGCGGGAGCTCGGCGCCACCGACGCGGCCCGGCTGGCCGGGGTGGACGCGGGGCGGCAGGTGCTGGTCGCCGGGGTGCGGTCGGCGACCCAGACCCCGCCGATCGCCAGCGGCAAGCGGATCGTCTTCGTCACCCTGGAGGACGGCTCCGGCCTGGTCGACCTGGCGTTCTTCGAGGACTCCCACCCCGCCTGCGCGTACACCGTCTTCCACAGCGGGCTGCTGCTGGTCCGCGGCACCGTACAGGTGCGCGGCACCCGGCGGACCGTCGTCGGCACCATGGCCTGGGACCTGGACGAGATCGCCGCCGCCCGCCGCGACCAGGGGCCCGAGGCCGCGCTCGCCCTCCTCGGCGCCGACCGGCCGCACCCGACCCCCGCCCAGCCCCGGCGCACCCTGGCCGACGGCACCGCGGGCGCCCGGCTGCACCCCTACGCCGATCTGCAGCCCGCCGGCAGCCGCTCGGCCGATGTGCGCCGGCTCGGTCACACCAGCCCCGGCTCGGCGGGCTGAGCCGGGGCCGGTGCGGCCGCCGGACCCGGCCGCCCCTGTGCCGGGGGCGGCCGTGGCGCGCGATCCCGGGCGGGCGGCGTGCTCCGGCGGGCCGTGGCGGCGCCCGGGCCCGGCGCGGCGGTGACGGCCGGGGCGGGCCGCCCCGGCGGTCTTCGTGTCTACTTCGACGCGACCTCCCCCACCGCCCCCTCCCCGGTGGTCAGCGCCTCGCACGCGGCCTACCAGGCGGGGTCGCCGGGCCGGAACCGGGTGCGCAGATAGGCCGAGGTGAGGCGCCCGAGGGCGGCGACCCGCCCGGGGTTCTCGTCGGTGGTCTCCCCGGCGTCGTACCCGGAGATGCCGCCGAGCAGGTGCCCGGCGCCGAACAGGGTGAGCAGGGTCTTGGGCGCGGGGGCCAGCCGGTAGGGATCGGCGTGCCAGCCGGGGCCGGCGTCGGTGAAGTGCCGGGAGTCGTCCTGGTCGCCGGCGACGACCAGCGTGGGTGTGGTCATCGTGGAGAAGTCGGTGCCGTGGAGGTACGGGACGTTCCCGGCCGCCGGCCCGTTGAGGGCGTCGCCGCCGCTGCCCGGCGCGGCCAGCAGCACCCCCGCCGTGATCCGGGGCTCGAACAGGTTCACCTCCTCCCCGGTGGCGGGGTCGGTGGTCCGGGCGCCCAGCAGGAGGCTCGCGGTGTGACCGCCGAAGGAGTGCCCGGCGACCGCGACGCTGCCGTGGTCGACGCGCCCGGCGAGCCGCGGCACGGTCTCCTCGATCACGTCGAGCCGGTCGAGGATGTGGCGCATGTCCCCGGCCTGCGACCCCCAGAAGAAGGGGGCTCCCGGGGCGCCGGCGAGCTGCCGGCTCAAGGTCCGGGAGCTGAGGTGGGTGGGCTGGACGACGACGAGCCCCGCCGCCGCCCAGAGGTGGGCGAGGGGCGCGTACCCGTTGAGGGAGGAGAGGTTGTTGGAGCCGCCCTGCCCGTGGGAGAGCAGGACGACGGGCAGGTTCGTCCCGCCGGCGGGCGCGGAGACGCGGATCCGGAGGTCCACGGGCCGCCCGGGGGCGGGCAGCACCATCGGGCCGTACGACAGGACGGGGGCGGACGAGCCGGGGACGGCGGTGTCGCCGGATCCACTCATGGTGCGCGGTTCCCTTCTGGGGCCGGCCGCGGGCGGGTGGCCGGACGGGTCCGGCTCCGGCCGGAGCCGAAGCGGAGCGTCGTTCCAGTTATATTCGGAGCGTCGTTCCGTTTTGTCAAGCGCCCTGGGGTGGTGGCTGCGGGCCCCGTTGGCGGGGGCCTGTTGTTTTCGCACAAATATTCGAACAAGGGGTACCGTGAGAGCGAGGCATCGCAGGACCGGCACGAGGCGGCAAGGAAGCGCACGACCCCATGACACCCCCGTACGTCCCCCGCCCGCGGACGGCCGTCCCGCCGCCCGGTGCTCACGCCCGGCGCGCTCCGGGGCGTCCGGCGGACCCCGGGGGCGCGGGGTGAGCGCCCGGCCGGACGGGCCCGGCGGCGGGAACGGGAGCGGCCGGGGCGGCCGGTCCATCGCCCATCTGCGGCTGCATCCCGTACCGGACGAGGACCGGTACGCCGAGGTGGTGGAGCTGATGCACGGCATCACCCCTCATGTGCGCGCGATGCCGCCCGACGCCGTCCAGCTCGATCTGACCTCGGCGCTCCGTTACTTCGGCCTCGGCCCCTACGACCTCGTCCAGCTCGCCAAGCTCCGGCTGCTGGCCCTCCACGGCATCGACGCCGCCGCCGGGCTCGGCGGCAACCGGATGCTGGCCACCGTGGCGGCCGGCGCCTCCCCGCCGGGCGCCACCACACAGGTGCCCGACGGGCGGGCCGCCGACTGGCTGCGGCCCTGGCCGGTCTCCGTCCTGCCCGGCGCCGGCCGCGGTACGGCCGAGCTGCTCGGCCGCTACGGGGTGCGCACTGTCGGCCAGGTCGCCGACCTTCCCGCGGCCACCCTCCAGCGGCTGCTCGGCGCCGGGCCGGCCCGGCTGCTCGCCGAATGCGCCCGCGGCCACGACCCGCGCCCGGTCCGGTCCCGGGAGGCCGTCGCGTCGCTCTCCGAGGACCTCGTCCTCGACCGGGACTGCCTCGACCCCGTCCGGCACCACCGGGCCGTCCTCACCCTGACCGACCGGATCGGCCGGCGGCTGCGCGCGGAACAGCAGGTCACCGGCCGGCTCACCCTCACCGTGCGGTACGCCGACCGCGGCTCCACCACGCGGACGCGCGCGCTGCCGGAGCCCACCGGCCATTCGCCCGCGCTCGCCACGGCGGCGCTGGGGCTGCTGGCCGCCCTCGGTCTGCAGCGGGCGAGGGTCAGGGCCTTCGCGGTCCGCGCCGACGCCCTGCTGCCGGCCGCCGGCGCCTCCCGCCAGCTCTCCCTGGACCCCGGTGACGACCGCGCCCGGGCCGCCGAGGCCGCGGCCGACCGCGCCCGCCGGCGCTTCGGGCCGGAGGCCGTACGCCCGGCGACCCTGGCCGACTGAGGACCGCCGGCCGTCTCTCCCGCGGCCGGGGCGTGCGGACGCAGTCCGGGTGCGCCCGGGGGGCAGGAACGCCGGAGCCGGCCCCGCGGCGGGAGGGGGCACCTCCCGGGCGGGACCGGCTCCGGAGCGGGCCGGGCGGGGGCGGTTCAGCAGTCGCCCGAGACCTGCAGGCCCTTGCCCGCGCCCGCCGTCGAGGCGACGACGTTCGGCACGCAGCTCGCCGAGTCGAGCGTGTAGGCGTAGGGGATGGAGACCGTCGTGTTCGACTGCGGGTTCGGCCCGGCCGGGTTGGTGTCGCCGCTGCGGGCGGACCACTGCACGTTGTCGAAGATGTTGCCGCTGACCTGCCAGTACCCGGCCTCGCTGGTGTAGAAGGTGCCGAGGACGTTCTTGGAATCCTTGAAGTAGTTGTTGTCCACCTTGGCGCGGGCCCCGGCGCGCGAGTTGATGCCCGATTCGTTGAGCTTCACATAGTGGTTGTTGTAGATGTGGGCGATGCCGCCGCGCAGCAGGGGCGCCCGTGAGTCGATGTTCTGGTACAGGTTGTGGTGGTACGTGATGTAGCCGTTCGAGCGGTCGCTCTCGCTGGAGCCGACGAGGCCACCCCGGCCGGAGTTGCGCAGGATGCTGTAGGAGAGCGTCACGTACTGGGTGTTGTCCTTCAGGTCGAAGAGGCCGTCGAAGCCCTCCGACTCCCCGCCGGACGCCTCCAGGGTGGTGTGGTCCACCCAGACGTTCCGGACGTCCTTCTCCATCCCGATGGCGTCCCCGCCGTTGGAGGTGGGCGAGCCGGACTTCTTGACGTTCCGCACGGTCACGTTCTGGATGATGATGTTGCGGGAGTCGCGGATGTGGATGCCCAGCTGGTCGAAGACGGCCCCGCCGCCGACCCCGACGATGGTGACGTTGCTGATCTGCTTCAGCTCGATGACGCCGGCGGCGGTGTTGCAGCTGCTGCCGGAGACCTTGGACGTGTTGCCGTGGTTGATCGTCCCCTCGACCTGGATGGTGATGGGGGTGCTGCTGCTCGCCCGGTTGCACAGGGCCGTGTGGATCGCGGTGCCCGTGGTCGCCCGGACGGTCTGCCCGCCCGCCCCGCCGGTGGTGCCACCGTTCTGCGTGGCGTAACCGGTGACGCCGCCGGTCGCGGCCGAAGCCTCGGGGGCCGGCAGTGCCGCGCTGGTCGCGGCGGCCACTGCAAGCGCTGTCATGGCGAGCATCGCCCGGAGCCGTGTCACGCGTGATCGATTCATTCTTGCCCAGCCCTTTCGTTGTGGCGCGGTGGCGCACAGGCCGGCCGCACGCCGTGGTCGTCCCCGCGGGCCGCCGGAGGCCGGACCACCGGAGAGAGGTCGCCGTACGGGCCGGCTTGGGTGTTTTCTCCCTCGTCGGAGCCCGGTCCGGCGGTCCTCCGGCGTCCGGGGCCCGCGGCCGCCGGACCCGGCCGGTGTGGTCCGGGGTGGGGGCGGGGCGGTGTTCCGGGGGTGCGGGGGTCTCCGCGTGGATCGGCGGCAGCTCTCCCGTGGTGCCGCGCGTGGGGGGAAAGCGCTTTCTGTCGAGGACGATAGGGCGGCGTCCGTGAAGCGGCAAGACTCCGTACCGTAGTGGAAGCCTCCCCTCCGCTTCTGGTGCGTGGGGGCCGGTGGTCCTGGCGCCGCGAGCCCGGCGGCGCGCGGGGCGGGGCGGCGCGGCCGCCCGGAGGCGGAGGCGGGCGCCCGGGAGGCGAGCGGGGCGGGCCGGGGTGTGCGGCGGTGGCCGGAAAGGCTGGTGGGGCGCGGGGCGGGCCGGGTTCGCGCGCCCCGCGCCCCGCCCCGCTCATGGCTGTCCCCCGGACCGGACCGGCCCCCTCCTGGTGCAGCAGGAGGGGGCCGGCCGGTCCGGGGGTTCCCCCCGGGGAAGGACCGGATGCCGGCTGGGGGACCGGCATCCGGCCCGGGCGCGGTGGTGGCTCAGCCGCGTCGGCGGGCCGCCCGGCGGCGGGCGCTGGTCAGCATGAACGCGGCGCCGAGCGCGGCGGCGGCCGCGCCGCCCACGGCGAGCGGGGTGGTGGCGCTGTCCCCGCCCGTCTGCGCCAGCTCCTCCGTGCCGGCGCGCTCGCCGGCCGGCGCGGAGCCGCCGGCGCCGGCGGCCCGCGGAGCGTTGCCCTCGTCGGCGGCCGGGGCCTTCTCGTCCGTGCCGTCCGCCTCCGCCGGAGCGGCCTTGGCGACCGGCTTCTCCGCCTGCCGCTCACCGTCGCCGTGGCCCTCGCCGTGTGCGTCACCGCCGTTGCCGCCGTGGCTGACGGTGGACCGGCCGGCGGCGGCCTCGATCCGCTTGTCGTCCGGGGCCTCCGCCGCGGGGCCGCCGGACGAGGCCGCGCCGCCGAAGGTGACGTCCGAGCAGGTGTAGAAGGCCTCGGGGCTGTCCGAGCGCTGCCAGACGCTGTAGATCAGGTGGCGGCCCGAACGCGCCGGCACGGTGCCCTCGAACACGTACTCGCCATTGCTCAGCGTCGGGTCGGTGACCTTGGCGAAGGGCTGTGCCTCCAGGTCGTTCCAGGTCAGCGGGGAGGAGGGGTCGTAGCCCGGCTTGGTCATGTACAGCTCGAACGAGCCCTTGTGCGGCGCGGTCGCCTTGTAGCGGAAGGTGTGCGAGCCGGCGGACATCGGGCTGGCCGGCCAGTCGGCGCGCGCCAGGTCGAGTCCCTTGTACTTGTCGCGGCCGGCGCTGCACAGCTTGCCGTCCGGGATGATCTCCTTGTGCCGCCCGGCCGCGTCCGCGATGTTGACCTCGTTCCAGTCGTAGAACGCCTGGGTGCCGCTGGCCGCGACGGCCGCCTTGCAGGCCGCCGACTGCGGGCTCTCCGGGTTCTCGGCGAAGCAGGCGGCCACCCGGCTGACCGGGTCGGACATCGAGCCGTGCGCGGAGGCGGGGGCGGCCGCCAGCACGGTGAGCGCCAGCGGTGCGGCGGCGCCGGCGAGAACGGTCGCGGTCGTGCGGCGTGCGGTCATCGTGGGGGCTCCTCACAGAGGTGACTCGGGGGTGCGTCGCAGGGCCGGACCCGCGGCCCGGAGCGGCTCCGAAGGGGCGCCGCCGGCCGCCGGAATCCGTCCCGGCGCTCCGCACGCTAGCCCCGCCGGCGGGCGGAAAACCCTGTCCGGGCGGGCCGGAGGCGATCCTTATGCCGCCGTTAAGGAACGGCTGAGCGGTGGTTAAGGGCCGGCACCGCACCGGTCGCGTCGGCCGGCGTCGCCTCCGCCTGTAGCCCACCGGGGCACGGCGCGCTACGCCGGCTCCATGAAGACCATCAGTCAGCGTGAGTTCCGGAACAACTCCGCCGCTGTCATGGACGCGGTGGAAGCCGGTGAGACCTACCACATCACCCGCAACGGCACCGAAGTTGCCGAACTCCGCCCCATCCGGCGCAAACGTTCCCTCACCGCTGAGGAGTTGGTGGAGCGCCACCGCCGGCTGCCTCCGGTGGACCATGAGGCCATGCGCCGGGAGGCCGATGAGTTCTTCGGTTCCGAGGACCGTGTCGGCGACGACCCGCAGGGGCTCCGGCGGTGATCGCCTCCCATCCTTCCGGCGTGCTGGATACCTGTGTCTACATCGGCCTCCACGGGATCACCCCTGCCGCCCTGCCCACGGTCCCCCTGCTCACCGCCGTCACCATGGCCGAACTCCAGCAGGGAGTCATGCTGGCGAAGGATCCGGCTGTCAGGGCCGCACGTATGGAGAGGCTGGGGGCCGCCGTGGCCGACTTCGATCCGCTGCCCTTCGACGGCGACGCGGCCACGCGGTACGGCACCCTGGTCTCCCTGACGCTCGCGGCCGAACGGAATCCGCGCCCCCGGAGGCTGGATCTCATGATCGCCGCCACCGCCTCGGTGCGCGGTCTGCCGTTGTTCACGCGCAATCCGGATGACTTCGAGGGGCTGGAGAGTGCCGTGACCGTCGTTCCGGTCTGACGGCCACGGCCACGGCCACGGCCACGGGGCCGGCCGCAGCCACAGCCACAGGCCCGCGGCTCCTGCCTGCCGCGGGCCCCTCGCGTCGCGGTGGCGGGGCGCCGCGGCCCACAATGGGGCACCAGTCCGGCACGCCCCGAGGAGAGCCGTCCGTGAGTCTGAAGGTCACCGTCGTTCCCGGCGCCGCCGAGCCGCCGTACGAGCAACTCCGGGCGCAGATCGCCGCGCAGGCGCGGTCGGGGCGGCTCCCCGTCGGGTACCGGCTGCCGACCGTGCGCGCGCTCGCCGGGCAGCTCGGGCTCGCGGTCAACACGGTGGCCAAGGCGTACCGGGCGCTGGAGGCCGACGGGGTGGTCGAGACCCGGGGCCGGAGCGGCACCTTCGTGGCCGCGGCCGAGGAGGGCGCGGCGCGGGAGGCCGCCGCCGCGGCGCAGGAGTTCGCCCGGCGCGCCCGCCGGCTGGGGCTGGACCGGGCGGCGGCGCTGGCGGCGGCCGAGGAGGCTCTGCGCGCCGCATACGCCGGCTGACCGGACGCCGGACCCGCCCGGCCGTGCCCGCCGGGAGGGGCGGTGGGGAAGGCGGCCCGGTGCGGGCCTCCCGCTTCGGCAGGGGCGACGGGTGCGCCCCTGGGGTCCGGGGGATCTTCTCCCGGCAGGCCGGCAGGCCGGCAGGCCGGCAGGCCGGTGCTCCGGCGCC
The DNA here is from genome assembly GCF_012034935.1 of Streptomyces zingiberis. GTDB lineage: Bacteria > Actinomycetota > Actinomycetes > Streptomycetales > Streptomycetaceae > Streptomyces > Streptomyces zingiberis. The sequence continues at coordinate 66,320 of NZ_JAATEN010000008.1, forward strand.
CGGGTGTGCCGGTCTGCGGGTGTGCCGGGACGGCGGGCGGACCGCACCGCCCGCGGCCCGCCGCCGCGTGCCCGTCCGTCGCCGCGTGCCCGCGAGGGCACGGGACCGGGGGAGACGGCAGGGCCCCGCCGGCGCGGGGGTGAGGCCGTCCGGGTCCGCGTGGCAGATGTGGACGTCCCGTCAGGTCCCGGCCGCGGCCGAAAGTTTCACCCGCGCACGCGCGTAGATTCGCTGTTTCCGGGGGATGTCCCCACCATGCCCAGCAGGTTCCCCACCATGGCCGGCCGGGTCTGCTTTGACATGACCTCGCCAATCCGGCCCCGCCGGTGCCCGCCGGACGCGATCACGCCGGCCCGGCCCTGACAGCACAGCGCGACCTGCCGCCCCGTCCCCCCGCAGTGTCCCTGCCACCGGAGGTCCCGTGAGACTCTTCCGCCACGCCGCCCCCCTGTCCGCCCTGCTCCTCGCCGCCGCGCTGACCCTGACCGGCGCCGGCGCCGCCACGGCCGCGCCCGCGGCCACCGGCTATGTGGCGCTGGGCGACTCGTACGCCTCCGGCCTCGGCGCCGGCAGCTACGACAGCGCGAGCGGCGACTGCAAGCGCAGCAACCGGGCCTACGGGCCCCTGTGGGCCGCCGCCAACTCCCCCTCGTCCTTCCACTTCACCGCCTGTTCCGGCGCCAGGACCGGTGACGTGCTGAACAGCCAGCTCGGCCCGCTCAGCTCCTCGACCGGCCTGGTCAGCATCTCCGTCGGCGGCAACGACGCCGGATTCGCCGACGTCATGACCACCTGTGTGCTCAGCTCCCAGTCCACCTGCCTCAGCCGGGTGCAGCAGGCGCGCGACTACATGAACGCCACCCTGCCCGGCAAGCTCGACCAGGTGTACGCGGCCATCCGCGCCAAGGCGCCCGCCGCCCGGGTCGTCGTGCTGGGCTACCCCCGCCTCTACCAGCTCAAGGGCACCTGCATCGCCGGGCTGAGCGAGGCGGAGCGCTCCGCGCTCAACGCCGCCTCCGACAATCTCAACGAGGTCACCGCCAAGCGCGCGGCCGACCACGGCTTCTCCTTCGGCGACGTCCGCCCCACCTTCGCCGGGCACGAGATCTGCTCCGGTGACTCCTGGATCCACAGCGTCACCTTGCCCATCAACGACTCCTACCACCCCACCGCCGCCGGCCAGTCCGGCGGCTATCTGCCGGTGCTCCGCTCCCTCGCGTGACGGACGGACGCGGTACCGGCGCCGTCCGCCGGTGACGCCCCGCCCGGCCGGTGTCACCGGCGGGCGCGGTGTCACCGGCGGACCGTGACGGACCGGCCGGCGCGGATGTGCCCCCGCGCCGGCCGGCCCCCGTACGCCGCGCGGCCCGCACTGCACGGCCCGCGCCGCCCCGTCCGGAGCCCGGCCCGGTGTCCGGACACGACCGGGTCCGGGCGCCCCGCGGGCCCGTGCGCTCTCGCGACACGCCCGGCGTGCTCCGCGCGGTGGGCAGCGCACCCGAGTGCCCGTGCGCCGGGTGGGTAATCCTTCCGAGAGGCCAACCACCGTGCCGGGGAGGCCAGTCGGGGATACGCGGATACACGGGTGACGCGCCGGGGCGGTAGGGTTAGCCTGCCCGGGCCGGGTGCCCTCGTTCGGGTGGGGAGTGTCATGGATCAGATAACAACGCGGAGCAGGCCCCGAGTGCCTGCCGTCAACTGCGGAAGCGGCGTGCACAGCTCGCGTCTCGACCGCCATCTCGCCGTGCTGGCCGGCCCCGCCGTGCCACAGCGCGACACCGAGGAGGCGACCCTGCTGATGCGGGAGATCACCTCGCGCGGGGGTCCCCGCGCCACGACGACCCGGCGTGCCCGCGTCTCGCGGGTGTCGCTCTTCGCGCCGCTCCGGCGGCTGCGGCGGTCACTCCTCGGCAACCACGGGTAGACCGGCCGGCAGCTTCCCGCCCGGCCCCACCGGGCGCCACGGCGCCCGGTGACCCCGCCGCCTGCCCGGCCTCCGCGCATCCCCGGCTCGCGGACACACCGGCCGCTCCGCACGGCGCCCACCACCCGGACCGCCGCACTCCCCGCCCGGCCCGGCGCGCCCGGCCGCACGCGCCCCATCGGGCCGCGTGTCGGCCGGCTCGGCGCCCGTGGCTCTCGCCCGGCCCCCTCTTCCCTCCCGTTCCCGGCAGCCCGCGCGCCGTACGGGGCGGTCACGGCCTACGCCGGCCCGTGCCCGGATGCCCCGCGTCCCTGCACGGCGGGCGGCGGACGGTCCGTCCCACGCTGCGGGGCACGTCGAGCGTCAACGCAGCCACGGGCCCGCCGCGTCCGGCGGCCGCCGCGCATACCCTCCGCGCCCGGACCTCAGAGCAGCGCGAACTGGCCGCCGGGCCCCTCCTCCGGGTGGTCCAGGACGGAGGCGGGGCGGCGGGCGGCCGCCGGTACCGGCAGTACCCCGGCGCCGCGCAGCTCGGCCGTGGTCAGCCGCTCCTCCGGCCGCAGTCCCGCCAGCCGCTGCGCCAGCCGGCGGCGTTCCGGGCGGAGTTCGTCCAGCAGGGTCAGCACGGTGATCAGCTCCAGCAGTTCGGAGGTCCGGTCGCGCGGCCACCGTGCCGGACCGATCGCGGCCAGCGTGCCCGGGTCGGCAGGGGCCACGCGCCGCGCGTACCACTCGGCGAGCACCGGGACCCCGGACACCTCGAACTCCCAGGCGGCGGGTTCCACGGGCGCGATGCGGCCCTCGCCGAGCAGCAGCGCCCGTTCCGCGGCGTCGTACAGCGGTTCCGGGGGGAGGGCGCCCAGGTTCTCCGGGAGCGCGGCGCGGACGTACGGGCGCCGGCCGCCGGGCAGCCGGGGGCGCTCGCCCGGCGCGCCCGTGCCACCGGCGCCGCGCGCACCGAAGGAGTGCAGCCACAGCACGCGGCGGCCCAGCGCGACCCCCTCGCGCCACAGCGCGGCGGACCGGGGCAGCGGCACGGTCCGGTCCCCGCCGTGGCGCCGGACCGCGGACGCCGTCCAGGCCAGCACGTCCTCCGCGGTCACCGGGGTGGCGAGGCGCTCGGTGAGCAGGGCGGTCAGGCCGGGGGCGAGGTTGGGTTCCGCGCCGCCGGGGCGGCGGAACAGCGGCCGGATGCGCCCGGGCCGGCCCGCCGGGGAGCGCCCCTCGGGAAGCAGCGCCGAGAAGTGCAGCAGATCCTCCACACAGCCTTCGCCGCCGTGGCCGCTCCGGCCACCGCCGGCCGGGCCCGGCACCGCGCCCGTCTCCACGGCGAACAGCTGGTGGCCGTCGGCGACCCGCCACAGCTCCGGGCGGGCCGCGTCCAGCAGCCGCTGGTCGGGGATGAGCCACTGGCGGTCGAACGGGCCGTGCAGCAGCCGCACGGGCTCCGGGCAGGGCCCGGTCTCCTCGGCGAGCGGGCCCGTGGTGGCGGGGTGGCCGGGCAGGTGCGGCAGGGCCAGCCGGATGTTCCGGGCCCGGGAGGGACGGAACAGCCGTTCCCGTTCGGCGCGTTCGGTGACGGGGGTGAGGCGGGTCAGCCGGTCCCAGCGCGCGGTCAGGGTGGCGGGCTCCGGGGCCAGCACCCAGGAGCGGCCGGTGCGCAGCGGCGCCACCGACCAGGGCAGCAGGTCGGCGAGGAGCGGGTCGTCCCCCAAGGCGGTGGGGCGGCCGGGCCGCGGCGCGGGCGCCCGGCGCGGGGTCGGGGAGGGGGCGCGCGCCGTGGAGCGGGCCCCGGGGGCGGTGGGCGGTGGCAGGAGGGCGTCGGCACCGGTGGCGCCGGGCGGGCCCGCCGACGGGGACGCGGGCCCGTCGCCGGCCGGCGGGGTGCGGTTCCCGGTTCCGGCGGCCGCGGTGTCCTCTCGCGCCGTCACTGCGGTTCCCCCCTCCCCGTCCGGGTTCGGTACGGCCGCCGGCCCCTGCCGCGGTGGCCCGGACCGCCGCCGGCGGGCCGCGGTCCCCGGGGCTGCTTCCCTCTCCGCCGCGCCGGACGCCGCGCGTCCGTCGGGTTCCCCGCCGCGCGGCTGCCCGCGCGGTCCGGCCGCGGGCCCGGCCCGGCCATCGTAACGGCGGCCGGGGACACGGCCCGGCGGGTGCTCAGGACTCCATGGTCAAGGTGGTCACGGCGAACGAGAACCGGTCACCCCGGTAGCGGATGCGGGCGACGTCCACCACCCGGCCCCGGTCGTCGTGGACCACGCCGGTGCAGTGCAGGACCGGGCTGAGCAGCGGCACCTCCAGCAGCGCCGCCGTCTCGGGGTCGGCGAGCCGTGCCTCGACGGTGTCCGTGATCCGGCTGACCCGCACGCCCGCCGTGTCGCGCAGGATCTTGGTCATCGGCCACCGCTCCAGCTCCGCCGGGTCGAACCGTTCGGCGATCTCCGGACGGACCGCGTTCTCCGCCCAGTTGGTGGGCTCGCCGGTGGTCCCGTCCCGGCGCAGCCGGCGGAACTCCACGACCTCCTCCAGATCCGGGAAGTGCTCCGCCACCTCCGCCGGCACGGGCACCCGGCCGTGCCTCAGGACGGTGGCGGACTCGCCGGACTGCCGGGCGACGACGGTGTCCACCGAGCCCAGCAGCCGCACGGGGGCACCGCGCCGGGCGGCGGGCTCGATGAAGGTGCCGCGCCGGCGGTGGCGGCTGATCAGCCCCTCGGTCTCCAGTTCCTTCAGCGCCTGGCGCATCGTCAGCACGCTGACCCCGTAGTGCGCGGCGAGCCGGTCCTCGGTCGGGAGCCGCAGCGGCTCCTCCGGGCGGCGGCCCAGTATGGAGGCGCGCAGGGACTGGGAGACCTGGTACCACAGCGGCAGCTTGCGGTTGAGGACCAGGGAGTCGGGCGAGAAGGCGGTCACGGCTGAGGCACTCCGGCGGGTCTCGGGACGGCTGTCGGCGGCCCGCCCCGCCCCGCGCGGTGCCGGGCGAACGGAGGGGAGGCGCGGGGCGGGAGGGTGAGGTTACGCGGACGGCCGCCGTCCCGGCAGGGGGACACCCACGCGTCGACACGGGCCGGGCGGGCAGTGGCACCGCTGCCCGGTGGCGGGGCCGGCCCGGCCCCGCCGTGTCACCGGCGGAAGTGGCGCTCCAGCCCCTCCCACACCCGGTCGTAACCGCGTTGCAGATGGCCGGCGTCGAGCGCCTGCCGGGTGGCCGTCACCGGCCAGCGCGTCTCGAACATGAAGGCGAGGCCGTCGTCGATCTTCTGCGGCCGCAGCTCCGCGTGGCTCGCCTTCTCGAAGGTCTCCCGGTCCGGTCCGTGCGCCGACATCATGGGGTGCAGCGAACCGCCGCCCGGTACGAAACCGCCGGGGCCGGAGGCCTTGGCGTCGTAGGCGCCCTCGATCAGCCCCATGTACTCGCTCATCACGTTGCGGTGGAAGTACGGCGGGCGGAAGGTGTCCTCGCCGACCAGCCAGCGGGGCGCGAAGACCACGAAGTCGACGGAGGCCAGCCCCGGGGTGTCCGACGGCGAGGTCAGCACGGTGAAGATCGACGGATCGGGGTGGTCGTAGCTGATGCTGCCGATGACGTTGAAGCGGCGCAGGTCGTAGACGTAGGGCAGATGGGTGCCGTGCCAGGCGACGACGTCCAGGGGGGAGTGGCCGTACTCGGCCGCCCACAGGTTGCCGCCGTACTTGGTGACGACCTCCACCGGCTCCTCACGGTCCTCGAACGCGGCGACGGGCGCCAGGAAGTCCCGCGGGTTCGCCAGCCCGTTCGCTCCGATCGGGCCCAGCTCGGGCAGGGTGAACGGGCTGCCGTAGTTCTCGCAGACGTAACCGCGCGCGGCCGTCCCCGTCAGCTCCACCCGGAACCGGACCCCGCGCGGCACCAGCGCCACCTGGCCCGGCCCGGCGAGCAGCCGGCCGAACTCGGTGTGCAGCAGCAGCCCGCCCCGCTCGGGGACGATCAGCAGCTCGCCGTCGGCGTCGGAGAACACGCGGTCCGTCATGGAGGTGTCGGCGGCGTAGAGGTGGATGGCCATGCCCGCCCGCTGCCGGATGTCGCCGTTGCCGCCGAGCGTCCACAGGCCGGTGACGAAGTCGGTGCCCGGGGCCGGGTCCGGCAGCGGGTCCCAGCGCAGCCGGTTGGGGTCGGGCTCGGTCTCGGTGAACGGGGCGCCGCGCAGCGAACCGTTCGCGGTGCGGCGGAACGGGGGGTGCGCGGCGGAGGGGCGGATGCGGTAGAGCCAGGAACGGCGGTTGGTGTGGCGCGGTTCGGTGAACGCGCTGCCGCTGAGCTGCTCCGCGTAGAGGCCGAGCGGGGCGCGCTGCGGGGAGTTGCGGCCGGCCGGCAGCGCCCCGGGGACCGCCTCGGAGCTGTGCTCGTTGCCGAACCCGGAGAGATACGCGAGATCGCCCGGCCGCTCCGCCCCGCGCTCCTCCGCCGGGGCCGCCGCCTGCCCCGGCGCGCCGTTCGCGTGCGCCGCCCGCGCCGTGCCCGTGCCGTCCATCCCTGCTCCCTCGTCCCGCCGGCCGATTCCTTCGCCGAACCATAGGAATGGGGGCGTGGGCCCGTCAACGACTGCGCGGTGGCGGCCGGTCCGCGGCCGGGCGGGGCGGCGGGCCGGGGCCGTCCCCTCCGGTCAGCCCTCCCCGGGCGTCACGACCGGCAGCCCGGCCTCCCCGGCGGCGCCGTAGGCCTCGTCGACCACGACCACCTCCCGCCCGGCCGCGTCCAGCAGCGAGGCGGCGACGGTGGCCCGCAACCCGCTCCCGCAATGCACCCAGACCCGGCCCGGGGGCACCTCCGCCAGCCGCTCCCGCAGTTCATGGACGGGGATGTGCGCCGAGCCGCCGATGTGCCCCTCCGCGCGCTCGGAGTCGCGGCGGACGTCCAGCAGCACGTCACCGCCGCCCGGGTGGACCCGCCACCGCGCCGCCAGCTCCGCGAAGGTGCCCAGCCCGGAGACGCGCGGCTCCGTGCCGGCGGGCAGCCAGCGCTCCGGGCCCCCGGTGGCCGCGGCGGCCGGCCGGTCGACGCCGACCCGGACCAGCTCCCGCTGCGCGTGGGCCAGCTGGTCCCGGTCCGCGGCGAGCAGGGTGACGGGCCGGCCCCACGGGATCAGCCAGGCCAGGTAGGTGGCGAGCTGCCCCTCCGCCTCGATGTTGTACGCGCCGCCGACATGGCCCGCCGCGAACGCCCGCCGGTCCCGCAGGTCCACCACCCACTCGCCGGCGGCCAGCCGGCGCGCGATCTCCCCGGCGCCGGCCGGCGCGGGCGGGGTGAGGTCCACCGGGTCCGGGCCGCGGGCGTTGAGCGGGCCGAGGTGCGCGTAGTAGGCGGGGACGTCGTCCAGCCCGGCGAGCAGGTCGGCGACGAAGGTGTCCACGTCCTTCCGCAGGGCGTCGTTGCTCTTCCGTTCCGCGCCGATCGTGGTGGCGTCCCGCTGCCCGGACCGTGGCGAGGAGGAGCAGAAGCTGCCGAAGCCGTGCGTCGGCAGCACCCGCACCTCGTCCGCCAGTTCCCCGGCCAGCCGGCGGGCCGAGGCGTGCTGGTCGCGCGCCAGCCGCCCGGTCAGCCGGGGCTCCACCAGGTCCGGGCGGCCGACACCGCCGATGAGCAGCGAGCCGCCGGTGAACGCGGCGGTCTCACGGCCCTCCTCGGCCAGGACGTACGTCATGTGGTGCGGGGTGTGGCCCGGGGTGGCCACCGCGCGCAGCTCCGGTCCACCGCCTGCGCTGTCGCCGACCTCGATGGTGTCGCCGTCCGTGACCGGCGTGTGCGCGAACTCCACACCCGCGCCGGCGGGGAGCAGGTGGCGCGCCCCGGTGATCCGGGCCAGCTCGCGGCCGCCGCTGACGTAGTCGTTGTGCACATGGGTCTCCACCACGGCGGTGATCCGCACCCCCCGCCGGGCCGCCGCGCTCACCACCCGGTCGACGTCCCGCGGTGGGTCCACGGCCACGGCGGTGTGCGGGCCGCCCGCGAGATAACCGCGGTTGCCGAGCCCTTCGGTCTCCACGACGTCCACGAAGAACAACGAACGCGTTCCCTTCTCGTGCTCCTGCCGCCTCCTCCGCGCCTCCCGCCCCGGATCGCGGGGATCGCGGGGGGATGCCGGGGGATCACGGAGGTCCTGCCGGCCCTTCCCGGGCGCGCCCGGTCCCTCCCGTGCGCGCCCGCACCGCGTACCCGGGAGACGGCCGTCCAGCCCTCCCCGGGCCGGGGCGTGCGCCGCGGCCCTTCGGCCGGCCGGACCGGAGCGGCCGGGCACCGTGGTCCGCGCGGTGGCCGCCGCCCTCCGCGCCGCCCTCCGCGGCGCCGTGCGGCTTCGCCGCCGGCCGGGGCGCACTTCGGGCCGCGGCCTTCCCCGCGCACCACGCCCCCGGGCCGTTCGCCGCGCGGGCCCGTCGGCCTCCGGCGGTGACGCGGGCGCCACGTACCCGGGCCCGCGCGGTGGCGGTGCCCCGGCGGCCGGCCCCGGGCCCCGGCGCCGCACCCGGCGCGGCGCCTTCCCTAAGCGCTTGCTCACCACCCTGTAGGGTGTTCGCCGCGGCGGAGGGACCGCCGGGCACCTTCAGGAGCGGGGCGCGATGGGCAGCGAGGCGGAGAAGGCGCAGTGGGCGGATGTCACGCCCGACGCCGCCAGGCGGCTGCTGACGGCGGCCGTCGAGGCCTTCGCCGAGCGCGGCTACCACGCCACCACCACGCGCGACATCGCGGGCCGCGCCGGGATGAGCCCGGCCGCCCTCTACATCCACTACCGCACCAAGGAGGAGCTGCTCCACCGGATCAGCCGGGTGGGGCACCGGCTCGCCCTCGCGATGCTGGAGCGGGCGGCCGACTCCGACGCCGGCCCCGCCGGCCGGCTCGCCCTGGCCGTACGCGGCTTCGCCCGCTGGCACGCCGAGCACCACACCACGGCCCGTGTCGTCCAGTACGAACTGGGCGCGCTGGCCGAGGAGCACTACGCCGAGGTCCTCGCCCTGCGCCGGGCCACCGACCGCGCCGTGCGCCGGATCGTCCAGGACGGGGTGGACGCCGGCGACTTCCACGTTCCCGACGTCGGCGGCACCACCCTGGCGGTGCTGTCGCTCTGCACCGACGTGGCCCGCTGGTTCCGGCCGGACGGGCGCCGCACGCCCGAGGAGGTCGGGGAGCTCTACGCGGACCTCGTGCTGCGCATGGTGGGGGCGGAGCCGGCGGGGGAGTGACGGGGGCGTCCCCCCGCGGCCCGCCCGGCCGGGCGGGCCCGGCGTCCGGCGGGACGGCGGGCGCGTCGGGCGCGTCGGGCGGCCGGGCCGCGCCCCGGACGGGCCACCGTCCGGCCGTCACCCCCGGAGGGCGGGCCCGCGCACAGATCCGCGACCGGGGGAGACCGCACCGCCGGACCACTCCACCGGGGCGAGACCCCCGCCCTGGGCGGCCGGCCCCGCGCCCGCGCGCTCAGCGGTAGTAGCGGCTGAGGCTCTCCGCGACGCAGACCGGCTTCTCGCCGCCCTCGCGCTCCACGGTGACGGCCGTGGTCAGCTGGACGCCACCCGGCACCTCACGCACCTCCCCGATCACCGCCCGGGCCCGCAGCCGGGACCCCACGGGCACCGGCGCGGGGAAACGGACCTTGCCGGTGCCGTAGTTGACGCCCATGCGCACTCCCTCCACCCGCATCAGGCCCGGTACCAGCGCCGGCAGCAGGGAAAGGGTGAGATAGCCGTGCGCGATCGTCGTGCCGAAGGGGCCGGCGGCGGCCCGCTCGGGGTCCACGTGGATCCACTGGTGGTCGCCGGTCGCCTCGGCGAAGAGGTCGACGCGGCGCTGGTCCACCTCCAGCCACTCACCCGGGCCCAGCTCCTCGCCGACCGCGGCCTGCAACTCGTCGAGCGACGCGAACACCCGCGGCTCCGCCATCTTCTTCCCGCCTCCCACCGGACGTACTGAGCGGTTGCTCAGCATGCTGGCCACCGGCACGGCTGTCAACGTCCCACGGGGCTCCCCGGAAGCGGCTCTCCCGGTGTTCCCCCTGGTCGGCCCGGGGCTCCGCGCCCCGGACCGGACCCGTAGCCTGGCGGCGTGCCGCAGATTCCCGCACGACTGACGGAACTGACCGTGGGCCAGCTCGCCGCGCGCAGCGGAGCCGCGGTCTCCGCCCTGCGCTTCTACGAGGAGAAGGGGCTGATCAGCAGCCGCCGTACGGCTGGCAACCAGCGCCGTTACCCCCGGGACACCCTGCGCCGGGTGGCCTTCGTCCGGGCCGCCCAGCGGGTCGGCATCCCGCTGGCCACCATCCGTGACGCCCTCACCGAACTGCCCGACGGGCGGACGCCCACCCCGGAGGACTGGGCGCGCCTGTCGGAGTCCTGGCGTTCCGAACTGGACCGGCGCATCGCGCAGCTCGGCCGGCTCCGTGACCACCTGACGGACTGCATCGGCTGCGGCTGCCTCTCCCTGGAGACCTGTGTGCTCTCCAACCCCGACGACCGGCTCGGCGGTCTGGGCAGCGGCTCGGCGCTGCTCCCGGAGCGCGGCCGGCGGGGCCGCGGCTGACGGCCCCGCGTGGCGGGCTCCGCCGCGCGCCGGGAGCGCGGCGTCACGGCCCCGGCGCCCCGGGTGCCTCCCGCCGTCCGGCGGCTCAGGAGGCGGTGGCCAGGGCGGCGCGCAGGGGCCGGTGGGCGGTGGCCAGCGCGCCCTCGGTCAGGACCGGCTCGGGCACGACGATGCCGCAGTCCGCGCAGACCGGCGCCGAACTGGGCACATGGTCCAGCCCGCCGCGCCAGGCGAGCCGCGGCGAACGGCACACCGGGCAGACCGAGCCGGGCTCCGACTCCAGCGCTTGGATCATCCGGCGCAACACCTCGGCCAGCGGCGCGTCCGGGTGCACCGCCGGGTCGTCGCACCAGGCGACGCCGCACCCGCCCCAGGTGCGGCGGTGCCAGTCGTGCAGGGCGCCGGGCTGCCGTATGCCCAGGCGCTTCTCGCGCTTGCGGTGGGCCCCGAAGTCCATCTCGTAGGCGAGCCAGACCCGGCGGGCCTCCTCCAGCTCCGCCAGCGCCCGCACCAGCCGTTCCGGCTCCGGCCTCCGGTCACCGGTGGGGATGCCGACCCGGCCGCACAGGTGGTGCCAGGTCGCGCGGTGTCCGTAGGGGGCGAACTTCTCCAGGCAGCGGCGGAGCGCCGTGCGGCGTTGCTCCGGGGTCAGCCCCGGGTCACGCACCTGCTCCGCCAGACTTCTGAAACCTGCCATCGCTTCCACCTCCGACGCTCGTCCTGCGGCGATGTGGAATGGACGTACCGGCCGCCGAAATGGCTCCCGGGGGCGGGAGTTGGCCGGGAAAGTGTCCCGTTCGGCCCTCTTGCGTCCTCCCCGGCGGTCATCGGGACCCGACCGGACCGCCCTGTCCGCGCACGTGCCGCCGGGCGGCCGGCAGGTGGCCGCAGAATCTGCCGCCGCCTCCCTTCCCGGTGGGTGTACCCGGCGGTAACGTCCGGCGCACCCCCAACGGAAGGAGCAGGAATGCGACGGTGGATCCCGCGTTCCCGCAACCGTGCCGCACGGCGACCGCGCCGCGCCCTTACCCTCACCGCGCTGCTCGCCCTCGGCGCGGGGCTGCTCTCCCCGCCCGCCGCCGCGGCGGGCGGCACCCCCGCCACCCCGGCCGAGACCACCACGGCCACTGCGGCAGGCACCGGGGACCACTGCGGCGGTCAGTGCTCCGACATCCTGCCGCCCGGCGCCGACGGCAACGCCACCCTCGCCGAGATCCTCGCCCACCGGGTGCTCGGGACCCGTCCCGCGCACAGCTCCGACCAGCTCGGCCCGTACGACGGCCTGGTCGCCGGCTACCCGTCCCTCACCGACTCCGGGCTCCAGGAGTTCTTCAACGACGCCTCCTTCGGCGTCCCGGAGGGCCAGGTCGCCTCCGTCACCCGGCCCCGGGCGGACGTGACGATCACCCGGGACAAGAAGACCGGCGTCCCGCACATCCAGGGCACCACCCGCGAGGGCACCGAGTTCGGCGCGGGGTACGCCGCCGCGCAGGACCGGCTCTGGCTGATGGACCTCTTCCGCCACATCGGCCGCGGCGAGCTCACCCCCTTCGCCGGTGGCGCCGCCGGCAACCAGGAGCTGGAGCAGCAGTTCTGGCCGCAGGCCCCGTACACCGAGGCCGACCTCCGGGCGCAGATCGACCGCATCGCCGCCGCCGGCGAGCGCGGGGCGCAGGCCATGGCCGACGCCCAGGCGTACCTCGACGGCATCAACGCCTACATCGAGAAGTCCAGGAAGGGCCGCTACTTCCCCGGCGAGTACGTCCTCACCGGCCACGTGGACGCCGTCACCAACCTCGGCACCATCGAGAAGTTCCAGCTGACCGACATGGTGGCGCTCGCCTCCGTCATCGGCGCCCTCTTCGGCGGCGGCGGGGGCGGTGAGGTGGAGTCCGCGCTCGCGCTGCTCGCCGCCCAGGAGCGGTACGGCGCCGAGAAGGGCACCGAGGTCTGGGAGTCCTTCCGGCAGCGTGACGACCCCGAGGCCGTGCTCACCCTGCACGGCGGCGAGTCCTTCCCCTACGCCGGCAAACCCGCGCGGGCGCGCGGCACCGCCCTGCCCGACCCGGGCTCCGTCACCGCCGAGCCGCTGGTCCACGACCGGCAGGGCACCGCGGTGAAGGACGCCGAAGCGCCGGTGACGACCTCACCGCGCCTGCGGCCCCTGCGCGACCTGCACGGCGACGGGGTGCTGCCCGCGGACCTCTTCAGCCGGCAGCACGGTATGTCCAACGCCCTGATGGTCTCCGGCGCGCACACCGCGAGCGGCAACCCCGTCGCCGTCTTCGGCCCGCAGACCGGGTACTTCGCCCCGCAGCTGCTCATGCTCCAGGAGCTCCAGGGGCCCGGCATCAGCGCCCGCGGCGCCTCCTTCGCCGGCGTCGGCATGTATGTCCAGCTCGGCCGCGGCCAGGACTACGCCTGGAGCGCCACCTCCGCCGGGCAGGACATCACCGACACCTACGCCGTCGAACTGTGCGAACCCGACGGCTCCGCGCCGACCACGGCGTCCGCCCACTACCGGAACCACGGCGCCTGCGAGCCGATGGAGAAGCTGGAGAAGCGGAACGCCTGGAAGCCCTCGCTCGCCGACTCCACGGCCAAGGGCTCCTACCGGATGCAGGTGTACCGGACGGACTACGGCATCGTCACCCACCGGGCGACGGTGGACGGCGAACCGGTGGCCTTCACGTCCCTGCGCTCCACCTACCGCCACGAGGCCGAGTCCATCATCGGCTTCCAGATGTTCAACGACCCCGGCTACGTGACGGACGCCGCGTCGTTCCAGCGCGCGGCCGGGCACGTCAACTACACCTTCAACTGGTTCTACGCCGACTCCCGCGACACGGCCTATTTCAACAGCGGCACCAACCCGGTGCGCGCCGAGGGGGTGGACGCCTCCCTGCCGGTCCGGGCGGAGGCGGCCTACGCGTGGCGGGACTTCGAGCCGCGGGACAACACCGCCCGCTACACCCCGGACGCCGAGCACCCGCGCTCCGTCAACCAGGACTACTACATCTCCTGGAACAACCGGCAGGCGAAGGGGTACGCCGCGGCGAAGTTCGGCGACGGCTCGGTGCACCGCGGCGACCTGCTCGACAGCCGGGTGAAACGCCTCGTCGGCAAGGGCGGGGTGACCCGCGCCTCGCTCACCCGTGCCATGGCCGAGGCGGGCGTCACCGACCTGCGCGGCGAGAAGGTGCTGCCCCTGCTGCTGCGGGCCGTGCGCGGCGGGAGCGTGAGCGACCCGGCGGCAGCCGAGGCCGTGCAGTCCCTGGAGTCCTGGGTGGACGCCGGTGCCAGGCGCAAGGAGACGAGCGCCGGTTCGCGCGTCTACGGCCACGCGGAGGCCATCCGGATCATGGACGCCTGGTGGCCGCTGCTCGTCGAGGCCCAGTTCGCCCCCGGCCTCGGCGACGGCCTCTACGACGCGCTCCGCGCCAAGCTGCCGCCGGACGAGCCGCCCTCGGCGAGCCACGGCGCGACGGGCGGGCACGCGGGCTCGGCCTTCCTCGCCGGCTGGTGGAGCTATGTCGACAAGGACCTCCGCGCGGTGCTCGGTGAGGAGGTCCGGGGCCCGCTGGCGGCGGAGTTCTGCGGCGGCGGGGACGCGTCCGCCTGCCGGGAGACGCTGCTCACCACCCTCACCCGGGCGGCGGCCACCCCGGCGGCGCAGGTCTACCCGGGTGACGAGCACTGCGAGGCCGGTGACCAGTGGTGCGCCGACGCCCTGGTCCACCGCCCGCTGGGCGGTCTGACCCACGCGACCGTCAACTGGCAGAACCGGCCCACCTACCAGCAGGTCGTGGAGTTCCCCGGCCGCCGCTGACGGCCGCCCGCGGCGGGCGGCGGCCGGTCTCCCCGGCCGGCCGCCGCACCGCTCCGGGACCGGCGGGCCCCGCGCCGGCCCGTCAGTCCCGGTAGAGGAGGTGCTCCCGGCGGAGCCGGCGGAAGGCGGCCAGTTCCTCCCGCCAGCCCGCCACCACCTCGTCGGTGCCGGCGCCCCGGTCGATCGCGGTACGGACCCAGGTGGAGCCGGTCAGCTTGTCGATCCACCCGTCGGAGCGCCAGGCGAAGCCGTCCCACACCCGCCGGGCGGTGACCAGCAGCCCGATCCCCGTCCGTACCGGGTCGAACGCCGCCCGGTCGTGGACGTGGAGCTGCACCCCGCCGGCGGTGTCCCCCGCGAACTTGGAGAACACCGGCTGGAAGTACGCCTCCCGGAACCTCACGCCCGGCAGCTCCAGCCCGTTCGCCGCCTCGGCCCAGCGGCGGTCGATCCCCTCGGCGCCCAGCAGTTCGAAGGGGCGGGTGGTGCCGCGCCCCTCCGACAGATTGGTGCCCTCGAACAGGCAGGTGCCCGGGTAGACCAGCGCCGTGTCCGGGGTGGGCATGTTGGGGCTCGGCGGCACCCAGGGCAGCCCCGTCGTGTCGAAGAAGTCCCCGCGGCGCCAGCCCGACATCCGGACCACGTCCAGCTCCGCCGCGCGGCCCGCGGCCTCGGGGACGAACTCCGCGTTGAACAGCAGCGCCAGCTCACCCACCGTCATGCCGTGCGCCTGCGCGATCGGTTCCCGGCCGACGAAGGTCGCGAACTCCTTGTGGAGCACCGGCCCGGCCGCCGCCCGCCCGCTCACCGGGTTCGGCCGGTCCAGCACCACGAGGCGCTTCCCCGCGAGGACGGCGGCCACCATGCAGTCGTACAGCGTCCAGATGTAGGTGTAGAAGCGGGCGCCGGCGTCCTGGATGTCGAAGACCACCGTGTCCACCCCGGACGCGGTCAGGACGCCGGCCAGCTCCTGACCGCTCTTGAGGTAGGTGTCGTACACCGGCAGCCCCGTCGCCGGGTCCTCGAAGCGGCCCTCGGAGCCGCCCGCCTGCGCCGTTCCGCGGAAGCCGTGTTCCGGGCCGAAGACGGCCGTCAGGTCCACCCGTTCGTCGGCGTGCATGACGTCCACCAGGTGGCGCAGGTCCGCGGTGACCCCGGTGGGGTTGGTGACGACGCCGACCCGCTGCCCCGCCAGCGCCGCGTACCCCGCGGCCGCCAGCCGGTCGAAGCCCGTGCGCACCCGGCCCCGCGCCCGGGGCGCCGGCTCCGCGGCCCCGGTGGCCGCCGCCGCGCCGGCGGCCGGCGCCGTAGCCGCCGCTCCGGCCGCCCCCGCGGCCGTCAGCAGATTCCTCCGGGACAGGGACATCCGGCACCTCCGGGCTCGGCGGAGCCGGGACGCGGCGGAACCGTCCCGGCGACTGCGCTGTGCACCGGCACGCTAACCCGCGGGACCGCCGCGCGGAACGACCCCGGCGGCGGCCGGTCCCCGCCGCGCCCGGCCCGGGCCACGGACGGGCGACGCGGCCACCGGGCACGGCGGGGAGCCGCGCGGGCCGGTGGGCCCGGTGGGCCCGGCCCCCGGGCGCGGGGCGGCCCGCCGCGGCGGTGGGGACCGGCCGGGCGCCGGGCGGGAGGCGGGCAGTGGGAAGATCCTGCGACGGGAGCCGCGCGCCGGGCCCCACGCGGTGCGCCGGGTGCCGGGCCGCGCGTCCGGCGGCCCACGGTGAACCACGGCCCACGGTGAACCACGGCGCGGTGGTCCCGCCGCGCGCCCCGTGCGGCACCATCGACACGGGAACGACGCACAGAGAGGCAAGGTGGCGGTGATGGCCCCAACGACGGAAGGCGGCGGAAGACCCGTTCCGCAGCGGCTGCTGGCCGCGGCCACCCGCCTGTTCGCGGAGCGCGGCTACGACCGGACGTCCGTCCAGGACATCGTCGAGGCCGCCGGGGTGACCAAGGGCGCCCTGTACCACTACTTCGGTTCCAAGGACGACCTGCTGCACGAGATCTACGGCCGGCTCCTCCGCCTCCAGCAGGAGCGGCTGGACGCCTTCGCCGACGCCGACGGGCCGGTGGCGGAGCGGCTGCGGGCCGCGGCGGCCGACGTGGTCGTCACCACCCTGGAACACCTGGACGACGCCACCATCTTCTCCCGCTCGATGCACCAGCTCTCCCCGGAGAAGAACCGCCAGGTACGCGCGGAACGGCGCCGCTACCACGAGCGGTTCCGCGCCCTGGTCGAGGAGGGCGGGCGTACCGGGGAGTTCTCCACGGCCACTCCGGCCGATCTGGTCGTCGACTACCACTTCGGGTCGGTCCACCACCTGGTCACCTGGTACCGGCCGGACGGCCCGCTGACCCCGCGTGAGGTCGCCGACCACCTCGCCGACCTGCTGCTGCGCGCCCTGCGCCCCTAGGACGCGCCGGCGCGCCGACGCGAAGGCGCCGCCCGGCGCCGCCCGGAGCCTCCCGGAGCCGGTGGACGGGCCGGGGGACCGGGGCACGACGGCCCGCCGGGCGCCGGACGCACGGCCGCGGGGGTGCCGCCGGTTCCCCGGCCGGTCCGCGCCGCACGCCCGGCGGCTCTCCCGGGCCTGTCCGGCGGCCGGGCCCGTCCGCCCTCAGCCGGTGTGGCGCCGGATCTCCCGCCGGGCCAGGGAGCGCTGGTGCACCTCGTCCGGCCCGTCCGCGAGCCGCAGCGTCCGGGCCGCCGCCCACAGCTCCGCCAGGGGGGTGTCCTGGCTGACCCCGGCGGCGCCGTGCAGCTGCACCGCCCGGTCCAGGATGTCCACCACCGTGCGCGGGGTGGCGATCTTGATGGCCTGGATCTCGGTGTGCGCCCCCCGGTTGCCGGCGGTGTCCATCAGCCAGGCGGTCTTCAGCACCAGCAGCCGGAGCTGTTCCACCGACACCCGCGCGTCCGCGATCCACGCCCGGACGACGCCCTGGTCGGCCAGCGGACGGCCGAAGGCCGTACGGGAGACCGCGCGCCGGCACATCAGCTCGATCGCCCGTTCGGCCATGCCGATCAGCCGCATGCAGTGGTGGATCCGGCCCGGGCCGAGCCGGGCCTGGGCGATGGCGAAGCCGCCGCCCTCCTCGCCGACCAGATGCGACACGGGCACCCGGACCCGGTCGAAGACCACCTCGGCGTGGCCGCCGTGGTACTCGTCCTCGTAGCCGTAGACCCGCATCGCCCGGCGGATCTCGACGCCCGGGGTGTCCCGGGGGACCAGCACCATGGACTGGCGGCGGCGGACGTCGGCGCCGCCGGGGTCGGTCTGCCCCATCACCACCAGGATCCGGCAGTCGGGGTGGAGCGCCCCGGAGATGTACCACTTGCGGCCGGTGATCACATAGCTGTCGCCGTCCCGTTCGATGCGGGTGGCCACATTGGTGGCGTCGGAGGAGGCCACCTCGGGCTCGGTCATCGCGAAGGCCGAGCGGATCTCCCCGGCGAGCAGCGGTTCCAGCCACCGCCTCCGCTGCTCCTCGCTGCCGAACTCGGCCAGCAGCTCCATGTTGCCGGTGTCCGGGGCGGCGCAGTTGAGCGCGGTGGGGGCGAGCTGCGGGCTCCGGCCGGTGATCTCGGCGAGCGGCGCGTACCGCAGGTTGCTGAGCCCCGCCCCGTACCGCTCGCCGGGCAGGAACAGGTTCCACAGGCCCCGGCGGCGCGCCTCGGCCTTCAGCTCCTCCACCACCGGCGGCACGGCCCAGCGGTCACCCTGCCGGGCGCGCTGCTCCGCCGCCGTACGCTCCGCCGGGTACACGTGCTCGTCCATGAACTCCAGGAGCCGGGCGCGGAGTTCCTCGGTACGGGCGTCGAACGCGAAGTCCACGGGTCATCCCTCCCGCAGGGTGCTGAGGCCCTGCTCGACGAAGACGGGGACGAGGGCCCCGATGCGGTCGAAGTCCGCTCCCACGGTGCGGCCGAGGGCGTGGCGGTAGTGGATCCCCTCGAGGATCACGGCGAGCTTGAAGGAGGCGAAGGCGGTGTACCAGGAGATCCGGGAGACGTCCCGGCCCGAGCGCGCCGCGTACGCCTCGGCCAGCTCGGCGGGCGTGGGGTGGCCGGGCGCGTCCCCGGTGGTGCCGACCGGGGTGCCCGGGGGGAGCCGCAGCCCGCTGTACATCATCAGCAGGCCCAGGTCGGTCAGCGGGTCGCCCAGGGTGGACATCTCCCAGTCGAGCACGGCGCGGAGGGTGTCGTCGGGTCCGATCAGGACGTTGTCCAGCCGGTAGTCGCCGTGGACCACGGCGGGGGCGGGGGAGTCCGGCAGCGCCCGGTCCAGTGCGGTGTGCAGCTCGTCGATGCCCGGCAGCTCCCGGCTGCGCGAGGCGTCGAGCTGCTTGCCCCAGCGGCGCAGCTGCCGGCCGAGGAACCCCTGGGGCCGGCCGAAGTCCGCCAGCCCCGCCTCCACGGGGTGGACGGCGTGCAGGTCGACGAGGGTGTCCACCAGGGAGAGCACCACCCGCCGGGTGCGCTCCGGTCCCAGTTCGGCCAGCTCCTCCGGCCGCCGGTAGGGCGTGCCGTCGACGTGCTCCATGACGTAGAACGGCGCGCCGAGCACCGTCTCGTCCGGGCAGAGCAGCTCCGTCCGCGGGACGGGGACGGCCGTCCCGTGCAGCGCGCTGATCACCCGGTGCTCGCGCTCCATGTCGTGCGCGGTGTCCAGCACGTGCCCCAGGGGCGGGCGGCGGACCACCCAGCGTGAGACGCCGTCGGTGACCGCGTAGGTGAGGTTGGACCGGCCGCCCTCGATCAGCCGGGCGGTCAGCGGGCCGCGCGCCAGCCCGGGGCGGACGCGGTCCAGATGGGCCCGCAGCCGCTCCGGGTCGAGGCCGGGCGGGTGGTCCTTGCTCATCGCTGCTCCTTCGCCGAGGGGGCGTACCGGTGACCGGTGACGACGGGTCCCCGACATCATGCCGACCAGTCGGTATGACGTCCAGGCCCGCCCGGGGCGGGGGCCCGGCGAGCCGGCCCGGGGCACGGCGGCCACGGCGGGCGCGTCCCATCGGCCGGTGGGCTCGCCCCGCACCGGCTCCGCGCCCGCGCGGTCCCGGTGCCCGCACGGTCTCCGTATCCGCGCACGGCCGGTGGGGATCCGCGCTCGGCGGACCAGCCGCGGTGGGGGTCCGCGCTCAGCGGAGCAGCAGCGCCCCGCACACCGCCGTGGCCACGGCGCACCCCGTGGCGAGCGCCAGCGTCCGGGCCGGCGCGGCGTCCGGGCGGGGTACCGCCAGCGCCCGGATCCGGCGGTGGGCGGTGGCCAGCAGCAGCAGCCACGCCGCGGCCACCAGGGCCGCCGCGAGCAGCCCCGCCGGGTGGGCGCCCTCGCGCAGCGCCAGGCGCGCCGCCAGCAGGGCGGTCACCGAGGCCGCCAGGGTGGAGCGCCGCCAGGCGAGCCGGGTGCGCTCGGGCTGCGCCGCCGGGTCACGGGGGTGCGCCTCCGTCACCGGGAGGCCCAGCCGGTGGCGACGGCGACCAGCGTGCCCGCCGCGATCAGGACCACCCCGGCCGTCAGCACCGCGGGGAACCGGGACAGGGGGAGGTCCTCGCCCCGCCGCATCGCCCGCTCCACCCGGACCCAGTGGTGTACCGCCCGCAGGGCGCAGAGCGCGCCGCTCGCCAGCAGCAGCGCGGCGAGCGCCGTCCGGAAGGAGCGGTGCAGCTCGGGCAGGAACTGGACGACCGCGAACCCGCCGCCGATCAGCGCCAGGGCGGTGCGCAGCCAGGCGAGGAAGGTCCGTTCGTTGGCCAGGGAGAAGCGGTAGTCCGGGGTGGTGCCCTCGCCGCGGATCCGCCCGGGGGAGAGCCACAGCCGCACCGTGGCGGTCATGCCCCGCAGCCGTCCGGACGCCGTGCCTGTCACGCGGTCCATCCAAGCAGAGCCCGGGGCCCGGCCGGTGATCGGCCCCGCCGGGCGGCCGGGACGGGCCGGAAACAGCACGGCCGTCATGGTCCCGGGGCTGAGCTGGGGCGGGCCCCGGCGGCCGGGGGCGTGGAGGTGGCCCGTACGTCAACACGTTGTAAACAAAGGCCCTTGAGGGTGGCGGACGCTGGATACGCCTTGACGCGGAGCGGTGACTAACGGTTTGCTGTCTGTGATCATCGGTGGGCGGCGACGGGGCCCGGCGGGCCGGTTCGCCGGACCGTCCGCGAGGCGCCCCGTCCGGGCGGGAAGTGGCGTGACGCCGTGGGGGCCGTGGTGGAGGAAGAGGCTCGCGGATGACCCCTCCGCCGCCGCCGTGGGGCGGATTCCGCAAGCGGGACGCGCTCCGGCTGGACCCCGCCCTCGACGACGCCGAGCTCGCCGGGGTCCGCGACGCCCTCACCCAGGGCCGCTGGGCCGAGACCCGCGAGCTGCTCGCCGGCACCGGCCAGGACTGGGACCGCCGTGGCCACCGGCTGGTCGTCCTGGGCAGGGAGCCCACCAGTGCCGCGTGGGCCGAGGAGTGGCGGCTCGCGGAGCCCGACAGCGTGGACGCGGCCGCGCTGCACGCCTGCGCCCGTGTCTTCCACGCGCTGCGCGGCAAGGAGGACCCGGGGTCCGCCCGCGCCGCGTGCCGCGCGGCCGCCCGGATGTACCCGGCCGATCCCACCCCCTGGCTCGCGCTGCTCATCCTGGTCCGCCACACCGGCACCGACGAGGAGCGGCTCCAGGTCTTCGACCAGGTGCGCGGCCGTCACCGCGAGCACCACCACGCGCACCACCTGATGGCGGCCTCGCTGGCCGAGAGCCGGCAGGCGGACCGGGACGATCCCTTCCACGAGGTCTACGACTTCGCGTCCTGGGCCGCCGAGCAGGCCGGGGCCGGCTCGCCGCTGAGCGCCCTGCCCGTCGTCGCGCACACCGAGCGCTACCGGGCCCTGGCGCGGGCGGGCGTCGAGCCGCCCGACCCCGCCCGCTCCGGCCACTGGAAGAGCCGGCGCGCCCGGCAGGTCATGAAGGCCGCTTTCGACTGCTGGCTGGAGTGGGGCTGCGAGGAGCACCCCCGCCGGCTGGTGGACCTCAACTTCCTGGCGCACGCCAAGTACCACGAGGGCCGGCCGTGGGAGGCCGCCGCCCTCTTCCACCGCATCGGCCGGCACGTCACCCGGGCCCCCTGGTGCTATCCGGACCTCGACCCCCGCGCGGCGTACCGCGCCGCGCACACCGCCGCGACCGGCGCGGACCTCCGGTGAGGCGCCGGCCCCGCCGTCCGCCGCCCCGCCCGGGCGGCCCCTGACCGCCACCGGTACCCGCCGCGCGGCACCGCGCGGCACCGCGCGGCGGCCGGCGGCGCACGCCGGCGCAGGGCACTGAGCGACAGCGAGAGCGCACGAACGCAACCGACCGCAACCGACCGAGGGGGAGAGTGACCATGTCCGCCGGGAACGGAACCGGGATCAGTACGTACAAGGGCGAGGAGCGGGCGCTGCGCGCCGGCCGGATCGGGCTGGGGGGCCTGCTGCTGTCCGTCCTCGCCGCCAGCGCACCCCTGCTGGTGGTCGCGGGTGTCATGCCCACCACATACGCGGTGATGGGCATCGTGGGACAGCCGCTGCTCTTCGTGCTGCTCGGGGTGGCCCTGCTCCTGTTCAGCGTGGGATACGCGGAGATGAGCCGCCACGTCCACAACGCGGGGGCCTTCTACGCCTACATCGCCCGCGGTCTCGGCCCCACGGCCGGCGCCGGGGCCTCGGTGGTCGCCCTGGTCGCCTACAGCGCCATGCAGGTCGGCATCTACGGCATCTTCGGCTTCGAGATCAGCGGCCTCGCCGACCGCCACCTCGGGCTGCTCGTCCCCTGGTGGATTCCGTCCCTCGCCGCGGTGGCGGTGGTCGGCGTGCTCGGCTGGCTCAAGATCGACCTCAGCGCCAAGGTCCTCGGTGTCCTGCTGGCGGTCGAGGTGGTGATGGTCGTGATCTTCGATGTGGCGGCGATCGGCTCCCCCGGCCCGGAGGGCCTCTCCCTCCAGGCGTTCGACCCCGGGACGCTGGCGGGCGCCGGGCTCGGTACCGCCTTGTGCTTCGCCTTCGCCTCCTTCGTCGGCTTCGAGCAGGCTCCCGTCTACGCCGAGGAGACCCGGCGCCCCCAGGTCGTCGTCGCCCGCGCCATGTTCCTCGCCGTGGGCTTCGCCGCGCTCTTCCTCGCCCTCAGCTCCTGGGCGCTCAACGTCGCCTCCGGCCCGTCCCGCATCGTCGAGGACGCGCGGACGCAGAGCGCCGGGCTCCTCTTCGCCCTCGCCGAGGGGCGGCTGGGCACCGGCTTCGCGGAGATCATGCACCTCTTCTTCGTCACCGGCATGTTCGCGGCCATGCTCAGCTTCCACAACGTGGTCGCCCGCTACGCCTTCGCCATGGGACGCGAGGGGCTGCTGCCCTCCTCCCTCGGCCGCACCACGCGCGGCAGCGGCGCCCCGGGCACGGGTTCCCTGCTGCAGAGCGCCGTCTCGGTGGCGGTGATCGTGGTCTTCGCCGCCACCGACGGACGGCCCACCGGCGACCCCACGGCCCCGGTGCTGCGGCTGTTCACCTGGATGGGCAACGTCGGCGCGCTCGGCGTGATCACCTTGATGGCCGTGGCCTCCGTCGCCGTCATCGTCTTCTTCGCCCGGCGGGGCGCCGCCCGGGCGCAGGCCCACCGGCTGGCGTGTTCCGCCGTCGCCTGCGCCGCGCTGGTCACCATCGTCGTGTACACGGTGAAGGACTTCGACGTGCTGCTCGGCGCCGGCCCCGGCTCCGCGCTGCGGTGGGCGCTGCCCGGCATCATCGGGCTCGCCGCCGTCGTGGGCCTGGTCCACGGCCTGGTGCTGCGGTCGGTGCGGCCCGCGGCGCACCGCCGGATCGGCCTGGGCAACGAGGCGTTCCAGCTGGAACGGACGGCCACCGCCGGGGCCGCCCGGCCGCCGGCCCCGCGCGGCTGATCGGGTGACCGGGTGGGCGGCGCGTGCACGGTGCCGCCCGCCCGGGAGGCCGTACCGTCAGCCCACCACTCCTTCGGGTGCGGAACAGGCGGGGTTCATTGGGCAGTTGGCGAAGTACGGCGGTAACTTGCGGTAACACAACGGGCCCGCCGCGGCGGGCCCGCGCTCAAGAGAGGTGACGCGGTGCGCGAACTCAGCCTTCCGCCCCTGGTGCCGAAGATCCGCTCGGGCGGGCTCGCGGATTCCGTCTACGCCATCGCGGAGGAGACCCCCGACCTGGTGCAGTTCTCCCGCCGCGAGGACTGCCCCCGCGCCACGCGCTGGCTCCCCGTCACCGCCCTCGGTTTCCGCAACGAGGTGCTGGCCCTGGCCAAGGGGCTGATGGCGGACGGCGTCGGCCCCGGGGACCGGGTCGCGGTGATGTCCCGCACCCGCTACGAGTGGACCCTCTTCGCCTACGCCCTGTGGAGTCTCGGCGCCCAGCTCGTCCCGATCCACCCGACCGCCTCCGCCGAGCAGGTGCACTGGATCCTCTCCGACACCCGCGCCTCCGCCGTGGTCGTCGAACACGCCGAGGAGGCCATGACCGTCGGCGCCATCTGCGGCGCGCTGCCCGGCCTGCGCCGCATCTGGCAGTTCGACCACGGCTGCGTGGCCGAGCTGTGCACCCTGGGCCGCGGCATCCCCGAGGAACTCGTGCACCGGCAGCGTGCCCAGGTCAGCCCGGACGCGGCGGCCACCATCACGTACACCGCCGGCACCACCGGCCGCCCCCGCGGCTGCGTGATCACCCACGCGAATCTGGCCTTCGAGTGCGACACCCTCCTGGAGGGGCGCAGGGAGCTGCTCGCCGGGACCGGCGAGCCCCCCTCCGTGCTCGCCTTCCTGCCGCCGGCGCACATCTACGGGCTCATGGTGCAGGTGAGCTGCCAGCGCCACGGCGTCCGCGTGGGCCACCAGCCGGACACCGGCTCCGCGCACCTGCTCTCCGCCCTGGCCTCCTTCCGGCCGACCTTCCTCTTCGCGGTGCCGTACCTCTTCGAGCGGATCTACCGCACCGCCCGCCGGGCCGCGGAGCGGGAGGGCCGGGCGGAGACCTTCGACCACGCCGTGGACGTCGCGGTGCGCTACGCCGGGGCCGTGGAGCGCCGCGCGCTGGGCCGGGGGCCCGGACCGGGACCGGCGCTGCGCCTCCAGCACGCCCTGCACGATCGCTCGGTCTACGCCCGGCTGCGGGACGCGCTCGGCGGCCGGGTGCGTTACGCCGTCTCCGTGGGCTCGCCGCTCTCCCGGGAGGTGGGCCTGCTCTTCCACGGCGCCGGTGTCACCGTCCACGACGGTTACGGCCTCACGGAGACCGCGGCCGCCGTCACCGGGCACCCGGCCGGCCGGCCCAAGTTCGGCACCGTGGGCCGGCCGCTGCCCGGCTGTTCCGTGCGGATCGCGGAGGACGGTGAGATCTGGGTGCGCGGGCACAACGTCTTCGCGGGCTACCTCGACGACCGGCGGGCCACCGAGGAGGTCTTCCGCGGCGGCTGGCTCGCCACCGGCGACATCGGCCACCTCGACGAGGACGGCTACCTCCACCTCACCGGCCGCAAGCGGGACACCATCGTCACCAGCGGCGGCCGGAGCGTGTCCCCGGTGCAGCTGGAGGAGCGGCTGCGGGCCCATCCGCTGATCTCCCGCTGCGTGGTGGTCGGCGACAACCGCCCGTTCGTCGTGGCCCTGATCACCCTCGACGCGGAGGCCCTGGACCACTGGCAGCGGCTCCACTTCCCGCACCCGGTGGAGCCGCGGGTGGCCGCGCGGCGGCCGGAGCTCCAGGAGGAGATCCAGCGTGCGGTGTCCCGGGCCAACGCCGCGGTCTCCCGCAGCGAGTCGATCCGCGCCTTCCGCGTCCTGCCGGGTGACTTCACCGTCCAGGAGGGGTTGCTCACCCCCTCGCTCAACGTCCGCCGGGCCGCTGTCGTCCAGGCCTACGCGGCGGAGATCGCGGAGCTGTACGCCCAGTGAGGGCCCGGCCGCCGGGCCGGGGGGACCCGGCGGCCGGGCCCTCCCCGGGGAGAGAGGCGCCGGCCGCTCAGCGGACGTGCACCCACCGTGCCGTCGAGGGGGTGCCCTCGGAGTCCGTCACGAAGAGCATGTACCAGCCGCGCGGCACCAGCGTGGGATCCTCGGGCACCGTCAGCGCCAGCCGGCCGCCCGGGCGGCGCTCCAGGCCGAGCGCGACCGAGCGCTGCTCGACATCGGTGGTGTGGGTGACGGCGCTCGGCCGCATCAGCCGCGCCGCCACCGGCCGCTCCGCCGAGCGCACGGTCCACTCGGCCGTGTCACCCCGGTCCACCTCCACCGGACCGCCCGTCACCGCCGGCCGGCCGGGCCGGAAGAGGTACGGCGGTGAGAAGATCTCCACCCGCTGCTCGAAGGTGCCCGGCTGGGTGTTGTCCGGATCGGCGTAGAGCGGGTCGGAGCCGAAGGTGGCCACCCTCCCGTCGGGCAGCAGCAGCGCCTCGGAGTGGTAGTTGCGCCCCACGACCGGCGGGGCCGCCGGGGCGAAGGTCTTCCGGTCCGGCAGGTAGAACTGCGCCGAGTGCAGGTCGCTGGCGCCCTTGCCGCGGTAGTCCGACGAGCCGCCGGTGGTGAACACCGTGTCGTCGGGCAGCAGGACGCTGGAGAGGTAGCGGGTGGGGTGCGGCAGGTCGGGGCCCGGGGTGAACCGCGGGTCCTTCCGCGCCAGGTCCGCCACCGCGGTGCGCGCCGTGGACTTCGCGGACTCCCCGACGCCCCCGCCGCCCAGCACCATCACCTGCTGCCGCTGCGCGGGCGGCAGCAGCACCGAGGCCGAGGTCTCCAGCTGGTCGGTGTCGGTCAGCCCCGGCACCGGGCGGAAGGTGTTCCCCGCCACGTCCCACAGGCCCGGGTCGCGGCCGCGGTCGGCGGGGCCGTACCCCGCGTTGGAGCCCGAGTAGAACAGATCGCCGCCCCGGGTGAGGAAGAGCGCCGGGTACGTCGGGAAGTACCGGTCCGGCGCCGGGGACCAGGTCCGGGTCTCCGGGTCGAAGACCTCGTTCTTGCCGGGCACGACCTGCCCGATCTCGTCCAGTCCGGAGACGGCGAGCACCTTCCCGTCCGCCAGGGTCACCAGCGTGGGGTACCAGCGGGCCTCCGCCATGGGGTCCACCGGGACGTACCGCTCGGCGACGGGGTCGAACTCGAAGGCCACGTCCAGGCCGTGGTAGTCCTGCTTGTCCAGGGTCAGGGCCTGGGCGAGCCCGTAGACGTTGCGCCGGTCCGCGCCCCGCAGCCCCTCCACCGCGTACTGCGCGGGCCGCCGCGCCACCTGGCCGCCGCCGGTGCGCACCGCCTCGACGAAGACCCGCTCCTCGCTCGCGGTGACGGTGACCCGGCCCCCCTTGCGCTTCGTCTTCTCGGCCGCGGGCAGCGTGAAGGCACGGGTGGTGCGGTAGCGCCGGCCGTCGGGCGCCCGGAAGACGGTGCCCTTGCGGAAGCGGTGCGCCCTGTCCGGGTCCTCGTTCTTCACCAGCATGCCGCCGCCCGCGCGCTCCACCTCGCCCTCCAGCACCTCGTAGCGGGCGGTGCCCCCGGCCACCAGCAGCCGGCCGTTGGGGAGCTGGGCGTGGCCGGAGCAGAACAGGTCCTCGGGCGTGGGGATCAGCCGGAAACTGTTGTCCGCGGGATCCCACAGCAGCGTCTTGAACGTGCCGGCCTCGAACATCTCCTCGTTGTTGCCCGACCCGGCGATGAGCAGCACCTTGCCGGTGTGCAGCAGCGCCGCGTGGATGGCATGGACCCGGTACTTCTCGGGCACGCCGAGCAGTTCCCAGTGGCCGTGGCGCGCCTTGTAGTCCGGCTGCTCGATCCGGTAGGCGTGGTAGGTCCGTTCGGCGTAGCTGATGGCCGCGGGCGCGTTGAGGCCGGCCAGGGTGAGGAAGGCGGCGGCACCGAGGGCGGTGGTGCGGAAGCGGGAGCTCGGTCGGGTCACAGGGCGCACAGCGGGTCCTTCTCGGTGGTCTCCGGGGCGGGGGTGGTCACGGCCGTGGGGACGGCGGGGGCGGGGGAGCGGGGCCGGCGGCCCGCGCCCGGCGCGGGGGAGTCCGCCCGCGCCGCGGGCACGGCCGGGCGGGCGGCGGCGACGGCGCGGCGGCGCCGGGCGCCGGCGGCCCACACCACGACGGGGGCGAGACACAGGGCGAGGGCGATCAGCGCCCAGGCCGTCATGGCGGCGTGGGTGTGGCCGAGGAACACGGCGGCGGTGACGGAACCGCCGAAGAGGGCCGCCCACATCAGGTGGATACGGAAGGTGGCGAGCCGGTCGGGGCTGACGGAGTCGCCCTTCGGGGTGACCACGAACCCGCTCCTGCGCCGCAGCACCGCGTCCACCAGCGCCTTCGCGTAGACGGGCGCCGACAGCGCGGACATCGCCATGCCCGCGAGGCCGCCCGACCCCTCGGGCTCGTGCGGGGAGATGTTGTGCCGCCGGTTCCAGATGTAGAGGCCGATCTGCAGGGCCGCCGCGTCGCTGTAGAGCATCAGCCACACCTCGGCGGGGACATGCAGCCCGGAGGCGCCGACGATCAGGAAGAGTGTGCAGCTCAACGCGGCCAGCAGCCAGTTGAGGGCGGTCATCGGGTAGTAGACGACCATCAGGGTGTAGTTGAGCAGCCGCCCCGGGGAGAGGGAGAACGGCGCCTTCCAGAACTGCTTGAGCAGCGTCTCGTAGGTGCCGCGCGACCAGCGGAGCTGCTGGGTGAAGAAATCCGTCCAGGAGGCGGGGCCCTCGCCGACCGCGAGGACGTCCGGGGTGTAGACGGAACGCCACTTCCGGCCGGTCTCCGGATTCCGCGCCCGGTGGATCTCGAAACCGGTCGCCATGTCCTCGGTGATGGAGTCGTACAGGCCGCCGATTCCCTTCACGGCGGAGATGCGCACCGCGTTGGAGGTGCCCACGAACATGGGCGAGCCGTAGGCGTTTCCGGCCCGCTGGATGAGGGCGTGGAACAGGAACTGCTGGCTCTCCGCCGCCTTGGTGACGGCGCTGTCGTAATTCCCGTACACCTGGGGGCCGATGACGAAGGCGACATCCGGGTCCCGGAAGAAGCCGAGCATGCGTTCCAGGTAATTGGGGAGCGGCACGTGGTCGGTGTCCACCGAGGCGAAGAACTCGTAGGCGTCGCCGTGCGCGTCCAGCCAGGCGTTGTAGTTGCCGTGCTTGGTGCGGGCCCGGTGCGGACCCGTGGGCCGGTTCCACTTCTCGACGCCCTTGCGGGTGAAGTGGCGGACGCCGAGCCGGGCGCAGACCGCCTTGGCCGCGGGGTCGTCGCCCTCGTCGAGCAGCCAGACGTGCACCGTGCCGCGGTGCCGGACCCGGACCGCCGCCTCCAGGGTCCGGGTCACCATCTCGATCGGCTCCTTGCCGGGCACGAACGAGGTGAGGAAGGCCACCCGGGTACCGGGCTCCGGGACGACAGGCACGGGATCGCGCGCCACCAGCGTCGCGTGCGCGTTCGAGAAGACTGTGCAGAGCCGGAAGAACTCGATCAGCCCGATCGAGACCAGCATGACGGTGTCCGCCGCCGACTCCCAGGAGGAGACGTAGTCGCGGTGGACCCAGTGCGACGGCTGGAGCAGCCAGACCAGGAGGAGCGCGGAGACGAGCGGCGCGGCGCAGAGCAGCAGGGTGGCGCGGACCCGGTGCGGCTCCTGCGCCAGCAGACTCCGGTAGGCCACCCGGTACGGCGTGGACCCCCGGCTCCCCGGGCTCCCCCCGCCCCGTCTCCTTGCTTTCCGGCCTCTCCTTCCCTTCCTTTCCTTCTCCCGCCCCTCCTCCGGCTCGCGGAGCGGTCCGGCAAGCCGGCTGTACCGCTCGTAGTCATAGGCCGGTGAGAGCCCGGGGAGGGGCTCTTCGGTCGGCTCGGCAACGGAATTCGGTGACGCCATCGGGGCACTCCCGTGACTGACTGGACGGAATGCGGGGAGGCGATGACCCGGGCCCGGATTTTTCATGTCATCGACCGAGACGAGAAGGTAACAATCAGCAGGAAGAATCCTGCGGAAATGTGATGTTCGGCGCGCCATGATAATGACCCCGGGCGGTTTCTCCGGGGGCCCGGCGGGGGCCGGGGGCGGAACGGCGGAGGTCGTCGAGCGGTCAATTCCCGTCGCCCTGCGCGTCCTTGATCAAGGCTCACCGCCCCGGCGCCCGGACGGTGGGCGCGGGGGAATCCCGTGAACGGCCCGGCGGGGAAGGCGGGCCGGGGTAGCCGCATCCCGGCCGCGTCCGGGAGAGGGAAGGCCGTACGGGTGAGAGGTGCACCGGGAGCCGCCACCGAGTGGGCTAACCGGGACCGGCGGCGACGGGGCTCGGCGGGACGGGCAGCGACGGGGCTGGGCGGAACCGGCAGCGACAGGGCTCGGTGGGACCGGCGCCGGGCGGGCCGGGCGGGCTGGGCGGGACGGCGCGGCCGGGGGAGCGCGTGGGTGGCCGGGGCGGGTGTGCGTGGCCGGGCCGGTGGGGAACGTGTGGGCGGCGGGGTGGGCCGGGCGCGGCGGCGCCGGGTGGGGTGCCTGCGGGGAGCCGCGAGGGCCCGGAAGCGGGCGGGGGGCCTCGCCTCGGCAGCGTTTGCCGGGGAGGCGCGCGTGGACACACGCGCGGAGCCCGTGCGGGCCGGTTTCCACCGGCTCGCACGGGCTCCGTCAGAGGTGTCCGAGGGGGGACTTGAACCCCCACGCCCGATAAAGGGCACTAGCACCTCAAGCTAGCGCGTCTGCCATTCCGCCACCCGGACGAGGTGTCGCCGCCGTGGCCGTGGGCCGTGGCGACGTGGAAACCATAGCAAACATCCGCGGCCGTTCGATCACACGGCCGGGCCCCCCGGGGTCCGGCTTGCCCCGGCGCGAGGTGGCCCCGAGGGTGCCGGCCGGGCCACGGTGCCGCGGGCTCCGGTGCCCCGGTGCCCTGGTGCGGGGCCACTGAGGGTGGGGACCTTGGGGCGGGAGGCGGGGGCGGGGGAGGATGGGGCCAGGAACGAGCGGTAACCCGCCCGGGCTCGGCCGTGCCGCACCCGGGCCGCATCAGAGCAGCCGCATCAGAGCATCGGAGAGGCAGGGCAGCGTGAGCGCATCGCATTCCGCCGCGGCGGCGACCGGAGCAGTCACCGGCGAGGACGAGGTCGTCGATCTCTGCCGGGACCTCATCCGCATCGACACCAGCAACTACGGGGACCACTCCGGGCCCGGCGAGCGCGCCGCCGCGGAGTACGTCGCGGAGAAGCTGGCCGAGGTCGGCCTGGAACCGCGGATCATCGAGTCGCACCGGGGACGCGCCTCCACCGTGGCGCGGATCGAGGGCGAGGACCCGTCCCGGCCCGCGCTGCTCATCCACGGCCACACCGACGTCGTCCCGGCCAACGCCGACGACTGGACGCACCACCCCTTCTCCGGCGAGATCGCCGACGGCTGCGTCTGGGGCCGGGGCGCGGTCGACATGAAGGACATGGACGCGATGACCCTGGCGGTCGTCCGCGACCGGCTGCGCAGCGGGCGCAAGCCGCCCCGCGACATCGTGCTGGCCTTCCTCGCCGACGAGGAGGCCGGCGGCGTCTACGGCGCCCGCCACCTGGTCGACCACCACCCCGGCCTGTTCGAGGGCGTCACCGAGGCCATCGGCGAGGTCGGCGGCTTCTCGTTCACCGTCAACGAGAACCTCCGGCTCTACCTGGTGGAGACCGCGCAGAAAGGCATGCACTGGATGCGGCTCACCGTGGACGGCACCGCCGGCCACGGCTCGATGACCAACACCGACAACGCCATCACCGAGCTCTGCGAGGCCGTGGGCCGGCTGGGCCGTCACCAGTTCCCGGTGCGGGTCACCAAGACCGTCCGGTCCTTCCTCGACGAGCTCTCCGACGCGCTGGGCACCCCGCTGGACCCCGAGGACATGGACGAGACGCTCGCCAAGCTCGGCGGCATCGCCAAGATCATCGGCGCCACCCTGCGGAACACCGCCGCCCCCACGATGCTCGGCGCCGGCTACAAGGTGAACGTGATCCCGGGACAGGCCACCGCGCACGTGGACGGCCGCTTCCTGCCGGGGTACGAGGAGGAGTTCCTGGCCGACCTGGACCGGATCCTCGGCCCGCGGGTGCGGCGCGAGGACGTCCACACCGACAAGGCCCTGGAGACCGGGTTCGACGGCTCGCTGGTCGACGCCATGCGGAACGCCCTGAAGGCCGAGGACCCCATCGCGCACGCCGTGCCGTACTGCCTCTCCGGCGGCACCGACGCGAAGTCCTTCGACGACCTCGGCATCCGCTGCTTCGGGTTCGCCCCGCTGAAGCTCCCGCCGGAGCTGGACTTCGCCGGCATGTTCCACGGCGTGGACGAGCGGGTTCCGGTGGACGGACTGACCTTCGGGGTGCGCGTGCTCGACCGCTTCCTCGACCAGTGCTGACCGGCGCCGGCCCGGGCCGCGCGCCGGCGTCTCCGCCGTCCGCGCGGCCTCTGCCCGTGCCGTCTCCGCCGTCCGCGCCGTCTCTGCCCGTGCCGTCTCTGCCGTTCTCCCCGCCGTCCGGGCGTCCGCCGGTCTCCGCCGGTCACCGTTTCGGCTGCTGAGACCCCGCGCCGGTGGGCCCGGAGCGGGGCGGGCCCGTGACCGCGGCGGTGCGGGCCCGCCCGCGGGCCGGGGATCAACTTCGTGCCGCCGCCTCGCCGGAACGGGTGAAGCGTGGCGGCGGCTCGTTCCTCCCCTACTCCTTCTTCGTTACAGGAGATGCGATCCGAGGTCGGGTTCGCACTGCCAACGAGGAGGAACATCCAGATGATCAAGAAGGTCGCGGCGGTCACCGCCGCCGCCGGTGGACTGATGCTCGCGGGCGCGGGCATGGCGGCTGCCGATTCCGCCGCCGGGGGGACCGCCACGGACTCGCCGGGCGTCGTCTCCGGCAACACCATCCAGGTGCCGGCGCACGTCCCGGTCAACCTCTGCGGAACCACCGTCTCCGTGATCGGCCTGCTCAACCCCGCCACGGACAACGGCTGCACCCACAGCTGACTTCGCAGCGACGACCCGACGGGGTGTGATCGCCGGGTGGCCCCGGAGTGCACGCCACGCACTCCGGGGCCGTCCGTTTCCCGCGGGCGGGAGGCAGTCCCGCGCGCTTTTCGAACGGCAGAGACAGAGGAACGAGATCCATGCGACACGTCGCGAGGAAAACCCTGATCACCGCGGCCGCCGCGGGTGGCGTATTCGCCGCCACGGCGGGCTACGCGGCCGCTGACGCGGGCGCCGACGGTGGCGCCGCCAACTCGCCGGGCGTGCTCTCGGGGAACAACATCCAGGCCCCGCTGCACGTGCCGGTGAACGCCTGCGGCACCACCGTGAACGTCATCGGGCTGTTCAACCCGTCGCAGGGCAACGCCTGCGACACGGGTGGCAGCGGCTCCACGGCGACCGGGGCGACCACCGAGTCCGGGGGCATCGCCTCCGGCAACAACGTCCAGGCCCCGGTCCACGTGCCGGCGAACGTCTGCGGCACCGGTGTCAGCGTCATCGGGGTGGGGAACGACGCCGGCCCGAACGACTGCTCGACGGGCTCCGACGGTCCCGGCACCCCGCCCCCCAGCACCCCGCCCCCCGGCTACCCGGACCCGGGGACGCCGGGTGGACCCGGCGAGCCGGGTGACCCCGGGGACCCGGGCGGCCCCGGTGAGCCCGGAGACCCGGGCTACCCCGAGGGCCCGGACGACGAGGACTGCCCCTGCGGCCCGGACGAGGACACCGAGGCCTCGGGGGGCGGCGACGACACCGTGGAGACGAGCGGCGCGGAGACGGCCGAGGCCGAGCAGCCGAAGGCCGTCGAGGAACTCGCCCACACGGGTGCCGGTTCGCTGGCGCTCACCGTCCCGGTCGGCGCGGGTCTGCTGACCGGTGGCGCCCTGCTCTACCGGCGCTCCCGCGTCAGGGCCTGAGCCGCCACGGCGCCTGATCCTCCGGGAGTGGAGGGGCGCCGGCACACCGCTCCGGGGAGCGGGTCCCGAACGGGGCCCGCTCTCCTCGCGTGTCCCGGGGCCGCTACCAGGTGGCGCGGACCTGGCGGATGATCCGGCGGCGCAGCCGCACGGTGCGGCTGCCGTCGCGCTTCAGCAGGAGCCGGTGCAGCTCCCAGTGCCCGTATTCGGCGTGGTCGGTCAGCAGTCGGGTGGCCGCGGCCCGGGAGACCCCGCGCGGCACATACACGTCACGAAATTCGTATTCCGGCATCGTATCTATTGTGCGGGCAGGGGCCCGGTACGGATAGCGTCTGCACCATGTCTGATGCTGCGCGGCGATCCGCCGCCGAGGTACGCGCCGCCGCCGAGGCGGTCAAGGCCGCGCTGGACCGCCACCTCGCCGCGGTCGAGCGGCGCTCCGGCGAGGACGACCCGGCCGTCTTCACCGCCTTCAACGAGCTGGCCGCGGCGGCCGAGGTCTACGACGAACTGCTCTACGACGCGTACGACGAGGTCACCCCCTTCGAGATCCCCGGGGAGGACTCGCCGCCCGCCTACACGGGCCCGGAGAACCCGAGCTTCCTGAGCGTGCTGATCCGCCGCGACTACGCGGTGGCCGAACCCCGCCGGCTCTTCGCCCAGGCCGAGCGGATCATCGAGCTCGACCCGGACGCGGAGCCCGCCGTGACGGGGGCCCGGACCGGGATCGCCGGAGTGGGCAGCAGTGTGCACACGGCCCTGGGTGTGCTGTTCGGCGAGTTCGAGCCGGACGAGATCGCCTCCCGGCACCAGGAGTTCGGGCTGGAGGAGGGCGACTCCACCCTCTGGGTGACGGCGGTGGACGAGCCGCCCGAGGCGGGCGAGTGGCTCAGCGCGCCCTTCGAGGAGGTCGACTCCCA
Source organism: Streptomyces zingiberis (assembly GCF_012034935.1). Lineage (GTDB taxonomy): Bacteria > Actinomycetota > Actinomycetes > Streptomycetales > Streptomycetaceae > Streptomyces > Streptomyces zingiberis. Next base: position 100,438 of record NZ_JAATEN010000008.1, read on the forward strand.
GCAGGTTCTCTGCCGCTTCGATGTCAGCTCCGTCTTCGACGAGGAGGATTTCGAGGACGCCGAGGACGCCGAGGACGCCGAAGAGATCGAGGACGCCGACGAGGCCGCGGAGGGCGGCGCCGACGTGGCGGAGGACCCGGGGAGCGGCGAACGGTCCGGGGCGGCGGGCCCCGGGGCCCGGGCCGCCGGGGGGCCGGAGCTCCCCGGCCGCGGCTGATCCGGCGCCCGGCACCGGACGGGACCGTCCGCGGAGAGGGCCGGTGACGGCCGGGCCGTGCGGTGCCGGCAGGTGTCGGCAGGTGCCGGCGCCACCTGCTCCCGGGGCGCCGCCGGCCGTCCTGTTTCGCCGACCGTCCTCCCCTTCCGGCCGCGGGCCCGGCCGGCCGCCCTGAGGGACGGAAACGGCCGGTGCCCGCGGGACCTCAGGCGGGTGGCGGCAGGGCCCGCAGCAAGGTCCGCAGCCGGGTGGTGCGCGCGGTGACGGGCACCCCGGCCACGGCCCGGGGCAGGGCCTGCTCCACACCGTGCACCACGGAGAGATGACGTTCGGCCCGGCCGAAGGCCGTGTAGACCCAGGCGCGGGTCAGCGTGTCCGCGGCGTCCCCCGGGAGGACGACCACGGCCGCGGGCCACACCGTGCCGGCCGCCTGATGGGCGGTGACGGCCCAGCCGTGACGGAGGGCGCCGGCGGCCACCTGCTCCCGGGGGACCGCCAGCCGGCCGCCCTCCCACTCCAGCCACAGGCCCTCCGCGTCCGCGCCGGCCACCGTGGCGACGAGCGCCCGGCCCGGCGCGGGGGAGTGGACCACGCGGTCCCCCGGGTCGAAGCCGCCGAACCGGCCCGGCCCGGGGTTGAGGCGCTCCTTCAGCGCCGCGTTGAGCGCACGGGTGCCCGCCGGACCGCCGTGGACGGGCGTGATGACCTGCGTCGCCTCGCTCGCCACCCCGATCGCGCGCGGCACGGAGTCGGCGACGAGCTGCACGGTGCGGTGCACCGCTTCGCCGGCGTCCTGGACCGGCACGATCACCACTTCCTTCCCCGGGGCGTCCACCGCGGGCAGCTCCCCGGCCCCGACGGCGGAGACCAGCTCCCCGAGCGGCCCGGGGTCGGGGGTGCGGGAGGCGAGCCGCGGGCAGACCGCGGCGGCGAGCAGATCGGCGAAGACCTCGCCGGGGCCGGCCGGCCGGAGCAGGCCCGGGTCTCCGCTGAGGACCAGCCGCGCGCCGTCCGGCACGGACTCCACCAGCGCGGCGGCGGTCTCCACGTCGAGCAGGGGCGCGTCGAGGACGACGAGCAGGTCCAGGGCGAGGGCGCCGTCCTGGTCACGGGCCGGGCCCTCGGTGCCCGCCAGCAGTCCGGCGACCGTCACCACCGGGGCGCTCCCGGCCGCGCCGGGCCCTTCGCCGCCGGCCGGTCCGCCGTCCCTCCCGCCGCTCCCGGGGGCCCCGGGAGCGGTCTCCGAGGCAGCGGAGGGGCCCGGGGAGAGCAGGGCGGCGGCACGGAGCCGGCCGGCCGGGCCGTGCACCGCGGCGCAGGCGCGCAGCCCCAGCCCGGCCGCGGCTGCGAGCAGCGCCAGGGGCTCGGCGCGCGCCGCCTCACCGCCGGTGTGTGCCACGAGACCGTGCCGGGCGGCGGCCCGGATCAGTTCGGCGGCGGACGGGGAGGGCGCCGCCTCCGCCGCGGCCCGCCAGCCGGCGTCCCCGCCGGCGCCGGCCCCCGCGGTGAAGGTGGCGAGGATCCGGCCGAGGCCCTCGGCGAGGCTCTCCTCCGCCAGGGCGTGCCGCTCCAGGCCCAGCAGGACCCGCACCGGCCGCTCCGCCTCCGGATCCTGACCGTCCGTGCCGGGGTCCGTGCCGGGGTCCGTGCGGGCGCCCGTGCCGGGGCCCGCGGCGGGCCCGGCGGCTCCCCGGGAGGGGCCGGGTTCGTCCACCGGGTCCTCGAAGAGGAGCACCCCGCCGGCGTCCACCGCGTCCCGCAGCGCCGCGTCCGGGTCGGGCACGGACTGCCGCGCCAGCGCCTCACGCAGCGCGGACGGCTCCAGCACGGTGTGCCCGCGCAGCGCCGCCCGCTCCAGCAGCCACTGGACGAGCGCCTCGGCGCGCCGCCCGTCACCCGGGCCGGCGCCGGGGCCGAGCAGGGCCCGCGCGAAGCCGTCGGCCTGCTCCGGCCGGACACGGGGTACCGACAGCAACTGCCAGGGGTTCTCCTGGAGCGCCACCGCGGCGGGCTCCCCGAGCGCGTCCACCACCGGCTCCGTCAGGGACTCCGGCGCGCCGCCCCGGGCCAGGACCTCCCGTACCTCCCCGCTCAGCTCCGCCCGCCGGGCCGCGGGCAGCGCCGGGGCCGGCGCGGCGGAGCCGGAGCCGCCCGGGGACGGCGGGCCGGGACGCGGGCCGAAGGCGCCACCGGCCGGAGCGGGGGCGCCCGCCGGGGCGGCCGGGCGCCGGGGCGCGGGGGGACGCGGCTCGGCGAAGAACGAGGCGGCGGAACGCTCGCCGCTCTCCACCGCCCGCACGGCCGCGGCCAGCGCCTCGGCCGCCGGGGACCGCCGCGGCCCGGCACCCGCCCGGCCGTCCGCCGTCTCCGCCGGTCCGGGGGCCGTCACCGCCGTCTCCGGCGCCGGGGCGTGCGGATCCGGGCCACCGGGATCCGGACCGGCCGGCCCCGGGGCCACGGCACCCGCCGCGCTGTGCGGGGCCGCGGCCGGGGCGGGCGTGGCCGGGTCCGCCGGGGGCTCCGCCGCGGACGGGCCGTCGGGCTCCGGGGCGGTCCGGTCGGCGGGGCGGTCCGTGGTCACAGCGTGCTCCAGTCCTGGTCGGGGTAGCGGTGCACCGGCGCGGACACGTCGTCCAGCGCCTGGCAGATCTCGTCGGGAAGACTAAGCGTCTCCACTGACAGGGCCGCGGCGAGCTGCGCCGCCGTCCGGGCCCCGACGACGGGGGCGGCCACCCCCGGCTGGTCCCGGACCCAGGCGAGGGCCACCTGCAGCGGGGTCGCCGCCAGCCCTTCGGCGGCGATGGCCACGGCGTCGACGACGCGCCGCGCCGTCTCGTCGAGGTACGGGGCGACGAAACCGGAGAGGCGGGCCGAGGCGCCGCGGGAGTCGGCCGGGGTCGTGTGCCGGTACTTGCCGGTGAGCACGCCGCGCCCCAGAGGGGAGGACGGCAGCAGGCCCACCCCGAGGTCCCGCGCCGCGGGCAGCACCTCCCGCTCGACGCCGCGCTGCACCAGCGAGTACTCCATCTGCGTACTGGCCAGCCGGGTGCGGCCGGCCGCGCCGAGCTGCCAGGTCGCCGCCTTGGCGAGCTGCCAGCCGCTGTAGTTGGAGACCCCGGCGTAGCGGGCGCGGCCGCTACGCACGGCGGCGTCCACCGCCTCCAGCGACTCCTCCAGCGGGGTCTGCGGGTCGAAGGCGTGGAGCTGCCACAGGTCGACGTGGTCGGTACCGAGCCGCTCCAGGGAGGCGTCGAGCGCCGCGAGCAGGTGGCGGCGCGAGCAGTCGAAGCGCCGCTCCGGGTCCGGGACGCTGCCCGCCTTGGTCGCCAGGACGAGATCGCCCCGCGGGACCAGGCCGTCCAGGAACCGCCCGAGGAGATACTCGGCACCGCCGTCCGCGTAGACGTCCGCGGTGTCGACGAGGGTGCCGCCCGCCTCCCAGAACGCCTTGAGCTGCTCGGCCGCGTCGTTCTCACCGGTGTCCCGGCCCCAGGTCAGGGTGCCGAGCCCGATCCGCGATACCCGCAGGCCCGTCCGGCCGAGGTGCCTCTGCTTCATGGGCGCAGAGGTTACTGGCCGCCGGGCCGCGGGCGGTGACGCGTGTCATGGCCCGGGCCGCCGCCCGGTGTCCCCCCGGGCGCTGACGGGACCCCGGCCGCCGCGCTAGAGTCCAGGGCGGAAGACATTACTCATCGGTAATCTCAACGGTGGTCTCATCGGTAAGGGGAGCGATATGCGGCTCGGGATCAACCTCGGCTACTGGGGTGCCGGCATGGACGCCGACAACCTGGCGGTGGCCCGGGAGGCGGACCGGCTCGGCTACGCGGTCTGCTGGGCCGCGGAGGCGTACGGCTCCGACGCGCCCTCCGTGCTGTCCTGGGTCGCCGCGCAGACCGAGCGCATCGACGTCGGCTCCGCGATCCTGCAGATCCCGGCCCGCACCCCGGCCATGACCGCGATGACCGCCGCCACCCTCGACTCGCTCTCCGGCGGCCGTTTCCGGCTGGGGCTGGGCGTCTCCGGCCCGCAGGTCTCCGAGGGGTGGTACGGGGTCAGGTTCGACAAGCCGCTGGCCCGCACCCGCGAGTACGTGGAGATCGTCCGCAAGGCGATGTCCCGCGAACGGCTGACGCACCAGGGCGCGAACTGGACGCTGCCGCTCCCGGACGGACCCGGCAAGGCGCTCAAGCTCACCGTTCACCCGGTGCGCGAGCGGATCCCGCTCTACATCGCCGCGATCGGCCCGAAGAACCTGGAGCAGACCGGCGAGATCGCCGACGGCGCGCTGGTCCTCTTCTTCGCCCCGGAACACGCCGGGGAGACCACCCTGGCGCCGCTGCGCGCCGGCCGGGAGAAGGCGGGCCTGACCCTGGACGGCTTCGACCTGGTGCCCACGCTGCCGCTGGCGGTCGGCGAGGACGTGGACGCGCTGGCCGACCTCTTCCGTCCCTACACCGCGCTGTACGTCGGCGGCATGGGCAGCGCCAAGCAGAACTTCTACAACAAGCTGGCCCGGCGGATGGGATACGAGAAGGAGGCCGCGGAGATCCAGGAGAAGTACCTCGCGGGGGAGCGGGACGCCGCCGCGGCGGCCGTGCCCCGGCAGCTCATCGACTCCACCTCGCTGCTCGGCCCCATGGAGCGGATCGCCGACCGGATGCAGGCCTACGCCGCGGCGGGGGTCACCACGCTCTCCGTCACCCCGGCCGGATTCACCCTGGAGGAGCGGATCGCCGGGCTGCGCACGGCCGTCGACGCCCTGGAACGCGCCGGCCTCGCCTGACGGCAGGCACCCCGGCCGGCCGCCACGGAGGACGGCCGGGGTGCCGTGGTGACGGCGGCCCCGCCCGCCGGGTGGCGGCGACCCGCGGGACGGCGGCCCCGCGTCCGGGGGCGGCGTTGGCGGGGCGGCGGGGCGGGCCCGGATCAGCCCGGGACCAGCCGCCCCAGCAGCCGGCCGAAGGAGATCAGCCGCGCGATCTGGCCCGGCCCGCCGTCCTCCAGGGACTTGCTGAACCGGAACGCCTCCGGGCGGAACCGGGCGGCCGCGATCGGCGCCTCCGGGTCCCCGCCGGGCACCGGGTTCAGCTCGTGCGGGGTGGACGTGGCCAGGACGACGTGCACCCCGCGGTCCACCCGCCGGCCGGCCGCGTCCCGGCCCACCATCGTGCGCATCCCGACGTGCCGGATGGACCCCAGCGGCAGCACCTGCACCGAGGAGTCCAGCACCGTGGTCCCCGGTGCCTGCTCGTCGGCCGTCTCCTCGCTGTGCCACAGGATCAGCCGCCGGCCGTCGCAGACCGCGGCCTCCTGCCAGACCGAGGCGCCCGACTCCGTGAGATCGACGACCCGTTCGAGGGTGAAGCCCCGGACCCGGCGGCGGCCGAGCACCCCGCCGACCGCCTCCAGCGCCACGTCGGCGTGGAGGAAGTAGGCGCGGGCCGCGTCCTCGAACCGTCCGTACGGTGACCAGTCGGACCCGGCCGGACCCCGCTGCCGCTGCGCGAGACCACCCCGCGCCGCCCTGCCGAACAGACTCACCCGCCACCCCCTCCGCGATGTCCTCACCCTACCCAGGGGGAACGACAGCGGACCGTGGCCGGAATGGTTCCGGAGGGCTTCCGGAGCGCGCCGGTCCGCCGGCGGCGGGCGGTGCGTCCCGGGCCGCGCGCCGCGACGCGGTCCCCGGGAGCCGGCGGGCCTCAGAGCCAGCCGCGCCGCTTGAACGTGCGCCGCAGCAGCAGGACCGCGCCGGCCATCAGCCCGAGCACCGCCGGATAGCCCCAACTGGCGTGCAGCTCCGGCATCGTGTCGAAGTTCATGCCGTAGATCCCGGCCACCAGGGTCGGCACCGCGGCCATCGCCGCCCAGGCGGAGATCTTCCGCATGTCGTCGTTCTGCCGGACCCCGGTCTGCGCGAGGTGGGCGGCGAGGACGTCGGAGATCAGCCGGTCCAGCCCCTCCACGCTCTCGTTGGCCCGGGTCAGGTGGTCGCTGACGTCCCGGAAGAAGGGCCGGGAGGAGGTGTCCACGAAGGGCAGGGCGGCGTGCGTCAGCCGGTCCATCGGCGCCGCGAGCGGCCCGGTGGCGCGCCGGAACTCCAGGATCTGCCGCTTGAGGGTGTAGATGCGGGCGGCGGTGTTCCGCATGTCGGGGACGTCCGGCGCGAACACCGACGCCTCCAGCTCCTCCAGGTCGAGCTGGAGTTCGGCGGCGACGTCGATGTAGTGGTCCACCACGGAGTCGCTCAGCGCGTAGAGCACGGCGGTCGGCCCGTGGCGCAGCACCTCACGCTCCCGCTCCAGGCGGTGCCGCACCGCGCCCAGCGGGCTGCCGTCGCCGTGCCGCACGGTGACCACGAAGGAGTCCCCGAGAAAGATCATCAGTTCCTCGGCGGTGACGGTGTCCTCCGCCGCGTCGTACACCACCGGTTTCAGCACCACGAACAGCGAGTCGTCGTAGACCTCCAGCTTGGGCCGCTGGTGCGCCTTGAGGGCGTCCTCCACCGCCAGCGGGTGGAGCCCGAACTCGCGGCTGACCCGGTCGAACTCCTCCGGCGCCGGCTCGTGCAGCCCGATCCAGAGGAAGGCGTCGTGCCGCTCGCGCGCTTCGGCGAGCGCCGCGGAGATGTCCGGCGCGCTCTGCTCCGCGCGCTGTCCGTCCTGGTAGATGGCGCAATCCACGATCACGCGGATGAGTGTTCCCCGCCTGCGGGAGTCATGCCTGGCGCGACCGCCTACGCTGGCGTCCATGCCCACCCTGCTTCTCGTCCGCCACGGCCGGTCCACCGCCAACACCGCCGGGATCCTCGCCGGCTGGACCCCGGGCGTCGGGCTCGACGAACACGGTGCCGCGCAGGCCGCCGCGCTCCCCGCCCGGCTCGCGGACCTGCCGCTCGCCGCCGCCGTCAGCAGCCCCCTGCAACGCTGCCAGGAGACGCTGCGCCCGCTGCTGGACGCCCGGCCGGACCTGCCCCGCCACCTCGACGAGCGGATCGGCGAGTGCCACTACGGCGACTGGTCGGGCCGGAAGCTGGCCGAACTCGCCGAGGAACCGCTGTGGACCACCGTGCAGCGCCACCCCTCGGCCGCGGCCTTCCCCGGGGAGGGCGGTGAGTCCCTGCGGGCCATGCAGACCCGCGCGGTGGACGCCGTCCGCGACTGGAACGCCCGGATCGAGGCGGAGCACGGGCCGGGCGCCGTCTACGTGATGTGCTCGCACGGGGACGTCATCAAGGCGGTGGTGGCCGACGCCGTGGGGCTGCACCTGGACCACTTCCAGCGGCTGGCCGCCGACCCCGCCTCCGTCACCGCCATCCGTTACACCCCGCTGCGGCCCTTCCTGCTGCGGCTCGGCGACACCGGCTCACTGGCCTCCCTCGCGCCGCCCGAGACCCCGCCCTCCCCCACCGCGGAGGGTGACGCCGCGGTGGGGGGCGGTGCGGGCGCGGCGTGATCTCCGGTCCCAGTAGGGTGGACAGCCCGCGGGTGGGAAGGCCCTCCTCCGGAGGGCCGCCGCGAGCGGAACCGCACCGTGGCCGAGAACCGTCGGCACACCCGAGACCACCGAGCAGACATGGAGCAGGACGTGCCCCGTCAGGTGTTCCTCTACGACCAGCCGGACCGGTTCGTCGCCGGTACGGTCGGGCTGCCTGGCCGCCGGACCTTCTTCCTCCAGGCGACGGCGGGCGGCCGGACCACGAGCGTCTCCCTGGAGAAGGCCCAGGTTGAGGCGTTGGCCGAGCGGATCGACGAGTTGCTGGACGAGGTGGTCCGCCGCACCGGCGGCAGCGCCCCCGTGCCGGCGGTCGCGCCCACCGAGGAGTCCGACAGCGAACCGCTCCGGACCCCGGTGGAGGAGGAGTTCCGCGTCGGCACCATGGCGCTCGCCTGGGACGGTGAGGAGGAGCGCATGATCGTCGAGGCCCAGGCGCTCGTCGAGCTGGAGGCAGAGTCCGAGGAGGACCTCGCCGAGGCCGAGGAGAAGCTCCTGCAGGACGACGAGAACGGCCCGCCCATGCTGCGGGTCCGGCTCACCGGGGCCAAGGCCCGGGCGTTCGCCAAGCGCGCGCTGGACGTCGTCAACGCCGGCCGGCCGCCGTGCCCGCTGTGCAGCCTGCCGCTCGACCCGGAAGGACACGTATGTCCGCGCCAGAACGGATACCGCCGCGGCCTGTGACCACCGCCGGAGCGGCCGGGACGGCCGCGGGGGCGCTGGACCTCCTGACGCGCGGGGAACTGCGGGTGGAGGGCCGCGTGGGCGGGGCGTCCAACGCGGTGCTGTACTGCACGGCCGAGCTGGACGGGCGGAGTGCCGCCTGTGTCTACAAACCGGTCGCCGGGGAACGTCCGCTGTGGGACTTCCCCGACGGCAGCCTCGCCCGGCGCGAGACCGCGGCGTTCGAGGTCTCCCGGGCCACCGGCTGGGACCTCGTCCCGCCGACCGTGCTCCGGGACGGCCCCTACGGCGAGGGCATGTGCCAGCTGTGGATCGACGCCGAGCCGGAGGCGGAACTGCTGGCGCTGGTGGACGCGGAGGAGCCGGGGCCCGGCTGGAAGGCCGTCGGCCTCGCCGAGGTGGGGGAGGGGCGCACCGCGCTGCTCGTCCACGCCGACGACCCGCGGCTGCGGCGGGTGGCCGTCTTCGACGCCGTCGTCAACAACGCCGACCGCAAGGGGGGCCATCTGCTGCCCGCGCCGGGCGGCCGGCTGTACGCCATCGACCACGGCGTCACCTTCGCCACCGAGGACAAACTCCGCACCCTGCTGTGGGGCTGGGCCGGCGAGCCGCTGCCCGCCGAGGCGGTGGAGGTGCTGGAGCGGCTGGAGACGGAACTGGCCCCGGCCGGCCCGCTGACGGAGCGCCTGCGGGAGCTGATCACGCCCGCCGAGACGGACGCGGTGCGGGACCGGGTGCGGCTGCTGCTGCGCGGCGGACGCCATCCGGAACCGGGCGGGGAGTGGCCGGCGATCCCCTGGCCGCCGATCTGATCCCGGCCGGCTCCCGGCCCGCTCGCCCGGGGAGTCCTCCGGAGGGGCTGCCCCATGAGGGCTCAGAGCTCCTCCACCGGGGGATCCGGCACCGGGATCCCCCGGGACGCTGACGGCGCCGCCGCCCGGCCCCGTGCGGCGGACCGCCCGACCCCGTCCCTGTCCCCGTTCCTCTCCCTGTCCCTGTCCCCGTTCCGGTCCCGGTTCCCGGCCCGGTTGCGGGTCCGTCCGGCGATCCCCGCCTCCCGCCGGCCCCCGCCGTCCCGGCCCGGCGGCCGTCCGTCCCCGGCCCGGATGGGGGCGTGGCCCGGTCGCGCCGGCCGTGCCACCGGGGTGCCGCGGCCCCCTCCGGGGCCGAACAGGACCGCCGCGGCGGGACGGCCCAGGGGTGCCGACGCCCGGTGTCAGGGGGAGCACCACGTCAACCGCCCCGCCGCCGCCACTCCGTGACGCGCGGCCCGCCGGACCCGCGGATCCGGCCGGACGTGGCCGGACGTGGCCACCGGTTCGTATCCGGACAGTGCGTCCGGTTACGCTCATGCCATGTATGCCTGGCCTGCTTCCGAGGTCCCCGCCCTGCCCGGCCGTGGCCGCGACCTCCGGATCCACGACACCGCGACCGGGAAGGCGATCACCCTCGACCCCGGTCCCGTCGCCCGTCTCTACGTCTGCGGCATCACTCCCTACGACGCCACCCATCTGGGACATGCGGCCACCTACACCGCCTTCGACCTCCTCCAGCGCGTCTGGCTGGACTCCGGACGGCAGGTCCACTACGTCCAGAACGTCACCGACGTCGACGACCCGCTGCTGGAGCGGGCCGCGGCGCACGGGGAGGACTGGGCCGCGCTCGCCGAGCGGGAGACGGTCCTCTTCCGCGAGGACATGACGGCGCTGCGGATGCTCCCACCCCGGCACTACATCGGCGCGGTCGAGGCCATACCGGCCATCGTGCCGCTGGTGGAGCGGCTCCGCGAGGCGGGCGCCGTCTACGAACTCGACGGCGACCTCTACTTCTCCGTCCAGTCCGACCGCCACTTCGGCGAGGTCTCCGGACTGGACGCCCGGACCATGCGGCAGCTGTCCGCCGAGCGCGGCGGCGACCCGGAGCGGCCCGGCAAGAAGGACCCCCTCGACCCGATGGTCTGGATGGCGGCGCGCGAGGGCGAGCCCAGCTGGGACGGCGGGAGCCTCGGCCGCGGCCGGCCCGGCTGGCACATCGAGTGCGTCGCCATCGCCCTGGACCACCTGGGCATGGGCTTCGACGTCCAGGGCGGCGGCTCCGACCTGGCCTTCCCGCACCACGAGATGGGCGCCTCGCACGCCCACGCCCTGACCGGCGAGCACCCCTTCGCCCGGGCGTACGTGCACGCGGGGATGGTCGCCCTGGACGGCGAGAAGATGTCCAAGTCCAAGGGGAACCTCGTCTTCGTCTCGGCGCTGCGCCGGGACGGTGTGGACCCGGCGGCGATCCGGCTGGCGATCCTCGCCCACCACTACCGCTCCGACTGGGAATGGACGGGCGGGGTGCTGACGGCGGCCCAGGACCGGCTGGCGCGGTGGCGCGCCGCCGTCTCCCGCCCTGACGGCCCCGCCGCGGACGCCCTTCTGGACGAGGTGCGCGCGACCCTCGCCGACGACCTGGACGCCCCGGCGGCGCTCGCCGCGGTGGACCGCTGGGCCGCCGCGCAGCGCGACGGCGGCGGCACCGACGAGTCGGCCCCCGGCCTGGTCTCCCGCACCGTGGACGCGCTGCTGGGCGTGGCGCTCTAGCCCGCCCGGCCGGCCCCGGCCGCCCGCCACGGGGGTCCCGGTGACCGGGCCCTGCGACGGGCGGCCGGCCGGATGGAGAGGGGACACCATCGGGCGCACTGCGCTGCGCCTGTACCGCGGGAGCGGCGTCCGCCACCGTCGTCCTCAGGGCGCCGTGAGCGGAAGAACGGCGAAACCCCTGGCAGCCGTCGGCTGCCAGGGGTCCGCAGGGCCGTGCCCCGGGCGGCGTGCGCAGCAGAGGCGGGCCCGGGGCTTTCGTCACCAGGTCACCAACGGTGCCAGTTCCCGTACCGGCTTGCGCGGGCGTCGCCAGATGCGGCGGGGTGAGTCCGTGCTCCCCGCTCTGCGAGGGGGCCGTTCCCGGCAGGGCGCGGACGGTTGTGACGCGGATCCGGCCCCCGGGAGACCTGACTCGGGGAAGGTCTAGTCCTCGTCGTCGCTCCGGTCGTTCCCCTCCCGCTCCGGAGGGGAGCCGTCGGACGGGCCGTCACCGGTGCCGCCGCCCGCGCCGGGCCGCCGTCCGCCGTCCTCCGCGCCCTCCGGGCCGGAGGCCCCGCCGGTGGCGCCCGCGTCGTCCGAGGCGCGGGCCTCGCCATCGCCATCGCCATCGGCATCGGCATCGGCATCGGCATCGGCATCGGAGTCGGCACCGGCATCTGCGTCGGCGTCGTCCGGGCCGGGCTCACGGTCCGTCCCGCCGCCCGGCGACGGCCGTTTCGGCGGCCGGCCGGCCGGTCCGGCGGAGGGGTCGCGCAGGTAGGAGCCGCTCTCCCGGCCCTCCGGCGGGGTGCCGCTCTCCGTGGCGCGGTCGCCGGGCGCCGTGCCGGGACGGCCGTCGCGGCGGCGGAGATAGCGCTCGAACTCCCGCGCGATGGCCTCGCCGGACGCCTCCGGCAGCTCCGCGGTGTCCCGGGCCTCCTCCAGCGTCTGCACGTACTCGGCCACCTCGCTGTCCTCCGACGCGAGCTGGTCCACGCCGACCTGCCAGGCCCGGGCGTCCTCCACCAGCTCGCCGGTGGGAATGCGCATCCCGAGCAGGTCCTCCAGGCGGTTGAGCAGCGCCAGCGTCGCCTTGGGGTTGGGCGGCTGGGAGACGTAGTGCGGCACGGCCGCCCACAGGCTCACCGCCGGCACGCCGGCGTGGGTGCACGCCTCCTGCAGGATGCCGACGATGCCGGTGGGGCCCTCGTAGCGGCTCTCCTCCAGGCTCAGGGTGCGGGCGAGCTGCGGGTCCGAGGTGACGGCGCTGACCGGTACCGGACGGGTGTGCGGGGTGTCGCCGAGCAGCGCGCCGAGAATCACGACCATCTCCACGCCCAGCTCGTGGGCGAAGCCCAGCAGTTCGTTGCAGAACGAGCGCCAGCGCATGCTCGGCTCGATGCCGCGGATCAGGACCAGGTCCCGGGGGCGCTCACCGCCGGCCCGGACCACCGAGAGCCGGGTCGTCGGCCAGGTGATCTTGCGGACGCCGTTCTCCAGGAAGATCGTGGGCCGGTTGACCTGGAAGTCGTAGTAGTCCTCGGCGTCCAGCGCGGCGAAGACCTCGCCCTTCCACTCCCGGTCGAGGTGGAGCACCGCGCCGGAGGCGGCGTCACCCGCGTCGTTCCAGCCCTCGAACGCGGCCACCATGACGGGGTCGACCAGCTCGGGAACCCCCTCGAGCTCGATCACCCAGCGCCTCCTTCCGCCGGGGTCCGGTCCGTCCCGGTACCTCGGCTGCCGTTCCGTCACGTGCGGCACCACCCTACGGCGTCCCCGTCACGCGCCGGCGTCCCAGGAGGGGAGAACGGGGTGAGGGCGCGCGGGGGAAGCCGGAGACGGGCCCTGGGTCCGCCCTGACGGGTGACTTTCGTGCGCGGGACGTCGCGCGATGGGGCGACGTCCTGGTGGCGGGGTGACAGGGCGACGGGGTGACGCGGCGGGCCGGGGTGCGGCGGGCGGCCGGGGGCGGGACGGCCGGGAGAGGCGCGCCCGGGAGAGGCGCGCCCGGCGCTTCCCCCTCCGTGCCGCCGCCCGCCGCCGGTTCATTCTCCGGTTCACCCGGCTTCCCACGGCTTCCCCCGGCACGGGCGCGCGGGCCGGGGGAAGCCGGGCGGGCCGTCACCCCCGGGTGCTCAGCCCCGGCGGGCGGCCAGGAGCTCCGTGACCCGGGCGCGCACCGCGTCGGTGTCCAGCCCGCGGACGGTCAGGGTGGTGCGGCGCCGCAGCACGTCGTCGGCGGTCTCCGCCCACTCACGGTCCCGGGCGTGGACGACCTGCGCCCAGATCTCCGGGCCGTCCGGGTGGATCCGTTCGCCGAGGGAGGCGTCCTCGTCGACGAGGCGGGCCACCTCCAGGGCCAGCGAGCCGTAGTGGGTGGCGAGGTGGCGGGCCGTCAGCGGGTCCATCCGGCAGCCCGGCTCACGGTCGGCCAGCAGCCGGTGGGTGACGGCGTCCGGGTTGGCGAGGCCCGGCAGCGGTACCCGGCGCGGCAGCCGGGACAGCGGCTCCATCTCCTCGGCCAGCACCCCGCCCGGCAGGGTGGCCAGCTTCCGCAGCACCGTCCGGCCGATGTGCCGGTACGTGGTCCACTTGCCGCCCGCCACCGAGAGCATGCCGCCGCGGCCCTCGGTGACCACCGTCTCCCGCTTGGCCTTCTCGACCCCGCCGGGGCCGCCGGGCAGCACCCGCAGCCCCGCGAAGGCGTAGGTCATCAGCGAGCGGGTGAGGTGCTCGTCGCGCACCGAGTGGCCCGCCTCGTCCAGGATCTGCGCGATGTCCGCCTCGGTGACCCGCACGTCCGCCGGGTCGCCCTCGTAGGGCTCGTCGGTGGTGCCCAGCAGCAGCTGGTCCTCCCAGGGGAGGGCGAAGGTGATGCGGTACCGGTCGATGGGGGTGGCCAGGGCCGCGCGCCAGGGCACCGTGCGCCGGAGCACCAGGTGCGCGCCCTTGGAGAGCCGGATGCTGGGCGCCGCCGCCGGGTCCTCCATCCGGCGCAGGTGGTCGATCCACGGGCCGGTGGCGTTGAGCACCAGCCGCGCGTCCACCCCGAACCCGGTGCCGTCCAGGCGGTCGCGGAGCTCGGCCCCGGTGATCCGGCCGCGGGACCGGCGCAAGCCGGTGACCTCGGCGTGGTTGAGCACCACGGCCCCGGCGTCCGCGGCCGCGCGCACGGTCGTCACGGCCACCCGGGAGTCGTTCATCTGGTGGTCGCCGTAGACGGCCACGGCCTTGAGGTTCTCGGTGCGCAGCGCCGGGTTGGCGGCGGCCGCGCGGGCCGGGGATATCAGCCGGCCGACGCCGTCGCCGAAGGCGGAGAGCGCCGAGTAGGCGAAGACACCGGCGCCGAGCTTGCCCGCGCCGTGCGGCCCGTCCCGGTACACCGGCAGATGGAAGGTGAGCGGGTTGACCAGGTGCGGGGCCACGTCCTTGGCCAGCACCCGCCGCTCGTGGTGGTTCTCCGCCACCAGCTTGACCGCGCCGGTCTGCAGGTAGCGCAGCCCGCCGTGGACGAGTTTGGAGGAGGCGGAGGAGGTGGCGCCGGCGAAGTCGCCGGCGTCCACCATCGCCACCCGCAGCCCCGACTGCGACGCGTGCCAGGCGACCGAGGTCCCCAGGATCCCGCCGCCGATCACCAGGAGGTCGTACGTCCCCCGGGAGAGGCGGTGGCGGGTCTCGGCGCGGCCGGCCGGGCGGGTGGCCGCCGCCGGGGAGGTCCCGGCGGGCGGGACGCTCTGCGGGATCGTCATCGTGCTCAGTGCTCCTTGCCGGGCTGGTCGTTCCCGGCGTCCCCGGAGGCCTTCCTGCCGCCGGTGCCGCCGCTGTCGCTGCTGCCGCCGCTGTCGCTGTCGCTGTCGTCGAGCCAGCCCATGGTCCGTTCGACGGCCTTCAGCCACTTGCGGTACTCCCGCTCGCGCTCGCCGGCGTCCATGTCCGGTGTCCACTCGGCGGCGCGGCGCCAGTTGCGGCGCAGCGCGTCGGTGTCCGGCCAGTAGCCCACCGCGAGACCGGCCGCGTAGGCGGCGCCGAGACAGGTGGTCTCGGCGACCAGCGGCCGCACCACGGGGGCGTCGAGGACATCGGCGAGCTTCTGCATCAGCAGGTTGTTGGAGGTCATGCCACCGTCGACCTTGAGCGAGGTCAGCTCCACGCCGGAGTCCTTGCGCATGGCGTCGGTGATCTCGCGCGTCTGCCAGGCGGTGGCCTCCAGCACCGCGCGGGCGATGTGCGCCTTGGTGACGTAGCGGGTGAGGCCGGCGATGACCCCGCGGGCGTCGTCCCGCCAGTACGGGGCGAACAGCCCGGAGAAGGCGGGGACGAAGTAGGCGCCGCCGTTGTCCTCGACGGAGCTGGCGAGGGTCTCGATCTCCGCCGCCGAGTTGATCAGGCCCATCTGGTCGCGCATCCACTGCACGAGGGCGCCGGTGATGGCGATCGACCCCTCCAGCGCGTAGACGGGGGGCTGGTCGCCGATGCGGTAGCCGACGGTGGTGACCAGCCCGTGGTACGAGTTGACGGGCGTGTCCGCGGTGTTCATCAGCAGGAAGGTGCCGGTGCCGTAGGTCGACTTGGCCTCGCCCTTCTCGAAGCAGGTCTGCCCGAACAGGGCGGCCTGCTGGTCGCCGAGGGCGGAGGCCACCGGCACCCCGGCCAGCGCGCCGCCCTTCGCCTCCCCGTAGACCTCCGCGGAGGAGCGGATCTCCGGCAGGATCGCCATGGGCACGCCCATGGAGTCGCAGATCTTGGGGTCCCACTGGAGGGTGCGGAGGCTCATCAGCATGGTGCGGGAGGCGTTGGTGACGTCGGTGACGTGGATGCCGCCGTCGGGACCGCCGGTGAGATTCCAGATGACCCAGGAGTCCATGGTGCCGAAGAGCAGTTCGCCGGCCTCGGCCCGCTCCCGCAGGCCGTCCACGTTGTCCAGCAGCCAGCGGATCTTGGGGCCGGCGAAGTAGGAGGCGAGGGGGAGGCCCGTCTCCCGCCGGAAGCGGTCCTGGCCGACGTTGCGGCCGAGCTCGCGGCAGAGCGCGTCGGTGCGGGTGTCCTGCCAGACGATGGCGTTGTGCACCGGCTCCCCGGTGGCCCGGTCCCACAGCAGGGTGGTCTCGCGCTGGTTGGTGATGCCGATGGCCTTGACGTCGGCCGCGGTGATCCCGGCCTTGTCCACGGCGCCGTCGACCACCTGCTGGACGTTGGCCCAGATCTCGGCGGCGTCGTGCTCGACCCAGCCGGGCCGGGGGAAGATCTGCTCGTGCTCTTTCTGGTCGACGGCGATGATGCGGCCGTCGGTGTCGAAGACGATGCACCGGCTGGAGGTGGTGCCCTGGTCGATCGCGGCGATGAAGGGGCCGGAGGTGTGCGCGTCGGTCACGGTGTGCTCCTGGAATCCACGGTGTGGGCGGGGGACGGGGCGCGGGAGGCGGGCGCCGGCCGCGGTCAGGCGAAGCCGAGCTGGTAGAGGCCGCCCGCCAGGGCGCCGCCGATCAGCGGGCCGACGACGGGGATCCAGGCGTAGGTCCAGTCGGAGCCGCCCTTGTTGGGCAGCGGCAGCAGCGCGTGCACGATCCGGGGGCCGAGGTCACGGGCCGGGTTGATGGCGTAACCGGTCGGGCCGCCCAGCGAGAGGCCGATGCCGCCCACGGTGAGGGCGACGATCAGCACACCCGTGCCGGACAGTCCGAGCCCCTCGGTGAGGCCCAGGGTGAGGATCAGCAGCACCAGCACGAAGGTGCCGATGATCTCCGTCATCAGGTTCTGCACGCTGTTGCGGATCTCCGGCCCGGTGGAGAAGATGCCGAGCACCGGGCCGGCCTTGGGCGCGGAGTCCTCGTCGACCATGCCCTCCTGGCCGGTGCGCGCCTGCGCGAGCACCTCGGGGTCGGTGAGGTGGTCCTTGAAGTGGCCGTAGTACGCCAGCCAGACCAGCACCGCGCCGATCATGGCGCCGAGCAGCTCCGAGCCGAGGTAGAGCGGGACGTCCGACCAGGGGGTGGTGCCCTGGATGGCCAGGCCGAGGGTGACGGCCGGGTTGAGGTGGGCGCCGGAGAGGCCCACCGAGATGTAGGCGCCGGTGAGGACCGCGAAGGCCCAGCCCAGGGTGATGGCCACCCAGCCGGCGTTGAGGGCCTTGGAACGCTTCAGGGTGACGGCGGCGACGACACCGCCACCGAGCACGATGAGTACGGCGGTACCGACGGTCTCGCCGATGAAGATGTCGGAGCTGGACACCCGCGACTCCTTTGTCCTTCGTCCAGGGGAGGGCCGGCCCCGGGTCCCGCCCGCGGCCCGCACCCGTGATGAGGCGATCACCGGTCGACAGGAGAGGAGATCACCTCCACTATTGCCGTCAGGTGTTCGACAATGCCGACCAGAGAACGGCAGTTTTCTTCACCCGGCACGACGCGTCAAGAGCCCCGGGAGGAAAAAGCCGCTTATCTGACCGGTATGTAGGGACAGGGTGACAGAGGGTGCTCAGAACCGCCCGGCGCCGAGGTCCCGGGAGACCGCCCGCGCACAGTCCCGCACGGCCGCGACCAGCCGTGATCGCAGTTCTCCCGCCTCACAGACCCGCTCCACCGCTCCGGTGACGCCCACCGCGCCGACCGGCATCCGGCGGCCGTTGTGGATGGGGGCGGCCACCGAGGCCACCCCGGTCCAGGTCTCCTCCACGTCCGCCGCCCAGCCCCGCGCCCGGGTCAGCTCCAGCACCTGCTCGAAGGGGGCCGCGCCGGTCACCGTCCGGTCCGTGAACGCCTCCCGGCCGCCCTCCGCGGCCTCCGCGTGGGCCACCGGGTCGAAGGCGGCCAGCACCTTGCCCAGCGCGGTGCTGTGGAGCGGCTGCATCGCGCCGACCTCCAGCACCTGGCGGCTGTCGTCGGGCCGGAAGACGTGGTGCACGATCAGCACCCCACCCTGGTGGAGCACGCCCAGATGGACGCTCTCCCCGCTGGAGCGGGCCAGGTCGTCGGTCCACACCAGGGCCCGTGCCCGGAGTTCGTTGACGTCCAGGTAGCTCTGGCCCAGGCGGAGCAGCTCGGCGCCCAGCTGGTAGCGGCCGGAAGCGGGGTCCTGCTCGACGAAGCCCTCCTGCTGCAAGGTGCGCAGGATGCCGTGTGCGGTCCCCTTGGGCAGCCCCAGCGCGGCGGCCACCTCGGACAGGCCGAGCCTGCGCTCGCCGCCGGCGAGCAGCCGCAGCATCGCCGCGGCCCGCTCCAGGGACTGGATGCTCCGAGCCATCGGGCAACCTCCATCGTTGCTGATTCGGCGATGCTGAACACTAGCTGCCACTGCCGACCGCTGGGTACCACGCACGGCGTAACGGCCTCCGTTCCGGCCGCCCGAAACGGCCGGAAGACGACCCCTGCGCGGTCCGCCCAGTGGAACACCAGGGAGTGCCGGCGCCATCGGGGCTACGCTGGCCAGGTGCGCTCTCCCGGCAGGGAAGGCGCAAAGCCGACAGCCGTCGCACCTCAGGGAGTTTTCCATGGGCTCGTTCCAGCCACCGACCAGTACCGTCGACAGGGTCTCCGCCCTGAGGGAGGCGCTCGCCAGCCGCGTGGTGGTGGCGGACGGGGCGATGGGCACCATGCTCCAGGCACGGGAGCCCGGCCTGGAGGACTTCCAGGACCTGGAGGGGTGCAACGAGATCCTCAACGTCACCCGCCCGGACATCGTCCGTTCCGTGCACGAGGAGTATCTGGCCGCGGGCGTCGACTGCGTGGGCACCAACACCTTCGGGGCCAATCACGCCGCGCTGGCCGAGTACGACATCGCCGACCGCGTCCACGAGCTGTCCGAGGCGGGCGCCCGCATCGCCCGCGAGGCCGCCGACGGTCTCGCCGCCGAGGACGGCCGGACCCGCTGGGTGCTCGGCTCGATCGGCCCCGGCACCAAGCTGCCCACCCTCGGCCACGTCGGCTACGACGTCCTGCGCGACGCCTACCAGCGCAACGCCGAGGGCCTGATCGCCGGCGGCGCGGACGCGCTGCTGGTGGAGACCACCCAGGACCTCCTGCAGACGAAGTCGGCGGTGATCGGCGCCCGGCGCGCGCTGCGCGCCACCGGCACCGGGCTGCCCGTGCTGGTGTCGGTCACCGTGGAGACCACGGGCACGATGCTGCTCGGCTCGGAGATCGGCGCCGCCCTCACGGCGCTGGAGCCGCTGGGCATCGACATGATCGGCCTCAACTGCGCCACCGGCCCGGCCGAGATGAGCGAGCACCTGCGCCATCTGGCCCGCCACGCGGGCGTCCCGCTGTCGTGCATGCCGAACGCCGGTCTCCCCGTCCTCGGCAAGGACGGCGCCCACTACCCGCTCACCCCGGGGGAGCTGGCCGACGCCCAGGAGACGTTCGTCCGGGACTACGGGCTCTCCCTGGTCGGCGGCTGCTGCGGCACCACGCCGGAGCATCTGCGGCAGCTGGTCGAGCGGGTCCGGGGCCTGGCCCCCGCCCCCCGTGACCCCCGGCCGGAGCCCGGGGCCGCCTCGCTCTACCAGAGCGTCCCGTTCCGGCAGGACACCTCCTACCTCGCGATCGGCGAGCGCACGAACGCCAACGGGTCGAAGAAGTTCCGGGAGGCGATGCTCGACGGCCGCTGGGACGACTGCGTGGAGATCGCGCGGGAGCAGATCCGCGAGGGCGCCCACCTCCTCGACGTCTGCGTGGACTACGTCGGCCGGGACGGCGTGGCGGACATGGCGGAGCTGGCCGGGCGGCTGGCGACCGCCTCCACCCTGCCCCTGGTGCTGGATTCCACCGAGCCGGCCGTCATCCGCGCCGGCCTGGAGCGCCTCGGCGGCCGGGCGCTGATCAACTCCGTCAACTACGAGGACGGCGACGGCCCCGAGTCCCGTTTCGCGCGGATCACCGAGCTGGCCGTCGAGCACGGCGCCGCGCTGATCGCGCTGACCATCGACGAGGAGGGGCAGGCCCGCACCCCCGAACACAAGGTCGCCGTCGCGGAGCGGCTCATCGCCGACCTCACGGGGAAGTGGGGGGTGCGCAAGAGCGACATCGTCATCGACTGCCTCACCTTCACCATCGCCACCGGTCAGGAGGAGTCCCGCAAGGACGGCATCGCCACCATCGAGGCGATCCGGGAACTCAAGCGCCGCCACCCGGACGTCCAGACCACACTGGGCCTGTCCAACATCTCCTTCGGGCTCAACCCGGCCGCCCGCGCGGTCCTCAACAGCGTCTTCCTGGACGAGTGCGTCAAGGCGGGCCTGGACTCGGCCATTGTGCACGCGTCGAAGATCATGCCGATCGCGCGGCTGGAGGACGAGCAGCGGGAGACCGCCCTCGACCTGATCTACGACCGCCGCCGCGAGGGCTACGACCCGCTCCAGCGCTTCCTGGAGCTGTTCGAGGGCGTGGACACGAAGACCCTGAAGGCGGGCAGGGCCGAGGAACTGGCGGCGCTGCCGCTGGACGAGCGGTTGCAGCGGCGCGTCATCGACGGCGAGCGCAACGGCCTGGAGGCCGACCTGGACGAGGCCCTGGAGTCCCGGCCCGCGCTGGAGATCGTCAACGAGACGCTGCTGGCGGGGATGAAGGTGGTCGGCGAGCTGTTCGGCTCCGGCCGGATGCAGCTCCCGTTCGTCCTGCAGTCCGCGGAGGTCATGAAGACGGCCGTGGCCCATCTGGAACCGCACATGGAGAAGGCCGAGGGCGAGGAGGGCAAGGGCACCATCGTGCTGGCCACGGTCCGTGGCGACGTCCACGACATCGGCAAGAACCTGGTGGACATCATCCTGTCCAACAACGGCTACACCGTGGTCAACCTCGGCATCAAGCAGCCGGTCTCCGCCATCGTCGAGGCGGCCCAGGAACACCGGGCCGATGTCATCGGCATGTCCGGGCTGCTGGTGAAGTCCACCGTGATCATGAAGGAGAACCTGGAGGAGCTCAACCAGCGCAAGCTGGCCGCCGACTTCCCCGTGATCCTCGGCGGCGCCGCCCTCACCCGCGCCTACGTGGAGCAGGACCTGCACGAGGTCTACGAGGGCGAGGTCCGCTACGCCCGGGACGCCTTCGAGGGGCTGCGGCTGATGGACGCCCTGCTCGCCGTCAAGCGCGGCGTCCCCGGTGCCTCCCTGCCCGAGCTGCGGCAGCGCCGCGTCCCCCGCCGGGACGCCCCCGCCGCCGAGGCGGATCCGGCCGAGGGCGCGCGCTCGGACGTGGCCACCGACAACCCGGTGCCCACCCCGCCGTTCTCCGGCACGCGCGTCGTCAAGGGCATCCAGCTCAAGGAGTACGCCTCCTGGCTGGACGAGGGCGCGCTGTTCAAGGGGCAGTGGGGGCTGAAGGAGTCCCGTACCGGCGGCGGTCCCTCCTACGAGGAGCTGGTGGAGACCGAGGGGCGGCCCCGGCTGCGCGGACTGCTGGACCGCCTGCAGACCGAGAATCTCCTGGAAGCCGCGGTGGTCTACGGCTACTTCCCCTGTGTCGCCAAGGGCGAGGACCTGATCATCCTGGACGACAAGGGCGGCGAGCGCACCCGGTTCACCTTCCCGCGCCAGCGCCGTGGGCGCCGGCTCTGCCTGGCCGACTTCTTCCGCCCCGAGGAGTCCGGCGAGACCGACGTCGTCGGTCTGCAGATCGTCACCGTCGGTTCCCGGATCGGGGAGGAGACGGCCCGGCTCTTCGCCGCCGACTCCTACCGCGACTACCTCGAACTCCACGGTCTCTCCGTCCAGCTGGCCGAGGCCCTGGCCGAGTACTGGCACGCGCGGGTCCGCGCGGAGCTGGGCTTCGCCGGGGAGGACCCCCAGGCCATGGAGGACATGTTCGCGCTCCGGTACCGCGGGGCCCGCTTCTCCCTGGGGTACGGCGCCTGCCCGGACCTGGAGGACCGGGCCAAGATCGCCGGCCTGCTGGAGCCCGAGCGCATCGGCGTCCGTCTCTCCGAGGAGTTCCAGCTCCACCCGGAGCAGTCCACGGACGCCATCGTCCTCCACCACCCCGAGGCCAAGTACTTCAACGCCCGGTAGTTCCCCCGCGGCGGCTCCAGCCCGGCCCCGTTCCCCCGCCCCGTCGGTCCGGTGCGGAGGGACGGAGCGGGGAGACGGGGCGGGGGAACGGGGCCGGGCGCCCCGGATTCGCCGCGACCGCGCGCGGCGGCCGTCGTAGACTGGTCGGTCCGGCACGGCCGGCCACGCCCCGCCGGGGCCGTGGCCGGCCGGTCGCGCCTCCGGGGCCGGAATCCCCGCGGTATCCGCGGTATCCGCGGGGAGGCGCGTGCCGCCGGCGACCTCGACGGAAGGGGCAAGGATGACCAGTGGCACCCCGGCACTCGCCACCGGCAGGACCGGAGGACCTGCCCTCCAGGCGGTCCTGCTCGACATGGACGGCACCCTGGTGGCGACCGAGGACTTCTGGTGGGACGCCGAGGTGGAGGTCTTCGCCGAGCTGGGCCACGTGCTCGACCCCCGCCTCCGCCAGGCGGTCGTGGGCGGGCCGATGTCCCGCTCCGCCGCCCTCCTCATCGAGGCCAGTGGGGCCGACATCACCGTCCCGGAACTGTCCGTGCTGCTCAACGACCGGTTCGAGGAGATGCTGGGGCGTGGGGTGCCGCTGATGCCGGGAGCGGCCCGGCTGCTCGCGGAACTGGCCGCGCAGAAGGTGCCGACGGCCCTGGTCTCCGCCTCGCACCGGCGGGTGATCGACCGGGTCCTGCTCTCCCTCGGCTCCGTCCGGTTCGACCTCACGCTCGCCGGCGACGAGCTGGAGCGGACGAAGCCGCACCCGGACCCGTATCTGACGGCGGCCGCCGGGCTGGGCGCGGACCCGGCCCGCTGCGTGGCGGTGGAGGACACCCCGACGGGCGTGGCCTCGGCGGTGGCCGCGGGCTGCCCGGTGGTGGCGGTGCCCTCGGTGGTCCCCGTCGCCCCCGGTCCGGGGCGCACCGTGGTCACTTCCCTGGAAGAAGTCGACCTCGCCTTTCTCCGGGGATTGATCACGGTAATGCACTGAACCGTGCACGTTCCGTACCCCGCGGTATGGGACGGGGACACTGGGCGACCACCCCGGTTGATTTCCGTTACGCTTCCCGAATGCGCTAACGGAATTTCCGGCCACTCGTCCGGAAAGCGGCCGTGACGTTTCTCACGCGCCAGCCGGTCGACAGGGGTGGCGCCGGGTGTTCTCACCCCTCCCGTGAGGGTGCTCGCCGCGCCTTTCTGTCCGTATAGGTCGCCGAACGCGGTAATCGACCCGGCGTCCGTATATCGGACGGGTCCTGGCTGTTACCAGGGTGTTATCCGACGTCAACTTCGCCCCGTGCCAATGCCGCTGGCCCGGCGGACTAATGTTTCGCCAGAACTTCACCACACTCCCTGGGGCGGCGGCGCCGGCGTCGGTAAGGTCCCGGGCACGGATCGCAATGCAGGAGACTCCCGAGATGAACCGCAAGACTCTGGCGCTGCCGGCAGCAATCGCATTGCTGGCCCCGGCCCTGGCCGCCTGCGGGGCCACGGGAGGCGGTGACGGCGCGGACGCGATTGTCGTCGGTACCACGGACCACTTCGTCGTCACCGAGGACGCCCCGGCGCCCTTCGACCCGGCCCTGGCGTACGACATGGCCCTGTGGAACGTCATGCGCAACACGTTCCAGACGCTGATGGCCCTGCCCCGCTCCGGCAGCGAGCCCGTCCCCGAGGCGGCCTCCAAGTGCGGCTTCACCGACCGGCAGAACGAGCAGTACCGGTGCACGGTCCGGGAGGGCCTGAAGTTCTCCAACGGCAACGACCTCACCGCGGAGGACGTCAAGTTCTCGGTGGAGCGGACGCTGGCCATCAAGGACCCCAACGGCCCCGTCTCCCTGATCTCCAACATCGACCGGGTCGAGACCCTCGGCGACCGCGAGATCGTCTTCCACCTCAAGCAGCCGGACGCCACCTTCCCGCACAAGCTCGCCACCCCGGCCGCCGCGATCGTGGACGCCGAGAGCTACGACGCCAAGAAGCTCCGCGACGGTTTCGACCTGGTCGGCTCCGGGCCGTACGCCCTGGAGACGGAGGAGGAGGACGGCGTCGCCAAGACGCTCACCTTCACCAAGAACCCCAACTACCAGGGCCAGATCGAGATCCGCAACGAGAAGGTGGAGCTGCGGGTCCTGGAGGACGCCGAGGCCATGGAGAAGGCGCTCATGGACGGCGAGATCGAGGTGATGAGCCGCACGATGTCGCCGGAGCAGATAGCCCGGTTGCAGCGGAAGGGCTCGAAGGAGATCAACTTCCTGGAGACCCCCGGCCAGGAGATCCGCTACCTCGCCTTCAACACGGAGGACCCGGTCGCCGGCGACAAGGCCGTCCGCCGGGCGATGGCCCAGGTCGTGGACCGCCAGGAACTCGTCCGGGACGTCTACGAGCGCAGCGCCGAGCCGCTCTACTCGATCATCCCCAGGAGCGTCGGCTCCCACGTCAACTCCTTCTTCAACCGCTACGGGGAGCCCGACCCGGAGGCCGCGCGCCGCACTCTGGAGGCCGCGGGCGTCGAGATCCCCGTCAAGCTGCAGCTCGCCTACACCACGGACCACTACGGGCCGGCCACGAAGGCGGAGTTCGAGACCCTGCGCAAGCAGCTCAACGAGACCGGGCTGTTCGACGTCACCATCAAGGGCTTCGAATGGAAGACCTTCCGCCCCAGCCAGAGCGAGCGCGCCTACGCCGTCTACGGCATGGGCTGGTACCCGGACTTCCCGGACCCCGACAACTTCACGGCGCCGTTCTTCTCCCCGGACAACTTCCTCAACAGCCCGTACGACAACAAGGAGATCCACAGCCAGCTGATCCCGGAGACCCGGCAGCAGGCGGAGCGGACCGGGGCGTCCAAGAGCTTCGAGCGGGTCCAGGACATCGTCGCCGAGGACGTGCCCGTCCTGCCGCTCTGGCAGGGCAAGCAGTACGTGGCGTCCCGGAACAGCGTCACCGGTGTGGAGTGGGCGCTCAACTCGTCGTCGGTACTGCAACTGTGGGAGCTCGGCCGCTCCGCCGGCTGACCGATCCGGCAGGCCGAGACGCCGACGGGGGCCGGAGTCCAGCGAGGAGGTGTGAGCATTGCGCATGAGGGCACGTCAGCACCTGTTCGTGGTCCCGGCCCTGGCGGGGCTGCTGGCCGGATGCGGGGGCGGGGGTTCCGCGGCAGGTACGGGTGAGCCGGTCGTCATGGGAATGACGGACGAGGTCACCGCGGTCG
The DNA here is from genome assembly GCF_012034935.1 of Streptomyces zingiberis. Classification (GTDB taxonomy): domain Bacteria; phylum Actinomycetota; class Actinomycetes; order Streptomycetales; family Streptomycetaceae; genus Streptomyces; species Streptomyces zingiberis. Next base: position 125,595 of record NZ_JAATEN010000008.1, read on the forward strand.
ATCCCGCCTCGGGCTACGACCCGGGCTCCTGGCTGCTGTTCAACAACGTCTTCCAGTCCCTGATCAGCTTCCCCCGCGGCGGGACGACCCCGCAGCCGGAGGCGGCCGAGCGCTGCGGCTTCGAGGACTCCGCCAGCAAGGTCTACCGCTGTACCCTCAAGGACGGCCTCACGTTCTCCGGCGGCAACCGCCTGACCTCCGAGGACGTCGCCTTCTCCTTCCGCCGGACGCTGCGGATCGACGACGAGAACGGCCCGGCCGTCCTGCTGTCCTCGCTCGACAAGGTCGAGACGCCGGACGACAAGACGGTGATCTTCCGGCTGAAGACCTCCGACGCGACCTTCCCCATGAAGATCGCCTCCGGCGCCGGTTCCATCGTCGACCACCGCGAGTACCCCGCGGACCGGCTGCGGACCGACGGCAAGGCGGTCGGCTCGGGCGTCTACACGCTGGACTCCTTCGACGCCGGGTCCGAGGCGAAGTTCTCCGTCAACCCCGACTACCAGGGGCCCGCCAGGGTCAAGAACTCCGGGATGACCATGAAGTTCTACCGGGGGAACCAGGGCGCCCTGAAGGAGGCGCTGCGCCGGGGGGACCTCGACCTCGCCTACCGCGGCCTGTCCATCGAGGACATCAGCGATCTGGAGACCGCCACGACGGACCAGAAGGACGGGCTGGAGGTGATCGAGGGGACCAGCGCCGAGGTCCAGCACCTGGTCTTCAACCTCGACCACCCGGTCGCCGGCAAGGAGGCGGTGCGCAAGGCCGTCGCCTATCTCGTCGACCGCAGCGCCCTCGTCCGCGACGTCTACAAGTACACCGCCAAGCCGCTGTACTCGATCGTCCCCTCCGGGATCACCGCGCACAACACGGCCTTCTTCGACCTGTACGGCGACCGGCCGCAGCCCGCCAAGGCCGAGGCGGCCCTGCGCGACGAGGGCATCACCGAGCCGGTCGAGCTCACCCTCCACGCCACCCCCAGCCGTTACGGCCCCGGCACGGTCCCCGCCTTCGAGGAGATCGCGGAGCAGCTCAACGCCGGCGGCCTGTTCGACGCCAAGGTCGAGTCCACCGAACTGGGCGCCTACGAAAAGGGCATCAGGAACGGCGACTACGGCGTCTACGTCAAGGGCTGGGTGCCCGACTACCCGGATCCGGACAACTTCACCGCGCCGTTCTTCGGCGAGGGCAACGTCCTCGGCAACAACTACGACTCCGAGCGGATCGTCCGGCAGCTGATCCCCAGCACCGCCGCGCAGGCCAACCGGGCCGCCACCGCGTCGAACTTCGGCGAGGTGCAGGACATCGTGGCCGAGGAGCTGCCGGTGCTGCCGCTGTGGCAGGGCAAGCAGTACGCCGTGGCGCGCGGTGACATCGCCGGCCTGGAGTGGTCTCTGGACGCCTCCACGGTGTTCCGCTTCTGGGAGATCAGCAAGGCCGAGGCGGAAGAGGAGTGATCCGCGCCGGGCGGCCCGGGGGCGCCCGGCGGCCGGCCGGAAGCTGAGGGCGCCCTCCGCGGGGAGCCCTCAGCACCGGCCCCCGGTCCCGGCTCCCGCTCCGGCCGTGGGCGGAGCCCGCCCGGCGGCCTCAGTGCCCGCCCGGCCGCACCAGCCCGCTCTCGTACGCGTAGACGGCCGCCTGTACCCGGTCCCGCAGGCCGAGCTTGGTCAGGACATGGCCGACATGGGTCTTCACCGTGGTCTCGCTGACGAACAGATCGGCTGCGATCTCCGCGTTGGACAGCCCCTTGGCGACCAGCTTCAGCACCTCCACCTCGCGGTCCGTCAGCGTGTGCAGCGTGTCCGGAACCGGCTCCTCGCCGGAGGGGAGCTTGGCGGCGTACTTGTCGAGCAGCCGGCGGGTGATGCTCGGCGCGAGCATCGCCTCACCCGAGGCGACCACCCGGATCGCCTGCACCAGCTCCTGCGCGGGGGCGTCCTTCAGCAGGAAGCCGCTGGCCCCCGCGCGCAGCGCCTCCACCACGTACTCGTCGAGGTCGAACGTGGTCAGGACGAGCACCTTGGCCGGGCCGTCCCGCCCGGGGCCGGTGATCTGGCGGGTGGCCTCGACGCCGTCCATCCGGGGCATCCGGATGTCCATCAGCACCACGTCGGGCTGGAGCGCCCGGACCTGGTCCAGGGCCTGGAGGCCGTCCCCGGCCTCGCCCACCACGGCGATGTCCTGCTCGGCCTCCAGGATCATCCGGAAACCGGTGCGCAACAGCGGCTGGTCGTCGACCAGGAGGACACGGATGGCCACGGTGGAACTCCCCTTCACTCAGACCCCGCCCATTGTGCCCTGGCCGCTTCCCGCGGGGCCGCCCGGCTCCGCCTCCGCCTGCGCAGGCGGAGGTACCGGCGCGGGGATGACGGGCGGGCACGGTGGGGGAGTCCCGCCGAACTCCGGGCACACCGCCCGGTGGTCGCACCAGCCGCACAGCTTGCCCGGCCGGGGCCGCCAGTCGCCCGTCCGGGCCGCCCGGCGGATCGCCGTCCACAGGGCCAGCACCTTCCGCTCCGTGGCGCGCAGGTCCTCCTCGGCCGGGTCGTAGCTGAGCACGTCACCGCTGCCCAGGTAGACCAGCTGGAGGCGGCGCGGCACCGTGCCCCGCAGCCGCCACAGGACCAGCGCGTAGAACTTCATCTGGAACAGCGCGTCCCCCGCGTACTCGGGGCGCGGGGCCTTGCCGGTCTTGTAGTCGACGATGCGCACCGCGCCGTCCGGCGCCACGTCGACCCGGTCGATGATGCCGCGCAGCCGCAGCCCGGACTCCAGGGTGGTCTCCACGAACAGCTCACGCTCCGCGGGTTCCAGCCGGGTGGGGTCCTCCAGCGTGAACCACCGGGCCAGCAGCCGCTCCGCCTCCGCGAGCCACTCCGCCAGCCGGGCGGGGTCCACCGGGCCCGCGCCGCCGTCCCGGGCGCCGTCCTCCTCCTGGAACAGCTCCGCCAGCTCCGGCCGGGCCGCCAGCAGCCGCTCCCACTCCCCGGGGAGCAGCGAGCGGGCCCGTCCCGCCGTGCGCTCCGCGGCCGGGGCGTCGAAGAGGCGTTCCAGCACCGCGTGGACCAGCGTCCCCCGGGTGGCCGCCGCGCTGGGACGCTCCGGCAGTTTGTCGATCACCCGGAAGCGGTAGAGCAGCGGGCAGGTCATGAAGTCGGCGGCGCGGGACGGCGACAGCGACGTGAGGGCCGCCGGGCCCCCCGGCGTCCTCGGGCGCGCCGGTGCCCCGGAGGAGCGCTGTGCGCCCTCTCCCGCGGCGCTGGTGGCGCCCGGGGCGCTGCCCGGAGCGCCCTGCGCGGCCGCCGGCGCCGGCGGGCCGCCGTCCGGGCCCCGGCCGGTTCCGCCGGTGCCCGCGTGCTCGGTGCTGGTTCCCATGGCGTACGACCCTACGGCCCGGGACCGACACCCGTCCGCATACCATCGACCGCAGAGCTTCCCGTACCGCGCGCCCCCGCCCGGGACCGGCCGCGGGGCGGGAGCGGAACCGACCGACGGGACACCCGGCGGGACACCGGGGGCCCGCCCGGGGGACGGGGCCGCGCCCGGCCGGCCCCGCGGCCGGCCCCGGGGTGTGGAGCGGACGGGTGGCAGGCGACCGGGTGACGCAGCGACGAAAGGCCCCTGTGGACAAGAGCGGCGAGAGCGGCGAGAGCGGCGAGGGCCCCGAGAGCGGCGGCCCTGCCGGGAACGGGTACCCGCGCCCCGGCGGCGGGAACGCCCCGGGCGGTGACCGCGAGCGGAAGCGCCCGCCCGGCACCGGAGGCGGCATCCTGATGGGCCGTCCGTTCGGGGTGCCGGTCTATGTGGCGCCGAGCTGGTTCCTGGTGGCCGCCCTCATCACCTGGGTCTTCGGCGGGCAGCTGGAACGGGTCCTGCCGGAGCTCGGAAACCTGCGCTATCTCGTCTCGCTCTTCTTCGCCGTCGCCTTCTACGGCTCGGTGCTCGTCCACGAGCTGGCGCACACCGTCGTCGCGCTCCGCTACAAGCTCCCCGTCCGCCGGATCCAGCTGCAGTTCTTCGGCGGTGTCTCGGAGATCGAGAAGGAGTCGGAGACCCCCGGGCGCGAGTTCGTCCTCGCCTTCGTCGGCCCGCTGCTCTCCCTCGTCCTCGCCGGCCTGTTCTACCTCGGCATGTACGCGGTCGAGCCGGGCACGGTCCCGGGGGTGCTGATGGCCGGTCTGATGATCTCCAACCTGATCGTCGCGGCGTTCAACCTGCTGCCCGGACTGCCGCTGGACGGCGGGCGGATGCTGCGCGCCGTGGTCTGGAAGGTCACCGGGCGGCCGATGAGCGGAACCGTCGCCGCGGCCTGGACCGGGCGGGCGCTCGCCATCGTCGTCCTCGCCGGGCTGCCGCTGCTCACCCATTCGGGGCGGCTCGGCAACGCGCCCGAGGAGTTCGGCGGGGTCGACACCGTCACCGACGCGCTGCTCGCCGCCATCCTCGCCGGGATCATCTGGACCGGTGCCGGCAACAGCCTGCGCATGGCCCGGCTCCGGGAGCGCCTGCCGGAGCTGCGGGCCCGCAACCTCACCCGCCGGGCGGTACCCGTATCGGCCGACACCCCGCTCTCCGAGGCGCTCCGCCGGGCCAACGAGGCGGGCGCGCGCGCCCTGGTGGTGGTGGACGGCCAGGGGGAGCCCACGGCGCTGGTGCGGGAGGCGTCGATCGCGGGAGTGCCCGAGCACCGCCGCCCCTGGGTCGCCACCGGCGGGCTCGCGCAGGAACTCAGGCCGGGCATGCGGGTCTCCGCCGAACTCAGCGGGGAGGACCTGCTGGAGAGCCTCCGGACGACCCCCGCCACCGAGTACCTGGTGGTCGAGGAGACCGGCGAGGTCTACGGGGTGCTCTCCACCGCCGACGTCGAACGCGCCTTCGTCTCGGCCATGGCCCGCCACTCCTGACCCGCCGAGGGCCCTGGTCCGGGCTCCCGGCCGTGGCGGGAGGCCGCCGCCGGGACCGGTAGGCTGGTCACATGTCCGAACCGACCGGTGCCGCCCGCCGTCGCGGGCCCTTCGAGGTCGGGGACCAGGTCCAGCTCACCGATCCCAAGGGACGCCACTACACGTTCACGCTCGAAGCCGGGAAGAGCTTCCACACCCACAAGGGTGCCTTCCCGCACGACGAGCTGATCGGCGCTCCCGAGGGCAGTGTTGTCCGTACCACCGGGAACGTCGCGTATCTCGCGCTGCGCCCGCTGCTCCCCGACTACGTCCTGTCCATGCCCCGCGGCGCCGCCGTGGTCTACCCCAAGGACGCGGGGCAGATCCTGGCCATGGCCGACATCTTCCCCGGCGCGCGTGTCGTCGAGGCGGGCGTCGGCTCCGGCTCGCTCAGCACCTTCCTGCTGCGCGCCATCGGCGACCAGGGCATGCTCCACTCCTACGAGCGCCGGGCGGACTTCGCCGAGATCGCCGCCGAGAACGTCCGCCGCTACTTCGGGGCCGAGCACCCGGCCTGGCGGCTCACCGTCGGCGACCTCCAGGACAACCTCTCCGACACCGAGGTCGACCGCGTCATCCTGGACATGCTCGCCCCCTGGGAGTGCCTGGAGGCCGTCTCCAAGGCCCTGGTGCCCGGCGGCATCGTCTGCTGTTACGTGGCCACCACGACCCAGCTCGCCCGCACCGTCGAGGCGATCCGCGAGCACGGCACCTTCAACGAGCCGACCGCCTGGGAGACCATGCTCCGCACCTGGCACGTGGAAGGGCTGGCCGTCCGCCCCGACCACCGCATGGTCGGCCACACCGGCTTCCTGCTCACCGCCCGCCGCCTGGCCGACGGCGTGGAACCGCCGCTGCGCCGCCGCCGCCCCGCGAAGGGCGCCTACGGCGAGGACTACACCGGCCCGGGGTCCGGCAGCGGGGGCGCCGCCCGCGCCTGAACGGCAGCGCTCCGCCGCCCCCGGCCCGGCCGGCCGTCCTCACTCGCCCCGTCCCAGGAGACCGGGAAACGGCCCGGTGCTCCCGCGCCGGGTCGGGTGGGAGGCGGCCCCTCCCGCCGGTTCCGCCGGGGCCGGGCGGCGGAGCCGTGACCGCCCCGCGGCGGCCCGGTAAACCTTTGGCCACTCTTCGCGGCACGGGGGGCCCGGGCGTTCCGGGCCGGTGTGAGATATGGCACGATGCAGGCCATCCCACCGGCTCCGCACCTCCAGGAGGCTCAGCGCGTGCAGGCCCCGGCATGCCCTCAGCCGTCCGCCCCCCGCCCGGCGCGGGCGCACGCCCGCTCCCGCCCGGTGCACTGGCTCGTCACCGCCACCGCCCTGGCCGCCGTGGTCGGCGGTGCCGCCTTCCTCCAGCCGTCCGGCGCGACGGCCACCACGGCGCCGGCGGCGTCCTCCGGGGCCTCGGGAGACACCGGGGACCGGACGTCCGCCGAGCCGGCGGGCCGTACCGGCGGGGCGCCCGACGCGGAGTCCGCGCGCTACCCGCTGGAGTGCGGGACGGCCGGGACCGAGGTCGTGGAGAAGGGGTCGGCCGACCTGGACGGCGACGGCCGCCCGGAGACGGTGGCGGTGGTGAGCTGCGCCGCCGGCATGGGCACTCCGCCGCACGGGCTCTACGTCCTGGCGCACGGGGCGGCGGGGCCCGAGGTCCTGGAGACGCTGCTGGACCCCGCGGAGCGGATGAACGTCGCCGATCTCGCCGTCACCGGGCGCGGCATCTCCGCCACGCTGCTCGGCTACTCCTCGGCCGAGGTGCCCCGCTGCTGCCCGGACCAGCGGCGCGAGGTGATCTGGCGGTGGCGGGACGGCTCCTTCCGGCTGGCCGCCCTCGCCGCTCCCGGCAGCGTCTGACCGGTCTGACCGGTCTGACCGTCGGCCGCGCCGGCCGCCGGGCCGGCACGGTCACCGGGCGGTCACTCCGCGTCAGGGCCGTAGATCTCCACCTTGTCCGAAACCCGACGGACGTGGATGCACTCCCCGGGGCATTCCCGGGCCGAGTCGGCCACCTCGCGCAGCAGGGGCAGCGGTACCCGGGTGGTGGCCCCGGGCGCCGTCAGCAGTTCGTCCTCCGTGTCCTTCACATATGCGAGGCCGTCGATGTCGAGTTCGAAGACCTCGGGCGCGTACTGGGCACAGATGCCGTCGCCGGTGCACAGATCCTGGTCGATCCAGACCTCCAGCTCGGCCGGGGCCGTGCCCGCCGTAGCGCCGGGGGCCGCCTCGTCCTGCACGCTCATCTCGCCTGCCGTTTCCCTGGGTCGGTGGATCAATTGAAGCCAGCTTTGACGGGTGTTGACCGTCCCGACGATACAACCGCCCGCTTTCCGATGTTGCTGGGTGGGTATCTGCTGGCGTGAGGGAGTACGCAAGGGTGAAGATCGGACACACCCCGACCGTCTTTGTGATCTAGGGGTTTCAACCTCCACCGGTCCAGGTAGGGTCAGGAAGCGTCCAGCTCCCCTTGGAGGAGGTGAGGACCGTGGCAGCCCACGACGACGACATCGACCGCGGCTTCCGGCCGGGGCGGGGGTCCGAGGACCCCGCCGGTCAGGTTGCCTATCTGGAGCAGGAGATCGCCGTCCTGCGCCGCAAGCTCGCCGACTCTCCGCGGCACACGAGGATTCTCGAGGAGCGGATCGTCGAGCTGCAGACCAATCTGGCCGGGGTCTCCGCCCAGAACGAACGGCTGGCCAACACGCTCCGTGAGGCCCGCGACCAGATCGTGGCCCTCAAGGAGGAGGTCGACCGGCTCGCACAGCCCCCGGCCGGCTTCGGGGTCTTCCTGCACGGCAACGAGGACGGCACGGCCGACATCTTCACCGGAGGGCGCAAGCTCCGGGTCAATGTCAGCCCCGGTGTGGAACTCGACGACCTCCGGCGCGGCCAGGAGGTCATGCTCAACGAGGCGCTCAACGTGGTCGAGGCCATGGAGTTCGAGCGCGCCGGGGACATCGTCACCCTCAAGGAGATCCTGGAGGACGGCGAGCGCGCCCTGGTCATCGGCCACACCGACGAGGAGCGGGTGGTCCGGCTCGCCGAGCCGCTGATGGGAGCCACCATCCGGGCCGGTGACGCCCTGCTGCTGGAGCCCCGCTCCGGCTACGTCTACGAGGTCGTCCCCAAGAGCGAGGTCGAGGAGCTCGTCCTCGAAGAGGTGCCGGACATCGACTACGAGCGGATCGGCGGCCTGGGCAACCAGATCGAGCTGATCCGGGACGCCGTCGAGCTGCCATACCTCTACCCCGACCTCTTCAAGGAGCACGAGCTGCGGCCGCCCAAGGGCGTCCTGCTCTACGGCCCGCCCGGCTGCGGCAAGACGCTCATCGCCAAGGCCGTCGCCAACTCCCTCGCCAAGAAGGTCGCCGAGGTCACCGGCCGCCCCGCCGGCAAGAGCTACTTCCTCAACATCAAGGGCCCCGAGCTGCTCAACAAGTACGTGGGCGAGACCGAGCGCCACATCCGCCTGGTCTTCCAGCGGGCCCGGGAGAAGGCGAGTGAGGGCACGCCCGTCATCGTCTTCTTCGACGAGATGGAGTCGCTCTTCCGTACCCGGGGGTCGGGCGTCAGCTCGGACGTGGAGAACACCATCGTCCCCCAGCTGCTCGCCGAGATCGACGGCGTGGAGGGCCTGGAGAACGTCATCGTCATCGGCGCCTCCAACCGCGAGGACATGATCGACCCCGCGATCCTGCGCCCCGGCCGCCTCGATGTGAAGATCAAGATCGAGCGCCCGGACGCGGAGGCGGCGAAGGACATCTTCGGCAAGTACCTGAAGCCGACGCTCCCGCTGCACGCGGAGGACGTCGCCGAGCACGGCGGCTCGCCCGCGGCCGCGGTCGACGGCATGATCCAGTCCGTCGTCGAGCAGATGTACGCGGAGTCCGAGGAGAACCGCTTCCTGGAGGTCACCTACGCCAACGGTGACAAGGAGGTCCTCTACTTCAAGGACTTCAACTCCGGCGCCATGATCCAGAACATCGTGGACCGGGCCAAGAAGATGGCCATCAAGGCCTTCCTCGACCACGACCAGAAGGGTCTGCGCGTCTCCCACCTGCTCGCCGCCTGCGTCGACGAGTTCAAGGAGAACGAGGACCTCCCCAACACCACCAACCCCGACGACTGGGCCCGCATCTCCGGCAAGAAGGGCGAGCGGATCGTCTTCATCCGCACCCTCGTCACCGGGAAGCAGGGGGCCGACACCGGCCGGTCCATCGACACCGTCGCCAACACCGGCCAGTACCTGTAGGCCACGCCCCGGCTGCGGATGTCCCCGGCGGGCATCCGCAGCCGAGTGCGTTTTCGGCAATGGAGCAAATGATCTCCCCGCCGTCCCCACGGCGTTCTAGGCTTGCGGTGACCGCCCGGCCACGGGACGTGGGGACGGGCACCGCACACGTACCGCGGTGGCTGCGGTACGTGAGCACCGGCCCCGCCCGGGGCCGGCGCCGGGCAAGGAGGGCCGCATGACCGTACGGCGAGTAATGGGCATCGAGACGGAGTACGGGATCTCCGTCCCGGGACACCCGAACGCCAATGCCATGCTCACCTCGTCCCAGATCGTCAACGCCTACGCGGCGGCGATGCACCGGGCCCGCCGGGCCCGCTGGGACTTCGAGGAGGAGAACCCGCTGCGCGACGCCCGGGGGTTCGACCTCGCCCGGGAGACGGCGGACTCCAGCCAGCTGACCGACGAGGACATCGGCCTGGCGAACGTCATCCTGACCAACGGCGCCCGGCTCTACGTCGACCACGCGCACCCCGAGTACAGCGCCCCCGAGGTCACCAGCCCGCGCGACGCGGTGCTCTGGGACAAGGCCGGCGAGCGGATCATGGCGGCGGCCGCCGAGCGCGCCGCCCAGCTCCCCGGGGCCCAGCCCATCCACCTCTACAAGAACAACACCGACAACAAGGGCGCCTCGTACGGCACGCACGAGAACTACCTGATGAAGCGGGAGACCCCGTTCTCGGACATCGTGCGCCACCTGACGCCCTTCTTCGTCTCCCGCCAGGTCGTCACCGGCGCCGGCCGGGTGGGCATCGGGCAGGACGGCCATGAGCACGGCTTCCAGCTCAGCCAGCGCGCCGACTACTTCGAGGTCGAGGTCGGCCTGGAGACCACCCTCAAGCGGCCCCTGATCAACACCCGGGACGAGCCGCACGCGGACGCCGAGAAGTACCGGCGGCTGCATGTGATCATCGGGGACGCCAACCTCTCCGAGATCTCGACCTACCTCAAGCTCGGCACCACCGCGCTCGTGCTCTCCATGATCGAGGACGGCTTCATCGCGGTGGACCTCGCCGTCGACCAGCCGGTCCGGACCCTCCACCGGGTCTCCCACGACACCACGCTGCGCCGTCCCGTCACGCTCCGCAGCGGGCGCACCCTCACCGCCGTCCAGCTCCAGATGGAGTACTACGAGCTGGCGAGCAAGTACGTCGAGGACCGCTACGGCTCGGACGCCGACCAGCAGACCCGGGACGTGCTGGCCCGCTGGGAGGACGTCCTGAACCGGCTGGAGCGGGACCCGATGAGCCTCTCCCGCGAGCTGGACTGGGTCGCCAAGCGGGAACTGCTGGAGGGCTACCGGCGCCGGGACGGCCTGGAGTGGGACGCCCCGCGGCTCCACCTGGTGGACCTGCAGTACGCGGACGTCCGCCCCGACAAGGGCCTCTACAACCGGCTGGCCGCCCGCGGCCGCATGCAGCGGCTGCTGGACGAGGCCGAGGTGGAGCGGGCCGTCACGGCCCCGCCGGAGGACACCCGCGCCTACTTCCGGGGCCGCTGCCTGGAACAGTACGCCGACGAGGTGGCGGCCGCCTCCTGGGATTCGGTGATCTTCGACCTGCCGGGTCGGGACTCGCTTCAGCGGGTACCTACCCTGGAGCCCCTGCGCGGCACGAGGGATCACGTCAAGGAACTCCTGGACCGCTGCCGCACGGCGGAGGAGCTGGTCCGGGTGCTGTCGGGCGGCTGACGGCGGCCGAAGGCCCGGGAGCAGGGATTCATCGGGTGGGCCTTTGGGCCCGGGAGGAGGGCGAGCGAGCAGCGAGCCGATGTCGGACCCGCTGTGTAGGGTCTGAACTCGACCGTTCCAGTCAAGCTGGGTCGAACCGAGCGGGGTGAGGGAAATGGCGACCAAGGACACCGGCGGCGGCCAGCAGAAGGCCACCCGTCCCACACAGGAGACCGAGGAGACCGCGCAGGACGCGCAGGTCTCGGAGGACCTCAAGGAGCGCCAGGAGAAGCTCGACGACGACGTGGACTCCGTCCTCGACGAGATCGACGACGTCCTGGAGGAGAACGCGGAGGACTTCGTGCGCAGCTTCGTCCAGAAGGGCGGCGAGTAACCGGGCCGATCCCCGGCCTCCGGCCTGCCGTGCGGGGCGTCACCAGGCGTGGCGCCCCGCACGGGGCGGGAAGCCGCCGTGGCGGACGGGCGCCCGCCGGAGCCGGAGGGACTCCGGCGCGGCCCCGGCCGGTCACGGCGCGTGGCGGGAAGGTGTCCGGGTGGCCCGCGCGGCGGTGGAGCGCGGGCCTCCGTTCGCGGGAACGGGGGAACATGTGGATCACGGCCGGGAGAAGGGTAAGGTCCCGAGCGTGCCGGTTCCCCGGAACACACGGCATGACGGACTGTTCAGCTACCGGCCCGACGGATGTGCCCGGGCCGCATCTGCGGAAGGAAACGCGTGGAAGCCAACCCTCGTATGCCCGGGCGTCTGCCGGCTGCCTTCCTGACGCCGGGCTCGCCCTCCTTCATGGACTTTCTCGCCGACCACCAGCCGGAGCTGCTGCCCGGCCGGCGTCCGCTCCCCCCGGTCCAGGGCGCCGTCGAGGCCCCGCACGGCACGACGATCGTCGCGGCGGCCTTCGCGGGCGGAGTGGTGCTGGCCGGTGACCGCCGGGCGACCATGGGGAACATCATCGCCCAGCGGGACATCGAGAAGGTCTTCCCGGCCGACGAGTACAGCGCCGTGGGCATCGCCGGAACGGCGGGCCTCGCGGTGGAGATGGTGAAACTCTTCCAGCTGGAGCTGGAGCACTTCGAGAAGGTCGAGGGCACCCTTCTCTCACTGGAGGGCAAGGCCAACCGGCTCTCCACGATGATCCGGGGCAACCTCGGGATGGCCCTGCAGGGCCTGGCGGTCGTCCCCATCTTCGCCGGCTGGGACGTCGACCGTGAGCGGGGCCGCATCTTCAGCTACGACGTCACCGGCGGCCGCTCCGAGGAGCGGGGCTACGCCGCCACCGGCTCCGGCTCGGTCTTCGCCCGCGGAGCGCTCAAGAAGCTCTACCGCGAGGACCTCGGCGAGCAGGACGCCGTCACGGCGGTCGTCCAGGCCCTCTACGACGCCGCGGACGACGACTCGGCCACCGGCGGCCCCGATCTGGCCCGCCGCATCTACCCCGTGGTCTCGGTCATCACCGGCCAGGGCTACCGGCGGCTTTCGGAGGAGGAGGCGTCCGGGATCGTCCGGTCGATCCACGAACGCCGGCTGGAGGAGCCCGACGGCCCCCGGGCCGCACTGCTCTGAGGCCGGGTCACCGGCACGCACTGGTCACCGACACGGACAGAAAGGGACGGATAGCCGGTGTCGACACCGTTCTATGTCTCACCCCAGCAGGCCATGGCGGATCGCGCCGAGTACGCCCGCAAGGGCATCGCGCGCGGCCGCAGCCTCGTCGTGCTGCAATACACCGACGGCATCGTCTTCGTCGGGGAGAACCCGTCCCGCGCGCTGCACAAGTTCAGCGAGATCTACGACCGGATCGCCTTCGCCGCGGCGGGCAAGTACAACGAGTACGAGAACCTCCGCATCGGCGGGGTCCGCTACGCGGACCTGCGCGGGTACACCTACGACCGCGGGGATGTCACCGCCCGCGGGCTCGCCAACGTCTACGCGCAGACCCTGGGCACCATCTTCTCCAGCGCCGGCGAGAAGCCCTACGAGGTGGAACTGGTCGTCGCCGAGGTGGGGGAGACCCCCGAGGGCGACCAGATCTACCGCCTGCCGCACGACGGGTCCATCGTCGACGAGCACGGCTCGGTGGCCGTCGGCGGCAACGCGGAGCAGATCAGCGGTTTCCTCGACCAGCGCCACCGGGACGGCATGACGCTCCCGGAGGCGCTCAAGCTGGCCGTGCAGGCCCTCTCGCGCGACACCAACGGCGGGGAGCGGGAGATCCCCGCCGAACGGCTGGAGGTTGCGGTGCTGGACCGTACCCGCCCGCAGCAGCGCAAGTTCCGCCGGGTCGAGGGCCGGCAGCTGTCCCGGCTGCTGGAGCCGGACGCCGGCGCGGAGGAGCCGGCAGATGAGCCGGCGGAGTCCGCGGACGGCGAGGAGTAGCCCGGCCGCGGTGAGCGGCCCCGTGCCCCGGCGGTGAACACCGGCCGCCGGGGCACCGGCGCGCCCGGCTCCGGGAGGCGGCCCCCGTCCGCCGTCCGCCTGCTGCCGGGGTGGCCCGGGAGGCCCTCGCCTCCGGGCCGGGACGGTGGCCCGGGGCCCGGTGCGGGGCCCCGGGGCGTTCCCCGGGCGGCCCGGGCCTGCGAACGCGGGAGCCGGGCGTGGCCCGCCACGCAGGGCATGACCGGGCCCCGGGAGAGCCGGGGCGCGAGGCCCGTGACCGGTGACCCCGGACCCCGGACCCCGGACCCGGGACCCGGGAAGGAATCGAGAGAAGGGACCCGCGGTGGCCTCGGGATACGCCGAACTGCTGCGCACCCCGCACGCGGCGCGGCTGCTGACCGGCACCCTCGTCGGCCGGCTGCCCAACGCCACCGGGCATGTCGCCATCGTGCTCCTGGTACGGGCCGAGGGCGGCGGCTACGCCCTCGCCGGAGCGCTGGCCGCCGCCTACGGCCTCGCCAACGCCGCCGGCCAGCCCCTGCTGGGGCGCGCCGCCGACCTCTACGGGCAGCCCCGGGTGATGCTGCCCGCCGCGGTCCTCTCGGCCCTGGCGATGGTGGGGTTCGCCGTCACCGGCCCCGAGCCGCTCCCCCTGGCCTGTGCCACCGTCGTGGCGGCCGGGTTCTGCACACCGCCGCTGGAGGGCGGCCTGCGCGCGCTCTGGCCGGATGTCCTGGCCGCCGGCGCCCGTGGGACACCGCCGGGCGGCGGCGGGACCGGCGCGGGCGGCGGCCGGGCCGCTGGGGACGGCGCCGCCGCCCGCCGCGGGGACCGGAAGCGGGACCGGCCCGCCCCGTCCGGCCGGCCGGACCCCGCCGGCCGGGTACAGACCGCCTACGCCCTGGACGCCGTCGCCCAGGAGGTGATGTTCACCGCCGGGCCGCTGGTCCTCGTCCTGGGGGTGGCGCTGTGGTCCGAGGCGGGCGCCCTGGTGGCGGTCAACGCCGTCGGTGTCCTCGGCGCCCTCTCGGTGGTGCTCTCCGCGCCCTCCCGCGCCTGGCGCTCGGCGCCCCGTGAGTCCCACTGGCTCGGCGCGCTCCGTTCCCGGGGGCTGCTGTCCCTGCTGGGTGCCTTCTTCTTCGTCGGTACGGCGCTCGGCTCGATCACGGTCGCCGCGGTCGCGTACGCCGACGGGTACGGCGGGGGCGGCGGGGGGAACACCGTCTACGGCCTGATCATGTCGGCCCTCGGCCTCGGGGCGCTGATCGGCGGGGTGGCGTACGGTGCCCGGAGCTGGACGGGCGCCCCGGAGCGGAGGCTGCGGGTCCTCGCCGCCCTGCTCGCCGTGGGCTACCTCCCCCTGATCCTCACCCCGGGGCCGGTCGCGATGACCGCGCTCGCCGTGCTGGCGGGGGTCTTCCTCGCCCCGGCGCTCGCCTGCGCCTTCGTCGTCGTGGACCGGCACGCCCCGCGGGGCACGGTCACCGAGGCGTTCTCCTGGCTGGTGACCACCTTCGGGGTGGGCGCGGCGGCCGGGACGGCCGCCGCGGGGCCCGCCGTGGAGTACGCCGGGAGCCCGGCGGGGTTCGCCGTCGCCGGGGCGTCCGGCTGCGCCGCGCTGCTGGTGCTGCTGGCCACCCGGCGGATCCTCGACGCCCCGTACGCCGTGCCCCGCGCGGCGGTGCCCTCCGCCCGGGGCCAGGAGGGCGGGCCGCGCGCCGATCAGGGGCCTGATCGGGAAAAGGACCGGGACGGCGACCCCGAACACGGTTTCAGACGGGGCGGCACGGCGTAATGTTCAGGCATGGATCGCCGCATTTTCGGGCTGGAGAACGAGTACGGCGTCACGTGCACGTTCAGGGGGCAACGCCGGCTGTCCCCTGACGAGGTGGCGCGGTACCTCTTCCGCCGTGTCGTCTCCTGGGGCCGGAGCAGCAACGTCTTCCTGCGCAACGGTGCCCGCCTCTACCTGGACGTGGGCTCGCACCCCGAGTACGCCACTCCCGAGTGCGACAACGTGATCGAGCTGGTCACCCACGACAAGGCGGGCGAGCGCATCCTCGAGGGGCTGCTCGTCGACGCCGAGCGCCGGCTGCACGAGGAGGGCATCGCCGGCGACGTCTATCTCTTCAAGAACAACACCGACTCGGCCGGGAACTCCTACGGCTGTCACGAGAACTACCTGGTGGCGCGGCACGGGGAGTTCTCCCGGCTGGCGGACATCCTCATCCCGTTCCTGGTCACCCGGCAGCTGCTGTGCGGCGCGGGCAAGGTGCTGCAGACCCCGCGCGGGGCCGTCTACTGCGTCAGCCAGCGCGCCGAGCACATCTGGGAGGGTGTGAGCTCCGCGACCACCCGGTCCCGGCCGATCATCAACACCCGGGACGAGCCGCACGCCGACGCGGAGCGTTACCGCCGTCTCCACGTCATCGTGGGCGACTCCAACATGTCCGAGACGACCATGCTGCTCAAGGTCGGCGCCACCGACCTGGTGCTGCGCATGATCGAGGCGGGCACCGTCATGCGCGACCTCACCCTGGAGAACCCGATCCGGGCGATCCGCGAGGTCAGCCATGACATGACCGGGCGCCGCAAGGTGCGGCTGGCCAGCGGGCGGGAGGCGTCCGCCCTGGAGATACAGCAGGAGTACTACGAGAAGGCGGTCGACTTCTGCGAGCGCCGGGGCATCCGCACCGGGGTCGTCGAGCGCGTGCTGGAGCTGTGGGGCCGCACCCTGGACGCGATCGGGGACGAGGACCTGGACCGCATCGGCACCGAGATCGACTGGGTGATGAAGTACAAGCTCCTGGAGCGCTACCGGGCCAAGCACAACCTCACCATGTCCCACCCGCGGGTCGCCCAGATAGACCTCGCCTACCACGACATCCACCGCCGCCGGGGGCTGTACTACCTGCTGGAACGGCGTGGTCAGGCGGCACGCATCTGCAATGACCTCAAGATCTTCGAGGGCAAGTCGGTGCCCCCGCAGACCACCCGGGCCCGGCTGCGGGGCGACTTCATCCGCCGGGCGCAGGAGCAGCGGCGGGATTTCACGGTGGACTGGGTGCACCTCAAGCTCAACGATCAGGCCCAGCGCACGGTGCTCTGCAAGGACCCCTTCCGGTCGGTGGACGACCGCGTGGAGAAGCTGATCGCCGGCATGTGACCCTGGCGCCGGGCCGGGGGCCGGCGCGGCGCCCGCCCCGGGGCGCGGCGGCGGACGCGGAACGGGTGGCGGGGGTCCCGGCGGGCCGGGATTCCCCGCCGCGGCGCCCACCGTGGTTACAGTGGCACCGTCCGTTCCCCACCCACCGCAGCCCCCACACGAGGAATCACCGTGCGCCGAATCGCAGCCCTGCTGGCTGTCCCCCTGCTGCTCGTCTCCGCCGCTGCCTGCGGCGGCGGGGACGACGCCGACACCTCCAACGGCAAGTCCGGCTCCGTCCCCGCCGTGACGGGGGGTGAGGGCGAGAAGCCCAAGGTCGCCAAGGGCGAGGGTGACCCGCCCAAGGAACTGAAGGTCAAGGTCCTCAAGGAGGGCGACGGCGCCGTGCTCAAGAAGGGCGAGGCGCTGAACGCCCACTACCTGGGTCAGACCTGGGAGGGCAAGGTCTTCGACAACAGCTACGACCGCGGCGAGGCGGCCACCTTCCAGATCGGCGCCGGCAAGGTTATCAAGGGCTGGGACGAGGGCCTGGTCGGCCAGAAGCTCGGCAGCCGTGTCGAACTGGTCATCCCGCCGGACAAGGGCTACGGCGAGCAGAAGCAGGAGAAGATCCCCGCCAACTCCACGCTCGTCTTCGTCGTCGACCTGAAGAAGGTCATGCCGACCGAGCCCAAGGGCGAGGAGGTGCCGCAGAACGACGCGGCCCTGCCGAAGGTGTCCACCAAGACCGACGGCACGGTGCCGAAGGTGACCGTCCCCGAGGACGGGAAGGCGCCGGGCGAGGTCACCGCCAAGACGATCATCCAGGGCTCCGGCAAGGAGGTCGGGGCCAAGGACACCCTGAGCGTCCACTACGGGCTCACCCTCTGGAAGGGCGGCGAGCCCGGCGGTGACACCTGGGCGCAGGGCACCCCGCAGGACGTCCCCATCGCGCAGATGCCGGGGTGGAGTGAAGGGCTGAAGGGCCAGAAGGCCGGCAGCCGGGTCATGCTGATCGTCCCGCAGGACGAGCTCACCAAGGAGCAGCGGAAGCAGATCAAGTCGGACCTGGTCTTCGTCGTGGACATCCTGGACGTGAAGTGATCGCCGCCGTACCGGACTGTTACGGTTCCGCCGACGCACATTCTCTCTAGGAGCACTTCAGTGAGCATCGAGAAGCCCGAGGTCGACTTCCCGGGCGGCGAGCCGCCGGCCGATCTGGAGATCAAGGACATCTGGGAGGGCGACGGACCCGTGGCCCAGGCCGGGGACACCGTCTCCGTCCACTACGTCGGGGTTGCCTTCAGCACCGGTGAGGAGTTCGACGCGAGCTGGAACCGCGGTACCCCGCTCCAGTTCCAGCTCGGTGTCGGCCAGGTCATCTCCGGCTGGGACCAGGGCGTGCAGGGCATGAAGGTCGGCGGGCGCCGCCAGCTGACCATCCCGGCCCACCTCGCCTACGGTGACCGCGGCGCCGGCGGCGGCCGCATCAAGCCGGGGGAGACGCTGATCTTCGTCTGCGACCTGGTCGCGGTCTGAACGACCGGCGGGCCGTCCGCGGCCGCCCCCGAGGGCCCGTGCCGTCACCGGCACGGGCCCTCGCTTTCACCGGTGCCCTCCGGGGCGGTACGGTCGTCCGTCGGGGAGACAACGAGAGAGGGCGTCGATGGCCATTGCCAAGGCCGAGCGGCTGATGAACCTGGCGCTGTGCCTGCTGGGCACCCGGCGCCCGCTCAGCAAGCGCGAGCTCCGGTCCTCGATCGAGGCGTACATCGAGGCCGGCGGCGACGACGCCTTCAACCGCATGTTCGAGCGGGACAAGGATGATCTGCGGGAACTCGGCCTGGTCATCGAGACGGTGGAGAGCGTCGACGGCGAGATCGGCTACCGCGCGGCCCGCGACAGCAACCGCCTCCCGCCGGTCTCCCTCGACGCGGAGGAGGCCGCCGCGCTCAGTCTGGCGGCCAAGGTGTGGCAGCAGGCCCGGCTGGCCGGCGCGGCCAGCGGCGCGCTGCAGAAGCTGCGGGCGGCCGGGATGCCGCTCGCCGGGGAGGGCTACGGCCACAGCCCGCTGGAGCCGCGCATCCCCGCGCACGAGCCCGCGTTCGAGCCGCTGATGCTGGCCTGCCGTGACCGGCGCCCCGTCGTCTTCGACTACCGCAAGTCCAGCGCCGTCCGCCCGGAGAGCCGGCACGTCGAGCCCTGGGTCCTGGAGTGCTGCCGGGGCCACTGGTATCTCGCCGGCTGGGACCGTGAGCGCCGCGCCGAGCGCGTCTTCCGGCTCTCCCGGATCACGGGCCGGGTCCGCTCCCGCGCCGGCGCCTTCACCGCACCGGTGCCCGACCAGGTCACCGTGCGGGAGACGGTGGAGCGCTGGGCCGGCGAGGTCGCGACGAGCACGGCCCGGATCCGGCTGCGGACCGGGGCGGGGTATCCGCTGCGGGCCCGGGCGGTCGCCGTCCGGGAGACCGGTGCGGGCTGGGACGAGCTGGAGATCCCCTACGGGCACGGGCTCGACGCCTGGCTCGTGGAGTTCGGGCCCGACGTGGTCGTCCTCGGACCGGACGAGCTGCGCACGGACGTGGTCGAACGGCTGCGCGCCGTGGCCAAGGGCTGACGGAAACCGACAGGACGGGGAACGGTCCGGCGCGGCCCGGCGGGGCCGGAGCACCGGGTGGACCCCGGCAGTACCGAAGAACCCGAGAACCCGAAGAACAGGGAACGGAACCGCGGAACCGCTGATGGCCACCAACGCGATCGACCAGACCCGCCGGATGCTCTCGCTGGTGACGTATCTGCGCGAGCGCCCCGGCGCCCGCGTCGCCGACGTCGCCCGGGCATTCGGCATCACCGAGGACGAGCTCATCGCCGACCTCACCGTGCTGCCGATGTGCGGCACCAGCTTCCGCGGCGGCGACCTGCTCGACATCGACACCGACGGTGAGCACATCTGGTGGCGCAATCCCGACGCCGCCGGCAGCAGCTCCGGCGCGCCGTTGCGGCTCGCCGCCGACGAGGCCACCGCGCTGCTGGTGGCCGCGCGCGCCGTGGCCACCCTCCCCGGTCTGCGGGAGAGCGACCGGCAGGCGCTGCTGCGGGCCACCGCCAAGCTGGAGGCCGCCGCCGGTGAGGCCGCGGGCGCCAGCTCCCGTCTCTCGGTGACCTTCGAGTCCGAGGGCGGTGTCTTCGCCGACGTGGACCGGGCCATTTCCGAGCGGCGCCGGCTCTGGCTGCGCTATTACTCGCCCGCCCGGGACGAGCTGACCGAGCGCGAGGTGGACCCCATCCGCCTCTTCGCCGTCGGCCACACCTACATGGAGGCCTGGTGCCGGACCTCCGAGGCCCGGCGTACCTTCCGGCTGGACCGCGTCGCCGAGATCCGGCTGCTGGACGAGGCGGCCGACCCGCCCCAGCTCGAGCTCCGTGACCTCTCCGAAGGGCTGGTGCAGCCCGCCGCCGGGGACCCGGAGGTGGTCGTGGAGACGGGGCCCGGCGGACGCTGGGTGGCCGAGTACTATCCGCACGACAGCGCCGAGGAACTCCCCGACGGCGGTTTGCGGATCACCCTCCGTACCCCCGATCCGGCCGGGCTGCGCCGCCTCGCCCTCCGGCTGGGCGGTGACGGCCGCATCGCCTCCCCGCCCGGCCTGGCCGAGAGCGCCCGGGAGAGCGCGTGCCGGGCGCTGGCCGCCTACGGGGAATGAGCGTGAGGAGCGGGCGGATGGACACGGTGACGAGGGCGGTGCTCTTCCGGGCCGCCTGCCCCGACTGCCGGGGCCGGTTCGAACTGGCCTCCGACGCCATACGGCTGGCCATCGGCGCCACGGACCGGACCACCTTCTACTCCTTCACCTGCCCCGACTGCGGAACCGCCGTGCGCAAGCCGGCGGGGGAGCGGATCGTGGCCCTGCTGACCGGCGGCGGCGTGCGCACCCTGCGGCTGTACTCGACCGTCTGACGGCCGCCCGCCCGGGCCCTCGCGCGAAGGGCGGAGCGACGGGGGCATTCCTGTTCCCGGTCTCCGGCGGCACCGCTCCTCCCTCCCTGTCCCTCCTCCCGCGCCGGAGGCCGGGCCGGGCCGCTCGGCTAGGCTCGCCGTATGTCCTGGACCTGGCCCATCGCCGCCGTCGCCCTCGCCTTCTGCGGTCTCGCCGTGCTCGGCGTCCTCGCCGCCCGCGTCCTGATCGAGACCCGCCGGCTGGCGCGGCAGGTGGCCGAGGCGTCGCGGCGGATCGACCGCGCCGCGGACGACCTGGAACGCGCCGCCGTCCCCCTCGCCTCCCGGGCCCAGGCGCACCGCCCGGGCTGAGGCCGGAGCCCCACTCCCGGTGCCCGGCCCGTCCCGGTACGCTGCTGGGGCGGCCCGGTACGGGACGGGGCCGCGCGAACGGGAGGGCACCGGGGGCTTGCCCGGTGTTCACACCTGCGGGTTACGATCGCTGGCGGGCCGCAGTCCGGACATCTGCCCGGATTCGCCCGGTGGCCCCACCCACGACGTCCCGGTGAGAAGGTAAAGGCTTATGTTCGGAAGGCTCGGTCCGGCCGAGATCATCCTCATTCTCGTTGTCGTCATCCTGCTGTTCGGGGCGAAGAAGCTGCCCGACATGGCCCGTTCCCTGGGCAAGTCGGCCCGCATCCTGAAGAGCGAGGCGCGGGCGATGAAGTCCGAGGGCAAGCAGTCCGAGAGCGCCCCGTCCGACCCGCCCGCCGACCAGTCCGACCAGTCCGACCAGCCGCACCGCACCATCAAGGCGGCGCCCGGCGACGTCACCGGAGCCCGCCCCGTGGGCGAGCCGGGTGACCGCACGACCCAGCGCTGACCGACCCGGACAGGCGGCCCGGGAGGGCCCGCCGCGCGAGAATGAGGACGTGGGTTGCTCAAGTCCGCCCGCCGTAAGAAGGAGAAGGACCCCGAAGGGCGGATGCCCCTCGCGGAGCATCTGCGCGAGCTGCGCAACCGGCTCGTCAAGGCCTTGCTGGGCATCCTGGCGGTCACGATCGTCGCGGCGTTCTTCTACAACGACATCATCGAGCTGTTCACCCGGCCCGTGCTCAACTCGGTCGGCTGCAGGCAGTCCTTCGCCGAACTCGCGCAGAAGGACGAGGGAACCACCTGTGCCCAGATCACCATCAACGGTCTGATCACGCCCTTCACCCTCGCCCTCAAGGTCTCCCTGATGGCCGGCCTGGTGCTGGCCTCGCCGGTCTGGCTCTACCAGCTCTGGGCGTTCCTGGCACCCGGGCTGCACCGGCAGGAGAAGAAGTACGCGCTGGCGTTCGTCGGCGCCGGCTTCCCGCTCTTCCTGGGCGGCGGCTGGTTCGCGTACCTCGTCCTGCCGACCACGGCCAAGGTCCTCATCGAGTTCACCCCGGGCGGCGTGGACAACCTGCTGCCGCTGGACGACCTGCTGGACCTCGTCACCCGCATGGTGATCGTCTTCGGGCTCTCCTTCGAACTGCCGCTGCTGCTGGTCATGCTCAACCTCGGCGGCGTCCTCTCGGGCCGCCGCATGCTCGGCTGGTGGCGCGGCATGGTCCTGGGCATCACGCTCTTCTCGGCCATCGCCACCCCCAGCACGGACCCGCTGACCATGCTCGCCCTGGCGATGCCGATCTGGGTGCTGTACTTCGCCGCGGTGGCGCTCTCCCTGCTCAACGACTCCCGCCGGCGGGCCCGCGAGGACGCGGAACTCTCGCCCGACGAGGCCTCCGAACTCGACCTGCCGTACGGCGAGATCGCCCCCTCGGAACCGGCCGGAGCCTCCGGGCGCCCCGCGCTGCCGCCGCAGCAGACACGCGAGGACCGCGGGGACCGCGGGGACCACGGAGAGAGGAACACCCGGGTCAACGGTTTCGACGACGCGACCTGACCCGGTACGCTCCTCCGACGATCTCGGGGGAGCCCTCTTGACCAGCGACATCACCCTTCTCGTCAACCCCGCCGCGGGCCGCGGCGGGGGAGCGCGCGCCGTCGGCCCCGCCGCCCGCGTCCTGCGGGACGCCGGCCACACCGTCCGGACCGTCCTCGGCGCCGACGCGGCCGGCGCCGGTGCCCGTGCCCGGGAGGCGGTGGCCGCCGGAACCGGCGCCCTGCTGGCCGTCGGCGGCGACGGCACGGTCTCCCTCGCGCTGGGCGCCGTCGCCGGGACCCCGGTGCCGCTCGGGGTCATCGCCGTCGGCTCCGGGAACGACTACGCCCGCACCCACGGCCTGCCGCTCCGCGACCCGGCCGCCGCCGCCCGGACCGCCGCCACGGCGCTGAAGGCGCACGGCGGGCGCCCCGCCGACCTCGGCCGTGCGGGGAGCCGCTGGTTCGGCACCGTCCTGGCCTCGGGCTTCGACTCCCGCGTCAACGACCGGGGCAACCGGCTGCCCTGGCCCCGCGGCCGGCTCCGCTACGACCTCGCGCTGCTGGCCGAGCTCGCCGCGCTGCGCCCGTTCCGGTACCGGATCCGGCGGGACGGAGAGCCCGCCGAGGAGATCGAGGCGACCCTGGTCGCCGTCGGCAACGGCCCGGCCTACGGGGGCGGGATGCGCATCTGCCCCGGCGCCCGGGACGACGACGGGCTGCTCGATCTCACCGTGGTCGGCCCCTGCTCGCGCGCCACGCTGCTGGGCGTCTTCCCCCGGGTCTACCGCGGCACCCACGTCTCCCACCCCGCCGTGCGCACCCTCCGCGCGCGGACGGTGACGCTGGACGCGCCCGGGGTGACGGCCTACGCCGACGGGGAGCCCCTGGGCCCGCTGCCGCTGGACGTCACGTCGGTGCCCGGCGCGGTGCGGCTGCTGGTCCCCTGAGGGCGCGGGAGGCGGCCGCCTTTCGGGGATGGGCGGCCGCCGGGTGGCCGCCGGGTGGCGGCCGGGCGGTGGAAGGCCCGCGGGAACGCGGTGTTGTCCGGGGCGGCCGGTAGTCTCGTAGATACGATGACCGACGACATGTCCCCAGCCGAGCGTTACGCCGCCGCCCGTGCCCGGGCGGCCGAGCAGGCCACCGCGCTCGCCTCCTTCCGTGAGATGTACGACTTCGGCCTGGACCCGTTCCAGATCGACGCCTGCCGGGCCCTGGAGGCCGGCAAGGGCGTCCTGGTCGCCGCGCCGACGGGCTCCGGCAAGACCATCGTCGGCGAGTTCGCCGTCCACCTGGCCCTCGCCCAGGGCCGCAAATGCTTCTACACCACCCCCATCAAGGCGCTCTCCAACCAGAAGTACAACGACCTGGTGAAGCGCTACGGCCCGGCCTCGGTCGGCTTGCTGACCGGCGACAACAGCGTCAACAGCGAGGCCCCGGTGATCGTCATGACCACCGAGGTGCTGCGCAACATGCTGTACGCGGGCTCGCAGTCCCTGACCGGTCTCGGCCATGTCGTCATGGACGAGGTGCACTACCTCTCGGACCGCTTCCGCGGCGCCGTCTGGGAGGAGGTCATCATCCACCTCCCCGAGTCGGTGACGCTGGTCTCCCTCTCGGCCACGGTCTCCAACGCCGAGGAGTTCGGGGACTGGCTGGACACCGTCCGCGGCGACACCGAGGTGATCGTCTCCGAGCACCGTCCCGTCCCGCTGTGGCAGCACGTCCTGGCCGGGCGCCGCATGTACGACCTGTTCGAGGAGAAGAGCGGAAAGGGCGGCGGGCGCCGTGAGGTCAACCCCGACCTGGTCCGTCTCGCCCGGACGGAGAACAGCCGCCCCACCGGCCCCCGCGACCGGCGCCGCGGCCGCAACCTCCGGGAGGCCGACCGCGAGCGGGAACGGCGGCAGCGCAGCCGCGTCTGGACGCCCAGCCGGGTCGAGGTCATCGACCGGCTGGACGCCGAGGGCCTGCTGCCCGCCATCACCTTCATCTTCAGCCGGGCCGGCTGCGAGGCGGCCGTCCAGCAGTGCCTGGCCGCCGGGCTGCGGCTCAACGACGAGGCGGCCCGCCGCCGCGTCCGCGAGGTCGTCGAACGGCGCACGGCCACCATTCCCGACGAGGACCTGCACGTCCTCGGCTACTTCGAGTTCCTGGAAGGGCTGGAGCGGGGCATCGCCGCCCACCACGCGGGGATGCTGCCCACCTTCAAGGAGATCGTCGAGGAACTGTTCGTCCAGGGGCTGGTGAAGGCCGTCTTCGCCACCGAGACCCTCGCGCTGGGCATCAACATGCCCGCCCGCTCGGTGGTCCTGGAGAAGCTGGTCAAGTGGAACGGCCAGCAGCACGCCGACATCACCCCCGGTGAGTACACCCAGCTCACGGGGCGGGCCGGGCGGCGGGGCATCGACGTCGAGGGCCACGCCGTGGTGCTGTGGCAGCGGGCCATGAACCCCGAGGCGCTGGCCGGGCTCGCCGGCACCCGCACCTATCCGCTCCGGTCCTCCTTCAAGCCCTCCTACAACATGGCGGTCAACCTCGTCTCCCAGTTCGGGCGGCACCGCTCCCGGGAGCTGCTGGAGACCTCCTTCGCCCAGTTCCAGGCCGACCGCTCGGTCGTCGGCATCTCCCGGCAGGTGCAGAAGAACGAGGAGGGGCTGGAGGGTTACCTCTCCGCCATGACCTGCCACCTCGGCGACTTCGAGGAGTACGCCCGGCTCCGCCGCGAGCTGAAGGACCGGGAGGCCGAACTCGCCCGGGAGGGCGTCGCCCAGCGCCGCGCGGCCGCCGCCGCCGCGCTGGAGAAGCTCCGCCCTGGTGACGTCATCCACGTCCCCGCCGGCAAGTACGCCGGGCTGGCGCTGGTGCTGGACCCGGGGGTGCCGGCCGGCCGGTCCGGCGGCCACCGCGGATTCGACCACCAGGACGGCCCGCGCCCGCTGGTGCTCACCGCCGAGCGCCAGGTCAAGCGGCTCGCCGCGGTGGACTTCCCGGTCCCCGTCGAGGCGCTCGACCGGATGCGCATCCCGCGTACCTTCAACGCCCGCTCCCCGCACTCCCGCCGGGACCTCGCCTCCGCGCTGCGCAGCCGGGCCGGGCACCTCACCCCGCAGCGCCACCGCAAGGGCCGCGCCCCGGCCGCCGACGACACCGAGATCGCCCGGCTGCGCGCCGCGCTCCGGGCCCACCCCTGCCACGGCTGTGACGACCGGGAGGACCACGCGCGCTGGGCCGAGCGCTACCACCGGCTGCGCCGGGACAACCACCAGCTCGAACGGCGGATCCAGGGCCGGACGAACACCATCGCGCGCACCTTCGACCGGGTCTGCGCCCTCCTGACCGGTCTGGGGTATCTCCAGGGTGACGAGGTCACCGGTGACGGACGCCGGCTGGCCCGGCTCTACGGCGAACTGGACCTGCTGGCCTCGGAGTGCCTGCGCGCCGGGGTCTGGGACGAACTCGGCCCCGCCGACCTGGCCGCGTGCGCCTCGGCCCTGGTCTACGAGGCCCGGACCGCGGAGGACGCCCTGCCGCCGCAGCTGCCCGGCGGCGCCGCCCAGGGCGCGCTGAAGGAGATGGTGCGCATCTGGGGGCGGCTGGACGCGCTGGAGGAGGAGCACCGCATCAGCCAGACCGAGGGGGTCGGCCAGCGCGAGCCGGACCTCGGGTTCGCCCGGTCGGCCCACCGCTGGGCCTCCGGGCACGGCCTGGACGAGGTGCTGCGTGAGGCGGAGATGCCCGCGGGGGACTTCGTGCGCTGGTGCAAGCAGGTTATCGACGTCCTCGGGCAGATCGCCGAGGCGGCCCCGGAGGGCACCGGGATCCGCCGCACCGCGCGCCGCGCCGTGGACGGGATGCTCCGCGGGGTCGTCGCCTACTCCTCGGTGGGCTGAGGGAGCGGGCCGGCCCGCCGCCGTTCCGTCCTCGGCCGCCGGCCGCCCGCCCCGCGGGGCGGGCGTGCCTCCTCGCCCAGGGCCGGCCCGGCGGTCGCGCCGGGTGCGGCGGCGGGGCCGTCGCCGCACCGGCGGCGGGCCGGCTCAGGGCTCCAGGGCGGCCAGTACCCTTCGCAGCGACCCGCCGAGACCCCAGCGAGCGTCGAGCCGGTCCAGCGCGGCCGGGTCGCGCGGGGCGCGGGGGAGGGCCGGGTCGAACTCCGGGAGCGGGACGCCGGTGGCCACCCGGACCACCTCGGGCGCCACGGCGAGGTACTCCCGGGCCGCGTCCAGCCGCTTGCGCTGCGCCGGGGTGAGCCCGGAGCGCGGGTCGTCCACGGCGGCGAGGATCTCCGCCAGGCCGCCGTAGGCGCCGATCAGCTTGGCGGCCGTCTTCTCGCCGATCCCCGGGACACCGGGCAGTCCGTCACTCGGGTCGCCCCGCAGCAGGGCCAGGTCGGCGTAACCGGCGCCGTCCACCCCGTACTTCTCCCGGAGCGCCGGCTCGTCCACCACCCGCAGGGTGGCCACGCCCTGGACCGGGTAGAGCACCCGCACCCCGCGGGCGTCGTCGACGAGCTGGTAGAGATCGCGGTCGCCGGTGACCACGTCCACCGGGCCGGTGGCGCGGGTGGTGAGGGTGCCGATGACGTCGTCCGCCTCGTAGCCCGGGGCGCCGACCCGGGCGATGCCGAGGGCGTCCAGCACCTCCTCGATCACCGGGACCTGGGGGGAGAGGGCGTCCGGCACCTCCTCGGTGTCCGGGCCGCCGGGCACCTCCTCCGCGACGCGGTGCGCCTTGTACCCGGGGATCAGCGCCACCCGCCAGGCGGGCCGCCAGTCGGCGTCCATGCAGGCCACCAGAGTGTCCGGGTGGTGGTCCCGGACCAGGCGGGCGACGAAGTCCAGCAGGCCGCGCACGGCGTTGACGGGGCTGCCGTCGGGGGCCCGCACCGAGTCCGGTACGCCGTAGTAGGCACGGAAGTAGAGCGAGGCGGTGTCGAGAAGCATGAGGCGTCGGGTCACGCGCACGATGATGCCGTACCCCGCCGACAGCGGGTCCGTCCGTATGGCGGGTGCGGCGCGGACCGGCACGGGACGGCGTCCGCGGCGGGGGCCCGGGCGGCGGAGGCCCGGAAATCGGTTGGGGTGGCCCGCCCCGGCGGGCCAGAATGCCCGTCGGGGCGAGGCCGGTGCGGTCCCGCCCGGCCCGGCCGTCACGGGGGTGCGGCCGGCGCCGGGGCCCACCGGCGGGTGCCCGCCCCGGGCGGAACGGCGCGCCGCGCGTGGCCGTCTCGTCCCGGGCCCGCACGCCGGGCCCGCCCGGCGGGCCCGGCGGGGGATGAGGGAGGGGGCGGACGGGCCGTCAGGTGGCGGCCCGGACCAGTGCCTCCATCACCCGGGTGTCGTCCCCCGCCTCCGGGTGCCACTGCACCCCGAGCACCAGCGCGGGCGCGCCGGGCCGTTCGACCGCTTCCACGGTGCCGTCCTCGGCGTGGGCGCAGGCCACCAGGGAGCGGCCCAGCCGGTCCACCGCCTGGTGGTGGTAGCTCGGCACGTCGACCGCCTCGGGCAGCGCCTCCCCCAGCGCGGTGCCCGGCACCGGCTTCACGACGTGCGACCCGTACACCCCGGGCGGCCCGCCGTGCGCGCAGCCCGGGCCCACGGCCTCTGGCAGATGCTGGACGAGGGTGCCGCCCAGCACCACGTTGAGCAGCTGCATCCCCCGGCAGATGCCGAGCACCGGAATCCCGCGCTCCAGCGCCGCGAGGAGCAGCGCGCCCTCCCAGACGTCCCGTTCGCGGGCGGGCGGGCCGGTCATCGGGTGGCGCTCCGCGCCGTACCGCACGGGCTCCACGTCCGGGCCGCCCGCGACGACCAGGGCGTCGAGCCGGGCGACGGCCTCGTCAGCGGCCCCGGGATCGTCCGGGGGCAGCAGCGCGGCCAGCCCGCCGGCCCGCTGGACGTGCCGGTGGTAGCCGGACGGGAGGAGGGCGGCGCTCTGCTCCCAGACACCCCAGCGCGCCACGTCCTCGAGATAGGTGCTGACACCGACGAGCGGGCGGGGGTGGGGCACGGTGGCTCCTTTCATCGGGGTTCATCAGGGTTCATCGGATGTCATCGGATCGCGCCGGGCTTCGCCGCGGGCCCGGGGCTCTGGACCGCCGGGGCTCGCGGGCTCCCCCGGGTGGGGCTGCGGGTGCGCCGGGGGTCCCCCGGGCCCCGGCGGCAACCGGCTCTCCGGTTCCTCGGCGCCGGGGTTCCCCCTCACCTCGGCCTCCCCCGTCCCGCGGGGCGCCCCGGGCCCCCGTGGTCTCCTCCGGGCCCTGATCCCTCACGCTACGTCACGCGTCCGCGGGCCGCCGCCCGGGGCGGGCGCGACCGGCGCCGGCCCCGGACGGCGGCCCGGGGATCTCCCGTGGCGTCAGTCCTTCCGCAGCTCGGCCTCGGCGGCCGCCAGCGCGGCGAACTCCTCCTCCGGGGCGGTGGCCACGAGCCGGTGCCGGCTGTAGAAGGCGAAGTACGCCACCGCCACGGCGTACACCCCCAGGGCCACCACCGCGGCGCCCGGGTCCACCAGGAAGGTGGCCACCAGCGCGGCGGCGGCGAGCACCAGCGCCACCGTCGAGGTGGCCGCGCCGCCGGGGGTGCGGTAGGGCCGCTCCAGGCCGGGCTCCCGGCGGCGCAGCACGATGTGCGACAGCGCCATCAGCGCGTAGGAGATGGTCGCGCCGAGGACGGCGACGTTGAGCATGCGCGCGCCGTCGCCCGTCGCCGCGGCCAGCGAGAAGCCGATCGCGCCCGGCACCAGCAGCCCCAGGTAGGGCACCTTGCGGCGGTTGGTGAGGGAGAGCGGGCGGGGCAGGTAACCGGCGCGTGAGAGCGCGAAGAGCTGCCGGGAGCCGGCGTAGACGAGGGAGAAGAAGGAGGCCACCAGCCCGGCCAGCCCGGCGTAGTTGACGAAGCGGCTGAGCGGGGTGGGGTCGCCGTCCCCCTGGAGCGCGACGACCAGGGGGTTGCCGGTGTCCTGGATGGCCGCGGCGCCGCGTGCCCCGGTCGCCGCGAGGAAGGTGAGGAGCGCGAGCAGCAGCAGGACGCCCATGGCGAGGGCCATCGCCCGTGGCAGGGTGCGGGCCGGGTTCCGGGTCTCCTCGGCGGCCAGCGGCACCCCCTCCACACCGAGGAAGAACCACATGCCGAAGGGGAGCGCGGCCCAGATGCCGAGCAGCCCGAACGGCAGCCAGGAACTGGCGCCGAAGGCGTCCGGGTCGACGGGGATGTCCGTCAGCCCCGCGGAGTCGAACTCCGTGAACGCGCCCACGGCGAAGATCAGCAGGGCGGCGACGGCGACACCGGTCACCACGAAGCTGAAGCGCAGCGCCTCACCCACGCCGCACAGATGGATGCCCACGAAGATCGCGAAGCATGCCAGCTGGAGCGGCCACCCGGCCTCCAGGCCGAACAGCCCGAGGGACTCGACGTAGTCGCCGATGAAGACGGAGATGGCGGCGGGGGCCAGGACGTACTCGATGAGGATGGCGGTGCCGGTGAGGAAGCCGCCCCAGGTGCCGAGGGCGCGGCGGGCGAAACCGTAGCCGCCGCCCGCCGTGGGCAGGATCGAGGCGAGTTCGGCCAGGGCGAAGACGAGGCAGGTGTACATCAGGCCCATGAGGACGGCGGCGACGGCGAGCCCGCCGAAACCGCCCTCGGCGAGGCCGAAGTTCCAGCCGGAGAAGTCGCCGGAGACGACGTAGGCCACGCCGAGGCCGGTCAGCAGCAGCCAGCCGGCGCTGCCGCGGCGCAGGGCCCGCCGTTCCAGATATCCCTCACCGCCGGGGCCGCCATCGCCATGGGGCCCGCCGGGGGCGGGGCCGGTCCGCGGGGCGGGGTCGGGTGACGCGGGTCGCGAGTCGATGCCGTCGGCCATGAGCCGCTCCTGCCTGAGGGAGCCAATGGTTGAGCGCCATACCATTGCGCTCGCGGCGGGGCCGGCGCAAGGGGCACGCACCTCCCGGCAGGATCTTGGGGGCACGGACCGGGCGCCCGGGGGCTCCAGGGCGGACGGAGTCTCCTTTCCCCGCCGGAGGCGCTCCATGCCGCTCCGCCGGCGCCGTCCCCTCCCGGCCGGGCAGGCGGCCCGTCCCGGCCGCCCGTCCCGGCGGGCCCCTCCCAACGGTGCCGGGCCGCGGCCCCTCAGCCGGACCGGGTGAGGAAGCCCCGCAGCAGGGACGCCGTGGCGGCGCAGTGCTCCCGTGCCACGGCGCGCGCCGCCTCCGTGTCACCCGCCAGCACCGCCTCGGTCAGCGCCGCGTGCTGGTGCTGGGAGTGCTCCAGATTCCGCACCAGCAGCGGGATGCCGTCCAGCAGGCCGTTGAGGGTGGCCCGCACCCGGGCGTAATCGGCCGCCAGCGAGGGGGAGCCGCAGAGTTCGGCGAGGGTGAGATGGAAGAGGGTGTCCCGCCGCCGGTACTCCGTCAGCGGGGCGTCGTGCGTGGCGGCCAGCGCGGCGCGGAGCCGCTCCGCCGCCGGGCCGGCCGGGCGGTCCCCGGCGCAGAGCGCGGCCGCGCCGGTCTCCAGCACCTCCCGCAGGCGCAGGGTGTCCGTCAGCTCCGCCGGTGTGACCGGGGGGTACGCCGCGGCGGTGCCGGGGGCGGGCCGGGGCAGGACGAACGTGCCGCCGTAGCGGCCGCGCCTGCTCTCCACCAGCCCCTGGTCGGCCAGCACCTTCAGCGCCTCGCGGAGCGTCACCCGGCTGACGCCGAGCCGGCCGGCCAGTTCCCGCTCCGGCGGCAGCCGGCCGCCCTCGGGCACCAGGCCGAGCCGCAGCATCTGGAGGATCCGCTCCAGCGCCTCCTCGAAGCCGTTGCCCGCCCGCACCGGACGGAGCGGATGCGCCGGCCCGTCCGCCGGGGCGTCCGACGGCCGGCCCTCCGCCGGCGTCCCGCCGCCGTTCATGGTCACCTCTTCCCAGGCAATGGTCCTGAGGGTTACCTTATGGCTTCCGGCGCCGGGGCGGTACGAGGGCGCCGGGGCCCTGGTGTGACCGTCAGGCCGCGGGGTAGCCGCCGCTCGACGCGGGGTGACCCCCGCGAACCGACCATCGCACCGGACGAGCAGCCGGACGAGCCCAGGAGGACCGCCGTGGCAGGACGCACGCCCCCGCTCAGCGTCGACACACTGCGGAAGCTGGTGGCCGACGGCGAGATCGACACCGTCGTGCTGGCTTTCACCGACATGCAGGGCCGGCTCCAGGGCAAGCGGTTCGCCGCCCCCTTCTTCCTCGACGAGGTGCTGGAGGACGGCGCCGAGGGCTGTGACTACCTGCTGGCCGTCGATGTCGAGCTGGAGACCGTCGACGGGTACGCGATGTCCTCCTGGGAGGGGGGCTACGGCGATCTGCGGATGATCCCGGACGTCAGCACCCTGCGCCGCACCCCCTGGAACCCGGGCACGGTGCTGCTCACGGCGGACCTCGCCTGGCACGACGGCTCGCCGATCGTCGCCTCGCCGCGCCAGATCCTCCGCCGCCAGCTCGACCGGCTCGCCGAGCGCGGCTGGACCGCGCAGGCCGGTACCGAGCTGGAGTTCATGCTCTTCAAGAACTCCTACGAGGAGGCGTGGAACGGCGCCTACCGGAATCTGACCCCGGCGAACCAGTACAACGTCGACTACTCCATCCTCGGCACCAGCCGCGTCGAGCCCCTGCTGCGCCGGATACGCAACGAGATGGCGGCGGCCGGGCTCACCGTCGAGTCCGCCAAGGGCGAGTGCAACCTCGGCCAGCACGAGATCGCGTTCCGCTACGACGACGCCCTCACCACCTGCGACCAGCACTCCGTCTACAAGACGGGCGCCAAGGAGATCGCCGCCCAGGAGGGGTACTCCCTCACGTTCATGGCGAAGTTCGACGAGCGCGAGGGTAACTCCTGCCACATCCACCTCTCGCTGCTCGACAGCGAGGGCCGGCCGATACTCGCCGACGAGTCCGGTCCCTACGGGATGTCGCGCACGATGCGGCACTTCCTCGCCGGCCAGATGGCCGCCCTGAAGGACTTCACCCTGCTCTACGCACCCAACATCAACTCCTACAAGCGCTACAGCCCCGGCTCCTTCGCCCCGACCGCCGTCGCCTGGGGCCCGGACAACCGCACCTGCGCCGTGCGGGTCGTCGGGCACGGCGCGGGCCACCGGCTGGAGAACCGGCTGCCCGGCGGGGACGTCAACCCCTACCTGGCGGTGGCCGCCATGATCGCGGCCGGGCTGCACGGCATCGACGAGGAGCTGGAGCCCGGCGAGCCCTGCACCGGGAACGCCTACACCTCGGACGCCGAGCACGTCCCCACCACCCTCCGGGAGGCCGCCGAGCGCTGGGAGTCCAGCGAGCTGGCGCGCGCCGCGTTCGGCGACGAGGTGGTGGACCACTACCGGAACATGGCGCGGATCGAACAGCAGGCGTACGACGCGACGGTCACGGACTGGGAGCGGTACCGCTCCTTCGAACGGATGTGATCCGGCCCCGTCCGTCCGCCGAGCCCGCCCGCCCGGCGGATGCGGCGCGGCGGGCGGGGGACGGAGCCGGGCCGTGAGGCCCACGGGCCGCACGCGCCTCCGGGGCGGAGCGGCCCGCGGCACCTGCGACACGAAGAACACCAACCGCACCAACCGCACCAACCGCACCACCACGCCGGCACCCGGCACGGGCACACGGCACCACGGCACGACAGGGGCGCGGGCCCCCGAACGCGCCCCAGGGAGGGCACCGATGCACCAGCTGCGTGTGGTCAACCCGGCCACCGAGGAGACCGTCGCGACCGTCGCGGAGACCACCCCCGAGGAGGTCGGGCGCGCCGTGGCGCGGGCCCGCGAGGCCCAGCGCGGCTGGGCCGCCCTCGCCCCCGCCGACCGCGCCCGGCTCCTGCGCCGCTTCGCCTCCGCCGTCGACGGAAGGCTGGAGGAACTGGCGCTGCTGGAGGTCCGCGAGGCCGGGCACCCGATCGGCAACGCCCGCTGGGAGGCCGGTAACGTCCGCGACCTCCTCGACTACGCCGCCGGCGGGGTGGAGCGGCTGACGGGGCAGCAGATCCCGGTGGCCGGCGGGGTGAACCTCACCTTCGCGGAGCCGCTGGGGGTGGTCGCCGTCATCGCCCCGTGGAACTTCCCCCTGCCGATCGCCGCCTGGGGCACGGCCCCGGCCCTGGCCGCGGGCAACGCCGTCCTCCTCAAACCCGCCGAGACGACCCCGCTGACCGCTCTGCTCCTGGCCGAGATCGCCCTGGAGGCCGGGCTGCCCGAAGGGCTCCTCCAGACGCTGCCCGGTACCGGCGCGGTCACCGGCGAGGCGCTGGTGGACCACCCGGGTGTGGCCAAGGTGGTCTTCACCGGCTCCACCGCCGTCGGCAAGCGCATCATGGCCCGGTGCGCCGAGGGCGTGAAACGCGTGACGCTGGAACTCGGCGGCAAGAGCCCCAACCTCGTCTTCGCCGACGCCGACCTCGAGAGGGCCGCGGCGAGCGCCCCCGCCTCCTTCCTCGACAACACCGGCCAGGACTGCTGCGCCCGCAGCCGCATCCTGGTGGAGTCCTCGGTGTACGAGCGCTTCATGGAACTGCTGGAGCCGGCCGTGCACGCCTTCACCGCGGGGGACCCGGCCGACCCGGAGACCCGGATGGGCCCGCTGATCTCGGCCGCCCAGCGGGAGCGCGTACGGTCCTACGTCGCCGAGGACGCGCCGGCCGCCATCCGCGCCACGGCGCCCGCGGGGAAGGGCTTCTGGTACCCCGCCACGGTCCTGGAGGCCGCCGGCGCGGGCGCCGCCGCCGTGGACGAGGTCTTCGGGCCCGTCGCCACCGTGCAGCCCTTCGGGGACGAGGCCGAGGCCGTGGAGCTGGCCAACGCCACCCGCTACGGGCTCTCCGGGTCGGTCTGGACCCGGGACGCCGGACGCGCCCTGCGGGTCTCCCGCGCCGTCGCGGCCGGGAACCTCTCGGTCAACTCGCACGCCAGCGTGCGCTACGCGACCCCCTTCGGCGGTTACAAGGAGTCCGGGCTCGGCCGGGAGCTGGGCCCGGGGGCGCTCGCGGCCTTCACCGAGACCAAGAACGTGTTCATCGCCACCGACGCCGGCTGACCGCCCCCGGGCCGGGCCACCCCACCGGGACGCTGAGCCGCCGCGCCGCGCCGATCCGCGCGCGTCCCGTCCCCGCACCGGCCCGCCACCGGGTGCCCGCACGCCGGTGCGCCCCGCCACCGCAGACCCCCGGCCGGGGACCGTCCCGGCCGTCGCCACCACCCCGGAGCAGCGAGGAGAACCGCCGTGACCCAGTTGACGGACCAGCCCCAGTGCCGCCGCCTCCCCGGCCGGACCGCCGTCGTCACCGGAGCGGGCAGCGGCATCGGGCTCGCCACCGCCCGCCGGCTCGCGGCCGAGGGCGCCCGCGTGGTCTGCGCGGATGTCGACGAGAAGGCCGGCCGGGCCGCCGCCGAGGAGACCGGCGGCCTCTTCGTCCCCGTGGACGTCACCGACGAGGGCCAGGTCGAGGCGTTGTTCCGCACCGCCCACGAGACCTACGGCTCGGTGGACGTGGCCTTCAACAACGCCGGGATCTCGCCCCCCGAGGACGACTCCGTCCTCACCACGGACCTGGACACCTGGCGGCGGGTCCAGGAGACCAACCTCACCTCCGTCTTCCTCTGCTGCAAGCACGCCATCCCGTACATGCGCCGGCAGCGGCGCGGCTCCGTCATCAACACCGCCTCCTTCGTGGCCCGGGTCGGCGCGGCCACCTCCCAGATCAGCTACACGGCCTCCAAGGGCGGGGTGCTCGCCCTCTCGCGGGAACTGGGCGTGCAGTTCGCCCGGGAGGGGATCCGCGTCAACGCCCTGTGCCCGGGACCGGTCAACACCCCGCTGCTGAAGGAGCTGTTCGCCAAGGACCCGGAGCGGGCCGCGCGGCGCCTGGTGCACGTGCCCGGCGGCCGTTTCGCCGAGCCGGAGGAGATCGCCGCCGCGGTGGCCTTCCTCGCCAGTGACGACTCCTCATTCGTGAACGCGGCGGAGTTCCTGGTGGACGGCGGCATCGCCGGCGCCTACGTCACCCCCCTCTGACCCCGGGTCCGGGACACCGGTCCGCCGGGGGGACCGGTGTACGAACGGTGACCGTCACCGTAGGCTGAGCGGGTGAGCATGACGACACCCCCCGGCTGGTATCCCGACCCCGGACAGCCGGGTGACGGACCGGCGTCGGAACGCTGGTGGGACGGGTCCGGATGGACCGACCACACCCGCGAGGCCGAGGCCGGCGGCACCTTCCCGCCCTCCGGTGGCTTCGGACCGCCGCCCGGCCCGCCCGCGTACGGCTTCCGGGCCGAGCAGGCCCGGCCCGGCGGCTCCCGCTCCACCCGGATCGCCGTCCTGGTCGCCGCAGCCGTGGTGCTGGTCGCGGCCATCGCCGGCGGCATCGTGCTGCTCGGCAGCGGGGACGGCGGGGGCACGGCGGCGCCCGCGCCGACGCGCCCCGTCCCGCCGTCCCTGCCCGGTGAGGGCGGCTCCGGCGGGCAGGACGGCGGCCCGTACGGCGAGCCGCCCGGCGAGCCCCCGGGCACCGGCGGCCGCGCGCTGGACGCCCTGAACGGCATCTCCCTCCCGGTGCCCGAGGGCTGGGAGGGCCGCAGCGGCAGCGAGGGCGCGGGCCTCACCACCGGGCCCTACCCCTGCCCCGGTGACGAGGAGCTCAACTGCGTGCGCGGCGGGGTGAGTTCGCTGGCGGCCGAGGGGTACGAGGCCGAAACGGCCAAGGGGGTCGCCGAGGAGGACATCCCGCTCAACGCCGAGGCGTCCTACGGCAAGAGCCCCCGCACCGGGGACGACGCCTATGGGGGGATCGCCTCCCACGAGGAGGTCAGGTCCGAGCCCGTGACGGTCGCGGGGGCGGAGGGCTACCTGGTCCGCTGGAAGCTGGAGACGGAGCAGGGTGACGGCGGCTACGTGCAGTCGGTGGCCTTCCCCTCGCCACAGGACCCGGATCGGTTCGCCCTCATCCGCTTCGGTTTCGACGCCGGGGACAAGGCGCCGGATCCGGCCGAGATGGACGCCATCGTGGCGGGCGTCGAAGCGGTGGCCGGCGCCGGCGGCTCCGGGGGGCGCGAGGTCTGAGGTGTCACCGGGCGGCCGGGCCGCCATCCGGCACCCGGTCCCGCCGGGCGCCGGGTCCGGCCCACGGCGGTCGCCCCGTCACAGGAAAGTCCGGCCCTCGCCCCGGTAGGTCGGCACCTCCGCCACCACCCGGTCCTCCTCCACCAGCAGCAACCGGTCGAAGCGCTCGCACAGTTCACCTGCCTTGGCGTGCCGGAACCACACCCGGTCCCCGATCCGCAGCCGGTCCGCGGCCGGCCCGAGCAGCGGGGTCTGCACCTCGCCCGCGGCCTCCAGCGGGTCGTACCGCAGCCCCGCCGGGAGGTAGGGCTGGGGCAGCCGGTCCAGGCCGGCCGGGCCGGAGGCCGGGTACCCGCCGCCGAGCACCGTCACCACCCCGGGCCCCGGCCGGCGCACCACCGGCAGCGCGAACAGCGCCGCCGGACGGCCCCGGAAGGAGGTGAAGTCGTCGAAGAGGCGCGGGGTGAACAACCCCGAGCCCGCGGCGATCTCCGTCACCGCCTCCTCGGCCGCGGTGTGCTGCACGCTGCCCGTCCCGCCGCCGTTGACGAACTCCAGGCCGGGCACGACCTCCCGCACGGCGCGGAC
The DNA here is from genome assembly GCF_012034935.1 of Streptomyces zingiberis. Lineage (GTDB taxonomy): Bacteria > Actinomycetota > Actinomycetes > Streptomycetales > Streptomycetaceae > Streptomyces > Streptomyces zingiberis. Next base: position 162,552 of record NZ_JAATEN010000008.1, read on the forward strand.
CGCCGCCGCGCGCCGGGCCGTCAGCTCCCGCCGCGCCACGGCCTGCATCAGCCGCACCGCGCGCGACCGCAGCGGCCGGCCGGCCACCGCGTCACCGACCCCCGCCACATGCCCCTCGTAGGCCATCAGCCCCACCAGGCGGAAGCCGGGGCGGGCGGCCACCGCCCCGGCCAGCGCGGCCAGCTCCTCGGGGGCGTGCACCGGGGAGCGGCGCGGGCCGAACCGCACCCGCCCGCCGAGCAGCCGCAGTGTGGTGTCCAGCTCCAGGCAGACGCGGACCTCCGCGCCGCCGCCCGCCGCGCGGGCCGCGTCGATCAGGTCGAGCTGCCCGGGGTCGTCGACCAGCACCGTGACCGCCGCCGCCAGATCCGGGTCGGCGGTCAGCTCGGCGAAGCCCGCGCGGTCCGCCGACGGATAGGCCAGCAGCACGTCCGTCACCCCGGAGCGGGCCAGCCACAGCGACTCGGCGAGAGTGAACGACATCACCCCGGCGAACCCCTCCCGGGACAGCGCCCGTTCCAGCAGCGCCCGGCACCGCACCGACTTCGACGCCAGGCGTACCGGCTTGCCACCCGCCCGCCGCACCAGATCGGCGGCGTTCGCGTCGAAGGCGGCGAGGTCGACGACGGCCAGCGGGGGGTCGAACCGCGCGGTGGCGCGGTCGTAGCGGTCACGGTCCGGGGACGCGGCATCCATGGGGATCACCCTGCCAGAACCCCCTACCGGCGGGTAGGGGATGCTCGGGGCAAACCGGCCAAGCCGCCGGATCGGTTGCCGCGGGGGCGGCCGGTCATCGTAAAGTGACGCCACGCCCACGGTCATCCGGCCGTCAGGCGTCTGTACCGGCATCAACGGACCTGCCCCGCACGGCGATCGGCGGACCGGACGAACACCGACCAAGACCGACCAAGGGGGGCGGATGAGCGCCGAGGCCCCGCGCGCGTCCGCCCCGCACCCGGGGGATCGCGTGCCCGACGACGAGCCGTCCTGGTTCGGCGGACACCCGGCACCCGTCCCGGAGGCCGCCCCCGGCCGCCGGACACCGCCACGGCCCGCGGTGCCGCCGCAGCCGTCCGGCCCGCCGCCGTACCCACCGCCGTTCCCGCCCTCCGCTCCGTCCGCGTATCCGCCGGACCGGCCGGCGGCGCGGACCGCGCCGGGCCCGCCGCCCGTGCCACCCGCGCCCGCCGGGTGGTCCGCCCCGGCGGAGACACCCCCGCGCCCCCAGCGGCCACCGGAGCCACCGGAGGCGGGATGGCCCGGTGCCGCCGGTCCGTACACCGCTCCTGCCCCGGAGGTGCCCGCCCCCCGGCGGGCGGAGCCGGGCCGCGGCGAGGGGACGGGCACGCCGCCGGCGTTCCCCGAGCCCTCCGCCTTCCCGCCGCCCGGACCGGAGGCGTTCGCGGTCCCGGAGTGGACCGGGCGACCGGAACCGGCGCCCGGCGCCACCGGTCCTGAGACCGGCCGCCCCCGCTTCACCTGGGAGGACTGGGAGAAGTGGGACCGATGGGAGCGCGGTCGCACCCCCGCGCCCCGCGCCACCGGGCCGGACCTGCGGACCCGCCTGCGGCGGCTGGCCCCCCGGGCCGTGGCCGAGCGCCTGGGGCGGATACGCCCGCCGGTGCGCACCGCCGCCGTCGCGGTCTGCCTGGTCCTCGGGCTGGGCCTGCTGGGCGGCGCCGCCGCGGGCACCTGGCTGACCGGCGGCTCCGGGGAACGGAGCGCCGACGAGAGCCGCTTCGACGCCGCCCGCGCCCTGTGGCACAGCGTCCCCGTCGACCGGATCTTCCCCCGCACCCTCGAGGGCGAGGGCGCGGGCCCGGGCTCCACCGACCGCACCTGGGTCCGGGTCGCCGTCGCCCGCGACGGTGACTGCGCCGAGGCGTTCGATCCGCTGCTGGCCGACGTCCTCTCCCCGGTCGGCTGTGAACGCCTGCTGCGCGCCACCTACGTGGACGTCACCGGGACCACCCTGACCACCGTCGGCGTGGTCGTCACCCGGGCCGGCCCGGCCGTCAGCGAGGAGCTGCGGGACCGCTTCGAGGAGGAGGGCCTGGGCGGCCGCCGCGATCTGATCCCGCGCCCGTACGCCCCCGAGTCCTCCCCGGCCGCCGGGTTCGGCGACCGCCAGCGCGGATCCTGGACCGTCCGGGTGCTGACCGATCTCCCGGCCGTCGTCTACGCGGTCTCCGGGTTCACCGACGGCCGTGTGGTGAGCGACCGCCTCGCCGCCGAGGAGGCCGTGGCCGAGGGCGCGACCGAGACCCCGGCCCAGGCGGGCCTCGGCCACGACGCGCGCGGCGTCGCCGACCGCGTGACCCGCGGCTACCGCAAGGCCGCCGAGACACAGCAGGAGAGCCTCCGATGACGCCGCACCAGCCCGCACCGCGGGAGACCGCACCGGTACCCGCCTCGGCGGCCCGCGGCGCCGCGTCCCGTCCGGTACCGCGCGGCTCCGGCACCGCCTCTCGCGCCGGTGACCCGGGCCGCCCGGCCCGCTCACGCCCCCGGCGGGTCCGGCGGTTCGCGGGCGCGCTGCGCCGCTGCGCCGCCGTCCTCGCCCTGACCGCCGTGGTCTCCACCGGGCTGGCCGGCGCGTCCCCCGCGCACGCCGACGCGATACGGGACCGGCAGTGGGGTCTGGAGGCGCTCCGTGCCGAGGAGGCGTGGCGGACCACCCGCGGCGAGGGCGTCACGGTCGCCGTGCTGGACACCGGCGTCGACGACTCCCATCCGGACCTCTCCGGGCAGGTCCTCGAGGGCAGGGACTTCATCGGTTTCGGCGCCGCGCGCGGTGACCGTTCCTGGGCCCGTCACGGCACCGCCATGGCCGGGATCATCGCGGGCAAGGGGCACGGCCCGGACGGGACCGAGGGCGTGCTGGGCATCGCCCCGGGCGCCCGGATCCTGCCCGTCCGGGTGATCCTGGAGGACAGCGACCCGGCCCGTAAGCGGGCCCGCGGCAACCGTGGCGGCGCGCTCGCCGAGGGCATCCGCTGGGCCGCCGACCAGGGCGCCGACGTCATCAACCTCTCCCTGGGCGACGACAGCGAGTCCGCCCACCCCGAGCCGGGCGAGGACTCCGCCGTGCAGTACGCGCTCGCCAAGGGCGCCGTCGTGGTGGCCTCCGCCGGAAACGGCGGCGAGGACGGCGACCGGGTCTCCTACCCGGCGGCCTACCCGGGGGTGATCGCCGTCACCGCGGTGGACCGGGACGGCAGCCGCGCCCCCTTCTCCACCCGCCGCTGGTACGCCACCGTGTGCGCCCCCGGCGTGGACATCGTCATCGCCGACCCCGACCGGCGCTACTACGAGGGCTGGGGCACCAGCGCCGCCGCCGCCTTCGTCTCCGGCTCCGCCGCGCTGGTCCGCTCCGCCCACCCGGAGCTGAGCCCCGCCCAGGTCAAGCGGTTGCTGGAGGACACGGCCCGGGACACCCCGCCGGGCGGCCGCAGTGACGCCCTGGGCGCCGGGCTGGTCGACCCGGCGGGGGCCGTCGAGGCGGGGGCGGCCGTCAGCCCGCGCCCGCAGCGGCCCGTCCCCGCCGGGTACGGACAGCGGTACTTCGGCGCGGGCCCGGACACGAGCACGGAGGAGGACGGCGCCGGTCTCCCCGCGCTGTCCGCCGCGGTCGCGGGCGCGACGCTGCTCACCACCGCCGGCGTGCTGTGGCGCTCCGGCCGCCGTACCCGCCGCGCGGACCTTCCCTTCCCGCTCCGCTGATCCCGCCCGGCGGAGCACCGGACTCCGCTCCCTGGCCCGCGCCACCGGTGGCCCACAGCCCGGGCCGGATCGCGCGGCCGCGTCCGGCCGCGGCCGGTCCTGCCGGTCCCGGGCGGCCTGCCGACCGCGGCGGCCGCGGTCCCACCGGGCGGATCACCCCGGGAACCGGCCGGCCGCGAGGGGAAGCCCGGCCCTGACCTTGGCCCCCGCCTCGCCCCAGCCCCAGCTCCGGCCTGACCTCGGCGCTGGCCCCGCGACCGGCCCCCGCGACCGATCCCCGGCCCCGGCCCCGGCCTGGCCCCGGACCCAGCCCTGGTCCCGGCCTGGCCCCGGGAGCGGCTCCGGCCCCGGCCCTGGCCCGTCCTTCCGTCCGCGTGGCCCATGGGGCCGGCGGGCCACCCCGCGGACCCGTCCGCCCCGGCCGATACCCTCGGTCGCGTGCCTCCGACGACCCTCCCCGAGTCCCTCTTCCCCGACGACGACGGTTCCGCCGACCCCCGGCTGGCCGCGGCGCTCGCGGCCTACGCCGGCGACCGCGGAGCCGGGGACGGGGTGCTCGCCGCGCTGCCCGGTACCCGCCTGCTGGTCCCGGTGGTCGCCGTGCTCGGTGAGACGGAGACCGGGGCGGACGGCCTGCGCCGGGAGAAGTCCAGCGACATGGCCGTCCCCACCCTCCAGGGGCCCGGCGGCCGCCGCGCGCTGCCCGCCTTCACCTCCACCGAGACCCTCGCCCGCTGGGACCCGGCGGCCCGGCCGGTCGCGGTGCCGCTCCGCCAGGCGCTGCACGCCGCCGCCCAGGAGCGGGCCGACACCGTGGTGCTGGACCTGGCCGGCCCGGTGCCCTTCGAACTGACCGGCCCGGCGCTGCTGGCGCTGGCCGAGGGCCGCGACGTCACGGACCCGCGGGCCGACCCGGCCGTCCGCGAGGCGGTGCGGTCGCTGCTGGCGGGCGAGGCGGGGGTCGCCACCGCCGGATTCCTCCCGCCCTCCGGGGCGGCGGAGACGGACGGCACCCTGGCCCTGGTCCTCGCCCGGGGCGCGGACCCGGGCGGGACCGCGCGGCGGGTGGCGGGCGCCCTGGCGGCCGACGAGGTGCTGCGCGCCCGGCTGGTGAAGGGCCTCGACCTGGCGCTGCTGCCGGCGGGCACCCCTCTTCCGGGGGAGCCCCTCGTCACCCGGGAGGCGTAGTGTCCGGGTTCGCCCCACAATGCAGGGAGTCATCACGATCCCCGCGAGGAGGGCGTCATGGATACGCGTACCGCGGTGTCCGAGTTTCTCGGCACGCTGCTGCTGGTGTTCTTCGGGGTCGGCTCGGTGGTCATCGGCGCCGAGTACATCGGCACCGTCGGCATCGCCCTGGCGTTCGGGTTCACCCTTCTGGCCCTGGCCTACACGCTGGGCCCGGTGTCCGGGTGTCACATCAACCCGGCCGTCACCCTGGGCATGCTGATCGCCGGGCGCATCCCCCGGCGCACGGCGATCGAGTTCTGGGTGGCCCAGGTGCTCGGCGCCTTCTTCGGCGCACTGCTGCTGTTCATCCTGGCCAAGCAGGTACCGGGGCTGGGGACGAGCGGCGCCTTCGGCACCAACGGCTACGGCACCCGCTCACCCGTCGGCGTCTCGATCTTCGGAGCGCTGCTCACCGAGTGCGTCCTGACCTTCCTGCTGGTCTACGTGATCCTCGCGGTCACCCGTAAGGGGCCGGCCAAGGGCTTCGACGGGCTGGCGATGGGTGTGACGCTGAGCGTGCTCATGCTGGTCGGTGTCCCGCTCACCGGGGGATCCGTCAACCCCGCGCGGTCCATCGGGCCGGCGATCTTCGCCGGGACCAGCGCGCTGAGCCAGCTCTGGCTGTTCATCGTGGCACCGCTGGTGGGCGGTGCCCTCGCGGCGGTCGTGCACGGCCTGACCCATCCCCGGGGCGGGCCGCGCGAGGCCGGGGCGGGCGGAGAGGAGGCGCCGGGGGACGCCTCGGCCGGGGCCCGGAGCCGGGAGCGGTGAGCGCGACGGCCCCGGGGCGCCCGTCCTCCGGGCACCGACGCAGGACGGCCCGGTCCTGCGGGGGGCGGTCCTGCCGAGGGGCCGGCGCAAGCCGCCGGCCGGCCCGCCGGGGCGGGTGGCGAGGCGCCGGTCGGGCCGGCCGGCCGGGCGGGCGCGGCACCCCGTGGTCGTGCCGTCAGCCGAAGACCGGCCCGGTGAACTTCTCGCCCGGCCCCTGGCCCGGCTCGTCCGGCACGGCCGACGCCTCGCGGAAGGCGAGTTGCAGCGACTTCAGCCCGTCCCGCAGGGGTGAGGCGTGGTACGAGCCGACCTCGGTGGCGCTCGCCGTGACCAGCCCCGCCAGCGCCGTGATCAGCTTCCGTGCCTCGTCCAGGTCCTTGTGCTCGGGGCCCTCCTCGGCCAGGCCCAGGTTGACCGCGGCGGCGCTCATCAGGTGCACCGCGACCGTGGTGATCACCTCGACCGCGGGCACCTCCGCGATGTCCCGCGTCATGCTGTCGAAGTCCGGTCCCGGCTCGGGCTCCCCGGGGCCGGGGGAGGGGGGCTGCTGCGGGATGCCGTCGCTCATCGCTGGGTTCACTTCCGTGGGCGCGTGGGAGGGTCGGGAGGGGTCGGCCTCAGCCTATGCTCCCGGGCGGACGGTGCGACCGGCGGCCCGGACGCTGGTATGCTGGCTGTACGACCGGTCGGACGCCGGCATCACCGCAACCACACGGCACCGTTCACGCGGAACCGTTGGGGTGGGTGAGGGTGGCGGCCGGCCCGCAAGTGGAGGCTCCGTTTCTCCCACCTGCCCGGCCTCGCGGCCGGCGGGTCACCGGTCAGGCAGTGCCCCGCCCGTCACACGGGCCGAGGTGCGGCCGTTGCGCCCCGCGGTGAGCCGTGGCGGTGCTCCCGGTTTCCGCGGAGCTCCGCCTGTGTCCCGCACGGGGCGTTTTTCGCGTCGCGCGGTGGTCGCCCGAACCAGAACGTAACGCGGCTGCCCGCCAGGCGGTCGCGTGGGTGCAACCGAGGAGGCCCCATCAGCGCCGAGCCCCGCATCAACGACCGGATCCGAGTCCCCGAGGTACGACTCGTCGGTCCCAGTGGTGAGCAGGTCGGCATCGTGCCGCTTGCCAAGGCACTGGAGCTTGCACAGGAGTACGACCTCGACCTCGTCGAGGTGGCGGCCACCGCCCGCCCCCCCGTGTGCAAGCTCATGGACTACGGGAAGTTCAAGTACGAGTCGGCCATGAAGGCCCGTGAGGCGCGCAAGAACCAGGCGCACACGGTCATCAAGGAGATGAAGCTCCGGCCGAAGATCGACCCGCACGACTACGACACCAAGAAGGGTCACGTCGTCCGGTTCCTCAAGCAGGGCGACAAGGTCAAGATCACGATCATGTTCCGCGGGCGTGAGCAGTCCCGCCCCGAGCTGGGTTACCGCCTGCTCCAGCGGCTCGCGGAGGACGTCCAGGACCTGGGCTTCGTGGAGTCCAACCCCAAGCAGGACGGCCGCAACATGATCATGGTCCTCGGTCCGCACAAGAAGAAGACCGAGGCGATGGCCGAAGCCCGCGAGCTGAAGGCCGCCCGCAAGGCGGAGAGCCAGGGGACCGCCGCCGAGGCGCCCTCCGAGGAGCCCGCCGAGGCGTCGTGACACCGGGCGCCCCGCCGCCACGAGACCATCGGGTCCGAGCGGGAGGCCCGTCGCCGGGGCACCGCCCCGGCACCGACCGAACCAACTGACGCTCCCGCCCGCCGGTCCCCGGACCGGGGGAGCGCCGCTTACGAGGAGAGAACGGCGACATGCCGAAGAACAAGACGCACAGTGGTGCCAGCAAGCGCTTCAAGCTCACCGGCTCCGGCAAGGTGATGCGCCAGCGCGCCGGTCGCCGTCACCTTCTCGAGCACAAGCCGTCCACGCTGACGCGCCGTCTCGCCGGCAAGACCGAGATGGCCCCGGCCGACGCCAAGAAGATCAAGAAGCTTCTCGGCAAGTGACGCAGGCCGCCCCGGGTGCCCCCGCAGAGGGCATGGGCCGGGGCGGTGCGTCGCCGACCGGGACCCCGTCGATCCGGGCCGTGTGTGATGTCCCCGCACGGCCCCGTACAAGGAGTTAAATCAAGTGGCACGCGTCAAGCGGGCAGTCAACGCCCACAAGAAGCGCCGGGCGATCCTCGAGCAGGCCAGCGGTTACCGGGGCCAGCGGTCCCGCCTCTACCGCAAGGCCAAGGAGCAGGTCACCCACTCCCTGGTCTACAACTACAACGACCGGAAGAAGCGCAAGGGCGACTTCCGTCAGCTGTGGATCCAGCGGATCAACGCCGCGGCCCGCGCCAACGGCATCACCTACAACCGCTTCATCCAGGGTCTGAAGGCCGCCAACGTCGAGGTGGACCGCAAGATCCTGGCCGAGCTCGCGGTGAACGACGCGAACGCCTTCGCCGCGCTCGTCGAGGTCGCCCAGAAGGCGCTCCCGAGCGACGTCAACGCCCCGAAGGCCGCCTGACCGCCGGTCGGCAGCCCACGGACCACCAGCGGACCCGCAGGCCCCCGGCCTGTGGGTCCGCTGTCGTTGCGGCCCCCGCCCCGCCGTCGGCCCCGTCTCCGCCGCCCGCCTCCCCCGCGCGGCGTCCCGCGGCCGCGCTCCGCCCCGCCACCCGTCCCGATCCCCCGCGGCGCCGCCGCGGCAGCCGGCCGCACCGGACGGCGGCCGCGGCCCGCCCGTCCGACAGAAGCGAGCCGCCACCCATGGGCACCCCCGAGCTGATCTCCCCGCGCTCCCCCCGCGTCGCCGCCGCACGCCGGCTGGCGCGCCGCGCCGTCCGCGGCCGGGAGCGCCGGTTCATCGCCGAGGGGCCGCAGGCGGTACGGGAAGCGGTCGCGCACCGCGCGGGCGGGGAGCCCACCCTCACCGAGCTGTTCACCACCGCGGAGGCCGCCGGCCGCCACGGTGACCTGGTGGCGGCCGCCCGCGCCGCCGGCGCCCGGGTGCACACCGCCGCGCCCGAGGTCCTGGCGTCGATCGCGCAGACCGTCACCCCGCAGGGGCTGGTCGGCGTCTGCCGCTTCCTGGACTCGCCGTTCGAGGAGATCACCGCCGCCCGGCCGCGGCTGGTGGCCGTGCTGGCCCACGTGCGCGACCCCGGCAACGCCGGCACGGTGCTGCGCTGCGCGGACGCCGCCGGCGCCGACGCCGTCGTCCTCACCGACGCCTCCGTCGACCTCTACAACCCCAAGGCGGTACGGGCCTCGGTCGGCAGCGTCTTCCATCTCCCGGTGGCCGTGGGCGTCCCCGTCGGGCGGGCGGTGAGCGGCCTGCGCGAGGCCGGGCTGCGGGTGCTGGCCGCCGACGGCGCGGGCGACCGCGACCTCGACCGCGAGCTGGACGAGGGCACCATGGGCTCCCCGACGGCCTGGGTCTTCGGCAACGAGGCGTGGGGGCTGCCGGAGGAGACGCGGGCCCTGGCCGACGCGGTCGTGAAGGTCCCGATCCACGGAAAGGCGGAAAGTCTGAACCTGGCGACCGCCGCGGCCGTATGCCTCTATGGCTCGGCCCGTGCGCAGCGCGCGTCCGGAGGGTGCCGCAGCGTCACCACGAGCTAGTAGGGTTGCGGCTCTCGGGGGCCGACTGAGGGGGTGCGTGATGGACGTCAGGACGCGGGGCCCGGCCCTGCCGGGCAGCGGGGGGTCCGTCTCCGCCGCCGACTGGACGCCCTCGCTCACCGCCCTCGGCCTGGAGCCGGACGACCTGCCGGACGGCCTGGTCGTCGCGGACGAGCACGGCCGCGTGATCTGCTTCAACGCCGCCGCGGCCCGGATCACCGCGCTGCGCCCCGCCCAGGTGGTGGGCCTGCCGCTGGAGCGTGCCCTGCCGCTGGAGGACATGGACGGCCGCCGCTGGTGGGCGTGTACGGATCCGTACGGGGGCCTGGCCACCCGGGTCGGGCAGCCCGAGCGGAACCTCTTACTCCCCGGTGGCCGTGAGGTGCTGGTCTCCGCCCGTTACATACGCCGCCACCGGCTGGGCCCGGTGCACCGGCTGGTGATCTCCCTGCGGGGGACCGAGGCCCGCCGCCGTACCGAGCGCAGCCACGCCGAGCTGATCGCGACGGTCGCCCACGAACTGCGCTCGCCGCTCACCTCCGTGAAGGGCTTCACCGCCACCCTGCTCGCCAAGTGGGAACGGTTCACCGACGACCAGAAGCGGCTGATGCTGGAGACGGTCGACGCCGACGCCGACCGCGTCACCCGGCTCATCGCCGAGCTGCTCGACATCTCCCGGATCGACTCCGGGCGGCTGGAGATACACCGGCAGCCGGTGGACATGGCCGCGGCCGTCCGCCGCCATGTCGCGGCCCATGTCGGGGCGGGGGAGCCGGAGGGCCGCTTCGTGGTCCGGACCGCCGGCCCGCTGCCGGTGCTCTGGGCGGATCCGGACAAGGTGGACCAGGTCCTGGGGAACCTGCTGGAAAACGCCGTGCGCCACGGCGAGGGAACCGTCACCATCGAGGTGGCGGCCGCGCACCCGCCGCACGAGGGAACCTCCGTCACCGTGAGCGACGAGGGCCCCGGCATCCCGGAGGAGTCCATGAGCCGTGTCTTCACCCGCTTCTGGCGGGGCAGCAAGCGCGGCGGCACGGGTCTGGGCCTCTACATCGTCAAGGGCATCGTGGAGGCCCACGGCGGGACGATCGAGGTGGGCCGCGCCCCGGGCGGCGGCGCACGCTTCCGATTCGTCCTGCCCGTCGCCGCCCCGGCCTTCCTGGGCTGAGCGGCCGCGGGCACCTCCGCCCCCGGCGCCCCGTAGACTCGGGCGAACGGCACCCTGGGCTGCTCGGCAGCGAGCGGCCGCCGGGCAGCGGGAGCGCAGCCAGCCACTTCGGAGACACGGGAAGAGATGTCGGCACCCAACAAGTCCTATGACCCCGTAGAGGTCGAGGCACTGAAACCGGAAACGGTCGCCCGGATGCGGGACGAGGCGCTGGCCGCCATCGCCGCGGCCGGTGACCTCACCGCCCTCCACGAGGCGAAGGTCGCCCACGCCGGCGACCGCTCGCCGCTCGCCCTCGCCAACCGCGAGATCGGCGCCCTTCCGCCGCACGCCAAGGCCGACGCCGGCAAGCGCGTCGGCGGCGCCCGCGGCGAGGTCAGCCGGGCCCTCAAGGCCCGGCAGGCGGAGCTGGAGGCGGAGCGCGACGAGCGCGTGCTCGTCGAGGAGGCGGTGGACGTCACCCTCCCCTACGACCGCGACCCGGCCGGCGCCCGCCACCCGCTGACCACGCTCATGGAGCGCATCGAGGACGTCTTCGTGGCCATGGGCTACGAGGTGGCCGAGGGTCCCGAGGCCGAGTCGGAGTGGCTGAACTTCGACGCCCTCAACATCGCCCCGGACCACCCGGCCCGCACCATGCAGGACACCTTCTTCGTGGAGTCCGCCGGCGGCGGCCGCGACGAGTCCGGTGTCGTACTGCGCACCCACACCTCCCCGGTGCAGGTCCGTTCCCTGCTGGACCGGGAGCCCCCGGTCTACGTCATCTGCCCGGGCCGCGTCTACCGCACCGACGAGCTGGACGCCACCCACACCCCGGTGTTCCACCAGGTCGAGCTGCTCGCCGTGGACGAGGGCCTGACCATGGCCGACCTCAAGGGCACCCTGGACCACATGGTGCAGTCCCTCTTCGGCGCGGGCATGCGGACCCGGCTGCGGCCCAACTACTTCCCGTTCACCGAGCCCTCGGCCGAGATGGACATGGAGTGCTACGTCTGCCGCGGCGCGTCCGTCGGTGACCCGGACCGTCCCTGCCGCACCTGCTCCAGCGAGGGCTGGATCGAGCTGGGCGGCTGCGGCATGGTCAACCCCCGGGTGCTGACCGCCTGCGGGGTCGACCCGGAGCGGTACAGCGGGTTCGCCTTCGGCTTCGGCATCGAACGGATGCTGATGTTCCGCCACAACGTCGAGGACATGCGAGACATGGTCGAGGGTGACGTGCGTTTCACCCGGCCCTTCGGGATGGAGATCTGATGCGGGTCCCGCTCAGCTGGCTGCGGGAGTACGTCGACCTGCCCGCCGGCCAGACCGGACGAGACGTACAGGCCCGGCTCATCGACGCCGGCCTGGAGGTCGAGACCGTCGAACAGCACGGTGCCGGGCTCAAGGGCCCGCTGGTGGTCGGCGAGGTGCTGGCCATCGAGGAACTCACCGGCTTCCGCAAGCCGATCCGCTACTGCCAGGTGGACGTCGGCGGCGCCAACGGCACCGGCGAGCCGCAGAACATCGTCTGCGGTGCGCGGAACTTCCAGGTGGGCGACAGCGTCGTGGTGGTGCTCCCCGGCGCGGTGCTCCCCGGCGACTTCGCCATCGCCGCCCGCAAGACCTACGGCAAGGTCTCCGAGGGCATGATCTGCTCCGCCGCCGAGCTGGGCATGTCCGAGGACCACGCGGGCATCATCGTCCTCCCGCCGGGCCACCGGCCGGGCACCGACGCGATCGCGCTGCTCGAACTGGCCGACGAGGTGCTGGACATCGCCGTCACCCCCGACCGCGGCTACTGCCTGTCGCTGCGCGGAGTGGCCCGCGAGACGGCCACCGCCTACGGGGTGCCGCTGCGCGACCCGGCGCTGCTCGACGTGGCGCCGCCCAACGCGCACGGCCACCCGGTGGAGGTTGCCGACCAGGCCGGGTGCGACCGGTTCACCGCGCGCACCGTCACCGGGCTCGACCCCCTCGCGCAGTCCCCGGTCTGGCTCACCCGCCGGCTCCAGAAGGCCGGGATGCGCCCGGTCTCCCTCGCCGTGGACATCACCAACTACGTGATGCTGGAGCTCGGCCAGCCGCTGCACGCCTACGACCGGGCCCGGCTCGACGGCCCCATCGGCGTCCGCCGCGCCGCGCCCGGCGAGAAGCTCACCACCCTCGACGGCGTCCGCCGCACCCTCGACCCCGAGGACCTGGTCATCACCGACCGCCGTGGCCCCATCGGCCTGGCGGGCGTGATGGGCGGCGCCGAGACGGAGATCACCGGGGCGGCGGCCGGCGGTGAGCCCGGTGAGCCCGGTGAGGCCGGGGCACCCGGCGAGGAAACGGGCGGCACCACCGAGGTCGTCGTCGAGGCCGCGCACTTCGACCCGGTGACCGTCGCCCGCACCGCCCGCCGCCACCGGCTGTCCAGCGAGGCGTCCCGGCGTTTCGAGCGCGGGGTCGACCCGGAGGCCGCCGCGGCCGCCGCGCAGCGCGCCGTGGACCTGCTGGTGCTGCTCGCGGGCGGCTCGGCCGGCGCCGGGGTCACCGAGGTGGCCGTGGCCGCCGCGCCGCGCACCCTCACCATCCCCGCGGACCACCCGGACCGCGTGGCGGGGGTCGGCTACGGCCGCGCCACCGTCGTCCGCCGCCTCCAGGACGTCGGCTGCGAGGTGACCGGCCAGGACGAGCTCACCGTCACCCCGCCGAGCTGGCGCCCCGACCTCACCGACCCCAACGACCTGGCCGAGGAGGTCATCCGGCTGGAGGGGTACGGCAACCTCCCCTCCACCCTGCCCCGCCCGCCCGCCGGCCGCGGCCTCACCGGGCGCCAGCGGCTCCACCGCCGGGTGGGCCGCGCCCTGGCCGGCGCGGGCTGCACCGAGGTGCTGAGCTACCCGTTCCTCGGCGAGGCCGCGCTGGACCAGCTCGGCCTGGACGCGGACGACCCGCGCCGCTCCCTGGTGCGGCTGGTCAACCCCCTCGCCGACACCGAGCCCGCGCTGCGCACCACGCTGCTGCCCGGCCTGCTGGCCGCGCTGCGCCGCAACCACGGACGCGGCGAGCACGACCTGGCCCTCTTCGAGACCGGTCTGGTGTTCCGCCCGGCCGGTGCCGGGAGGCCCGGAGCGCGGCTCCCCGTCGACCGCCGTCCCACGGACGAGGAGCTCGCGGCCCTGACCGGCGCGCTGCCGGAGCAGCCGCGCCATGCCGCCGCCGTGTTCTGCGGACTCCGCCGCCCCGGCGGCTGGTGGGGCGAGGGCCAGCCGGTGAGCTGGGCCGACGCCGTCGAGGCGGGACGCCGTACCGCCCGTGAGGCCGGGATCGAGCCGGTCGTGCGCCAGGCCCGGTACGCCCCCTGGCACCCGGGCCGCTGTGCCGCGCTGTACACGGCCGTCGACGGTGAGGAGCGGCTGCTCGGCCACGCCGGCGAACTGCACCCGCGGGTCGTCAAGGCGCTCGGTCTGCCGGAGCGCACCTGCGCCCTGGAGCTCGACCTGGACCTCCTGGAGCGGGCCGGCGGCGGGCTGCCGCAGGCGCCGGGCATCTCCGCCTTCCCGGTGGCCACCCAGGACGTTGCCCTGGTCGTGGACGCCTCGGTGCCCGCGGCCGAGGTGACGGCCGCGCTGCGCTCCGGCGCCGGCGACCTCCTGGAGTCCCTGCGGCTGTTCGACGTCTTCACCGGTGAGCAGCTCGGCGCGGGCCGCAGGTCCCTGGCGTACGCCCTGCGTTTCCGCGCCCCCGACCGCACGCTGACCGCGGAGGAGATCACCGCCGCCCGGGACGGCGCGGTCGCGGCGGCGGCCGAACGGACCGGGGCGGTACTGCGCGGCGGCTGATGGCCGTCCCGGCGGCGTCCGCCGGGACCCGGCATCCGGCGAGGGGCGCTCGCCCGCACCGCGGACATGACGCGGTACGGGCGGGCGCCCCTCGCGCGTGCCCGGCGCCCTTCGCGTGTGCCCGGACCGGAAGCGGAACCGGGCCGCGGCGCGGCGGCGGCCACCGTGCGAACACCGGGTGGCCAGGCCGGGAAGTGGATGGGCGGACCGGCCCGCGGGCCTCCCGCTGTCAAGCGGACGCTCGCACGATCGGGTGAAGTCCCACCGGATACGGGTTCGTTCCCCGGGAGAACCGTCAGAATCGTCCCGATCGTCGTGGGCCCCACCGAGTCTCCGGGGCCCGCCCGCCGGGTGACCGCCGGCGGCCGCCGCGGGAAACCCGGCCACGGCGCATGCCGCGGCCCGGCGAGTCCCTCGGTCCGGGCGGGCGGCCCGACGACCGAGGGGGAGCGCCCTGCATGAACCGTCTCCGTCCGTGGGCCGCGGACTCCGCCGGCCCGGCCGGCCGTGTCCGGCGCGCCCTTCTCGCGGCGCTGCCCGGCCTGTGGGTGGTGGGCATCGCCGGATGGGAACTCTTCCGCACCGGCGGGCCGCGCCTCGCCCCGCTGCTGGCCGCGGCGCCGGCCATCGCCTGCGCGGGCAGCGGCCGGCGGTCCTGCGTGGTGGGCAGCGGGGTGGCCGCCCTCGCCGCGTACCTGCTGCTCGGGCAGGTGGGCGACGCTCCGCCGGCCGGGGTCCGCGCCGGGGCCTGCGGCGCCGTCGTCACCATCGTCGTCGCCGCGTACCTGGCCACCGGCCGGCGGCAGCGGCTGCTCCGGGAACTGGAGCGGGCCGGGGCCGTCGCCGTCGCCGCGCAGGAGGCGCTGCTCCGCCCGCCGCCCGCCGCGCTCGGCGGGTACACCACCGCGGCGCGCCATCTCTCCGCCACGCGCGGCGCCACCGTCGGCGGGGACCTCTACGAGGCGGTGGTGACCCCGTACGGACCGCGGGTGGTCATCGGGGACGTCCGTGGCCACGGGCTGGACGCGGTCGGGACGGTGGCCGCCCTCCTCGGCTGTTTCCGGGAGGCCGCCCACGACGAGCCGGATCTGGCGGGTGTGCTGCGCCGGCTGGACCGGGCGCTCACCCGCCATCTGCGGGAACGCGGCGCCGTGAGCCACGAGCGGGCCCAGCCGGGAGGGGCCCCGGACGGCGCGGGGGAGGCCCCGGACGCCGAGGAGTTCGTCACCGTGCTGCTGCTGGAGCTGTGCCCGGCCGGGACCGGGATGACGGTGCTCAACTGCGGCCACCCCTGGCCCTACCGGGTACACGCCGGGCACCGCCGGGGTGGCGGGGACGGTGGGGACGGCGGGGACGGCGGGGAATCCCCGGACGGCGCCGGGGGCGGGGACGCCACGCGGGACGCCCGGCCCGGCGGCGGCCGGGTCCTGCCGGACGGCCCGTGCGCGACCGGCCCGGTGGAACAGCTGAGTGAGGCGGAGCCGCTGCCGCCGCTGGGGGCGTTCCCGCTGCCCGACCCGCTCCCGGTGCTGGTCCTGCCCGCACCGGCCCCCGGCGAGCTGCTGCTCCTCCACACCGACGGCGCGGAGGAGGCGCGTGACACCGGGCGGCGCTTCTTCCCGCTCGCGGACGTCCTGGCGGCCGCCGCGGCGGCCGGCGCCATGAGCCCCGCCGAGATCGTCGAGCGGGTGCAGTCCGCGCTGCTGCGCCACACCGGGGGGCGGCTGACGGACGATGTCGCGCTGCTGGCCCTGCGGCAGGACGGGCCCCGGGTGCCGGCCGCGCGCACGGCCGGGGGAGAGCGCGGAGGCGCCGGTGCCGGCCGCGCGGAAGCCGCCGGGCACCCGTGGGGACGGCCGCCCGGCGGCTCCCGGGACACCGCCGGTCCCGCGGATCCCGCTCCTCACGCCGCGCCCGCCGCGCCCGTGGATCCCGGCGGTCCCGCCCGTCCCGCCGTCCCCGCTCCCGCCGGTCCCGTCGATTCCTCCGGCCCTGTTCTCTCTCCTGGTTCCCCCGGCCCCGCCGGGCCGCCGCCCCCGCCCGGCGGCTGACCCCCGCCGTCCGCCGGGCCGGCGGGGGCCCGGAGCCCGGGACAGCGGGCCGGGGGCCGGTGGCCGGTTCCCCACCCGCACGCCCGCGCCGCGCACTACCCTGTGGTCACCCGAGCGCACCGGGAGGGGCACGATGGAGCCCAACACCCTGCTCGACGCCGTGCTGGACGAGGCCGGGATCTCCCACGCCGGGCTCGCCGCGCACGTCAACGAGGCGGGGCGGGCCCTGGGTCTGACGCTCCGCTACGAGCACACCTCGGTGGCCCGCTGGCTGAAGGGCCAGCGCCCCCGCGGCCGGGTGCCCGACCTGATCTGCGAGGTGCTGGGCGAGCGGCTGAACCGCGCGCTCACCCTCGACGACCTCGGCTTCGGCCCGCCCGGCGCGCACCACGCGCCGCCGGGCACGCCGCTGAGCGGCTTCGTCGACCGGGCGACCGCCCTGTGGCGCTCCGACGAGCAGCGGCGGCCGCATGTCGTGGGCGCCCCGGCCGTCACCGGCACCCCGGCGGTCATGCCCGTCTGGGAGTGGGAGAACCCGCCGGAGGACCAGGACGTCTCCCGCCGCGGGCAGCTCGGTGTGGAACTCTCCGACATCGAGATGCTGCGCACGGCCCGCTCCCACTACGAGCAGATGTACCGCAAGACCGGCGGGGTGGCGACCCGCTTCCGGATCGTCGGCTTCCTCAACGCCGAGACCGCGCCGCTGCTGCGCGGCAGTTACCCCGACGCCACCGGGCGGCTGCTGCACCGCGCCGTCGGCGGGCTGGTGGCCGTCGCCGGGATCTGCGCCTACGACTCGGACGCGCACGGGCTCGCGCAGCGCTACTTCCACCAGGCGCTGCGGCTCGCCAAGGCCAGCGGCGACCGCGGGCTGGGGGCGTACACCATCGCCCTGCTGGTCAACCAGTCGCTGTTCACGCGCGAGTTCCGGCAGGCCGTGGCGTTCGCGGAGTCCGCGCTGCGCGCCGCCGGGCCGCACATCACCCCTGCGCTCGCCGCCGACCTGTACGCGATGCAGGCCAAGGCGTACGCGCGGCTCGGGGACGGGCCGGCCGCGCTCGGCTGCATCCGGCGCGCGGAGCGGGAGGCGGAGGACATCCGCCGCGGCCAGGAGCCCGCCGAGACCGGTTATGTCCAGCCGGGGCTGGTCAACGTGCAGATCGCGGAGGCGCTGCTGAGCCTCGGTGACCTCGGCGCCGCGCGGGAGCACGCCGTGGCCGCCGTGGGCACCCCGGCGCACGACCGGGGGCGGGTGCACCGGCTCGCGCTGTTCACCCAGATCGAGCTCCGCCGGGGCGCGGCCGACCAGGCCGTGGCCACGGCGGTGGAGATGACCGAACGGGTGCGGGGCATGGAGTCGCGCCGGCTCCGGGACCGGCTCCGCTCCGTGCGGGAACACCTCGTGGCGAGCAGGTGTGCCGCGAGCGCCGAGGCCGCCGAGCTCATCGACCGGACTCTGCGCGTACCGCTCTGACGGACCCGGACCGGGGTCCGTTGTGCCGTCAAGACGGGGGCGGAAGGGTGCGGATTCGTGCGATGGAAGAACATCGGGGAAGAGACCGTGTACGAGAACCGGTGGTTCCGGGTGAATCTCGCCGATGTCGAACTCCCCGACGGGCGCCGTCTCGACCATTACCTGATCCGGCTCCGGCCGGTCGCCGCCGCCACCGTGGTCAACGAGGCGAACGAGGTGCTGCTGCTGTGGCGGCACCGGTTCATCACCGGTACCTACGGCTGGGAGCTGGCGGCCGGAGTGGTGGAGGACAGCGAGGACTGCGTCCTGGCCGCGGCCCGGGAGATGGAGGAGGAGACCGGCTGGCGGCCGGGGCGGCTGCGCCATCTGCTGTCCGTGGAGCCCTCCAACGGGCTGAGCGACGCCCGGCACCACATCTACTGGGCGGAGGAGGCCGAGTACATCGGGCAGCCGGCGGACGCGTTCGAGTCGGACCGGCGGGAGTGGGTGCCCCTGAAGGTGGTGCCGGATCTGGTGGCCCGGGGCGAGGTCCCGGCGGCCAACACGGCCGCCGCGTTGCTGATGCTGTACCACCTGCGCTGTGGTGGCGCCGGGTGACCGGGCCCGCCGGGACACCCGGCACGGGAGGCCCGGGCGGACGGGCGGCCGGTGCGGGGGCGTGCGGGAGCGGGGCGCCGGCGCGGTGACGCACACCCCGTGTGAAACGCGCACCCACATCGCGCCCGCGCACACGCTGGACCGGCGCCCCCGTCCGTGGTGCAGTCGGAAGCGGGTCCGGAGCCGCACACGGTCACCCCAGCGCGGGACTTCCCCCTGACCCGCGCGTCCCCGCCGCCCCGTTCGTACCTCCTGACGGACGGGGCGGAGCCCTGTCCGGTGGCGCCGCCCCGCCCCACCCGGGAGGCGTGCCCGATCCAGGGACCGCCGGGCGCCGCCCCGCCGGGGACGGGCCGGGGGCCTCCTCGCCAGGAGGGCGGGCAGCCGCCCGGTCAGGAGTACGGGTAGAAGCCCGAGCCCGACTTCCGGCCCAGCCGGCCCGCGTCGACCATGCGCTGCAGCAGCGGCGGGGCGGCGTACAGCGGCTCCTTGTACTCCGTGTACATCGAGTCGGCCACCGAGGCCACGGTGTCCAGGCCGATCAGGTCGGCCAGTTTCAGCGGGCCCATCGGGTGGGCGCAGCCCATCTCCATGCCGTCGTCGATGTCCTCACGGCTGGCGATGCCGGACTCGAACATGCGGATGGCGGAGAGCAGATAGGGGATCAGCAGCGCGTTGACGACGAACCCGGAGCGGTCCTGCGCGCGGATCGCGTGCTTGCCGAGGACGGCGGAGACCACCTCCTCGGCGCGCTTGATCGTCTCGTCGCCCGTGGTGAGCGCCGGGATCAGCTCGACGAGCCGCTGCACCGGGGCCGGGTTGAAGAAGTGGATGCCGATGACCTGGTCCGGGCGGGACGTGGCGACGGCCAGCTTCACCAGCGGGATGGAGGAGGTGTTGGAGGCGAGGATCGCGTCCGGGCGGGTCACCACCTGGTCGAGCACCCGGAAGATCTCGGTCTTCACCTGCTCGTTCTCCACGACGGCCTCGATGACCAGATCGCGGTCGGCGAACGCGCCGAGATCGGTGGTGAAGGCCAGCCGCTCCAGGGTGGCGTCCCGCTCCTCCTCCGTGATCTTGCCGCGCCCGGCGGCCCGCTCCAGGGAGCTGGTCAGGCGGGTCCGGCCGAGCTCCAGGGCTTCGCCGGTGGTCTCGGCGACCAGCACGTCCAGGCCGGCCCGGGCGCAGACCTCCGCGATCCCCGCGCCCATCTGTCCGCAGCCCACCACGCCGACGCGTTCGATGTCGGTCACATCGTCCCTTTCGCTGGTCCTCATCGGTCGGCCGCCGCCGGGGTCCCCGCCGGCGGTCCCGGCCCAGACGTTACCCGCCGCTCCGGCGTGTCGCGGTCCCCGGGGCGGGATGCTGGAGACGGCCCCGGCGCCGGACCGGGGACGGGAAGGGGCGGACATGCGGGACAGGGAACGGATGAGCCGGCGGCGCTTCGCCGCGGCGGCCGCGGGCAGCCTCTCGCTGCTCACCTCGGGCGACGCCCTGGCGGAGGAGGCGCGGAGCGGCGGCGGCGCCGCTCCGGGGCCACCGGTCCGCGGCGTCTGGGTGGCGACCGTGGCCAACCGCGACTGGCCCGCCCGGCCGGGGCTGCCCGCGGCCGAGCAGCGGGCCGGGCTGCTCGCCGTGCTCGACGAGGCGGTGCGGCGGCGGCTGAACACCGTCATCCTCCAGGTGCGCCCCACGGCCGACGCCCTGTGGCCGTCCCCGCACGAGCCCTGGGCCGAGTGCCTCACCGGTGTCCAGGGCCGGGACCCCGGCTGGGACCCGCTGGGTATCGCCGTCCAGGAGGCGCACCGGCGGGGGCTGCGCCTGCACGCCTGGT
This sequence comes from Streptomyces zingiberis, assembly GCF_012034935.1. Classification (GTDB taxonomy): domain Bacteria; phylum Actinomycetota; class Actinomycetes; order Streptomycetales; family Streptomycetaceae; genus Streptomyces; species Streptomyces zingiberis. The sequence continues at coordinate 182,794 of NZ_JAATEN010000008.1, forward strand.
TCAACCCCTACCGGGTCGCCAACCACACCGACCCGGGGCGGCTGGCCGCCGGGCACCCCGCGCGCCGCAACCCCGCCTGGGTGGTGCGCTACGGCGGCAAGCTCTACTACAACCCCGGGCTGCCCGAGGTGCGCCGCTTCGTGCAGGACGCGATGCTCGACGCGGTGCGGCGCTACCCGGTGGACGCCGTCCACTGGGACGACTACTTCTACCCGTACCCGGTGGCGGGGGAGCGCTTCGACGACGACGCGGCCTTCACCGCGCACGGCGGCGGGTTCCCCGACCGGGCCGCCTGGCGGCGGGACAACACCGACCGGCTGGTGCGCGAGACGGCCGCGCGGATCCGGGAGATCCGGCCCGGGACGCGCTTCGGCATCAGCCCGTTCGGCGTCTGGCGCAACGCGGCCACCGACCCGGAGGGCTCCGCCACCCGCGCCGGGGTGCAGACCTACGACGACCTCTACGCCGACACCCGCAAGTGGGTCCGCGAACGCTGGATCGACCACGTGGTGCCCCAGGTCTACTGGAACCTGGGGTTCGAGGCCGCCGACTACGCCGCGCTGGTGCCCTGGTGGGCGAGGACGGTCCGGGGCACCGGCGTCGACCTGCACATCGGGGAGGCGCTCTACAAGGCCGGCGACCCGGCCCAGCCCGCGGCCTGGCAGGACCCGGCCGAACTCTCCCGCCATCTGACCTTCGCCCGGGGCTTCCCCGAGGTGCGCGGGCATGTCTTCTTCGCCGCCCGGGAGGTGGCCGCCGACCGCGTCGGCGCGATGGACCGCGTGGTCCGGGACCACTACCGCTCGCCGGCGACGCGGGGCGGCTGAGCGGTCGGGGCGCCACCGGCTGCTCCGGGGCGCCAGGAGGCGTGCGGGGCCCGCGTGGCCGGGCCCGGGCCCTCACGCCGGTCCGGTGCCGCGTGGGGCCTGCCGGCCGCCGGCCCCCGGGGAGGCCGGGCCGCGGGGCGGGAGCGGTGTCCCGGGGCCGCCCCCGGACCGCGCCCGGTGCGGCCTCGCGCGGTCCGCGTCCGGCGCCGCGCCGTCCTCCGCCGCCGCGTCCGTCCGCCCGGCGCCTCCGCCGGGCGTCACCGGCGGGCCGGTCGCGGCGGGGTCACCCGGCGGGCGTCCCCCGTGGTGGAGCGGGGAGCGGGGTGGCGCGGACGGCTCCCCTCCGGTCCCGGGACCGCTGCCGCGCGCCCGCCATTCGGACGGCGGGCGGAGGCGCCACCGCCCGGGGGAGACCCGCCGCCCGGGGGAGACCCGGTGTGCCCGCTGGGTGACGGCGATGCAGACGAGCACGGCGGCCGCGGTGACCGGTGCCGCGGCGTCCGGCCGCTCGCCCAGCAGCAGCACTGCCCACACCAGGGTCAGCAGCGGCTGCGCCAGCTGGAACTGACCCGCCCGGGCCACGCCGATCGCGGCCATCCCCCGGTACCAGACGACCAGGCCCAGGAACTGTGAGCCGACGGCCAGCCACGCGAGCCCGGCCACCGTGTGCCCGGTGAACGAGGCCGGTTCCACGGCCAGCGCGATCCCGAGCCCCGGTACGGTCAGCGGGAGGCTGACCACCAGGGCCCAGGCCGTCACCTGCCAGCCCGGCATCAGCCGGGCCAGCCGGCCGCCCTCGGTGTATCCCGCGGCGCAGACCAGCAGGGACGCGGCGAGGTACCCCTCGCCGGCACCGGGGCCGCCGCCACCGCGGGTCAGGGCGAAGGCCGTCACCGCGGCGGCCCCGGCGAGGGCGGCGGCCCAGAACAGCGGAGGGTGCCCGGTCCGCGTCCGCACCGCGGCGAACACGGCCGTGGTCAGCGGCAGCAGCCCCACCACCACGGCTGCGTCGGCGGCCGTCGCGGTGCGCAGCGCGAGCGTGGTGAGCAGGGGGAAGCCGAGGACGACGCCGGCCGCGACGGTCAGCAGGCCGGGCCAGTGGCGCCGGGCGGGCGGCGGGACGCGCAGCGCCATGAGGCACCCCGTGGCGATCAGCCCGGCGAGCACTCCGCGGGCGGTGACGACCGTCCAGGGCCCCAGCCCTTCCAGGGCCCAGACGGTGGCCGGGAAGGTCAGGGAGAAGGCGGTGACGCCGAGCAGGGCCAGAGCCGCCCCGGCCGCCGCGGAGGGCGCGGGCCGCCGCCGGTCCCCGGAAGCGGGGCCGGAGGTGGGCGGCGCCGTGCCGGTGGGGGAACCGGTGCCGGCCGCTATCGTCCGGGAGTCGGTAGCGCTATCATCTGCTCTCATGCAGCAGAGTAGCAGTGTGGCGGAGTTGGCGGGAATTCTCCGGAAGGAGATCGAGCGCTACTCTCCCGGGGAGAAGCTGCCGTCCAGCCGGGTCCTGGTGGAACGCCACCGGGTGAGCCCGGTGACCGTCTCCCGGGCGCTGTCCGCGCTCGTCGCCGAGGGACTCGTCACCACCCGCCCCGGCGCCGGGGCCTTCCGCGCCCGGCCGGCCGCCCCGCCGCCCCGGCCCGCCGACACCTCCTGGCAGGAGGTCGCGCTCAGCGCCGAACCGGCCACCACCGCCGCCGGCGAGCCGCTGCCCCGCGCCGTGGACCCCTCGGGGCTGCTGGCCACCCTCGCGGCGCCCCCGCCCGGTGTGATCGAGCTCAACGGCGGCTACCCGCACCCCTCCCTGACCCCCGAGCGGGCCCTCGCCGCGGCCCTCTCCCGCGCCGGCCGCCGTCCCGGTGCCTGGGACCGGCCGCCGATGGAAGGGCTGCCGGAGCTGCGGGCCTGGTTCGCCCGGGAGATCGGCGGGCCCGGCTCCGCGCTCACCCCGGCCGACGTGCTGATCACCGCGGGCGGCCAGCCCGCCCTGACCACCGCGCTCCGCGCGCTGGCGCCGCCCGGCGCGCCCGTCCTCGTGGAGTCGCCGACCTACCCCGGGCTGCTGGCGGTGGCCCGCGCCGCCGGACTGCGGCCGGTGCCCGTCCCGGTGGACAGCGACGGGATCCGGCCGGACCTGCTCGGCGAGGCGTTCCGCGCCACCGGCGCCCGGGTCCTGGTCTGCCAGCCGCTCTTCCAGAACCCCACCGGCGCGGTGCTCTCCCCGGAGCGCAGGCCCGGGGTGCTGCGCGCCGCCCGCGCGGCCGGGGCCTTCGTCGTCGAGGACGACTACGCGCGCGGCCTGGCCCACGAGGACGCCGGACCGCTGCCACCGCCGCTGGCCGCCGAGGACCCCGACGGCGTGGTGGTCCACATCCGCTCCCTCACCAAGGTCACCTCGCCGAGCCTGCGGGTCGCGGCGCTGGCCGCGCGCGGGCCGGTGCTGCGGCGGCTGCGGGCCATCCAGATCACCGACAGCTTCTTCGTCGCCCGGCCGCTCCAGGAGACCGCGCTGGAACTCGTCGGCTCGCCGGCCTGGCGCCGCCATCTGCGGGCCGTCGGCGCGGGGCTGCGGCTCCGGCGGGAGGCGCTGGCCACCGCGCTGGCCCGGGAACTGCCCGGGGACCGGCCCGCGCTGGTGCCCTCCGGCGGCGGCCACCTGTGGCTGCGGCTTGCCGGGACGGGCGGCGCCGGCGCCGGCGCGGCCGATCACGAGGAGGAGGCGGTCACGGCGGAGGCGTTCCGTGCCGGCGTGGCCGTGGCCCCGGGCCGCCACTACTTCGCGGCCGAACCACCCGGCGCGCACCTCCGGGTCGCGTTCGCCGCCGTCGCCAGCACCGGGGAGATCGCCGAGGGGGTGCGGCGGCTCCGGACCGCCGTGGAGAGTGTCCGGGCCACCGGGGGCGCGCCCCGCTGACGGGGCGGGCCGGGCGGTGAGCGGGCCACGACCGGGGCCGGCACCGTATCGGGCCGGGAGCCCCGACGGCCCGCCGCCCGGCGCGTACGTCGTCCGCCGTGCCGAGGCCGGGGTATGGGCGGCGGCACGACGGGGCCGCCGGAGGCCCGTCGCGGGCGGCCCGCCGGGGCGCCACCCCGCGCCCGTCCGGCCGGAACGCCACCCCGCTCCGTGCGGTCCCCCACCGGCTGACGAGGGCGGATCACCCCCGCCCGGGAAATCCGGCCGTCCTTCATGGATGCGATTCACGCCATCGTGACGGACCATGGGCACAGCGACGCGGTGGGCGAGGCAAGGGGGCGCGTGTGGCGGCGGAACCGCACCTGGTGCCGGCGTCCGCCGGGACGAACGGGACCGGCGGGACGGACGGGCGGGACGGCACGGAAGTGAACGGCACCGCCGACCCCGCCGGCACGGTGATGCGCCTGCTGAACCGGACCAGCGCCTCCGGTCTGCTCACCGCCGCCAAGGAGGCCGCGCTCACCACCCTCGGAGCCCGGGCCGGCGCCGTGTACATCCGGCAGGACGACGGCCGGCTCCGGCTGGCGACCACCACCGGTTACGGGGAGTACATCGTGGAGCGCTACGGCTCCCTCGACCCCGGGGCCGACCTCCCGGCCGCCGAGGCCGCCCGCGCGCGCCGCCTGGTGTGGCGGCCCGCCCACGAGTACACCGGCCTCGGCGGCGACGCCACCCGCTTCCCCGCGCCCCGGGCCTTCGCCTCGCTGCCGCTGATGGCCGACGACCGCTGCCTGGCCGTCGTCACCGCCGAACTCGACGGGGACCGGCCGCTCTCCCCGGACGAGGAGCGGACCCTCACCCTGATCGCCGCCGTCGCCGGGCAGCGCCTGGAGCACCTTCTCTCCCGGGAGGTCAGGGCCCTGCCCGCCGGGGTCCCCCGGCTCGACCAGGCCGTCCGGCTGGTGGAGGGCCGGGCCCGCGCCGCCCGCCTCGAACTGGCTCTGGCCAGCGCGGACATCGGTGCCTTCGACTGGGACTTCGCCTCTGGCCGGCTGGTGTGGGACGAGCGGACCTGCCGCCTGTTCGGGGTGGACGCCGAGACCTGGGACGAGCGGATCGACACCTTCTACGAGCTGGTGCACCCCGAGGACCGCGCCGCCGTCCGGACGGCCGCCCGCGCCGCCCTGCGCACCGGCCACTACGCGGCCGTCCACCGGGTCGTCCACCCCGGCGCCGGTGTGCGCTGGATCGACGCCAAGGCGCGGGTCGTCACCGACCCGGCGGGCCGCCCACAGGGCCTCGTCGGCGTCGTCCAGGACCGCACCGAGGAGCGGGAGCGCGAGGAGGGACGGCTCGCCCGCCGGGAGTTCGTGCTCAACGTCACCGGCGCGTTCGGGTCGGCGCTCTCCACCCAGGACGTCGTGGACACCATGACCGGCACGGTGCTCCCCGCCCTGGAGGCCGTCGCGCTCGCCGTCCACCTGGTCGAGGACGGGGACGTGGTGCTCGCCGGGGCGGCCGGATATCCGCCGGACGTCCTCCGCCGGCTGGACTCGGCCGCGATGGCCGAGCCGGGCAGCCCCCTGTCCGCCGCGCTGCGCGCGGGCGGCCCGCTCTTCCTGGAGTCCCGCGCGGAGCACCGGGCGGCCTTCCCCGACGAGCGGTACCTCCCCGCCGGGGGCCACCACGCGTGGGCGCTGCTGCCGCTGGCCACCGCCGACGGCACGGTCGGCACCTGCGTCCTCTCCTACGACCGGCCCCGGACGTTCACCGCCGAGGACGAGGTACTGGCCACGGCCGTCGCCTCGATCCTGGCGCAGTCCCTGGCCCGCGCCCGCCTCTTCGACCGGCGCCGGACGGACATGACGGCCCTCCAGCGGGTGATGCTGCCGCGCACCCTCCCGGAGGTGCCCGGCCTGGAGATCGCGGTGCGCTACCTGCCGGGCTCGGAGGGGCTCGACGTCGGCGGCGACTGGTACGACGTGGCCCGGCTTCCCGGCGGGCGCGTGGGGCTCACGATCGGTGACGTCCAGGGGCACAGCGCCGAGGCCGCCGCCGTGATGGGCCAGATCCGGACGGCGCTGCTCGCCTACACCGACGACGGGCACGGCCCGGCCGAGCTGATGGCCCGCGGGGACCGGATGCTCCGCGGGCTGGACACCGATCTCTTCGCCACCGCCTGCGTGGTGGAACTCGACCCGGCCACGGGGGCGCTGCGGATCGCCCGGGCCGGCCACCCCTACCCGCTGCTGCTGACGGCCGACGGCACCGTACGCGAACTGGAGTGCGCCGGCGGGCTGCCGCTCGGCTGCGGCCAGGAAGGCCCGTACCCGGTGTCGGCCGGGGAACTGCCCCCGGGCGGAACCCTGCTGCTCTACACGGACGGCCTGGTCGAGGGCGCCGGCCACGACTTCGACGCCGGGGTGGCGCGGGTGAAGGGCTCGCTCGGTGCCTGGGCCGCGGAACGGGTGGCCGGGGGCGAGCAGACGAGCGGCGCGGACGGGGCGGAGGGTGCGGACAGTTCTGGCGGTGCAGGCGGGGCGGACGGGTCGGGAACCCCGGCGGGCCCGGGCACAGCGGGAGTGGCGGCGGGCACGGGCGGCGTGGCCCCGCCGGATCCCGGCGGAGCGGTCCGGACCGCCACTGAGACACTGGCCGACCGCGTCACCGCGTGCGCCGCGGCCGGGACCGCCGCCGACGACATCGCCGTCCTCCTGGTCCACCGCCCCGGCTGACGGAGCCGGCGCACCGCCGCCCCGGGGCGGCGGCCCCGCCGGTGGGTGGACCGGCGGGGCCGGGAACCCCGCGAGCCGGAACCCCGTGAGCGAGCCGCACCGGGACGGACGGCGGAGTGGACACGTGGAACCTGTGCCATGAATCTGGATATGAGTGAGAAATAGGGCCGCGGTCCGGTCTCCGCCGCAGCTGCGCCGGTTCGGCGGACCCGGCCCGGCCGGATCCTGCCGGAGCGCCGCGACCGCGCCGGAGCCCGGCGGACGGAGGTCGCCGTGACGGAGGCGTGGGAGCAGCGGATCTCCGACCCGGACACCCGGCGGGCGGAGGCGTTCAGCGACGCCGTGCTCGCGATCGTCATCACCCTGCTCGTCCTCGACCTCCACCCGCCCCCGGAGCGGCCCGGGACCCTGCTGACGAAGCTGCTCCACCAGTGGCCCACCTATGTGGCCTATGTGGCGTCCTACCTCTACGTCGCCGTGGTGTGGCTCAACCACAAGGCCGCCTTCTGCCGGGTCCGGGTCATGGACCGCGGCCTGCACTGGGCCAACCTGGCCGTCCTCTTCTCCACGGCGCTGCTGCCGTGGCCCACCGCGATGGTCTCCACGGCCATCGCCGAGGGTGCCGGGAGTGACGCCCGGGTGGCGGTCGCGGTCTACGCGCTCGTCGGCGTCCTGACCTCGCTGGCCTGGCTCGCGCTCTTCCATCACCTCGGCCGCCACCCGGAACTGGCCTGGGAGCACGTGGCGGAGAACTTCTTCTCCCTGGAGCGGGTGCGCGCCCTCGTCGGGATCGTCCTCTACACCGCCGCCGGCCTCGTCGGCGCGCTCCTCCACCCGCTCACGGCCCTGGCGGTCTTCTGCTTCCTCCCGCTCTTCTACGGGGTCACCAGTCACGGCCTCACCGAACTCTCCGGCCCGCTCCGCCGCTTCCTGCCGCGCGGCCGAGGGCACGGCGGCTGACGGCGCCGGCCCGGCCCCGGCCACCACCCCCCGCCGCCGGACACGGCGGGGTGCCCGCGTCACCCGGTCTCCCCGCGCGGTGGCCGGGGCCCGGTCTTGCATAAAAGTGCGGCGCTTCGTATAGTCATGCCATCGAACGGAGGAGTGGTATGGCGACGCGCGTTGCAGTGGCGGGGGCGAGCGGGTACGCGGGCGGTGAGGTGCTCCGCCTGCTGCTCGGGCATCCGGAGGTGGAGATCGGCGCCCTGACCGCCGGGTCGAACGCCGGGCAGCCGCTCGGCGCGCTCCAGCCGCATCTGCTGCCGCTGGCGGACCGGGTACTCGAGCCGACCACCGCCGAGGCGCTGGCCGGGCACGACGCGGTGTTCCTCGCGCTGCCGCACGGGCAGTCCGCCGCCGTCGCCGCCGAACTGGGCGAGGAGACGCTGGTCATCGACTGCGGCGCCGACTTCCGGCTGCGGGACGCGGCCGCCTGGGAGCGGTTCTACGGCTCCCCGCACGCCGGCACCTGGCCCTACGGCCTCCCCGAACTCCCCGGCGCCCGCGACGCGCTGCGCGGGGCCCGCCGGATCGCCGTCCCCGGCTGCTACCCGACCGCCGTCTCGCTCGCCCTCGCCCCCGCCTACGCGGCCGGGCTCGCCGAGCCCGAGGCCGTGGTCGTCGCCGCGAGCGGCACCTCCGGCGCCGGGCGGGCGCTCAAGCCGCACCTGCTGGGCAGCGAGGTGATGGGCTCGATGAGCCCGTACGGGGTCGGCGGTGTCCACCGCCACACACCCGAGATGGTGCAGAACCTCTCCGCCGTCGCGGGGGAGCCGGTCACCGTCTCCTTCACCCCGACCCTCGCCCCGATGCCCCGCGGCATCCTCGCCACCTGCACGGCCCGGGCGCGGCCCGGGGTCACCGCGGCGGCGCTGCGCGAGACGTATGAGAAGGCCACCGCCGGGGAGCCGTTCTGGCGGCTGCTGCCCGCGGGGCGGTGGCCTTCCACCGGCGCGGTCCTCGGCTCCAACGCCGTCCAGCTCCAGACCGCGCTGGACGAGGACGCCGGGCGGATCGTCGTGATCGCCGCCGTCGACAACCTGACCAAGGGCACCGCCGGTGGCGCCGTGCAGAGCATGAACCTCGCCCTGGGGCTCCCGGAGGAGCTGGGGCTCTCCGCGGCCGGGACCGCCCCGTGAGCCGCCCGGGCACCACCAAGGCGGCCGGCGCCCCGTCAGCCCCCGGCCCGGGCGGGCTGCCCGGGTACCGCGGTCCGGAGGACCCCGGCGCCGGGAGCGCTCCGGATCACGCGGGCGGTCACAGCGGGCACGGAAACCACAGCACGCGCGGCCCCGCCGGCTCCACGGCCGCGGCGCAGACGGAAGGGACCAGGACGCAGTGAGCGTGACAGCAGCCAAGGGCTTCAAGGCGGCGGGGGTCACCGCCGGCCTCAAGCAGAGCGGGGACCCGGACCTGGCGCTCGTCGTCAACGAGGGGCCGAACCTGGCCGCCGCGGCGGTGTTCACGAGCAACCGGGTCAAGGCGGCCCCCGTCCTGTGGTCCGAGCAGGTCCTGAAGGGCGGCCAGGTCTCCGCCGTCGTCCTCAACTCCGGCGGTGCCAACGCCTGCACCGGCCCGCTCGGCTTCCAGGACACCCACGCCACCGCGGAGAAGACGGCGGAGTCGCTCAACTCCGCGGGCCACGACCTCACCGGCGGCCACAGCGCCGCCATGGTGGCCGTTGCCTCCACCGGGCTGATCGGCGTCCGGCTGCCCATGGACAAGCTGCGGCCGGGCGTGGACCGCGCCGTCGCGCAGCTCTCCCCGCACGGCGGCGAGAAGGCCGCCCTGGCGATCAAGACCACCGACTCGGTGCACAAGACCGCCGTGGTGGAGCACCCCGGCGGCTGGACCGTCGGGGGCATGGCCAAGGGCGCGGGGATGCTCGCCCCCGGCCTCGCCACCATGCTCGTCGTCCTCACCACCGACGCCGACGTGGCCGCGGACGAGCTGGACCGGGCGCTGCGCGCGGCCACCCGCACCACCTTCGACCGGGTCGACTCCGACGGCTGCATGTCCACCAACGACATGGTGCTGCTGATGGCCTCCGGCGCGTCCGGGACGGCCCCCGCACCGGACGCCTTCGCCGAGGCCGTCCACGCCGTCTGCGCCGACCTCGCCCGGCAGCTCGTCGGCGACGCCGAGGGCGCCTCCAAGGACATCCGGATCGAGGTGACGGGCGCCGCCAGCGAGGACGACGCGGTGGAGGTCGGCCGCTCCATCGCCCGCAACAACCTCTTCAAGTGCGCCGTCCACGGCGAGGACCCCAACTGGGGGCGGGTGCTCGCCGCCATCGGCACCACCTCCGCCGCCTTCGAGCCGGACCGGCTGAACGTCGCCATCAACGGCGTCTGGGTCTGCAAGGGCGGCGCGGTGGGCGAGGACCGCGAGCTGGTGGACATGCGCTACCGCGAGGTCCGCGTCACCGCCGACCTGGCGTCCGGCACCGAGTCGGCCGTCATCTGGACCAACGACCTGACCGCCGACTACGTCCACGAGAACAGCGCGTACTCCACATGACCGCCACCCGGAAACACACCGCCCTGCCGAAGGCGCGCATCCTCATCGAGGCGCTGCCCTGGCTCACCCGGCACCACGGCAGGACCGTCGTCGTCAAGTTCGGCGGCAACGCCATGGTCGACGAGGAGCTGAAGGCGGCCTTCGCCCAGGACGTCGTCTTCCTCCGCCACGCCGGCCTGAAGCCCGTCGTCGTGCACGGCGGCGGGCCGCAGATCACCGCGCACCTCGACAAGCTGGGCCTGGTCTCGGAGTTCAAGGCCGGGCTGCGGGTCACCACGCCGGAGGCGATGGACGTCGTCCGGATGGTGCTCGCCGGGCATGTGCAGCGGGAGCTGGTCGGGCTGCTCAACCGGCACGGCCCGCTCGCCGTCGGCCTCACCGGTGAGGACGCGCACACCCTGACCGCCGTCAAGCGCTACGCCGAGGTCGACGGCGAGAGCGTGGACATCGGGCGGGTCGGCGAGATCACCGGGGTGGAGACGGGCGCGATCCAGGCCCTGCTGGACGACGGCCGTATCCCCGTGGTCTCCTCCGTCGCCCGCAGCGCCGACGACGGGCACGTCTACAACGTCAACGCGGACACGGCCGCCGCCGCGCTCGCCGCCGCGCTGAACGCGGAGACCCTGATGGTGCTCACCGATGTCGAGGGCCTCTACGAGGACTGGCCGCACAGCGACGAGGTGATCAGCAGGCTCACCGCGGCCGAGCTGGAGAAGCTCCTGCCCGACCTGGCCAGCGGCATGGTGCCCAAGATGGAGGGGTGTCTGCACGCCGTGCGGAACGGGGTGCGCACCGCTCGCGTCATCGACGGCCGGGTGCCGCACTCCATCCTGCTGGAGATCTTCACGGACGAAGGGATCGGCACGATGGTCGTGCCCGACGCGGAGGGGGAGACCGCATGAGCGTCACGAGCGGAACGACCGGTACCGGCCGGCAGCCGGGCGGCGACGGCGCACAGGAGCAGGAGGCGGGCGGCAACGCGGCCCTCACGCGCCGCTGGCAGGGCGCCGTGATGAACACCTACGGCACCCCCGGCCTGCCGCTGGTGAGCGGCTCCGGCGCCACCGTGCGCGACGCCGACGGGCGCGCCTACCTCGACTTCGTCGGCGGGATCGCCGTCAACTCCCTCGGCCACGCACACCCGGCCGTCGTCCGCGCGGTGAGCGAGCAGGTCGCCACCCTGGGCCATGTCTCGAACCTCTTCGCCGCCGAACCGCCGGTCGCGCTCGCGGAGCGGCTGCTGCGGCTCCTCGGCCGCCCCGGCGGCAAGGTCTTCTTCTCCAACTCGGGCGCCGAGGCCGTGGAGGCCGCCTTCAAGATCGGGCGGCGCACCGGCCGGCGCCACATGGTCGCCACCGAGGGCGGCTTCCACGGCCGCACCACCGGCGCCCTCGCGCTCACCGGGCAGCCCGCCAAGCGGGACCCCTTCCTGCCACTGGCCCCGGACGTCACCCATGTGCCCTACGGAGACGCGGACGCGCTGCGGGCCGCCGTCACCGGGGAGACGGCGCTGGTGATCGTCGAACCGGTCCAGGGGGAGAACGGCGTCGTCGTCCCGCCCGCCGGCTATCTCGCGGCGGCCCGCGAGATCACCTCGGCCACCGGCACCCTGCTCGTCGTCGACGAGGTGCAGACCGGCATCGGCCGCACCGGGCACTGGTTCGAGCACCAGGCACAGGGCGTGGAGCCGGACGTGGTCACCCTGGCCAAGGGGCTCGGCGGCGGGCTGCCCATCGGGGCCACCGTCGCCTTCGGCGAGGCCGCGGAGCTGATGGGGCCCGGTCAGCACGGCTCGACCTTCGGCGGCAACCCGGTGGCCTGCGCCGCCGCGCTCGCCGTACTCGACACCCTCGCCGCGGAGAACATCCCGGACCGGGTGAAGCGGACGGGGGAGCGGCTGCGGGGCGGCATCGAAACGCTCGGACACCCGCTCGTCGCACAGGTGCGCGGCGCCGGGCTGCTGCTGGGTATCGTGCTCACCGAACCCGTGGCCCCGCGCGTCCAGCAGGCGGCGCAGGAGGCCGGGCTCCTGGTCAACGCGGTCGCCCCCGGCGTGGTACGCCTCGTACCCCCGCTGATCATCGGTGACGACGAGGTGGACGCGCTGCTCGGGGCCCTCCCGGCGGTCCTGGACGAGGCCGCGGGCGACGGCACCGACCGACGATCCGGAGACTGACGACACGATGGGCCAGGCGCAGGGCACCGAACACGGCGGGCCGGCCGTTCCCCAGACCCGGACGGCCCGCCACCGGCGGATCGTCGACATCCTCGGCCGGCAGCCGGTGCGCTCGCAGAGCCAGCTCGCCCGGCTGCTCGCCGAGGACGGGCTGACGGTCACCCAGGCGACCCTCAGCCGGGACCTCGACGAGCTCGGCGCGGTGAAGATCCGCTCCGCCGGAGGCGAACTGATCTACGCCGTCCCCTCGGAGGGCGGTTTCCGCACCCCGCGGGCGCCGCTGGGGGAGTCGGCGAAGGAACAGCGGATGGCCCGGCTCGCCGGTGAACTCCTCATCTCCGCCGAGGCCTCGGCGAACCTCGTGGTGCTGCGCACCCCGCCCGGCGCCGCCCAGTTCCTCGCCTCGGCCATCGACCAGGCCGAGGTGCACGAGATCCTCGGCACCATCGCGGGGGACGACACCGTGCTGCTCATCAGCCGCGACCCGGCCGGCGGGCAGGCGCTCGCCGACCACCTGCTGCGCCTCGCCCAGCGGGCGCGGTAGCGGCCCCGCGCGGAGAGCGCCGGGGCGCTCCGGTGACGGGACCCGCCGGGCGCGTGGCGGCGGGGCCGGGGCCCCGGCGGAAGCGGCGGGAGCGCCTAGAGGAGGTCGAACCCGCCCGCCCGGATGTCGGCGATGAACGCCGCCCACTCCTCCGATCGCAGCAGCAGCGCGGGCCCGGACGGGTCCTGGGAGTCCCGCACCGCCACGGTGGCCTCCTGGTACGGGGCCACTTCGACGCAGGTGTCCTCGCCACCGCTGTACGAGGAGGCGGTCCACCGCACCGCCAGGGCCGAGGCATCGGGGACGAAACAGCTCATGAGGGTTGGGTGCCTGCTTCCCCTGGCCATGGGCGGGAGTCCGCGCGGCCAACCCGGCCTGACCAGGAGCCGGTCGACGGGCCGCCCGGCGGCGGCCGCCCCGCGCGGGCCGTCTGCTGAGAGGCTACCCGCGGGGAGGACGGACCAGAATGCTCCGGTCCACATTGCTTCCGGGAGGGATCTCCACCCCCGGGCCCGCGTCGCCGTGCCGCGCGTCCCGCCGGCGGAGGGCGGAGGCGGATCCGCCTCGCCCGTGGTGGGCGGGACGGGCGCCGCCGCGTGGGCTTGCCGGACCGGCCCGCTCCGTCCCGGGCCCGTGGGGGCCGCCGGGCGGTGGGACCGCGGGACGGAGCTGCGGCGGACCCGGCGCGGGCCGGTGACCCGCCGCGCCGGGAGCGCCGGGGCGGCCGCTCATGCCGTGCCCGGCACGGTCACCCCGTGGGGGCGGAGGAGACGCGAGCGCTCCCGCGCCGCCCCAGCCGGGGGAACGGGACCGGCGGTCACCGGCCGGGCAGGCGCGGAATCCCGCCGCCCGTCACCGGGGGCGGCGGGAGAACCAGGTGGCGAGCAGGGCGCCGGAGACGTTGTGCCAGACCGAGAAGACCGCCGCGGGCAGTGCCGCGACCGCCCCGAAGTGGCCCGCGGCGAGGGACGCGGCGAGTCCCGAGTTCTGCATCCCCACCTCGAACGCCAGTGCCCGTCCCGCCGGCGCGTCCAGCCGCGCCGCGCGCCCCGCGGCCCAGCCGAGCGCCAGCCCCAGCCCGTTGTGGAGGATGACGGCGAGGACCACGGTCCCGGCGGCGGCCCCGATCGCGTCCGCGCTGCCCGCGACCACGACGGCCACGATGACCCCGATGGCGGCCACCGACAGCCAGGGCAGTACGCCCAGCGCCCGTTCCACCCGCCGCCCGGCCAGCAGCCGCACGGCGAGCCCGGCGAGCACCGGCAGCAGCACGGTGCGCAGGATGTCCGTCACCATCGAACCGGCGTCCACCGGCAGGAACTCCCCGGCCAGCAGCAGCGCCAGGGGCGGTGTCACCAGCGGGGAGAGCAGGGTGGAGACACTGGTCACCGAGACGGACAGGGCGACGTCCCCGCGCGCCAGGTACGTCACCACGTTGGACGCCGTCCCGCCCGGGGCGCAGCCGACGAGCACCAGACCCGCCGCGAGAGCGGGCGGCAGCCCCAGCGCGTGGGCGATCAGCCAGCCCAGCCCCGGCATGATCAGATACTGCGCGGACAGCCCCAGCAGCAGAACCCACGGGCGCCGGGCCACACCGCGCAGATCCGGCGGTGTCAGGGTCAGGCCCATCCCGAACATCACCACGCCGAGCAGATACGGCACAGCGGGCCCCCAGCCGGTGAAGGCCGAGGGGGCCAGCAGCCCCGTCGCGCCCGCGGCCAGCACCAGGACGGGGAAGACGGTGACGGCGATCCGCGCGCCCCGCCGGGCGGTGGAGCCGGGCGCGCCGGGTGAACTCGGCGCACCCGGGGCGTCCGGGGCGCCGGCGGGCCCGGACGCCGGGTGGGCGGGACCGGCGTGCCCGGGGGAGCCGGGGGAAGGGCTGCCGGGGTCGGGAGGGGCGGGGGAGTTCCGTGGTTCGTTCGGCACCCCGCGATGCAACGCCCTGGCCGGTGCGTTCCGCAAGTCCCGTCCCGCGATGCGGAAACACGCGGCCGCCACCTCCGCGGCGTGCGCGGGTGAGGCGGGGCGCCGGGCCGGGGTCACCTCGGGCGCGCGGACGGGAGAGGACCGCGGTGGGTGGCCGGCCATGCCCGGACGGGAGGCCGGGACCGGCCCGCCCGCTCAGCCGGCGGTGAACTTCCCGAACCCGGTGGTGCTCCACGTCGTGCCGTCGGCGGCGATCGCGAACCCCTCCACCTCGGGCAGGCTCTCCAGCCAGTCACGTGCTCCGTCGCCGCGGGCGAAGGCGGCCGTCGCCCACGCGTCCGCCGCGGTCAGCCCCTCCGCCAGCACGGTGACCGACACCAGCCCGTGGCGCGGCGCCGCCCCGGTGTGCGGGTCGACGATGTGGCAGCCGCGCTCCGCGGTGCCGCTGGTGGCCACCGCCAGCCGTCCCTCACCCTCCACGACGACGGCGACGCGGCCCGGCCGCAGCGGGTCGCCGACGCCGGTGCGCCAGGGCCGCCCGGGGCCGGCGCGGCCCCGGAGCTGGACGTCGCCGCCCCCGTTCACACAGCTGTCCACCGCTCCGGCGTCGGCGAGCAGCTCCGAGGCGCGCTCCACCGCCCACCCCTTGACCAGCCCGGTCGGGTCGGTGACGCCCCCGAAGCGGGGGGAGAACCAGCCGTCGCTCATCTCCTCCGCGCCCTCGCAGAGCATCAGCACCTCCGTGACCAGCGGGTCGCAGTCACCGGGGGAGAGTTCGCCGCGCACCAGCCGGCTCAGCTCGCTCTCCGGGCGGAACGGGGAGAACAGCTCGTCCACCCGGTGCAGCCACGCCACCGCCTCCGCCACCGCGGGTCCTGCCTCCCGGGCGCCCGCCCCGCGCAGGTCGAAGGAGAAGACCGTGCCCATCGCCTCCTCGGCGCGGCGGAGCCCCGGGGGGTCAGCCACCGGCCCGGTCCAGGGCGCTCTGCAGGGACGTCTTGTACCCCTCGCTGGTGAAGGTGGCACCGGAGACGGTGTCGATGTCGGCGTTCTGCGCCTGCACCGCCCGCTTGCCCAGCTCCGGCACGGCCCGCGCGGTGACGGAGTCCGTCTGGGCGTCCCCGGACGGCGCCTGGGCGGCGTCGGCCGCGGTGATCCGGCCGCCGGTGAGGGTGATCCGCGCCTGGACGGGGCCGTACTGGGTGCGGACCACGTCACCCATGACGGTCCGGGTCCGGGCGGCGCCCTGGCCGCCCTGGTCTGCCTGGTCTCCCTGGCCCCCCTGGTCTTCCTGCGCGCCCTGGCCGTCCTGTCCGCCCCCCTGCGGGGGCTGCCCGCCGCCCGCCGTCTCCCCGCCGGCCGCCGGTGGGGCCTGCGGCGCGGGCGGCGCGGCGGCGACCGGGTTGTCCCCGGCCGTCTGCTGCGGTGCCCAGGGGGGCGCCGGCGCCTTGAGGGCGAGGAGCAGGACGACACCGGAGACGGTGGCGGCACTGCTCAGCAGGATGCGGCGCATCGGGTGTTTCCTCATGGGTTCGGCTCCGGCTCGCTCTCGTGGTGGCTCACAGCTCGAAGGACTCGTGGTGGATGCGGCGGGCCGGTACCCCGGCCTTGCGCAGCAGGGCCTGGAACTCCCCGGCCAGCCCGGGGGGCCCGCAGAGGTAGACGTCGTGCTTGTCGATGTCCGGCATCACCCGCGCCAGGCCCTCCGCGGTGATCTGCGGCCGGGTGCCGTCCGGCTCGTTCACCGCGGAGAACAGCCGGGCCTGCCGGCGCTCGGCGATGACCTGAAGCTCCTCCCAGAGCACCAGGTCCTCCGCGGCACGGGCCCGGTACAGCAGGGTCAGGCCGCCGGGAGCGGCGGGAATCGTCTCGAACAGCGCGCGCATCGGGGTGATCCCCGCCCCGCCCGCGATCAGCAGCACCTTGTTGCCGCGTCCCCGCTGCCGCCGGGCGGCCGTCATCGCCCCGTAGGGCCCCTCGGCCCACACCCGGGTGCCGGGCCGGAGGGCGACCAGCGCCGCGCTGTGGTCGCCCGCCGCCTTCACGGTGATGCGCAGCCGGTCGCCGCGCGGCGTGGCCGACAGGGAGTACGGATTGGACGTCCAGCGCAGCTTCGGGGCGAGGAACCGCCACCGGAAGAACTGCCCGGCCTCGGCGTCCAGGGCCTCCAGCCGCCGCCCGCTCATGATCACCGAGGTGACGCCGGGCGCCTCCTCGATGGTCGCCTCCACCCGGAGCCGGTGGCGCAGGTTGAGCCGGACGGGCGTGATGAACCGGTACCAGACGATCAGCGCGGTCACCCCGCCGTACAGCGCGTACCAGGCGGTCTTCGCGGCCGGCAGGGCGGCGAACTCGGCGCCGGTGGAGAGCTGGTGCCAGAAGGCGAGGAAGACCGCCGCGTACGTGAGCAGGTGCAGGTAGTACCAGACCTCGTAGCGCAGCTTGCGGCGCGCGGCGTTCGCCGAGACCAGCCCGATGACGACCAGCAGCACGGTGCCGATCAGGGCCTCGACCATGTCGGGGAAGTCCTGGACGACGGTGAGGAACTGGCCCACCAGGTCCGTGCCGGACTGCCGGGCGTACCCCCACACGATCAGCAGCGTGTGCGCGACCATCAGGCAGATCGCGTAGCGGCCGGCCATCGCGTGCCAGCGCGCCACCCGGTCCGAGCCGATCCGCCGCTCCAGGATCGGCACCCGGGCCATCAGCAGCACCACCACGGCGGTGGCGTAGCCGGCCAGCAGCCCGGTGATCCGCCCGGCCCCGATGATCCACCCGGAGGTCGCCGTGATCAGCCCGGTGTTGTACCACCAGAGGCCGAGCACCGCGAGTGCCCCGCCCCACAGCAGGGTCAGCACGGGGGCGGCCTGGGTGCGCCGGGGGCGCATCCGGATCTCCGCACGCCGCCGCGCCGCGCGGCCGATGTCGGCCATCGTCTGGATCGCCGTGGCCCGGTCCGGCCCGGCGGCCTGTGCCGGCGGCGCCGCCGTGCCCTGTGTCTCGGTGGTGATGCTCACGTCCCCGTCCTTCCCCTGATGCGCCGCTCGGCAGTGGTTCCAGGGCTCGACCAGAGATACGGGGAAAAACCCGGGTGTGCTCAGGCCGGCGGCGATCCCGGCGGGGGTTTCCGGGGCGGAGGGCGCCGCCCCGCACGTCACCGGGCACGGGCGGCGGGACTCCGATGGGGCGGGAACGGGGCGGGAACACGGGGCAGGGGCCGGCCGGGGGACGACCGCCGGGCCTCCCCGCGCACCGGGGGTGGCGCAGTGCCCGGCACCGGGTACGGCCGGGCGGCCCGCGGGAGCGGCGCCCGGGGTGAGCGGGGCAGCCGCCGCGGGCCGCGGAGGGCGGGGTGGCGGTCACCGGCCGCCGCCTCTCCCCGCCGGGGCGCCGTCATGGCCCCGCTCCTGGCGAGTGGCGTCCCCACTTCCCCCGGGAGCGCGTTGACGAAACATACGAGGGAGTGCATACTTATGCCAGTCAGCGCATGCATCGTAAGGAGAATCCCGTGACCGAGCGCGTCGTACTCGCCTACTCGGGCGGCCTGGACACCTCCGTCGCCATCGGCTGGATCGCCGAGGAGACGGGCGCCGAGGTCATCGCCGTCGCCGTGGATGTCGGCCAGGGCGGTGAGGACCTGGACGTCATCCGCAAGCGTGCGCTGGCCTGCGGCGCCGTGGAGGCCGAGGTCGCCGACGCCAAGGACGAGTTCGCCGACGAGTACTGCCTCCCGGCGATCAAGGCCAACGCCCTCTACATGGACCGCTACCCGCTGGTCTCCGCCCTCTCCCGGCCGACCATCGTCAAGCACCTGGTCGCCGCCGCGCGGAAGCACGGCGCCACCACCGTCGCCCACGGCTGCACCGGCAAGGGCAACGACCAGGTCCGCTTCGAGGCCGGCATCTCCTCCCTCGCCCCCGACCTCACCTGCATCGCCCCGGTCCGCGACTACGCCATGACCCGGGACAAGTGCATCGCCTTCTGCGAGGAGAAGAACCTCCCGATCGCGACCACCAAGAAGTCGCCCTACTCCATCGACCAGAACGTCTTCGGGCGGGCCGTGGAGACCGGCTTCCTGGAGGACATCTGGAACGCACCCATCGAGGACGTCTACGAGTACACCTCCGACCCCGCGCAGCCCCGTGCGGCGGACGAGGTCGTCATCACCTTCGAGCGCGGCGTGCCCGTCGCCCTCGACGGCCGGCCCGTCACCGTCCTCCAGGCCGTCCAGCAGCTCAACGAGCGGGCGGGCGCCCAGGGCGTCGGCCGGATCGACATGGTCGAGGACCGTCTCGTCGGCATCAAGTCCCGGGAGGTCTACGAGGCCCCCGGCGCCATCGCGCTGATCACCGCCCACCAGGAGCTGGAGAGCGTCACCGTCGAGCGGGAACTCGCCCGGTACAAGCGGCAGGTCGAGCAGCGCTGGGGCGAACTGGTCTACGACGGCCTGTGGTTCTCCCCGCTGAAGCGCGCCCTGGACGGCTTCATCGAGCAGGCGAACGAGCATGTCTCCGGCGACATCCGGATGACCCTGCACGGCGGCCGGGCCACGGTGACCGGCCGGCGCTCGCAGTCGTCGCTCTACGACTTCAACCTCGCCACCTACGACTCCGGCGACACCTTCGACCAGTCGCTCTCCAAGGGCTTCATCGAGATCTTCGGGATGAGCTCCCGGATCGCCGCCAAGCGGGACCTGGCGCAGTAACGTGGAGCCCGGCCGCCCCGAGCGGCGGCCGGGCGCACGGTCCCAGGACCGGCCTGTGCAGACCCCCCGCCTCCGCGCCCCCACGGGACGCGGGGGCGGTTCGCATCACCGTCCCCCGGTGCGCGGCCCGGCGCGCGTACCGCCCCCGCACCACGGCACACCCAGCCCCACACGAGGAGTCCCCATGACCGACGGCCGGCAGGATCCCACCCCGGAAGGCGGCGGCGTCCGGCTGTGGGGCGGCCGCTTCGCCTCCGGGCCGGCCGAGGCGCTCGCCCAGCTCTCGGCCTCCGTCCACTTCGACTGGCGGCTCGCCCCCTACGACATCGCCGGCTCCCGCGCCCACGCCCGCGCCCTGCACACCGCGGGCCTGCTCACCGACGGTGAACTGGCCCGCATGCGGGAAGGCCTGGACCGGCTGGAGGCGGACGTCGCCGACGGCAGCTTCACCGGCACCGTGGCCGACGAGGACGTCCACACCGCCCTGGAGCGCGGGCTGCTGGAGCGCCTCGGGCCCGGCCTCGGTGGCAAGCTGCGGGCCGGCCGCTCCCGCAACGACCAGATCGCCACCCTCTTCCGCATGTACCTCCGCGACCACGCGAGGATCATCGGAGGGCTCCTCGCCGAGTTGCAGCAGGCGCTCGTCGGCCTCGCCGAGGCCCACCCCGCGGTGGCCATGCCCGGCCGGACGCATCTGCAGCACGCCCAGCCCGTGCTCTTCGCCCACCACGTGCTCGCGCACGTCCAGGCCCTCTCCCGGGACGCCGAGCGGCTGCGCCAGTGGGACGCGCGCACCGCCGTCTCGCCCTACGGCTCCGGCGCCCTGGCCGGTTCCTCGCTGGGCCTGGACCCCGAGGCGGTCGCCGCGGACCTCGGGTTCGAGCACGGGTCCTCCGCCAACTCCATCGACGGCACCGCCTCCCGGGACTTCGTCGCCGAGTTCGCCTTCGTCACGGCGATGATCGGGATCGACCTCTCCCGGATCGCGGAGGAAGTGATCATCTGGTCCACGGAGGAGTTCTCCTTCGTCACCCTGGACGACGCCTTCTCCACCGGCTCGTCGATCATGCCGCAGAAGAAGAACCCGGACGTCGCCGAGCTGGCCCGCGGCAAGAGCGGCCGGCTGATCGGCAACCTCACCGGGCTGCTCGCCACCCTCAAGGCCCTGCCGCTCGCCTACAACCGCGACCTCCAGGAGGACAAGGAGCCGGTCTTCGACTCCTGCGACACCCTGGAGGTGCTGCTCCCGGCGTTCACCGGGATGATGGCCACCCTCACCGTGCACCGGGAGCGGATGGAGGAGCTGGCCCCGGCGGGCTTCTCCCTCGCCACCGACATCGCGGAGTGGCTGGTGCGGCAGGGGGTGCCGTTCCGGGAGGCGCACGAGACGGCGGGTGAGTGCGTCCAGGAGTGCGAGCGGAACGGCATCACGCTGGACCGGCTCACCGACGAGCAGTTCGCCAAGATCTCCCCCCACCTGACCCCCGAGGTGCGGACCGTTCTCGACGTGCCGGGGGCGCTGGCCGCCCGCAACGGCCGCGGCGGCACGGCGCCCGAGGCCGTCGCCGTCCAGCTCGCCGGCGTCAAGGCCGACCTGGCCGTGCAGCAGCAGTGGGCCACGGCCCGCGCGGCGGCGGTGGCGGGGCCGCGCACCCCGGGCGCCTGACCGGACGCTCCCGCGACCCGGAGACCCGGCGGTTCCCTTCCCGGCGTGCCGCCGAGGGCCCACGGGCCCCACGCACCGCTTGAACCCAGGCCGGATGCGTGGGGCCCGTGGCGTGTCCGGGGGCGGGGGGCCGGGCTTCCGGGCGCGGCGGCGGCCGGCGCGGCCCGGTGAACCGGGCGCCGGGACGGGGTTCGGTTCACCGGGCCCCGGGCCCCGGGCCGTGGGGCCGGGCCCGGGAGCGGGTGGCCCTCCCGGCGTGGGCTCAGGCCGCCTTCGCCTTGGTGGCGTACATGTCCACGTACTCCTGGCCGGAAAGGCGCATGATCTCGTTCATCACCTCGTCGGCCACCGCGCGCAGCACGTAGCGGTCCCGGTCCATCCCCTCGTAACGGGAGAAGTCCAGCGGCTCACCGAAGCGGACGGTCACCGGCGCGATGCGCGGGATGCCCCTGCCGCGGGGCTGCACCTTGTCGGTGCCGATCATCGCGAACGGCACCACGGGCGCGCCGGTCATCAGCGTCAGCCGGGAGACGCCCGTCCGGCCGCGGTAGAGCCGGCCGTCGGGGGAGCGGGTGCCCTCCGGGTAGATGCCGAAGGCGCGGCCCTCCTCCAGCAGCCGGCGGCCGGTCATCAGCGCGGCGACCCCGCCGTGCCCCCCGTCCCGGTCGACGGGGATCATCCCGGAGACGGTGAAGAACCACGCCATCAGCCGGCCCTTGACCCCCCGCCCGGTGACGTACTCGTCCTTGCCGATGAAGAACACCTGGCGCTTCATCACCAGGGCGAGGAAGAGCGAGTCGATGAAGGTGACGTGGTTCCCGGCGAGGATCACCGGCCCGCTCGCGGGGACGTGCTCCGCACCCTCCACCCGCGGGCGGTACAGGACGCGCACCAGCAATCCGAGAAACGCCTTGAGCGCAATGCGGGACAACGGGCCCTCCGGTCCTGGTCCTGGTCGTCGGACGAGACAGCCCCCGGGCGCCGCCGCGCCCCAGGAGTCTGCAGGTGAGTACGGTACTCGCGGGAGCGGGGCGGACGCACACCCGGCTCGGCGGCCGGGACGGCCGTGCTCCGTGTGGCGAATGCCGCGGTGGTGATCCCCGCGATCCCCGCGATCCCCGCGACCTCGTGATCTCCGGGAGGGCCCTGGCGTCCGGGAAGGCCGGGACGCCGGGCTCGTACGGGGGAACGCGGTCACCCCGGCCGGGGGCCCCAGTGGCCGCCGTGGCAGCCGTGGCCGAGGTGGCCGGTGTGCGGGCCGAGTTCGCCCCCCGTTCGGCCGCAGGTCTCCCTCGCGTCCCGTCCGGCCCCCTACGATCGCGCTCTGCCGCCCGGCAGACCCGCCGTGGCGGCGGACAACGGGAGACAGGGGTACCCATGGAGCAGTCGCAGGAGCACGGTCCGGCCAGACGCGCCCTCCTCGGAGCCGCGGCACTCGGCGCCGGAGCGGCCGTCCTCACCGGGGCCGGTACGGCGGCCGCGGCCGCCCCCGGGCAAGCCGCCGCCGCGTCCGGCCGCGGCGGGCCCCGGGGGCTGCCGAAGCCGGCCGTGATCGCGCACCGCGGCGCCAGCGGCTACCGGCCCGAACACACGCTCGGCGCCTACCAGCTGGCGCTCGACATGGGCGCGGACGTGATCGAGCAGGATCTCGTCCCCACCCGCGACGGCCACCTGGTGTGCCGTCACGAGAACGACATCACCGGCACCACCGATGTCGCCGACCACCCCCGGTTCGCGGGCCGGAAGACCACCAGGACCGTGGACGGCGTCGCCTACACCGGCTGGTTCACCGAGGACTTCACCCTCGCCGAACTCAAGACCCTGCGCGCGAAGGAACGGATCCCCGGCACCCGCCCGCACAACACCCTCTACGACGGCCGCTGGGAGGTGCCCTCCTTCGAGGAGGTGCTCCGCTGGGCCGACCGGGAGGGCCGCCGCCGGGGCCGCCCCGTCTGGCTCCATGTGGAGACCAAGCACCCCAGCTACTTCCGCGGCCTCGGCCTCGGCCTGGAGGAGCCGCTGGCGAAGCTGTTGCGCCGGTACGGCCGGGACCGGGCGGACTCGCCCGTCTTCCTGCAGTCCTTCGAGCCGGGGTCCATCCGCCGGCTGGCCGGGCTGGTGCGCAGCCCCCGGGTGGTGCTGCTCTCCGACGCCGGTTCCCGGCCGTGGGACTTCGAGCAGGCCGGCGACGCCAGGACCGTCGCGGACCTGGTCACGCCCGAGGGGCTGGCGTGGATCGCCGGCTTCGCGCAGGGGATCGGGCCCACCCTCGACCTGATCATCCCCCGGGACGCGGCGGGCCGGCTGACCTCCCCGACCACCCTGGTGCGGGACGCCCACCGGGCCGGGCTGGTCGTCCACCCCTACACCATGCGCAACGAGAACACCTTCCTGCCGGCGGACTTCCGCAAGGGCACCGACCCGGCCCGCTACGGGGACGCCTTCGGCGCCCTCGCTGTCTGGTTCGCCACGGGCATCGACGGTCTCTTCACCGACCAGCCGGACACGGCGCTGCTCGCCCGCGCCGGCGCGGATGCCGGCTGACCGGCGGGCCCGGCGGCCGGGGCAGGCGGTCCCGGCCGCCGGGCCCGGGGTGAACGGCCGTGGCGCGGAGCCGGTGCGGGGGAGCGCGATGAGCGGGGCCCGCCCCCGCGGACGCCCGTGCCGGCGGGGGACGCGGCCGGCGGCCGGCCCGCCCCCGCCGGACTGCCGCGCGGTTCATGACACGGACGGGTGAGTTCCGGCGGCCCGCGAAACCGGGGGCCCGCCCGCCGGAGTCCCGGACGGCATGACAGTGAGTGATCTCCCGCTCCGGCTGCGCCCCCTGCTCGCCGCCGAGGCGGCGGCCGAGGCCCACGGCACCGGTGCCGAGGCGGCCGATCTCGAACAGGGCGCCTGGCTGCGGCTGCTGGAACACCGCCGGCGGGCCGGCCCCCTGCCGGACCACGCGGCGGCGGCCTGGCTGCGGGCCGCCGTGCGTACCGAGGGGCGCGGGGCGAGGATCCGGGCCCGCCGCGAGGTGCCGTACGCCGCCGTGGGCGGGGGCGAGCCGGCCGCGCCCGCCGCCTCCGCCGTCGAGGAGCGCGTCCTGGACGCCGAACTCCGGCGCGCGCTCCGGGGGGCGGTGCGCCGGCTGCCCGGCCGGTGCCCCCGGCTGCTGGCGGTGATGCTGTCGCCCCACGATCTGACCTACCGTGAGATCGCGGGCACGTTGGGAATCTCACAGGGCAGTCTCGGACCGATGCGTTCCCGGTGCCTGGGATGTCTGCGCAGAATGCTCACGGCGGAGGTTGCGGCTCCCGAACTTCGGGGAAGGGAGCGGTAGCCGGCCGGAGCCACGGCGCGGTGAATCCTTTTGCCGTACCGGTCAGGGCATCCCGCCCGGGCGCCCACCCTCAGCCCGCGCCCGGGCGATCACACAAGGGGAGGCGTGCGCGTATGGGCATGAGCGTGACCATCTCGGCGGCGACCGATGAGGACGCCGAGCAGATCCTCAAACTCCAGTACCTCTGCTACCAGCGCGAGGCCGAGATCTACGGTGATTACGGCATCGAACCGCTCACCCAGACCCTGGCCGACCTCCGCGCCGAACTGGCCCGGTCCACCGTCCTCGTGGCCCGGCTGGGCGCGGAGGTGGTCGGCTCGGTACGCGGCACCGTGGACGAGGACGGCACGGCCGGGATCACCCGGCTCATCGTCCACCCCCGGATGCAGCGCCACGGTCTCGGCGGCCGGCTGCTCGCCGCGGTGGAGGGCCGGCTCACGGAGGAGTCCCGGGCCACGCGCTACCGGCTGCTCGCCGGCCACCGCAGCGAGGGACATCTGCGGCTCTACCGGCGCTGCGGCTACGCGCCCGTCTCGACGGAGCAGGTGACGCGCGGGCTGAACCTGGTGACCCTGGAGAAGGGCGCCGAACTGGGCGATCTGATGGCCAGCGCCTGACCCGACGCGGCGGGCCCGCCCGCCCGGGACCAACCCGGGCCGGCGGGCCCGCGCGTGCGTCCGGCCGCCGGAGCCCCCTCGGGCCCGGTGACCCGGTGGCGCCCCGCCGCGGCGCCCGGCACCGGCCCCGGGCTCAGGAGGAGCGGGCCCGGCGCAGCCAGAACAGCGCCACCACCGGCAGCACCAGCGGCAGGAAGAGGTACCCCATGCCGTAGTCCGACCAGACGGTGGCGTCGGGGAAGGCCGAGGGCTCCACCAGCGTCCAGGTCCCCACGCCCAGCACCCCGGCCAGCTCCACCCCGCAGCAGACGAGCCCGACGCGCCGGGCGCCCTCCCCGCCCCGGACGAGGGAGAGCAGGATCACCGCGTAGACGCAGGCGGCGACGGCGGAGAGGACGTACGCGAGCGGCGCCTCGCCGAACTTCATGATCATCTGGGCGATGGAGCGGGAGGCGGCGCCCACCGTGAAGACCCCGTAGAGCAGGACCAGCAGCCGGCCCGGACCGGAGGAGAGCGGCAGCCGGCCCGCGGGCGGGGCGGCCCCGGGCCGCGTCGTGGTCCCGCGGGGGACCGTGCCGGATTCCGCGCCGCCGCCCCCGGCCGCGCGCGGTGTGGTGCCGGGTGAACCGGTCGGGTCAGCCACCGGTGCCGCCTCCCCAGATGTCGTACAGCCGTACCTCCAGCACGGCGAGGACCACGGCCCCGGCCGCGACCGTCGCCGAGCCCCAGCGGGTCCGTTCCGCCAGCGAGAGGAAACCCGCGGCCGGCACGGTGACCGCCGCGCCCAGCAGATAGGCGAGGAAGATCCCCATACCGCCGTCGGGCCGCTCGCCACCGGCCAGCCGTACGGCGCCGACGGCGAGCTGGGCCAGCGCCAGCAGGGTCACCACGGCCATCCCGGCGAAGTGCCAGTCCTTGGTGGGGACGGAGCGGGCGGCGGCGAGGCCGCACCAGGCGGCGAGCGCGAGGGCGGCCGCGGAGACCGCCACGGTCAGTGCGGTGATCACCGGTACCGCCTCCGGCGGTGGCGCGAAGCGGCCCGCGGGCCGCCGGGCGGACGGAGGAGCATGGGCCCGACTCTAGTCCGCCGGATCCAGGCCCCCGCGCCCGGCCCCGCCCGGACCACCGGCGGGGACCCGGGCCGCCGCCGGGCCCGGGAGCGGTACGCGCCCCGCCCCGTACCGTCCGGTGAGCGGGCAGAGGTGTCCATGATGTGGATGTCCCCGGCGGATCGAGGGGCGCGTCTGTTTAACTGGGAGCCATGACCACGACGAGCGACCGCATCCCTGCGACCGAGGCGATCCAGCCGCCCGGTGCTCGCCGCATGTGTCGAATGTGTCGCCGCTGAGGGCCCCTGACCGGATTCTCGCGCCCCGAAGCGAGTTCACCGCCGCCCGGCCGCGCCCCGGCGTTGCCCCGCGCGGCCCGCGTACGCCCCGCGCCCTGAGCGCCGCCCCCGCCCTGACCTGACGGGGCTGGGCCGCGCCGTGCCGCGCGAACCGCCCAGGGCTCCCGCGTCACCCCCATCCCGTACCCACGCCCCGTGCGATGAGCGCCCGCCGCGCCGCGCACCCGACAGTGACGGATATTTCCTGTGATCACCACCAAGGACCTGACCAAGGTCTACCGTTCCCGGGGCCGGGAGATCACCGCCCTGGACGGTGTGGACCTCCACGTCCGCGAGGGAGAGGTGTACGGCGTCCTCGGCCGCAGCGGCGCCGGGAAGTCCACCCTCATCCGCTGCGTCAACCTGCTGGAGCGCCCCACCGCCGGCACGGTCATCGTGGACGGGCGGGAGCTGACCGCCCTCGCCGGTCGCGGTCCCCGCGCCGGCGGTGAGCTGCGCCGGGCCCGCACCCGGATCGGCATGGTCTTCCAGCACTTCAACCTGCTCTCCTCGCGCACGGTGCAGGACAACGTCGAACTCCCGCTGGAGATCCTCGGCCTCTCCGGCCGGGAACGCGCCCGCAAGGCGCTGGACCTGCTCGACCTGGTCGGCCTCGCCGACAAGGCCCGGGTCCACCCGGCGCAGCTCTCCGGCGGCCAGAAGCAGCGCGTCGGGATCGCCCGCGCCCTGGCCGGCGACCCCAAGGTGCTCCTCTCCGACGAGGCGACCTCCGCGCTCGACCCGGAGACCACCCGCTCCGTGCTCCAGCTGCTCCGCGACCTCAACCGGCAGCTCGGCCTGACGATCCTCCTCATCACCCACGAGATGGACGTCGTCAAGGCCGTCTGCGACTCCGCCGCCCTGATGCGGGGCGGCCGGATCACCGAGGCCGGGACCGTGCCGGAACTGCTCGCCACCCCGGGCTCCGAGCTGGCCCGGGAGCTGTTCCCGGTGGGCGGCCAGGCCTCCGGCGACGACCGCACCGTCGTGGACATCACCTTCCACGGCGAGACCGCGACCCAGCCGGTGATCTCCCGGCTGGCGCGCACCTACACCATCGACATCGCCGTGCTCGGCGCCGCGATGGACACCGTCGCCGGCCGCCAGGTCGGCCGGATGCGGATCGAACTCCCCGGCCCGTTCGAGGAGAACGTCGTCCCCATCGGCTACCTGCGCGAACAGGGCCTGGGGATCGAGGTGGTCCAGGCGCCCGGCGCGCCCGGAGCCGAGGGGACCGACGGACGGGACGCCGCGCCGGCGCTCACCCAGGGAGGTGGACGATGACCTGGTCCGCGATGCAGCCGCTGCTCTACGCCGCCTGTCTGGACACCCTCTACATGGTCGGCTGGTCGACGGTGTACGCCGTCCTCGGCGGGCTTCCGCTGGGGGTGCTCCTCGTCCTGACCGGGGAGGGGGGCCTGCTCCGCAACGGGCCGGTGAACAAGGTCATCGGGGCGGTCGTCAACGTCGGCCGCTCGCTGCCCTTCTTCATCCTGATGATCGCGCTGATCCCGTTCTCCACCCTGGTGGTGGGCACGTCCATCGGCCCCACCGCGGCCGTCGTGCCGCTCGCCGTCAGCGCGATACCGTTCTTCGCCCGGCTGGTGGAAACCGCCGTGCGTGAAGTTGACGCCGGGCTGGTCGAGGCGGTGCAGGCGATGGGCGGCTCCACCTGGACGGTGGTGCGCAAGGTGCTGCTGCCGCAGTCCCTGCCCTCGCTCGTCGCGGGGCTGACCACCACCGTCATCGCGCTGATCGGCTACTCGGCCATGGCCGGCGCCGTCGGCGGCGGCGGACTCGGCAACCTCGCCAAGACCTACGGCTACCAGCGGTTCGAGACCAATCTCATGATCATCACCGTGGTGCTGCTGATCGTGCTGGTCAGCGTGGTGCAGCTGGCCGGCGACCTCGTCGTCCGCCGGCTCGCCCGGCGCACCCGGACCTCCGACACCCCGTCCGCGCGGTGGCGGTTCCTCCTGCCGCGCTGACACCGCGCCGCCACACCACGCCGGCGCCGGCACCACCGGGCCCCGCCGGGGGCCCTCCCACGACCCCGGCCGCGCCACCCTCCCGGGGGCGCGGCCGGCGCCCCGGAGCCCGGACCCTTCGCCGGGCGGAACCCCCGTCACACCCCGCGCCGACACCGCGGCGTGCGGGGGCCGGGAACCTCAGGAAACCGAGAAAAGAGGCACTCTTCGTGCGTATCGCAGGAAAGCACGCCCACCGCACCCCGCTGCGGCTCACCGTCGCCGTGGCCGCCGCCGCCCTCACCCTGGGGCTCGGCGCCTGCTCCGCCCCGTCCGACGCGGACTCCGGCTCCTCCGGCGCCTCCGGGGACGCCGACGCGCCCCTGGTCGTGGCCGCGTCGCCGACCCCGCACGGCGACATCCTCGCCCACGTCAAGAAGGAACTGGCCGCCGACGCCGGACTCAAGCTGGAGATCAAGGAGTTCGACGACTACGTCCTCCCCAACACCGCCACCCAGAACGGTGAGGTCGACGCCAACTTCTTCCAGCACCAGCCCTACCTCGACGACTTCAACGAGCAGAAGGGCACCGACATCGTGCCCGTGGTGAACGTCGAGATCGAGCCCCTCGGCCTCTACTCCGAGAAGCTGAAGGACGTGAAGGACCTGAGGTCCGGCTCCACCGTGGCGCTCCCGGACGACGCCACCAACGAGGGCCGCGCACTGAAGCTGCTCGCGGACAACGGCGTCATCACCCTCAAGAAGGGCGTCGGCAGCGAGGCCACCCTCGGCGACGTCGCCGACGCCGGGGGCCTGGAGTTCAAGGAGCTGGAGGCGGCCCAGATACCGACCCGCCTCGGGGACGTGGACGCCGCCGTGATCAACGGCAACTACGCCATCGGCTCCGGGCTCAAGCCCGCGAAGGACGCCCTCGCGCTGGAGGAGGCGGAGAACAACCCCTACGCCAACTTCCTCGCGGTGAAGCGCGGCAACGAGGACGACCCGCGCATCAAGAAGCTCGCGAAGCTCCTCACCTCCGATTCGGTGAAGGAGTTCATCGAGAAGCGGTTCGAGGGATCCG
This sequence comes from Streptomyces zingiberis, assembly GCF_012034935.1. Classification (GTDB taxonomy): domain Bacteria; phylum Actinomycetota; class Actinomycetes; order Streptomycetales; family Streptomycetaceae; genus Streptomyces; species Streptomyces zingiberis. The sequence continues at coordinate 212,179 of NZ_JAATEN010000008.1, forward strand.
TCCTCCCCGCCTTCGGGCCCGCCGGCTCCTGAGCCCCCGGTCCGCCGCGGCACCCGGCGCACCGGGCGCCGCGGCGGACCGGCGCGCCCCGCGGGGCGGGACGGGCCCCGCCGCCGGACTCGCCCCGTTCCACCCGGCGCTGCGCCGACCCGCGCCGATGCTGCATGCTTGGCCCTTCAGCAGTCCCCGGACCCGGAGCGGCCCATGACCCCCACTTTCCCGGACATCACGATCGGCACCGACCGCCTGGTGCTGCGCCCGTTCGAGGAGGGTGACGTGCCCGCGCTCGCGGAGATGATGAACGACGAGCTGGTCACGGCCTGGACGTCCGTACCCCACCCGTACACCCGGGAGGACGCCGCCGACTGGATCACCCGCGCCGCCCCCGCCGAACGGGCCGAGGGGCGCGGTGTCGTCTTCGCCGTGACCGAGTTCCTCACCCAGCGGCTGGTCGGCTCGGTCCACCTGCGGAACACCAACTGGCGCTGCCGCTCCACCGAGATCGGCTACGTCACCGCCCCCTGGGCCCGCGGTGAGGGATACGCCAGCGAGGCGGTGCGCGCCGTCGCCCGGTGGCTCTTCCTCCGCCAGGGTTTCGAACGGCTGGAGTTGCGCACCGCCGCCGGCAACACCGCCTCCCAGCAGGTCGCCCAGAAGACCGGCTGCATCAACGAGGGCGTGCTGCGCAACGCCTGGATAGCCCGCACCCGCACGGAGGACGGCGGGTGGGCCGACATCCGCACCGACCTCATCGTCTGGAGCCTGCTCCCGGAGGACCTCGACGACCTCGACGAGGACGCGGACCGCCGCGACCGGGCCGCCCTGGCCGACTGGAACTGACGCCCGGCCGCCGACCGGTGGCCCCGGCGCGGGGTGAGAGGCCGTGGGCGGGGTACCCTCTCGGTGCCCGACGACCCCGCGGGCGCCCCAGCGCGAACATCCCAGGAGACGGACGACGATGGCCGACCGGGTCACGGTGATCGGATGGGACGGCTCGCCGCTGACCGGCGCGGCCCGCTCCGCCCTGGGGGCCGCCACCCTCGTCGCGGGCGCCGCCCACCACCTCGACCTGCCCGAGGTGCCGCCCGCCGCCGAGCGGATCCGGCTGGGCAGCCTCGATCTCGCCGCCCGCCGGATCGTCGCCCACCGCGGCACCGCCGTCGTCCTCGCCGACGGCGACCCGGGCTTCTTCGGCGTGGTCCGCACCCTCCGGGTGCCGGAACACGGCCTGGAGGTGGAGGTGGTCCCCGCCGTCTCCGCCGTGGCCGCCGCCTTCGCCCGCGCCGGGATGCCCTGGGACGACGCCCGCGTCGTCACCGCGCACAGCCGCGACCTGCGCCGGGCGGTCAACGTCTGCCGCGCCCACGGCAAGGTCGCCGTGCTCACCTCGCCCGGCGCCGGCCCCGCCGAACTGGCCCTGCTGCTGGGCCCGGTGCACCGCACCTTCGTCATCTGCGAGGCGCTCGGCACCGACCGGGAACAGGTCACCGTCCTCACCTCGGACAAGGTCGCCGACCACACCTGGCGCGACCCCAACGTCGTCCTCTCCGTCGGCGGACTCAGCTCACCCTCCGGCGGGCAGCCCGGCTGGCTGGCGGGTGGGGAGATCCCGGCGGCCACCGGCCCACGGGGCTGGGGACTGCCCGGACACGGCTACGGCGGCGCCCTCGCCGAGTCCGAGAACGCCCAGCTGCGCGCCGTCCAACTCGCCCGGCTCGGTCCGCGCCTGGGAGACCTGGTGTGGGACATCGGCTGCGGCAGCGGCGCCGCCGCGGTGGAGGCGGCCCGGTTCGGCGCCGCCGTCATCGCCGTGGACCGCGACCCCGGGGCGCTGGCCCGGGTCACCGACAACGCCCGCCGCTACGGCGTGCAGATCCAGACCGCGCACGGCACCGCCCCGCAGATCCTGGAGGATCTCCCCGAACCGGACACCATCCGGATCGGCGGCGGAGGCCCGGACGTCGTCGCGGCGTGCGCCGCGCGGCGGCCCGAGCGCATCGTCACCCACGCCGCCACCCGGGACGCGGCGGAGGCCGTCGGCCGGGCGCTGACCGACGGCGGATACGGCGTCGAGTGCGCGCTGATCCAGACTGTGGAGTTGGACACGTCGCGCTCCTCCGGCTGGGACGAACGCGGCCGTGACGTGGGCTTCTTCCTCTGCGGCCACCGGGTCGGATGACCCGTGCCGGCTGCTCCGCCCCGGACGTGCGCGACCTTGTGAGCAGGTAGGCTGGCGGATCGTTGTGACGCGACGGCGTCCGGACGCCGCGTTCGCGGGAACCGGACCGAGCCGTGCGTGCCAGGGCTCGGCACGGGGGCCCGGACCGGGCGGTGACGCACCGGCCGGGGCGGGGCGCTCGTTCCACCGGGGGGCGGCCATCGCGTCGCGGCCGGACACGCCGGGCGGGCGGGTCCAGGGAGCACCACCGATGGGCGAGGGGTACGCATGACTGACACCGGCCGGATCCCGGGCGAGGAACAGCCGGAGAACGCCGGCGGGCCGCGGCCCGGCTCCCCGCCCTACCCGGGCCCCGTCGCCTACCCCTACCACTCCGCCGTGGACCCGGCCGTCCCCGCCGAGGACGACGACCTGCTGCTGATGCCCGCCACCCAGGGCGCCTGGAGCGAGCACCCCCCGCACGACCCGCTGACCGGCCCGCTGCCGGCCCCCGGCCCGGCCGTGCCGTACGAGGGATACGGCTACCAGGGCCATGCCGGGGGAACGGCCGGAGGCGCCGGGGGAGCGGTGGGAGCCGGGGGATATCCGGCGGAGTACCCGGCGCAGCCGCCCGCGGGCCACGAACAGCCGCCGTACGGGCCGCAGGTGCCCGGACACCTGCCGGCCGGGCCGCCGTACCCCGGGCTGCCGCAGGACGCGGCGGATCCGGCCGGGAGCGGCCCGGCGTACCCCGCACCGGCGGAGGCCGGGGCGGAACTGCCGCCGCACGGCGCGGATCTGAGCGAACCCCAGCCACACCCGCACCCAACGGGCGGGCAGCCGTACCCGGAGCCGCCGCCGGTGGGCGTGGACGTCCTGGCGTCCGGCCCGGGAGACACCGGCGCGCCCACCGCCGGCGCGGAGCCGCCGTCACCGGAAGGGGCGGCACCCGGGCCGGTGGCACCGGAGCCGCCGCTCGCCGAGGCGTCCGCGGTACAGGCGGTGCCGCCGGTACCGCCGGCGCCGGCAGTGCCGTCCGGTCCGGTCTCCGGTCCGGTCGCGGAGCCGCCCCGCGAGGGCGCGGGTGAGGGCACCGGGGACGGTGGGAGCGGCGCAGGCGCCGCTGCCGCGGCCCCGGTGGGCGCGCCGGACACCTCCGGGGAGGCGCTGGCTCCGGGCACGGAGCCGCCCGGGTCCGCTCCCGCGGCCGCCGGGCAGGAACCGGTGGTCCCATCCCCCTCCCCGGCTCCGCCGGCCACCCCGGGGCGCGCCACCCCTCCGGGACGTGGCCCGTCCCGGGGGAGCCAGGGCCCGGTGCCGCGCCGCACCCCCGCGCGGCGCCCGCTCCACCTGGGGCCGCCGACGCCCGACGCCCCCACCGGCGGGATCGTCCGCTCCCTGGCCGATCGCGGCCCGGCGGGCGCGCCGGCCCGTCAGTTCCCGGGTGCCGCACCGGCGCAGGCGCCCGTGGCACCGGCCGCGGCGCCTCCGCGCGTGCCGCACCAGTCGGCGGGCATCCCCTCGTACGCCCAGCACCCCGCGTCCACCCTGCCCGGCCCGCAGCTCGGCGAGATCCCCGCGCAGCACGTGGCGGCGTCCCCGGGCCCCGTGGCGACCCCGCAGGGAGAAAACCCGGCCGCCGGGACGGCCGAGGCCGCTCCCGCCGCCCCGGCCGGAGACGGGGAGACCCCCACCGGGACCGCGTCCGGCCCGGAGCAGACCTCCGCGCCCCTCCCCGGGACCGCGTCGGGCGTGCCCGGAGCCGGTGATGCCGGGGGCACCACGGCCCCCGACGGGGCCGTGGACGGCGGCGGCGAACCGCTGCCCCCGGCCGGTCCGCAGGAGACGACGGCACCCGGGGCCGACGTGGTGCCGCCCTCCACCGCCACCCCGGAAACCCTCACTGACGGGGCCTCCGCCGCGCCGGGGGAAGACCCCGGTCCGGGGGAGCCGGCCGCGGGGGAGGAGTCCGGCGGCGGTGGGACGGACGGTGACGGGGACCCGTCCGGCCGGGAGGAGGAGCCGTCCACCCCCGTCCCCGGCCCTGACGCCCCGTCCGAAGAGACCCTCGCGGAGCCCGCGGCCGAGGAGACAGTGACGGTGCCGGATGTCCCGGCTCCGGACGCGCCCGCCGCGCACCCCGTGGCGGAGACGGCCGGCGCCGCCGACCCGGAACCGCAGGACGCGCCGCGGCGTGCGGCGGGGAGGCGGGGGCGGCGCAGGGCCGCGCCCGCGCCCGGGGACGGCGCCCGGGCGGACGGCGCGGAGGAGCAGGCCGGGCAGCCGTTCGCGGCCCCGGAGGAGGACACCGCGGCGAGCGCCGCGGCGGAGCCGCCCGACGAGGCGGAGGCAGGGCCCGGGAACCCGCCGGCCGCCCCGGAGCAGGACGCTCCCGAGCAGGCCGTCCCCGCGGAGGCCGCCGGGCCCGAGCCGGTCGGCCCCGGGACCGGGCGCCGCCGCAAGCCGGCCGCTGCCGCACCCGCCGGAGCGGAGGGCGAGGCGCCGTCCGCACCGGACACCGCGGCCGCGCACGCTCCGGAGGGAGAGGCGACGGCGGAGGACGGATCGGCCGCCCCCGCGGAGCCCGCGGACGCCGGGCTGCCTGCCGGCGAACAGCCCGTCACCGGGCAGCCGCAGGTCGGAGAGGCGGCAGACGCGGAGGCCGTGGCGGAGGACCCGGCGGGCGAGGAGGCTATGGCGGAGGACGCTGCGGACGCCCAGGACGCCCAGGACGCCCAGGACGCCCAGGACGCCGGGGACGCCGGGGACACCGGCCCGTCCGGCCCCGGGGACCCCGCCCCGCTCACCACACCGCTCGACGGCGCCGCCACGCCGGACCCGTCCACCGCACCCGTCGCCCCGGAACCGTCCGGTGACACGGCGGGAACGGTGGCCGCTCAGGGCGCGGCCGGCGAGCCCGCTCCGGCGGGCCCGGAGGACGGCGAGGACGGCGCGGAGCCCGCCGGCGCCGCCACGGAATCCGGTGACGGAGGCCCCGCCCCGGCCGTGGAGAGCGGACCCGCCCCCGCCGGGCAGCCGGTGCCGGGTGCCCCGGAGGCACCGGAGCCGGGGGAACCGGGAACGCCCCCGGACGCCGAGGCGGCACGGGAAGCCGTCCCGGCGCCGGCCGGCCCCGCGGACCCCGCCCCCGGGACCGAGCCGCCGGGCGACGGGGCGGTGGCGCCGCAGGACGGGACGGCCGCGGCGTCCGGCGCGCCGGACGAGGACGGCACCACCCCGCCGGTCCCGCCCGCGACCGCCGGGGACGGTGACGCGCCCTCACCTGCCGCGGAGGACACCACCGGCACCCCCGAGGACCCCGCGGCGCCGGCCGCCGAGGACGCGGGCGAGACGTCGGCGGAGGCGTCCGCCCCGGAGCCGGCCGCCGCCCCGGACGGTTCCGCAGCCGGGGCGGCCGGGCCCGGGGAGCCCACGGCGGAGGAGCCCACGGCGGAGCAGCCGGCGGCGGAGGGGCCCAGGGCGGAGCAGCCGGCGGGCCAGGAGGACGCCGGCCGGGACGGTGCCGCCACCGGACCGGAGGCAGGGGACGCCCCCGGCGCCCGGGCCGGAGCCGCAGCGGTGGCCGAGGCCGTGACGGGCGGCGGAACCGGCGCGGACGCGGAGGCGAGTGCCGGGGCCGGGGCCGCCGCCGGGACGGACGTGGCCGGCGGAGCCGGAGCCCCCGAAGCCGGGGCCCGGACCGGCACGGCCGGGGACGAGGAGACCGAATCCGAGGAGACCGTGGTGGAGACGACCCTGGTGGAGACCGCCGTCACCGAGGCCGAGTCCACCGAGGACGCCGTCACCGCGCCGGAGGAGTCCGCGTCCGAGGAGGCCGCGCCGGAGGAGACCCCGCTGGAGGAGCCCGCGCCGGAGGAGTCCGCGCCGGAGGAGCCCACGGCTGAGAAGCCCGCGCCGGAGGTGTCCGGAGCCGGAGAGGCCGGGCTCGCGCCTGACGTGGCGGAGACCGCCACCGAGCCCCCTCGGACCGCCGAGGAACCCGAACCGCGCCCCGGAGCCGGACCCGCCCCGTCCCTCACCGTCCCGCACCACCCACCCGCCCCGACGGGCCCCGGTTCCGCCGCGGACGCCGCCGCCGGCCCGGCCGGCCCCCGTGCCGGCGGCTACGGCGACGCCGAACGCGAGGCCGTCCTGCGGGTGATGCGCGAGCGGCGCGACATCCGCAACGGCTTCCGCAAGGACCCGGTGGAGCCGGAGGTGCTCCGCCGGGTGCTGGAGGCGGCCCACACCGCGCCGAGCGTCGGCCACTCCCAGCCCTGGGACTTCGTGGTCATCCGCTCCGAGGACACCCGCCGGGCCGTCCACGACCTCGTCGCCCACGAGCGCGCGGAGTACGCCAAGTCGCTGCCCAAGGGCCGGGCCAAGCAGTTCACGGAGCTGAAGGTCGAGGCGATCCTCGACACGCCCGTGAACATCGTGGTCACCGCGGACCCCACCCGCGGCGGCCGGCACACCCTCGGCCGCCGCACGCAGCCGCAGATGGCGCCGTACTCGGCCGCGCTCGCCGTGGAGAACCTCTGGCTGGCCGCGCGCGCCGAGGGGCTCGGCGTCGGCTGGGTGAGCTTCTTCGACGAGCGGGAACTGGCCCGGCTCCTCGGTCTGCCGGACCACCTGGAGGTGGTGGCCTACCTCTGCGTCGGCCATGTCGACGCGTTCCCGGACGAGCCGGAGCTGGCGCGGGCCGGCTGGTCCAGGCGGCGCCCGCTCTCCTGGGCGGTCCACGAGGAGACCTACGGCCGCCGGGCGCTCCCCGGCGGGGAACCGGAGGACCTGCTGGCGGAGACGTTGCGCGGGATCCGCCCGCTGGACGCCAAGGCGCTCGGGGAGTCCTGGGAACGGCAGAAGCGGATGACCAAGCCCTCCGGCGCGCTGGGCATGCTGGAGATCATCTCCGCGCAGCTCTGCGGCCTCTCCCGCAAGTGCCCGCCGCCGGTGCCCGAGCCCGCCGTGGTGGCGGTCTTCGCCGGTGATCACGGCGTGCACGAGCAGGGGGTGACGCCCTGGCCGCGTGAGGTCACCGCCCAGATGGTCGCCAACTTCCTCGGCGGGGGCGCGGTCTGCAACGCCTTCGCCCGCCAGATCGGCGCCGAGATCTGCGTCATCGACATCGGCGTGGCGGCGGACCTGCCCGCCGCGCCCGGCCTGCTGCCACGCAAGATCCGGGCCGGTACGGGGGACTTCACCGCCGGCCCGGCGCTGGAGCGCGAGGAGGTGCTGCGCGCGATCGGAGTGGGTATCGAGACCGCCCGGGACCTCGTCGCGGCCGGCAACAAGGCACTGCTCACGGGCGAGATGGGGATCGCGAACACCACCGTCTCCGCGGCCCTGATCGCCGTCTTCACCGGCAAGGACCCGGCCGAGGTCACCGGCCGCGGCACGGGCGTCAACGACGAGACGCACGCCCGCAAGGTCGAGGTCGTGCGGCGGGGCCTGGAGCGGCACGCGCCGGACCCCGCCGACCCCGTGGGCGTGCTCGCGGCGGTCGGCGGGCTGGAGCACGCCGCGCTCGCCGGGCTCATCCTCGGCGGAGCCTCGCTGCGGACCCCGGTGATCCTGGACGGGGTCAGCGCCGGGGCGGCCGCCCTGGCCGCGCGCGCGATCGCCCCCGAGGCCCTCGCCGCCTGCATCGCCGGGCACCGCAGCGCCGAGCCCGGCCATGTCGCGGCGCTGACGAAGCTGGGCCTGCGGCCCCTGGTCGACCTCGACCTGCGGCTCGGCGAGGGGACGGGCGCGCTGCTGGCCCTCCCGCTGGTGCAGAGCGCGGCACGCGCGATGCACGAGGTGGCCACCTTCGACTCGGCCGGTGTCACGGAGAAGTCCTGACGGGCGCCCGGCCGTTCCCGTCCCCGGCCCGTGACCGGCGCCGTACCGGCCGGAAACGGCCACCGCGGTCCCGGCCCGTGGGGGACGCCCGCCGCGGGCGGCCGGACACCGCATAGGCTGGGACCGGCCGCCCCGCCGTGTCCCCCCGGCCCCGGCCGCCCCGCCCGCCGCTCCAGCGCAGTAGCGGCCCGACGCCCCCTGCCGCCCCGAGGAGCCGCACCGCCATGACCGCACAGAGCCCCGACCCGGCAGACCACACCGCCCCGGACGCCCGGGAGGAGTCCGCGCCCGCCACCGCGTACCCCGTCGGACTGCGCCTCGCCGGCCGGCGCGTGGTGGTGCTCGGCGGCGGGCAGGTCGCCCAGCGGCGGCTGCCCGGCCTGGTCGCGGCCGGCGCCGACGTGTCGCTGATCTCGCCCTCGGCGACCCCCTCCGTGGAGGCCATGGCCACCGCGGGCACGGTCCGCTGGGAACGGCGCCGCTACCGCGCGGGCGATCTCGACGGCGCCTGGTACGCGCTGATCTCCACCGACGACCCGGCGGCCAACGCCGCCGCCTCCGCCGAGGCCGAGTCCCGCCGCGTCTGGTGCGTCCGCAGCGACGACGCCGCCGCGGCCACCGCCTGGACGCCGGCCACCGGCCGCAGCGAGGGGGTCACCGTCGCCGTCCTCACCGGCCAGGACCCCCGCCGCTCCGCCGCCGTGCGCGACGCCATCGTCGAAGGCCTGCGGGACGGCACGCTCGCCGCGCCCCGCCACCGCGCGCGCACCCCCGGCGTGGCCCTGGTCGGCGGCGGTCCCGGCGACCCCGACCTCATCACGGTGCGCGGCCGGCGGCTGCTCGCCGAGGCGGACGTCGTCATCGCCGACCGGCTCGGCCCGCGCGACCTGCTGGACGAACTCCCCCCGCACGTCGAGGTGGTCGACGCCGCGAAGATCCCCTACGGGCGGGCCATGGCGCAGGAGGCCATCAACAGCGCCCTGATCGAGCACGCCAAGGCGGGCCGCGCCGTGGTCCGCCTCAAGGGCGGCGATCCGTACGTCTTCGGGCGGGGCATGGAGGAGGCCGAGGCGCTCGCGGAGGCCGGTATCCCCTGCACCGTCGTGCCCGGCATCTCCAGCTCCATCAGCGTCCCGGCGGCGGCCGGGATCCCCGTCACCCACCGGGGTGTCGCCCATGAGTTCACGGTGGTCAGCGGCCATGTCGCGCCGGACGACCCGCGGTCGCTGGTGGACTGGGCGGCGCTCGCCCGGCTGCACGGCACCCTGGTGCTGCTGATGGCGGTGGACAAGATCGGGCCGATCGCCGGGGCGCTGATGGCGCACGGCCGCGCGCCGGGCACGCCCGTCGCCGTCGTCCAGGAGGGCACCACGGCGGCGCAGCGGCGGGTGGACGCGACCCTGGAGACCGTCGCGCGCCGCGTCGCCGAGGAGGGCGTGCGGCCCCCCGCGGTCGTCGTGATCGGCGAGGTCGTCGCCGTCGGCCCGTGGGCGGACCCGCGGTGACGCGGCTCAGGCGCGGGGGGACGGGCCCGGCGGGCGGCACGGCGGCGGTGCCGGCGCGCCCCGCGGGCCCGGCGCCCCGGCCGGCCGGACCGGAAGCGGCGGACACGGCGGACACGGCTGATACGGCGGACAAGGCGGCGACACCCGGTGGCTGAACCCCTCACCCTCGGCGACCCGGGCGACCCCCGGCTGAGCGACTACACGGACCTGACCGATGTGCACCTGCGGCGGCGCAGGGAGCCCGCCGAGGGGTTGTTCATCGCGGAGGGCGAGAAGGTCATCCGGCGGGCGCTCGCGGCCGGCTACCCGATGCGCTCCCTGCTGCTGACCGCCAAGTGGGCGGCGGCACTGAGCGACGTGATCGAGACGGCGACGGCCCCCGTCTACCTGGTGGAGCCGGAACTGGCGGAGCGCGTGACGGGTTACCACGTGCACCGCGGGGCGCTCGCCGCGATGCACCGCAAGCCCTTGCCCCGGGCCGGGGAAGTGCTGGCGGGCGCCCGCCGCGTCGCCGTCCTGGAGTCCGTCAACGACCACACCAACGTGGGCGCCGTCTTCCGCGGCGCGGCGGCGCTCGGCATGGACGCCGTGCTGCTCTCCCCGGACTGCGCGGACCCGCTGTACCGGCGTTCGGTCAAGGTCTCCATGGGCGCCGTCTTCTCCGTGCCCTACGCCCGGCTGGAGCCCTGGCCGGGCGGGCTGGCGGCCGTCCGGGACGCGGGGTTCGACCTGCTCGCCCTCACCCCCGGCGCGCAGGCGGCCACCCTCGACGAGGCCGCGCCGCACCGGCGGGAGCGGGTGGCACTGATGCTGGGCGCCGAAGGGCCGGGACTCACCCGGCAGGCGCTCGCCGCCGCCTCCGCCCAGGTGCGCATCCCGATGGCACACGGCGTGGACTCGCTGAACGTGGCCGCCGCGGCGGCCGTCGCGTTCTACGCGGTCACGGCCGGGCGCCCGGCGGACTGAACCGCGCGCCGGGCGGTGCGGTCTCCCCGGTCCCGGTCCCGCCCGTGCCCCGGCCGCTTCTCCGCGAGCCGCCGCACCGGCCCGCCCCCGGACCGGAGGACGGGGCGCGGCGGGCCGGCCCCGCCCCGCCGGAGCCCCGCGCGGGGTTCAGCGGGACGGGCCCGCCCCGCGTCCGTCGCCGGGCCCGGCCGCGTCCGCGGGGCCCCCCGGAGCCTGGGAACCGTCCGCGCCGTCCGCGCCGTTCGGGCCAAGGGGAGCGCTCACCTGGCCGGAGCCGAAGGGGAGCGACGGCCCGTGCAGCCCGCGGGAGGGACCCTCACACCCCTGGGCGGCGGCGATCCCCAGCGCCACCAGCAGAGTCACCGTCACGAACACCACCAGCCGCTGCCGCAGCAGCCGCCGGTCAGGTCCGGGCCGCCGGCCGGAGCCGCCGCCCCGCGGTCCCGTCCGCGGCGCCGGGCGCGGCCCCGATCCGGGGCGCGAGGACGGCGCCCCCTCACGCCGCGTCCGCGACGGGGACGGCCGACGCACCGGACGCCCGTCGCGGGACGCGCGGGGGGAGCCCGGCGTCCCCGTCCCGGAGGCGCGCGGCCGGGACGGGCCGCTTCCGGAGCCGGCCGGGCGCTCCGCGCGCTGCGGCTGCGGCTCGGCGTGCGGGCGCGCGGCCGGCAGCCGCTGCTGCGGCGCCGGGCGGCCGTCCGGCAGCGCCCCGTGCGTCTCCCGCGCGGCGATCTCCTTGAGCCGCAGCGACAGCTGAAGGGTCGTCGGCCGTTCCTTCGGGTCCTTGGCGAGGCAGGCCCGGATCAGCGGGGCCAGCGCGTCCGGAACCGTGCCCAGCTGAGGCTCCTCGTGCACCACCCGGTAGAGCATGACCTCCGAGCTGCCCTGCCCGAAGGGGGAGTCGGCGGTCGAGCAGTAGGCGAGGGTGGCACCGAGCGCGAAGACGTCCGTGGCCGGTGTGACGGCGGCGCCGCGTACCTGCTCGGGTGCGAGGAAGCCGGGCGAGCCCACGGCCGTGCCGACATGTGTGAGAGTGCTCGCCCCCGTCGCCCAGGCGATGCCGAAGTCGATGATGCGCGGGCCCTTGGGGGAGAGGAGGATGTTCGACGGCTTGAGGTCGCGGTGGACGACCCCCGCCTCGTGCACCGCCAGCAGTCCCTCCGCGAGCGCCGCGCCCACGGCCGCCGTGCGCGCCGCGGACAGCGGGCCCTCCTCCACCACCTTGTCGTGGAGCGAGGGCCCGGGCACGTACTGGGTGGCGAACCACGGCCGGTCCGTCTCCAGATCGGCGGCGACCAGCCGGGCCGTGCAGCCGCCGCGGATGCGCCGCGCCGCGGACACCTCGCGGGCGAAGCGGGAGCGGAACTCCTGGTCCTCCGCGAGGTCGGGGCGGATCACCTTCAGCGCCACCCGCTGGCCGCGCCGGTCGGAGCCGAGGTAGACCACGCCCATGCCGCCCGCGCCCAGCCGGCGGTGGATCCGGAACGAGCCGACGACACGCGGGTCCTCGCGCCGGAGCCGCATCATCGCCATGTCCATCCCCGCTGCCCTTGCCGTCTGACGGGGCACAGCTTACGGATCGACGGCGCCGGGCGCGCACAGGCCGCGCATCACGGCTCCGGGAAATGTCAGTGCCGCGTGGGATCCTTCAAGGGTGGACGGGGCCGCGCGCCGCGCGGCCGGCAGCCGGGGTCCGCCCGGCCCAACGACCCGTCGCACAAGGGGGTTTGATCCGGTGAAGGGTGACCGCGTGGAAATCGTCGTCGATGCCGGCGACACGACACGGACGTATGAGATGGTGGCCGGCCGGGCCGGCCGCAGGGTGGAGACGGCGGTGCGCCGGGGCGTGGTGGAGGTGAGCGAAGTCACCCGCAACGGCACCCCGGTGCGCACCGCCCGCTTCATGGCGAACCGGGTGCTGGCCCTGGTCGAGCACCCGGCGCCGCCGGTGGAGGAGTCCGAGCGCGAGGGCTGACCCCTGGGGGAGGACCCGCACCTCCCGGGGGCCGGTGTCCACCCACAGGAGTAGCCGGAGGGGCCCGGGGTCATCCTGCGGGAGGCCGTGATCCGGTACGTCGGGGTGACGCCCCGGACCCCGCCGCGCACCTACCGTGGAAGTCAAGCGGCGGGCGGACGCACTCGTCCCCCGAGGTCACACGCCCGCCGCCCACGACCACGACGGGAGCGGGGGCGATGGCGGGTACGGCGGAACGCGCGGTGGGCCGCGGCGGTGGGCGCAGGGCGCCCGCCCTGGGGGTCCTCCTCAGGATGGCGCCGGTCCGGTCCGCCGGTTCCGGCTCGCGCCACCCCCTGGTCGCCGCGGCGATGGTGCTGCCCTGCGCGGTGCTGCTGACCGTGGCCTTCGGCGGCTGGGACGCCGTCGTCACACAGGCGTCGTCCGTGGCCGGACTGCTGGGGCGCTGAGCGCGCCATCCCGGGAGAGCGGCCCGGGAGGTGGTCCGGCCTTGCAACACCCCGTGGGGACGGGGGTACGGCGGACGGCACGGACGCCCGGACAGCGGGAAGCTGTCCGGGCGTTGTGTTGCCCGGCCGGTGGAACCACCGGGCGCCGCCCCGGCCCGCGCGCACCGGGCCGGGGAACGGCTGAGGGCCGGAAGCGAGACGCTTCCGGCCCTCAGCCGTGTACTGCGGAGACCGCGGTCCCGTGGGGACCGGTGGACGATACTGGGATTGAACCAGTGACCTCTTCCGTGTCAGGGAAGCGCTCTCCCGCTGAGCTAATCGTCCTGGGCCGCACCCGCCCGGGAGACCCGGGGTGAGGTGTGCGTGCGCGATACTGGGATTGAACCAGTGACCTCTTCCGTGTCAGGGAAGCGCTCTCCCGCTGAGCTAATCGCGCGGGGCGGCCCGGGCCGCCCGGGGGCGGCCGCGGAACCGCGGATGGTGCGCGGTCCGATGGGGACCGGTGGACGATACTGGGATTGAACCAGTGACCTCTTCCGTGTCAGGGAAGCGCTCTCCCGCTGAGCTAATCGTCCGAGGTGGAGACGGGATTTGAACCCGTGTAGACGGCTTTGCAGGCCGTTGCCTCGCCTCTCGGCCACTCCACCAGCGTGGGGACCACGGGGGTCCCCACTCCGAGCGGACGACGAGATTCGAACTCGCGACCCTCACCTTGGCAAGGTGATGCTCTACCAACTGAGCCACGTCCGCAGTGGTCTCTCCCGGATCGCTCCGGGATCCACCCTCGCCCCCGGGTCGCTCCCGCGCCCCGGTGACGTTCCGAACTCTAGCGGATTACCGGGCCAGCTCAAATTCCGTTTGCCCAGCGTGCTGCCCTCGTCACCGCCGGACCCCCGCCGAACTGCGGTGAGCCGCCGGGGAGCCGGCCAGGAGCCGCCGGTCCCTGGCGGCCGGAGCCCCCGCCGGGAGCGCCGGCCCGGGACGGCGTCCGTCCCGGGCCCGCCCGGCCACGGCGGGTGCCCATAGAATCGCACCTGTGTCCGAACTTGCCCCTCTGGCCCGCTTCGGCGGGCTCCTCGCCACGGACCTGCGGGACGTCACCGGCGATCCCGCCGCCCTGGAATCCGCCGGCTTCTGGGCCGTGGTGGCCGACTTCGAGGGGCGGCTGGTCTGCGCCCGCTTCGGTGACGTGCGCCGCGTCCGGCCCCCGGCCCCGGTCGCCGGCGCCTGGCGCGGCCCGGCACCCGGCGCGTGGAGCTCCTCCCTCGGCCGGGACGCGTACGTCGCCGGCGTCCGCCGCATCCGGGAGCACATCGCGGCCGGCGACGTCTACCAGGCCAACCTGTGCCGGGTGCTCTCCGCCCCGCTGCCCGAGCCGGCCGGCGCCGACCCCGACGCCCTCGCGGCCCTGCTGGCCCGGGGCAACCCGGCCCCGTACGCGTCCACCGTGCGGCTTCCCGCGCACGGCGTCGAGATCGCCGGTGCCTCGCCGGAGCTGTATCTGCGGCGGGCCGGCCGCACCGTGGAGTCCGGGCCCATCAAGGGCACCGGCCGCACCCCGGACGATCTGCTGGAGAAGGACCACGCCGAGAACGTGATGATCGTCGACCTGGTCCGCAACGACCTCGGCCGGGTCTGCGCCACCGGCTCGGTGACGGTGCCCGCGCTGTGCGCCGTGGAGCGCCACCCGGGCCTGGTCCACCTGGTCTCCACCGTGCGCGGCGAACTCGCCGGCGGCGTGGGCTGGCCCGGGCTCCTGGCCCGCACCTTCCCGCCCGGCTCCGTGACGGGCGCCCCCAAGAGGAGCGCGCTGCGCCTCATCGAGGAGCTGGAGACGGCCCCCCGCGGCCCTTACTGCGGCGGTATCGGGTGGGTCGACGCCGACCGCGGTACCGGCGCGCTCGCCGTCGGCATCCGCACGTTCTGGATCGACCGGGCCGCCACCGGCGGGCCCCGGCTGTGCTTCGGCACCGGCGCCGGCATCACCTGGGGTTCCGACCCCGAACGGGAGTGGGCCGAGACCGAGCTGAAGGCCGCCCGCCTGCTCGCGATAGCGTCGGAAGATCCCCCGGCGCCCGCCGGGACCGGGGAGCCCGGGAGTCCGCCGGCCGCGGACCGCCCCGCGGCCCGGGGAACGCGAGGAGACACACCGTGAAGATCTGGCTCGACGGCATGCTGCGGGACGCCGCGGACGCGCGGGTCTCCGTGCTCGACCACGGCCTGACCGTCGGCGACGGCGTCTTCGAGACCCTCAAGGCCGAGCACGGACGCGCGTTCGCGGTCAGCCGCCATCTCGACCGGCTGGCGTCCTCCGCCCGCGGCCTCGGCCTGCCCGAACCCGACCGCGACGAGGTCCGCCACGCCTGCGCCGCGGTCCTGGCCGCCAACCCGCTGCCCTTCGGGCGGCTGCGCGTCACCTACACCGGTGGTCCCTCCCCGCTCGGCTCCGACCGGGGCGCCGCCGGGCCCACCCTGGTCGTCGCCCTCGGCGAGGCCACCCCCGCGCCCCCGAGCACGGCTGTGATCACCGTCCCGTGGGTCCGCAACGAACGCGGCGCGCTCACCGGGCTGAAGACCACCTCCTACGCGGAGAACGTGCTGGCGCTCTCCCGCGCCCGGGAACAGGGCGCCTCCGAGGCGCTGTTCGCCAACACGGTGGGACAGCTGTGCGAGGGCACCGGCTCCAACGTCTTCGTCGTCCTCGACGGCGTGGCGCACACCCCGCCGCTCTCCTCCGGCTGCCTGGCCGGCGTCACCCGGGCGCTGGCCGCCGAGTGGACCGGCGCCCGGGAGACCGAACTCCCGTGGGACGTCCTGGAGCGGGCCGAGGAGATCTTCCTGACCTCCACCCTCCGCGACGTGCAGGCCGTGCACCGGGTCGACGGCCGCGCGCTGCCCGCCGCCCCCGGACCGGTGACGGCGGAGGCCATGCGGGTCTTCGCCGAGCGCGCCGCCGCGGACCCCGACCCGCGCTGACCCCGACCCGCGCTGACCCCGCGCCACCGCCCGGCCCCGGTCACCGCACCCTGCCGTGCCCCGGCCGCGCCCCGTGACCGGGGCGCCCCGTGCCCGGTGGGGGTGACGCCGGGCCGCCCCGCCGGGTAGAACGTCGAGATGACGACAACTCTGCGGCCCACCGGGCCGGAGCGGCGCGACCAGGACGGCTCACGGGCCCGCGGTTACGAGGTCCGCGTCAACAACCGTCCCGTGGGAACCGTCGGCCTCACCACGGACCGCCGCTTCGGGCCGTCGGTGGGCCGGATCGAGGGGCTGCGGATCGCCGTGCCCGACCGGCGGCGCGGCCGCGGCACCGTGGCGGTCCTCGCCGCCGAGGAGGTGCTCCGCGGCTGGGGCTGCGTACGCGCCGCGGCCGACGTTCCCGCCACCGGCGGCGCGGCCCTCCGGATGGCGGAGGCCCTCGGTTACCGCGAGCGCGGCCGTGTGCTGCGGAAGGACCTCCCCGCCCGCCCGCCGGACCTGCCCGCCGGCAGCGCCGCACGCCCGATGGACGAGGCGGAGTTCGCCGCCTGGCGGCCCGGCGCCGTCACCCGGTTCGCCCACTCCTGGGCCACGCGCGGGATGGACGGGGAACGGGCGCGCGCCAAGGCCGAGGCCGACTGGGCGCGGTATCTGCCGGACGGGGCCCGCACCCCCGGGGCCCTGCTGCGGATCCTCTCCCACGCGGGCCGCGACGTGGGCATGGTCTGGCTCGCCACCGGCCACCACGTCCCGGAGGGCAGCGGCGCCTACGTCTACGAGGTCGCGGTCGACGAGGACGTGCGGGGCCGCGGCCACGGCCGCTCCCTGATGCTGCTCGCCGAGCGGGAGGCCCGGGCGGCGGGCGCGGACACCCTCGGCCTCCACGTCTTCGCCGACAACACCCCGGCGGTACGGCTCTACGCCTCACTCGGCTACCGGCCCGTCCTGCACTGCCTCGAAAAGCCCCTGCTCTGAGCGCGGGCCCGGGCCGGCGGCACGGCGGCGGGCCCGCCCGGCGGGCGAGCGGTCCCGGCCCGCCGGCGGCACCGGGGGTGGCACCGGGGGTGGCGGTGAGGGCCCGCCCGGATGGATCACGCCGGGGACGTGAGGTGCGGTGCGCCCGTCCCGGTGCCGCCTCCGGCCACCGCGGTTCCCCACCGCCGGCCGGGAGGTGCCCCACCGCGCCGGCGCGCCCCTCGGCCGTCCGGCCGGCCGCGCCGGACCCCGCTCCCCCGGGTCACCGTGCGCCGGGGGTTTCCTCCGGGCCCGCCGGACCGGGCCCGGGCGGGGCCTGGGCGGGCGGCCGGGCCGCCGGGCCGTCCCCGGCGAGCAGCCCGTCCGCGAGCGCCGCGATCCGCTCCCGCAGCCCCTCCTGGCTCCGCCCGCCGTCCAGCCGTTCGCCGCCGATCACGTAGGTGGGCGTGCCGGTCACACCGATCGCCCGCCCCTCGGCCTGGTCCGCGTCCACGGCCAGGATGTGGCGGCCGTCGACGAGCGCGGTCTCCACCTCCCCGGCGTCCAGGCCGAGTCCGCCGGCCACCTCGGCCAGCAGCGCCTCACCGCGCCGCCCCAGCTCCTCGGCGCGCTCCAGCACGGCCTCCGCGAACTCCCATCCCCGGCCCTGCGCGGCCGCCTCCTCGGCGGCCTGCGCCGCCGGGTGGGAGTGACGGTGCTTGTCCAGCGGGAAGTGGCGCAGGCGGATGTCGAGGGCGCCGCCGTACGCGGCCCGCAGCGCCCGGAGGTCGTCCAGGGCGGTCCGGCAGTCGGGGCACTGGAGTTCGCACCAGACGTCGAGGACGACGGGGGAGCCGGTGGTCGTGTCGTTCATCGGAACAGTCTCCCAGGAGGAGCCGGGTGCCCCGGTCCGGTACCGGGGGAGGACCCCGGCCCCCGGAAGACCCGGAGTCCGGTACCCCGGCATGGCCCGCGCGGTCGTGTCCGGTGCACGATGGAGGGGCGAGCCGTCCACCGGCAGGTGGGACCCGCCCGGAGGGCACGGAGCGCGCACCACGCACGCAGCACGGGGAACACGGGGAAGGGGAGTGGCATGTCCGCGATCACCGGTGGAGGCACGCCGTGCTGACCACGACCGTCTGTATCGCGCTCTCCGCGGCGGGCCTGGCCGCCGCCCTGCTCACCGCCTGGCGCAGACGCTTCCTGGCCGCGACGCGGATCGCGGCGCTGGCCCTCGTACCGGTCGGGCTGGCCATGGCCGGGCTGGTGGATCTCGCGAAGGACATCGCGGTGGCGGCGGCCGACTGGGCCGCCGGTCTGGTGCTGCGGCCGTCCGTGTGGGCCGGGTTCGCGGTCCTCGGGGTCTCGGCCGTGCTGTTCGTCGCCGCGCGGGTGGCCGGCCGGCGCCGCCGGGGGGCCGGCGGGCGCGCCGCCGTGGAGCCGGGGACCCGCGCGCCGTCCCTGGGCCCCGGGCACACCGCCGGGAGCGGGGAGGGCGCGGGGGCGGCCGGCCGGGCCGCCCCGGCCGCGCGGCCCCGCGGTGGCCGCGACCAGGGCACCGGGCTGGAGGACTTCGAGGACATCGAGGCGATCCTCAAGAAGCACGGCATCTGAGCGGGAAGGGCAGCCGGGACGGCGGACCGGCCGGGGAGCCGGGCCGGGAAACCCCGTCCCGGACGGCTTCCCGGACGCGGACCACCTCCGTGGGAACAAACGAACTCCGGGTGAAACAGAAGCCGCCCGCCGCATGGTGCGTCCGGAGTGCGTCATCATCTGCGCGAGATGAACGATGACCTCGCCGTTCCGGCCCCTGAACCGATCCTGACCTGCGAAGAGCCCGGGCCCCGGCCCGTCGCCCCGGCCGCCGGGCGGCCCGCCGCCCCGCCCGAGAGCCGCGGCTGCCTCTACGCCCTCTCCCAGCCCCCGCTGATGCTCTTCCTCGCCGTCATCGCCTCGCTGCTGGGCCTCGGCGCCCTCTACGACCTGCTGGACCTCTATCGCTGGTGACCGGGCGGCCCGGCCCCTCCGGCACCCCCCGGGGCGCCCGGGCCCCGGGGGCACCGCCGCCGGGGACGGGCCGGGGGCTCCGGTGCCCCGGTCAGCGCTCAGCCGCCTCGCGCCGCCGGGCCCGGTAGGCCGCGACATGCAGCCGGTTGCCGCAGGTGCGGCTGTCGCAGTAGCGGCGGGAACGGTTGCGGGAGAGGTCGACGAAGGCCCGGCCGCAGTCGGGCGCCTCGCAGCGCCGCAGCCGTTCCCGTTCGCCCGCCACCACGAGGAAGGCCAGCGCCATGCCCCCGTCGGCCGCCAGGTGGTCCGCTATCGAGGAGCCCGGCGCGAAGTAGTGGATGTGCCAGTCGTATCCGTCGTGGTCGGTCAGGCGCGGGGTGGTGCCGGCGGCCGCGACCATCGCGTTGAGCAGCCGCGCCGCCTCGGCGGTGCCGGTGGCGGCGAAGACCTCCGCGAAGCGCTCGCGGACCTCCAGCACGGCCGCGAGGTCCGCTTCACCCAGCCGGCCCACGTCGCTGATGTCGTTCCGCCGGACGAAGCGTTCGAGGGCCGCGAGATCCTGCAGCGTGTCGGGCTCGTCGCCCTGCCCCGAGGTGTTCACGAGCTCGGTGACGCTGTCGAGCGCGCACCGGGTGTCGTGGTTGATCAGCACGGATCGCTCCCTGGCCGTGGTCGGCGGCTGCCTCTTCCGATGGCGGCCGACTCTAGCGGCTCCCGGGCGCGTCGGCGCCCTCACCGCGGAGCCACCGTGGTGAGGGCACGTCCCGTGCGCGGTCGTACGGTCTGTGCTGTTCCGGGCCCGAGCCGTCGCCCCGAGTCGGACGGCCTGAGCGGTGAGCGGTTGCCTGGCGCGGGTGGCTGGCCCGCGTTCGCGCCTCCTCAGCTCTCCGCGAGAATGTGGGAGAGTTCGGTGTCGAGGTCGAAGTGGCGGTGTTCGGTGCCGGGTGGCACCGCGGCGTCCGTCCGCTTGAGGAAGGACTCCAGCGCCCGCGCCGGGGCTTCGAGCAGCGCCTCGCCCTCCGGGGAACTGAGGGCGATGCAGACGACTCCCTGTCCGTGGCTGCGGGACGGCCACACGCGGACGTCACCGGTCCCGGTGGGCCGGTGCAGCCCCTCGGCGAGGAGGTCGCGGGCGAACACCCACTCGACGGTCTCCTCGGCTCCGGTGTGGAAGGTGGCGTGCACGGCGTAGGGATCGGCCGTGTCATACCGCAGGCCCGCCGGGACGGGCAGGGAGGATTCGCTCGACACAACGAGGCGCAGGTGCAGCTCGCAGCTGACCGTGGTGTTCATAAGCGCCATGGCCTTTCGCTCAGTGTGCGCTCGGGGATTCGCACGTCGGCGAAATCGACATGCCACCTGGAGTCCCGTTGTAAACCCCTCTGGCCGTTATGTAGGGATTCGTATGACCCGAATGGAGGAGTATTCGGTCCCCCTTGCGAATGTTCCGGCCATGCGGACGGTCCGATAGCTTGGGGAAATGGATACGCAGTGTGACGGACGGCGGGAGGCCGCCGGCGCGGCGCCGTCACCCGGCGGGCCGGACGGGGATCCGGCCGCCGAGGTGCGCGGCGGGGGACGGGGTGTCACGGTGGTCGGTATGAGGACGGAACCGGATCCGGAGCCCGGGACGGGGCCGAAGGCGGTGGCGGTGTCCGAGCCGGAGAAGCCGGAGGGGCCGGACGGGCCTGTGGGTTCGGCAGGGCCGGAGGGTTCGCCGGAGCCCGGGGGGAAGGGCGAGCGGCGGCTCGGCTCCCGCGCCCCCCGGTTCATCCGCTCCTCCCGCACGCTCCACATGAGCTGGCAGGCCGGGGTTTTCCTGGTCGGCCTCGCCGTCGTGGCGGCGGGCGCCGCGATGCTCGTCCTGCCCGGCCCGGGGTGGGTGGTGATCTTCGCGGGCATGGCGATCTGGGCCACCGAGTTCGTCTGGGCGCAGCTCGTGCTCCGCTGGACCAAGCGCAAGGTCAAGGCGGCGGCCAGGAAGGCCCTCGACCCCAGGGTGCGCCGGAGGAACATGATCCTCACGGCGACCGGCTGCGTGATCATCGCCGCCGGTCTCGGCTACTACGTCTGGGAGTTCGGCTTCCGCATGCCGTGGGAGACCGGCGCCTGACCGTGCGCCCGCCGCCGGGCGGCCCGGGTGCCGGGGCGATTTCCCCGCGTGGCCCCGGACGCCGGTCGGGGGCAGCCACTGACATGCGGTAATGTGGGCGTCGCTCCCGGGCGATTAGCTCAGCGGGAGAGCGCTTCGTTCACACCGAAGAGGTCACTGGTTCGATCCCAGTATCGCCCACACCGCCGAGGCGGCGGATCCCGCACAGCAGCGGGATCCGCCGCCTCAGTCGTGTGCGCGGACCCCGGCCGTGGCCGGGACGGCGAGGGGCTCCGCCGCCGCACGGCCCCGCCCGGCGGCACCGCGTCCCCGCGCGGCGCCGCCCGGCCGGGACGGTCGTCAGCGCAGCCGGTGCAGCAGGTCACGGATGCGGCGCGCGTCGCGGAGCCGCCGCTCGTAGGTGGCTCCCGTGCCGAGCAGGACCAGGCCCGCCAGGGCGGGTGGCAGCCAGCGCGGCACCGCACCGGCCAACTGCGCCAGATACGGGGTCAGTTCGTGGAGGGCCAGCAGGGCGAGCACCCCGCCGCCCAGCAGCAGCGGGGCCCCCAGCCGCCGCCGGGCGCCGAGCAGCGTCAGCGCCAGCGCGGCGAGGCCCAGCAGCAGCGGCCGGGTCCGGCCGTCGTCACCCCAGGCGGCCACGAGACCCGGCAGCAGGGTCACCGTGAGCCCCGGCCCGTAGGCCGTCCAGGACGACGCCCCCGGATCCCGCCGCCGGCGCAGCAGCCCGACGGCGAGCGCGGGGACGGTCACGGGCAGGGTGTACGCCTCCGGCGCGCCGACCCCCAGTGACGCCAGCCGCACCCAGGCGGACAGGACGAGGAGCGCGGTGGCGGCGGCCCCCGCCACCCGGCGCCGGTCCGGCCGGAGCGCACAGCCGGCCGCGGCCACCCCGGCCAGCGCGAGCGCCGTGGCCAGGACCGCCGCCGGGCCCGTCGCCGCCAGGCACAACGCGCCCACGGCCACGACCGCGCCGGTGACCTCCAGCGGTACGCCCGCCGGCTGCCGGCGTACCCGGGCGGCGAGCCCCTGGGCCACCGCCGCCATGGCGAGCACCGCGAACGCGGTGCGGTGCGCCGTGGCACCCGCCCCCGCGCCGATGGCGGTCACCAGCACGGCGGCGCTCACCACCGCCGCGCTGGAGGTCACCGGCCGCCGCAGCCGGTCCGCGGCGGGTGAGGTGAGGGCGGCGACGGCGAACGCCGACAGCAGCGCCACCGCCACCCCCTGCGTCACCGGCCGCTCGGCCAGCCCCCAGCACCCGGCGGTGACCGCCACCGCCACGGCGCACGCCAGCGCCGTACGGGACACCACGTGCGAGCCGACCGAGCCGGCCGCCACCAGGGCCACCGCGGCCTGCGCCGCCAGCAGCAGGACGGCCACCGCGTACGGCAGGTCGAGGGTGACGGGCAGCACGGCCGCCGCGGCGGCGGTCAGCGCGGTGGCCCCGGCGGCCGCGGCGTTCCGGACACCGGCCTGCCGGGGATCTCCCTCCCGGCCTCCGTCCGCCCGGCCTCCGCCCTCCCGCGGGGCGGTCACCTGGTGCCCGTCCGCCCGGCGTTCCCCCTCCCGGGGCCCACCCTCCCGGCGCGGCGCCGGGAGGGTGCCACGGCCCCGCCACCCCGGGCCGGGACCGCCCGCCGCCGGGCTGCCTGACACCAGCCACCCCGCCGTGGCCAGGGCCGCGGCCGCGACCGCGAGGACCAGCGGCACCGCGGGCGTCCCCGGCCAGCTGAGACCCGGCGCCAGGGCGGCGCGGGCCCCGTCCGGCGCGCCTGTCCCCACGGCGGTCAGCCAGCCCACCGGTGCCAGCAGCGCGGCGACCGTGGCGGGCGCCACCGCCACCACCGCGGCGGCCTGCGTGAGGGCGGCGGCCACCAGGGTGCCCGCGCCCACCGCGCGGCGCGTGAACAGGCGGACCACGACCGGCAGCAGTGCTCCGCACAGCGCGTAACCGGCCAGGGCGAGCGGGCCGGGGAGGAAGACGCGCAGGATTCCTCCGCCTGCCGCCACCAGGGCCAGCCCGGAGAGCGCGGCCGCGGCCGCGGCGGCCGGAGCGGCCGTGGACGGCGCGGGAGGGGCGCCCGCCGCGCGCCGGGTGCCGGAGCCCTCGCCGGTGCCGCCGCCCCGGACGCTCTCCGTCCCGTCCCGCACACCGTCACCGGGGTGGTCCCGCGCCGGGCCGGGGAGCCTCGGGCCCGGGACGGCCCCGGGTGTTCCGGTGCCCGGAGCCGGGCCACTCGCGGCCGGTGCCGGAGCGGTGGAGCGGGGACCCGAGCCGGTGGTCGTGCCCGGGGCGGCCGGCGCGGCGTACATGCCGGGGTGGACGGGCGGGGTCGGAGCGGACGCCCCGCTGCCGTGGGAACCGCCGGCTGCGGCCGGCGGGGGCGGGGTGGAAGAGCTGTCCGTGCCCGGCGCCGGGGGTGCCGGTGCCCCGGCCCGCTCCGCCGCCGGGCGGCGGACGGCCCACCGGAGCAGGACGGCGGCACCGCAGAGCAGCAGGGCCGCCCGCGCCGCGCCGGCGGGACCGGTGGCGGACAGCGACAACCCCACCGCGCCGAGCAGCCCCGGCCCGCCGGTGAGCAGGCCGAGAACCGTGGCCGTGCGCCGGGGCGCCGAACCCGGCAGCCGCAGCACGGCGGTGTCCAGCGCGGCCGTACCGAGCAGCGCCGCCGCCACGCCGAAGGGACCGGCCTGGACGGCCGCCGCCCACAGCACCAGCGTGAACTGGGCGGGGAGCAGGGCGAGCGCCGGAACCAGCCGCATACGGCGGGCGCCGTCGGCGGAGGTCCCGTCGGACGCCTCCCCGGACGTCATCGCCGCCGCTGCCATCGCCGCCGCGGGCCCCCGCGTGGGCACGCCCGGGTGCACGCCGGGGGGACGTCGCCGGCCCGCCGTGGGGCCCCCGCCCCCCGCGGCGCCGGCGCGCCCGGTCTCCGCCGTGCCTTCCGGGCCGCGTCCACCCACCGGGGCGCGCGCCGTCAGCAGCCGGGCGTAGCCGGCCCAGACGACGGCCAGCACCGCGCTCGCGAGCGCCGCGCAGGCCGTGGCGTCCGCCCCCGGAAACGCCAGGCGGCGCAGGGCGTAGGCATCCAGCACCAGCAGGAGCAGACCCAGGCAGGCGATCACCTCGGCCGTGGCGGCCAGGGAGCGGCGCAGCAGCGGGACGGGCGCGGCGAGGGCGCCGGCGGTCAGCACCCCGAGCACCAGTGACCGGCCGCCGATCCCCAGCCGGCCCCAGCTGAGCACGGTGAACGCGGTCACCGCGACGGCGAGCAGCAGCCCGCCCAGCCCCAGCAGCACCGTACGTACCGCCGGCGCGTCCGTCTCCGGGCGGGCCGCCGCGCGTGGACCGGTGTCCGGTCGCGGGCCGGCCCCGCGCGGGCCGTCCGCCACACGCGGCGGGACGGGTGGTGCCCCTCCCCGGGTGAGCAGTTCCAGCAGCACGGACCGGCGCGCGAGCAGCCGGGCGCGGTCCTGCTCCAGCCGGGCGAGCGCGTGGTCGATCTCCCGTATCTCCGCTTCCGGACCCGCGTCCGCGCCGGGCCCGCGGGGCGGTGCCTTCTCCATGGGGGGCTCCATGGCGGGAGTCTGTCCCCGGGGCACGGCCCGGGACATGGGTACGCATACTCAGCCGGGATGAGTAGGGCGCACCGGCCCCGGCCCGGGAACCCCGGCGGCGGTTCCCCCGGCTCATCGGCGGCCGGCGGAGCGGCACCGGTGTGGGATTCCACCCCGTTCACCGGGAGAGGTGTCGCGCCGCCCTCCGGGGGAGAGGAGAGAGGCACCCCGCGCCGCCCCGGGCCGGCCGGACCCCGGGGAGCCCTCCGGGCCGTACGCCCCCCGCTCCGGCCCGCGGCCCGCACCGTCCGGGAGGAGACCCCGTGGACCTGCACCACTACCGCTTCCGCAGCCGCTGGCCCCTCGACGCGCCGGCGGAGACCGTCCACGCCGTGCTGGCCCGCGCCGAGGAGTACCCGCGGTGGTGGCCGCAGGTGAGGGAGGTGGAGCGGACGGACGCCCACTCCGGGCGGGCCCGCTTCCGCTCCCTCCTCCCGTACGACCTCGTCGTCACCGTGCGCCAGGTCCGTGACGACCCGGCGGCCGGGGTCCTCCGGATCGCGCTCGGCGGGGATCTGGAGGGCTGGGTGCACTGGACGGTCACGGCCCGGGGCGTGGGTGCCGACGCCCTGTTCGAGCAGGAGGTGATCGTGCGCAGCCCGCTGCTCCGCCGGTTCGCGGTGCCCGGCCGGCCGCTGTTCCGGGCGAACCACCGGCTGATGATGCGGGGCGGGCTGCGCGGGCTGCGGGCCCGGCTCGCGGAGGGCGTTTGAGGAAACTCCGCCGGGCCCTGTATTGTCGTCGCCAGGCCCGGACCGCGGGGGGAAACCCCGGTGCTCCAGGGGCGATTAGCTCAGTGGGAGAGCGCTTCGTTCACACCGAAGAGGTCACTGGTTCGAACCCAGTATCGCCCACCGTACCGGTGCCCGGCGGCGCGTGATTGTCCGCTCGCAGGCAGGCCCTTCCCCGGTGGAAGGGCCTTTCGCCGTTCTCCGCCCGGGGCGGGGCGCAGCGGCCCGTCTCCGTGAGACCTCCCTGCCGTCACCCCAGGGCCGGTGTCCCACGGTCGAGCGCTCCGCGCCCAAGTCTTTCGCGCGGCCGCCGGGGAGGTCGGTACGATTCCCGTGCGCAGCGTCCGCTGCCGCGCGGCCCCGTGAGCCGCACCCCCTGAGTCAGGAGAGATCGGTGTCAGACGTCCGTGTCATCATCCATCGCGATTCCGAGCGGGAAGAGCGCCTGGTGACGACGGGCACCACCGCCGCCGAACTCCTCGGCGCCGACCGGACCGTCGTCGCCGCGCGCGTGAACGGAGCGCTGAAGGACCTGGCGTACGAGCCCGCCGACGGCGACGAGGTGGAGCCCGTCGCGATCTCCTCCCCGGACGGCCTCGACATCCTGCGCCACTCCACCGCCCACGTCATGGCCCAGGCCGTGCAGGAACTCTTCCCGGAGGCCCGGCTGGGCATCGGCCCCCCGGTCAAGGACGGCTTCTACTACGACTTCGACGTCGAGCGCCCCTTCACCCCCGACGACCTCAAGGCCGTCGAGAAGAAGATGCAGGAGATCGTCAAGCGCGGCCAGCGCTTCTCCCGGCGGGCCGTCACCGAGGAGGAGGCCCGCGCGGAGCTGGCCGGCGAGCCGTACAAGCTGGAGCTGATCGGCCTCAAGGGCTCCGCCGCCACCGCCGGGGAGGGCGCCGACGTCGAGGTGGGCGCGGGCGAGCTGACCATCTACGACAACCTGGACGCCAAGACCGGCGCGCTGTGCTGGAAGGACCTCTGCCGCGGCCCGCACCTGCCGACCACCCGCACCATCCCGGCGTTCAAGCTGATGCGCAACGCCGCCGCCTACTGGCGCGGCAGCGAGAAGAACCCGATGCTCCAGCGCATCTACGGCACCGCCTGGCCCTCCAAGGACGAACTCAAGGCGCACCTGGAGTTCCTGGCCGAGGCCGAGAAGCGGGACCACCGCAAGCTCGGCACCGAGCTGGACCTCTTCTCCATCCCCGAGGAGATCGGCTCCGGCCTGGCCGTCTTCCACCCCAAGGGCGGCGTCGTCCGCCGCGTGATGGAGGACTACTCGCGCAAGCGGCACGAGGAGTCGGGCTACGAGTTCGTCTACACCCCGCACGCCACCAAGGGCAGCCTCTTCGAGAAGTCCGGCCACCTGGACTGGTACGCCGACGGCATGTACCCGCCCATGCAGCTCGACGAGGGCCAGGACTACTACCTGAAGCCCATGAACTGCCCGATGCACCACCTGATCTTCGACGCCCGGGGCCGCTCGTACCGCGAACTGCCGCTGCGCTTCTTCGAGTTCGGGACGGTCTACCGGTACGAGAAGTCCGGGGTGGTGCACGGCCTGACCCGTGCCCGCGGCTTCACCCAGGACGACGCGCACATCTACTGCACCCGTGAGCAGATGGCCGCCGAACTGGACTCGCTGCTCACCTTCGTCCTGGGCCTGCTCCGCGACTACGGCCTGGAGGACTTCTACCTGGAGCTGTCCACCAAGGACCCGGAGAAGTTCGTCGGCAGCGACGAGGTGTGGGAGGAGTCCACGGAGGCGCTGCGGCAGGCGGCCGGGAAGCAGGGCCTGGAACTGGTCATGGACCCGGCCGGGGCCGCGTTCTACGGGCCGAAGATCTCGGTGCAGGCCAGGGACGCCATCGGCCGGACCTGGCAGATGTCCACGATCCAGGTGGACTTCAACATGCCCGAGCGGTTCGACCTCCAGTACACCGCGGCGGACGGTACCCGGCAGCGCCCGGTGGTCCTCCACCGCGCGCTGTTCGGCTCCATCGAGCGTTTCTTCGCCGTGCTGCTGGAGCACTACGCGGGCGCCTTCCCGGCCTGGCTCGCGCCGGTGCAGGCGGTCGGCATCCCCATCGGCGACGCGCACGTCCCGTACCTCCAGGAGGTCGCCGAGGAGGCGCGGAAGCAGGGCCTGCGATTCGAGGTGGACGCCTCCTCGGACCGGATGCAGAAGAAGATCCGCAACGCCCAGCGGCAGAAGATCCCGTTCATGGTGATCGCCGGGGACGAGGACATGGCCGCCGGCGCGGTGTCCTTCCGCTACCGCGACGGCTCGCAGAAGAACGGCATCCCGCGGGAGGAGGCGCTGCGGGAGATCGCGGACGCCGTGGCCGGCCGCGCGCAGGTGTGACACCCGCCCCGCCGGGTGCCCCCGGGGCGGTCACCGGCCGGTGACCGCCCCTCCCGCGCCGCGCTCCGCCGGTGGTCCCTCTTATGCTGGCCACCATGACCAGTGAGCCGGAGCAGCAGATCGGGGTCGGCGACCCGGACGCCTTCCAGCGGCTGTGGACGCCGCACCGGATGGCGTACATCCAGGGCGAGAACAAGCCGGAGGGCCCCGGTTCCGAGGGCTGTCCGTTCTGCGTCATCCCGGTCAAGTCCGACGAGGACGGGCTGATCGTCGCCCGTGGGGAGAAGACCTACGCGGTCCTCAACCTCTACCCCTACAACGGCGGGCACCTGATGGTGGTGCCGTTCCGGCACGTGGCCGACTACACCGAGCTGACCGGGGACGAGACCGCCGAGCTGGCCGCCCTGACCAAGCGGGCCATGACCGCGCTGCGTACCGCCTCCGGCGCCCACGGCTTCAACATCGGCATGAACCAGGGCGCGGCGGCCGGCGCGGGCATCGCCGCGCACCTCCACCAGCACGTCGTGCCGCGCTGGGGCGGGGACACCAACTTCATGCCCGTCGTCGGCCACACGAAGGTCCTGCCGCAGCTTCTCGCCGACACCCGCCGCCTGATCGCCGCCGCCTGGCCGCGGGACTGAGTACGGGCCGGGGCGGCGGCGCGGGGGAGCGGCGCCCCGAGGGGCGCCCGTCACCCCGTCAGGCGTTGTAGACGTCCGCCTTGCCGGGCTCGGCGCCCTGGACCGCGCCGCTGAGGAAGCCCGCCCGGTTCCCGAAGCGCTCGGTGTCCACGTCGTGCTCCTCCAGGACGCGGATCGCCGCCTGGTGCACCACCCGCAGCACGGGGGTCGCGGCGCGCAGGGCGTCGTCGGCCATGAAGCGGTGGCGCCACGGCTGGTCGGCCCAGGCGTGCCGGAGCCCGAACGGCTCGGGCAACGCCAGCTTGCCCCCCAGGTGGTCCAGGACGGGCGGGAACCAGGTCAGCGGGGCGCGGGCGGCGAGCCGCACCACCTCCTTGGCGTCCACCAGCGGCAGCGAACGGGTCTTGGTCTCCCAGAACTTCACGGCCTTGGCGACCGTCTCCGTCTTCGCCGCGGGCTTGCCGCTGAACATGCCGTGCACCGGGCCCAGCGCGTGCCCGGTCACCTCGATCCGCAGGGTGTGGTGGAGCACCGTGACGTTGACCAGCAGGGTGATCACCAACTGGCCGTCCCAGAGCACGAACTGCACCCCGAGGTAGTGGCGGTTGCCGCTGCCGAACTGCTGGGTGTCGCAGATCCGCTGTATCTCCGCGGGACGGATGAGATAGCCGTCGTCCCCCGGACGGGAGACGGACGAGGCGCCCTCGCCGACCGGGGCGACGATCCAGTGGGTCACCGAGGGCGTGGGGAACCCGCCGGTGTGCAGCGGGGTGCGCTCCAGCTGCTTGAGCTGGTCGTGCACGGCGCGGACGATGTCCCAGCTGCGGAAGGGGTCGATGTCCTTGTCCGGGTCCTTGGGGACCAGTTCCTCGGCCAGCTGCCAGCTGCCCCAGCGGGTGCCCATGCCGAGGATGCCCTTGGGGCCCGCGTAGAAGACGAGATTGCTGTTCTGCTCCGCCGTGAGCCGGGCGAGGTTCTGCCGCAGCTGCTCGGCGGCCGTCTCGTTCGGGTTGCGCGGCACGGCCTCGGGGATCTTCGCGGGGACCCCGCCGCCGGAGAGCAGACCGCTCCACCGCTCGCGCAGATCGGCCGCGGTGCGCTCACAGACCTGCTTGGCCCAGAGCCAGCCCACCACCGGCGCGATCAGCATGGCGCGCAGGTAGATCCCCCAGAAACCGGTGAACGGCAGCTTCAGGAGGAAGACCACCCCCAGCACCGCGAAGCCGACCAGCACCACCATGCCGAGGGCGCCGGCCCGCTTGTTCGACGCCCCCGCGAGGGAGCGGCGGAGCTGGAAGACCAGCAGCCACAGCAGCAGGCCCGGGAGGAAGAGCACCCCGAAGACGCCCATCAGGACGGTCAGCTTGGTGTCCCGCTCCTTGCGGATCCGGCTGGCCGACAGGCAGTGCTCGACCACGGTCTGCGGTTCCATGCCGAAGGACTGGATCAGCGCCGCCCGGCCGCCGCCGAGCATCCGGGTCTGCACCGCGCGGCAGAACGCCTCACCGAGGTTGGGTTCGAACAGCGACATCTTCGGCGCGGTGATCTTCGACTGGTGCCAGTCGTTGTCCGCCTTCTTGATGTCCGTGACCGGGCCGTCCCGGTAGGCGGCGGACGACAGCGCGCAGGTCGCGGCCGTCTGTCCCGCACCGCCGGAGAGCGGTACCTGCGCCCCGGGCCTGAAGTCGAATCCCGTGCTCACCACATGCCCCCACCGCTCGTCCGCTGACGTGGCTCTTCCCGGCCGGCGGCCCCGGCACACCTGCCGGCCGGCTGCCCGCCCCAGCGTAGCGGCCGACGGCCGTCCGCCGCAGGGGAGTTGACCGGCCACCGGGCGGACGGGGGCGCGGCGCCGCCCGGTCCCGGCCCGTCCTGTCCTGCGTGGGTCCGCCCCGCGCGGCGCGCGGGTGCCGGGCTCGTGCCGCGCGTCGGCAGGGCGGGACCGGCCGGTGGCGTGTGACGGTGGAGCGCGGGTCGGCCACCCGCCGTCCGGTCTCCGGCCCGGGGACCCCGCTCCGGACGAGGGCCCGGGCCGGGCACCCGGCCACGGCGGCGGCCCGGCCGCTCCAGGGGCCACCAGGGCTCCCCGGGCCCGGTCCCGGAATCACGGTCTCCGCCGCGGGGGAGCCGGGCGGAGCGACGGCGGCGTCCGCCGCCTGACTACGATGGGCCACCCGGCGGCTCCCCGGCCGCCCGGCTCCAGCGACCCTCCGGGAAGGCCATGCTGAACAAGTACGCGCGTGCGTTCTTCACGCGTGTTCTCACGCCCTTCGCCGCCCTGCTGCTCCGGCTCGGGGTCAGCCCCGACGCCGTCACCCTCGTCGGCACCGGCGGCGTGGTCGCCGGGGCCCTGGTCTTCTACCCCCTCGGCGAGTTCTTCTGGGGCACGGTCGTCATCACCCTCTTCGTCTTCTCCGACCTGATCGACGGCAACATGGCCCGCCAGGCCGGCCGCTCCAGCCGCTGGGGCGCCTTCCTGGACTCCACGCTCGACCGGGTCGCCGACGCGGCGGTCTTCGGCGGGCTGGCGCTGTGGTACGCGGGACGCGGGGACGACCTGCTGCTCTGCGCGATCGCCATCTTCTGTCTCGCCAGCGGCCAGGTGGTCTCCTACACCAAGGCGCGGGGCGAGGCCATCGGGCTGCCGGTGAACGTCAGCGGCCTGGTGGAGCGCGCCGAGCGGCTGGTGATCACGCTGGTCGCGGCCGGGCTCGCCGGACTGGCCGACTTCGGCGTCCCCGGAGTCGGCGTCCTGCTGCCGGCGGCGCTGTGGGCCGTCGCCCTGGGCAGCGCCGTCACCCTGGGGCAGCGGGTCGTCACCGTCCGCCGGGAGGCCGCCGAGGCCGCCGAGGCCGAAGACGCAGCCGGGGCGGCCGGGGCCGGTGACCCCGGCGGGGCCCGCACCGGAACCGGAGGCGGCCCGGCGAACGGCGCGGCGGGCAGCCGCGGCGGCGCCGAGGGCGGTGCGGCATGAGGGAGCGGCTGACCGGCGCGGTCTACGGCCTCGGCTGGGGCGCCGTACGGAAACTGCCGGAACCGGCGGCCGTCCGGCTGGGCCGGACCCTCGCCGACACCGCCTGGCGGCGGCGTGGCGCCGGTGTGGAGCGGCTGGAGGCCAACCTGGCGCGCGTCGTCCCCGGCGCCTCCCCGGAGCGGCTGCGGGAGCTCTCCCGCGCCGGGATGCGCTCCTACCTGCGCTACTGGATGGAGTCCTTCCGGCTGCCCGAGTGGAGCCCGGACCGGATCCGCGCGGCCCTCGAGGTCGAGGACATCCACCGGGTCGAGGAGGCCCTGGACTCCGGGCGCGGAGTGGTCGCCGCCCTCCCGCACCTCGCCAACTGGGACCTGGCCGGCGCCTGGATCGCCACCCGGCTCGGGCGCCCCTTCACCACCGTGGCCGAGCGCCTCCGCCCCGAGACCCTGTACGACCGCTTCGTCGCCTACCGCGAGAGCCTCGGCATGGAGGTCCTCCCGCACGCCGGGGGCAGCGCCTTCGGCACCCTCGCCCGCCGGCTGCGGGACGGCGGGCTGGTCTGCCTGGTCGCCGACCGTGACCTCTCCGCCTCCGGCACCGAGGTGACCTTCTTCGGCGAGACCGCGCGGATGCCCGCCGGTCCCGCCCTGCTCGCCCAGCAGACCGGCGCCCTGCTGGTGCCCGTCACCCTCTGGTACGACGGGCCCGGCCTGATGCGCGGCCGTGTCCACCCGGGCATCGAGGGCCCGCCGGAGGGTACCCGGCGGCAGCGGGCGGCCGCGATGACCCAGTCGCTCGCCGACGTCTTCGCCTCGGGCATCGCCGCGCACCCGGAGGACTGGCACATGCTGCAGCGGCTGTGGACCGCCGACCTCGAACCCCGCGTGCCTTCCGGCGACCGCGCCCCCGGAACGGAGAGCCCGTGAGAATCGGCATCGTCTGCCCCTACGCCTGGGACGTCCCCGGCGGTGTGCAGTTCCACATCCGCGACCTGGCCGAGCACCTCCTCCGCCGCGGGCACGCCGTCTCCGTCCTCGCGCCCGCCGACGACGAGACCCCGCTGCCCCCGTACGTGGTCTCCGCGGGCCGCGCCGTGCCCGTCCCGTACAACGGCTCGGTGGCGCGGCTGAACTTCGGCTTCCTCTCGGCCGCCCGGGTGCGCCGCTGGCTGCACGACGGCGACTTCGACGTGCTCCACATCCACGAGCCCGCCTCGCCCTCGCTCGGCCTGCTGGCCTGCTGGATCGCCCAGGGCCCCATCGTGGCCACCTTCCACACCTCCAACCCCCGCTCCCGGGCGATGATCGCCGCGTATCCGATCCTGCAGCCCGCGCTGGAGAAGATCAGCGCGCGGATCGCGGTGAGCGAGTACGCCCGGCGCACCCTCGTGGAGCACCTGGGCGGTGACGCCGTGGTGATCCCCAACGGG
The DNA here is from genome assembly GCF_012034935.1 of Streptomyces zingiberis. GTDB lineage: Bacteria > Actinomycetota > Actinomycetes > Streptomycetales > Streptomycetaceae > Streptomyces > Streptomyces zingiberis. The sequence continues at coordinate 244,896 of NZ_JAATEN010000008.1, forward strand.
GTGGACGTCGGCTTCTTCGCGCGGGCGGAGCCGCGCCCGGAGTGGCTGGGCGGCGTGCTCCACGACGGCCCCGGGGACGGCGCGGAAGGCGGTGTCTCCGGCGTCTCCGGTGTCTCCGGTGGTTCCGGCCCGGGGGACGCCGGCCGCCGGCCGCCCACCCTCGGCTTCATCGGCCGGATCGACGAGCCCCGCAAGGGGCTGCCGGTGCTGATGAAGGCCCTCCCGGCCATCCTGGCGGAACACCCCGGCGCCCGGCTGCTGGTCGCCGGGCGGGGTGACCAGCGCGAGGCCGTCGCCGGCCTGCCCGCCGCGGTCCGCGGCCACGTGGAGTTCCTGGGCATGGTCAGCGACGAGGACAAGGCCCGGCTGCTGCGTGGCGTCGACCTCTACGTGGCGCCCAACACCGGTGGGGAGAGCTTCGGGATCATCCTCGTCGAGGCGATGTCGGCGGGCGCCCCCGTGCTCGCCGGGGACCTCGACGCCTTCGTCCAGGTGCTCGACGCCGGGCAGGCCGGGGAGATCTTCGCCACGGAGGACGCCGCCGCGCTGGCCCGGTCCGCGAACCGCCTGCTGAGGAACCCCGCGCGCCTCCGCGAACTGCGCGAGCGCGGCGCCCGCCATGTGCGGCGCTTCGACTGGTCGACGGTGGGCGCCGACATCCTCTCGGTGTACGAGACGGTCGCGGACGGCGCCGCGTCCGTCGCCACCGACGAGCGGCCGGGGCTGCGCGCCCGCTGGGGCCTGGCCCGCGACTGATCCGGCCCGGCCCGTCCTGTGACGTGACCGGCCGAGCCCCCGGGCACTCCCGCGGGTGCGGGGTGACCGGGGCGGGTGCCGCGCCGCGACCGGCCGGTAACGTGGCCCGCCGTGACCACACTCATCTGGACGGCGGTGGCCCTCGCCCTCATCGGCGTCTATCTCAGCTGGACCGCCGGCCGTCTCGACCGGCTGCACGCGCGGATCGACGCCGCCCGCGCCGCCCTCGACGCGCAACTGCTCCGCAGGGCCTCGGTCGCCCAGGAACTGGCCACCGCGGGGGTGCTCGACCCGGCCGCGTCCATGGTGCTCTACCAGGCCGCCCATGACGCCCGGCAGGCCGAGGAGGAGCAGCGCGAGGTCGCCGAGAGCGAACTCAGCCAGGCGCTGCGCGCCGTGTTCGACGGCCCCGGCCAGGTGGCCGCCGTGCGCGGGGCCCCCGGCGGGGAGGCCGCGGCCGACGAACTGGCCGCGGCGGTACGGCGCGTGCCCATGGCGCGCCGCTTCCACAACGACTCCGTACGCGCCGCCCGCGCGCTGCGCCGCCACCGCGCGGTGCGCTGGTTCCGGCTGGCCGGGCACGCCCCGTTCCCCCTGGCGTTCGAGATGGACGACGAGGTCCCGAGGGCGCTGACGGACCGCGCGGCGGCCTCCTGAGGGTCACGGCGTGACCTGTGCGGGCGCCGGAGGCCGGGACACTCCGGTCCTCCCGCCGGGCGGACGACGGGGTGAGGACCCGGCGGAGGGCAGTACGGGGGAGGAGCCCGCGGAACCGAGGCCGGGCCGGGCGGGGCCCGCTCACCCCACCCGCACGGAACGGGCCGCGCCCCGGGCCACCGCCCCCGAATTGGCCCTTTCCGTGCGGTACCGGGACGCGGTTTCCTCGGTGATGTCCCGCGCGGACCGCCGCTCCCCCTCTCCGGGCCTCTCCGGGGGCGCGGCCGGACCGCCGCACCCCCTCCGGCATCGCGAGGTTCGAACCGTGTCCACCACGCTTCCCAGCGCCACCCCGCCCGCCCCCTCGACCGGTACCGCGCGCGTCAAACGCGGCATGGCCGAGCAGCTCAAGGGCGGCGTCATCATGGACGTGGTCACCCCGGAGCAGGCGAAGATCGCCGAGGACGCCGGAGCGGTCGCGGTCATGGCCCTGGAACGGGTCCCGGCCGACATCCGCAAGGACGGCGGCGTGGCCCGGATGTCCGACCCGGACATGATCGAGGGCATCATCGAAGCGGTCTCCATCCCGGTGATGGCCAAGTCCCGCATCGGGCACTTCGTCGAGGCGCAGCTGCTGCAGGCCCTCGGTGTCGACTACATCGACGAGTCCGAGGTGCTGACCCCCGCCGACGAGGCCAACCACAGCGACAAGTGGGCCTTCACCACCCCCTTCGTCTGCGGTGCCACCAACCTCGGCGAGGCGCTGCGCCGGATCGCCGAGGGCGCGGCCATGATCCGCTCCAAGGGCGAGGCCGGCACCGGCAACGTCGTGGAGGCCGTCCGCCACCTGCGGCAGATCAAGGCCGAGATCGGCCGGCTCCGCGCCTGCGACTCCCACGAGCTGTACGCGGCGGCCAAGGAGCTGCGCGCCCCGTACGAACTGGTCGCGGAGGTCGCCGAACTCGGCCGGCTGCCCGTCGTGCTCTTCTCCGCGGGCGGGGTCGCCACCCCGGCCGACGCCGCGCTGATGCGCCAGCTCGGCGCCGAGGGCGTCTTCGTCGGCTCGGGCATCTTCAAGTCCGGTGACCCGGCCCGGCGCGCCGCGGCCATCGTCAAGGCCACCACCTTCCACGACGACCCCAAGGTGCTGGTGGAGGCGTCCCGCGCGCTCGGCGAGGCCATGGTCGGCATCAACTGCGACACCCTTCCCGAGGGGGAGCGCTACGCCCGCCGCGGCTGGTGAGGGCCCACCGGCCGCCGCACTCCCTCCGTTCCGGCCCGCCGCGGGAGACCGAGCCGGTGAGCCGGTGTGCCGCGCGCGGAGCCGGAAGCGCCGGGCGCGCCCCGTGTCCCCCTGTCGCGTGCCGCCGCAGCCGAGTGTGCCCCGCGGTGTCGTCCCCGCACACTCCCGTCCCGTCCGGCCCGGCGCGCCGGCCCGGACACCCGTGTCACGAATCCCCGGAGAGAGCACCGTGTCCCTGCCCGCCCCCCTCGTCGGCGTCCTCGCCCTCCAGGGCGATGTCCCCGAACACCTCACCGCCCTCGCCGCGGCCGGCGCGCGGCCGTGCCCCGTGCGCCGGCCAGGGGAGCTGGCCGCGGTGGACGCCCTGGTGATTCCCGGAGGCGAGTCCACCACCATGGCCAAGCTGGCCGGGATCTTCGGGCTGCTGGAGCCGTTGCGCGAGCGGATCGGCGCCGGGATGCCCGTCTACGGCTCCTGCGCGGGCATGATCATGCTCGCGGACCGGGTGCTGGACGGCCGCGCCGGGCAGGAGACCGTCGGCGGGATCGACATGACGGTGCGGCGTAACGCCTTCGGCCGGCAGAACGAGTCCTTCGAGGCCGCCGTCGACCTGGCGGGAGTCGCCGGGGGCCCCGTCGAGGGTGTCTTCATCCGCGCCCCCTGGGCCGAGTCCACGGGGGCGGCGGTGGAGGTGCTCGCCGAACACGGCGGGCACGCCGTCGCCGTGCGCCAGGGCGCTCTGCTCGCCACCGCCTTCCACCCGGAGCTGACCGGTGATCACCGGGTGCACGCCCTCTTCACGGAGATGGCGCGCGGCGTGGTGGCCGCGCACCGGTAGGATCGCGGAGTTCGTATTCGCCGGGTCGTTGAAGGAGCGAGGCTGTGTCCGGCCACTCCAAGTGGGCAACCACCAAGCACAAGAAGGCCGTGATCGATGCCAAGCGCGGCAAACTCTTCGCCAAACTGATCAAGAACGTCGAGGTCGCGGCCCGGATGGGAGGCGGAGACCCCGACGGCAACCCCACGCTCTACGACGCCATCCAGAAGGCGAAGAAGAGCTCCGTCCCCAACAAGAACATCGACAGCGCCGTCAAGCGCGGTGCGGGTCTGGAGGCGGGTGGCGCCGACTACCAGACCATCATGTACGAGGGGTACGGGCCCAACGGCGTCGCCGTGCTCATCGAGTGCCTCACCGACAACCGCAACCGTGCCGCCTCCGACGTCCGGGTGGCGATGACGCGTAACGGCGGGTCGATGGCCGACCCCGGTTCGGTCTCCTACCTCTTCAACCGCAAGGGTGTCGTCCTCGTCCCCAAGGGTGACGGCGGACTCGGCGAGGACGACGTCCTGGGTGCCGTGCTCGAGGCGGGCGCCGAGGAGGTCAACGACCTCGGCGAGTCCTTCGAGGTCATCTCCGAGGCCACCGACCTGGTCGCGGTCCGCACCGCCCTCGTCGACGCCGGGATCGACTACGACTCGGCCGAGGCGAGCTTCGTCCCGACGATGCAGGTGCAGCTGGACGAGGAGGGCGCGCGTAAGATCTTCAAGCTGATCGACGCCCTCGACGACAGCGACGACGTGCAGAACGTCTTCGCCAACTTCGACGTCTCCGACGAGGTCATGGCGAAGGTCGACGCCTGAGCCGGGCGGGCTCCACGCCCTCCGGCAGCGCGACGGGCCGACGGGACACACCCCCGTCGGCCCGTCGCGTTGTCGGCGCCGGCCGATAGCCTGCAGGAACAGCTGACCGAATCACTGGGAATCCGCGGCGCCGCGGCACGTGCGTCACCGGGCGCCGCACGGAAGGCCCGCCGGGACGGCCGCGCGGACCGGGCGGGACCCGGGCGGGACCCGGGCGGGACCGAGGGGAGGGGAGAGCCGTGCGTGTGCTGGGCGTGGACCCGGGGCTGACCCGGTGCGGGGTCGGGGTCGTCGACGGGCTTCCCGGCCGGCCGCTGACGATGCTGGGGGTGGGCGTGGTCCGCACCCCCGCCGAGGCCCCCGCGCCCGAACGGCTGGTCCTCGTGGAGCAGGGCATAGAGCAGTGGCTGGACACGCACCGGCCGGACAGCGTCGCCGTGGAACGGGTGTTCAGCCAGCACAACGTCCGCACCGTCATGGGCACCGCCCAGGCCGCCGCCGTGGCCATGCTCTGCGCGGCCCGCCGCGGCCTGCCCGTCGCCCTGCACACTCCCAGCGAGGTCAAGGCCGCCGTCACCGGCAGTGGCCGGGCCGGCAAGGACCAGGTCGGGGCCATGGTCACCCGCCTGCTGCGGCTGGCCGCGCCACCGCGGCCCGCGGACGCCGCCGACGCCCTGGCCCTGGCCATCTGCCACATCTGGCGGGCGCCCGCCACCGGCCGGCTCCAGCAGGCCCAGGCGGCTCAGGCCCAGGCCCGCCGGGGTCAGGCGCGAACCCCGCGAGCGGCCCAGCCGTCCCAGTTCTCCGAGCCGTCCCAGCCGTCCCAGCCGTCCCAGCCGTCCCAGCCGTCCGTGCGGCGGGCGGCCCCCGGCGCCCGCGGACCGCGGACCGCCCCCGTCCCACCGGCCCCCGCCCGGCCGCAGAACACCCCTGGAGAGCCACCGTCGTGATCGCCTTCGTCAGCGGCCCCGTCGCCGCGGTCTCCCCGGACAGCGCCGTCGTCGAGGTCGGCGGGGTCGGCATCGCCGTCCAGTGCACCCCGGACACCCTCTCCGGGCTGCGGGTCGGCGAACCGGCCCGGCTCGCCACCTCCCTGGTCGTCCGCGAGGATTCGCTCACCCTCTACGGCTTCGCCGAGGACGACGAACGCCAGGTCTTCGAACTCCTCCAGACCGCCAGCGGCGTCGGGCCGCGGCTGGCCCAGGCCATGCTGGCCGTCCACCGTCCCGACGCCCTGCGGCTGGCCGTGTCCGGCGGGGACGAGAAGGCGCTGACCGCCGTGCCCGGCATCGGCAAGAAGGGCGCCCAGAAGCTGCTGCTGGAGCTGAAGGACCGGCTCGGCGCGGTCCGTGGCGGCGCTGCGCGCGCCCCGGCCGGAGCCACGGCCCCCGCGGCCTGGCGGGACCAGCTCCACTCGGCCCTCATCGGCCTCGGGTACACCCCGCGCGAGGCGGACGACGCGGTGGCCGCCGTCGCCCCGCGCGCCGAGGAGGCGCTCGCCGCGGGCACCACGCCCCCCGTGCCCCAACTGCTGCGCGCCGCCCTGCAGAGCCTCAACCGCGCACGCTGACCACCGCCGTGGCCGGGCGGAACACCCCGGCCGTCCGACCCCGACCCCGCACCGACCCCGCACCGACCCCGACCCCGCACCGACCCCGCACCGATCCGTACCGCGTGATCCGCACCGCCGAGCCGAGAGAGACCATGGACTGGGACGACTGGGACGACTCCGCCCCCGACACGGCAGCCGCCGCGGCCGGTGCCGCCGAACGGCTGGTGGACGCGGGAGCCGACGGCGACGACCAGGCGGTCGAGGCGGCCCTGCGGCCGAAGAACCTCGGCGAGTTCGTCGGCCAGGAGCGCGTCCGCGAACAGCTCGACCTGGTGCTGCGCGCCGCCCGCCAGCGCGGTGCCACCGCCGATCACGTGCTGCTCTCGGGCGCCCCCGGTCTCGGCAAGACCACCCTGTCCATGATCATCGCCGCGGAGATGGCAGCACCCATCCGCATCACCTCCGGCCCCGCCATCCAGCACGCGGGGGACCTGGCCGCGATCCTCTCCTCGCTCACCGAGGGGGAGGTGCTCTTCCTCGACGAGATCCACCGCATGTCCCGGCCCGCCGAGGAGATGCTCTACATGGCCATGGAGGACTTCCGGGTCGACGTCATCGTCGGCAAGGGGCCCGGCGCCACCGCCATTCCGCTGGAACTCCCGCCGTTCACCCTGGTCGGCGCCACCACGCGGGCCGGCCTGCTGCCACCGCCGCTCCGCGACCGCTTCGGCTTCACCGCGCACATGGAGTTCTACGGGCCCGCCGAGCTGGAGCGGGTGCTGCACCGCTCCGCCCGGCTGCTGGAGGTGGAGATCGAGCCGGCGGGAGCCGCGGAGATCGCCGGCCGCTCCCGGGGCACCCCCCGGATCGCCAACCGGCTCCTCCGCCGCGTCCGGGACTACGCGCAGGTCAAGGCCGACGGTGTGATCACCCGGGAGATCGCTGAGAGCGCGCTCGGCGTCTACGAGGTGGACGGACGCGGCCTGGACCGGCTGGACCGGGCCGTGCTCGGTGCCCTGCTCAAGCTGTTCGGCGGCGGCCCCGTGGGGCTGTCCACCCTGGCCGTCGCGGTGGGGGAGGAGCGGGAGACCGTGGAGGAGGTGGCCGAGCCGTTCCTCGTCCGGGAGGGGCTGCTGGCCCGGACCCCCCGGGGCCGGGTCGCCACCCCCGCCGCCTGGGAACACCTGGGGCTGCGACCGCCGGGGCAGGACACCGGCGGCTCGGCACAGCAGGGGCTGTTCGGTGTGTGACCGGCGGGGATGCCCCGGTGGGCGCACGCGCCGGTGACGCCAGGCCGCCTCCCGCGGTGCCGGACGGCGGGGTGCGGGAGGCGGTGGCGGGGCGGCGGCCCGTCCCGGCCCGTCGCGTTCCGCCGGCGGCCCGTCCCGGCCACCGGCGCCCGTCCACCCCGGCGATGCACGTCCGGGCCCGGCGGGCGGCGATCCACGGGTCGGCGGAGATCGACGGCGATCGGCGGGTCCGGAAGGTTCGCGGAGGTTCCCGCTGGTTCCCGAAGGGGTTCGAAGGTTCTCGAAGGTTCTCGAAGGGGTGGAACTCGCCCGGACCGGAACCCGGGTGCCATGCTGGGCGTTGTTCCATTGGCGCGGACTCGCTTAGACTCCGCCGATGCCGTCCCCGCGACGGCGCACCCACCCCCGAATACCAGGCCGCATCCCCTGTGGTCGTGCGAAGGAAACTCCGTTCCCGTGAATATCCTGACTTTTCTCCCCCTCATCTTCCTCATCGGGCTCATGGTCCTCATGACCCGCTCGGCGAAGAAGAAGCAGCAGCAGGCCGCCGACATGCGCGACCAGATGCAGCCGGGCACAGGAATCCGCACCATCGGGGGCGTGTACGCCACCGTCAAGGAGGTCCACCAGGACACGGTCCTCCTGGAGATCGCCCCGGGGGTGCACACGGTCTTCGCCAAGAACGCCGTCGCCGCCGTGCTGGATGACGACGAGTACCACCGCATCGTCCACGGCGCCGAGCCCGTCACCGGTGCCTCCGCCGTCCCGGACGACGCCTCCTCGCTGACCGGCCCCGGGGAAGGGCCCGTCGTCGGCCTCGACAAGACCGGCGCGGACGTCCCGGAGCGGCCCGAGGGCGAGGCCGGCCCGGCCGGCGGTGCGAAGGAGAACAAGCGGGGCGACGGTGACGCCGGCGGCGACGCCGACGCGAAGTAACACCGGACGCGGGTCCGGCCGGGGCCCCGCGGCGGGCGCCGGCACCGGGCCGGGCGGCATCCGCCGCGGCTCCCCGGACCGGCCGGTCGCGGCCCGTCCGCTCCTGCGGGGGACCGTCCTCCATTACACTTCGTGGCCGCCCGCTCACCACGGACGCGGTGCGGTTGGACAGGGAGAATCGACAAGGTGGCAGCACCGAAGAAGGGCCGGCGCCCCTCGGGGTCCCAGGGCAGGCCGGGGCGGACGCTGGTCCTGTTCCTGATCGCCGTCGTGGCGCTGACCGGGGGGATGTTCCTCTCCGGGCACACCACTCCGCGCCTGGGCATCGACCTCGCCGGCGGCACCAGCATCACGCTCACGGCCAAGGCCCAGCCCGGCGCCGAGAACGCGATCAACCCGACCAACATGAACACCGCGGTCGGCATCATCGAGCGCCGCGTCAACGGCCTGGGCGTCTCCGAGGCCGAGGTGCAGACCCAGGGCGACCGCAACATCATCGTCAACATCCCGCGCGGCACCAACGAGAAGCAGGCCCGGGAACAGGTCGGCACCACGGCGCAGCTCCAGTTCCGCCCGGTGCTCACGATGGAGCAGGGCACGCCCTCCCCGGAACCCTCGGCCAGCCCCTCGGCGGAGGGTGACCAGAGTGACGGGGACGCGGGCGACAAGAACGGTGACAAGAACGGTGACAAGAACGACGCCGGCGGCGAGAAGGCCGAGGGCGCCGGGACCGGCGAGCCCTCCCCCTCCGCCACCACCCAGGGCCGTGCCCTGACCGGCGCCCTCGCCGCCGACGCGTCGGAGCAGCCGCAGGCGGCCCCCTCCGGCAGCCCGGAGCCCTCCGCCCCCGCGACCCCCGAGGCCCCGCAGCCGGGCGCGACCGGGGTCCCGGCGGACCTCCAGAAGAAGCTGGACGCCCTGGACTGCTCCAAGCCCGAGGAGCGCAGCGCCGTCGGTGAGGGCGTCAAGCCCGGCGAGAACACCGTCGCCTGTGGTGAGGACGGCGCCGTCAAGTACGCCCTCGGCCCCACGGACGTCGCCGGCACGGAGGTCGACGACGCCAAGGCTGTGTTCGACTCGCAGACCGGCAAGGGCTGGGTCGTCACCCTGGGCTTCAACAAGAAGGGCGCCGAGCAGTTCGCCGACGCCACCGAGCGGATCTCCGGCCAGCAGCCCAACCAGTTCGCCATCGTCCTCGACGGCGAGGTCGTCTCCGCGCCCTCGGTGCAGACCCGGATCGGCGGCGGCAACGCCGAGATCTCCGGCAGCTTCAACCAGGAGTCCGCCGAGAACCTCGCCAACGTCCTCTCCTACGGCGCGCTGCCGCTGAGCTTCACCGAGTCCAGCGTGACCACCGTCTCCGCCGCGCTCGGCGGCGAGCAGCTGGAGGCCGGCCTCATCGCCGGCGCCATCGGCCTCGCCCTCGTGGTGATCTACCTGGTGGTCTACTACCGGGGGCTGTCGCTGATCGCGCTGTTCTCCCTGCTGGCCTCGGCGATCCTCACCTACGTGATCATGTCGCTGCTCGGTCCCGGCATCGGCTTCGCGCTGAACCTGCCCGCCGTCTGCGGCGCCATCGTCGCCATCGGCATCACCGCGGACTCGTTCATCGTCTACTTCGAACGATTGCGGGACGAGATCCGGGAGGGCCGGTCCCTCCGGGCCGCCGCCGAGCGCGGCTGGCCGAGGGCCCGGCGCACCATCATCGTCGCCGACTTCGTCTCCTTCCTGGCCGCCGCGGTGCTGTTCGCGGCCACGGTCGGCAAGGTGCAGGGATTCGCCTTCACCCTGGGGCTCACCACGGTCCTCGACGTCGTCGTCGTCTTCTTCTTCACCAAGCCGATGGTGACGCTCTGTGCCAAGACGAAGTTCTTCGGCGGCGGTCATCCCTGGTCCGGGGTGGACCCCACGCGGCTCGGCGTCCAACCGCCCATCCGCGGCCGCCGCCGCACCGTACCCGCCCTGACCGAACCGAAGGAGGCCTGAGATGTCACGACTCGGCGATCTCGGCGCCCGGCTCCACCGCGGTGAGGTCGGCTACGACTTCATCGGCAAGCGCATGCTCTGGTACGGCGTCTCCGTACTGATCACCATCACGGCGATCGTGGGCCTGGGTGTCCGCGGCCTCAACATGGGCATCGAGTTCTCCGGCGGCGCCATCTTCACCACGCCGCAGACCACCGTCTCCACCGAGCGCGCCGAGCGGCTCGCCGAGGAGGCGTCCGGCCACCCCGTGCTCATCCAGGAGCTCGGCAACGGCGGGATGCGCATCCAGATCAGCGAGGTCGACACCGCCAAGTCCGATCAGATCAAGGCCGAGCTCTCCAAGGGGCTGGCGATCCCGGCGGACCAGATCAACGCCGACCTCGTCGGCCCCAGCTGGGGCGCCCAGATCGCCAACAAGGCGTGGATGGGTCTGGGAATCTTCATGGCACTGGTGGTGGTCTATCTGGCCATCGCCTTCGAGTGGCGGATGGCCGTGTCCGCCCTCGTCGCCCTGATCCACGACATCACCATCACGGTCGGCATCTACGCCCTGGTGGGCTTCGAGGTCAGCGTCGGCACGGTCATCGGTCTGCTGACGATCCTCGGTTACTCCCTGTACGACACCGTGGTGGTGTTCGACAGTCTCAAGGAGAGCAGCCGGGGGATCCTGAAACAGAACCGGTTCACCTACAGCGAGATCGCCAACCGCAGCATCAACGGCACCCTCGTGCGGTCCATCAACACCACGGTGGTGGCGCTGCTCCCGGTGGCCGGCCTGCTCTTCATCGGCGGCGGTGTGCTCGGCGCGGGCATGCTGAACGACATCTCGCTCTCCCTCTTCGTCGGCCTGGCCGCCGGTGCCTACTCCTCGATCTTCATCGCGACACCGCTGGTGGCGGATCTCAAGGAGCGGCAGCCGGAGATCGCGGCGCTCCGCCGGCGGGTGCTCGCCAAGCGTGCCTCCGCCGCGGCGAAGGGTGACCCCGATGGTGGCGACGGCGGCGGGGACGGGGACGCGGCCGACGACGGTGCCGGGCCCGGCGACCGGCGGTCCGGTACGGGCCCGGACAACGGCCACCGGCCGGGCGACGGGGCCCCGGCGGCCGCCGGGGTGTCCGGCCCGCCCTCCCCCCGCGGCCGCGGCACCGGCCGGGGCCGCCCCTCGGGGAGGCGCCGGTGACCGCCGCGTCCATGGCCCCCGCCGCGCTGCGGAGCCTGCTCGCCGCCCGGATCCGGGACGTCCCCGACCATCCGCGGAAGGGCGTGACCTTCAAGGACATCACCCCGCTGCTGGCCGACCCCGCCGCCTTCGGCGCGCTCACCGAGACGCTCGCGGAGCTGTGCCACCGGCACGGAGCCACCAAGGTCGTCGGCCTGGAGGCGCGCGGTTTCATCCTCGCCGCCCCCGTCGCCGTCCGGGCCGGGCTCGGCTTCGTGCCGGTACGCAAGGCGGGCAAGCTCCCCGGGGCCACTCTCGGGCAGGCCTACGACCTGGAGTACGGCAGTGCCGAGATCGAGATCCACGCCGAGGACCTGGAGTCCGGGGACCGGGTGATGGTCATCGACGACGTGCTGGCCACCGGCGGTACGGCCGAGGCCTCGCTCTCGCTCATCCGGCGGGCCGGAGCCGAGGTCGCCGGGGTCGCCGTGCTGATGGAGCTGAGCTTCCTCGACGGCCGGCGGCGGCTGGAACCGGGCCTCTCCGGAGCGCCGCTGGAGGTGCTGCTCACCGTCTGAGACGGAGATCACAGTGTACGGAGGGCGGGCGCCGACCAGGGCGCCCGCCCTCCGCGCGTGCGCCCCCGGCGCCCCCACGGGAGCCCGGACGCCTCCATTCCCCCGGGGCCGATACCATGGATGTCCGGAACCCATCGGGACCGGAGACCGTCTCCCCGCCTGCCCGCGGGGGAGAGGCCACCCCCCTGAGGAGGGCTCTTGCCGGACAAGGCCAAGCCGCTCGCCGCCTCGCAGCAGGAACGGACCGCCGAGGCCCCGGCGGACCAGGACCCCCGCGCGCGGCTGGACGGGCGGACGACCGGGCGCAACGAGGGCCCGGCCGCCGCCGGGACCGGCACCCCCCTGTCCGCGCCCAAGCCGAAGCCCCCGGCCGTCGACCCGCGGCAGAACGGGGCGAGCGCCCCGGCGTCCTCACCGGCGCGCAACGGGCAGGGGGCGGTCGCGCGCTCCGGCTCCTCGAACCGGGTACGGGCCCGGCTGGCGCGCCTCGGCGTCCAGCGCTCCAGTCCGTACAACCCGGTCCTGGAGCCGCTGCTGCGTATCCTCCGCTCCAACGACCCCAAGATCGAGGCGGCCACCCTCCGCCAGGTGGAGCGGGCGTACCAGGTCGCGGAGCGGTGGCACCGAGGCCAGAAGCGCAAGAGCGGCGATCCGTACATCACCCACCCCCTCGCCGTCACCACGATCCTCGCCGAGCTGGGCATGGACCCGGCGACGCTGATGGCGGGGCTGCTGCACGACACCGTCGAGGACACCGAGTACGGCCTGGACACCCTCCGCCGTGACTTCGGTGACCAGGTGGCGCTGCTGGTGGACGGCGTCACCAAGCTGGACAAGGTCAAGTTCGGCGAGGCCGCGCAGGCGGAGACCGTGCGCAAGATGGTCGTCGCCATGGCCAAGGACCCCAGGGTCCTGGTGATCAAACTCGCCGACCGCCTGCACAACATGCGCACCATGCGCTACCTGAAGCGGGAGAAGCAGGAGCAGAAGGCGCGGGAGACGCTGGAGATCTACGCCCCGCTCGCCCACCGGCTCGGCATGAACACCATCAAGTGGGAGCTGGAGGACCTCGCCTTCGCGATCCTCTACCCCAAGATGTACGACGAGATCGTGCGCCTGGTCGCCGAACGGGCCCCCAAGCGCGACGAGTACCTGGCGGTCGTCACCGACGAGGTCCAGGCCGATCTGCGGGGCGCCCGCATCAAGGCCACCGTCACCGGCCGCCCCAAGCACTACTACAGCGTGTACCAGAAGATGATCGTCCGCGGCCGTGACTTCGCGGAGATCTACGACCTGGTGGGCATCCGCGTCCTGGTGGACACCGTGCGCGACTGCTACGCGGCGCTCGGCACCATCCACGCCCGGTGGAACCCGGTGCCGGGGCGGTTCAAGGACTACATCGCGATGCCCAAGTTCAACATGTACCAGTCGCTGCACACGACGGTCATCGGGCCCAGCGGCAAACCCGTCGAACTGCAGATCCGCACCTTCGACATGCACCGCCGCGCCGAGTACGGCATCGCCGCCCACTGGAAGTACAAGCAGGAGGCCGTCGCCGGCGCCTCCAAGGTGCGCACCGACGCGCCCCGCCGCCCCGGCGGCAAGGACGACGCCATCAACGACATGGCGTGGCTGCGGCAGCTGCTGGACTGGCAGAAGGAGACGGAGGACCCGGGCGAGTTCCTGGAGTCCCTGCGGTTCGACCTCTCCCGCAACGAGGTCTTCGTCTTCACGCCGAAGGGCGACGTCATAGCGCTGCCCGCGGGCGCCACCCCGGTGGACTTCGCCTACGCCGTGCACACCGAGGTGGGCCACCGCACCATCGGTGCCCGGGTCAACGGCCGGCTGGTGCCGCTGGAGTCCACCCTGGACAACGGCGACCTGGTGGAGATCTTCACCTCCAAGGCGGTCGGGGCCGGGCCGTCCCGGGACTGGCTCGGTTTCGTCAAGTCGCCGCGCGCCCGGAACAAGATCCGCGCCTGGTTCTCCAAGGAGCGGCGCGACGAGGCCATCGAGAACGGCAAGGACGCCATCGCCCGCGCGATGCGCAAGCAGAACCTGCCGATCCAGCGGATCCTCACCGGTGACTCCCTGGTGACCCTCGCCCACGAGCTGCGCTACCCCGACATCTCCTCGCTCTACGCCGCCATCGGCGAGGGCCATGTCACCGCGCAGAACATCGTGCAGAAGCTCGTCCATGCCCTCGGCGGCGAGGACGAGGCCAACGAGGACCTGGCGGAGTCCACGCCCATGCGCCCGCGCGCCAAGCGGCGGGCCAAGGGCGACCCCGGTGTGGTGGTCAAGGGCGTCGACGACGTCTGGGTGAAGCTGGCGCGTTGCTGCACGCCGGTGCCCGGGGACCCGATCATCGGCTTCGTGACCCGCGGCAACGGCGTCTCCGTCCACCGCGCCGACTGCGTCAACGTCGACTCCCTGACGCAGCAGCCGGAGCGCATCCTGGAAGTGGAGTGGGCGCCCACCCAGTCCTCGGTGTTCCTGGTGGCCATCCAGGTGGAGGCGCTGGACCGGTCGCGGCTGCTGTCGGACGTCACCCGGGTCCTCTCGGACCAGCACGTCAACATCCTCTCGGCGGCCGTGCAGACCTCCCGGGACCGGGTGGCGACCTCCCGGTTCACCTTCGAGATGGGGGACCCGAAGCATCTCGGCCATGTGCTGCGGGCGGTACGCACCGTGGAGGGCGTCTACGACGTCTACCGCATCACCTCGGCCCGCCGGCCCTGAGGCCGCGCGCGGGCGCGGCGGTACGGGGCGCCCGGCCCGGCCTCCCGCCCCCTCGGCGGCCGCCCCGGAGACCCGGAACGCGTACACGGGGCGCACGCGGGGCGGTCCTTCCGCGCATACGCCGCGGAAGGACCGCCCCGCCCCGTGGTCACGGATGCCCGGGCCCGGCGGCCGGGACGCCCGGCCCCGGCGGCCTCAGCCGCCGAACTCCTGAAGGCCCTTGAGCGCCTGGTCCAGCAGCGCCTGCCGCCCTTCCAGTTCCCTGGCCAGCTTGTCGGCCTTGGCGTGGTTGCCCGCCGCGCGGGCGGCGTCCACCTGGGAGCGGAGCTTGTCCACGGCCGACTGGAGCTGACCGGTCAGCCCCGCGGCGCGGGCCCGCGCCTCCGGGTTCGTCCGGCGCCACTCGGCCTCCTCGGCCTCCTCGATGGCGCGCTCCACGGCCTGCATCCGGCCTTCGATCCGCGGGCGGGCGTCACGCGGAACATGGCCGATCGCCTCCCACCGCTCGTTGACCGACCGGAACGCGGCCCGGGCCGCCCGCAGGTCGGTGACCGGGAGCAGCTTCTCCGCCTCGGCGGCCAGTTCCTCCTTGCGGGTCAGGTTCTCCCGCTGCTCGGCGTCCCGCTCGGAGAACGCCGCGGAACGGGCCTGGAAGAAGACGTCCTGGGCGCCGCGGAAACGGTTCCACAGGTCTTCCTCGGCGTCCCGCTGGGCGCGCCCGGCGGCCTTCCAGGAGGCCATCAGCTCGCGGTAACGGGCGGCCGTGGGGCCCCAGTCCGTCGAGCCGGAGAGCTCCTGCGCCTCGGCGACCAGCTTCTCCTTGGTCCGGCGGGCCTCCTCACGCTGGGCGTCCAGCGCCGCGAAGTGCGCCTTGCGCCGCTTGGAGAACGCCGAACGGGCGTGGGAGAAGCGGTGCCACAGCTCGTCGTCCGTCTTCCGGTCGAGCCGGGGCAGCCCCTTCCAGGTGTCGACCAGGGCGCGCAGCCGCTCGCCGGCCACCCGCCACTGCTCGCTGTCCGCGAGCTGCTCGGCCTCGGCGACCAGCTCCTCCTTGGCCCGCCGCGCTTCCTCGCCCTGCCGGGCCTTGGACACCCGGCGCTCCTCCTGGCGTTCCCCGACGACCTGGTCGAGCTGGTCGAGCCGGTGGCGCAGCGCGTCGAGGTCGCCCACCGCGTGGTGCTGGTCGACCTGTTCCCGGATGTGGCCGATGGCCGTCCGCGCGTCCTTGGCCGAGAGATCGGTGGTCCGCACCCGGCGTTCCAGGAGGCCGATCTCCACGACCAGACCCTCGTACTTGCGCTCGAAGTAGGCCAGGGCCTCCTCGGGGGAGCCGGCCTGCCACGATCCGACGACCTTCTCGCCCTCCGCCGTACGCACGTACACGGTCCCCGCCTCATCGACGCGGCCCCACGGGTCGCTGCTCACAGCGCCTCCTCCACATGATGCGGCCGAGAGTTCACGGCCCGCATCGTCCACGATTCCGCCCTCCTCACCCCCTGCGGGGAGGAGGGGCCCGGGCCGGGTCACGCCCTGACCGGTTCACCGCCAAACATAGGCGAACCCCGGGCCGGCTGTCCGCATCCGGACGACCGGAATTTGGCACTCTGCGCGTGTCAGGACTTGCGCACCGTCGCCTTGTCGATCACGACGGTGGCGTTGGGCGGAGTGTTCTGCGTGGCGTCGGGCGGGGCGGCCCCGGCCTCGGCGATCTTCTCGAGGACCTTCATCCCCTCCTCGCCGACGGTGCCGAACGGCGTGTAGTCCGGCGGCAACTGGCTGTCCTGGTACACGAGGAAGAACTGGCTGCCCCCGGAGTCCCGGCCCTTCTTCTCCGCCGCGTTGTACTTGTTGGCCATCGCCACCGTGCCCGCGGGGTAGACCCCCTCCTTCACCCGCGCGTCGCCGAGGTTCTCGTCGGGGATGGTGTAGCCGGGTCCGCCCTGGCCCGTGCCCTCGGGGTCACCGCACTGCAGGACGTAGATGCCGGACTCCGTCAGCCGGTGGCACCGGGTGTGGTCGAAGTAGCCCTTCCCGGCCAGGAAGGCGAAGGAGTTGACGGTGTGCGGCGCCTTCGCCGCGTCCATCGTGACGCTGATGTCGCCGCAGGTGGTCTCCAGCTCCATGACGTACTCGGCGGACCGGTCGACCGTCAGCGGCGGCTCCTTCTTCCACCGCTCCGTGGCCGGCTCGCCCTTCGCCGGCTTCCCGCAGGGGTCCGGCGCGGCGCTGGTGGGGGGCGCGCTGGGAGAGCCGGAGGCGGCGCTGTCGGCGTCGCCGTTCTTCGCCGCGCCGCCGTCGAACAGACCGGCCGTGCCGGCCGCGGCCGCTCCGGCCACCAGCAGGACCGCCAGGCCGGCCGCGACCACCGCGTTGCGCCGGCGGGTCTTCCGCCGCTGGGCGCGCCGCGCCTGCTGCCGCTCGAACTTCTTCCTGGCGAGCTCTCGCCGCCGCTGGTCGCTCGTGGCCACCGGTCCGTCTCCTCGTGCCGTGGGGGCGTGTCGTGTGGGGTGTCGCGGTCGTCTCGGGTGTCGCGGGTGCCCTCCCCGGGCGCGGCGGGCCGCACCGGGCGGAGGACCCGGCCGTACCGTATACGGGTTCGCACCCGGCGGACCGCCGCCGGTAGGCTCTGACCGCATCCGAATCTGTCGGCCGGACACCACCTTGGGGACGATTGTGCTCATTGCAGGGTTCCCCGCCGGGGCCTGGGGGACGAACTGTTATCTCGTCGCTCCCGCCGCGGGCGAGGAATGCGTGATCATCGACCCGGGCCACGAGGCAGCCCCCGGCGTCGAGGAGGCGATCGCGAAACACCGGCTGAAGCCGGTCGCCGTCATCCTCACCCACGGCCACCTCGACCACGTCGCCTCCGTGGTGCCGGTCTGCGGCGCGCACGGCGTCCCGGCCTGGATCCACCCCGAGGACCGCTACATGATGAGCGACCCGGAGAAGGCGCTCGGCCGCGCCATCGGCCGGCACCTGCTGGGTGAGCTGACCATCGGGGAACCCGACGACCTCAGGGAACTGACCGACGGCGGCACGCTCGGCCTCGCGGGCCTGGAGTTCTCCACCACGCACGCGCCGGGCCATACCAAGGGGTCGGTGACCTTCCGGCTGCCCGAACAGGCCGACGTCCCGTCGGTGTTCTTCTCGGGCGACCTGCTGTTCGCCGGCTCCGTCGGACGCACCGACCTGCCCGGCGGCGACCACGCCGAGCTCCTCCGGTCGCTGGCCCGGGTGTGCCTGCCGCTGGACGACTCGACCGTGGTGCTGTCCGGTCACGGTCCCCAGACGACCATCGGCCGCGAGCGCGCCACCAACCCCTTCCTGCGGGAGGTGGCCGCCGGCCCCGGAGCGGCCCCGCCGGCCGTTCCACGACGAGGAATGTGACGACTCCGTCCCGTGAGCACCTTCAGGGCCCCCAAGGGCACGTACGACCTCATCCCGCCGGACTCCGCCGCCTACCTCGCGGTGCGGGAGGCGATCTCCGCACCGCTGCGGCGGTCCGGCTACGGCTATGTCGAGACCCCCGGTTTCGAGCACGTCGAGCTGTTCTCCCGCGGTGTCGGGGAGTCCACCGACATCGTGACCAAGGAGATGTACACCCTCACCACCCGCGGCGGTGACCGGCTCGCGCTCCGCCCCGAGGGCACCGCGTCCGTGCTCCGGGCGGCGCTGGAGGCCAGCCTGCACAAGGCCGGCAACCTCCCGGTCAAGCTCTGGTACTCCGGCTCCTACTACCGCTACGAGCGCCCGCAGGCCGGCCGCTACCGGCACTTCTCCCAGGTCGGGGCCGAGGCCATCGGCGCTGAGGACCCGGCCCTGGACGCCGAGCTGATCGTCCTGGCCGCGGACGCCTACCGGTCGCTGGGGCTGCGGGACGTCCGGCTGCTGCTGAACTCCCTGGGGGACCAGGAGTGCCGCCCCGGCTACCGCGCCGTCCTCCAGGACTTCCTCCGCGGGCTGGACCTCGACGAGGAGACGCTCCGCCGCGTCGAGATCAACCCGCTGAGGGTGCTGGACGACAAGCGGGAGGCGGTGCGGAAGCAACTCGCCGGGGCGCCGATGATGCGCGACCACCTGTGCGAGGCGTGCAAGAGCTTCCACGAGCGGGTGCGCGATCTGCTCACCGCCGCGGGCGTCGCCTTCGAGGACGACCCGCGGCTGGTGCGCGGCCTGGACTACTACACGCGCACCACTTTCGAGTTCGTCCACGACGGGCTGGGCGCCCAGTCCGCCGTCGGCGGCGGCGGGCGCTACGACGGGCTCTCCGAGATGATCGGCGGCCCCGCGCTGCCCTCCGTCGGCTGGGCGCTCGGGGTGGACCGCACGGTCCTCGCGCTGGAGGCCGAGGGCGTCACGCTCGACCTGCCGGCGGCCACCGAGGTCTACGCCGTGCCGCTGGGCGAGGAGGCGCGGGACCTGCTGTTCGGCGCCGTCACCGCGCTGCGCCGGGCCGGCGTCGCGGCCGACCTCTCCTACGGCGGGCGCGGCCTGAAGGGGGCGATGAAGTCGGCCAACCGCAGCGGGGCCCGTCTCGCCCTCGTCGCGGGGGAGCGTGACCTGGCCGAGGGCGTGGTCCAGCTCAAGGACCTGGAGAGCGGCGAGCAGCGGGCCGTGCCCGCCGACGGGATCACCGCGGCCGTGCGGGAGGCGCTCGGCTGACACGGCCCGGGCGGTGGGCGGGGCCGTCCGCCTGGCTCCGGGACCTGGCGCGGGCGTCCGCGTCAGGTCCCCCGCCGTCCCCTTCCGCTCCCGTCGCGCTTCTCTCCGCCTTTCCCGCCGCCGTCGCCGTCCGCCGTCGCCGTCCGCCGTCGCCGTCCGTCGCCGCCGGGCTCCGGTGGTGGGGCCCGGGCCGGGCCCCGAACCGGGTGGCTCTCCGGCCGGGCCGCGGCCTTATGGCCGCCGAACGCCGGGTGCGCGAGAATGTCCGGCCCGGTGTCCCCCGTCCGGTGGACCGGTCCCGTACCCGCCGTCCGGCGGAGCGGCCGGTGCCACAATGTGCGGGGCCCGTTCCGGGCACCGGCAGGGACCGACCGAAGCTACGGAAGCGGCGAGATGACGATGACTGAGCTGGACGACGCCCCCGCCGCCGGCGGGCGCGGGGAACAGGGGCCCGGCGGCGACCGCGAGGCGCTGGGCAGCGGCCGGGCCTTCGCCCTGATGCTCGTGATCACCGGGGCGGCCGGGCTCCTTGCCGCCTGGGTGATCACCCTCGACAAGTTCAAGCTCCTCGAAGCCAAGGTGGAGGGCACCACCTTCACCCCGGCTTGCAGCCTCAACCCGGTCGTCTCCTGCGGCAACATCATGGAGAGCGACCAGGCCGCCGCCTTCGGTTTCCCCAACCCCATGCTGGGCCTGGTCACCTACGGCATGGTCGTGGCCATCGGCGTGGCGCTGCTGGCCGGGGCCCGCTTCCGCCGCTGGTACTGGCTGGGCCTCAACGCCGGCACCCTCTTCGGGGTGGGCTTCTGCATGTGGCTCATGTACCAGTCGCTGTACGTCATCGGTTCGCTCTGCCTGTGGTGCAACCTCGCCTGGGTCGCCACCATCGTGATGTTCTCCTACGTCACCGTGCACAACGTCCGGAACCGGATCATCCCTGCCCCCGACGGGCTGCGGCGGGCGCTGGCGGAGTTCCACTGGGTGGTGCCGGTGGTCTGGATCGGCGCCATCGGCATGCTGATCCTGACCCGCTGGTGGGATTTCTGGACGAGCTGAGCGGCCCGGCGCGGCGCCCGCCGCCCACCCCACGCCGGGGAGCCGCGGCGGGCCGGCTCGCCGCCGAGGGGGCCGATGGGGCCGAGGTGGGCCCCGACGGCGTCGGCGCACCGGCCGGGCCCCGCGCACCGGCCGGGCCCCGCGCGCGGCCGGGTGCCGCCGGGGTGCCGTAGGGTCGGGAGCCGTGGAACCCGACCTGTTCACCGCCGCCGCCGAGGACCGCCGGAGCAAGGACCCGGCGAGCAGTCCGCTCGCGGTGCGGATGCGCCCCCGGACCCTGGACGAAGTCGTCGGCCAGCAGCATCTGCTGCGGCCGGGATCCCCGCTGCGCCGCCTCGTCGGTGAGGGAGCGGGCGGCCCCGCGGGCCCGTCGTCGGTGATCCTCTGGGGCCCGCCCGGCACGGGCAAGACCACCCTCGCCCATATCGTCAGCCGCGCCACGGACCAGCGGTTCGTGGAACTCTCCGCGATCACCGCGGGCGTCAAGGAGGTGCGGACGGTCATCGACGGCGCCCGCCGCGCCTCCGGCGGGTACGGCCGCGAGACCGTGCTCTTCCTCGACGAGATCCACCGGTTCTCCAAGGCCCAGCAGGACTCGCTGCTGCCGGCCGTGGAGAACCGCTGGGTCACGCTCATCGCCGCCACCACCGAGAACCCCTACTTCTCGGTGATCTCCCCGCTCCTCTCCCGCTCCTTGCTGCTGACCCTGGAGCCGCTCACCGAGGCCGGACTGCGGGACCTGCTGCGCCGGGCCGTGACCGACGAGCGGGGCCTCGGCGGCGCGGTCACCCTCCCCGAGGCCGCCGAGGACCACCTGCTGCGCATCGCCGGCGGTGACGCGCGGCGCGCGCTGACGGCGCTGGAGGCGGGCGCCGCCTCGGCCCTGGCCCAGGGCGAGCCGGAGATCACCCTCCGGGCGCTGGAGGAGGCCGTGGACCGGGCGGCGGTGACCTACGACCGCGACGGCGACCAGCACTACGACGTCGCCAGCGCCCTGATCAAATCCATCCGCGGCTCGGACGCGGACGCGGCGCTGCACTACCTCGCGCGGATGATCGAGGCGGGGGAGGACCCGCGGTTCATCGCCCGGCGGCTGATGATCTCCGCCAGCGAGGACATCGGCCTCGCCGATCCCACCGCCCTGCAAACGGCGGTGGCGGCGGCCCAGGCCGTCGCGCTGATCGGCTTCCCGGAGGCCCGGATCACCCTGGGGCAGGCCGTGATCGCGCTCGCCCTCGCACCCAAGTCCAACGCCGCCTACCTGGCGGTCGACGCCGCGCTCGCCGACGTCCGGGCCGGGCTCGCCGGCCCCGTGCCACCGCATCTGCGCGACAGCCACTACCAGGGCGCGCGGGCCCTCGGCCACGCCGAGGGATACGTCTACCCGCACGACCTCCCCGGGGGCGTCGCGGCCCAGCAGTACGCGCCCGACGCCGTGCACGGCAAGCGGTACTACGAGCCGACCCGCTACGGGGCGGAGGCCCGCTACGCGGAGGTCGCCGAGCGGGTCCGGGCCCGGCTGCGCGGTGAGGCACCGCCCCGTCCGCCGGAACGGCCCGCCCCCGCCCCGTCCGCCGCGCCGTCCCGGCCGGCGGGGGAGGAGCGCGGCGAGGCGGCCGGGGAGGGTACGGCCGGGCCTGCCGCCGCTCCCGGAGGAACGGACCGGCCCACGGACGGCGTCGAGGGGGACGCGGACTGACGGCGGCGGCCGTGGGAGCGGCGGGCCCGGCCGGTGAGGCCGGGCAGGCCGGCGCCGGGGCCCGGGACCTCCGGGCGCGCCGGCCGGGACCGGACCTCCCTCTTCGTCCTGGGTCCTCCCGGCCTCCGGATCCCTCCGGGCCGCCGCTCCCGGCAGCCGTCGACGGGCCGCCTCCCGCCCGCAGTTCCCGCCC
The DNA here is from genome assembly GCF_012034935.1 of Streptomyces zingiberis. Classification (GTDB taxonomy): domain Bacteria; phylum Actinomycetota; class Actinomycetes; order Streptomycetales; family Streptomycetaceae; genus Streptomyces; species Streptomyces zingiberis. Next base: position 267,006 of record NZ_JAATEN010000008.1, read on the forward strand.
GGCCTTCCCCCGCCCGGCCTTCCCCCGCCCGGCCCCTCCGCCGTCCCGCACCGGGCGCGCCGGTCAGTCCCGCTCGGCGGCCTCGAACAGCAGGCGGAGCGCGCGGCTGAGTTCTGTGACGTCCCTCACCGGTTCGGGGAAGTCGAACCGCACGTCGGCCACCCTCGCCCTGCCCTCGGTGAAGCGGACGCGGAGCCCCGCCCGGTCCAGCGCGAGCGGCACCACCCGCCCGCGCTCCCCGCAGAGCGCTCCCGCCGGGCCGTCGAGCAGCCCGCACAGGGAGCGCAGCTCGGCGTCGTGCGCGGAGGCCAGGTGCTGCAGGACGTCCCCCTCATGACCTGCGACGGGATCGGGCCGGGCGGCCGCGAAGGCGTCCGGCTCCACCGGCTCGGCGCCCCACAGGTCGTCCACCGCGGCCTCGCCCACCTCCAGCCGCAGCACCTCGCGCGGCCCGCCGTCCGGGGCCGCGCCGCCGCCCGGGGCGAACACGGCGTCCGGGTCCCGGCGCCCGAAGTGGGCCAGGGCGACGGCGCGGTCCGGGCCCCGGAGCGGGGTCAGCCAGCCGCCGAGCCACGCCCGCCCCCGGATACGATGGGGGACGGCGACCGGAGCCACGTCCGTGATCTCGATCAGGGCGGTCAGCTCGTCGTCCTGGGCCCGGGCCGCGGCGCGCGCCGCGGGGGAGTCCCCGGGCACCAGCAGAAGGACGTCGCCGTCCACCGTGACGGCGCGTGCCAGGGGCGCCGTGGCGCCCCGTCCGCCGGCGGCCGTGCCGGGAATGTCCAGCACGGCCGAGGCGTTCGACTCCGCGAGGGTACGTACCCGCTCGGCGGCCTCCGGCCGCCGGGCGTCTTCCCAGGGGCGCGGCTGACCCGCCGGCCCGGTACCGGACGTCACCGTTTCCGCGGGATGTCCATGACCGGGGACGGGGCTCCCAGGTCGAATCATGCGTTCACCTCCGATAAGGTAAGCCTCACCTAACTTACATGGAGGGTCGTTCCCCGTGAACCAGTCGCGTCCCAAGGTCAAGAAGTCGCGAGCGCTGGGCATCGCCCTGACGCCGAAGGCCGTCAAGTACTTCGAGTCCCGGCCCTACCCGCCGGGTGAGCACGGCCGGGGCCGCAAGCAGAACAGCGACTACAAGGTCCGGCTGCTGGAGAAGCAGCGGCTGCGCGCGCAGTACGACATCAGCGAGCGCCAGATGGTCCGCGCCTACGACCGCGCCCGCAAGGTCGAGGGCAAGACCGGCGAGGCGCTCATCATCGAGCTGGAGCGCCGGCTGGACGCGCTCGTGCTCCGCTCCGGGCTGGCGCGCACCATCTACCAGGCCCGCCAGATGGTCGTCCACGGCCACATCGAGGTCAACGGCCGCAAGGTCGACAAGCCCTCCTTCCGGGTCCGCCCCGAGGACGTCGTGCGGGTCCGCGAGCGCAGCCGCGCCAAGGCCCCGTTCCAGGTGGCCCGTGAGGGCGGCTGGGCCGGGGAGGGCGAGACGCCGCGCTACCTGGAGGTCAACCTCCAGGCGCTGGCGTTCCGCCTGGACCGGGACCCGAACCGCAAGGAGATCCCGGTCCTCTGCGACGAGCAGCTGGTCGTCGAGTACTACGCCCGCTGACGGCCCGTCCGCGGCCCGCGCCCCGCTCTCCCGGCGGGGTGCCGTTCCGGGCCCCCTCGCCCACGGCCACGCCCCGCCGCCGACCGCGTCCTCCGACGCGAGAGGCGGCGGTCGGCGTTCCCGGACGGAACACCCGCCTCCGGCGGGCAAATCGGGTGCGGGGCCGGGCGCGCGAGACGCTAGGCTTCTGCCAGGCCGCGCGCCGCCCCGCAGGCCCGGGGCCGCGGACCCGCCGGCCGGCGGGGCGCGGGCCGCCGGCCGCGGCCGGAGACCGCCCGGGGGAGCCCCGGGCGGGGGCGGGAAAACGTCGTCGAGGGAGCGGTGCCAAGGTGTCCGGTGGAGAAGTGGCCGGGATTCTCGTAGCCGTCTTCTGGGCGATCCTGGTGGCCTTCCTCGCCGTCGTCCTGGTGCGGCTGGCCCAGGTGCTCAGAGCGGCCACCCGCCTGGTGGCGGACGTCACCGAGCAGGCGGTGCCGCTGCTGGGCGAGGCCTCCCGGACGGTGCGCTCCGCGCAGACCCAGCTCGACAAGGTCGACGCCATCGCCGCCGACGTCCAGGAGGTCACCTCCAACGCCTCCGCGCTGTCCTCGACGGTCGCGACCACCTTCGGCGGCCCCCTGGTGAAGGTCGCCGCGTTCGGCTACGGCGTCCGCCGGGCAATCGGACGCAAGGGCGCGCCGCAGGGGCAGCGCCGCACCGTGATCGGGAGCCGCACGGTGCCCCGGGCCCGCCGCGGCCGGGGCGAGGGCCGAGGAAAGGGCTGAGACGCCGATGTTCCGCCGTACGTTCTGGTTCACCGCGGGCGCCGTCACGGGCGTGTGGGCGACCACCAAGGTCAACCGCAAGCTCCGCCGGCTCACCCCGGAGAGCCTGGCGGCCCAGGCCGCCGGCAAGGCCGTCGAGGCCGGCCACCGCCTCAAGGACTTCGCCGTCGAGATCAAGGCCGGCATGGCGCAGCGCGAGCGGGAACTCAACGACGCCCTGGGCGTCACCGGGCCTGGCTCCACCGCCTTGCACCTGCCCCCGCCCGCGCGGCGCCCCGCCGTGCCGGGCCCGACCCACCCGATCGACCGGAATGAGGACCACTGATGGAGTCGGCTGAAATCCGCCGCCGCTGGCTGCGCTTCTTCGAGGAGCGGGGGCACACCGTCGTGCCGTCGGCGTCGCTGATCGCGGACGACCCGACGCTGCTGCTGGTCCCCGCCGGCATGGTGCCCTTCAAGCCGTACTTCCTCGGTGAGGTCACCCCGCCCTACCCGCGCGCCACCAGCGTCCAGAAGTGCGTCCGCACCCCGGACATCGAAGAGGTCGGCAAGACCACCCGGCACGGCACGTTCTTCCAGATGTGCGGCAACTTCTCCTTCGGCGACTATTTCAAGGAAGGCGCCGCGAAGTTCGCCTGGGAACTGCTCACCACCCCCGTCGCGGACGGCGGTTACGGGCTGGACCCGGAGCGGCTGTGGATCACGGTCTACCAGGAGGACGACGAGGCCGAGCGCATCTGGCGCGAGGTCGTCGGGGTCCCCGCCGAGCGGATCCAGCGGCTGGGCATGGAGGAGAACTACTGGTCCATGGGCGTCCCCGGACCCTGCGGACCCTGCTCCGAGATCAACTACGACCGGGGCCCGGAGTTCGGGCCCGAGGGCGGCCCGGCCGTCAACGACGAGCGCTACGTGGAGATCTGGAATCTGGTCTTCATGCAGTACGAGCGCGGCCCGGGCGGCCCCGGCGGCAAGACGGACTTCCCCGTCCTCGGCGAGCTGCCCAGCAAGAACATCGACACCGGCCTCGGTCTGGAGCGGCTGGCGATGATCCTTCAGGGCGTCCGCAACATGTACGAGACGGACACCCTCCGCGTCGTCATGGACAAGGCCACCGAGCTGACCGGCGTCCGCTACGGCGCCGCCGAGGACACGGACGTCTCGCTGCGCGTGGTCGCCGACCACCTGCGCACCTCCGTGATGCTGATCGGCGACGGCGTCACCCCCGGCAACGAGGGCCGCGGCTACGTCCTGCGCCGCATCATGCGCCGCGCCATCCGCAACATGCGGCTGCTGGGCGCCACCGGCCCCGTCGTCGGCGAACTGGTCGGCACCGTGGTCAGGACCATGGGTGAGCAGTACCCGGAGCTGATCACCGACCGCAAGCGCATCGAGACGGTCGCGCTCGCCGAGGAGGCCGCCTTCCTCAAGACCCTCCGCTCCGGCACCACCATCCTCGACAACGCCGTCACCGAGACCAAGGAGTCCGGGGCGAGCGTCCTCCCCGGCGACAAGGCCTTCCTGCTCCACGACACCTGGGGCTTCCCCATCGACCTCACCCTGGAGATGGCCGCCGAACAGGGCCTCTCGGTGGACGAGGACGGCTTCCGCCGGTTGATGAAGGAACAGCGGGAACGCGCCAAGGCGGACGCCCGCGCCAAGAAGACCGGGCACGCCGATGTTTCCGCCTACCGTGAGGTCGCCGACCGCTCCGGCACCACGGACTTCACCGGCTACACCGCCACCGAGGGCGAGGCCACCGTCGTCGGCCTGCTGGTGGACGGCGTTCCCGCGCCGGCCGCGCAGGAGGGCGACGCGGTCGAGGTCGTCCTCGACCGCACCCCCTTCTACGCCGAGGGCGGCGGGCAGCAGCCCGACACCGGGCGGATCCGGCTGGACAGCGGCGCGGTGGTCGAGGTCCGCGACGTGCAGCAGCCGGTGCCCGGCGTCACCGTGCACAAGGGCGTCGTCCAGGTCGGCGAGGTGACCGTCGGCTCCGCCGCGCTGGCCCGGATCGACGTGGTGCGCCGCCGTTCCATCGCCCGCGCCCACAGCGCCACCCACCTCACCCACCAGGCGCTGCGGGACGCCCTCGGGCCCACGGCCGCCCAGGCCGGCTCGGAGAACGCCCCCGGCCGCTTCCGCTTCGACTTCGGCTCGCCCACCGCCGTCCCCACCACGGTGCTCGGCGACGTCGAGCAGAAGATCAACGAGGTGCTGGCCCGCGAACTCGACGTCACCGCCGAGGTGATGTCGATGGAGGACGCCAGGAAACAGGGCGCCATCGCCGAGTTCGGCGAGAAGTACGGCGACCGGGTGCGTGTGGTGACCATCGGGGACTTCTCCAAGGAGCTCTGCGGCGGCACGCACGTCCACAACACCGCCCAGCTCGGTCTGGTGAAGCTGCTCGGCGAGTCCTCCATCGGCTCCGGCGTGCGCCGGGTGGAGGCCCTGGTCGGCGTGGACGCCTACCACTTCCTCGCCCGTGAGCACACCGTCGTCTCCCAGCTCACCCAGCTCGTCAAGGGGAGGCCGGAGGAGCTGCCGGAGAAGATCTCGGGGATGCTCGCGAAGCTGCGGGACGCCGAGAAGGAGATCGAGCGCTTCCGCGCCGAGAAGGTCCTCCAGGCCGCCGCCGGGCTTGCCGCCGGGGCCAAGGACGTCCGGGGCGTCGCCCTGGCCACCGGCCGGGTCCCGGACGGCACGAGCGCCGACGACCTGCGCAAGCTCGTCCTCGACGTGCGCGGCCGGATCACCGGTGGCCGGCCCGCCGTGGTGGCGCTGTTCACCGTCGTCAAGGACCGGCCGCTGACCGTGATCGCCACCAACGAGGCCGCCCGGGAGCGGGGTGTCAAGGCCGGTGAGCTGGTCCGGGCCGCCGCCAAGACCCTCGGCGGCGGCGGTGGCGGCAAGGACGACGTCGCCCAGGGCGGCGGGCAGAACCCGGCCGCGGTGGACGAGGCCGTGGCCGCCGTCGAGCGGCTCGTCGCCGAGAAGGCGTGACGGGCCGCGGGATGACGGAGCAGCAGGGGCGGGAGCCGGAGCGGAATCTCCGCCGCGGCCGGAGGATCGCCCTGGACGTCGGGGACGCCCGGATCGGGGTCGCCTCGTGCGACCCCGACGGGATCCTCGCCACCCCGGTGGAGACCGTGCCCGGGCGCGACGTCCCGGCCGCCCGGCGGCGGCTGGCGGCGATCGTCGCGGAGTACGAGCCGATCGAGGTCGTGGTCGGGCTGCCGCGTTCCCTGAAGGGGACGGAAGGCCCGGCCGCGGCCAAGGTCCGCGGCTTCGCGACGGAGCTGGCGCGGGTCGTGCACCCGGTCCCGGTGCGGCTGGTCGACGAGCGGATGAGTACGATCACCGCAGCACAGGGCCTGCGGGCCTCCGGCGTCGACTCCCGCAGGGGGCGCTCGGTGGTGGACCAGGCCGCGGCCGTGGTCATCCTGCAGGCCGCGCTGGAAGCGGAACGGCTCTCCGGCAGTGCTCCGGGCGAGAACGTCGAAGTGGTCATCTGATCGCGATACGGTAACGTTCGCCCGAACGTGCGGCCGGGACACCGCCGTACGGAAACGGAATGAGGCGGACCGGCCCACTGCGCCCCCCACGCGCGCACGGGGCGCCGCCTCTCGTTGCTAGGGGATCGATGACTGAGTATGGCCGGGGCGGAGGCTCCCCACCGTGGCACCCCGAGGACCCCCTCTACGGGGACCAGGGGTGGGACGGGCAGCAGACGGCCGACGGCCGCGCTCCGTACGGACACCAGGACCCCGGGTACACCGACGCCTACCAGCAGCACCCGCAGCAGCAGTACCACCAGCACGAGCAGCCGTACCCGCAGCAGCAACAGCAACAGCAGCCGTACCAACAGCAGCAACACCAGCAGCAGCAGCCGTACCCACAGCACCAGCAACACCAGCAGCAGTACCAGCAGTGGGACGCCCAGGGCGGGCACCACCCCGGTGAGCCGCACCCCGGACACCACCCGCAGCAGGGCGGTTACCCCGACCAGGGCGGGCAGCAGTACACCCAGGGCGGGTACCCCTACGGCTGGGAGGGCGGGCCGCAGGACACCGGTCAGGGCCACGCCGCCCCCGGGCCCTACGGCGCCGGGCCCGGGCAGCCCGGCGATCCCTACGGCCACCCCGGGCCGGGTGTCCATCCCCAGCAGGGCGCCGCCCCGGGGCACCCCCAGACCGGTGGCCCGGACCCGGGGGGCGACCCCGGTGAGCACCGCTTCTTCGCCGGCCGGCCGGACAGCGCGGCGGGGCGGCGTGGTGACGGCCCGGGCGGCGACGGAGGCTTCGGCTCTTCCGGCGGTCCCGAGGGCCCGGACGGCCCCGGGGACCCGTACGGGGACGAGGACGGCGCGGACGGCGAGGGGGATCACCACGCCGGGGACGCCGGAGACGCTCCGGAGCCCGGCGGGCGCCGCGGTGCCCGGCCGCGGAAGCGCCGCTCCGGTGTGGCCTGCCTCTTCGTCGCCGTGGCCCTGGGCGGGGTCGCCGCGGGGGGCGGCTGGTTCGTCTACGACTTCTACCAGACGCGCTTCGGCCCGGCGCCGGACTTCTCCGGCAACGGTTCGGGGGCCGTCGCGGTGGAGATCCCGCCGGGCGCCGGCTCCGGTGAGATGGGCCGGATCCTCAAGGAGGCCGGGGTGGTGATGAGCGCTCAGGCGTTCGTCGACGCCGCGGGCGACAACCCGAAGGGCCTCTCCATCCAGCCCGGCGTCTACTCCATGAAGAAGAAGATGTCCGGCGAGGCCGCGGTGGCGTGGATGCTCTCCCCGGAGAGCCGCTCCACCCTGATCATTCCCGAGGGCATGCGCAACGCGCAGATCTACGCGACGATCGACAAGCGGCTGGAGCTGAAGCAGGGCACCACCGCCGGTATCGCCGAGAAGCAGGCCGGCGACCTCGGGCTCCCGGACTGGGCGGACGACGACGCGGAGATCAAGGACCCCCTGGAGGGCTTTCTCTACCCGGCCCGTTACGACCTGGCCGAGGACGCGAAACCGGCGGACGTCCTCAAGAAGATGGTGGCCCGCGCCACGGCCGAGTACGAGAAGCTGGATGTCGAGGCCGGCGCCGAGAAGGCGAACCTGGACTCGCCGCTGGAACTCGTCACCGTCGCCAGCCTGGTCCAGGCCGAGGGGAAGACCAGCGACGACTTCCGCAAGATGGCCCGGGTCGTCTACAACCGCCTCGACCCCGGGAACCAGGAGACGGCGGGCAGGCTGGAGTTCGACTCCGCCTTCAACTACCTCAAGGGCCAGAGCGAGATCAACATCGGCATCAAGGAGATCCGCAACCACGACGATCCCTACAACACCTACTTCTACCGCGGTCTGCCGCCCGGCCCCATCGCCAACCCGGGCGCCGACGCGCTGAAGGCCGCGATGGATCCCGAGCCGGGGGACTGGTACTACTTCGTCTCCGTGGACGGCGACACCACCGAGTTCGCGGAGACCCACGAGGAGCACGAGAAGCTCCGGCAGCGGTTCAACGAGAACCAGCGGAACAAGGGCTGACCATGGCGGAGGAACCCCCGGCAACCGCGGCGCCCGAACCGTCCGCGGTCCCTGAACGGTCCGCGCCGGCGCGCACGGCGGCCGGCGCGCGGCGCGCCGCGGTGCTGGGCAAGCCCGTGGCGCACTCGCTCTCCCCGGTGCTGCACCGCGCCGCGTACGCCGCGCTCGGCCTGGACGGCTGGAGCTACGGCCGCCAGGAGCTGGACGAGGCGGCGCTGCCCGCGTTCCTCGACGGGCTGGACGCGGGCTGGGCGGGGCTGTCGCTCACCATGCCGCTCAAGCGCGCCGTCATCCCCCTGCTCGACACGGTGGGGGAGACCGCCGCCGCGGTGGAGGCCGTCAACACGGTGGTCCTCACCGGTGACGGCCGCCGCCACGGGGAGAACACGGACGTCCCCGGCCTGGTGGCCGCCCTCCGGGAGCGGGGGGTGGAGCGGGTGGAGCGGGCGGCCGTCCTCGGGGCCGGGGCCACCGCCTCCTCCGCGCTCGCCGCGCTCGCCCGGATCTGCGACGGCGAGGTCACGGCGTACGTCCGCAGCGAGCGCCGGGCGGCCGAGATGCGCGGGTGGGGCGAGCGGCTGGGACTCCGCCTGCGGACCGCGGACTGGGACGGCGCCACCGGCGCCCTCCGCGCGCCTCTGGTGATCGCCACCACCCCCGCCGGCGCGGCCGACCACCTCGCCGCGGCCGTGCCCGAGCGGCCCGGCACCCTCTTCGACGTGCTCTACGAACCCTGGCCGACGCCGCTCGCCGCCGCCTGGGCGGCCCGGGGCGGGGCGGTGCTCGGCGGGCTGGACCTCCTGGTCCACCAGGCCGTCCTCCAGGTCGAGCTGATGACCGGGCGCGTTCCGGCGCCGCTGGCGGCGATGCGCGCGGCGGGGGAGGCGGCGCTGGCCGCGCGGGGCGGCGGCTGATCCCGGCCGCCCGCCGGAGGCGTTCACCCGCCGGTACACCTGTCCGGCTGGTGGACCGCGGGCCGATCCGGCCCGTCCGGCATGGGAGGATCGGCGGTGGCGGGCCGGGGCCGCGCAGCCGGCCGAGCCGCCGCACACGAGGCGCGAGCAGAGGAGACCCGTTGAGCAGGTTGCGCTGGCTGACCGCGGGAGAGTCGCACGGACCCGCCCTGGTCGCGACGGTGGAGGGACTGCCCGCGGGCGTCCCGGTCACCACGGACATGGTGGCGGACGCCCTGGCCCGGCGGCGGCTGGGCTACGGCCGCGGCGCCCGGATGAAGTTCGAGCGGGACGAGGTCACCTTCCTCGGGGGCGTCCGCCACGGGCTCACCCTCGGCTCCCCGGTGGCCGTCATGGTCGGCAACACCGAGTGGCCCAAGTGGGAGCAGGTCATGGCCGCCGACCCGGTGGACCCGGCGGTCCTCGCGGAGCTGGCCCGTAACGCCCCCCTGACCCGTCCCCGCCCGGGCCACGCCGACCTGGCCGGGATGCAGAAGTACGGCTTCGACGAGGCCCGCCCGGTGCTGGAGCGCGCCTCCGCCCGGGAGACGGCGGCCCGGGTGGCGCTGGGCGCCGTCGCCCGCTCCTATCTCCGCGAGACCGCCGGTATCGGCATCGTCTCCCACGTCGTCGAACTGGGCGCGGCCAAGGCCCCGTACGGCAGCCGGCCCACCGAGGAGGACGTGGCGCGGCTCGACGCCGACCCCGTGCGCTGCCTCGACCCGGCGGCGAGCGAGGCGATGGTCGCCGAGATCGACCAGGCGCACAAGGACGGCGACACCCTCGGCGGGGTCGTCGAGGTGCTGGCCCACGGCGTCCCCGTCGGGCTCGGCTCGCACGTCCACTGGGACCGCCGGCTGGACGCCCGGCTGGCCGGCGCCCTCATGGGCATCCAGGCCATCAAGGGCGTGGAGCTGGGCGACGGTTTCGAACTCGCGCGGGTGCCCGGGTCCCGGGCGCACGACGAGATCGTCACCACCGGGGACGGCATCCGGCGCTCCTCCGGCCGCTCCGGCGGCACCGAGGGCGGCCTCTCCACGGGCGAGACGCTGCGCGTGCGGGCCGCGATGAAACCCATCGCCACCGTGCCGCGCGCCCTGGCCACGGTGGACGTCGCCACCGGCGAGGCGGCCCGGGCGCACCACCAGCGCTCCGACGTGTGCGCGGTGCCCGCGGCGGGCATCGTGGCCGAGGCCATGGTCGCCCTGGTGCTGGCGGACGCCGTCGCCGAGAAGTTCGGCGGCGACAGCGTGACCGAGACCCGGCGCAACGTCCGCGCGTTCCTCGACAACCTGGCCATCCGGTGAACGGCGGCACCACCCCCGGAGCGCCGGGCCCCGGCCCGCGCGCCGTGCTGGTCGGCCCGCCCGGCTCCGGCAAGTCCACGGTGGGCCCGCTGCTCGCCGAGCGGCTGGGCACCGGCTACCGGGACACCGACGCCGACGTGGAACGGGCGGCGGGCAAGCCCATCGCGGAGATCTTCGTGGAGGACGGCGAGCCGCGCTTCCGCGCCCTGGAGCGGCGCGCCGTCCAGGAGGCCGTCGCGGACCACACCGGCGTCCTCTCCCTGGGCGGCGGCGCGATCCTCGACGCGGCGACCCGGAAACTGCTGACCGGGCTGCCCGTCGTCTTCCTGGACGTCGAACTCGCCGACGCCGTACAGCGCGTCGGGCTCGCCACCGCGCGCCCGCTGCTCGCCGTCAACCCCCGGCAGCGGTGGCGCACGCTGATGGAGGAACGCCGCCCGCTCTACACGGAGGTGGCCCGCGTCACCGTGCCCACCGGGGGACGCGGACCGGAGGAGGTCGCCGAGGCAGTCCTGGACGCCCTCGCGCCGGGGCAGGGCTGACCTTCCCGCCGCAGGGCCGTGGCCGCCCGGGCCGCCGCGCGGGGCCTCGCGCCCCGTCCCGTCCCGGGTGAGCCGCGGCCCGGCCGGTGCCCGGTGGGTGCCGCGCCGCCCGGCCGGTTCTCCCCGGTCCCGTTCCACCCCCCGGTTCTCCCCGCCCTGCTCCCCAGGAGCCCGTTCCTCCCCCGCAAGCGGGAGGCGCCCCCACCCCGGCCGGACGCCGGGGCACCCACGGAGGAATCCCGATGAGCGAGACATCCACCGCACCCACCCGGGTCGAGGTCGGCTCCACGGCCGGCACCGATCCCTACACCGTGCTGATCGGCCGGCGGCTCCTCGGCGAGCTGCCCGGTCTGATCGGGCATGGCGCCCGCCGGGTGGCGGTGATCCACCCCGAGGCGCTGGAGGCCACCGGCGAGGCGCTCCGCGCGGACCTGGCCGGGCAGGGGTACCAGGCCGTCGCGATCCAGGTGCCCAACGCCGAGGAGGCGAAGACCGCCGAGGTCGCCGCCTACTGCTGGAAGGCGCTCGGCCAGTCCGGCTTCACCCGCAGTGACGTGATCGTCGGCGTCGGCGGCGGAGCCACCACGGACCTGGCCGGTTTCGTGGCCGCGAGCTGGCTGCGCGGCGTCCGCTGGATCGCCGTGCCCACCACCGTCCTCGGCATGGTGGACGCGGCCGTCGGCGGCAAGACCGGCATCAACACCGCCGAGGGCAAGAACCTCGTCGGCGCCTTCCACCCACCCGCCGGGGTCCTGTGCGACCTGGCCTCCCTCGACTCGCTCCCCGTCAACGACTACGTCAGCGGGCTCGCCGAAGTGATCAAGGCGGGGTTCATCGCCGATCCGGCGATCCTCGACCTCGTCGAGAGCGATCCGGACGAGGCGCGCAGGCCGGACGGGCGGTTCACCGCGGAACTGGTGGAGCGCTCCGTGCGGGTCAAGGCCGCGGTGGTCTCCTCCGACCTCAAGGAGGCCGGCCCGCGGGAGGTCCTCAACTACGGCCACACCCTCGGGCACGCGATCGAGAAGAACGAGCGCTACACGTGGCGGCACGGCGCGGCCGTCGCCATCGGCATGGTCTTCGCCGCCGAACTCGCCCGGCTCGCGGGGCGGCTGGACGACGCCACCGCCGACCGGCACCGCGCGGTGCTGGAGGCCGTCGGGCTGCCGGTGGCCTACCGCGGCGACCAGTGGCCCCGGCTGCTGGAGACCATGAAGGTCGACAAGAAGTCCCGCGGCGACCTGCTCCGCTTCGTCGTCCTGGACGGGCTCGCCAGGCCCGCCGTGCTGGAGGGGCCGGACCCGGCCGTCCTGCTCGCCGCCTACGGGGAGGTGTCCCGGTGACCGCCGCTCCGCGCCGGGTGCTGGTGCTCAACGGCCCCAACCTGGGCCGGCTGGGCTCCCGGGAGCCGGACGTCTACGGTTCCACGAGCTACCGGGGCCTGGTCGAGGAGTGCGCCCGGACCGGGGCCGAACTCGGTTTCGAGGTCGAGGTGCGGGAGACCAACGACGAGGGCGAGATGATCCGCTGGCTGCACGAGGCGGCCGACGGCCGGACCCCCGTCGTGCTCAATCCCGGCGCGTTCACCCACTACTCGTACGGGATGCGGGACGCCGCGGCGCAGCGCACCGCGCCGCTGATCGAGGTGCACATCTCCAACCCGTACGCCCGGGAGGAGTTCCGGCACACCTCCGTGGTCGCGGCGGTCGCCTCCGGGACGGTCGCCGGGTTCGGCATCGGCTCCTACCGGCTCGCGCTGCGCGCCCTGGCCGACGCCGCCGCCGGGGCCGACGGGCCGGGCGGGACGGCGGAGGGGACGGGCTGACCGGGAGCGTACGCCTCCGGCCGTCCCCGGGAGGCGGCCGGAGGCGGTACCTTTCGATAGCGTCCGGCCGCACGGCCGGACCGGCCAGCCGATATCCGAACACCGGTCAGTCCGCCCGCACGAGACGGAGACTCAGCGGATGCAGCACGCGACGGGGGCTCCGCTGCCACCGCCCCACGGCCCCGTGAACGACTCCTGGGCGCCGCCGCCGGGACCCGGGCCGCGGGGTCCGCACCCCGCCCCGCGCCCGGCGGGCCCCGCCCCGGCCGGGCCGGTGCCACCGCCCGCGCCCCCGCCGGGACAGGCACCCCCGCCACCCGCGCCGCACCACCCGCCGCGGCAGCCCGCCACACCGCCGTACGGGCACCCGGCCGCCCCCGGCGGACACCCGGCCCCGGCCCCGCCGCCGCACGCGGGGCACCACACCCACACCCACACCCCGCCGCCGCCCCCGCCGCCTCCGCCGTCCGCGCCGGACGCCACGGGCCACCTGAGGCTGCCCGCCGGCGCGCCCGCCCCGGCGCCGGGCACCGCCGGGGCGGACGCGGCGCACGCCGCCGTCGCGGTGCTGCTGATAGGCCCGGCCGGCGCGGGCAAGACCACCGTCGCCCGGCACTGGGCGGACCGCCGCCGGGTGCCCACGGCCCACATCAGCCTGGACGACGTCCGCGAGTGGGTCCGCTCCGGCTTCGCCGACCCCCGCGCCGGCTGGAACGACCACTCCGAGGCGCAGTACCGCCTGGCCCGCCGCACCTGCGGGTTCGCCGCGCGCAACTTCCTGGCCAACGGCATCTCCTGCATCCTGGACGACGCCGTCTTCCCGGACCGCCCGGCCGTCGGCCTCGGCGGCTGGAAACGGCACGTCGGCCCCGGACTGGTGCCGGTGGTGCTGCTGCCCGGGCTGGAGATCGTCCTGGAGCGGAACGCGGCGCGCAGCGGCACCCGGCGGCTGGACGACGACGAGGTCGCCCGCATCCACGGCCGGATGGCCGGCTGGTACGGCTCCGGGCTGCCGATCATCGACAACTCACAGCTGGACGTGGCCGCCACCGCCCAGGCCCTGGACGAGGCCATCGCCCGCAGTCTGGCAGGGCTCCCGCCGTCCTGAGCCGGGTCCTTCGTGATCCGGCGGCCCCCTCGGCCCCTCGCCCCCTCGGCCCCTCGGCCGGGTACCGGCCGCGCGAACGGGCCGGGGACGCCGCCGTGGGCGTGGCTGCCCGCGTCCGGGGCGTCCGGGGCGTCCGGGGCGTCCGGGACCCGCGGGCACGGCCACGGACGGATGGCCCGCCCCAAGGGCCCGCGACGGCGCCCCAGGCCCCGCCGTCCGGCCCGGCCCCACGGCACGGTTACGCCCCCCTCGTGCCGTCCCGGCCCCGATGGCACCGGCGCGCCCCCGTGCGGTCCCGGCCCCCATGGCACCGGCGCGCCCCCCGTGCCGTCCCGGCCCTCGCACCCGCCCGCGTCCCCGGCCCGCCCGCGTCCCCGGCGGATCATCCCGCCGGGCCCCGGCGCGTACGCCCGTCCCCGCAGCTGCCCCCGGGACACGGCCGGGCCGCCGTCCCGACCCCCCGTACCGCTCTCCCCGTCCGGGCGTCTCCAGGGGGCCCGGTCCCGGTAGCGCGCCTAGGCTCGGGGCATGTCCGAGGCGCACGCGGCACGCCGCTCGCAGCTCCGCGACCGCTGCGCGGCCGCCGGGAGTACCGCGGTCCTCGTGACACGTCCCGCCAACATCCGGTACCTCGCCGGGGCGGCGCCCGCCGGCGCCGCGCTGCTGCTGGCCCCCGGCGGGCCCGGCGGGCCGGTCGGCGACCTGCTGCTCTGCCCGCGCCCGCCCGCCGGGGACCTCGCCGGCGGTCTGCTCACCGGCGAGCTGCGGGCCCGGACGCTCTCCGCGGCCGCCGCCGACGCCGCCGTGGAGGCCGCCGGCCTGGCCGCCGCGGCGGGCGCGGAGCAGCTCGTGGTGGAGGAACACCATCTCTCCGTCACCCGGCACCGGGCGGTGGGCGCCGCCGCCCCCGGGCTCCGTCTCACCGACCTCGGCCGCGCCGTGGAGCAGCAGCGGCTGGTCAAGGACGAGCAGGAGATCGCCGCCCTCCGGATCGCCGCGGAGATCGCCGACCAGGCGCTGGGGGAACTGCTGGAGTCGATCCTGGTCGGCCGCACCGAGCGCCATCTGGCGCTGGAGCTGGAGCGCCGCCTCATCGACCACGGCGCGGACGGCCCCGCCTTCCCCACCTCCGTCGGGACCGGTCCCCACTCCGGGCTGCCCGGTCACCGTCCCTCCGACCGCCGGGTGGAGGAGGGCGACTTCCTCAGCGTCTGCCTCGGCGCGGGCTACGGCGGTTACCACTGCGAGCTGGGGCGGACCTTCGTCATCGGCACCACACCGGCCCGCTGGCAGATCGAGCTGTACGAGGTGGTCTTCGCCGCCCAGCGGGCGGGCCGGGAGGCGCTCGCCCCGGACGTCCCCTACCGGGACGTCGACCGGGCGGCCCGTCAGATCCTGGACGCGGCCGGGTACGGCGGCGGGCTCCCGGTCCCCACGGGGCACGGGGTCGGGCTGGAAATCCGGGAGGACCCCGAACTCTCCCCGGGAGCCATGGGTAAACTGGACGCTTGTGTGCCGGTCACCGTCGAACCGGGGGTCCACCTCCCGGGCCGGGGCGGGGTCCGGATCGATGACACGCTCGTCGTCCGCCCCGAGGCGGACGGCGGACCCGAGCTACTCACCATCACGACCAAGGAACTGCTCGCGCTGTAGCGGGCCCGCGTCCGCGCGTGCGCATTCGCCGTCGGCGCCGTGGCCGCTGTAGCCTGCCGCAGGCCCTTGATTCCACCAGCTTCAGTCCAGGAGACACCGCAACCGTGGCGACCACGAACGACCTCAAGAACGGCATGGTGCTCAAGCTCGAAGGCGGCCAGCTCTGGTCCGTCGTCGAGTTCCAGCACGTCAAGCCCGGCAAGGGCCCCGCCTTCGTCCGCACCAAGCTGAAGAACGTCCTCTCCGGCAAGACGGTCGACAAGACCTTCAACGCCGGTGTGAAGGTCGAGACGGCGGTGGTGGACCGCAGGGGAATGCAGTTCTCCTACAAGGACGGCAGCGACTTCGTCTTCATGGACTCGGAGACGTTCGACCAGATCTACATCACTCCGGAGACGGTCGGCGACGCCGCCAACTACCTGCTGGAGGGGTTCGAGGCGGTCGTCGCGATGTACGAGGGCAACCCGCTGTACATCGAGCTCCCCGCCGCCGTCGAGCTCACCATCGAGTACACCGAGCCGGGTGTGCAGGGCGACCGCTCCACCGGCGGCTCCAAGCCGGCCAAGCTGGAGACGGGCTACGAGATCGGCGTGCCCCTGTTCATCACCACCGGCGAGAAGATCAAGGTGGACACCCGCTCCGGCGAGTACCTCGGCCGGGTGACGGGCTGAGTGGCTGCCCGCACCAAGGCCCGTAAGCGCGCCTTCCAGATCCTCTTCGAGTCCGACCAGCGCGGCGCTCCCGTCCGCACGGTGCTCGCGGACTGGATGCGGCTCGCCCGGACCGACGACCGGCAGCCGCCGGTCTCCGCCTACACGATGGATCTGGTCGAGGGCTACGCCGAGTACGCCGGGCGCATCGACGAACTCCTCGCCACCTACTCCGTGGGCTGGACGCTGGACCGGATGCCGGGTACCGACCGCTGTCTGCTGCGGCTCGGCGCCTACGAGCTGATCTGGCAGGACGACACCCCCGACGCGGTGGTGATCGACGAAATGGTGCAGCTCGCCAAGGAGTTCTCCACCGACGAGTCACCGGCCTTCGTCAACGGCCTCCTGGGCCGTCTCAAGGAGCTGAAGCCCACGCTGCGCCGGGCCTGACCGCCCGGGGCCGCCGGGCCCGGCCGCACGGCCGCACCGCACCCGCGCCGGATCCCCACGGGGGTCCGGCCCGGGTGCCGGTGCGGCCGTGTTCCGTTTCCCGGCCGGGTATGCCGCCGAAGCCCCGTCTCCGCCCGCCGTGCGCGTCCCCTGCCCCTGCGGGTTCCTCCTCCGTCCGTCCGCCGCCGGAGCCGGCGGGGGCGCGGCCGGGGCGCCCGGAGGCCCGGCCGCAGCGGTGGCCCGCCCGGTCCGGCGCTCCGGCCGACGCGCCCGCCGGATTCCGTGGCGCGGGGCCAGAGAGTCACGAGTGACGAGTGCCTGAGGCCATGAGCGGCACGGCCGTCCGTCTCACGGTGAGTGAGAACGGGTTCGCCCGCCGCGAGGAGCGGGCAGGGCGGGCGGGCGCGCGGACTCCGGACCGTTGCCACGGAGCCTTCCCTGTGGAGGTCCCGGACGGGGTCCGCGGACCGTGTGGAGCCCCGCCGCCCCCATGGGCGGCACATCCCCTGAACCGCTGGGAGAGAGCCTGCCGGTGGACGCGAACGCTGCTCCCGCCGCACGGCCTCCCGCTTCCCGGGCCGGAACCCGGCCCCCACGCACCCCGGCCCCCGCGGTCGGGCTGACCGTGGGGGCCGGGACGGTGACGGCCGGGAGGGGGAGACCGGCGGAACCGGTCTCGCCCTCCCGGCCGCCGTCCTGCCAAGCGGTGCCCGGAGCATCCGGAGGAACCCCGGAGCACCCCAGGCGGCGCGGAGAACCGCGGAACGAGAAGAACGCCGCGACCGTGGTGCACTCCGCGAACGCCACCGAACGCCACCGAACGCCACCGAACGGCGGCGAGCGCCGCGCGGTCACGGCACGCGGAGCCCGCGGCCCCCGGCGGACCCGGGAGGGACGCGCCGCCGGGAGGGGCGACGGCGGAGGTCAGGCATCCTCGTGCTGCACGGCGCGACGGGCGTCCGCGTCCAGCACACCCCAGCTGATCAGCTGCTCGGTGAGGACCGAGGGGGACTGGTCGTAGATCACCGCGAGCGTGCGCAGGTCGTCCTGGCGGATCGACAGGACCTTGCCGTTGTAGTCGCCGCGCTGGCTCTGGATGGTGGCGGCGTACCGCTGGAGCGGGCCGGCCTTCTCCTGCGGCACGTGCGCGAGCCGCTCCAGATCCAGGACGAGCTTCGGCGGCGGCTCGGCCGCCCCGCCGGGCGTGGTGCCCGGCAGCAGTTCCTGCACCGGGACGCCGTAGAAGTCCGCCAGCTCGGCAAGACGCTGCACGGTCACCGCACGGTCGCCCCGCTCGTAGGAACCGACCACGACGGCCTTCCATCGGCCCTGGGACTTCTCCTCGACACCATGGAGGGAAAGGCCCTGCTGGGTACGGATGGCGCGAAGCTTGGCTCCGAGCTGTTTGGCGTATTCGCTGGACATATGGCTCCCCGGACGAATTGGTAACTCACTGTGATGTTACGCAGCGTAATTCTGCTTCGTCAAGCGGAGGGGGTCCTGCCGGGGTGCGGCCCGGCGTTCCCGGGCCCCGCGCGGGCCGCTTCCCGGGCTCCGCCCAGCCGTTTCCGGCCCGTCCCGGCCCGCGTCCGCCGGCCCGCGCGGCGGACCTCCGTTTCCGGGCCCAGGCCCCGCCCGTCCGGCGGGCCGGGCCCGCCTGGTATCGTTCACCAGGCACTATCCGACGTCCTTTAAGGTCCGTCCCGTGAGGCGGAGAAGGAGGTCCTTTTCCCATGGACGTTCCCACCGGCCCCATTCCCGCCGGTCCCACTCCCACGGGCGCCGTTCCCGCCGGCACCCCCGGGTCCGGCCCCGCCCGGCCCGTGCTGGAGGCCCCGGACATCTCCCGGGCCCTCACCCGCATCGCGCACGAGATCGTCGAGCGCACCAAGGCCGCCGACGACGTGATCCTGCTCGGCATCCCCACCCGCGGCGTCTTCCTCGCCCGCCGGCTGGCGGACAGACTGGCGGAGATCACCGGTCACCCCCGCCCGGTCGGCTCGCTGGACATCACGATGTACCGCGACGACCTGCGGCTGCGACCGGCCCGCGCGCTGGCCCGCACCGACATCCCGGCCGGCGGGATCGACTCCGCGCTGGTCGTCCTCGTCGACGACGTGCTCTTCTCCGGCCGCACCATCCGCGCCGCGCTCGACGCCCTCGGCGACATCGGGCGGCCGCGCGCCGTGCAGCTCGCCGTCCTCGTCGACCGCGGCCACCGTGAGCTGCCGATCCGCGCCGACTACGTCGGCAAGAACCTCCCCACCTCGCTGCGGGAGAGCGTCCGGGTGCAGCTCACCGAGGAGGACGGGCGTGACGCCGTGCTCCTCGGCCGGCGGCCCGGTCAGGACGGCTCCCCGGCCGGCGGCCGGGAGAGCGGTACCGCCGCTCCCCGCGACAGCTAGCGCGCCCGGACCCTGCCCCGGTCCGCGGCCCCGTGCGCCGCCGTACCGGAACCGCCGGTTCCGGAAGGCCCCCGGGGCCGCCTCGGCGGGCGGGAACGCATCGCACCTCCCGTCCTCACCCGCCCTCTCCCGTCCCCCGCCTGCCACTTACCGCCATCTCCCGCCATCTCCCGCCACGGAGCCCCGGATGCAGCGCCACCTCACCTCGGCCGCGGACCTCAGCCGCGACGACGCCCTGATGATCCTCGACACCGCGGAGGAACTGGCCCGGGTCGCGGACCGGCCGATCAAGAAGCTCCCGACCCTGCGCGGCCGTACGGTCGTCAACCTCTTCTTCGAGGACTCCACCCGGACCCGGATCTCCTTCGAGGCCGCCGCCAAGCGGCTCTCCGCTGATGTGATCAACTTCTCCGCCAAGGGGTCCTCGGTCTCCAAGGGCGAGTCGCTCAAGGACACCGCCCTCACCCTGGAGGCGATGGGCGCCGACGCCGTCGTCATCCGCCACCATGACTCCGGCGCCCCGCACCGGCTCGCCACCTCCGGCTGGATCGGCGGCTCCGTGGTGAACGCCGGTGACGGCACCCACGAGCACCCCACCCAGGCCCTGCTGGACGCCTTCACCCTCCGCCGCCACCTGGCCGGCGGCCCCGGCGGATCCCCGGTCCGCCAGGCCGGCGTCACCGACCCCCTCCCCGGCGACGGCACCGGACGGGACCTCGCCGGGCGCCGGATCACCATCGTCGGGGACGTGCTGCACAGCCGCGTCGCCCGCTCCAACGTCCACCTGCTCACCACGCTCGGCGCCGAGGTCACCCTCGTCGCACCGCCGACCCTGGTCCCGGTCGGCGTGGAACGGTGGCCTTGCGAGGTCTCCTACGCGCTGGACCCCGTGCTGCCGGAGTCGGACGCCGTGATGATGCTCCGCGTCCAGCGGGAGCGGATGAACGCCGCCTTCTTCCCCACCGAGCGCGAGTACGCCCGCCGCTACGGCCTGGGCGGCGACCGGATGGCCCGGATGCCCGGCCACGCCGTCGTGCTCCACCCCGGCCCGATGAACCGCGGTATGGAGATCACCGCCGAGGTCGCCGACTCCGGGCGGTGCACCGCCGTGGAGCAGGTCGCCAACGGTGTCTCCATCCGGATGGCCGTGCTCTACCTGCTGCTCGGCGGCGCCGGGCCCGCCGTCACCGCCCCCGCCGCGCCCACCACCCGCACCGAGGAGAACGCCTGACCATGAGCGACCCGCAGAAGACCCTGATCCGCGGCGCGAGCCCGCTGGGCGGCGAACCCCGTGACCTGCTGCTCGACGGCGGCGTGATCGCCCAGACCGGAGCGGGCGGCACCCTCGGCGCCGCCGGCGCCACCGTCGTGGAGGCCGACGGCCTGATCCTCCTCCCCGGCCTGGTCGACCTCCACACCCACCTCCGCGAGCCCGGGCGGGAGGACTCCGAGACGGTCCTCACCGGCACCCGGGCCGCCGCCGCCGGCGGCTACACCGCCGTGCACGCCATGGCCAACACCTTCCCCGTGGCGGACACGGCGGGCGTCGTCGAGCAGGTCTGGCGGCTCGGCCGCGAGTCCGGCTACTGCGACGTCCAGCCCGTCGGCGCCGTCACCGTCGGCCTGGAGGGCAAGCAGCTCGCCGAGCTCGGGGCCATGCACGACTCGGCCGCCGGGGTGCGGATCTTCTCCGACGACGGCAAGTGCGTGGACGACGCCGTGATCATGCGCCGGGCGCTGGAGTACGTGAAGGCCTTCGGCGGCGTCGTCGCCCAGCACGCCCAGGAGCCCCGGCTCACCGAGGGCGCCCAGATGAACGAGGGCGTGGTCTCCGCCGAGCTGGGCCTCGGCGGCTGGCCGGCCGTCGCGGAGGAGTCCGTCATCGCCCGGGACGTGCTGCTCGCCGCGCACGTCGGGTCCCGGCTGCACATCTGCCATGTCTCCACCGCCGGCTCGGTGGAGATCATCCGCTGGGCGAAGTCCAAGGGCTGGGACGTGACCGCCGAGGTCACCCCGCACCACCTCCTCCTCACCGACGAACTGGTCCGCTCCTACGACCCGGTCTACAAGGTGAACCCGCCGCTGCGCACCGAGGAGGACGTGCTGGCGCTGCGCGCCGCGCTCGCCGACGGCACCCTCGACTGCGTCGCCACCGACCACGCGCCGCACCCGCACGAGGACAAGGACTGCGAGTGGGGCGCCGCCGCCATGGGCATGGTGGGCCTGGAGACCGCTCTCTCCGTCGTGCAGCACACGATGGTCGAGACCGGGCTGCTCGACTGGGCGGGCGTCGCCGACCGGATGTCCTCCCGCCCGGCCGCCATCGGCCGGCTCCGCGGCCAGGGCCGGCCCCTCGCCCAGGGGGAGCCCGCGAACCTGGTCCTGGCCGACCCCGCTTACCGTGGAGTGGTGGACCCCGCGGGCTTCGCCTCCCGCAGCCGCAACACCCCGTACGCGGGTCGTGAGCTGCCGGGACGGGTGACGCACACCTTCCTGCGGGGCCGGGCCACGGTGGTGGACGGAGCCGTGGTGTGACCGGAATCGGAATGACGGGCCAGATGAACGTGACCGAGAACGTGACCACGGCGGTCCCGGCGGTGCCGGACGCCCTCTCCGGCGGCCTCGCCGCCCTCGCCCCACTCGCGGCCGGGCCCGAGTCTCAGCAGGTCACCGACTGGGGTGAGCGCCTGGCCTGGGTGTCCGTGCTGCTGCTGGCGGTGATCGTGGCGTACTGGCTGATGCGGCGCGGCTGGCAGCGGCGCGGGACCCTCCACGCCGACCTGCCGGAACCCGCCCCCGCGACCGGCCGCCGGGACGGCGCCGAACTGACGCTGACCGGGCGCTACCACGGCTCCACCGTCGCCGGGCAGTGGCTCGACCGGATCGTCGCGCACGGCCTCGGCACCCGCAGCCGCGCCGAACTGGTCCTCACCGCCGACGGCCTGGACGTCCTGCGCCCCGGCGCCCGCGACTTCCACATCCCCGCCGGTGACCTGCGCGGCGCCCGGCTGGACACCGGCATCGCCGGCAAGGTCCTCACCGAGGGCGGTCTGCTGGTGATCACCTGGCGGCTCGGGGACCGGCTGGTCGACTCCGGGTTCCGCTCGGACCGCGCCGTCGTCCACACCACCTGGGTCGCGCACGTCAACGACCTCACCGGCGGCCCCGCGGACCTCACCGCCGCGGCCGTCCGGCCCGGTGCCGCCGGCGCCCGGGACGCGGACGGGCCCGGAGACCGTCCCGGGCCGCGCCACGGCACCCAGCCAGAACCCCGGCACGACACGAAGGACGGCACCACACCATGACGACCTCGTCCCGCGGGGCCCGTACCCCCGCCGTACTCGTCCTGGAGGACGGGCGCACCTTCCACGGCCACGCCTACGGGGCCGTGGGGGAGACCGTCGGCGAAGCGGTGTTCTCCACCGGCATGACCGGCTACCAGGAGACCCTCACCGACCCCTCCTACCACCGGCAGGTCGTCGTGATGACGGCCCCGCACATCGGCAACACCGGCATCAACGACGAGGACCCCGAGTCCCGCCGGATCTGGGTGGCCGGCTACGTCGTCCGCGACCCCGCCCGCACCCCCTCCAGCTGGCGTTCCGTGCGCACCCTCGACGAGGAGCTGACCGCCCAGGGCGTCGTCGGCATCAGCGGCGTCGACACCCGCGCGCTCACCCGGCACCTCCGCGAGCGCGGCGCGATGCGCGTCGGGATCTTCTCCGGCGAGCGGATCGCCGCGGAGGAGACCCTGCTGGCCCGGGTGCGCTCCGCGCCCGCCATGGAGGGCGCCGACCTCTGCGGCGAGGTCGCCACCGCCGAGCCGTACGTCGTCCCGGCGATCGGGGAGAAGCGGTTCACCGTCGCCGCGATCGACCTCGGCATCAAGGGCATGACCCCGCACCGCATGGCCGAACGCGGCATCGAGGTGCACGTCCTGCCCGCGAACGCCACCCCCGAGGACGTCTACGCGGTCAAGGGGGCCGGGGCCGCGGGACCCGACGGCGTGTTCTTCTCCAACGGGCCCGGTGACCCGGCCACCGCCGACGGCCCGGTCGCCCTGATGCGGGCCGTCCTGGAGCGCCGGACCCCGGTGTTCGGCATCTGCTTCGGCAACCAGGTCCTCGGCCGGGCGCTGGGCTTCGGCACCTTCAAGCTCAGGTACGGCCACCGCGGCATCAACCAGCCCGTCCAGGACCGCGCCACCGGCAAGGTCGAGGTGACCGCGCACAACCACGGCTTCGCCGTGGACGCGCCGCTGGACGGCCCCACCGACACCCCCTACGGCCGCGCCGAGGTCTCCCACGTGTGCCTCAACGACGAGGTGGTGGAGGGCCTGCGCCTGCTGGACCGGCCCGCCTTCAGCGTCCAGTACCACCCGGAGGCGGCCGCCGGGCCGCACGACGCCGCCTATCTCTTCGACCGCTTCGCCGGCCTCATGGCCGGCGCGCGGCAGCACACCCCGGAGGACCAGCGTGCCTAAGCGCACCGACATCCAGTCCGTCCTGGTGATCGGCTCCGGCCCGATCGTGATCGGACAGGCCGCCGAGTTCGACTACTCCGGCACCCAGGCGTGCCGCGTCCTGAAGTCCGAGGGGCTGCGGGTCATCCTGGTCAACTCCAACCCGGCGACGATCATGACCGACCCGGAGATCGCCGACGCCACCTATGTGGAGCCGATCACCCCCGAGTACGTCGAGAAGATCATCGCCAAGGAGCGGCCCGACGCCCTGCTGGCCACCCTCGGCGGGCAGACCGCGCTCAACACGGCCATCTCCCTCCACGAGTCCGGCGCGCTGGAGAAGCACGGCGTGGAGCTGATCGGCGCCAATGTCGAGGCCATCCACAAGGGTGAGGACCGCGAGCGCTTCAAGGAGGTCGTCGCCGCCGTCAACGCCCGGATCGGGCACGGCGAGTCCGCCCGCTCGGTGATCTGCCACACCATGGACGAGGTGCTCGCCGGCGTGACGGAGCTGGGCGGCTACCCCGTCGTCGTCCGCCCCTCCTTCACCATGGGCGGCGCCGGCTCCGGCTTCGCCCACGACGAGGAGGAACTGCGCCTGATCGCCGGCCAGGGCCTGGCGCTCTCGCCGACCACCGAGGTGCTCCTGGAGGAGTCCATCCTCGGCTGGAAGGAGTACGAGCTGGAGCTGATGCGCGACAGGAACGACAACGTCGTGGTCGTCTGCTCCATCGAGAACCTCGACCCCATGGGCGTGCACACCGGTGACTCGATCACCGTCGCCCCGGCGATGACGCTCACCGACCGGGAGTACCAGACCCTCCGCGACATCGGCATCGAGGTGATCCGCGAGGTCGGCGTGGACACCGGCGGGTGCAACATCCAGTTCGCCGTCGACCCCGCCGACGGCCGGGTCATCGTCATCGAGATGAACCCCCGCGTCTCCCGCTCCTCGGCGCTCGCCTCCAAGGCCACCGGCTTCCCCATCGCCAAGATCGCGGCCCGGCTCGCCGTGGGCTACACCCTGGACGAGATCCCCAACGACATCACCGAGCAGACCCCGGCCTCCTTCGAGCCGACCCTCGACTACGTCGTGGTCAAGGCGCCCCGCTTCGCCTTCGAGAAGTTCCCGGCCGCCGACGCCCGGCTCACCACCACCATGAAGTCGGTGGGCGAGGCCATGGCCATCGGCCGCAACTTCACCGAGGCGCTGCAGAAGGCGCTGCGCTCGCTGGAGAAGAAGGGCTCCCAGTTCGACTTCGCCGGCGATCCGGCCGCCCTCGGGACCAAGGACGACCTGCTGCGGCGCGCCACCGTCCCCACCGACGGCCGGCTGAACACGGTGATGGCCGCGATCCGCGCGGGCGCCACCCGCGAGGAGGTCTTCGCGGCGACGAAGATCGACCCCTGGTTCACCGACCAGCTCTTCCTCCTCAAGGAGATCGCCGACGACCTCGCGGCCGCGCCCCGCCTGGAGCCCGGGATCCTCGCCGAGGCCAAGCGCCACGGCTTCTCCGACGCGCAGATCGCCGGGATCCGCGGGCTCCGCGAGGACGTCGTGCGCGAGGTGCGCCACGCCCTCGGCGTCCGCCCCGTCTACAAGACGGTGGACACCTGCGCCGCCGAGTTCGCCGCCCGCACCCCGTACTTCTACTCCTCCTACGACGAGGAGAGCGAGGTCGCGCCGCGCGAGAAGCCGGCCGTGATCATCCTCGGCTCCGGCCCCAACCGCATCGGCCAGGGCATCGAGTTCGACTACTCCTGCGTCCACGCCTCCTTCGCGCTGCACGACGCCGGCTACGAGACCGTCATGGTCAACTGCAACCCGGAGACGGTCTCCACCGACTACGACACCTCCGACCGGCTCTACTTCGAGCCGCTCACCCTGGAGGACGTCCTGGAGATCGTCCACGCCGAGCGGCAGGCCGGCCCGGTCGCGGGCGTCCTGGTGCAGCTCGGCGGACAGACCCCGCTGGGGCTGGCGCAGGCGCTCAAGGACAACGGCGTCACGGTCGTCGGCACCTCGCCGGAGGCGATCAACCTCGCCGAGGAGCGCGGCGCCTTCGGCCGTGTGCTGGAGCGGGCCGGGCTGCCCGCCCCGAAGTACGGCACCGCCCGCTCCTTCGAGGAGGCGGGGGCGATCGCCGCGGGCATCGGCTACCCGGTGATGGTCCGCCCCAGCTACGTCCTCGGCGGCCGCGGTATGGAGATCGTCTACGACGAGCCCTCCCTCGGCGCGTACCTGGAGCGCCACGCGGGCCTCATCTCCGAACACCCCGTCCTCATCGACCGGTTCCTCGACGACGCCGTCGAGATCGACGTCGACGCGCTCTACGACGGCGAGGAGCTCTACCTCGGCGGCGTCATGGAGCACATCGAGGAAGCCGGCATCCACTCCGGCGACTCCGCCTGCGCGCTGCCCCCGATCACCCTCGGCGGGTTCGACATCAAGCGGCTGCGCGCCTCGACGGAGGCCATCGCCAAGGGCGTCGGCGTCCGCGGCCTGATCAACATCCAGTTCGCCCTGGCCGGGGACATCCTCTACGTGCTGGAGGCCAATCCGCGGGCCTCGCGCACCGTTCCCTTCACCTCCAAGGCCACCGCCGTGCCCCTGGCCAAGGCCGCCGCCCGGATCTCCCTGGGCGCCACCGTCGCGGAACTGCGCGCCGAGGGGCTGCTCCCGGCCCGCGGCGACGGCGGCACCCTGCCGCTGGACGCGCCCATCTCCGTCAAGGAGGCGGTGCTGCCGTGGAGCCGGTTCCGCGACGCCTCCGGCCGCGGCGTGGACACCGTCCTCGGCCCGGAGATGCGCTCCACAGGTGAGGTCATGGGCATCGACTCGGCCTTCGGCGCGGCCTACGCCAAGTCGCAGGCCGGCGCGTACGGCGCGCTGCCCACCAAGGGGCGGGCCTTCGTCTCCGTGGCCAACCGGGACAAACGGGCCATGATCTTCCCGGCCCGCGAGCTGGTCGCGCTCGGCTTCGAGCTGCTGGCCACCTCGGGCACGGCCGAGGTGCTGCGCCGCAACGGCATCGACGCCACCGTGGTCCGCAAGCAGTTCCAGGGCGAGGGGCCGGGTGGCGAGAAGACCGTCGTGCAGCTCATCCACGACGGTGAGATCGACCTCATCGTCAACACGCCCTACGGCACCGGCAGCCGGCTCGACGGGTACGAGATCCGCACCGCCGCCGTCGCCCGCGGCGTGCCCTGCCTGACCACCGTCCAGGCGCTCGCCGCCGCGGTGCAGGGCGTCGAGGCGCTGAGCCGGGGCGCCATCGGGGTCCGCTCCCTCCAGGAGCACGCGGACCACCTCGTCGCCGCCCGCGGGGACTGAGCCGCACCCGGCCACGCCCGGCCACGTTTAAGCCGTACCGGGCCGCGCCGGGCCATGCCGAGGGGGCACCGTGGCGGTGCCTCCTCGCGTGGCCCGCGCGTCCGGACGGCGGGCGGGCCGGGCGGTACCCGGTACCGTCCGGCCCGGCCGGCCCCGGCCCGGCCCGGTCCACGCCACGCCCGCCCCCCGTCGTACGGCCCGCCCCCCTTCGTACGGCCCGCCGCCGAGCTCCGGCCGGCGGCCGGAGCCGACCAGTACCGCCCTCGCCCCCGCCGACTCCGCAGAAACGGTCCCGGATCGCCGATGTACGCCCTCCTCTTCCACCTCCTCCTCCGGCGCCTGGACCCCGAGCGCGCCCACCACCTGGCCTTCGGCTGGATCCGGCGCGCCGCCCGCGTCCCGCTGCTCCGTACCCTCCTCGCCGCCGTCTGCGCGCCCCGCAGCCCGGAGCTGCGCACCACCGCCCTGGGGCGGCAGCTGCCCGGCCCGTTCGGCCTCGCCGCCGGCTTCGACAAGAACGCCACCGGCATCGACGGCCTGGCCCTGCTGGGCTTCGGCCATGTCGAGGTCGGCACCGTCACCGGGCAGCCGCAGCCCGGCAACCCCGCGCCGCGCCTCTTCCGCCTGGCGGTGGACCGTGCGCTGGTCAACCGGATGGGATTCAACAACGACGGCTCGGCGGCCGTCGCCGCCCGTCTCGCCGCCCGCGCCGCCACCCGCCGGGGCCGGCCCCGGCCGGTGACCCTCGGCGTCAACATCGGGAAGACCAAGGCCGTCCCCGAGGCGGAGGCGATCGGCGACTACGTCACCTCCACCGAGCGGCTCGCGCCGCACGCCGACTACCTCGTCGTCAACGTCTCCTCCCCGAACACCCCCGGCCTGCGCGACCTCCAGGCCACCGCGCAGCTCCGCCCGCTGCTCACCGCCGTCCGCGCCGCCGCCGACCGCGCGGTCCCCGGCCGCCGCGTCCCGCTGCTGGTCAAGATCGCTCCCGACCTCGCCGACGAGGACGTGGACGCCGTCGCCGACCTCGCCGTGGACCTGGGCCTGGACGGTGTCATCGCCACCAACACCACCATCGCGCGCGACGGTCTGCGCACCCGCCGCGACGTCGTCGAGCGCGCGGGCGCCGGCGGACTGTCCGGCGCCCCGCTCAAGGACCGCTCGCTG
The DNA here is from genome assembly GCF_012034935.1 of Streptomyces zingiberis. Taxonomy (GTDB): domain Bacteria; phylum Actinomycetota; class Actinomycetes; order Streptomycetales; family Streptomycetaceae; genus Streptomyces; species Streptomyces zingiberis. Next base: position 294,768 of record NZ_JAATEN010000008.1, read on the forward strand.
GAGGTACTGCGCCGGCTGTACGCGCGCGTGGGTGACCGGGTGACGCTCGTCGGCGTGGGCGGGGTGGAGACCGCCGACGACGTCTGGGAGCGGATCCTCGCCGGCGCCACCCTCGTCCAGGGCTACACCGCCTTCGTCTACCAGGGTCCCCTCTGGTGCCGGCGGATCCACCGGGGCCTCGCGGCCCGGCTGGCGGCGAGCCCGTACACGACCCTCGCCGACGCCGTCGGCGCCGACACCAGGAAGGCCGCCGCATGAGCCGCGCCCCCGCCCCGGGCACCCCCGAGGCCCCCCGCCCCGGACCCGGCACCTCCCCGGAGCCCTTCGGCGCCCGGCTGCGGCGCGCCCTGGACACCCGCGGGCCGCTCTGCGTGGGCATCGACCCGCACCCCGCCCTGCTCGGCGCCTGGGGGCTCGGGGACGACCTCGCCGGCCTGGAGCGCTTCACCCGCGCCACCGTCGACGCCCTCGCGGACCGCGTCGCCGTCCTCAAGCCGCAGGCCGCCTTCTTCGAGCGGTTCGGTTCCCGGGGCCTGGCCGTACTCGAACACGCGATCGCCGACGCCCGGTCCGCCGGCGCCCTGGTGGTGACGGACGCCAAGCGCGGCGACATCGGCTCCACCATGGCCGCCTACGCCGACACCTTCCTGCGGAAGGGGAGCCCGCTCTTCTCCGACGCGGTGACGGTCAGCCCCTACCTGGGCTTCGGCTCCCTCCGCCCGGCGCTGGACCGGGCACGGGAGAACGGCTGCGGGGTGTTCGTGCTGGCGCTGACCTCCAACCCGGAGGGCGCCGAGGTGCAGCGCGCCACCGCGGCCGACGGCCGCTCCGTCGCCCAGGCGGTGCTCGACCGGGTGGCGGCCGAGAACGCCGCGGCCGCCGGGGACACCGCGGTGCCCGGGGCCACCGGGGCCACCGGGGCCACCGGGCACCCCGCCGGGCCGCTCGGCTCGGTCGGCGCGGTGGTCGGCGCGACCCTGCGGGAGACCGGCGTCCGCCTCCCGGCGGGTGCGCCGCTCCTCGCCCCGGGCATCGGGGCGCAGGGGGCGGCTCCGGCGGATCTGCCCGCCCTCTTCGGGGACGCCGTGCGGAACGTGGTGCCGAGCGTCAGCCGGGGCGTGCTCCGGCACGGTCCGGATCCGGCCGGATTGCGGGCCGCCGCGGAGCGGCTGACGGACGAGGTGAGGGCGGTTGCCGCCGCCTGAACGGGCCTTGGCGGACTCCTCCGGGTCTTCCGCCGGCGGTTCGTTGAACAATCCTGGCCGGAAGTCGGGGTTTTATGTCTCGATTGTCCCCATCAAGCGAGGCTGACCAGGACTTTTCGTCTGTTCTCGCTGACTGCGGCGGTCCGGACCGCTAGTCTCCGTCGGAGAGGGCGCGTATCACGCGTCGCTCGTTGCCCCGCACGGGTGGGGCGACTAGGTTCACGATCCGTATCCGACAGTTCGACATCCGAGGTGACGTAGGCGTGGCTCTTCCGCCCCTTACCCCTGAACAGCGCGCAGCCGCGCTCGAGAAGGCCGCCGCGGCTCGCCGGGAGCGCGCCGAGGTCAAGAATCGGCTCAAGCACTCCGGTGCCTCCCTCCACGAGGTCATCAAGCAGGGCCAGGAGAACGACGTCATCGGCAAGATGAAGGTCTCCGCGCTGCTGGAGTCCCTGCCCGGCGTCGGCAAGGTCCGGGCCAAGCAGATCATGGAGCGGCTCGGCATCTCCGAGAGCCGCCGGGTCCGTGGCCTCGGCTCCAACCAGATCGCCTCGCTGGAGCGGGAGTTCGGCTCCACTCACGCCTGAGGTCCCGGGGACTCCCGAGACGCGGGATAATCACCGCATGAGTGAAGCAGTATCCCGGGGGGCGACCCGCCGCCCGCGGCTGACCGTGCTCTCCGGCCCCTCCGGGGTCGGCAAGAGCACGGTCGTCGCCCATATGCGCACGGTTCACCCCGAGGTCTGGCTCTCGGTCTCCGCCACCACCCGCGCCCCGCGCCCCGGTGAGCGGGACGGGGTGCAGTACCACTTCGTCTCCGACGACGCCTTCGACAAGCTGGTCGCCAACGGCGAGCTGCTGGAGTGGGCCGAGTTCGCCGGCAACCGTTACGGCACCCCCCGCGGCGCGGTCCAGGACCGCCTCGCGGCGGGGGAGCCGGTGCTCCTGGAGATCGACCTCCAGGGCGCCCGGCAGGTCCGCGAGGCCATGCCGGAGGCGCAGCTCGTCTTCCTGGCCCCGCCGAGCTGGGAGGAACTGGTCCGCCGGCTGACCGGCCGCGGCACGGAGTCCCCCGAGGTCATCGAGCGCCGGCTGGCGGCGGCCCGGGTGGAGCTCGCCGCCGAGGAGGAGTTCGACGAGACCCTGGTGAACACCTCCGTCCAGGACGTCGCGCGCGAGCTGCTAGCCTTGATGCAGGTAGATTGAACCTTTCCATCCTCTTACCGGCGGGACCTCCCCGGTAATCCACGGCACTTCGGAAGGCAGAGCGTGTCCTCTTCCATCACCGCGCCCGAGGGCATCATCAACCCGCCGATCGACGAGCTCCTCGAGGCCACGGACTCCAAGTACAGCCTCGTGATCTACGCCGCCAAGCGCGCGCGCCAGATCAACGCCTACTACTCGCAGCTCGGCGAGGGTCTCCTGGAGTACGTCGGCCCGCTGGTGGACACCCACGTCCACGAGAAGCCGCTGTCGATCGCCCTGCGGGAGATCAACGCCGGCCTGCTGACCTCCGAGGCCGTCGACGGGCCGGTCACCAAGCAGTAGCCAGGCGAGCACAGCCTCGCGGCAGCCGTACGGCGCCGCGCACGGGCCCGGCAGAGCACCTGCCGGGCCCGTGGTGTGTCATGGAGCGGTAGGGCGGGCGAGGCGGTACGGCCGGAGGGCCCCGGCGGGGTCGCGGGAGGGCCGGCGGGTGCCGGCGGGGCCCGCGGCGGACGGCGAGAGATGAGGTCAGCGATGGAGCCGGTGGAGACGGGACCGGGGGCGGCGCCGGGGGCCGGGGCGGCCACGGGGCCGGGCGGCGGCGCGCGGCGGCCGCGGGTGGTCCTCGGCGTGAGCGGCGGTATCGCCGCGTACAAGGCGTGCGAGCTGCTGCGCCGGCTCACCGAGTCCGGGCACGACGTCCGGGTGGTGCCCACCGCGTCGGCGCTCCGTTTCGTGGGGGAGCCCACCTGGGCGGCGCTCTCCGGCCACCCGGTCTCCCCGGAGGTCTGGGACGGCGTCCACGAGGTGCCGCACGTCCGGCTCGGCCAGGCCGCCGACCTCGTCGTCGTCGCCCCCGCCACGGCCGACACCCTCGCCCGCGCGGCCCACGGCCTCGCCGACGACCTGCTGACCAACACCCTGCTCACGGCGCGCTGCCCGGTGGTCTTCGCCCCGGCCATGCACACCGAGATGTGGGAGCACCCGGCCACCCGGGAGAACGTGGCCACCCTGCGGCGCCGTGGCGCCGTTGTCGTGGAGCCCGCCGAGGGCCGGCTCACCGGCGCCGACACCGGCAAGGGGCGGCTCCCGGACCCCGCGGAGCTCTTCGCCGTCTGCCGCCGGGTGCTGGCGCGCGGCGCCGGCGCCACCGCGCGCGACCTCGCCGGCCGCCATGTCCTGATCAGCGCCGGGGGCACCCGCGAGCCGCTCGACCCGGTCCGTTTCCTCGGCAACCGCTCCTCCGGCAAGCAGGGCTACGCGCTGGCGCGGACGGCCGTGGCGCGGGGCGCGCGGGTGACCCTGGTCGCCGCCAACACCGCGCTGCCCGATCCGGCGGGCGCCCGGGTCGTCCCGGTCTCCACCGCGCGTGAACTGCGGGAGGCCGTCCTCGCGGCGGCGCCCGCCGCGGACGCCGTCGTCATGGCCGCCGCGGTGGCCGACTTCCGTCCCGGCGCCTACGCCGCGAGCAAGATCAAGAAGGTGGAGGGCGAGGAACCGGCGCCCATCACCCTGGTGCGCAACCCCGATGTGCTCGCCGAGATCTCCGCGGACCGCGCCCGCCCCGGGCAGGTGATCGCCGGCTTCGCCGCCGAGACCGACGACGTCCTCGCGGGCGGCCGTGCCAAGCTCGCCCGGAAGGGCTGTGACCTGCTGGTCGTCAACGAGGTGGGGGAGCGCAAGACCTTCGGGGCGGAGGAGAACGAGGCCGTGGTCCTCGGCGCCGACGGCTCCACCACCCCGGTGCCCTTCGGGCCGAAGGAAGCGCTGGCCGACACCGTGTGGGACCTGATCGCCGCCCGGCTGCCCTGAACCGGGCACCGGCGGGCCCCGCGCCGCGGGCCGCCGCGTCCCCGCGGGCGGGGACGCGCGGGCCGCCCCCCCGACTCCGTGTTGCGGTGTTTCCGCTGGTCGGCGGGGAGTGCCCCGGGTCACAGAACGGCCGGTGGCCGGTACGGGAGGTCCCCTCCCGGTGCGGGTCCGGATAAACTGCCTGCGGAACCGTGCGGGCGCAGCTCCCGGACGGCTCCGCCCCATGGTCACACCTGACCAGTCAGCAGCCGCTGCAACCCCAGGGAGCGATGTGTCCCGC
>NZ_JAATEN010000009.1 GCF_012034935.1 Streptomyces zingiberis
GCCGGTTTTCCCGGGCCTTGACGGCCCGGGAAAACCGGCTTTTTTCATGTCCGCCCTCCGGGGCGCCGTGGCCGTTACCTCCCCCTGTGCCCGGCGTGCGCACACCCGGGTAAGGTCAGGGAGCATCGTCGAATACGTCCTCAAGGGGAGGCCGCGGAGTGGAGGTCCAGGAGACACGGGTCCAGACGGACCGTGTCCTCACCATCCCCAACGTGCTCAGTATGGCGCGCCTGGCCGGCGTGCCCCTCTTCCTGTGGCTGATCCTGCTGCCCGAGTTCGGAGGACCGAAAGCGGATGGGTGGGCGCTGCTGGTCCTGGCGCTCAGCGGGGTCAGCGACTACCTGGACGGCAAGCTCGCCCGGCGCTGGAACCAGATCAGCAACCTGGGCCGGATCCTCGACCCCGCCGCGGACCGGCTGTACATCCTGTCCACGATCGTCGGGCTGACCTGGCGGGGAATCCTCCCCCTCTGGCTGACAGGGGCGCTGCTGGCCCGGGACCTGATACTGCTCGTGATGGTGGGAATCCTCCGCCGGCACGGCTATCCACCGCCCCAGGTCAACTTTCTCGGCAAGGCGGCGACGTTCAACCTCATGTACGCCTTCCCGTTGCTGCTGCTGAGTGACGGAACCGGCTGGCTGCCTCAGCTGGCCGCCATTTTCGGATGGGCCTTCGCGGGATGGGGTACAACTCTCTATTGGTGGGCAGGAACTCTCTATGTGGTCCAGGTCCGCCGACTCGTGAAGGCGGATACAGGTGCCGACTGAGCCTGCCCTGACGCGGTGCACCGGCTGAGCGCGATTTCCCGCGTGCCGGAGCCACGGGTGCATCCGGTGCACCGGACGGCTCGGTCGGTGTGACCGTCGTCTCTTCAAGGAGGACGCTTCCGACATGAAGGCCGTCGTGATGGCCGGCGGCGAAGGTACCCGCCTTCGCCCCATGACCTCAAGCATGCCCAAGCCACTGCTGCCGGTTGCGAACCGGCCGATCATGGAGCATGTACTGAGGCTGCTCAAGCGGCACGGACTGAGCGAGACCGTGGTGACGGTCCAGTTCCTCGCCTCCCTCGTCAAGAATTACTTCGGCGACGGCGAGGAGCTCGGAATGGAGCTCACCTACGCCAACGAGGAGAAGCCCCTCGGTACCGCCGGCAGTGTCAAGAACGCCGAGGAAGCCCTCAAGGACGACGCCTTCCTCGTCATCTCCGGTGACGCCCTCACCGATTTCGACCTCACCGAGCTCATCAATTTCCACCGCGAGAAGGGCGCTCTCGTCACGGTGTGCCTGACCAGGGTGCCGAATCCCCTGGAATTCGGTATCACCATCGTCGACGACGAGGGGAAGGTCGAGCGGTTCCTGGAGAAGCCGACCTGGGGCCAGGTCTTCTCGGACACGGTCAACACCGGCATCTATGTGATGGAGCCGGAGGTGTTCGACTACGTCGAGGCGGACGTCTCGGTGGACTGGTCGGGTGATGTCTTCCCGCAGCTGATGAAGGAAGGCAAGCCCGTTTACGGCTACGTCGCCGAGGGCTACTGGGAGGATGTCGGCACCCACGAGAGCTATGTCAAGGCGCAGGCCGACGTGCTCGAGGGCAAGGTCGACGTGGAGATCGACGGCTTCGAGATCTCCCCCGGGGTATGGGTGGCGGAGGGCGCCGAGGTCCACCCCGACGCGGTGCTGCGCGGGCCCCTCTACGTCGGGGACTACGCCAAGGTCGAGGCCGGCGTCGAGATCCGTGAGCACACGGTGGTCGGATCCAACGTCGTAGTGAAGAGCGGGGCCTTCCTGCACAAGGCCGTGCTGCACGACAACGTCTACATCGGCCAGCAGAGCAACCTCCGGGGCTGCGTCGTCGGCAAGAACACCGACATCATGCGGGCCTCCCGCATCGAGGACGGGGCCGTGATCGGCGACGAGTGCCTCGTCGGCGAAGAATCGATCGTGCAGGGGAATGTCCGGGTCTACCCCTTCAAGACCATCGAGGCCGGTGCTTTCGTCAACACCTCGGTGATCTGGGAGTCGCGCAGCCAGGCCCAGCTTTTCGGGGCCCGCGGTGTCAGCGGCATCCTCAATGTGGAGATCACGCCGGAGCTGGTCGTACGGCTCGCCGGGGCGTACGCGACCACGCTGAAGAAGGGCTCGACGGTCACCACGGCGCGTGACCACTCCCGTGGTGCCCGGGCCCTGAAGCGGGCCGTCATCTCCGCGCTCCAGACCAGCGCCATCGACGTCCGCGACCTGGAGAACGTCCCCCTGCCCGTGGCCCGCCAGCAGACCGCGCGCGGCAGCGCCGGCGGCATCATGATCCGTACCTCGCCAGGTGTCCCGGACTCCGTCGACATCATGTTCTTCGACGAGCGGGGCGCGGATCTCTCGCAGGCCGGGCAGCGCAAGCTGGACCGCGTCTACGCCCGTCAGGAGTACCGGCGGGCGTTCCCCGGGGAGATCGGGGACCTTCGCTTCCCGGCGAGCGTCTTCGACGCGTACACCGGTTCCCTGCTGCGCGCCGTCGACACCACCGGGGTGGAGGAGGCGGGGCTGAAGATCGTGATCGACGCCTCCAACGGCAGCGCCGGGCTGGTCCTGCCCAGCCTGCTGGGCCGGCTGGGCGTGGACGCCCTGACCATCAACCCCGGTCTGGACGAGTCGCGCCCCACGGAGACGGCGGACGCGCGCCGTGCCGGGCTGGTGCGGCTGGGGGAGATCGTCTCCTCGGCCCGCGCCGCGTTCGGTGTGCGCTTCGACCCCATCGGTGAGCGGCTGTCGCTCGTCGACGAGCGGGGGCGGATCATCGAGGACGACCGGGCCCTGCTGGTCATGCTCGACCTGGTCGCCGCTGAGCGGCGCAGCGGCCGGGTGGCCCTCCCCGTGACCACCACCCGGATCGCCGAGCAGGTGGCCGCCTACCACGGCACCCAGGTGGAGTGGACCACGACCTCCCCGGACGATCTGACCCGGGTCAGCCGTTCCGAATCCTCGGTCTTCGGCGGGGACGGCAAGGGCGGCTTCATCGTGCCGGAGTTCAGCAGTGTCTTCGACGGCACGGCGGCCTTCGTCCGGTTGATCGCACTGGTGGCCCGCACCCAGCTGACCCTCAGCCAGATCGACGCGCGCATCCCGCGGGCCCATGTCTCCCGCCGTGACATCGCGACCCCCTGGGCGGTGAAGGGGCTCGTCATGCGCACCGTGGTGGAGGCCGCGGGAGACCGGCAGGTGGACACCACCGACGGTGTCCGCGTGGTGGAGGCCGACGGCCGCTGGGTCATGGTCCTGCCCGACCCGGCCGAGGCGGTCACCCATCTCTGGGCCGAGGGCCCGGACGACGCCTCCGCGCAGGCCCTGCTGGACGAGTGGGCCGCGGTGGTCGACAGCGCCGGCCGCTGAGCCGTCCCGGCCCCCGGCGGGACCCGCCGGGGGCCGGGGGCCGGTCCGCCGGCCGATGGCGGACCGGCCTACGGCCCCGTAACGGAGGGCCCGTTCGGAGCCGCCGCCGCGACGTGCGACGATGTGCGGCATGTCGCAGCACCCCCCTGATCGGAGTACGCCCGCGCGCCGTTCCCGTCCCGATGCCTCCATGTCGCTGCTGACGAATGTGACGGAACACAGCCTGGACGACGGTTACGCCGAGTCGGCCGCACGGCGTGAGGCCGGGGGGACCACCGGGCTGCCGAAGAGCCTGCGGGCGCGGCTCGGCCTCGCGGCCGGTCTGGCGCTCGTGGCGGCCGTCGTCACCGTCGGCGCCGCCCAGGCTCGGGTCGAGGCGCCGGTGCGGGCGAAGGAACGCGAGGGGCTGATCCAGCGGATCCAGGACGGCACCGACCGCACCGACGGGCTGGAGTCGACCGTCGAGGCGCTGCGCCGGGAGGTCGGGGAGAAGCAGCAGGAGGCCCTGCGCCGGCACGGGGGCGGGCGAGGGGAGCTGACGTCGCTGCTGGCCGGGGCGACGCCGGTGAGCGGGCCGGGGGTGAAGTTCGTCGTGGACGACGCCGGGCCCGCCGACGGCGGCACCGGCGGCCCCCGCGGCAGCAGCAGTTTCTCCGACAGCGGCCGGGTCCGGGACCGGGACATGCAGCGGGTGGTCAACGGTCTGTGGGGGGCGGGCGCGGAAGCGGTCTCCGTCAACGGCCAGCGGCTCACCTCCGTCTCGGCGATCAGGCGGGCCGGGGAGGCGATACTGGTCGACAACAGGCCGCTGGCGCCGCCCTACACGGTGCTCGCGGTGGGCGACGGGAAGCGGCTGAGCAGTGAATTCCGCTCGAGTGCGGACGGGGCGTACCTCGCGGTGCTGGAGAAGAACTACGGGATCCGGGTCAGCGTCTCGGTGCAGGAGAAGGTCGAACTCCCGGCCGCGCCGAGCCTGATCATCCGCATCGCCGAGCCGCTGGGCGCGGACGGCGCGGGGAAGAGCGCCGGCGCCACCGAAGACACAGGGAAGGGCATATCGTGATCGCCGTACTGGGCCTCGTCGTGGGAGTCGCGGTCGGACTGCTGGTCCGGCCCGAGGTGCCGGCGGTGGTGGAGCCGTACCTCCCGATCGCCGTGGTGGCCGCGCTCGACGCGGTGTTCGGCGGTCTGCGGTCGATGCTGGACGGCATCTTCGACGACAAGGTCTTCGTGGTGTCCTTCCTGTCCAACGTGGTGGTGGCCGCGCTGATCGTCTTCCTGGGCGACCAGCTCGGCGTCGGCTCGCAGCTCTCCACCGGCGTCGTGGTGGTGCTGGGCATCCGGATCTTCTCCAACGCGGCCGCCATCCGCCGTCACGTCTTCCGGGCGTGAGGCCGGTGAACGACGAGCGCGGGGACGAGAACGTGAGCGGGTACGGCGACGGCGGCCGTGGCGGGAAACCGCCCGGCTTGGCGGGGAGCGTCCCGCCCCGCCACGGGAACGAGCGCGAGGACGCGCCGCGCGGGGAGAGGGCCACACCGCCCGTGCCCGGGGGCACCTGGCCCCGGCTGGGCGGCCCGCGCCCGGAACGGCGGCCGCTCCCGGCGGAGGCGGAGGCGGAGGCGGAGTCCCGGCCGGGAACCGGCCACCCGGCGCCCGGCCGGCCGTTGCCTCCGCGCGCCCACGCGCGGCCTGCCGGGACGGCCGGGCAGGCCGGGACGGAGGCGTCCGGCCCACCGACCGGGGCCGGGGGACCGGAGATCCCGGAGGGCGGCGCGGAACTCCCGGGTACCCCGTCCGCGGCCGCCGGCCGCGCCGGGGAGGACGGGGCCGGTGGCGGCCTCACCGGGCGGCAGCGGCTGCGCGCGGCGCTGTGGCCGCCCCGGATCAGCCGCAATCAGCTCATCATGGCGCTGCTCCTGTTCGTCCTGGGGCTGGGACTGGCGATCCAGGTCCGCTCCACCAATGACGCGAGCGTCCTCCGCGGTGCCCGCCAGGAGGACCTCGTCCGCATCCTCGACGAGGTGGACGACCAGACGAAGCGGCTGCAGGAGGAGAAACGGCGACTGGAGGAGCAGCGCACCGAGCTGGAGACCAGCTCCGACCAGGCCGAGGAGGCGCGTCGGCAGACGGAGCAGCGGAGGCAGCAACTGGGCGTGCTGGCCGGGACGGTGGCCGCCCAGGGACCGGGGCTCTCCATCACCGTCGGCGCGCCGCGGGGCGGCGTGGACGGTGACCGCCTGCTCGACGCCGTCCAGGAGCTGCGGGCCGCCGGCGCCGAGGCGATCCAGATCAACGAGGTCCGGATCGTGGCGGACACCTACTTCGCCCAGGACGGCGACCGGGTGCGGATCGACGGCCGGCGGGTGTCCCAGCCCTTCCGGATCCTGGCGATCGGGGACCCCCAGGACCTGGAGCCGGCCCTGAACATCCCGGGCGGTGTCGTGCAGAGCCTGGAGAAGGAGCAGGCCACGGTGGATGTCAGCGCCGAGGAGAAGATCGTCGTGGACGCCTTGCGGCCGGAGGATCGGCCTGACTACGCTCGGTCGTCGTCGCCGTGAGAGGCGGCCGGGCGCCGGAGCGCGGGCGGCGCGCGCGAGGGACACCCCGGGTGCCCGGGGTTACGGGGGGTCATGGCATCACGAAGGTGGTGCGTGGTGGAAACTGTCTGGTGCGCACGGACGTTGTCTTCACGTCCGCAGCGGCACGGATGAAGTGCAGCGAGGTTGCGTCCTGCCCCACGGGCGGGTCTGTTTCGGTCAAGGGGAATCGCCCGTGAAGTTGTTCGGGAAGTTGTTCGGCAAGAGCGCCCGCGAAGAGGGCGGCCGGCACCGCGCCGACCGCCCCGAGGAGGGCGTCGCGCACCAGGGAGAGCGGCCGCTCTTCCGGGATGAGGTGGAGGGCGGGGGTGGACCCGGCGCGTCCGCTGTTGACCCTGCGGCGTCAGGCCGCATAGGTTCGGCAGCCCAGCCCCCCGGTGGGCCGTCGCAGCAGGAGGGGCAGCCCATGTCGGCTCTGCCGGTTTGCCAGAGGTGCGGGCACCGGAACGCCGAGGACAGCCGGTTCTGCTCCAACTGTGGCGCGCCGTTGCGCACCGCGCCCTCGGAGCGCCCCTCGGAGACCACCTCCACCATCTCGATCTCGGGGCTGGAGGCCTACGAGGCGGAGGCGACGGGCCAGACCGCGCCCCCGCTGTCCGCGGAGGCCCAGGCCGCCGTGGACGACCTGCCGCACGGCTCGGCGCTGCTGGTCGTCCGGCGTGGTCCCAACTCGGGCAGCCGGTTCCTGCTGGACGGTGACCTCACCACCGCGGGCCGTCATCCGCAGGGTGACATCTTCCTGGACGACGTGACGGTCTCCCGCCGCCATGTGGAGTTCCGGCGCGCCGCGGACGGGTCCTTCACGGTCGCCGACGTCGGCAGTCTCAACGGCACCTACGTCAACCGGGAGCGCATCGACTCGGTGCCGCTGGCCAACGGTGACGAGGTGCAGATCGGCAAGTACCGCCTGGTCTTCTACGCGAGCCAGCGGAGCCTCTGACCACGGGGGAAGGCCCATGGCCCAGTCATCGCGGGGCGGCGCCGGGTCCGGTGCCGCCCCCGGGGACCGGTTGCTCGGGATCGGCAGGGTGCTGGGCCTGCTCCGGGAGGAGTTCCCGGAGATCACCGTCTCCAAGATCCGCTTTCTGGAGGCGGAGGGGCTGGTGGAGCCCCGGCGCACGCCCTCCGGCTACCGGAAGTTCTGCCCGGCCGATGTCGAGCGGCTGGCCCGGGTGCTGCGGATGCAACGTGACCATTACCTGCCACTGAAGGTCATCCGGGAGCACCTCGACGCCCTGGAGCGGGGTGAACGGCCCGGTGTCCCCGCCCCGGGGGCCCCCGCCGACCCCCTGGAGGCGGTGCTGGAGCACGCTGAGCCGGCGCCGGCCCGCGTCGACCGTGAACGGCTGCTGGCCGAGACCGGCGCGACCGAGGACGAACTCGCCGCGTGGGAGTCCTACGGCCTGCTCACCCGCGGGGAGGGCGGAGCGTACGGCCCGGACGCGGTCACCGTCGCCCGGCTCCTCGGCGAGCTGGGCCGCTTCGGGCTGGAACCCCGCCATCTGCGCGTGATGAAGGCCGCCGCGGACCGTGAGGCCGGTCTCGTCGAGCAGGTCGTCGCCCCGCTGCGGCGGCACCGGAACCCGCAGACCCGGGCCCACGCCGAGTCCACCGCGCGCGAGCTGGCGACGCTCTCGCTGCGGCTGCACGCCGCCCTGGTCCAGGCGTCGCTGGGCGTGCGGCTGCGCTGAGGATGCGCTTCGCCGGGGTGCCCGACTACCCAAAACGGCCGGGCAGGTCCTAGGGTTGCTGTGTGAACGAGCTCGACGTTGTGGGTGTCCGGGTGGAAATGCCCTCCAACCAGCCGATCGTGCTCCTGCGTGAGGTGGGAGGCGACCGGTACCTGCCCATCTGGATCGGACCGGGCGAGGCGACCGCGATCGCCTTCGCCCAGCAGGGCATGGCCCCCGCCCGGCCGCTGACGCACGACCTGTTCAAGGACGTGCTGGAGGCGGTGGGCCAGGAGCTGACCCAGGTCCGGATCACCGACCTGCGCGAGGGCGTCTTCTACGCGGAGCTGGTCTTCGCGAGCGGTGTCGAGGTGAGTGCCCGCCCGTCCGACGCCATAGCGCTCGCCCTGCGCACCGGGACCCCGATCTACGGCAGTGACGGCGTGCTGGACGACGCCGGCATCGCCATCCCGGACGAGCAGGAGGACGAGGTGGAGAAGTTCCGCGAGTTCCTCGACCAGATCTCGCCGGAGGACTTCGGCACGAGCAATCAGTAGCCGGCCAGGAGCCGCTCCGCGGCTCGGCCGCCGCATCCGCTGAGCCGTTCCCCGGCCGTGGTCACGGGAAACCCCTCTCAGGGTGATTATCACTCGGCGTGCCGAGCGCGGCGATCGTTGACGCACCCCGGGTGACTGCCTACCGTCGACAAGGCAGGTCAAGGACGGAGGTCGGCGTGAGCAGCACCGGCGACGGTACAGCGGCGGGCAGTCCCCTTCCGCTCCACGGGGGTGGCGCCGCTCCCGTCCAGAAGACCAACAGGACGGAATCGGCGGCGCCCCCCGCCCGGGCTTCCACGGTCATCGGGTACCGGGGCCCCACGGCCTGCGCGGCCGCGGGCATCACATACCGGCAGCTCGACTACTGGGCCCGCACGGGGCTGGTGGAGCCGAGCGTGCGTCCCGCGCAGGGGTCGGGCACCCAGCGCCTCTACAGCACCGAGGACGTGGTGGTCCTCAAGATCGTCAAGCGGTTCCTCGACACCGGGGTCTCCCTGCAGAACATCCGTGCCGCCGTCCGCCATCTGCGCACCCGCGACCGCGCGGATCTCGCCAGGATGACGCTGATGAGCGACGGCGCGACGGTGCACGAGTGTTCCTCCCCGGACGAGGTCGTCGGGCTGCTGCAGGGCGGGCACGGCATGTTCGGCATCGCCGTCGGCGTGGTCTGGCGGGACGTGGAGGCGGCCCTGTCCCAGTTGCACGGGGAACGGGTCGACACCGGGGAGACCCTCGTCGGCCACCACCCCGGTGACGAGCTGGCCCGCCGCCGCAACCGGGCCGGCTGAGCCGGCGCGCCGCGGACCCGCCGCGGGTCCCCTGCCCCCGCGCTGTCGGTCGCGTAGGGCAGCATCGGTCCCGTGAGACCCGTACCGTCGATCCTCCACCTGGACATGGACGCCTTCTACGCCTCGGCGGAGCAGGCGTCCAAGCCCAGCCTGCGCGGCAAGGCCGTGATCGTGGGCGGGCTGGGGCCGCGGGGCGTGGTCGCCACCGCCTCCTACGAGGCCCGGGTCTTCGGGGTGCACTCCGCCATGTCGACGGCCCAGGCCCGACGGCTCTGTCCGCACGCCGCCTATCTGACCCCCCGTTTCAGCCTGTACCGCCAGGTGAGCGAGGTGGTGATGCAGATGTTGCGGGAACTGTCGCCGCTGGTGGAGCCGCTCAGCCTGGACGAGGCGTTCGTGGACCTGGCCGCGGGCCCCGCGCCGCCCGCCTCGGCCGCCGAGGCGCGGGCGACGGGTGAGCGCTTGCGGGCGGCTCTCCTGGAGGCGACCACACTCACCGCCTCGGTGGGCCTGGCCGCGTCCAAGATGCTGGCCAAGACGGCCTCCGAACAGGCCAAGCCGGACGGTCTGGTGGTCATCGAACCGGGCACCGAGCGGGAGCTGCTCGCGCCGATGCCGGTCCGCGCGCTGCCGGGGGTGGGGCCCGCCACGGCCGAGCAGCTCCGCCGGTCCGGCATCCACACCGTGGCCGAGGCGGCCGAGGCGGGTGAGGCGGAGCTGGTGCGGTTGCTGGGCAAGGCGCACGGCACCTCGGTGCACGCCCTCGCCACCGGGCAGGACGACCGGCCCGTCGTCGCCGAGCGGGAGGGCAAATCCATATCGGTGGAGGACACCTTCGACGTCGACCTGCACGACCGGACCCGGGTCCGCGCCGAGGTGGTCCGGCTGGCCGGGCGCTGCGTGGACCGGCTCCGGGCGGCCGGCCGGTCGGGGCGTACGGTCGTGCTCAAGGTCCGGCGGTACGACTTCTCGACCCTGACCCGTTCGGAGACGCTGCGGGGGCCCACCGACGACCCGGCCGTGGTCCGGGAGGCGGCCGTGCGGCTGCTGGACGGTGTGGACACCACCGGCGGGGTGCGGCTGCTCGGCGTCGGCGTCAGCGGTCTCGCGGACTTCACCCAGGAGGATCTCTTCGCCCAGGCCGGGCCCGCGGGTACCGGGCCCGTGACCGCGGCCGGTTCCCGGGAGGCGGGCGGTGAGGAGGCGGGGACCCGCCCGGATCCGTCCGGAGCGGCGCCCGGCGCCGTGGGCGCGCCGGGAGGGCCCGGTGCGGGGGAGCGGAAGTGGCGGCCCGGCCAGGACGTCCGGCACGGGGTGTACGGGGCGGGATGGGTCCAGGGCAGCGGCCTGGGCAGGGTCACCGTCCGCTTCGAACAGCCGTGGTCGGCCCCGGGGCGGGTACGCACGCTCCGGGGGGACGACCCCCTCCTGGAGCCGGCCGACCCGCCGCCGCTGGTGCGTCCGGCCGGTGGTCAGCCGCCGGGACCGGTGGCCCGGCCGGTCCCCCCGCCGCTCTCCGGGCCGCCCCCGGAGCCGCCCACGGGGCCCGGCGAGCCGCGTCCGGCGGCCGGGGGACCGTCCTCGCCCTCCTCGTCCCCGTCGGGCAGTTCGGCCTCCAGCCCGTAGTGGTGGTAGAGCTGGATCTCCTGCTCCGGCGAGAGGTGGCGGCCCACTGCGAAATCCGGGGCGCAGCGGATCAGCGACCGGGGGTAAGGCACGCGCAGCACGCCGCCGGTGAACTCGCTGGGGTCCAGCGGCACGAAGGCGTCCCGGCCGAACAGGCCCGTGCGGACGGCCGCCCACGCGGGCTGCCCGGTGATGTCGTCGAGGTAGACCTCGTCGATGGTGCCGATCTTCGTTCCGTCGCGGCCGACGGCCTTGCGGCCGATGAGGCTCCGCGGGTCGATCCCCGGCTGCACGGTCCCTCCCGGTACTCGGTGGCTCCTCTCGGTCCCTGGACCCACGTAAAGCCAGATCCGGCGCGGTGGCCACTCGGGGCCGCCCCCGGACCCCGCTGGTAGGCTGAACGGGACCGCCGAACCCGCGCGGGAGAGTCCTCCGCCCCGCCGGAGGCGCCGAAGGAGCAAACCCTCCCCGGAATCTCTCAGGCACCCGTACCGCACGGACGAGGTCACTCTGGAAAGCAGGGCGGGCGCCGGGCCGCGGCCCGGGCACCCGCCCTCACCGACGGTGAAAGCCGGACGCCCATCGGGAATCCGGCGAAGCTCTCAGGTCGACGACAGAGGGGGAGGCCCACGGGGTACCCGAGAAGGGTGTCCCTCGAAGGTCCGCGCCGACCAGGAGGCCTCCCCAGATGACCGAGACGCCCGCCACCCGCACACCGCTCGCCCGGCTGGAACGCGGCACCCCGTTCGCGCGGCGCCACATCGGCCCCGGGGACGAAGCTCTGGACAAGATGCTCGCCCAGGTCGGTTACGGCTCGCTGGACGAGCTCACGGCCGCCGCCGTCCCCGAGGTGATCAGGACCACCGGGGCACTGTCGCTGCCCGAGGCGCGCGGCGAGGCCGAGGTGCTGGCGGAACTCCGCGAGCTGGCCGGCCGCAACCAGGTCCTCACGTCCATGATCGGCCTCGGCTACCACGGCACGTTCACGCCGCCGGTGATCCTGCGGAACGTCCTGGAGAACCCCGCCTGGTACACGGCGTACACCCCGTACCAGCCGGAGATCTCGCAGGGCCGGCTGGAGGCGCTGCTCAACTTCCAGACGCTCGTCGCGGACCTCACCGGCCTGCCGACCGCGGGGGCGTCCCTGCTGGACGAGTCCACCGCCGCCGCCGAGGCGATGGCGCTCTCCCGGCGCGTCGGAAAGGTCAAGGACGGGGTCTTCCTGGTCGACGCCGACTGCCTGCCGCAGACCCTCGCCGTGCTGCGGACCCGGGCCGAGCCCACCGGTGTCGAGATCGTCACCGCCGACCTCGGCGCCGGTATCCCCGACGAGGTCGCCGAACGAGGCGTCTTCGGTGTGCTGCTGCAGTACCCCGGCGCCTCCGGGCGGATCACGGACCCGCGCACCGTGATCGAACGGGCGCACGAACTGGGTGCCGTCGTCACCGTCGCCGCCGACCTGCTCGCCCTCACCCTGCTCACCTCGCCCGGGGAACTCGGCGCGGACATCGCCGTCGGTTCCACCCAGCGGTTCGGCGTGCCGATGGGCTTCGGCGGGCCGCACGCCGGCTACATGTCCGTGCGCGACTCCTACGCCCGCAACCTGCCCGGGCGGCTGGTCGGCGTCTCCGTCGACGCGGATGGCGAGCCCGCCTACCGGCTCGCCTTGCAGACCCGTGAGCAGCACATCCGCCGCGAGAAGGCCACCAGCAACATCTGCACCGCCCAGGTACTGCTCGCCGTGATGGCCGGGATGTACGCCGTCCACCACGGGCCGGACGGCCTGGCCGCCATCGCCCGCCGGGCCCACCGTTACGCGGCGGTGCTCGCCGAAGGGCTGCGGGCCGGCGGCGTCGAGATCGTGCACGGCGCCTTCTTCGACACGGTGACGGCCCGGGTGCCCGGACGGGCCGCCGAGGTCGTCGCCGCCGCCCGGGACGCCGGGGTCAACCTGCGGCTCACGGACCCGGACCACGTGGGCATCGCCTGTGACGAGACCACCACCCGGGAGCACCTGGCCGTCGTCTGGTCCGCGTTCGGTGTCCCGGCCGGTGCCTCCTCCGTCCCGGAACTGGACACCGCCGCGGCCGACGCGCTGCCCGGCGGTCTGCTGCGCGCCGACCCCTACCTGACCCACCCCGTCTTCCACGCCTACCGCTCCGAGACGGCCATGCTGCGCTACCTGCGCCGGCTCGCCGACCGGGACTACGCGCTGGACCGCGGGATGATCCCGCTCGGCTCCTGCACGATGAAGCTCAACGCGACCACCGAGATGGAGCCGGTCACCTGGCCCGGCTTCGGCGCCCTGCACCCCTTCGCCCCGGTGGAGCAGGCCGAGGGCTATCTCACCCTCATCCGTGAGCTGGAGGAGCGGCTGGCCGAGGTCACCGGCTACGACAAGGTCTCCCTCCAGCCGAACGCCGGCTCCCAGGGCGAGCTGGCGGGACTGCTCGCGGTCCGCGCCTACCACCGGTCACGGGGCGAGGAGCGGCGCACGGTCTGCCTCATCCCGTCCTCCGCGCACGGCACCAACGCGGCCAGCGCGGTGATGGCCGGCATGCGGGTCGTCGTGGTGAAGACCGCGGAGAACGGTGAGGTGGACGCCGGGGACCTGCGGGCCAAGATCGAGGCTCACGGCGACGAACTGGCCGTGCTCATGGTCACCTACCCCTCGACCCACGGCGTGTTCGAGGAGCACATCGGGGAGATCTGCGCCGCCGTGCACGACGCCGGCGGTCAGGTCTACGTGGACGGCGCCAACCTCAACGCGCTGGTCGGGCTCGCGGACCCGGGGCGCTTCGGCGGCGACGTCTCCCACCTCAACCTGCACAAGACGTTCTGCATCCCGCACGGTGGCGGCGGCCCCGGCGTGGGCCCGGTCGCCGTCCGCGCGCACCTCGCCCCGTACCTGCCGAACCACCCGCTGCAGCCCGCCGCCGGACCGGAGACCGGGGTGGGCCCGGTGTCGGCGGCCCCCTGGGGCTCGGCGGGCATCCTCCCGATCTCCTGGGCGTACATCCGGCTGATGGGAGCCGAGGGGCTGCGCCGGGCCACCCAGGTGGCGGTCCTCAGCGCCAACTACGTCGCGAAGCGGCTGGAGCCGCACTACCCGGTGCTCTACACCGGCCCGGCGGGGCTCGTGGCACACGAGTGCATCGTGGACCTGCGGCCGCTGACCAAGGCCACCGGGGTGACGGTGGACGACGTCGCCAAGCGGCTGATCGACTACGGGTTCCACGCGCCCACCATGTCCTTCCCGGTGGCCGGCACGCTGATGATCGAGCCCACCGAGAGCGAGGACCTCGCCGAACTCGACCGCTTCTGCGAGGCGATGATCGCCATCCGCGGGGAGATCGAGCAGGTGGCCTCGGGGGAGTGGCCCGTCGAGGGCAGCCCGCTGCGGAACGCGCCGCACACCGCGGCAACGCTCACGGGGGAGTGGGAGCACCCCTACGACCGGCGGACGGCCGTATTCCCGTCCGGGGTCGGGGCGGCGGACAAGTACTGGCCGCCGGTGCGGCGGATCAACAGTGCCTACGGTGACCGCAACCTCGTCTGCTCCTGCCCCCCTCTGGAGGCGTACGACTCCTGAGCCGGGCCGGCGGCCAGGGGGCGGGAGGCGTGCCGTGGCCGGTCCGTCCCCCGGCCGGGCCCTGCCCGGGCCCGTACCGTCCGGGCCGGGTGGCACGCGGGCGTGGACATGAGCGGGGCCGGTCCGGCGGTGCGCCGGGCCGGCCCTGTGATCTTCCGTGACCCCGGGGCGGTTCCGTGCCTGCCCCGGGCCGGCCGTCAGGCCGCCGTGGTCACCTGACCACCGGCCGGTGGTCGGTGCGGGGCGATGATCTGCCCGTCGGGCAGCAGTTCACCGGTGTCCTCGAAGAGCAGGACGCCGTTGCACAGCAGGCTCCAGCCCTGCTCGGGGTGGTGTGCCACCAGGACGGCGGCCTCCCGGTCGGCTGAGTCGGCTGTCGGGCACGGTGAGGGGTGCTGGCACATGGGTGGGATCTTCCGCTGTGGTGTGGTGGTTCTCGTGCGGTGTCGCGTATGGTCCATCGTCGTTCCCCCGTGTCGGTCGTCCGGTTTCAGTGTCGCGTGCGGAGGAGGATTCCGCAGTGGTTTCCGCCCACCCGGATGGCGTGGTGGGTGACCCACCACTCTTGCGGACGGTCGCTGTCAAGAGGACGGCCCCTTCGGATGGTTCGCCATGGCCGGAGCGGACTAGTCCGGTCGGGGGTCCGAGGGCCGGCGCGCCGGGGCGGCGCACAACGGCGCGCCCCGCGGCGGGTGGCCGCGGGGCGCGTACGGTGTGCCGGGGCGGTGGGTCAGGCCGCCGATCCCGCCAGCGGGACCACCGGACCCAGCCGCAGGGTGAGGACGGGCAGCAGGTCGGAGACCCGGTGCGGGCGGTGCGCGGCGATGCCCGGGGGCGCCGGGGCGAGCGGGATCAGCAGGTCCTCGGGGTCGGGCCGGCCCGTCGCGGGGTCGGCCGTGGTGTCGCCGTGCAGCCAGAGGGTGAGCATGTACAGCTCCGGCACCGACAGCAGGCGCGGCTGGTGGGGGACCGGCAGCGCGTCGGCCTGGCGCAGGGCGTGCTCGGTGGAGGAGAGGTAGGGGCCCCCGAAGAAGCGGGAGGAGACCCAGCCGTCGGGGGTGTGCGCCGTCTCCACGGCGGCCACGGTGCGCCCGCCGCCGCGGATCAGGAAGCGCCAGCCGGTCAGCCGGACCCGCGGGCCGTCCGGCTCATTGATGCCCTCCATGACGTGGACGGGCAGCGGCGATTCGGGAGCGAGCGGACCGGGGTGGACGCGGAGGGCGGGGGTGACGGCGCGGGCGGCGGCCGGGGAACCGAGGGCCGCGAGGGCGCTGGCCCGCGCGGGTCCCGGTGCCGGGGAGGAAAGCAGCGGCATGATGGGTCGCCTCTCACTGGGGGAGACACGGGAGGACTGGGCACGTGCGGACGGCGATGTCAGCATGCGGGTCAGAGGTGAGGGCCGGAGACGAAATGCCGGCGCACGTACTCTCTGCCCGCGTAAGAGGAGTTTATACGGACAGTGTTCACGGCACGTTTCGGCTAGCCGACGTCCGTATTACGGGCAAGGCGCAAACCGGCCCGGCGGTCCGGGCGCTTTCCCACCGTTCTGTCCCGGCCGGGAAAGCGGTGGCCTCGGGTGGCAGCGCCTATGGGGTCGGCCGGAACCCGCCGGTGTTTTCCGCCACATCATTGCCCATCGCGGTGTTCTCCCGCTGCCCGGTGGCTGTTCCGCGCACAGCTCCCTCGTTATGCCGAAGGAAAGTGCCCCTCGGGTGTACGGGGCATCCTAGCGGGCAGATGCTGTCCGCCGGGGCGTGACGCCACGGCCCGGCCGGGCCGTGCCCCGGCCCCGGTGCACCGGAGGAGGAACCCCCGATGGGTGAGAAGGTCGAGGCGGACGGGTTCGACCTGGCCGATCCGCAGCGATACCGCAGCAAACTGCACCAGTGTCTGGAGGGACTCGGGCGGTTGCTGGAGGAGAAGAGGTTCGACCGCCCCAAGAATCTCATGGGGGTGGAGATCGAGCTGAATCTCGCAGGGGACGACGGGATGCCCCGCATGCTCAATGCCGAAGTTCTGGAACGCATCCGCAGCGGTGATTTCCAGGAGGAGCTGGGACAGTTCAATCTCGAAGTGAACATCGTGCCGCACCGGCTGTCGGGACGGGTACTCGACCAGCTCGCCGAGGAGATCCGTACCGCCCTCTCCTATGCCGACGGCAAAGCACGGGAAGTGGACGCGGGGATCGTCATGGTGGGAATTCTGCCGACGCTCGCCGGTCCGGACCTCGTCTCGGCGAACCTCTCGGACGCCCACCGCTACACGCTGCTCAACGACCGCATCCTGGCCGCGCGGGGCGAGAACCTCGAACTCGACATCGAGGGGGTGGAGCGCCTCCACTACACCAGTGCCTCCATCGCCCCCGAAGCCGCCTGCACCTCCGTGCAGCTCCATCTGCAGGTGACGCCGGCCCGGTTCGCCGCGGTCTGGAACGCCTCCCAGGCGGTGGCGGCGGCGCAGATCGCCGTGGGCGCCAACTCGCCCTTCCTCTTCGGGCGTGAGCTGTGGCGGGAGTCCCGGCCACCGCTGTTCCAGCAGTCCACGGACACCCGCGCCCCGGAACTCAAGGCGCAGGGTGTACGCCCGCGCACCTGGTTCGGCGAACGCTGGATCGAGTCGGCGTACGACCTCTTCGAGGAGAACGTGCGCTACTTCCCCCCGCTGCTGCCGGTGTGCCACGACGAGGACCCGCTCAAGGCGCTCGACGAGGGCGGGGTGCCCGGCCTCCACGAGCTGATGCTGCACAACGGCACCATCTACCGCTGGAACCGGCCCGTGTACGACGTGGCCGACGGCGTCCCCCACCTGCGGGTGGAGAACCGCGTGCTGCCCGCCGGGCCGACCGTCGACGACGTCATCGCCAACGCGGCCTTCTACTACGGTCTGGTCCGGGCCCTCGCCGACGAGAGCCGCCCGGTGTGGACCAGGCTCGCCTTCGACGACGCGGCGTGGAACTTCGAGACCGCCTGCCGCCACGGCATCGACGCCACCCTGCGCTGGCCCCGGGCCGGCCGGTCCGGCGCGGTCGAGGAGGTGCCCGCGACGCGTCTGGTCCGCGAGGAACTGCTGCCGCTGGCGGCCGCGGGCCTGGACGCCTGGGACGTGGAACCCGCCGACCGCGACCACTATCTCGGCATCATCGAGGAGCGCTGCCGGCGACGGGTGAACGGCGCCTCCTGGCAGGCCGAGGCGTTCCGCCAGGCGCGTGAGCGCGGACTGGACCGGCAGACCGCGCTGGCCGCCACCACCCGCCGCTACGCGGAGCTGGCCCGCTCCGGGCAACCGGTGCACAGCTGGCCGGCGGACCTGCCGGAGTGAGGCAGGCCCCGGCGCGCTTGGTGACCCCGGCGTTCCGGGGGACGGCGGACATCCGGGGACGCCCCTGCCGTACGGGCGCGCGCCCACGGGGGGCGTGCCGCCCCCTGCCCCGTCCGCCACCCCGCCCGGTGACCGTCCCTCCGCCCGTGTAGAAAAGGGGGAAGGCGGCGGAGCGGAGGCGGTCAGTGCGGGCGGAACCGGAGGGTACGGCGGACGCGGGGGGCGGCCGGGCCGACGGCGGCGGGGCGAACGGCGGGGACGGCGCCGCCGTGCCGGAGAGCGGGGGAGCGACGCCGTCGCGGCGGGTGCTGCGGCAGGAGCTGCTGATCGTGCTCGCGCTCTCCCTCGGCGCCAGCGCGCTCTCCGCCGTGATCAGCTTCACCGGTTCGGTCACGGCCCCCGGCGATCTCCAGGACCGGGCCGCCACCCTCAACGGCTCCCGGGCCCCCGGCCGCCCCTGGCTCGATCTGGCCTGGCAGCTGTTCGGGATCGGCACCGCCCTGGTACCGGTCGTCCTCGTCGCGCACCTGCTGCTCCGTGAGGGGGTTCCCGGACTGCGGGCCCTGGGTCTGGACCGCCGGCGGCCCGGCTCCGACCTGGGGCGCGGAGCGCTGGTGGCGGCGGCCATCGGCGGCAGTGGACTGCTGTTCTACCTGGCCGTGTGGGCGGCCGGCGTCAATCTGACGGTGGTGCCGGAGTCCCTGCCGCCGGTGTGGTGGAAGTTCCCCGTGCTCGTCGCCTCAGCGGTGCAGAATTCCCTGCTGGAGGAGGTCGTGGTCGTCGGCTATCTGCTGCGGCGTCTCGGCCAGTTGGGCTGGGGGCCCGGCGCCGCGCTCGCCGCGAGCGCCCTGCTCCGCGGGACGTACCACCTCTACCAGGGGATCGGCGGGTTCGTCGGCAACATCGTGATGGGGGTCGTCTTCGTCTGGCTCTACCGGCGCTGGGGGCGGGTGGGGCCGCTGGTGGCGGCGCACGCCCTGATCGACATCGTTGCGTTCGGCGGCTACGCCCTGCTGGCGGGCGAGGTGAGCTGGCTGCCCACCCCGCCCTGAGCCGCCCGGCGCGGCACGCTGCCGAAACGGCCCGGGGGCCGGTGGACCGGCATGCCGACGGGCGGAGGGCCGGCGGGGGCGCCGTTTCCCTCTCCCACCTGGGCGCTCACGGCCCTCCGCCCGGCGCATCGGATGGTTCGCGCGCCCGGTGCACGCCACGTGCTCTCATTCGAGGGGATGAGGCGCCGGTCGTACGGGCCCGCCCTTGGGCGGAGGCGGAGATGGGTCGTGCCGGGGATGCCTGGGCGGCTCCGGAGTGATGGGGTGGGGGAGTGCTCCACCGTGCGCCACAGACGACCGTGCCCGTTCAGCCGCTCCGCCCCGCCCGCCCCTCCGGTGGTGGGCCGCTTCCGGAGGCGCCGGCCGCCGTGGTCTCCGGTGCCCGCCGTCTCGCGCTGCGCGCCGGTGACCGGCAGACCGACACGGCGCACCTGCTGCACAGCCTGCTGGACTCCGACCCGGAGACCCGGGCCCTCTTCGACGACCGTCCCGCGCGGCTGCTGCGGCTCCGCGGTTATCTGGCCCAGCGCAGCATCGGCTACGGGCTGCGCTGGCACGGCTCGGCCGAAGGCGCCGGCGCGGACCGCCGCCCGGTGCGCGGTGGCACGGCGCCGCTCTCACCGGCCGCGGTGACCGCCCTGGCCGGGGCCGCCGCCCGGGCCAGGGCCCGGGGTGCCGAGGCCGCCGTCTCCGGCCCGGATCTGCTGGCCTCTCTCGCCGCCGAACCGGACTGCCGGGCCGCCGAGGTGCTCCGCCGGACCGGGGTGGACGCCGCGCGGCTGCTGGCCCGGCCGGAGCCCCGGCCTGTGGACGCCGGGAGCTGACGCGGCGGGTTCGGCGGACAGGACGGGTGCGGCGCGTCCGGTGGGACCGGTGTGCGACCGTGTGCGACCGCCGTTCCGCCGCGCCCGCGCCGTCCCGTACGCCGATGCCGATGCCGATGCCGATGCCGATGCCGATGCCGAGGACAGGGCGCCGGGCCGCTGTCGTGATGCGCGGACCTGGTCTCCCACACCCCTCTCTCCGCGCCACCGTGGCTGTCAGCACCTTCCGGGATGACAGGCATGACATATGTATACGGTGCTGACAAGATGCGGCCATGCAGAGCTCTCCCCGTGGCTCCGTCCGCGTCACCGCCGGTCTCGGTCTCGCTCTCGCCTCGGCCTTCGCCTTCGGTGGCTCGGGGGTGGCGGCCAAGCCGCTGATCGAGGCCGGTGCCGACCCGCTCTTCGTCGTGTGGCTGCGGGTCGCCGGCGCGGCGCTGGTGACCGCGCCGCTGGCCTGGCGCCACCGGCAGCTGCTCCGCCGCAGGCCCGTACTGCTCGCCGGGTACGGGATGTTCGCCGTCGCCGGTGTCCAGGTCTTCTACTTCAGCGCCATCTCCCGCCTGCCGGTCGGCGTCGCCCTCCTCGTCGAGTACCTGGCTCCGGCGCTGGTGCTGGGCTGGGTCCGTTTCGTGCGGCGGCGGCGGGTGGGGCCCGCGGCCGCGCTCGGCGCCGTACTGGCCGTGGGAGGGCTGGCCTGTGTGGTGGAGATCTGGAGCGGACTGGGCTTCGACCCCGTCGGCCTGGCGCTCGCCCTCGGCGCGGCCTGCTGCCAGGTGGCCTACTTCGTCCTCTCCGACCAGGGCGACGGGGGAGAGGACCCCGCCGATCCCGCCGGCGTGATCGCGTACGGCTTCCTCGTCGGCGCGGTGGCGCTGACGGTGGCCGCCCGGCCGTGGAACGGCGCCTGGGGGGTGCTCGCCGGGCCGGCGCGCATGGGGGAGACGGAGGTGCCCGCCCTGCTGCTGGTCGGCTATGTCGTCCTGGTGGCCACCGTGCTCGCCTATCTGCTCGGGGTGGTGGCGATACGGCGGCTCTCACCGCAGGTCGCCGGGGTGGTGGCCTGCCTGGAGGCGGTGGTGGCCGCCGCGCTGGCCTGGGTCCTGCTCGGGGAACACCTGTCCGTTCCCCAACTGGCGGGTGGCGCCGCGGTTCTGGCGGGGGCGCTCGTCGCCCAGCGTTCGGTGCCCAAGGAGGAGACCGGTGTGACGGCCCGGGATCCGGTACCGGAGGTTCCGGCGTCGTCCCGGTGAGCGCGCCCGCCGGGCCGGGCCACCGCCGCGCCCACCCCTCCGGAGACGGAGTTGGTGTGGCCGACCCGGGGAAGGGCGCGGGTGATACCAAGCGTTGTACATCGGGGGAAGTGGGGATTGTGGTGACGGGTCGTTCTGTCGTGCTGAGGCGGCGCTCCTGGTCGATCATCTTCGGGACGGCGGCCGTGGGCCTTGGTACCGGCATGTTCGCAGCGGTCCTGAAGGTCAGCTCCATGAGCGGTTTCCGAACCGGCTGGCAGGGGATCCCGGCCTACCTGCTGATCGCGGGACTGATCGGGCGAATCGTGAACTGCAAAGTCGTCATGCGGGACGGTGTGCTCACGGTGGTCAACCCCCTGCGGACTCACACAGTTGCGAAAGCGGTGATCGAGTCTGCTGCGGCCGGTGACGACGGAGGCCTGGAGGTTGCTCTGTCAGGGGGGCGTTCGGTAGCGGTCTTCGCCTACGGCGGGTCTTTCATCGACCACTTTCGGGGGACCAGCGGTGCGGCGGCGGCAACGATCAATCGGTGGCTTCGAACCGGCCCGGAGCCTGATGGTGCGAGCGTCGACGTGGCGGTGAGCTGGACGCGGTGCCGCCCCGCCGACCTGTCGGTCCTGGGTGGAGTTCTCACCGCGGGTGGCGGCGCTCTCTGGATGGCGCTGACCGGCGGATGAGCCGGCAGCAGTTCTCTGAATCTCCGTGACATGCGTGCCACTGGTCGGGCCGGGGCTGGGCTTCGAGGAGGCCGGTGAGCGGGGCGGTCA
The DNA here is from genome assembly GCF_012034935.1 of Streptomyces zingiberis. GTDB lineage: Bacteria > Actinomycetota > Actinomycetes > Streptomycetales > Streptomycetaceae > Streptomyces > Streptomyces zingiberis. Next base: position 21,435 of record NZ_JAATEN010000009.1, read on the forward strand.
GCTGCCCGTCGGACAGTTCGTCGTCGTTCGTGACATAGGCGCTGAGGGCCTCCGCGTCAGGTTCCCGCCGCGCTGCCTGCCGTCGGTGCCTCCCGGGGACGGCCGGGGACGTCCCGGGCGCGTCGCCGGTCCATCTCCCGCCACTCCGGCCGCAGTCCGGCCAGGCCGGTGGTGAGGGCGTACGCCGCCGCACCCGCCAGCAGGACCGTGGCGAGCCCGGCCGCGGCCACCGACACCCCCGCGACGAGCCCGCCCAGCGGGATGCCGGCCCAGGCGAGCGCGGCGCCCAGCGCCTTGACCCGCCCCAGCAGGGGCCGGGGTATCCGCTCGAACATGACGGCGCCCAGGATCGGGTTGAGGAAGCCCAGCCCGAACCCGCTCACCGCGAACACCCCGGCCACGGCCCACAGCGGCAGGTCCAAGGCGAGGACGAGGAACCGGGGCGCACCGCCGAGCAGGAACCCGGTGAAGAACACCGCCCGGCGGCGCAGCCGGTGGGCCACCGCGGCGGCGATCAGGCTGCCGCCGACGGCGGCGATCCCGAGGGCGCTGCCGATCAGGCCGATGGCTGAGGGGCCGTGGCCGGAGTCCCTGGCCCAGACGGGCAGGAGCAGCGAGTTCAGCGCTGCGTCCAGCAGATTCGTGACACCGACCATGACGGTGACGGTGAGCAGCAGCGGATCCCGGCGGAGAAAGCGGAACCCCTCTCCCAGCCGGCGCCGGTAGCCGGGCTCCGGCGCCGACCCGGGTTCGTGCCCGTCGCCGGGTGCGGAGGACGGCGGCGGGGCCGCCCGGGGCCGGCGGTCCAGGGTCAGCAGGACGACGACCGAACCCAGCGCGAAGCACGCGGCGTTGGCCGCCAGCGCCGTCAGCGGACCGAGGAGCGCCACCGCCGAACCACCCAGCGCCGGGCCGGCCGTGGACGCGAGCCGTTCGGTCACCCCGGCCAGGCCGGCCGCCCGCTCCAGGGGCATCCGGCCCCGCTCGGCCGCCTCCGGGACCATGACCTCCTTGGCCAGGTCGCCGGGGCCGCGCGCCGCGCCGATCAGCGCGACGAGGAACAGCAGCGGCCCGAAGGAGAGCCGGTCCAGGGCGTGCAGCAGCGGTACCGCGCCGGCGGCCACCGCGCTGAGCACATCCGCCGTCCAGGAGACCGTGCGCGGCCCGGCCCGGTCCACCAGCGGCCCGGTCAGCGCCTTGACCACCACGTAGGGGACCATCTCGCAGAAGACCACCAGCCCGGTCCGGGCGGTGGAGCCGGTGGTGACGAGCACGAACCAGGGAAGCGCGATGGCCGAGATCCGGGTGCCGGTCAGCGACACCGCCATCGCCGTCAGCACCCCGGCGAGGGGGCGCAGGGACCGCGGGCCGGAGCCGGCCTGACACCCGGAGGGCCCACCGGGTGTCACGACGGCTCCGGGCCCGCCGGGCGGGGGTGTCCCGGGGCCTCCTCGGCGGGCGCGGCCTCGTCGAGCTCGGGCAGCAGGTGGAGAATGACGGAGACGCGTTCGGCGCCCTCCGGCGCGGTGGCGGCGGCCCCGGGCGCGTCGCGCCGGTAGCGGTTGAGGACGGCCCGCACCTCCTCACCCAGGGCGGCCGCCTCCTCGGACGTGATCCGCAGCGGCCAGTTGCTCAGATCGAACGTCTCCCGCCAGGCGCGCGGCATGGTCGCGAGTTCGTTGATCACCCGCTGGGAGCGCTGGGCGTACTCGGCGGCCACCGACTGCAGATAGGTCAGCGCGGCCTCCGGCGCCTCCGCGGCCAGCTCCGGCTCGTTGAACCACGTCGACTGATGGACCGGGCGCCACCAGCGCTCGCGCGCGTTGCCGCGCTCGGGGTCCTCCTCGACGAAACCGGCGGCGCCGAGCCGGCGGAGGTGATAGCTGGCCGTACCGGAGTTGACGCCCAGGCGCTCGGCCAGCCGGGTGGCCGTCGAGGGGCCGTGCCTGCGCAGCAGCCCGATCAGCTGGACACGTACCGGATGGGCCATGGCGCGGAGCCCTTGCGCGTCGAGGACTGCGGGGGTGGGGTCGCCGGCCGGCGTCGGCCGCCCCTCGGAGGTGTCGGTCATGGGTTCACCCTAGACCGCAAACATCTCTTCGCAAAGAGTTGTTCGCAAAGAGATGTTTGCGGTTTTCCCAGGAAGCGCCGGTGGCCGGGGGCGCTGTCCCGGGTGGTGTCCCACCGCCCCGGCGTGGCCGCCCCCGAGGGGAGGCGGCCCGGCGCCCCCGTAATCTGAGGAGATGCCGTCCGAGACACCCCCGGTCCCCGGGGTTCCGGTGACCTCCCGCCCCGCCGGGGCCTTCTCCGTTCCCGGCGCTCCGGGAGCTCCCGGGCTCCCGGAGATCACAGCGGTCCGCTATGTCACCCCGCTGCGTGAGGGCGGCTCGCTCCCCGGCCTGGTCGAGGGAGACGACCTGGGGCTGTGGGTCGTGAAGTTCGCCGCCGCCGCGCAGGGCCGCAAGACGCTGGTCGCCGAGGTGATCTGCGGGGAGCTGGCGCGCAGGCTGGGGTTTCGGGTGCCGCCGATGGCGGTGGTCCGGCTCGACCCCGTCCTCGGGCTGGGGGAGCCCGACCCGGAAGTGCAGCGCCTCCTCCGGGAGAGCGGCGGGGAGAACCTCGGCACCGGCTTCCTCTCCGGAGCCCTCGGCTTCGACCCCCTCGCCCGCGAGGTGACCCCCGCCGAGGCCGGCCGGGTGCTCTGGTTCGACGCGCTCATCGGCAACGTCGACCGCTCCTGGCGCAACCCCAATCTGCTGGTGTGGCGGGACGGGCTCTGGCTCATCGACCACGGAGCGACCATGATCTGGCACCACCACTGGCCGTCCGCCGAGCGGGTCGCCGGCCGCTCCTACGAGGCCGCCGACCACGTGCTCGCCCCCTTCCGGCCCGACGTGCGCGCGGCCGCCGCGGAGCTGGCGCCCCAGGTCACCGAGGACCTGCTGGCCGAGGTCACCGCTCTGGTGCCGGACAGCTGGCTGGCGGACGAGCCCGGCTTCGACGGCCCGGACCAGGTACGCCGCGCCTACGCCGGCGCCCTGCTGCGCCGGGCCCGCACCGTCCACGAGGGGCCGGCCCCCGGCCCGGTGGCGGACCGCGGGGACGGGAGGGCGGCCCGGTGACCGCACCTGCCGGCGGGGGCGAGGTGTACGAGTACGCGCTGCTGCGTGTGATGCCGCGGATCGAACGGGGTGAGCGGCTCAACGCCGGGGTCCTCCTCTACTGCCGCGCGCGGTCCTTCGTCACGGCCCGTACCCACCTCGACGAGGAACGGCTGCGCGCCCTCGATCCGCACGCCGACACCGCGGGCGTCCGGGCGGCGCTGCGCGCCGTGGAGGAGTTCTGCGGCGGAGCGGCGGGGGCGGCGGCCGAACAGGACCCGGGGCGCCGCTTCCGCTGGCTGGTGGCGCCGCGCAGCACCGTGGTGCAGCCCGGACCGGTGCACACCGGGCTGACGGCCGACCCCGCCGCGGAGGCGGAGCGGCTCCTGGGGCTGCTCGTCCGCTGAGGCGTGGACGGTGGCCACGCGGGGCCGTACCGGCCCGGGCGGAGCGCGCGGCCAGGGGCCGGGCGCTCCGCCCGCGTGGCGGACCGGCGCGGTGGCGCACCGGAGTGGTGGCACCGGTCACCGCTGTGACGTGCGGCGCTCCTGGACGGTCGGCCGTTGACAGGGGGTGCGGGGGCTTCTAGCGTTCCGGCAGACCTACTAAGCGGTTGCTCACCCCCGCATCCGGCCCTCCGGGGCCGCCGGCCCCCGCACCCCCCGGCGCGTTCACCGGCGCCTCCGGCGGTCCGGCCCGTATCCGAGCACGAGGAGAATCCCGCATGTCCACCACCGAGCAGCGCGTCGCCCTGGTCACGGGCGGCGCACGCGGCATCGGCGCGGCCACCGCCGTGCGCCTGGCCGAGGAGGGCCGCGCCGTCGCCGTGCTCGACCTCGACGAGACCGGCTGCCAGGAGACCGCCGAGCGGATCACGGCGGCGGGCGGCAGGGCCCTCGCCGTCGGCTGCGACGTAGCGGACGCCGGCCGCGTCGGGGCGGCGGTCGCACGGATCGCCGAGGAGCTGGGCCCGCCGGTGATCCTGGTGAACAACGCGGGCGTCCTCCGCGACAACCTGCTCTTCAAGATGGCCGAGAGCGACTGGGACACCGTCATGGACGTGCACCTCAAGGGCGCCTTCCTGATGAGCCGCGCCTGCCAGAAGCACATGGTGGACGCCGGGTTCGGCCGGATCGTCAACCTCTCCAGCAGCTCCGCGCTGGGCAACCGCGGCCAGGCCAACTACGCCGCCGCCAAGGCGGGTCTGCAGGGCTTCACCAAGACGCTCGCCAAGGAACTGGGCAAGTTCGGCGTCACCGCCAACGCCGTCGCCCCCGGCTTCGTCGTCACCGAGATGACGGCCGCCACCGCCGCCCGGGTCGGCATGGACTTCGAGGAGTTCCAGGCGGCGGCCGCCTCGCAGATCCCCGTGCAGCGCGTCGGGCGTCCCGAGGACATCGCCGGGGCCATCGCCTACTTCACCGGCGAGGCAGCCGGGTTCGTCTCCGGGCAGGTCCTGTACGTGGCGGGCGGGCCGCTCGACTGACGGTGGCGGCCGGTGTCACCGGCGGCGGGGCGTCAGGGGCGGTCAGGGCGGACACAGCGGAGGAGACGGAGAAGATGACAGCAGTGGAGAACGGCCCGCGCACGCGGGACAGCGGAAAGGCAGCGATCGTCACCGGGGCCAGCCGGGGCATCGGGTACGCCGTCGCCGAGGCGCTCGTCGCCCGCGGAGACCGGGTGTGCATCACGGGACGTACCGAGGAGACCCTGAAGGAGGCCGTCGAACGGCTGGGCGCCGACCGGGTGATCGGCGTCGCGGGCAAGGCGCACGACCCGGCGCACCAGGCGGCGGCCGTCGAGCGGACGATGGAGGCCTTCGGGCGGGTGGACCACCTCGTCAACAACGCGGGCACCAACCCGGTCTTCGGCCCGATCGCCGACCTCGACCCGGCGGTGGCGCGCAAGGTGTTCGAGACGAATGTCCTCTCGGCGCTGGCCTTCGCCCAGCTCACCTGGAAGGCGTGGCAGAAGGAGCACGGCGGGGCGATCGTCAACATCGCCTCCGTCGCCGGGGTCTCCGCCTCGCCGTTCATCGGCGCCTACGGCATGAGCAAGGCCGCCATGGTCAATCTGACGCTGCAGCTGGCGCACGAGTTCTCCCCGGGGGTCCGGGTGAACGCGGTGGCGCCCGCCGTGGTGAAGACGAAGTTCGCGCAGGCGCTCTACGAGGGCCGTGAGGCGGAGGCCGCCGCGGCCTACCCGATGGGCCGGCTCGGCGTGCCGGAGGACGTCGCCGGGGCCGCCGAGTTCCTGCTCTCCGACCGCTCCGCCTGGATCACCGGCCAGACCCTGGTGGTCGACGGCGGCATCTTCCTCAACGCGGGCGTCGGCTGACGCGGACCGGTGGCGCCGGGCGACGGGACGGAACCCGGCCCGGGCACCGCCGGTGCCCGCCGTCCCCGCCCTCCCGGCCGGGCGCCGGCAGGCACCGGCGGTTCCTGGCGGGGCTGCCGGTGTCCCGGTCGGTGTCGGTGCCGGGCGATAGGTTCGGGGGACCGTTCGAGACCGACACCGGAGGTTGTTGACGTGACCGACATGCTGCCCGAGTCCTGGCGCCCCGTCCTCGGCGAGGAACTGGACCAGCCGTACTTCGCGGAACTCATGGACTTCGTGGAGCGCGAGCGGGCGGCCGGCCCGGTGTACCCGCCGAGGGACGAGGTCTTCGCGGCGCTGCGGGCCACCCCGTACGACCGCGTCAAGGTGCTCGTCCTCGGGCAGGACCCGTACCACGGTGAGGGCCAGGGCCACGGGCTGTGCTTCTCCGTCCGCCCCGGGGTGCGGATCCCGCCGTCGCTGCGGAACATCTACAAGGAACTCCGTGACGACCTGGGCCATCCGGTCCCGGACAACGGGTACCTCATGCCCTGGGCCGACCAGGGGGTGCTGCTGCTCAACGCCGTGCTCACCGTCCGGGGCGGCGAGGCCAACTCGCACAAGGGCAAGGGCTGGGAACGCTTCACCGACGCCGTGATCCGCGCCGTCGCCGCGCGCACCGACCCGGCCGTCTTCGTCCTCTGGGGCAACTACGCCCGGAAGAAGCTGCCACTGATCGACACGGGCCGGCACGCCGTGGTGGAGGGGGCACACCCCTCCCCGCTGTCGGCGAAGAAGTTTCTCGGCAGCCGCCCCTTCAGCCAGATCGACAAGGCCGTGGCCGATCACGGTCACACCCCCGTCGACTGGCGCATCCCGAACCTCGGCTGACCGGCTGACCGGCTGACCGGTTGACCGGCTGAGCGGCTGGACGGCTGGACGGCGGACAGGCACCGGTGGCGCGGCGGCAGGTCGACCACGGGGTGGGTGCGCGCGGCCCGGCACGTGCCGGGCGTGCCCGGGGCCCGCCGTGAGGGCGGCGTCCCGCCGGGTCTCCGGGCGGGCGGCGGACGTCCCCGCCGGCCGCCGGACCGGGCAGCGGCGGGTGCGGGGACGCCCGGCGGTGTCGTCCCACCCCCGGGGCGGGAGCGGGGCCGGGGGTGGGGAGGGCCCGGAGACCGGGAGGCCATATCCGTCGCCGGGAGTCCGCGCCGCTTCCGTGCCCGGCCCTTCCCGGACGGTGGCTGACCCGAGTGGCCCGGTGGCCGGGCGCGTGGGCCGCGTGGTGGCTAGCGTCGGACACCGGGACGGGCGGCCGGCGGCGGACCGGACGCCGGCGAGCACCGGAGGCGCGGGTGACGGAGGAACGGAACCGGCCGGCCGAGCCCGGGGGCGACGGGGCGGCGAACCTGGAACGGAGCATCGGCCAGGCCGTGGTGCTCCTCCACGCCGGTGACCGCGAGGAGGCACGGAACCGCCTGCTCCGGCTATGGGAGCGGGCGGCTGAGAACGGTGCCCCCGTGCACCGCTGCACGATCGCGCACTACCTGGCCGACACCCAGGACGACCCCGCCTGTGAACTGGCCTGGGATCTGCGGGCGCTCTCCGCGGCGGACGAGGCCGCGGGGGAACGCCCCCGGGCGCGGGGCGCGGACCGGCCACTCAGCGGCTTCCGGCCGTCGCTCCACCTCAACCTGGCCGCGGACTACGAGAAGCTGGGGCTCCGCGGGGCGGCGTCCGCCGAGCTGCGGCGGGCCCGCGCGGCTTCACAGGCGCTGGCGGGCGCCGAGGGTGACGCCGGTCCCTACGCGGCCGGCGTCCGCTCGGCGATCGACCGGCTGGCGCGGCGGCTGGCCGACGGTGGGGGTCAGCCGCCGTAGACGTTCCGGCAGGCGCGGGACTCCGCACTGCCGGGGGTCATGTAGCCGTAGTGCTCGGCCAGCTGGCACATCCCGGCGCCCGGCGGCGGCAAGGCGCGCGGGCCCTGCCCGGGGGCCGGCCGCGAGGAGCGCTCCGGCGGGGCCGGCCGCGCCGCCTGCGGCCCCCGGGGCGGATCGGACCGCGGCGGTGCCGGGGCGGGGCGGCGTGGCGCCGGAGCCGGGGCCGGCAGGGAACGCGGGGCGGGCCCCGGCCCCGATCGCGGCGCGGAACGCGGTACGGAGCGCGGTACGGAGCGCGGGGCCGGCCGCGGTACGGAACGTGGCCTGGAGCGCGGCGCGGCGAACGGGCGCGGCGCCGCGAAGACGGAGGGCCCGGACAGCGCGGGTGGCCCGGGCAGGGCGGGCGGTGCCGGGGCCACCAGGGGGGCCGCCGGGGGGCCGGGGGGTCCCGGGGGAACGCCGCCGCCCGGCGTGGCGGCGCCGGCCTCCCGGGGCCGGCGCGGGGAGTCCGGCCCGGAGCCCGGCTCAGCCGTGGCGAGCGCCTCCCACGCCGCGTCGGGGCGGAGGGCGGCGAGCCCCGAGGGCTCCGGGGCGGGCACGGCGGGCCCCGTGGCCCCCTCCCGGCCCGGGGCGGTGGGCGCGGGCGTCTCCGCGACGGAGACGCAGCCGGCCAGAAGAGGTGCCATCAGGAGGATCGCTGCGGTACGTGGGTGCACGGGCCCAGCCTGCTCCGTGCCCCGGGACGCCGGTGGTTCCCGGGCGGGGGCCTCGCCCGGGCGGGTGAGGCAGCGTCACCCACACGGTGTAGCACTCGCGGCCGCCGCGGGTGCGCGTGGCGCGGGGGCTCGGCCCCAGCCTGGTGCTGCGCGGTCTCGACGGGATCGCCGGCCGGAGCCCGCCGCCCGGCCCCTATGCTGATCGCACACCGGTGCGAACCCCGCTCGCCCCGGACCATCAGGAGCAGCGGAAGGAGTGACGCCCGTGACCGCCGAGGCGGCAGCGACCCCCGCGACCCCCGCGACCATCTCCGTTCCCGAGGCCGCCACGGACACCCCGGCGGCCGGGGAGCCCCGGCCCCTCCGGGTCGGCTGTGTCGGGCTCGGCGACATCGCGCACAAGGCCTATCTGCCGGTCCTCACCTCGCGGCCCGGTCTCGAACTCCATCTGCACACCCGCTCCCCGCGCACGCTGCGGGAGACCGGCGAGCGCCACCACGTCCCGGAGCGGCGGCGCCACACCGATCTCGACTCCCTGCTGGCGGCGGGTCCGGACGCCGTCCTCGTCCACGCGCCCACCGCGGTCCACGCGGAGCTCGCCACCCGGCTGATCGAGGCGGGCGTACCCACCTATGTCGACAAGCCGATCGCCTACCACTACGCCGAGTCCGAACGCGTCGTGCGGCTGGCCGCCGAGCGCCGCGTCTCCCTCGCCGTCGGTTTCAACCGACGCTTCGCGCCGGCGTACGCCCAGTGCCGGGGCCTCCCGCGCGACCTGATCCTCTTGCAGAAGAACCGGGTCGGGCTGCCCGGGGACCCGCGTTCGGTCGTCCTGGACGACTTCATCCACGTCGTGGACACCCTGCGCTTCCTGCTGCCCGGCACCCCCGAGCACGTCTCGGTGCGGACCCGCGTCCGGGACGGGCTGCTCCACCACGCCGTCCTCCAGCTCTCCGGCGACGGTTTCACGGCCCTCGGGGTGATGAACCGGATGAGCGGCTCCGCCGAGGAGATCCTGGAGGTGTCCGGCCAGGACGCCAAGCGCCAGGTGGTCAACCTCGCCGAGGTCGTCGACCACAAGGGCCAGCCCAGCGTGCGCCGCCGCGGCGACTGGGTGCCCGTCGCCCGGCAGCGCGGCGTGGAGCAGGCCGTGACGCACTTCCTGGACGCCGTGCGCGCCGGGCGGCTGCTCACTGCCGAGGACGCCCTCGCCACCCACGAACTGTGCGAGCGGGTGATCACCGAGGCCGGTGCGGCCGGCGCGGCTACCGGAGGGCGCGGGCTCTCCGGCTCCTGACCCGGCGCGCCGCCTCCCGGCCGAGGTACCCGGCCAGGGCCAGCGCGGCGCCGTGCACCGCCCAGTCGCCGAACCGCGCGTAGGGGGTGACCCCCCGGGCGAGCGGAACGGTACGGACGGTGGCCGCGGCGCCGTCCGTACCGAGACCGGCACCCACTCGCTCGCCCCGCGGTCCGTACACCGCGCTGACGCCGGTGAGCGTCGCGTGCACGAACGGCCGTCCGGTCTCCGCCGCGCGCAGCGCCCCCAGCGAGGCGTGCTGCCGGGGGGCCCAGCTGCGCTGGAAGCTGGAGGTCGCCGACTGGGCGATCACCAGCTGGGCGCCCTCGCGCGCCAGATGGCGGCTCATGTCCGGGAACGCCGATTCGAAGCACACCAGCGGGCCGACGCGCAGCCGCCGGGGAGCGGCCCGGCCGGGACCGCCGGCCGGTTCGGGGGTCCGGGTGACGACGGGGGCGGTGCCCCGCCGCCGGTCCTCGTCCGCGGCCTTGCCCACGGAGGTGGCCCAGCCGAGCACGGAGCGGGCCGGGACGTACTCGCCGAACGGCACCAGCCGCATCTTGTCGTAGCGCTCGCCGGTGATCCCGTGCGGGCCGACCAGGACGGAACTCTTGTAGATCCCGGGCCGGTCGGAGCGGCGGGCGTCCACATTGACGAGGATGCCGGCGCCCACCTCCGCGGAGAGCCGGGCCAGCCGCCGCCGGAGGTCCGGACGGTCCCGCAGGTCGTGGCCGACGCCGCTCTCGCCCCAGACGACGAGGTCGGCGCCGCGTCCGGCGAGCCTCCGGGTGAGGTCCACCTGCCGGTCGAAGCGTCGGTCGACGCTGCCGGGCCCGTCGACGACCCCGGGCTGCACCAGACCGATCCGTGCCGTCCCGGCGGGCCGCGGCAGCGGCGCGAACGCCCACGCCGAGCCCACCACCGCCGCACACGCCAGCAGACCGGCGAGCGCGGCCCGGCGGGCACCGGGCACCGCGAGGACCACGGCGATCGCGGTGTTCACGGCCACCACCACCAGGGTCACCAGCCACACCCCGCCCAGCGAGGCGAGGCGCAGGGCCGGCGGCACCTGCCACAGCCCGGCGCCCAGCAGCCCCCACGGACCGCCGAGGTACTCCCAGGAGCGCACCAGCTCGACCATCAGCCAGGCGGCGGGCACCAGCACCAGGGCCGCCGCCACCGCCCCCGGGCCCGGACGGTCCGTGAGCAGCCGCCGCACCAGCGCGCCCCACGGCGCCCACAAGGCCCCCAGCAGGACCGCCAGCACCAGCAGGAACACATGGAGGCTCGGCAGCAGCCAGTGGTGGACGGCGAGCAGGAACCCCGCCCCGCCCAGCCAGCCGTCGAGCGCCGCGCGGCGGGCCGTGGGCGCCGAGCGGACCAGCAGCAGCCAGGGCACCAGCGCGACCGGGGCGCACCACCACCAGGAGGGCGCGGGCAGCGTCAGGGCGGGGACCGCCCCCGCGGCCAGCGCGGCGGCCCCCCGCCGCCAGGGGCCGCCGGGCCGATGGCCGCCACCGGGCTCCGCGGCCACTCCGGGCTCCGCCCGTTCCCCACGCCCGCCGCGTGCCGTCACCCGCATCCGGATCCTCCCTGCCGGGTCCCGCCCTCCGTACCGCGGACAGTCTCCGTCACGGCGCGAGCCCGGGACACCCCCGGGATCCGCGCCGGGGCGCGGGAGTTCACACCAGGGCGCCCGGCCGCGGGGCGGCACCGGCCGAGCCGTCCCGCCCCGCGGCATCCCCGGCGAGGGCGCGCGCGGCTCCCGGCACCGGGACGGGACCGGGAGGACGCCCGCCCGGTACGGCACGAAGAGCGTCCGCGGGGCGGCGGGCCCCGGCGGCCCCCGGCGTCCCGGCCGGCGGTGGCCGCTCCGCACGGCCCGCCGCCGGCCCGGGGCCCGAGGTCTCCCGCCGCTCTCCCGCCGGCACGGTGTCCAGGGGCCCGTCGGCCCGGCGCGCCGTGAGGACGGCCAGACCCCGGGCGGTGACCCCGGCGGCGGCCAGCGCGAGGGCGACGCCGGTGGCCCCGTACCGGAAACCCTCACCCAGCAGCGTGACGCCGGTCGCCGCTGCCACCACGGGGTTGACGACCGTCACCGTGGCCAGCGGCGCGGCGAGTCCCCCTCCCTGGTAAGCGGCCTGCGCGGCGAACAGCCCGGCGATCGCCAGCCCCGCCGTCACCGCCGCCGCCGGCACCTGCGCCGCCACCGGGAGCCCCGTGCCCCAGTTCGCGGTCACCACCTTGGTGAACACGGAAGCCACCCCGAACGCCGCCCCGGCCGCCGACGCCAGCAAGGCGCTGCGGACGGCCGGCCGCGCCGCCGCCCGGGAGACGGCCAGCCCGGTGAGGGCGGCGACGGCCCCGACGGTCACCACCGCCAGGGTGAGCTGCTCCGCACCGTCCGGCAGCCGTGCCGGCCGCGCCGCGGTGAGCGACAGCAGCCCCGCCAGCCCCGCCGACACCAGCAGCGCCCCGGACCACCCCGGCCGGCCGGCCCGCCGCCCGCCGCACAGCGCGGCCAGCGGCAGGACGAAGACCAGCGTCAGCACACCCAGCGGCTGTACCAGCGACAGCGGTCCGGTACTCAGCGCGGCGACATGGAGCAGCGCGCCCGCGCCGTTGAGGAGGACCGAGATCCACCAGCGCCCGCTGCGCCACGCGGCGCCCGCCCCGGCGCCCGGGACGGACTCCGCCGCGACGCGCTCCTGGAGGACGGCCGCCCCCGCGTACACCACGGCGGAGAGGCAGGAGAGGAGAACCGGCACCAGCAGGGCGCTCACCCGCGGCCTCCGCGTGCCGGTCCTCGCGTCCGTGCGCCGCTCGCGCGTTCCGGTCTCCGGTTCTCCCTGCCCCTGTGCATGCCCCCACCCTTTCGCGTGCGCGCGACCGTGTCGTCGTTCCGCCGTCCCGGGCCCGGTACCGCGAGGGGATGACGGAGTGGCGGGCCGGGTCGGTCCTGAGACGGAGGGCCGGTCCCCGCGAGGACCGCGGGCGGAGGACGTAGCCGGTCAGGCCGCGGCTCCGGTGCCCCGCGGGTGGTGCTCTCCCCCCTCAGGGCCGAGCGGCCGGCTCCGCCCCGGTGCGCGGGGCGGCTCTTCCCCGGGGACGGACCCGGCACCCCGCGTCGTGGGGCGGGCGGCCCGCCGGGTGCCGTGTCAGGTCAGGGTCCGGACCGGCGGCCACCGGCGCAGGGCTCGTCCCACCGGTCCGGCGGGACGTCAGGTCCCGTTCTCCCGCCCGGCCGCCGCCTCAGCCTCCGCCGCCTCCTCCGCCGCTGCGCCGTCGGGCGTGAAGGAGAGCGCTCCGTCCGCCACGTCGACCCGCAGCCGGCCGTGCGGCCGGAGTTCGCCGCGGAGCAGCATCCGGGAGAGGTGGATGTCCACCTCGCGCTGGATGGTGCGGCGCAGCGGCCGTGCCCCGTACTCGGGCTGGTAGCCGCGGTGTGCCAGCCAGTCGACGGCGTCCGGGCTGAAGTCCACGGCGATGTCCTGGGCGTGCAGCCGCCGCCGGGTGTCCTCCAGCAGCATGTCGGTGATCTGCCGCAGCTGGTCGTCGGCGAGCCGCCGGAAGATCACGGTCTCGTCGATCCGGTTGAGGAACTCGGGCCGGAAGTGCTCCCTCAGCGGACGCAGCACGCGTTCCCGGCGCGCCTCCTCGTCGGCCTCCGCCTCGGCGGACCCGAAGCCGAGGGTGGTCGGGCGGCCGGTCGCCTCGGACCCCAGGTTGCTGGTCATGACGATGACGGTGTTGGTGAAGTTCACCGTGCGGCCCTGGGCGTCGGTCAGCCGCCCGTCGTCCAGCACCTGGAGCAGCAGGTTGAAGACGTCCGGGTGCGCCTTCTCCACCTCGTCCAGCAGGAGCAGGGCGTAGGGGTTCCGGCGCACGGCCTCCGTGAGCTGCCCGGCCTCCTCGTGCCCGACGTATCCGGGGGGCGCGCCGACCAGCCGGCTGACGGTGTGCTTCTCCTGGTACTCGCTCATGTCGAGGCGGACCATGCGCTCGTCGCTGCCGAACAGCGCCTCGGCCAGCGCGCGGGCCAGTTCCGTCTTGCCCACCCCGGTGGGGCCGAGGAAGAGGAAGGAGCCGATGGGGCGGTCCGGCGAGGCCAGCCCGGCCCGGGAGCGCAGCACCGCGTCGGCGACGGCGGTGACCGCCTCGTCCTGCCCGACGACCCGGTGGCGCAGATGTTCCTCCAGCCCCAGCAGCCGGTCCTTCTCCTCCTGGGTGAGGCTGCTGACGGGGATACCGGTCTGCCGGGAGACGATGCCGGCGATGTCCTCCACGGTGACCTCGGCGATGCGGTGGTTCGGTTTCCGCTGCCGGTCCCGGCCGTCCGCGATCCGCCGTTCCACCTCGGCGATCCGGTCGCGGAGCTGGGTGGCGCGCTCGTAGTCCTCCGCGCCCACCGCCTGCGCCTTGTCCAGGGTCAGCTGTTCCGCCTCCCGCTCCAGGGCGCGGATGTCGGTGCCGCGGGTGGAGGAGCGCAGCCGCACCCGGGCGCCGGCCTGGTCCATCAGATCGATCGCCTTGTCGGGCAGGTACCGGTCGGTGAGGTAGCGGTCGGCGAGTTCCACGGCGGCGACCAGCGCCTCGTCGGCGTAGCGGACCTGGTGGTGCGCCTCGTAGGCGTCGCGCAGGCCGCGCAGGATCTCCACGGCGTCCGCCGTGTCCGGCTCCGGCACCAGGATCGGCTGGAACCGCCGGGCGAGCGCGGCGTCCTTCTCGATGTGGAGCCGGTACTCCTCCAGCGTCGTCGCGCCGATGACGTGCAGTTCGCCTCGGGAGAGGGCCGGCTTGAGCATGTTGCTCGCGTCCATCGGCCCGCTCTCGGACCCGCCCCCGGCGCCCACCACGGTGTGCAGCTCGTCGATGAAGACGATCAGCTCCCCGGAGTGCGCACGGATCTCGTCGATGATGCCGGTCAGCCGCTCTTCGAAGTCGCCCCGGTAGCGGGTGCCGGCCACCACGCCCGCCAGGTCGAGCTGGACGACGCACCGCCCCAGCAGCACGTCCGGGACATCGGCCGAGGCGATCCGCTGGGCCAGTCCCTCGACGACGGCGGTCTTGCCCACGCCCGCCTCGCCGATGAGCACCGGGTTGTTCTTGCCGCGGCGGGCCAGTACCTCGACGGTCTGCTCGATCTGCTCGTCGCGGCCGATGACCGGGTCGATCCGGCCCTGGCGGGCCAGCTCGGTGAGGTCCCGGCCGTACTTGTCGAGGTTCGGGGTGTTCCGTTCGCCCGCGCCGGGCGGGTGCTCGGGCCCCCCGGGCGCGGGCGCGGCCGTCGCCCCCTGCTGGTTCCGGGGGCCGGGGTCGAAGTGGGCCGCGTCGAGGATCTGCCCCGCGGCGGAGTCCCGGTTGACGGCGAGGGCGATCAGCAGATGCTCCGGGCCGATGTAGGAGGCGCCGGTGGACCGGGCCACCTCGTGGGCGTCGAGCAGGGCGCGTTTGACGGCGGGGCTGACCGACACGGTGTTCCGCGGCGGGCCCTCGTCGGCGGAGCGGTCGATCTCCTCGGCGATGCGGTCCGGGTCGGCGCCCGCCCGTGCCACCATCGTCCGGGTCGGTTCCGTGGTCAGCGCGGCCCGCAGCAGGTGCTCGGTGTCCAGGTCGGCGCTGCCGTGCTCGGCCGCGTAGCCGGCCGCGTCGGAGACGAGCCGTCGCGCGGGCTCACTCATCAGACGGCCGAAGTCCAGATACCGGGAACCCGGCGGACGCCGTGAGCCGGCGGCACCCAGGAAGCGCGCGAGGAAGTCTCCGATGGGGTCCCGTCCGAAGCCTTCGGGACCTGTGTACCCGCTGGTCATAGGCGTTCCGTCCTGCCGGCCACACCGCCGGCCGGCCTCCGTCGATCGTTCACGGCTCCTGCGCGGGTTTCCCACGCGGCTGTCCCGACACCTCTCGCCGCCCGCCGATCTCCGGCCCGCCCGTCCTCCCGCCGCCGGTGGCCCGCGCCGCCCGGCCTCCGGGCGGCGGGCCGGTGCACCGTCTTCCCCGCGTCACCGGCCCGGGCGCCGGCCCCGGCGGGCGCCTTTCCGCGAGCGCGACGCGCCGCGGCCCCGTCCCGCCCGGCCGTGAGGCCAGGAGGGACGGGGCCGCGGCGCGCGGAACCCGGGAGCCGGTCAGCCCGCCCCGGGGCCGGCCGGGCGCAGGACCACCGGCAGGGTGCGGTGCCCGTTGGAGATGAAGGAGGCGATGTGTCCCAGCTCCTCCGTGGGCCGGGCCAGCTCCATCTCCGGGAAGCGCTCGAAGAGCGCCGGAAGCGCGATCTCCGCCTCCAGCCGGGCCAGCGGGGCGCCCAGGCAGAAGTGCACCCCGTGGCCGAAGGCCAGATGCTCCTTGTTGACGCGGGTGAGGTCGAAGCCGGCGGCGTCCGGGCCGTGGTACGCGGGGTTGCGCCCGGCCGCCGCGTAGGCGGCGAGGATCGCCTCCCCCTTCCGGATGGTGACCTCGCCCGCCTGGATGTCCTCGACGGCGTAGCGCAGCGGCAGGCTGGCTATGGGCGCGTCGACCCGCAGCGTCTCCTCGATCACGTCGGACCAGGCCGCCCGGCCCTCGCGGACCAGGGCGAGCTGCTCGGGGTGGGTGAGCAGCAGGTGGATGGCGTTGTCCAGCAGGTTGACCGTCGTCTCGTGACCGGCGCTGATCACCAGCAGCAGGGTGTCGACCAGCTCGCCCTCGGTCAGCCGGGAGCCGTCCTCCTCGCGGTTGGAGATCAGCAGGCTGGTCAGGTCGTCGCCGGGGGTCTCCCGCTTCAGCGTCACCAGCTCGCCGAGCAGCGCGTGCAGCCCTTCGAAGGTGGCGGCCACCTCGGCCGCGTCGGCCGTGGTGTTGAAGACGCTGTCCACCAGGGTGCGGAGACGTTCCCGCATACCGGCGTCGGCCACGCCGAACAACTCGCAGATGACCTGGATGGGGATGGGGTAGCAGTACCCCTCCCGCAGGTCGGCCGTGCCGCCCGCCGGAACGGCCGCGAGCCGCTCGATCAGCTCCCCGGTCACCTCCTCGATGCGCGGGCGGAGCGCGGCCGTACGGCGCGCCGAGAACGCCGGGGCCACGAGCTTGCGGAGCCGCCGGTGGTCGGCGCCGTAGGCGGTGAACATGTTCGTCACCGCCACCCAGGTGAACAGCGGCCAGTCGGGGGTGATCTCGCCGTTGATCCAGGCCGGCCAGTGCTGCCGCGGGTCCTTGGAGACCCGCGGGTCCGTCAGCAGCTCCTTCAGCAGCGCCGGGTCACTTACTGCCCACGCCACCACTTTGCCAGGGAGTTCCACCAGCCCGACCGGCCCCTGCTCCCTGACGCGGGCGGCTTCGCCGTGGATGTCGCTGCCGGTGGGGTCGATGACGAGGGGGCGGGTTGTGGTGTCCATCCACTGTCTCCAAGAGTTCTCTCTGCGACCGCGGAGGCGGCGATCGGGGGGAAACGGACCGGAAGGGAGGCCAGCGCACGGTGGAAGGGCCCGTGACGCCAACTCAGCTGATCTACCCCGACCGCCAGTTCGATATCCGGAAGCCGATCGAGGAGTTTCTCCACCGCCACCGCGGCGATCAGCCGGGCCGGGTCCTTCGCCGGGCAGCCGTGCGGCCCGGCGCTCCACGCCAGATGCGCGCGGTTCCCCGCGCGCCGGTCGGAGACCAGCGAGGGGTCGTTGTTGGCGGACGCCAGGCTGATCAGCACCGGCTCGCCCGGACGGAGCAGGTGGTTGCCCAGCTCCTGCTCGTACAGCGGGAAGTGGACGCAGTAGTTGGCCATGGGCGGGTCCGTCCACAGCACCTCGTCCAGCGCGTCCTCCACCGGCAGGGAGCCGCCCGCCAGGTCACCGGCGAAGCGGTCGTCGGCCAGCAGCAGCCGCAGCCCGTTGCAGATGAGGTTCTGCTGCGGCTCGGTGCCCGCGCCCATCAGCAGGATCAGCTGGTGGATCATCTCCTCGTCGGTGAGGCCGGCCGGGTGCGCCATCATCCAGGAGGTGATGTCCGGGCCCGGCTGGGACCGCTTGAGCGCCACCAGCTGGAAGACACTCTCGCCGAGGAGCTGGTTGCCCCTCTCGGCCTCCTCACCCTCGGAGTTGAAGATGGCGGACATGCCGGTGACCAGCTTCGCGCCGATCTCGGGGGGACAGCCGAAGAGCTGCTCGAAGACCAGCAGCGGCAGCTGCGCGCCGTACTCGGAGAGCAGGTCCGCCTCGCCGCGCGGGCCGAAGCGGTCGATGAGGGTGTCGGCGCTCTGCTCGACGTAGCTGCGGAGCGCGTTGGGGTCGACCCGCTCCAGACTGTCGTTGATCGCGCCGCGCAGCCGGGCGTGCTCCGCCCCGTCGGTCCACAGGGCGTTCGGCCGGTACATCATCATCGGCACGACGGGGCTGTCGTCCGGGACCGTGCCGTCCGCCCGCGCGCGCCAGCGCCGCGAGTCCGCGGAGAACCGCTCGGGGCTGCGGAGCACGTCGAGGGCGGTCTCGTACGAGGTCACCAGCCACGCCTCGACGCCTTCGGCGAGTTCCACCGGAGCCACCGGCCCGTAGCGGCGCAGCCGGGCGTAGGTCGCGGCCGGGTCGGCGGCGAACGCGGGGCCGTAGAGGCGCTCGACGCCGGTGTCCACGCCGGACCGGGGGGGCCCGCCCGCCGCGTCGGCGTGGGCGGGACAGCCGGGCGGCGGCTGGGTCTGCTGCCCGGGGGATTGCGGGGTGGTCACATGCTCTCCTGCGCGAGACGGGTCTGGAGGTACTGGACGAGGGCGATCAGGGCGTGCGTGGAGGAGACGGGGTCCCGCGCGTCACACGTGATCAGCGGGGTCTCCGGGAGGAGGTCGAGCGCCTCACGGATCTCCGTGTCGGGGTACCCGGGAGCGTCGTCGAAGCGGTTGACCGCCACGGCGTAGGGGACCCCGTGCTCCTCCAGCAGTCCCATGACGTCGAAGGACTGGTCGAGCCTGCGGGTGTCGGCGAGCACCAGCGCGCCCAGGGCGCCATGGGTCATGTCCCGCCACAGGCGGGTGAACCGCTTCTGGCCCGGGGCGCCGAAGAGGTAGAGCACCAGGTCCTCGCTGAGCGTCAGCCGGCCGAAGTCCATGGCCACGGTGGTGGTGGACTTCTGGGGCACACCGGCGAGGTCGTCGATGTGCGCGCCGGCCTCCGACAGCGTCTCCTCGGTGCGCAGCGGCTTGATCTCCGAGAGGGTGCCCACGAAGGTGGTCTTGCCGACGGCGAAGTGCCCGACGATCAGGATCTTGGCCGTGGTACTGACCGTGTCCGGGAGGTATACGTGGTCAGAGGCGAGCACGGAGCCCATCGAGCACCTCCTGCAAGAGCTGGGCCTGGGGGAGTTCCGCCCGCGGTACCGGGGCGCGGGCGGTGATGTGACCACTGTCGATCAGGTCGCTGAGCAGGACCTTGGTGACGCTGATCGCCAGGTCCAGATGGCCCGCCACCTCCGCGACGGAGAGCGCCCCGCCCCGGCAGAGGTCCATCAGCCGCCGCTTCTCCGGACTCAGCCCCGCCAGGGGCCGGTCGGTCATGGCCATGACCAGCGTGACCAGGTCCAGAGTGTTGCGCGTCGGGTGCGCGCGACCGTCCGTCACCACGTACGGACGTACCAGTCCCCGCTCCTTCCTGCGGGGCGGGCTCATACCGGCCTGCCGGCGTGGTGGACGGCGTCCTGGCGGGGCGGACTGGTCAGCTCCTTGCCGAGCCGGTCGACCAGCTTGTGCATCCGGTAGGTGACGGCCTCCATGTCCACCTCGGGGGAGGCGGACACCGCGAGGTAGGCGCCGGTGCCGGCGGCCACCAGGAAGACGTAGCCGTCACTGAACTCGACCAGCGTCTGCTGCCAGGGGGACTCCTCCCGGGCGCAGAACTCGGCCGTGGAGCGGCTGATGGACTGAAGGCCCGAGAGCGCCGCCGCCTGGCGGTCCGCCTCGTCCCGGCTGATCCCCTCGGAATGGGCCCGGAGCATGCCGTCCGCGGAGAGCAGGATGGCGTGCCGGGCCTCGGGCACGTTGAGCAGGTCGTCGAGCATCCAGCCCAGATCGTTGACCGTACGAGAGTTCATTCCTGCGTGGTCCCTTCATCGTCCGGGGAGGGGAGACGGCCGGAGCGGGTGCCGCGCGCGAAGGCGCTCATCCGGGAGGCGGTCTCGTGTGCCGGGCGGGCGGCCGGCGCGTCGGTGTCCTGCTGCGCCGCGTCACCACGGGTGGCGGCGACGTGCTCCGGCACGGGCGCACGGCGACGGCGCTTGGGCAGGCCGAGAGCGGTGGCGGCGGGCGCGGGCCCGGGCTCCTCCGGCCGGTCGGTCGCGGACCGTACGGGTTCGGGCCGTACGGGCTCGGACCGCTCGGCGGCGGCGGGGCGGGCGGGCGCGGCCTGTGGCGCGGCCGGAGCCGGCCGGGGCGCCGCAGCGGGGGCGGGGGTGGGGTGGGTCCCGGCCGTGGCCGGGTGGTCGGCGTTCACGCTCGTGAGCAGCTCCTTGGGGAGGAACACCACGGCGCGGACACCTCCGTAGGGTGACCGGGTGTCCACGGACACGGTGAATCCGTACCGGGCCGCGAGTACGCCGATCACGGCGAAGCCGAACTGGGGCGGATCGCCCAGCCGGTTGATGTCGATGTCCTGGCGTCCGGCGAGGAGCATGGACGCCTTCTGGATCTCCCGGCTGTCCATGCCGACACCGGCGTCGTCGATCACGATGGCGGTGCCGTTGTGCGCGGGGCGCAGCGTGACCTCGACCTGGGTGTTGGGCTGTGAGTGGCGCGCGGCGTTGTCGAGCAGCTCGGCGACCGTGAGCACCACGGGTTCCACGGCCCGGCTCACCACGGCCAGATCGACCTGGGCGCTCACCTCGACGCGCCGGTAGTCACGGATCCGCGACTTCGCGCCGCGGACGACGTCGACCAGCGGCGAGGCGGCGCGCTGCCGGCCCGGCCAGGAGCCGCAGAGGACGGCGATGCCCTGGGCACGCCGCCCGAACTGGGCATTCGCGTGGTCGATCTCCAGCAGGTCCTGGAGCACATGAGGGCTGTCGTGGTTGTCCTGCATGTCGGTGATGGCGAGCTGCTGCTCGTTCGCCAGACCCTGAAGGGCGCGCATCGACGCCTTCAGCGCGGCCTTCGCCGACTGGTCGGCGCGGGAACGCGCGCGGTCGGCGGCGCTGCTGAACAGGTCGATCACGGTCTGCAGGGACTCGGCGAAGGAGGTGCCGGCCAGCCGGTCGTGCAGCAGGCCGGGCAGCGCCCCCGGCTGATGCTGCGAGGACTGCAGGGCTGGGAGGCGGACCTCCACCAGATGCCGGGCCTCTTGGTCACGGGCGCGGAGCCCGTCCTCCAGTGCCGTCGCGTGCCTGCGGAGCGCCCGGGTGATGCCGTGCTGACGGAGCAGCAGGACCAGGGCGGCGACCAGGCCGGCGACGAGGCACCAGAAGACGACCTCCGGTGCGAATTGGGTCATCGGATCCTCGTTCTCGGGGGGCGAGGGCAGACCGGGGGAGATGCGACGACGGGCGACCGCCGGCACCCGAGCCCGCCCGGATCCGCGCAGGGGAGTACCGGCGGACGACACACGGGAGATGGTGGCCCCGCTGTCGGCGTCCGCCACGGAATGCTGATGTGGTCATCATCTTAATCATGGAAGCGGAAGCCAAGTCGCACTGCGTTCCGTGAAGTTGACGTAGAGAGAAATAGCCGCCGCACATGCGTGTTACCAGACGTAATGCCTGGTCCGTCAGGGTCCGTCAAACTCCACCCGAGGGGGGCGCCGTGGGGCGGAGTGCCCCCCTCCCGGCAGGATGCGCGCTTCCTCCTACCGCCGGGCTCCCTCCGGCACGGATCCGCCCGCGCCCGCCGGGCCCACCGTCCGGGGCTCCGGACGAGAGGGAATACTGGCCCCATGCGTATCGACTTCGACCCCGCCGACCTCGGCCGGAACCGGCTCTACTCGCTGCTGAACGCGGTGGTCGTGCCCCGCCCCATCGCCTGGGTCTCCACCACCTCGGCGGACGGCGTCGACAACCTCGCCCCGCACTCGTACTTCACCATCTCCTGCGTGGCGCCGCCCGTCGTCCAGTTCACCTCCGTGGGACGCAAGGACTCGCTGCGCAACATCGAGCGGACCGGCACCTTCGTGGTCAACCTCGCTCCCGAGCCGCTCTTCGAGCAGATCAACGCCACCGCCACCGACTTCCCGCACGGCGTGTCCGAGTTCGACGCGGTCGGCGTCGCCCGGGAGCCGAGCCTCAAGGTGGCACCCCCGCGGGTGGCCGGGTCGCCCGCCGTGCTGGAGTGCGAGCTGCACAGCACCGTCCGGCTGGGGGACTCCACGGTGGTCTTCGGCCGCGTCGTGCACGCGGCCGTCTCCGAGGACATGCTGGTCGACGGCCACCCCGAGGTGACACGGCTGCGGCCGCTCACCCGGCTCGGCAAGGACGAGTGGGGCACCCTCGGCGAGGTCCGGGAGATCTCCCGCGTCCGGTACGCCGACCGGCCCACGCCGGAGGGCGGCGCGTAAGACCGGGGATGCCGGCCGCGTTCACGGCTCCGTGACCCGGGCGGCCGTACCGGGCTGTCGTCCGCCCCGCTCCGGGGTGAGGCTGCCCTCAGGGGGCGTCACCGAGGCGCAGGGAGACCCCGTTGAACGGTGGACACGGCAGTCGCGGCAGTCACGGCGGATACCGCCGTCACGGCGGACACGGCGGGTGGCCGGAGCGGACCGGCGGGCGGCCGCTGGGACCGGCCGGTCCCGTCCGCCCCCGGTGGCCGGTCCGGACGGGCCTGTACCTCGGCGCGCTCGCCGCCGTGGTGCTGGCGTCCTGCACGGCACGGTCCGCCCTGCCCGGCAGCGGGGCGGGCGGTGGGCCGGGCCCGGGGAACGGGGCCGCGGCGGCCGGGCGCACCGCCTTCACGGTGCTGGCGTCCGGGGACGTCATCCCCTACCCGTCCGTCATCGAGCAGGCCCGCCGCGATGCCGGTGGTGGTGCCGGTGAGAGCGGGCCTTCCGGTACCGGCGCGCCGGGAGCGGGCCGGGCCGGTCCCGCGGGGGCCGTGGACCACGACTTCCGGCGCATCCTCGCCGGCGTCCGGCCCGCCGTGTCCGCCGCCGATGTGGCGGTGTGCCATCTGGAGACACCGCTGGGGCCCGAGGAGGGCCCGTTCACCGGCTACCCCCTCTTCCGCTCCCCGCCCCAGCTCGCCGAAGGGCTGCGGGACACCGGTTACGACACCTGCTCCACATCCTCCAACCACACCCTCGACGACGGGTTCGCCGGTGTCCGGCGCACCCTGGACGCCCTGGACCGGGCCGGGGTCCGCCACGCGGGCTCGGCGCGCGGGGCCGCCGAGGCGCGCCGCCCCGCCCGGCTCCGGGCCGGCGGCGCGGAGATCGCCCATCTGGCCTACACCTACGGCACCAACGGCATACCTCTGCCCGGGGGCCGGACGTGGGCCGTGAACCTGCTCGACCCGGACCGGGTGGTCGCCGACGCCCGGGCGGCGCGCCGGGCCGGTGCCGACGTCGTCCTGGTCAGCCTGCACTGGGGCACCGAGTGGCAGCAGGAGCCGGACGCCGCCCAGCGGTCCCTGGCCCGCCGGCTCACCGCGGCCCGCACCGGTGGCCGTCCCGACATCGACCTGCTGATCGGCACGCACAACCACGTGCCGCAGCCGTACGAGAAGGTGGGCGGCACCTGGGTGGTCTACGGCCTCGGCGACCAGGTCGCCAGCTTCGTGCCCGCCAAGTTCCGCGGGAACGAGGGTTCGATGGCCAGATTCACCTTCGTTCCCGAGGGTGACCGCTGGACCGTGCGGAAGGCCGAGTTCCTCCCCGTCCACTCCGACACCGGGCCGCCGTTCCGGGTGGTCACCGCCACCGCCGGCCGGTTCCCGGAGGTCCGGGACCGGGTGCGCCGGGCCGTCCTCAGCCGTGGCGCGGCGGCGGACGGCCTCACGGAGGGCCGCTGAGACCGGCCGGTCCCGTCCGCCGCGGTCCGCCGCGCCCCCTGCGGCCACCCCGCGGGTCACGCGCGTTGCACCAGTTCCATGTAGCGCTTCCAGTCCCAGTACGGCCCCGGGTCGGTGTGGTCGTTGCCCGGGACCTCCCCGTGACCGACGATGTGCGCCCGGTCCTTGGGGATGCCGTGGGTCTCGCAGAGGTACGCGGTGAGCGCCGCGGACGAGCGGTACATGACGTCGGTGAACCATTTCGCGTCGTTGATCCAGCCCTCGTGCTCGATGCCCAGGGAGCGCGCGTTGGCCTGCCGGGCGTGGTAGGCGGTGTCCGCGTCCCGCACCGACTGGGTCACCGCGCCGTCCGAGGAGCGCACCACGTAGTGGGCGCTGACCTGGGAGGACGGATCGCGGAACCAGCTCACCGTGCCCTCGTAGGTGCCCTGCGCGACATGCACCACGACGGTGTCGATCCGGGCGGTGCGCCCCTTGCGGTAGTTGGCGGGATCGGCGGGGACCCAGCGGGCGGACGGGTAGTCACGGGCCGTGACCGGTGCCCTCCGGGCCTTGTCCGCCGGCTCCTCCCCGGGGACGCCCTCCGGCCCCGGCCCGGGCGTCCCGGCGTAGGGGCCGCGCTCCGGCCGTACCTCCTGCCCGGGAGTGACGACGGCCTCGCCGTCCGGGGTGCGGGCCCGCACCCCCTCGGCCAGGATCTGGTAGACGGTGTCGGCGTAGAAGCGGGCCCCGGTGCCGGGCTGCGCGCCGCCGTACCGGGCGACCGCCGGGTACCAGGCGGCGGCCCGGTGCCGCCGCTCCTCGCCCAGCCCGGCCTCGTCGGCGTAGGAGTCCAGGACCGCGGCGCCGCCCCGGATGTTGGCGGCGTCGTCGGTGCGCAGTTCCTCCTCGGGGGTGCCGGTCAGCTCGGACGCGCGCTCCAGGGTGTGCCCCCGCGCGTCGCCCACCAGGTGCATCACGCCGTACCCGCCGGCGTGGCTGGGCTCGCCGTCGTGCCCGTCGAGCCGTGTCTCCGCGTAGGCGAGGGCCACGAGGAGGTCCCGGGGGACGCCGAACTCGTCCGCGGCCCGGGAGAACGCCTCGTTCACCGGGCCGTGCGTGTTCGGGGTCGCGGGCGAGGCGGTGGCGCCGGCGGGGACGGTGAGGGTGAGGACCGTGGCGACGGCGGTGCCGAGCAGGACGTGGCGGCCGGGTCGCCGGGGGGAGCCGGGATGCATGGAGCGCTTCCTCTCTGATCCGCCGGCCGCGGGCCGGACGGGAGAGGAGGCCCGCGGGCGGCCGTCGTGGGCCGGCCCGCGGACGGCCGGGGCCGGGGTCTGCCAAGGGCCATTGGACGCCGCGCCACCCGGCTCCGGCGGAGGGCACGCGCCGGCCGCGCCGTGTTGTCCCGCGCACGGACGCAGCCGGCGGGGCCGTTCGTGCGTACCGGGGAGCGCGGGGCCCCGCCGTGCCGCGCCGCCCGGACGTCAGCCGGCGGACTCGCCCGCGTGCGGGCTGAGCACCCCGGCCCCGATCAGCGCGAACAGCAGCAGGCCGAGGGCGATCCGGTAGACCACGAAGGGCATGAAGCTCCGCCGGGTGATGAACTTCATGAACCAGGCGATGACGGCGTATCCGACGGCGAAGGCCACGAAGGTCGCGAAGACCGTCGGCCCCCAGGCGACATGGCTGTCACCGCCGATCTCCTTGAGCTCGTAGGCACCCGAGGCCAGCACGGCGGGGATGGCCAGCAGGAAGGAGTAGCGGGCCGCGGCCTCGCGGGAGTACCCCATGAAGAGACCGCCGCTGATCGTCGCGCCGGACCGGGAGACGCCGGGCACCAGGGCCATCGCCTGGCAGAAACCGAAGATCAGGCCGTCCCGGACACCCAGGTCCCGCAGGGTCTTGAGCGGCCTGGACGCCCGGTGCCGGCCACCGGTCGCGGCGCGGGCCGACAGCCGGTCCGCGATGCCCAGCACGATGCCCAGCACGATCAGCGTGGTGGCGATCAGCCGGAGGTCACGGAACGGGCCCTCGATGTGGTCCTTGAGAGTGATCCCGAGCACGCCGATCGGGAGGGAGCCGACGATCACCAGCCAGCCCAGCACCGCGTCATGGTCGGACCGCATCTCCTTGTTCACCAGGGAGCGTGACCACGCGGACAGGATGCGCCCGATGTCCTTGCGGAAGTAGATCAGCACCGCGGCCTCCGTGCCGATCTGTGTGATCGCCGTGAAGGCCGCACCCGGGTCCTGCCAGCCGGAGAACGCCGCCACCAGCCGCAGATGGGCGCTGGAGGAGATCGGGAGGAACTCGGTCAGCCCCTGGACGAGCCCGAGGATGAGTGATTCGAACCAGGACATGGAGCTGTGCCACCCACAGGAGGATCGGGCCCCGGCCGCCGGGGCCGCGGACGCGGACCGGCCCGGAAGGGCGTGGACTGCCCGGCGCGGCCGCTCACCGCCCGGGCACGGCGGGCGCGCGTGCCGGCGGCCGGCTGACCGCGTGCCGGACGGGGGGCACTGTAACGCCCCAGGGTGAACACGCTCACCAGGTGGACGTCATGGCCGGCCGCGGCCGGTCCGGCGCCGGGAGCCCGTGGGCCCTTGCCCGCGCGGATTCCCGCTCAGGCCGCCCGGACCCGGCCGCGCCGGCGCCAGCCGACGAGCACCGCGGCCACCCCGCTGAGCACGATGAACCCGGTGGCGGCGAGGAACTCGGGGGAGGTCGGCGACGCGGCGCGACTGCCGGCGATCACGTACGCGGCGGTGTTGGGGATGCAGCCCAGCCCGGTGGCGAGCAGGAAGGGCAGCAGCCGCATCCGGGAGACGGCCGCACAGTAGTTCGCCGCCGCGAAGGGCACCCCCGGGACCAGCCGCACCACCAGCGTCGAGCGGAAGCCGTGGTCGCTGAGCTGCCGGTCGGCGGCGGTGAGCCAGCGGCCGCGGAGCAGGGTGCGCAGGGCGTCCTGGCCGAGGGCGCGGCCCAGGCAGAAGGCGATGCCCGCGCCGAGGACCGTGCCCGCGACCGTCGCCATCAACCCGAACTGCGAGCCGAACAGGGCGCCGCCGGCCAGGTTGAGCACCGGGCGCGGCAGCAGCGCGGCCGTGCACACGCCGTAGACGGCGGCGAAGAGCACCACGGCCCCGCCGTCCGAGACCCGGGGCGGCCACCCCGAGGCGAGTAGCCGCTGTGGCTCCATCAGGGCGACGGCCGTGGCCGCGCAGCCGACGAGGAGCACCAGCAGCGTCAGCCGCGACCACGGGGAGAGCAGGACCCCGGCGGCGCGAGCGGTCCAGCCGGGTGACTGCGGGGGACTGTGGTGCATGCGGGGGAGCCTAACGGACACCCGCGCCGGCCGCCGCACAAGTGAGGCCGTCCAGCGGGCCGGTGACCGCCTCTCCCGGCCCGCGCGGCCCCGTCCCCGCCGGTGGCGGGACACGCGTGGCCGGCTCCCGTCCGTCCGCAGGTCAGCCGCAGGTCAGCCGCGGGCCGGGGCGGAGCGGGGCGCGCCGCGGACGGGCCGGCTCCCGCGCCGCCGCGCCGGTGCCCGCGCGGGCCGGGCCACCGTGGTGAGGGTCACGGGCCCGGCCGGGCTCTCCCGGCGTGCCGGGACGGCCGGCGGCCCGGGGCCGCACCGGCGCGCGGCGGCCTGCCGGCTCCACCGGCGCGGCCCCGGGGCGCCGTCGTTCCCCGGCGCCGCCCGTCCCGGCCCGGCACGGCACAATGGCCGGGTGGAGGAGCCCATACCCGTGAGCCGGGCCGTCGACGGCGGCCTGGCCAAACTGATGCCCGATGTCGACCGGGAGCGGGCCTACCTGCTCACCCTGGACGGCGCCCCCCAGTCGTACGTCGACCTCGACGCGCCCGAGCACCTGGAGTTCGAGTACGCCCGGCGCGTCGCCCACGTCCTTCACGCCGCCGTCGGGGACCCGCCCGCCGGCGGGCCCGGGCCGGACGTTCTGCACCTCGGTGGCGGCGCCCTGACCCTGCCCCGCCATGTGGCCGCCACCCGGCCCGGCTCCCGGCAGGCCGTCGTCGACACCGACGGGGAACTGCTCCGCTTCGTCACCGAAGTGCTGCCGCTGCCGCCGGACAGCGGGATCACCCTCCATGTCGCCGACGCCCGCGCCTGGCTGGAGAGTGCGCCGGCCGCCGGGCACGACCTGCTGATCGCGGACGTCTTCGGCGGCACCCGGATGCCGCCCCACCTCACCACCGCCGAGTACGCCCGGGCGGCGGCTCGTGTCCTGCGCCCCGGAGGCGTCTACGTGGCCAATGTCGCCGACGGCCCGCCGCTGGACTTCCTCCGCTCCCAACTCGCCACCCTCGGGTCGGTGTTCGAGCACCTCTGCCTGATCGCCGAGCCGGCGGTCCTGCGCGGCCGCCGCTTCGCCAACAGCCTGGTCGTCGCCTCCGGGCGGGAGCTGCCGGTGGAGGAACTGGCCCGGCGCTGCGCGGCGGACCCGTTCCCGGCGCGGGTCGCGCACGGCGACGCGCTGGCGCGGCTGGTGGCGGGGGCCGCCGTGGTGCACGACGGGCAGACGGCGCCCCCGCCCGTGCCGCCGCCGGGCGCCTTCGAGGTCTGACGGGGCCCGGGCCACCGGGCCGCTCGGGCCGCGCCGGGCCCGCCGGATCAGCCGCGGCTCTGTGGCCCGGTGCCCTCCGGCCCGGTGGCCTCGCCCGCCGCCGGGGCGGACGGGCCGGTGGGGACGGGCGGCACGGGCGGGGCCGCCGGCAGGGCGGCGGTGGCCTTGCCGCCGAGCGCGTCCACCGTGCCGGGGGCGGCCGCCCCCGGTCCCCGGCGGGTGAGGTTCCGGACGTCCGGCACGGTCAGTACCGCCGCCGTGAGCAGGACGATCAGCGCCGAGCAGCCCCACAGCGCGGCCTCGCGCCCGAAGAGGTCCGCGGCGGGCCCGGCGAGGGCCGTCGCGACCGGCACCATGGCCACGGAGCCGAACCAGTCGTACGAGGAGACCCGGGAGAGCTTGTCCTCCGGGATCTCCTGGTGCAGCGCCGTCATCCAGCCGACCGCGAAGACCTCGACCGCCACGCCGCTCACCAGCATCACCAGGCACAGGGCCCAGACCGGCACCGGCACCGCCAGCGCCGCCGAGGGCAGGGCCAGCACGAAGACGGCCACACTGCCGGTGAACAGCATCCGGCGCGGCTTCAGCCGGGTCATCAGCAGGGCGCCCAGCACCGTGCCGGCGCCGAACGCCGCGAGGGCCAGGCCCCAGGAGCGCGCGCCGCCCAGCCGCTCCTGGGCGACCAGCGGCCCGTAGACCGCCTCGGCCGCGCCGACCACCGCGTTGATCACCGCGAACTGGAGGACGACCGCCCACAGCCACGTCCGGCCGGCCACCTCCCGCCAGCCCTCCCGCAGCTGCGCCGGAAGCCCGCCGGCGGGCGGCCGCTCGGGCATCTCCCGGATGTCGAGGAACGCCCGGAGGGCTGCCGCCACGGCGAAGGCGGCCCCGTCCAGGACGAGGACCCAGCCGGGTCCGGCCGCGGCGACGAGCAACCCGCCCAGAGCCGCGCCGCCGATGTTGGCCCCGCTCATGCCCATGCGGAAGAAGGCGAAGGCGCGCGCGGAGTGCTCACCGGAGACCGTGGCCAGCAGCATGCCCTCCGCGGCGGGGGCGAAGAACGCGTGCCCCGTGCCCCCGAGGGCGGACAGCAGCAGCACCGGCCAGAGCCCCGCGGACAGGGCCTCGCCGCTGAGCACCAGCAGGCCGAAGAGGGTCTGGGAGACGCAGTTGAGCGCGTTGGCGGCGACCATCACCCGGTGCCGGGGGAGGCGGTCCGCGACGGCGCCGCCGATGAGCAGGAAGACGACGAGCGGCACCGTGCGGGCCGCGGCGACCAGCCCCACGTCCGTCCCGCTGCCGCCGGACTCCAGCACCGCGAACGCCGCCGCGACCAGGGCCCCGGAGTTGCCGAGGCCGGTCACCACGGCGGCGGCGGTGAGCAGGGTGTAGTTCCGGCCCGCCCAGGCCGGGCGGCGGACCCGTGCCGGTGACGGCATGTCAGGACTCTTCTCGTGTCGGACGGACGGGGGTGCTCCGCCGCCGTGCTCCCGCCGGTGCGGGGAGGGGGACGGCGGCGGAGCGCGGTGGCGCGGCGGGCGGGTCCCCGTCCGGTTGCCCGGAGACCGTCCGGTACCCGGCGTCGGCGGGCCCGCGGCTCAGGAACTCTTCAGCGGCCGCAGGGTCTTCATGATCTTCTCGATGGTCTTGTCCGGGAGCTCGTCGTCGACGCCCGCCGCGGCGTAGAGACACCAGACCGCGTAGTCGCCGCCCTCCGTCGTGAAGGCGACGGTGTACGCCTTGCCGTCGGAGGAGCACTTGTTCTTCTTCTTCACGCCGGTGACCGTGGCGGTGGCCGTGTAGCCCTCGATCCCGTGGTCGCTCTTGAAGGACGTGGCCTCGGTGACCTTGCGGGTGCCCGTCTGGCCCTGGTCGAAGGCGGCGTAGACCCAGACCTCCGCCGCCGTCTCGGCCGCGTTCTGCAGGCTCTTCGCGCCCTGGGCGCCCTTGGTTCCCGCGGCGCCGAGGTCGTAGGAGTCGTCCCCGACGGTGCAGGAGTCCTCCTTGTAGTAGGCCGGCCCGGTCATCATGGTCACGGCGCCGGGTATCTCCTCCTTGCTGTTCTCGTCCTCGAACCCGATGCCGAGGGTCGGGGACTTCACCGCCCACTCCGAGGGGACGTCGAAGGCGTTCCGCCGCTTCGGGTTGACCACCGTCTGCCAGCCCTCGACCACCGGCTCGGCGGCCGGGTTGCCCGCGCGCGGGTTGTCCGGGTCGGGGCCGTCGCTCTCCTCCGCGCTCTGCGAGGGCGACGGGGAGCGGGAGGCCGAGGCGGAGGGCGACGGATCCGGGTCCCCGCCGGCCTGGCCGCCTCCGTCGTCACCGCCGAACACCAGGAAGCCGGTGACGCCCGCCGCCACCAGGACCGCGAGCGCGGCGCCGATGGCGACCGCCTTCGTCTTCCTCCCGTCGTCCGGCGGCTTCGGCGCGCCGGGGGTGCCGGGGGCCGCCCACTGGGCGGTCGGCTGCTGGTACGGGTTGGGCTGCTGGTACCCCGGCTGCTGCAGATAGGGGTTGGGCTGGGGCGGATGCCCCGCCTGCTGGTACGGGTGATGCTGCGCCGGCTGTCCCGGCTGCGCGGGTCCCTGCTGCGGATACGGCTGCGGGTCCTGCGGGTTCTGCTCGCCCCCGGGCGGCTGCTGTCCTGGCCACATGGCCGACAACGATAGAGCGGACGGTGACGTCCGGCCACGCCGGGCCGCACAGTTGTGCTACCCGCTGGTAACCTGCGGTCATGTCAGAGACGACGCCACCGGCCGCGACCTCCACCCCGCCTCCCTCGCCCGCCGCGCCCCCGTCCGCCGTGACCTCGTCCACCGCGACGGGTGACCTGCTGGCGGCCACCGTCCCCATGGTCCGCACCCTGGGGCTGGAGTTCGGCGAAACCACACCGGAGCGCGCGGCGGTCCGGCTGCCCGACCAGCCGGACTTCCACAACCATCTCGGCGGCGCGCACGCCGGGGCCATGTTCACGCTGGCCGAGTCCGCCAGCGGCGCCGTCGTCCTCGCCGCCTTCGGCGAGCAGCTCTCCCGGGCGGTGCCGCTCGCCGTCCGGGCCGAGATCCACTACCGGAAGGTCGCCCGGGGCCCGGTCACCGCGACCGCCCGCCTGGGCCGCCCGGCCGCCGAGGTGGTCGCGGAGCTGGACGGCGGCGCACGCCCGGAGTTCCCGGTGGAGGTGGTGCTGACCCGCGAGGACGGGGCCGTCACCGGGGAGATGACCATCGTCTGGACCCTGCGCCCGAACAGCTGAGCGGCAGGGCCGGCGCGGGGCCGCGCGCCGGCCCGCCGTACGGTACGCGGAGCCGCGGATCCGCGGTCACGCGGCTCCGTGGTGACCCGGTGACGTGGCGGCACAGCCGGAACGGCCCGGAGCGCATCCGGCGCACCCGGTACACCCGCGGACGAGGAGCGAGCCATGACGGAACGGGCGTTGATCGCGGCGGTGGCCGGCCGGACGCCGGAGGTCCACGAGGGGGCGTTCACCGCCGCCACCTCCGTCGTCCTCGGCGAGGTCACCCTGGCCGAGGGGGCCAGCGTCTGGTATCACACCGTGGTCCGCGCCGACCTGGGCCCGGTGGTGGTCGGCGCGGACAGCAACGTCCAGGACAACTGCACCGTGCACGTCGACCCCGGCTTCCCCGTGACCGTCGGTGAGCGGGTCTCCGTCGGCCACAACGCGGTGCTGCACGGCTGCACCGTGGAGGACGACTGCCTGATCGGCATGGGCGCCACCGTCCTCAACGGCGCGCACATCGGCGCCGGGTCACTCGTCGCCGCCCAGGCCCTGGTGCCGCAGGGGATGCGGGTGCCGCCCGGTTCGCTGGTCGCCGGAGTGCCCGCCAAGGTCAAGCGGGAGCTGACCGGCGAGGAGCGCGAGACGATCCGGCTCAACGCGGCGATGTACCGGGAGCTGTCCGCGGCGCACCGGGAGGCCGCCGCCGGACGGGGGTGACCTGAGCGGGGCGGCGGGCGGCGCCGCCGTCCCGGGGCGGTCGCGTGGGGCGAAGGTCACACCCCGCCCCGGGGGACCACGGCGGCTACCGATGAGTACGGTGACGGAGTGCCGATCCAGCGGAACCCCTTCTCCTCCCTCGCCGCCTGGCGCCGCCGCGCGGTCTCGCGGGCCGTGCACCGCGGCGCGCGCTGGGTGCGGGAGGCCGGCGCCGTCACCCGCGAGACCCCCGGGCCCTACCGCTTCGGGCGGATCGGGGAGGGCACCCGCCTCGCCTACCCGCAGGGCACCGTCTTCGGCGAGGAATGGATCCGCCTCGGGGCGCACTGTGTGATAGGGGAGCAGGTCACGCTGACGGCCGGGATGATGCCCGGTCTCGACCTGGGGCCCGACCCGGTGCTGGTGCTGGGGAACGGTGTCGTGCTGGGGCGCGGGAGCCACGTGGTGGCCTCCCGGCCGGTGATCTTCGGCGACGAGGTCTACTGCGGCCCGTACACCTACGTCACCAGCGACAACCACGCCTATGACGACCCCCACACCCCCATCGGCCGCCAGTGGCCGCGCACCGCGCCGGTGGAGATCGGCGCCGGCAGCTGGCTGGGCGCCGGCGCGGTGGTCCTCCCCGGGGCCAGGATCGGCCGCAACGTGGTGGTGGCCGCCGGTTCGGTGGTGCGCGGCACGGTGCCCGACCACGCCGTGGTCGCCGGCGCGCCGGCCCGGGTGGTCCGCCGCTGGGAGCCGGGGACGGGGTGGCGGCCACCGCTGCGCACCCCGGCGCCGGAACCCCCGCCGGAAGGGGTCACCGCCGCGCAACTCCGGGCGCTCGCCGCGCCGGCCGGCCTGACGGAGGAGGGCACCGCCGGGCGGGGCGGTTCCGGCGCGGGGCCGGCCGAGGTGGGGACGGGCGCGGACCCCGGCCCGGCGGCCCACCGCGGGTGACGCGGAGGACGCTGAGGAAGGCCACGCGGAGGAAGACCGCGGGGAGGGTCACGAGGAGGAAGGTCCGGCCATGAACAACCGCACCTTGCGGCTCCTGCTGCTGGCGGCCGTCGCCCTGCACGGCTTCGCGCTGCTGCTGTACGCGATCCGGCAGTGGTGAGCGGCCGCCGGGCCCGTCATGGGCGGGGGCCCGGGCCGGGCCGGCCGGCCTGTCCGCGGCCGGCGGGCCGCGCGTCCGGAAGGCGTGGGAGCCTCGCCCGCGCCCGGCCCCGTCCGCTTGCTACCGTGCGGCCATGCGAGCCCCCATCGGAACCTTCGACGAGGCGTGGCCCGCGGCCGAGCGCCTCGATGTGCTCTGCCCGCCGGTCGCCGAGGCCGTGACGGCCCGCCACACGGCCGGCCCCGAGTCCGTCCTCTATGTCGACACCGACCCGGAGAAGGCGGACACCGCCGTCTTCGCCGAGGCGTACGGCCCCGGGCTGCTCGACGCCTCGGCCAACTGCGTGATCGTCGCGGCCCGGCGGGCGGGGGAGACCACCCTCGCCGCCTGTGTGGTCCTCTCCTCCACCCGGCTGGACGTCAACGGAGCCGTGCGGCGCCATCTCGGCGCCCGCAAGGCGTCGTTCGCGCCGATGGACACCGCGGTGGGGGAGTCCGGCATGGAGTACGGCGGCATCACGCCCATCGGCCTGCCCGAGCACTGGCCGCTGCTGGTGGACGCGGCCGTCGTCGACCGCCCGCACCTCGTCGTCGGCAGCGGCCGCCGGCGCGGCAAGCTGATCGTCACCGGCAAGGTGCTCGCCGGGCTGCCCGGGGCGGCCGTCGTCGAGGGCCTGGCCCGCTGACGGCCGGTGGCCGTGGACGGGGGCGGGGGCGGTGCCGCCCGGGGCGGATCAGCCCAGCCGGGGGATCTCGATGGCCGGGCAGCGGTCCATCACCATGTCCAGCCCGGCGGCGCGGACCCGCTCGTACGCCCGCTCGTCGACCACCCCGAGCTGGAACCAGACCGCCCGCGCGCCGGCCGCCACCGCCTCGTCGGCGATCTTCCCGGCCTCGGCGCTGTTCACGAAGACGTCCACCACGTCCACGGGGAAGGGGATGTCGGCCAGGGAGGGGTAGCCCTGCTCCCCGTGCACCGTCTCCGCCTTCGGGTGTACCGGCACAACGCGCTTGCCGTACCGCTGCAGCACGCCCGCCACGCCGTAGGCCGCCCGGGCCGTGTTCGAGGACAGGCCCACCACCGCCCAGGTGCCGCCGGTGCCGGTCAGTATCCGCCGGATCGTCTCCGTGTCCTGATGCATGCCGCCGTCAACAGGGCGCGCGCCGGGCGCATTCCCCGGTGACGGCGGCGGGGGCGCCGGGGCACGCCCACCGCCGGCCGCCGGCGGGCAGGGCGGCGGACGCCCCGGGCGCCGGGGTCCGTACGCTGGCCCGATGCAGGACGGGCAGCACCGCACGGTGGCAGGCGAAGGGGTCCACGAGACCGAGGTCAGGAAGTCGCGTTTCCTGACGACGCTCGCGCCCGCGGCCACCGAGGAGGAGGCGCGGGCGGTGATCCGGCGCGTCCGGGAGCGGGACCCGGGCGCCACCCACCACTGCTGGGCGTACGTCCTCGGGCCCGCCGGGGCCGTGCGGAAGTCGAGCGACGACGGCGAGCCCGGCGGCACCGCGGGGGTGCCCATGCTGCAGATGCTGCTGCGCCGCGAGGTCCGGGATGTCGTCGCCGTCGTCACGCGCCACTTCGGCGGTGTCCAGCTCGGCGCGGGCGGCCTCATCCGCGCGTACGGCGGCGCGGTGGGCCAGGCGCTGGACGCGCTCGGCACGGTCGCCCGCCACCCGGTGCGGCTGGCCACCGTGACCGTGGATCACGGACGGGCCGGGAGGCTGGAGAACGACCTGCGGGCCACCGGCCGTACGGTGCGCGGGGTGCGCTACGGCGCCCGGGTCGCCATCGAGGTGGGGGTGGCCGAGACGGACCTGGAGCGGTTCCGGGAGTGGCTGGCCGACGCCACCGCCGGGACGGCGGCCCTGGAACTGGGCCAGGTCACCTACCGGCAGGACGCCGGGGACGGGCAGGGCTGAGGAGCTCGTGGCCGGTCCCGGCCCGCGGCTGGTTCCGGACCGCCGTGGCCGGGCCGGGCCCGCGGCGCCCGCCGCGGGGCCGCGTGGATGCCCCCGCATGATTGTCGGATGGAATTCTGGAATTCTCTGCCGCAGCGTCGGCTGTATATCACCGATCACTTAAGCCTATTAAGCCGGAGGCAATTGACGGGCCGCCGTGCGGGAATTTACCGTGGCTTTTGCAATGTCCTCTCTATTCCGTGGGTGACATGACGCGAATGTGGCGACCCTGTTACGGGGCGTCAATTCCCGAACGCGGTGGCGGCCTACCGCACGGAAAATCCTTTCTGTGAACGAGGGAGGGCGAGGGAGAGGCCGACCGCAGTCCACCAGGCCAGACGTCTCGCGGAAGGTCGGAAAAGTGACAGCAGACCGGATTCTCAGCTGGACCCCGAAGGCCGTCGTGTTCGACTGCGACGGCACTCTGATGGACACCGAGCGGCACTGGGTGGAAGCCCGCCGCCTGGTGCTCCGGGAGTATGGTGTCACCCCGGACGAGGAATTCTCCGAACGCGCCAAGGGAATTCATTACACCGACTGCGGCCGCCTGCTGGCGGAGACCGCCGGGCGGCCGGAACTGGCCGACAAGATGACGGACCAGCTGCTGGAGAGCTTCCGTTCGCTCGTGGCCGAGGACCCCGTCACCTCCCCGGGGGCCGCCGCTCTGGTGGCCCTGGTCCACGAGTTCGCGCCGCTCGCCGTGGCCAGCAACTGCCCCCGGGACGTCGTGGAGACCTGCCTCGACACCGCCGGGCTCCTGCTCTACTTCGACCACGTCGTCGTCCCCGGGGAGGGGATGCGCCCCAAGCCCCACCCGGACGTCTACCTCGCCGCCGCCCGGGCCACCGGCACCGACCCGGCGGCGTGCCTCGCGGTGGAGGACTCGCTCGTCGGGGTGCAGTCCGCGGTACGGGCCGGGATGCGCGTGGTCGGCGTCGGGCCCCGCCCGGACGAGGAGTCCCTCGCGCTCACCGACCTCTGGGTGGACACGCTGGAGGACCCCCGGCTGCTCGCCTGGGGCGAGAGCCGGCCCCCCATCCCCGAGGGGCGGGCCGCCGCCCGGGTCGTGCCGCCCCGCGACGCGCCGGCGGGCGGCCCCACCCGCCCGCGGGGGGCGTCCCCCGGGGCGGGAGGGGCCTGACCGGCCCGGTCATACCGGTTCGTGCGGCGGCAGCTCGGCGAGGAGCGGGCGGAGCTCGGAGACCCCGCCCCTCGCCGAGGCGAACAGCAGCCCGATGCCCACGGCGCCCGGGTCCGGTACGCCGGAGGCCCGGTCGCCGATGTAGCTCGCGCGTCCCCGCCGTGCCCGGAGCAGGGCGGTGTTCCGCACCCCCACCCAGGCCCCCTCGGCGGCCAGGGCGAGGGCGGCGTCGGGGAGCACGTCCGCGGCGCAGCCTCCCAGCGCCTCGGCCGCCGGCGCCAACGCGTCGACCAGCGTCTTGTCCCCTTCGGTCGCTTCACCCACCCGCTGGATGACCTCCAGTCCGTCCCGGGTGCCGGTCGAGAGGGCCGCGGTGGTCAGGGCCGGGCCGGCCTCCTGGACGGCGGTGGCCATCCGCTGGAACAACAGCCCGAACATGGGGCCGCTCGTCCCGCCCACGCTGTCCAGGAAGGCCGTGGCGGTCACGGTGAGCGGCACGGAGGCGTCGGCCGGGTCACCGTCCGGCGCCTCGTCGAGCAGGCGCAGCGAACTGGTGAGGCCCGACCCCAGATTGGAGCCGAAATCCCCGTCACCCGCGGCCTGGTCGAGCGCGGTCAGCTCCTGCTGCGTGGCCGCCACCGACGCGGCGAACCGCCGGATCCAGGCGTCGGTGAAGGCCCGGTCGAAGACCGTACTGGAAGTCATGTCATCAGCTCCTCGCCCGGGAGGGGTCAGCGGCACCACGCGGCGGTCTGCGCCGGCGCGTCGAACCAGTTGACGACGGCGTCGTCGGCGGACAGCAGGGTGAGGGAGAAGCCGCGCATGTCGAGGGCGGTCACGTAGTGCCCCACCAGGCTGCGCCGCAGCTCCACACCGTTCGTGTCCAGCACCCGGCCCAGTTCCCGGGCGATCGCGTACAGCTCCAGACCGGTCACCGCCCCCAGGCCGTTGACCAGGCCGATCACCGATTCCCCTCGCTCCAGCGGCAGCGACCCGAGCAGCGACTCGGCCATCGTGTCCAGCAGGCTGTCCAGCGGCTCCTGGACCACGGTGCGGTTGGCCCGCTCGCCGTGGATACCGACGCCGAACTCCAGCTGGCCGACGGGGATGTCGAACGCCCGGGCGCCGTCACCGGGAGCCGTGTGCGCCGCCGACGCGACGGCGATGGAGCGGCAGCGGCCCGCGAGACGGGTGCCCAGGTCGGCCAGGTCCAGCAGCCCGGTCCCCTCGTCGGCGGCCGCACCCAGGATCTTCTCCACCAGCACGGCACCGCCCGTGCCGCGCCGGCCGACGGCGATGTCCTCGGACTCCGAGGCGACGTCGTCGTCGACCAGGACCCGCGCCACCGCGATGCCCTCGTCGGCCAGCCGTTCGGCCGCGATCCCGAAATTGATCTTGTCCCCGGTGTAGTTCTTCACCAGGTGCAGCACACCGTCCTCCCGGGCCACCGCCATCGAGGCGGTGAACACCTGCCGGTTGTGCGGCGAGGAGAAGACCATGCCCGGGCAGGCGGCGTCCAGCATGCCCGCCCCGACGAAGCCGATGTGCAGCGGCTCGTGCCCGGAGCCGCCGCCCGACAGCAACCCGACCCTGCGCGCCGGGGAGGTGTGCAGCGCCCGCACGAAACCGCCTTCGGGCACATGCTCCACCAGGCCCGGGTGGGCCCGGGCGAAACCTTCGAGGGCGTCGGAGACCAGTGATTCCGCTGCTCTCGCGAAGTACGGGGCCATGGCGACTCCAGTGGTGATCGGCCAGGACGCGTCCTGACGGTGCCTCCGACTCCCGCTGTGACCATCGTGCGGTGGCGGGGAAGACCCGGCAACTCGTGCCGCCGCCCGGCGCCCCCGCGGAGCCCGTCCCGCCGCCTCCGCGAACCCCCGCGAACCCTCGCGAACCCCCCTCGGCCCCGGGCGCCGGCCCCGCCCGCGGGCGGCGGGCCGGACAGGAGGACTAGAGTGTCCCGGGCCGCCGCCCCGGCGGCGCCGACCACCGAGGGCACCGGGGGAGACAGCTGCGCGTGAGGTTCCTGCCGTGAGATTTCTGCACACCTCCGACTGGCATCTGGGCCGTTCCTTCCACCGGGTCGGGCTGCTCGGCGCCCAGGCCGCGTTCATCGACCACCTCGTCGCCACGGCGCGGGAGACGCGGGCCGACGCCGTCCTCGTCGCCGGGGACGTCTATGACCGTGCCGTGCCGCCGCTCGCCGCCGTCGAGCTGTACGACGAGGCGCTGCACCGGCTCGCCGCGCTGGGTGTCCCCGTGGTGATGATCTCCGGCAACCACGACTCCGCCCGCCGGCTCGGCGTCGGATCGGGCCTGCTGGAGCGCGCCGGGATCCACCTGCGGACCGACCCCCGCGCCGCAGGCCGTCCCGCCGTGCTCGCCGACGAACACGGCGAGGTCGCCTGCTACGGGCTGCCGTACCTCGAACCGGCGCTGGTGCGGGAGGAGTTCGGGGTGGAGAGGCCGTCCCACGCCGCCGTGCTCGCCGCCGCCATGGACCGGGTCCGCGCCGATCTGGCCGCGCGGCCCGCCACCACGCGGTCCGTCGTCCTCGCCCACGCCTTCGTCGCCGGCGGCACCGCCAGCGACAGCGAACGGGACATCACCGTCGGCGGCGTCGCCGCGGTGCCCGCCGGGGTCTTCGACGGCGTCGACTACGTGGCCCTCGGCCACCTCCACGGCTGCCAGACCATCACCGACCGCGTGCGCTACTCCGGTTCCCCGCTGGCGTACTCCTTCTCCGAGGCCGCGCACCGCAAGTCCGTGTGGCTGGTGGACCTCGGCGCGGACGGCGCCGTCACCGCCGAACGCGCCGACTGCCCCGTGCCCCGCCCGCTCGCCCGGATCCGGGGCCGCCTCGACGACCTCCTCGTCGACCCGGCGCTGGAGACGGCCGAGGACGCCTGGGTCGAGGCGACCCTCACCGACCCCGTGCGCCCGGCCGAGCCCATGGCCCGGCTCACGCGCCGCTTCCCGCACCTGCTGAACCTCGTCCTCGAACCCGACCGGGACCCCGGTGACCCCGGCGCGTCCTACGCCGAACGCCTCGGCGGCCGCACCGACCAGGAGATCGCCGAGGACTTCGTCGGCCATGTCCGCGGCGGCGGCCCGGACCCGCGGGAACGCGCCGTGCTCCAGGAGGCCTTCGACACCGTCCGCGCCGGGCAGGCGCTCCGTGAGAGCGGCCGATGAGGCTCCACCGGCTCCGCGTCAGCGCGTTCGGCCCCTTCGGCGGCGCCCACGACATCGACTTCGACGAGCTCTCCGCCGCCGGGCTGTTCCTGCTGCACGGTCCCACCGGCGCCGGCAAGACCTCCGTCCTGGACGCCGTCTGCTACGCCCTCTACGGCGGGGTGCCCGGCGCCCGGCAGGGGAGCCTGCCCGCGCTGCGCAGCGATCACGCCGCCGCGGACACCCCGACCGAGGTCGTCCTCGACCTCACCGCGGGCGGGCGCCGTCTGGAGATCACCCGCCGCCCGGAGCAGCTCCGCCCCAAGAAGCGCGGCACCGGGCACACCCGGGACAAGGCCCAGACCTGGCTGCGCGAGCGGACCCCCGCCGGCTGGCGGGGGCTCAGCCGCTCGCACCAGGAGACCGGCGAGGAGATCCAGCAGCTGCTGGGGCTGGACCGCCATCAGTTCTGCCAGGTCGTGCTCCTGCCGCAGGGCGACTTCGCCCGCTTCCTGCGGGCCGGCGCGGAGGACCGCGCGGCGCTCCTCGGCCGCCTCTTCGACACCGGCCGCTTCGCCGCCGTCGAGGATCACCTGGCGCAGGCGCGCCGCTCCGCCGAACGCGAGGTCACCGCCGCCGACGAACAGCTCCTCGCCCTCGCCCACCGGATGGCCCAGGCCGCCGGCGCCGGCCTCGCCGGCCACCCGCTGCCGGACGTGACGCCGGGCCGTCCCGGGCTGGCCGGCGCGGTGCTGGAGTGGGCCGCGGTCGCCCGCGCGCACGTCCGCGAGGCGCGGGAGATCGCCGCCATGGCGGTGCGCGCGGCCGAGACCGCCCACGAGGCCGCGCAGCGGGAGCACGAGGCGGTCGCCGAACGGGCCCGGCTCCAGCGGCTCCACGCCGACGCCAGGCGCCGCGCGGCGCGGCTGGAGACGGAACGGGCCGAACGCGACCGGGCGCGGGAGCGGCTGGACCGCGCCCGGGCCGCGGCCCGCGTCCTGCCCGTGCTGGACCTGCGGGACGCTGCCGGACGGGACCACCGCGCCGCCGCCGCAGCCGAGCACCGGGCGCGTCTGCTGCTCCCCCCTGACCTGGCCCAGGCGGGCGCCGACCGGCTGACCGCCCTCGAACGGGCGCACCGGGAGGAACTGGGCCGGCTCGCCGCCGCCCGGCGGGCGGAGCGGCGGGCGGGCGAGATCGCCCGGGAGCAGCGGGAGCTCGACCGCGAGGCCGAGGCCGACGAGGACGTGCTGCGGGAGACGGACGGCTGGCTCGACGGCTGGGACGCCGTCCGCCGTGACCACCAGGCGCGGATCGACACCGCGCAGGAGGCCGTGACCCGCGCCGAGACCCTGCGCGCCGCGGCGGCCGAGGCCGAACGGCGGCTCGCCGCGGCCCGCCGCCGCGACGACCTCGCCGCCCGCGCCGCCGGCGCCGGTGAGCTGCTGCGGGACCTCCGCGACCGCGCCGGCGAGGCCCGTCAGCGGTGGCTCGACCTCCGGGAACGCCGGCTGCTCGGCGTCGCCGCCGAACTCGCCGCCGGCCTGGTCCCCGGTGAGGCGTGCGCCGTCTGCGGCTCCACCGACCACCCCCGGCCCGCGCCCCGCGCGGACGGGCACGTCGGCCGGGACGAGGAGGAGACCGCGCACACCGCGTACCGCCGGGCCGACGCCGCGCGCGAGGAGGCCGAGCGGGAGCTGCGCTCCCTCCGCGACGCCCGCGCCGCCGCCGGCGCGGAGGCGGACGGGGAGGCCACCACCGCGCTCGCCGGAACCGCGGAGCGGCTCCGGGGGGACCACGCGCGGGCCCGTGCCCTGGCCACGGACCTGCCCGCCGCACGTGAGGCCCTGGCCCGGGCGGAAGCCGAGCGCGAGCGGCGGCTCGCCGTCCGCCGGGAGGCCGGCCAGCGCGCCGCCGCCCGCTCCTCCCGCCGGGACGGCCTGGCCGCCGAGCTCCGCTCCCTGGACGAGGAGCTGGCGCGTGCCCGGGGCGGTGCCGGTGGCCTCGCCGAGCGCGTCGCCGGCCTGGAACGGGAAGCCGCCGCCCTGGCCGGCGCCGCCGACGCCGCCCGGGCCGCGGACGGCGCCGCCGCGCGGCTCAAGGAGGCCGACGCCCGGCTCGCCGACGCCGCCTTCGAGCAGGGGTTCGACACCCTGGCCGCGGTGACCGAGGCCGCCCTGGACGACGCCCACCTGCGGGAACTCCGGCACCGCCTCGACGCCTGGCAGGCCGAGGCCACGGCGGTCGCCGCGGATCTGGCGGACCCGGAGATCTCCGCCGCCGCTGCCCTGCCGCCCGCCGACCCCGGCGCCACGCGCGCCACGCTGGAGGCCGCCACCGCCCGGCTGCGCGCCGCCTCCGCGGCCGGGGCCGAGGCCGAGCGGCGCGCCGCCGACCTCGACCGCCTCTCCGCGCAGGCCCTGGACGGCGCCCGGCGGCTCGCCCCGCTCCGCGAGACCTACGAGCGCGTGGCGCGCCTGGCCGCCCTCGCCGCCGGCACCTCCGCGGAGAACACCCGCAGGATGCGGCTGGAGTCCTATGTGCTGGCCGCCCGGCTGGAGCAGGTGGCCGCCGCCGCGAGCGCCCGCCTGCGGCGCATGTCCGCCGGCCGCTACACCCTCGTCCACTCCGACGCCCGCGCCTCCGGCCGGGCCCGTTCCGGTCTGGGCCTGCATGTCGTCGACGCCTGGACCGGCGCCGAGCGGGACACGGCGACCCTCTCCGGCGGCGAGACCTTCTTCGCCTCGCTCGCCCTCGCCCTCGGCCTGGCCGACGTGGTCACCGAGGAGGCGGGCGGCACCCCCCTCGACACCCTCTTCATCGACGAGGGCTTCGGCAGCCTGGACGAGCAGACCCTCGACGAGGTGCTCGACGTGCTGGACGCGCTGCGGGAGCGGGACCGCGCGGTCGGCATCGTCAGCCACGTCCCCGACCTGCGGCGGCGCGTGCCCGTCCAGCTGGAGGTCGTCAAGTCCCGCACCGGCTCGGCCGTCCGCCACCACACCGGGGGACGGCACGGCTGACGGACCCGCCGGGCGCGCCGCTCAGACCGCCGGGGTGGGGCGGGCCGCGCGCCACTGAGGGGCCAGGACCGACCAGATCTCCATGTCGTGCCGCTTGCCCCGGTAGGGGTAGCTCTCCCGGAGGACACCCTCCCGGGACATCCCCAGCCGGCGGGCCACGGCGATGCTGGGCTCGTTCCGCGAGGCGACCCACCACTCCACGCGGTGGATGCCCCGCTCGTCGACCGCCCAGTCGATCAGCACCCGCACCGCCCGGGTCACCAGCCCCCGGCCCACCGCCGACGGCTCCAGCCAGCAGCCCGCCTCGGCGATGCCCCGTGCCACGTCCATCGTCCGCAGCAGCACCCCGCCGACCAGCTCCCCGTCCCAGTGGATCCCGTGGACCCGGCCGGTGTCCGCGGCGGCCTTCTCCGCGTAGGTCCGCAGGTACTCCCGGGCCGACGCGAGGTCCGTGATCACATCCGGCAGCCCGATGTAGCGTCCGATGAACTCGCGGCCCCGGTCGATGTGGGCCAGGAACTCCGCCGCCTGCCACGGCTCCAGCGGACGCAGCTCCGCGCCGTCGTCCCCCAGGGATCTCGCGAACATCGCCCACCTTCCACAGTACCGCTCCGGCCGGCACGGACGCCGGCGGAGGGATCATCTCAGGGCGCGCGGGCGCCGCCGTGCCGGACATCCCCCACCGGGGCCGTCCGGCGGCGCGCCGATAAACGGGTGACGGCGCCGCACCGCGCCCGGCAGGATGGCGGGCCGTGACCGGACAGCCCTCCCTCCCCGTGCCCCCGCCCGCCGCCCTCCGCCGTGACCCGCTGCCGCTGCGCGGCCGGACCGCGCTCGTCACCGGCGCCTCCCGGCGCGCCGGGATCGGCTTCGCCGTGGCGCGCCGCCTCGCCGCGTACGGCGCGAGCGTCCATCTGCACCACCACACGGCGCACGACGCCGGCCAACCCTGGGGCGCCGACCCGGCCGGCCCCGAGGGAGTGGCCGCGGAGGTCCGCGACGCGCTCGGCGACCCGGACGCCACCGTCACCCACGGGCCGGCCGACCTCGCCGATCCCGGCGCGCCGGCCGAACTGCTGCGGGCCGCGGCGGACGCGCTCGGCGGCCGGATCGACATCCTCGTCGCCAATCACGCGCTGAGCGGCTTCGACGGCGATCTCGACACTGTGGACGCCGCCATGCTCGACGCCCACTGGGCCACCGACACCCGCTCGGTGATCCTGCTCGTCCAGGGCTGGGCCCGGCTGCGGGCGGCGCTGCCCGCACCGGAGCGCGCGGGCGGGCGCGTGATGATGATGACCTCCGGCCAGGACCACGGTGGCGGCATGCCGGGCGAGGTGGCCTACGGCCTGGCCAAGGGGGCGCTCGCCTCGGCCACCCGTACCCTGGCCACCGCGCTCGCGCCGCTGTCGGCCACCGTGAACACCGTCAACCCCGGGCCGGTGGACACCGGTTATCTCTCCGGGGAGGCGTACGCGGCCGTGGCGGCGATGTTCCCGGCCGGCCGGTGGGGTCTCCCGGACGACCCGGCCCGGCTGATCGCCTGGCTCGCGACGGACGAGGCGGCCTGGGTCACCGGCCAGGTCATCGACTCCGAGGGCGGCTTCCGCCACCCCGGCTGACACCGGCGGAACGGGGCGCGGGGCGCACCGTCCCCGGGCGGTCCACCGCCGGCCGCGCGGCCCCGGGCGGGTCAGATGCGCCAGGACCGGATGAGCCCGGCCGCCCCGTACACGGTCGCGTCGGCCGATTGCAGGTCCTTGACCAGCTCGATCAGCGCGCCGTAGGGCGGGTCGATGCCCTCGTGCGAGGCGTGCATGTAGGCGACCGCGACACCGCAGGCGAAGAGCGCGTTACGTGAGGGCAGCGGTCTGAGCTGGACGATCGTGTGGAGGAGGGCGGCGGCGCGCCAGGCGGCGTCGGCGTGCTCACCGAGGCGCGGCGTGTTGACGCGGTGCCGGGCGACGGCCGCGGCCAGCGCGGAGTAGTCGTCGACGCCGGGGTCGGTGGGCAGGATCTCCGTCTGGCGGGCGAGCAGCCAGCGGACGTCGATGAGCAGCTCCACGCTCAGGCGGCCCCGCGCCGGCGCCCCGCGGCGGCGGCCGGCGCGTCCTCGGGGAAGGCCGCGTCGAAGGCGTCCGCGTTGTCCACCACGAAGGACCGGAAGATCCGGCTCGCCTCCGCCATGGCCTGCCGCCGGGCGAGGTCGTCGGTGACGGCCTCGCGCACCAGCGCCTTGAGCGTGACGCCTCTCTCCTGGGCCGCCTCGCGGAGCTGGCTGAGCTCCTCGTCGCTGAAGTCAATGTTGAGTGCGGGCATGTCCGCCACGGTACTGCGGCCGGTACCCCGATGCACAGAAGC
Source organism: Streptomyces zingiberis (assembly GCF_012034935.1). Taxonomy (GTDB): domain Bacteria; phylum Actinomycetota; class Actinomycetes; order Streptomycetales; family Streptomycetaceae; genus Streptomyces; species Streptomyces zingiberis. The sequence goes on from NZ_JAATEN010000009.1 coordinate 65,969, forward strand.
GCAGGCAGGAGCGGTGTGAGCCGGGTACCCGGCCGGCGTGCGCCGGGAGCGTGGCGGACGGCGGGCCGGGAGGGACGCGGGCCGCGAGGGGGGCGGTGGCACGGGCAGGCCCCGGACCGCGCGGAAGGGCGGGCCGGGGCCTGCGGGACGCTCACAGCAGGGCGAGTTCCTCCTCCAGGGCGTCCAGGCCGAGGGAGCCCAGCGAGAGGGCGGCCATGTGCCAGCGCTTGGCGTCGAACCCGTCACCGTGCGCCGCGCGGGCCGCCTCACGCCCGCGCAGCCAGGCCCGTTCGCCGAGCTTGTACCCGATGGCCTGGCCCGGCAGCCCGAGGTAGCGGATCAGCTCGCTCTCGACGAACTCCTTCGGCCGGCCCGAGTGGCGGCCGAAGAACTCCCCGGCCAGCTCCGGTGTCCAGCGCTCGCCGGGGTGGAACGGGGAATCGGCCGGGATCTCCAGTTCCAGGTGCATCCCGATGTCGATGATCACGCGCACCGCGCGCATCATCTGCGCGTCGAGATAGCCGATCCGGTGCTCGGGGTCGGTCAGGAAACCCAGTTCGTCCATGAGGCGCTCGGCGTACAGGGCCCAGCCCTCCGCGTTGGCGCTGACCATGCCGGCCGTGGCCTGGTAGCGGGAGAGCCGGTCGGCGACATGGGTCCACTGCGCGAGCTGGAGATGGTGGCCGGGAACGCCCTCGTGGTACCAGGTGGAGACCAGGTCGTAGACGGGGTAGCGGTCCTCGGCGGTGGCCGGGAGCCAGGTGCGGCCCGGGCGGGAGAAGTCCACCGAGGGCTGGGTGTAGTACGGGGCGGCGGCGCTGCCCGCCGGGGCGACCCGGGACTCCACCCGCTTCACCCGCTCCGCGAGGTCGAAGTGGGTGCCGTCCAGCTTCTCGATCGCCTCGTCCATCAGGCCCTGGAGCCAGTCGCGGGCCGCCTCGACGCCCTCCAGGTGCTGCCCGTGCTCGTCGAGGTGGCGGATGGCCTCCCACGGGGTGGCCGCGCCCGGGAGGATCTTCTCCGCCTCGGCGCGCATCTCGCGGAGCAGCCGGTGGAACTCCGACCAGCCGTAGGCGTAGGCCTCCTCCAGGTTCAGGTCCGTGCCGTTGAAGTAGCGGACCCAGCGGGCGTACCGCTCCCGGCCGGCGATGTCCGGCGTGCCCTGCACGGCGGGCGCGTAGGTGTCCCGCAGCCAGTCCCGCAGATCCTCGAAGGCCCCGGTGGCGAGGGCGGCGGCCGTGTCGAGTTCGGTGCGCAGCTCCGCCGGGCCGTCCGCGGCGAACGACGCGAACCAGCTCCGGTCGGCGCCCACCCAGGAGTCCAGCTGCTCCACGACGGTGGCCACCTGGCGCGGCCCGGCGGTCAGCCCGCGGCGGAGCCCTTCGGCGAGGGAGGCGCGGTAGCCGTCGAGGCAGGCGGGCACGGCCCGCAGCCGCTCGGCGATCCTCGCCCAGTCCCCGGTGGTGGCGGCCGGGGTGATGGTGAAGACGGAACGGATCTCCTGCGGGGGCGAGGCGAGGTTGTTGAGCGCGCGCAGTCCTTCCCCCGCGTCGTGCACGGCCAGCAGCGCCGTCAGCCGTTCCCGGAGCAGCCGCGCGCAGCGGCGCTCGGCCGCGTCCTCCGCGCCGGGCAGTTCCTCGGCGGCCGCCAGCCGCTCCAGCGTGGTGCGCGCCAGCGCGGCGACGTCTTCCTGGCCGGCGGGGGAGAGGTCCGGGAGACGGCTGTGGCTCTCGGCGACCCCCAGATAGGTGCCGGTGAGGGGGTCCAGCTCGACGAGGGCGTCGAGATAGGCGTCGGCGATCCGGCGGGGCAGCGGGCTGCTGGTGGTTTCGGACATGGGGGCATCCTCGTACGCCGGGGCCGGTCCCGTCACCACCGTCCGGCCCGGCGGCCTGTCGCGCCGTCCCGGGCCGGACGGTGCCGCGCGGCGGTGCCGCGAGGGGCCGCGAACGGGACAGCCGCCGGACCGGCCCGCCACGCGGTGGGCGGGGGCGGGCGGACGGCTCCGCTCAGCCCGGCGGCAGCAGGGGCCCGCACTCCCACTCCTGGAAGATCAGCCGGGTCTCCACCCGGGCCACCTCGCGGTGCGCGGTGAACTCGTCCAGCACCAGCCGCTGCAGATCGGCGGTGCCGGTGACGGCCACATGGACCAGGTAGTCGTCCGGCCCGGTCAGATGGAACAGCGCCCGGGACTCCGGCAGCGCCCGCACCCGTTCCACGAACGGGCCGATCAGCTCCCTGCGGTGCGGCCGGACCTGCACCAGCAGCAGGGCCTCCAGCCCCCGGCCGAGTTTCGCCGGGTCCAGCCGGAGCGCGTTGCCCAGGATCACCCCGCTGCGGCGGAGCCGCGCCACCCGGTCCAGGCAGGTGGACGGGGCGACGCCGACCTCTGCCGCCAGCTCCCGGTAGGTGGTCCGGGCATCGTTCTGCAGCGACCGCAGAATATGGAGATCCACCGGATCGAGAACCACCGAATCGGACATCGGCCGAACGTAGCACGGGAATTCCCCGCTTCTCCCCGGCGGGTGTTCAGCATGTCGGTCATGGAGATGATGGAGACACCCGCCGGGCCCACCCCGCCCGTCCGCCGCTCCCTGTCCACCGAAGCCGTCCACGCCGGCCGCGAGGATCTCGCGGAACTCGGCCTGCACGCGCCCCCGCTCGACCTGTCCACCACCTACCCGTCCTACGACACCCGGGCCGAGGCGGCGCGCATCGACGCGTTCGCCGCCACCGGCGCGCGGCCGGACGGGCCCCCGGTCTACGCCCGCCTGGACAACCCGACGACGGCGCGGTTCGAGACGGCGCTGGCCCGGCTGGAGGGCACCGAGAGCGCGGTCGCCTTCGCCAGCGGCATGGCGGCGCTCACCGCCTGCCTGATGGTGCGGAACTCCCTGGGGCTGCGGCACGTCGTGGCCGTCCGGCCGCTGTACGGATGCAGCGACCACCTGCTGACCGCCGGGCTGCTGGGCAACGAGGTCACCTGGACCGACCCGGCGGGCATCGCGGACGCGATCCGCCCCGACACCGGGCTGGTGATGGTGGAGTCCCCGGCCAATCCGACCCTCGCCGAGCTGGACCTCTCCGCCGTCGCGCACTCCTGCGGCGCGGTGCCGCTGCTCGCCGACAACACCTTCGCCACCCCCGTCCTCCAGCGGCCCGCCGAGCACGGCGCGCGGCTCGTGCTGCACAGCGCGACCAAGTACCTCGGCGGTCACGGTGACGTCCTCGGCGGGGTGGTGGCCTGCGACGAGGAGTTCGCGCGCAAGCTCCGCCAGGTCCGCTTCGCCACCGGCGGGGTGCTGCACCCGCTCGCCGGCTACCTGCTGCTGCGCGGGCTGGCCACGCTGCCGGTCCGGGTGCGCGCGGCGTCGGCGACGGCCGCGGAACTGGCCCGGCGGCTCGCCGCCGACCCGCGGGTGACGCGGGTGCACTACCCGCGGCTGGGCGGGGCGATGGTGGCCTTCGAGACGGCCGGCGACCCGCACGAGGTGACCGCCGGGGTCGAGCTGATCACCCCGGCGGTCAGCCTCGGCAGCGTGGACACCCTGATCCAGCACCCGGCCTCGATCAGCCACCGCATCGTCGGGGAGGGCGACCGGCACGCCTCCGGCGTCAGCGACCGGCTGCTGCGGATGTCGGTCGGGCTGGAGGACGCCGACGACCTCTGGGCCGATCTCGACCAGGCCCTCACCCGCTCCGCCCGGGCCGCGGGGGATCGGGCGGCCACGGACGGTGCGGTGCCGGGTGGAGCAGCGGCGGGCGGCGCGGCCCGGGACGGGGCCGGGGTCAGCGCGTCGCGGGCAGGCCGGGCAGCTGCGGGCCGTGCGGCGGCGGGGTATCCGGGGCCGTCGTCCGCCTGAGCCGCGCGGTGATCACCAGAGTGCCCTGTTCCACCTGGTAGTCGAGGGGGACGCCCAGGCCGCGCATCGCGGCCACCATGCCGGCGTTCCCGGCCTGGGTGACGGCGTAGACGCTCTCGCACCCCGCCTCACCGGCGAGGGCGACCAGCCGCCGCAGCAGCTCGCCGCCGACACCCCGGCGCTGCCAGGCGTCCTCCACCAGCAGCGCGACCTCGGTCTCGTCCCCGTCCCACAGCAGATGGCCCACCGCCACGATCCGGCCGGAGGACGACTGGGCGGCCAGGGTGCGGCCGAAGCGCGGGCTGAACAGATGGTCCAGATAGCGGTCGGCGCCTTCCACCGGCCCGTGGTACCGCCTGCGCAGCGTCTCCTCGGAGCAGCGGCCGTGCAGCTCACGGGCCGCCGGTATGTCACGGACGTCCGCCCGCCGCACCGTGAGCTCACCGCCGTCCGGCAGGGTCCACACGTCCCGGCCGGGCGGCGTCCGCGGGCCGAGCCGCGCGTCCAGCTCCACCAGCGCCCGGGCGCGGGCGAACTCCGAAGGGGTGAACGGCAGCGAGGGCCGCTCGACGGTGAGCACGCCGCCCGAGGGATCGGGCAGCCGCATCACGGTCCCTTCCAGGACGCCCTCACCGTCCACGACGGCGGTGCCGCCCGCCCCGCGCGCGGCGCCCGCCGCGTTTTCCCGGGCCCCGTCCGGGCCGGGCGCCGCCACCGCGGGCCCCGGCCGGGAACTGATGGTGCACCGGCCCAGCAGCTCCCGCAGCGCCAGCGGAAGCTCGGCGGTGTCCAGCGCGGTGCGGGTGGCGAGGTGCAGCACCCGGACCGGGGTGTCCACGAGATCGTGCGCGTCGGCCCGCTCGGTCCACACGTCGCGGCCGCCCGCCCCGGTGATCACCCCGTTCAGCGTGGTGGCCGTCAGCTCCTCCGGCGCGCGCAGCAGGAACTCGTCGACGGTGCCGTCGGAGAGCGGGTGGGTCTGCAGGGAGAGGATGTCCACCCGGGCGCCGGCCAGCGCCGTGCACAGGGCGGCGAGACTGCCCGGGGTGTCGCGGACGGTCGCCCGCACCCGCCAGAGCGCGGTGGCCTCCGGATCTCCCTCCGCCCCGGCCATGCCCCCGGAGGCGGGGGCGGGGGCGGCCGCGGGCGGTGAGTGCCCGTGCCGGTGTGCCCACCAGCTGTGGAAGGCGGCGGTGACGACGAGGGTGACGGCCGAGACCACGAGCAGCACACGGCCGTCCGGCCCATGGACGATCATGTTGGCGACCGCGTCGGCGACCGCGACGGCGGTGAACAGCGCGGCCAGTTCGACGGCATCCCGGCGCCAGTGGTGCGGCCGCCGGGTCTTCGCGGAGGTCCTGTGGGTCATGACCCTACGGTGACGTGCCGCTGTTGCGTGATCACGAACGATGTGTGACCAGCGGGTTAAGGGTGATTCCGGGCATCCTGCCCGGAATGCTCCGAATGTCGGGGGGTGCCGGATGTGCCCGGCTGTCCCGGCGGAGCGGCGGGCCGGGACGGGGAGGTCGGAGGTCCCGCCCGCACCGCCGCCGGGGAGCCCGTGGGCGTACCCGGTGTCACCGGCCGATGTCACTGGCCGACGCGGCCCGGCCGCAGCACCGTGGAGTGGAGCACGGTGCCGCCCTCCTCCAGCAGGCGCACCGTCATCTCCGCGCTGCCGCCGTCGATCTCCACCTCCCCGTAGTGCTGGCCCCCCTCCAGCGGCGAGACGTTCGCCCGGCCGGGAGCCTTCAGGAAGACGCGGCGCGGCCCGAAGGTGCCGTCCAGCGCGGTCGCCGGGAACCCGCCCGCGTTGAGCGGCCCGGAGACGAACTCCCAGAAGGGGGCGAAGTCCTGGAACGCGGCCCGCGCGGGGTCGTAGTGGATCGCGGTGGTGTGGTGGACGTCCGCCGTCAGCCACACCGTGCCGGTGATCCGCCGGTCCCTGATGTGCCGCAGTACCTCCGCGATCTGCAGTTCGCGGCCGAGCGGCGCGCCCGGGTCGCCCTGCGCGACCGCCTCCTGGGCGGCCTCCCCGTCGGGCACCACCAGGCCCAGCGGCATGTCCGAGGCGATCACCTTCCACACCGCCCCGGACCGGGACAGCTCCCGCTTGAGCCAGGCCAGCTGCCGGGCCCCGAGGATCCCCTGGGTGTTCTCCGGCTGGGTGTTCGCCGAGTTGGCGTCCCGGTAGGTGCGCATGTCCAGGACGAAGACATCGAGCAGCGGGCCGCGCCGCACCACCCGGTACAGCCGTCCCCCGCCGTCCGGGCGCACCCCCGAGACCGGGAAGTACTCGGCGAAGGCGCGCCGGGAGCGGGCCGCGAGGACGTCCACCCGCCGTTCGGTGTAGCGCTCGTCGGTGAGGAGCTCGCCGGGATACCAGTTGTTGACCACCTCGTGGTCGTCCCACTGGACGACGGACGGCACCCGGGCGTTGAACCGACGCAGGTTCTCCGCCAGCAGGTTGTAGCGGAACGCGCCGCGGAACTCGTCCAGTGTCTCGGCGACCTTCGCCTTCTCCTCCGTCGTGACGTTCCGCCAGACACGGCCGTCCGGGAGGGGGACGGCGGGCGCGATCGGGCCGTCGGCGTAGATGGTGTCGCCGCTGCACAGGAAGAAGTCCGGGTCGCGGCGGAGCATCTCGTCGAAGATGGGGTAGCCACCCCGGTCGGGGTTGATGCCCCAGCCCTGCCCGGCCAGGTCACCCGACCACAGGAAGCGCACGCCCGCGCGCCGGCCGGCCGGCGCGGTGCGGAAGGAGCCGAGCGCCGGCTCGCCCGCGCGCCGCGGGTCGTCCGGGTCGGTCAGCAGCACCCGGTAGTGGATCTCGGTGCCCGCCGGCAGACCCGGCAGCGCCGTGGTGCCGGTGAAGTCGGTGCCGGGGCCGAGGAGCGGGCCCCGGTACCGCCGCACGGTGCGGAACGACTCCGTCGCGGACACCTCCACCGTCATCCGCGCCGGCCGGTCGGACCGGACCCAGACCAGAGCGGAACCGGCCCCCACCTCACCGGTCTGCGTGCCCCACCGGGCGGCCGGGCGGCCCCGCCGCGCCAGGGCGGGTGCCCCGGGCACCGCCGACGCGGCCGGCGCCGCGGGCAGGGCGAGCGCGGCCGGCACCGCCGCGCCGCCGAGCAGCACCGCCCGCCGCGCCGGTCCGCCACCGTTCCCAGCCCCGGGTACCCCTGTCATACGGCCGCCTCCTCGTGTCGTCCGGACCGTCCGGACCGTCCGGCACGCCCGGTCCCGGAGCGGGACGGGCGTGACCTCCGTTGGTACCGGCGCCGGATGTGATCCACCCGAACGGACAGTGAACAGCCCACGCGTGGGCGGGGGAAGGGGCCGTGACCGCACGCCCCGGGGGGCCGTGCCCGGCGGCCCGGACGACTGACGGACCGCATGCCTGACGAACCGCATGCCTGACGGGCCGGCGGCACGGCGGTCCGCCGCGGACCGGCGCCGCCCGGGTGGCCCCACCGGACCGCACCGCGCACCCGGCCCGCGGCCGGATGCGCCCGGCCCGGCTCAGAATCCGCCGGAGACGCGGAGGATCGCGCCCGTGGTGTACGAGGCACCGGGGGAGAGCAGCCAGGCCACCGCGTCCGCCACCTCCTCGGGGCGCCCCGGGCGGCGCAGCGGCACCCGCTCCGGGTTCCGCCAGGGGCGCTCGGGGTCGCCCATCGCGGCGTGGATGTCGGTCAGCACCATGCCCGGCTGCACCGAGTTGACCCGGATCCCCTCGGGCCCGGTCTCCTTCGCCAGCCCCACCGTCATCGCGTCCAGCGCCGCCTTGCTGGCCGCGTAGTGCACGTACTCACCCGGGGCGCCGTTGGTGGCCGCGCCGGAGGAGATGTTGACGATCGCGCCGCCCCGGCCGCCGTACCGCGTCGACATCTCCCGCACCGCGCGCCGCGCGCACAGCAGGGCGCCCATGACGTTGACGTCGATGACGCGCCGCATCACCTCCGGGCCCGTCTCGGCGAAGCGGCCCAGCGGGCCGGTGATCCCCGCGTTGTTGACCAGCCCGGTGACCGGCCCCAGCCGTTCGGCGACGGTGTCGAACAAGGCCTCCACCTGCGCCTCGACGCTGGTGTCCACCTGGACGACCAGGCATTCCACCCCCTCGTCACGGACCGCGTCCGCCGTCCGCCCGGCGGCCTCCCGCGCGTTCTCGTAGCCGATGGCGACCGCGTGCCCGGCCCGTGCCAGGCGGACGGCGACCGCTGCGCCGATGCCGCGGCTGCCCCCGGTGACGACGGTGACCTGGTCCATACCTCACCCTCCCGTTGCCGACTGACGGGAAGACTGCCACACCCGGACGGGGCCCGCGGCTCGCCCCGTGCTCCCGCACCGGCTCCCGGCGGGGGAGACGGCCGGTTCGGGCCCGGGGACGGCACCGGCGGGGGCCGTGGTTCCCAGGCCACCGCGACCACGGGCCGGAGCCGGGCGGGAGCCGGGATGAGCCGGGCCGGGGGCAGGACATGAACCCGGCCGCCGGGGCCGCCCCGCTCCCGGGGACGTCCCGCCGCCGGAGCGGCGCTCACCGCGCGGGCGGCGCCGGCTCCTCCCCGTCGGCGGCGCGCCGGAGGCGGGCGAACTCCTCCGCCATCGTGGCCGCCGTCCAGTGCGCGTTGAGGCCGCTGGGGTTGGGCAGCGCCCAGATCCGGGTACGGCCGATCGTCCGCTCCTGCGGGCCGACGACCGCCCCCTTGTCGTGGAACGCGACCCGGTAGGCGGTGATGCCCAGCACCGCCAGCCAGCGCGGCTCGTGCCGCGCGACCTTCGCCGTGAGCGCCCGGCCGCCCTCCCGCATCTCCTCCTCGCTGAGCTCGTCGGCGCGGGCCGAGGCGCGCGGGGCGACGTTGGTGATGCCGAGGCCGTGGAGGAGCAGCTCACGCTCCTCCCAGGGCCGGAGCCGGCGCGGGGTGAAGCCGGAGGCGTGCAGCACCGGCCAGAAGCGGTTGCCCGGGCGGGCGAAGTGGTGGCCGGTGGCCGCCGACATCAGGCCCGGGTTGATCCCGCAGAACAGCACCCGCAGCCCGTCCGCGATCACGTCGTCGACCGTGCGGTCGCGGGCCGCCTCCAGCTCCTGCGGTGAGGGGCGCCGTGCGGGACGGGGCACCGGGGCGGGCGCCGTACGGGGCGGCCCGCCCGGTTCCGCGCCGGTCAGAGGATCGCCCCCGGCGTGTACCCGGCGGCCTCCGGGCGGGCGGCGGTGATCTCCCCGACCCGGGCGACGACCGAGGCCACCTGGTCCGCCGCGGCGCCCGTGAAGGAGAGCCGGTCGGCCATCAGCGCGGCCAGCGCCTCCCGGTCCAGCGGGATGCGCTCGTCGGCCGCGAGGCGGTCGAGGAGCTCGTTGCGCTCGGCGCCCTTCTCCCGCATCGCCAGTGCGGAGGCGACGGCGTGCTCCTTGACGACCTCGTGCGCGGTCTCCCGGCCGACCCCGGCCCGCACGGCGCCCATGAGCACCTTGGTGGTGGCGAGGAAGGGCAGGTAGCGGTCGAGTTCACGGGAGACGACCGCGGGGAAGACCCCGAACTCGTCGAGCACGGTCAGGAACGTCTCCAGCAGCCCGTCGAGGGCGAAGAAGGCGTCCGGCAGCGCCACCCGGCGGACCACGGAGCAGGACACGTCGCCCTCGTTCCACTGGTCGCCGGCCAGCTCCCCGGTCATGGAGGCGTACCCGCGCAGGATCACCATCAGCCCGCCGACGCGCTCGCAGGAGCGGGTGTTCATCTTGTGCGGCATCGCGGAGGAACCCACCTGGCCGGGCTGGAAGCCCTCGGTGACCAGCTCGTGCCCGGCCATCAGCCGGATGGTCCGCGCGAGCGAGGACGGCGCGGCGGCCAGCTGCACCAGGGCCGTCACCACCTCGTAGTCCAGCGAGCGCGGATAGACCTGCCCGACGGAGGTGAACGCGCCGGCGAAACCGAGGTGCGCCGCGACGCGCCGCTCCAGCTCGGCGAGGCGGCCGAGGTCACCGCCGAGCAGGTCGAGCATGTCCTGCGCGGTGCCGACCGGGCCCTTGATCCCGCGCAGCGGGTACCGGGCGAGCAGCTCCTCCAGCCGGCCGTGGGCGACCAGCAGCTCGTCCGCCGCGGTCGCGAACCGCTTGCCGAGCGTCGTGGCCTGCGCCGCGACGTTGTGCGATCGGCCCGCCATCACCAGCTCGGCGTGGTCGGCGGCCAGCCGCGCCAGCCGCGCCAGCACGGCCACCACCCGGTCCCGGACCAGCTCCAGCGAGCGGCGGATCTGCAGCTGCTCGACGTTCTCGGTGAGGTCGCGGGAGGTCATGCCCTTGTGGACGTGCTCGTGCCCGGCGAGGGCGTTGAACTCCTCGATCCGGGCCTTGACGTCGTGCCGGGTGACCTTCTCGCGCTCCGCGATCGAGGCCAGGTCCACCTGGTCCAGCACGCGCTCGTAGTCGGCGAGGGCCTGCTCGGGCACCTCGACGCCGAGGTCCCGCTGGGCGCGGAGGACGGCCAGCCACAGCTGCCGTTCCAGCGTCACCTTGTACTCGGGGGACCACAGGGCGGCGAGCTCGGCGGAGGCGTAGCGGCCGGCCAGGACGTTGGGAATGCGGGGCTTGGAGGTCACGTGACGGCATTCTACGGCCCGGGCCGCTCCGCCCCGCCCCCGCTCCGCGCCCCACGGGGGCCGGGGACCGGCCCGTCCCGGGCACGCCGTCCGGGGCGGGCCGGAGCGGCCGGCCCCCACGCCGGTCCGTGCCGCCGCCACCGGTCGCCGGAGCCCGCCGGCCCGGCGTCCTCCGCGTACCGGTGCCGGCCGCGGCGGCCCCCGCGCCACCGGGTGTCCTCCGGCGCGGTCCGGTGGACGGGCCTACAGCTCGTACGGGTACGGCAGCAGGTCGCCCCGCTTGGGGGACAAGCCGTCCCCCGAGGAGCGGCCCGTCAGCCGGCGGCCGATCCAGGGCAGCAGGTGCTCGCGGGCGAACCGCAGGTCGGCCGCCCGGCGGCGGTACCAGCCCGGGGGAGCCGCCGGCGGCAGCGGCTCGGTCCAGTCCCACCGCGGCTCCAGGCCGATGGCCTGCCACACGGCCTCGGCCACTCTGCGGTGCCCCTCCTCGGTGAGGTGGAGCCGGTCGACGGCCCACAGCCGGGGGTCGCCGAGCGCCCCCGAGCCGTAGAGGTCCACGACGAGCGCGCCGTGGCGCTCGGCCAGCTCGTCGAGGATGGTGAACAGCTCCTCCATGCGCGGGCGGAAACGCTCCAGGAACGGGCCGTTCCGCCCGGGGCTGCGCATCAGCACCAGCCGGCCGCAGTTCGGCGCCAGCACGGCGACGGCCTCCTCCAGACGCGCGCGGACCCGGCCCATGTCGCAGGAGGGACGCAGGGTGTCGTTCAGCCCGCCCACGAGGGTCACCAGATCGGCGTTCATCGCGGCGGCGGTTTTCACCTGCTCGTCGGCTATCTGGCCGATCAGCTTGCCGCGCACCGCCAGGTTCGCGTAGCGGAAGCCGGGGGTCGCGGCGGCGAGGTCCGCCGCGAGGCGGTCGGCCCAGCCGCGGTAGCTGCCGTCCGGCAGCCGGTCGGACATGCCCTCGGTGAAGGAGTCACCGAGGGCCACGAAGCTGGTGTAACGGCCCGGGCCGCCCGGACGGGCGGCGGGGGCGCTGGTCTCATCGGTCTGCATGACGGCGGAAATCCTACGCCCCGCCCGCCACCGCCCCGGACCGGGCCGTTCCCCGGCGCTTTACTTCCCGGTAAGCCCGTCCTAGGGTTCTACCCGGAAGTAACTCCGGCCGCCCGCCCCCGCTCCCGCCCCCGTGGCGGAGGTCCGGGACCCGGTGGTCCCGGGGGTTCTTCCCGCGCCTCCCCGGCGGCGCGTTCGATCCGCCGGGCTCGCTGTCGCCGGACACCGGGCCGTAGTGGAGTACCCATGTACCGATCCCAGCCCGGCGCACCGTCCGGGGGCTGCTCTTCCCCGCCGGCCCACGCCCTCCCCGGCCCGCTCGCGGCCGTCTTCGCCGAGCCCGCCGGACGGGCCGGACCCTGGCCGCTGCCCCGGTCCGGCGAGGCCTGCGCGCTCGCCCGGCGCGCGGTACGCCACACGCTCTCCTCCTGGGCGCTGGGCGACCTCGCGGACACCGCGGAACTCCTCGTCAGCGAGGTGGTGGCCAACGCCCTGCGGCACACCCGGGGCCCGGTGCAGCTCACCGTGGTCCACGGCGGTTCCCGCTGGTGGTGCGGGGTGGGCGACGCCGGTCCCGGCTTCCCCCGGATCCGGCCGGCCACCCCGGACGACGAGTGCGGCCGGGGCATGGCGATGATCGCCCAGCTCGCCTGCGCCTGGGGCGCGGACCACACCGCGTGGGGCAAGGAGGTCTGGTTCTCCCTCCCCGTCGGCGTCCGCTCCTCCGGCGTCCGGGACTGAGCGGGCCGCCGCCCCTGCCGGCGCCGCCGGAACCGGCGCGGCGCACGGCGGGCAGACCCTCGCTCCCGGCCGGGCAGCCCTCCGTGGGAGGTGGGGGACGGGTCCTCGGGACCCGCCTCGCACGGCCCTGGCCCTCCTCTTCGGCCTTCCGCCTTCCGCCTTCCGCCTTCCGCCTTCCGCGGAAGGGCGGAGGGCGGCACCCCGCCCGGAGGCGGAGCGCCGCCCTCCGGGCGGGGCCGTGGGCCGCTCAGCCGGCGGGTGCCCGGCCGACCAGCTCGCGCAGCACGTCCTCCATGGTGACCAGTCCGGCCGGCCGGCCGTCGGGACCGATCACGGCGGCCAGATGCGTGCTCGAACTCCGCATCGCACCCAGCACGTCGTCCAGCGGCGTGTCCGAGCGTACCCGGGCGATCGGGCGCATCGCCGCCACGGGGAAAGGCAGGTCCCGGGGCCGGGCGTCCAGCGCGTCCTTCACATGGAGGTAGCCCAGGATGCGGCGGCCGGAGCCGACGACGGGGAAGCGGGAGAAGCCCGACTCCCAGGCCAGCCGCTCCAGCCCCTCCGGGGTCACCCCCAGGGGGGCGGAGACGATCCGGTCCACCGGCAGGACCACCTCGCCGACCGGACGACGGCCCAGCTCCAGCGCGTCCCGCAGCCGCTCCGTGGAACGCTCGTCCAGCAGCCCGGCCTCACTGGAGTCGGACACCATCCGGGCCAGCTCGTCGTCCGAGAACGTGGCCGCGACCTCGTCCTTCGGCTCCACCCGCAACAGCTTCAGCAGCGCGTTGGCGAAGGCGTTGATGGTGAAGATCACGGGGCGCAGCGCACGGGAGAGCGCCACCATCGGCGGGCCCAGCAGCAGCGCGGCCCGCACGGGCTCGGCCAGGGCGACGTTCTTCGGCACCATCTCGCCGAGGAGCATGTGCAGATAGGTCGCCACCGCCAGGGCGATGACGAAGGAGATGGGGTGCACCAGGCCGTGCGGCACCCCCACCGCGTCGAAGACCGGTTCGAGCAGGTGGGCGATCGCCGGCTCGGCGACGACACCCAGGATCAGCGTGCAGACCGTGATGCCGAGCTGCGCCGCCGCCATCAGGGCGGAGACGTGCTTGAGCGCCCACAGCACGGCGCCGGCCCGCCGGTCGCCCTCCTCCGCGAGCGGCTCGACCTGACTGCGCCGCACCGAGATCAGCGCGAACTCCGCGCCGACGAAGAAGGCGTTGGCGACCAAGGTCAGCAGACCCACCAGAAGCTGGATCGCGGTCATCGGGCGGCCTCCTCGTGCGGTTCGCCTTCACGTTCGGGCAGCGGCGCGTGGAGCAGCACCCGCGCGGCCCGGCGGCCGGTGGCGTCGAGCACGTCGACCCGCCAGCCGGCCACCTCCACCCGGTCTCCCTCGGCCGGTATCCGGCCCAGCTCGGTGGCGACGAGACCGGCGAGCGTCTCGTAGGGGCCCTCCGGGGCGCGCAGGCCGATGGTCTCCAGCTGGTCCGTGCGGGCGGAGCCGTCGGCGGCGTAGAGGGGCCTGCCCTCCTCGTCGGTGCCGGCCGGTGCCAGGTCGGGCACCTCCAGCGGGTCGTGCTCGTCCCGCACCTCGCCGACGACCTCCTCGACGATGTCCTCCAGGGTGACCACCCCGGCGGTGCCGCCGTACTCGTCGATCACGACGGCCATGCTGCGCTTGCCGGAGAGCCGGTCCAGCAGCCGGTCGACGGTGAGCGACTCCGGTACCAGCAGCGGCTCCCGGAGCAGCTCGGTGACGGGGTGGCGGGCGCGCCGCTCGGCGGGCACCGCCAGCACGTCCCGGATGTGGGCGATGCCCACGACGGTGTCCAGACTGGCCCGGTAGACGGGGAAGCGGGACAGGCCGGTGGCGCGGGTGGCGTTGGCGACGTCCTCCGCGGTGGCCTGTACGTCCAGCGCCATGACCTGCACCCGCGGCGTCATGACGTTCTCGGCGCTCAGCTCGGCGAGGTTCAGGGTGCGCACGAACAGCTCCGCGGTGTCCGGCTCCAGGGCGCCCTCCTTGGCGGAGTGCCGGGCCAGTGCCATCAGCTCCTGCGGGCCGCGCGCGGAGGCCAGCTCCTCGGTGGGCTCCAGGCCCATCCGGCGCACGATGCGGTTGGCGGAGTTGTTGAGGTGGCTGATGAGCGGGCGGAAGGCCGCGCTGAACATCCGCTGCGGGGTGGCGACCCGCCGGGCGACCGGCAGCGGGCTGGAGATCGCCCAGTTCTTGGGGACCAGCTCGCCCACCACCATGATCACCACAGTGGACAGGGCGGTGCCGGTGACCAGGGCGACCGTGCCCACCGCGCGCTCGGGGATCCCGACGGCGGTGAGCGGCGTACGGAGCAGCGCCGCGATCGAGGGCTCGGCGAGCATGCCGACGATCAGGTTGGTGACGGTGATCCCCAGCTGGGCGCCGGAGAGCTGGAAGGTCAGATTGCGGACGGCCTTCAGGGCGCTGTCCGCGCCCCGGTCGCCGCGCTCCACGGCGCGCTCCAGCTCGCTCCGCTCGATGGTGGTCAGGGAGAACTCCGCCGCCACGAACGCGCCGCAGGCCAGGGAGAGGAGGAGCGCCAGGAGGAGGAGCAGCACTTCGGTCATCGGTTCACCTCCTTCCCCGGGCGGGGTGGGTCGAGGAGGTTCGGATGACAGTGGCAACTGGGAGGCTCGCCCATGGGCGGACGCTCACACCTTTCGGTCGGGGGCCGGACGCGGCCCGGGATGCACACCATCGTAAAGGAGCGGCCCAGCCCCCGGCGGGGGCGGAACGGGTGGTCCGCCTGGCGGCGGCGGTACCGGAGCCCGGCGGGGCGGCACCCGGACCCGCCGGCGCTCCGGCCGGGGGCCGGTCCGGGCGGCGCACTCGGATGGATCAGGCTCCTCCGCCGCCCGCGCCGCCCGCGCCGCCCGCGCCGCCCGCGCCGCCCGCGCCGCCCGCGCCGTCCTCCCCGCCGCCGGCGCCCCCGCCACCGGCACGGGTGGCCGGCGCCGGCGCGGAGGACAGGCGTATACGGTGCGGGACGCGCTCCGCCGTGGGCTCCGTCATCTCGTCCACGACGCGCCCGCCGGCGAGGTGGAGGACCCGGTCCGCGGTGGCCGCCGCGTTCGGGTCGTGGGTGACCATGACCACGCTCTGCCCCAGCTCGTCCACGGCCTCGCGGAGGAAGCGCGGCACGTCCTGGCCGCTGCGGGAGCCGAACCGCGGGACGGCCGCCGGGGCGGAACCGGGCGCCGCGGTCCGTCACCGGCGACCGGGGCGCGCGGGAGGCCGTCAGGCTCCGTGGCGCGCGGTGAACGCGGCGGCGTCCCACGTACCGCCGAGCGCGGGGGCGAGCCAGGAGGCGGCGCGGGCGCGGAAGGCCGGCGGCTCCAGGGCGCCGGCCCCGGCGGGGACCGCGCCCAGCAGTGGGCCCCCGGCGACGGCCGGGAGATCGCCCAGGTTGCAGCGCTCGGCCGTGCCGGGGGCGGCCGGCCAGCTGCCGACGAGGACACCCGGGCACGCCAGCCCCCGGGACCGCAGGGCCTCCGCGGTCAGCGCGGTCGCGTTGAGGGTGCCCAGCCCGGCCTCGGCGACCACCAGCACCGGCGCGCCCAGCAGCCGGGCGGCGTCCGCCAGCGTCGCGCCCGCCGCGTCGTAGCGCACCAGCAGGCCCCCGGCTCCCTCCACCAGCACCAGGTCGTGGCCGGCGGCCAGCTTCTCCGCGGCCTCGGCGATCCGCTCCGGGTGCACCGGGGGCAGCGCCGACCGGCGCGCCGCGGTGTCCGGGGCCAGCGGCTCGGGGAACCGCGCGAGTTCGGCGGTGGTGACCGGCCCGGCGAGCCGGGCCGTCTCCGCCGCGTCCCCCGGCTCCCCGGGCGCCACCCCGGTCTGGGCCGGCTTGAGCACGGCGACGGTGCGGCCCGCCGCCAGCGCAGCGGCGGCCAGCGCGGCCGTGGCCACCGTCTTGCCGACGCCGGTCCCGGTACCGCTGACGACGGTGACGGCCATGCGCCTCTCGCCTCCTCACCTGTTCGCGTGTCGTTCTGTGGGGTGCCCCCGGGCCGTCCCGGCCGCGGGCACCGGGCCGGCGGGGTGGTGCTCCGGGAAGGCCCGTTCCCGCGTCAGCCCGCCGCCGCTGCCGCGCACACGGCCGCGCAGATCCGTGCCGTGTCCGCCGCGTCCGTGACATACGGCGGCATCGTGTAGACGAGGTCACGGAAGGGACGCAGCCAGACGCCCTCCCGCAGCGCGGCGCGGGTGGCCGCCGCCAGGTCGGCCTCGTGGTCGAGCTGGACGACACCGATGGCGCCCAGCACCCGGACGTCGCGCACGCCCGGCAGCCCTTCCGCCGCGGCCAGCCCCTCGCGCAGGCCGCGCTCGATACGGCCCACCTCGCCGCGCCAGTCCCGGGAGAGCAGCAGGTCCACCGAGGCGCCCGCGACCGCCGTGGCCAGCGGGTTGCCCATGAAGGTCGGGCCGTGCGCCAGCACCGGGACCTCTCCGCGGGCGATGCCCCCGGCGACCTCGGGGGTGCACAGCGTGGCCGCGAGGGTCAGCATGCCGCCGGTGAGGGCCTTGCCCAGGCAGAGCACATCGGGCGCCACCCCCGCGTGGTCCGCGGCGAACAGCTCACCGGTGCGGCCGAAGCCGGTCGCGATCTCGTCCAGCACCAGCAGCACGCCGTACTCGTCGCACGCCTCGCGCAGCACCCGCAGATAGGCGGGGGAGTGGAAGCGCATCCCCCCGGCGCCCTGCACCACCGGCTCGACGACCACCGCCGCCAGCTCGTCCGCGTGACGGGCGATCAGCCCGCGCAGGTGGTCCGCGTACCCGGGGTCGGCCGGGGCGCCGAAACCGGGCGGCGGGGCGTCGGCGAACACCTGACGGGGCAGCACACCGGACCACAGGTGGTGCATCCCGCCGTCCGGGTCGCAGACCGACATCGGCTGCCAGGTGTCGCCGTGGTACCCGCCGCGCCAGGTCAGCAGCCGCCGCTTCGCCGGTCTGCCCAGCGAACGCCAGTACTGCAAGCACATCTTGACGGCCACCTCGACCGCCACCGAGCCGGAGTCCGCGAGGAAGACATGGCGGAGCGGCTCCGGGGTGATCTCCACCAGCCGGGCGGCCAGCCGGACCGCCGGTTCATGGGTGAGGCCGCCGAACATGACATGGCTCATCCGCTCCAGCTGCGCCCGCGCCGCCCCGGTCAGCACCGGATGGCCGTAGCCGTGCACCGCGGACCACCAGGAGGACATGCCGTCGATCAGCTCGTCGTGGCCCTCGGCCGGTTCGGCGAGCCGCAGCCGCACCCCCGAGGCCGAGTCCACCACCAGCGGCGGGCGCAGGCCGGGCATCGGGCCGTACGGGTGCCAGACGTGGCGGCGGTCCAGTTCCAGCAGTTCCGCGGTGGTCAGCGCCCCGGCCGGGGGGAGCCCGGCCGGTCCCGGGGCCGGCTCAGGCATTGGGCGGCAGGCCGGTGCCGGCGCCGCGGCGGCGCACCGCGACCAGATCGGTGCGGGCCTCGCCACCGGCCCGGCCGCCGGCCGGCGCGGGAGCGGGGCGTGCGGCGGTGTCAGGGGCCGTGGGGTCCGCCGTCGCCGTCGCCGTCGCCGCCGGTTCCCCGGCGTCCCGGGCCGGTACCCCGCCGGGCGGGCGGCCGCCATTCCCGCCGCCGGTGCCCGACCGGTGCGCCGGCAGCGTCACGGTGTCCGCGCCCTCCACCTCGAACCCCGCGTCGGCGATCATGTCCAGGTCGGCCTTCCCCGCCTGGCCCTCGCTGGTGAGGTAGTCACCGAGGAAGACGGAGTTGGCCAGGTGGAGCGCGAGCGGCTGCAGCGACCGCAGATGGACCTCACGCCCGCCCGCCAGCCGCACCTCGACGTCGGGGCAGACGAAGCGGACCATGGCCAGGATGCGCAGCGCCCGCCGGGGGGTGAGCTCCCAGGTCCCGGCCAGCGGGGTGCCCTCGAAGGGGATGAGGAAGTTGACCGGCACGGAGTCCGGGTCCAGCTCGCGCAGCGCGAAGACCACGTCGACCAGGTCCTCGTCCGACTCGCCCATCCCCGCGATCAGGCCGGAGCAGGCGGAGAGCCCCGCGCCCCGGGCCTGCCGGACCGTGGCGACCCGGTCCGCGTAGTCGTGCGTGGTGCAGATCGAGGCGTACTCCGCCTCGGAGGTGTTGAGGTTGTGGTTGTAGGCGTCGGCGCCCGCCGCGCGGAGCCGCTCGGCCTGCCCGCCGGAGAGCAGCCCGAGGCACGCGCAGACCTCGACCCCCTCGTTCCGCTCGCGGATCGCCGCGATGGTGTCCGACACCCGCTCCAGGTCCCGGTCGGTCGGGCCGCGGCCGCTCGCCACCAGGCAGACCCGCTTGGCGCCGCCGGCCACCCCGGCCGCGGCGGCCTCGGCGGCCTCCTCCGGCTTCAGCCAGGTGTACCTGAGGATCCCCGCTCCGGAGCCCAGCCGCTGCGAGCAGTAGGAACAGTCCTCGGGACAGAGCCCCGACTTGAGGTTCACCAGGTAGTTGAGTTTCACCCGCCGCCCGAACCAGTGGCGGCGCACCCGGCCCGCCGCGGCCACCACGTCGAGCAGGTCGTCGTCGGAGGTCGCCAGCACGGCGAGGGCCTCGTCCCGGGTGGGCGTCTCGCCGCGCAGCCCTTTGTCCACCAGCGTGTTCAGCAGCTCCATGCCGAAGATCCTCGCCTACCCGGGCGGGCCGGGCCAAGGAGGGATCCCACAACGCGGGCTGAGCGGCGTGTGGGTATCACCACACCGTGTTCCGCCCGCCGCGGGACTAGGTTTTGGGCACACCCCACAGTCGCGAGGAGCGGCCGATGCCTCAGGAGCAGTACCAGCGGGACCCTTTCGCCTGGCTCGACGCGGAGGCGGCCGCCCGGCGGGAGAACGGCACGGACCGGGTGGTGCGCCCCCGGCCGGCCCGCTCACCGCTGCTGGACCTGGCCTCCAACGACTACCTCGGCCTGGCGCGTCACCCGGAGGTGACGGACGCGGCCGCGTCCGCGTCCCACCGGTGGGGGGCCGGGGCCACCGGCTCCCGGCTGGTGACCGGCTCCACCGCGCTCCACGCCGAACTGGAGGTCGAACTGGCCGCGTTCTGCGGCTTCGAGGCCGCGCTCGTCCTCTCCTCCGGTTACGCCGCCAACCTGGCCGCCGTCACGGCGCTCACCGGCCGGGGCTCCCTCGTGGTCTCCGACGCCGCCAACCACGCCTCGCTGATCGACGGCTGCCGGCTCTCCCGGGCCACCACCAGGGTGGTCCCGCACGCCGCCCCGGACGGCGTGGCGCGCGTCCTCGACGAGGCCGGAGACCCCCCTCCGGCCGGCGGCGCGGCCGGCCGCACCACCGGGCCCGGCGGGCGCCTCGGCGCTCTGGTGGTCACCGACGCCGTCTTCTCCGTGGACGGCGACGCGGCGCCGCTCGCCCCGCTCGCCGCCGTCTGCCGGGAGCGGGGCGCGGCCCTGCTGGTGGACGACGCGCACGGGCTGGGGGTGCTCGGCGCGGGCGGCCGGGGCTCCGCGGACGCGGCCGGCCTCGCGGGGGCGCCGGACACCGTCGTCACCGTCACCCTCTCCAAGGCGCTGGGCAGCCAGGGCGGGGCGGTGCTCGGCCCGGCCCGGGTGATCGCACATCTGGTCAACACCGCGCGGACGTTCATCTTCGACACCGGTCTCGCGCCCGCCGCCGCCGGGGCCGCGCTGGCCGCGCTGCGGCTGCTGCGCCGCGAACCGGAGCGGGCGGCCCGGGCCCGGTCCGCGGCGGGGGCGCTCCACACAGGGCTGACGGCGGCCGGTCTGGCCGCCGTGGCGCCGGACGCCGCCGTCGTCTCGGTCCGGGCGCCGTCCCCGGAGGGGGCCGTGCAGTGGGCGGCCGACTGCCGTGCCGCCGGTCTGGCGGTGGGCTGCTTCCGTCCCCCGTCGGTGCCCGACGGGGTGTCCCGGCTGCGGCTCACCGCCCGCGCCGACCTGACGGCCGGGCAGATCAATGAGGCGGTGCGGACGGTCGCCGCCACGGCCCCCGCCGGCTGAGGTCCCGCCGGTTCTTCCCGGCCCGCGCCGGGCGGCCCCGGCCGTACCGCGCGGGACGGTACGGCCGGGACCAGGCTCAGCCCACCCGGCCGTAGCGGACGCTCTTGGTCCAGATCTTCTCCAGCTTCACCACCGAGCCGGCCTTGGGGGAGTGCCAGACCTTTCCGCTCCCGGCGTAGACGCCCACGTGGTAGACGCTGCCCCCGGAGTGGAAGAAGACCAGGTCGCCCTTGGCGCGGCTGCCCGCGGAGATGTGGCGGGTCTTGTTGTACTGGGCGGCCGCCGTGCGCGGCAGCTTCTTGCCGGCCTTCTTGAACGCGTACTGGGTGAGGCCGGAGCAGTCGAAGCGGCTCGGCCCCGCGGCTCCGTACTTGTAGGGGGACCCCTTCTTCGAGGCGGCGACCTTCAGCGCCTTGGTGCCGGCCGTGGCGGCCTGGGCCTCGGGGGCGGCGCCGGGCGCCAGCAGGGACCCGCCGAACGCGGCGAGCGTGAGCGCCGAGACGGCGCCCGCCCGGGTGAGCCGGACGGCCGTCCGGTGGGCGGGACCGGTGGTGCCCGTGGTGGCTGTGGTGCCGGTCGTGCCGGTGGGGCTGTCGTGCTTCTGGACGTTTCCGTGCGCGGACATGCGCAACCCTTCGTCAGTCGCCTGTGAGGGATGGCCTGTCGGGTTCGGGCAGGCGAAGATGCCCGGCCGCGGTGTGCGGCTTCACCCCAAGGGCCGCCCGGACGGATCCGGTCGGGCCCGGCTTGCTGGGTCCTCCACTCCTGCCGGTCCACTGGTTCGACCTGTCATCCGGGCGGTGGCAGGATTCGGCGTCCACCCGGACCGCCCCGCCTCGGCGGCGGGGGCTTGCCGTCGGCGATGGTTACGCATCCCGTGCCGCGATCCGTCACGGAAACGGCCCTTTGTGAAAGTTCTCACTCCTGCCCCGACTGCCGCAAAAGGGGCGGACGTTGACGGGAACCAATGCGGCCGTACCGTCCTGAGCTGGGGTTGTTCCGCCGATGTCGAGGATGGGGCGCACCGGGGACGGAGCCTCTCCGGCCTGTCATGTTCACTGCCGGCTTCGGGTCTTCGGTGAGGGGGCAGGGCGGTCGGCGGGCCCGGCGGGCGGACTCTCCCCGACGGGCCGTCAGCGTCCCCCGGGCGGCAGGGTGACGCGCCCGGTGCGGCGCTCCCCGTCGAGGACCCGCAGCGCCCGCGCCAGGATCGCCGTGTGCAGCTCCGTCTCGCCCCTGGCGTGCATCACGGCGAGCGCGTCGCGCAGCCGCCCTGCCCGGGTGACGAGCGCCTGCGCGGCCCGCAGGCTGCCGTAGGTGTCGGTGGACCGGGCCGGATTGATCCGGCCGAGCAGGTCGGCGGCCGCCAGGAAGCCGTCGACGACCTCACCCTCGGCCCGGGTGAGCGCGGGCAGCGGGGGCAGTTCGGGCAGCACGGCGGATCACCGCCCGCCGGCCGGCGCGCGGCGGGTGACGAGGTGGTCGGCGAGACCGTAGGCCACGGCCTCGGCGGCCGGGAGGACCAGTTCGCGCTCGATGTCCCGGCTGATCCGCGCGGCCGGCCGGCCCGTGTGCCGGGCCAGCAGCGCCTCCAGTATCTCGCGCTCGCGGTTCATCTCCCGGGCGCGCAGGGCGAGATCGTCCACCTGCCCTTCGACCGGCTCGGCGAGGCGCGGCTGACGGAGCACCACCCGGGAGCCGGGGAGGATCAGCCGGTGTCCCGGTTCGCCCGCCGCCAGTACCGCCGCCGCCTCGGCGACGGCCTGCCCCACGCAGACCGTCTCCACGGGGCAGCTGAGGAAGAGCAGGGTGTCGTGGACGGCCGTCATCGCGGAGGCGGAGCCGCCGGGGGAGTTGATGTAGAGGGAGATGGCCCGGCCGGGCGCGGCGTACTCCAGGTGCAGCAGCTGGGCGATCACGTCCTGGGCGGCGGTCTCGTCGAGCGCCGTGCCCAGCAGCACGATGCGCCCTTCCAGCAGCCGGGAGTAGGGGTCCTGGACGCGGATCCCGTCGGGCGTGTGCTCGGTGAACTCGGGCAGCACGGAGCGGTCGGTCGGAGACTGCACGGGCGGTCCCCCCTTTCTTCGGTCGCCACCCCGCCGTACCCGGCGAGGCGCGGAAACGGGCCGGTCCCGGAACCGGCGTGCATCGCGTACTGAACGTACAGAACGTACCTCCTGTACGTCTCCTACGATGGGGAGCATGGCCTACGAGATTCCGGTGACGCAAGCCCGTGCGGAGCTGGCCGAGTTGATCAATCGCGTCGTCTACGGCGGTGAGCGGGTGGTGGTCACCCGCCATGGCAAGCCGCTGGTGGCGCTGGTGTCCGCCGCCGACCTGGAGCGACTGGAATCCGCGGAGCCCGGGGAGGCCGGGGAGGGGCCGGCGGAGGAGCCCGTCATCAGCACGGTGTCGGCGCTGCGGAGCGGCTCCGCGTCCGCTGCGGGCGAACGGAGCGGGTTCGGGATCGCCGCGCGCCACCACGGCTCCGGCGGGGAGACCCCGGGCGGGCGCTGACCGTACGGCGGGAGTGCGGCCGGGTTCGTGGCCGGTGTTCCTCACGCGCGCCGGCGTCCCCCGTACGGGGGCGCGGGCGTCGGCGGACGATATCCGGTGTTCCTCACGCGCGCCGGTCCACCGCCGTCCGTGGACTCCCCGGGCCGGGCGGCGGCCGGTGTTCCTCGCCCGGGTCCGTCGGCCGTCCCGCAGGGGCGCTGGTTCGCGGGGCGTCCGTACCCCCGTCCAGGGGAGCGCCGGCCGGCCCCGGGCCGTTCGGCGTCAGCCGTGCCCGGCGGTCCCGCTCGCCCGCCCGGTCCCGCCGGCCGTTCCCGGCTTGTCCTTCTGCGCCTTCTTGACGTCGGTCGCGTACCGGTCGACGTACTCCTGCCCGGAGAGCCGGAGCACCTCGTACATGATCTCGTCCGTCACCGCGCGGAGCACGGCTCGTTCCCCCTCCATCCCGGCGAACCGCGAGAAGTCCATCGGCTTCCCGAACCGGATGGTGACCCGGCGCCGCCCCGGACGCGGCAGCTTGCGCCCGGGCGGCTGCACCTCGAAGGTGCCCTGCATGGCGCACGGCACGACCGGCGCCCCGGTGCGCAGGGCCATCACCGCCACCCCGACCCGTCCCTTGTAGAGCCGTCCGTCGGGGGAGCGCGTTCCCTCGGGGTAGATGCCGAGCAGCTCTCCGCCCTCCAGGACCTTCACCCCCTCCTCGACGGCGGCCCGGCCTGCCCGCCGGCCGGAGCGGTCCACGGGGATCTGCCCCGCGCTGCGGAAGAAGGCCGCGGTCAGCCGTCCCTTGATGCCCGGGCCGGTGAAGTACTCCGCCTTCGCGAGGAAGGTGATGCGGCGGGAGAGGACGGCCGGCATCAGGAAGTGGTCGGCGAAGGAGAGGTGGTTGCCGGCGACGACGGCCGCGCCCTCCGCCGGCACATGTTCCAGCCCTTCGATCCGGGGCCGGAACACCAGCCGCAGCACCGGGCCCAGCAGTACGTGCTTGAGCAGGTAGTAGAACACGGTTCGCCCCTCACTCCACCGGCCCCGCCGCCACCCCGCGCCCTCCCCGGGACCGGCGCGCGGCCCCGGGGAGGCGCCGGGTCTTCTGCAGTCATCTGTAACCCGTAGGGGCGGGCTCATGCGGGGACCGGCGGGGCGCCGGCCCGTGGGTGGCCGGGCCGGCGGCGGCGCCCGGGGCGGTCAGCCGGCGCCGGCCGGGTCCGGACTCCCGGCTCTCAGGCGGGCGTTCTCGCGTTCCAGCGCCGCCATCCGCTCGCGCATCGGGGCCAGCGTCTCCTCCAGCTCCGCCGCCGTGTAGCGGGGCTCGATGTGCTGGGGGCAGTTCCAGTCGAACGCCTCCACCTCGACGAGGACCAGACGTTCGACCTTGGCGCGGTAGCCGTCCGGGGGCATGGGGACCTCCCCGTCCGGGAGGTCTTTGGCCCCGGCCGTCCGTGCCCGGCCGAGGATCTTCAGCCGGGTCCGGGAGGGGTAGTCCATCAGCAGGAGCGCGACCCGGTCGTCGCCGTCGAGATTGCCCACGGTGATGTACTGCCGGTTGCCCCGGTAGTCGGCGAACGCGAGCGTCCGGTCGCCGGTCGCCCGCAGGAAGCCGGGCGGCCCTCCCCGGTGCTGGACGTAGGGCCAGCCTGAGGAACTGGTGCTGGCCAGGTAGAAGCTCGTCCTGGTGGCGGCGAACCCGGCCTCGTCGGCGGTGAGCCGGTCGGCTCCGGCCGGTCCCCGCGTCATGGCCGCGTAGCCCCGGTGGCTGCCGTGCTCCTGCTGGTGGCGTCGTGCCGCCGGGGTGAAGAGCAGCTGCCCGTACCTTCTGGTCATGAGGGGTCTCACCACCAGTAGGTGGGGTAGCGGGCCGTCCTGCCGCTGCGTCCGGCCAGGATCCCGACGGCCACCAGAACCCCCGTGGCCAGGACGAGGAGCGGCAGGAAGAGCAGGGGGTCCGGCTGGGTGAGGACCACGATGACGGCCGTCGCGGCGGCGGGGGAGTGGGGCGCCCGCACCAGGGCCATCGCGCCGATCGCCAGTCCGCCCGCCACGGCGGCGGACCACGCCGAGGCGCCGCCCGCCGCGAGGGTGAGGAAGCCGACCACGGCGGAGGTGAACTGCCCGCCGATCACGCTGCGGGGCTGGGCCAGCGGCAGGGCGGGCGCGGCGAAGACCAGGGCGGCGCTGGCGGCGAGCGGCGGGATGAGCACGGTCTGGCCGATCGCCACACCGATCGCGACCAGCAGGACCAGGGCGACCACACCGCCCAGGGTGGCCACGGAGACGGTGGCCTTCGCGGCGGGGGCCGGGGCCTTGCCCGCCAGCGCGGAGGTGGCCCGCCGCAGCGGCGAGACCTCGGTCACCACGGAATCGGTCATCGGGAGTGTTCCTTCCTGGAGCACCGGTGAGCTAACGCATGAATGCTATCCGGTTCCATTAGCTCGGGGTGGGTATTCGGAAGACGGCGGACGACGGCAGGATGGAACGATGGGTGACACGACGAGGCGGGAGCCGGACGGGGGCGCGATCGGGCGCCTTCCGCTGCGCGGCGAGCCGCTGCCCCTGGAACTGGTGAACACCACCTACATCCAGGGCGGGGTGCGCGGCCGTCTCGTGGACGCCCTGACCCGGCCGGGAGACCTGGACGACTGGCTCACCGCGCACCACGCGCAGTTCAGTCCCGCGCTGGTCCGGGAACTCGCCGCGGCGCCCCCCGCCACGCCGGCGCATGTCGCCGCGTTCGGGGAACTCCGCCACGCCCTGCGGGAACTCGCCGCCTCCCAGGTGGCCGGACGCCCGCCGGAGCCCGGGCCGGTCGCGGTGGTGAACGGGGCCGCCCGGCTCGCCGCCCGGTGGCCGGAGCTGAGCGGGGACGAGGACCGCCCCGCGAGGGTGCGGTGGTCCGAGGGCGATCCCCGGCGGGTGGCGCTGGGGGAGGTCGCGGGGGCGGCCGTGGAGCTTCTCTCCGGCGCGGAGAGGGAGAAGATCCGGGCCTGCCCCGCCCCCGGCTGCATCCTCTACTTCGTCCGGAGCCACGCCCGCCGCGCCTGGTGCACCACCGGGTGCGGCAACCGGGTGCGGGTGGCCCGGCACAGCCGCCGGGCCCGCGCGGACGGCCGGGCCGGGCGGTGACGCCGGCCCGGCCGCCGGGCGGGAGCGGGGTCAGTTCGCGACGGTCGCGAACACCCTGTCGGAGACCTTGGTGCCCAGCGTGAACCCGGCATCGTTGTCCCACTGGAAGTGGATGCCCAGGTACTTGCGGCTGTCGGCCTTCTCCCGGGCGGCTCCGCTCAGGCTGGTGAAGGACCGCGTGACGCCCTGGGCCAGCGGGTCGTCGGTGCCGGCGGTGAAGGCCAGGTCGTCGGTGCCGAAGTACTTCGCCACGATGCGGGCCCAGGCCGCGGCGATGCCGGTGTGGCCGGAGACGTAGGACGGGAAGTTCGGGGAGAAGCTGTTGCCGAGGAGGTCCTGCTCCTGCGGCTCCCAGTCCGGGTCGGCGACGATGTCCGGGTTGGGGACCTCGTCCGCCCGCCGGATCGCGTCGGCGGGCCGCCAGACGTCCCAGTCCGTCAGGTACTTGGAGTCCCAGACGGCGATCGCCGCGTCGGCGAGGGCCACCGAGGTGAGCGCGAAGAGCTTGGCGCTCTCGAAGGAGGTGCCCTGCGGACGGTGGGTGCGGAAGACGGCCACGGTGTGGTCGTACTGCTGGCCGATCGGCTTGTACGTGCCGTCGATGTCGTTGGCCCAGTAGTGGCCGATCTCGGTCTGCTCCGCGGTCCGCCCGGAGGAGTCCCTGCCGCCGATCCGCTTGATCTCGTTGACCTGCGCCGCGTACTCGGGGCTCCGCAGCATCTCCTCCGCGGAGCCGAAGCCGCCGATCGTCCCCGGCCGGAACTGGGAACCGGAGGACAGGGCGAACGGCTTGACCTTGCCCCAGTTGGGGGCGCCCGCGGGCTTGCCCTCGGCGGGCCGCCAGTGCCCCGGGGCGAGGTTCGGGACGTAGGGCGTGGTGTCGCCGGAGCCGTCGCCGGCGCGGTCGGCGATGACGGCCCGCGCGGTCCTGACTCCGAGGTCACGGCCGAGGTCGCGCTCCGCCGCGGTGCCCGGGTCGGGCATGGCGCGTGCCGTGCGGAGCTTGGCGTCGAGGTCGGCGACCGGGTGGTCGGGGAAGGCGTCCCGCAGCGCGGTGTAGGCGGCGTGGTCGATCGCGGAGTTGAGCGCGCCGTACCGGCCGGCGGCCGCGGGGTCCTTGGTGAGGTAGGGCTTGCCGATGGTCCTGACCGAGTTGACGGCGTCGTAGACGGCCAGGTCCATCATGGCGCCGCCCCGGCCGAGCGGACCCGGGGTGCCGCCCCGGTGCCGGAAGAGGTCCATGAGCGCCGTGTTCCAGTACAGGACGTGGTCGTTGGCGCCCCGCGCGAAGTCCAGGTCCCCCGACGCGGGGGAGGCGGAGGGGGCGGTCTCGGCGGCGCCGGCCTGGACGGCGGGGACCGCGGTGGCGAAGGCGGCCAGGGCCACGGTGGCCGCGGCGGAGGTCAGCAGCGATCGCCGCCGGGGTGTGGTGCGGGACATGGGTCGCTCCTTGGGGTCCGGGCCCTGGCGGCACTCGTCACAGGAGTCGGCGCCACGGCGTGCGGTACTGCCAAGGAACGTAAGGCGGCCAGGACGCGGGTCATCGAGGGGTTCACCGATGGCGGTGATCGGGAAGTCCGATGGCGCCTCACCCGTCCGGTTCGTCGCCCGCGCGTCCCGGGTCTAACGGGCCGGCGGGGATGGCCCGTTAGGGCTTCGCGGCCCGGCGGGCCCCCGCGGGCGTCCCCGCCGGCGCCGCCGGCCCCGCTCAGCCCGCCGCCCGGCGCCGGGCGTGGTGGCGGGCGACCCGGGCCCGGTTGCCGCAGCCGGTCGAACACCACTCACGCCGGGAGCGCGCGTGGTCGAAGAAGAAGACACACCCCGGGGCCCGGCACGCCCTCGGCTCCGCGGGGGACGTCCCGGAGAGCAGCGCGATCGCCGCGTGGGCGATCTCGGCCTGGACCGCCGCGAGGGGGGTGGTGGTGCACATCTCCACGCGGGTCGGCGGCTCCTCCCCGGCCCAGCACAGCAGCGGCCACGAACGGTCGAGGCTGGAGGCCCGGTTGAGCTGGGCGACGTCCCAGGCGTCGGGCGCGTGGCCGCGGACGTGGGCACCGACCAGCCGCCGGAGCGCGTCGCGCAGCAGCACGAAGTACGCGACGTCGCCCGGGGTGAGCGCCCGCAGCGCCGGGGCCGGCAGGTCGGTCTTCAGCCGTCCCCCGTTGGCGCTCAGCCACCACCCCAGCCGTTCCGGAGTCCCGATGCCGTCCCGCAGCTCACCCCGGACCGGGAAGACCGTGTTGGAGAACTCCAGGGGCAGGGGCTCGCCGTGGAGCGGGGGCACGCCGGCGGGCGCGGGAGCGGGGGGCTGGAG
This sequence comes from Streptomyces zingiberis, assembly GCF_012034935.1. GTDB lineage: Bacteria > Actinomycetota > Actinomycetes > Streptomycetales > Streptomycetaceae > Streptomyces > Streptomyces zingiberis. Next base: position 94,205 of record NZ_JAATEN010000009.1, read on the forward strand.
GGTCACGGTGGTCCTCGTCCGGTCGGGGGATGGTTCGGCAGCAGGGGTTCGAGGATGACCTAGTGTAATGTTCTGGTGTCAAGTGAGGCGTTTGGCATCGTGAAAGTACCGGACGGGGACCGCCTGAGAAAGGAGTCCTCCGCCGGACGGGGGCTGACCGGACCCGGCGGGGGCTCATGCGCGCGCCGGCTTCGCGCCGAAAGGTGGCGAGTCCGTGTCTTGCGCATGGGGGAGATGTGTCGTTGGATCTTGCTCTCTATCAACTCAGGACTTTCCGCGAAGTGGCCCGTCTGGGCTCCTTCACCAAGGCTGCCCGAAGCCTTGGATACGCGCAGTCGAGCGTGACGTCGCACATCCGGTCCCTGGAAACCAGGGTCGGTATGCAACTGGTTCAGCGGTTACCGCACGGGGTCCGGCTGACCCCGTCCGGTGAGATATTCCGTGACTACACGCATCGCATATTCCATGTCGTCGACGAGATGGCCGCCGCTCTCAATCCCTCGGGGGAACTCGAGGGGCGCGCCGCCGTGGGGGCCTCGGCACTGCTGCTGGAGACGAGGATCGGCTCGCTGATCCGCGAGTGCCGCTACCGTTATCCGAAGATTCAGGTGTCGCCGCAGCAACTCGCCATCAGCCGGGCGCAGGAGGCCGTGCGCGGCGGCGAGGTGGACCTGGCGCTGGTGCACGGCGACTGCTTCGTCGACACCTCCACCGCCTCCGGGATCACCGTGGAGGAACTCCCGGACCTCGGGGCCGTACCGGTCGCCTCCGCGTCCGTCGCCGATGCCGTTGACCCCGCCGCGGCCCTGTCCTCCCTGCGGGTGCTGGCCGTCGACCCGGACTGCGCCTCCCATCAGGTGCTGGTCGAGGCGGTGCGCGAGAGGTACGGCATCGATCCGCCGGTCATCGAGGCGGGTTCGATGGGCGGCGCCCGTGATCTGGCCCGCACCGGTTACGGCATCGCCATGCTCCCGGCCGAGGTCGCCGGCGCGGCGGCGAACGACGGCATGGCCGTGGTGTCCTGGCTGCCGAGCGTCCGGCTGCGGGTGCGGGCGATCCGGTCCGTTCACGGGCCCGCGCGGTCGGCGGTCTCCGCGGTCTGTGACATGGCCGCCCGCATCGGGCGCGAGAAGGCGGGCCAGCCGGCCTGAGCCGTCCCCCGCGGCCGCACCCGCCGCTCCTCCTCCGGGGCCGCCGCTCCCGGCATTCACGCCGACGCGTGGATGCCGGCCCCGGTCCGCAGCAGCCAACCCCCGGTGACGCCCGGGAGAATTCCCGGCGCGTCACCGGAACGTGCTCGGCACCCCCATCGGAAACTGCGATACCGGCCATCGGAACATGCGCGTATCGGCGGTGTCTTCGGCTGCATAGCCTCAAGGCAAATGCAGAATTCACCGGTGAGTTGGCCGGGTGCCGACATGCCGGCCGAGGAGGGGCAATTCAGTGTCCGACATCGCTTACATTCCGAACGTGTTCCGCAGCGGATTCGAACTCGGGGACCTGGACTGGGTGCCGTGGTCCGAGCCCGGCCGGGCGGGCGTGGAACACCACGTCCTGTGGGCTCCGGACGAGTCCGAGGGGGAGGACTCGGTGGGTCTGCTGCTGCGTTTCCCGCCGGGCGCGCACGGCGACTTCCACGAGCACCTCGGCCACGAGCTGATGCTGGTCCTGGACGGTGTGCTCGACCACAGCGACGGCATCTCCTACGTCAAGGGCGACCTGGTGGTCGAGGGGCCCGGCACCGAGCACCAGATGTCCAGCCGCACCGGGTGCACCGTGCTCGCCATCCGCACCCGCCCGGCCGCCGCCCGCACCCCGCAGAAGCCGGTCCGGCCGGTCGGCGTCACCGCCGCCCCGTGACCGCCCGGGGCGGGGCGGCCTCCGTACCCCGGCCGGCCGCCCGGCCCCGGTTCACGCAGCCGCAGGCCCCGCCGGGCCCGGTTCCGCCGGCCCGCCCCGGCGCCGTCGTCCGTCGCCGCGGCCCGTGGCCGTCCTCCGGCCCCGGCGTGCCCGTCCCGCCTGCCCACCCGCACCTCGCGCCGACCCGAAAGAGCAATGCCGTGTCCCTGTACCACGTCCCGTCACTCCGAGATCCTGGGCAGGACGCCCCGGCGCGGAACACCACCGGCGCCCCGGAGCGCCGCGGCCGCCGCGTGCTCGTCTCCAGCGTCTCCTCCGACTCCCACACCTGGAACCTCGTCTTCCTGCAACTGCTGCTGGAGGAGCTGGGGCACCGGGTGACCAACATCGGTTCCTGCGTCCCCGACGACCTGCTGGTCGAGGAGTGCCGCCGGGTCCGCCCGGACCTGGTGGTCCTCAGCAGCGTCAACGGCCACGGGGCGCTCGACGGTGCCCGCGCCGTCCGCCGGCTGCGGGACGAGCCGGACCTGCGCGGCCTGCGCGTCGTCATCGGGGGCAAGCTCGGTGTCACGGGCGCCGGGGCCGGGGCCCACGGTCCGGAGCTGATGGCGGCGGGCTTCGACGCGGTCTTCGAGGACACGGCCGGGGTCGCCGAGTTCCGCAGCTATCTGGACCGGTACGCCACACCCGCCCTCGCGGCCGCGGCGGCCCGGTGAGCCCCCCGGAACGGCCGGTCACCTTCGCCGCCGCGGTCGGCGCGGCGCGGCGGTCCGGTGAGCTCGTCGTGCAGCCGCGCATGGGCTTCGCCGACCTCCCCCGGATGCGGGAGGGGCTGCGCGCCGTGAAACGGGCCCGCGCCCGCACGGCCGGCACCCTCACCATCGACAGCTACACCCGGGTCGGCGACCACACGTCGGCCCGGCTCGCCCTGGCCGAGGGCACCGACCTCAACGGCTACCCGATCGTCGCCCACGGCGCGGCCACCACCCGCGGGCTCGTCTCGGACGTGGCGGGCGACGGGTTCGCCGTCCAGGTGCGGCACGGCTCCGCCGACCCGCACGCCATCATCCGCACGATGCTCGACGCCGGGCTGGACGCCACCGAGGGCGGCCCGGTGTCGTACTGCCTGCCGTACAGCCGGACCCCGTTGCGGACCTCCGTCGACGCCTGGGCGCGCAGCTGCGAGCTGCTCGCCGGGCACCCCGGTGCCCATCTGGAGAGCTTCGGCGGCTGCATGCTGGGGCAGCTCTGCCCGCCGGGCCTGCTGGTGGCGCTCTCGGTGCTGGAGGGGGTGTTCTTCCGCCGGCACGGGCTGCGGAGCGTCTCCCTGAGCTACGCGCAGCAGACCCACCACGGCCAGGACGTCGAGGCCCTCGCCGCGCTGCGCACCCTGGCGGCCGAACACCTGGACGGCCTCGACTGGCATGTCGTGCTCTACACCTACATGGGGGTCTTCCCCCGCACCACGGGCGGCGCGCTCGCCCTGCTGCGGGACAGCGCGCGGCTGGCGGCGCTGACCGGCACGGAGCGCCTGATCGTCAAGACACCGGCCGAGGCGCACCGCATCCCGACCGTCCAGGACAACGTCCACGCCCTCGAGGAGGCCGCGGCGGCGGCCGGGCACGGGGCCGCGGCGGCGGCCGGGCACCGGGGCGCGGCCGCCGCCGGTACGGAGTTCGGGGTGCTGCGGGAGGCCCGGGCGCTGGTCGAGGCGGTGCTGGAGATCCATCCGGACACCGGCCGGGCGCTGACCGAGGCGTTCCGCCGCGGTGTCCTGGACGTCCCCTACTGCCTGCACGCCGACAACGCCCAGCGCTCCCGTTCGTACATCGACGCCCGGGGCTCCCTCCAGTGGCACGCCACCGGCGCCATGCCGCTGCGGCCCTCGCCGGTGGCCGGGCGCGACCGGCTCCGCGCCGACGATCTGCTCGGCATGTTGTCCCACACCCAGCAGGCCTTCGACCGGGCCGCGCTGACCGCCGGCGAGGGCGAGGGACGGGCCCGCGCGCTGCCCGGCTGACACCGCGCCCCGCCCCGGACCACCGCGTCAACCCTCTCGCGACCGCCCGCTCCCGCCGTCCCCACCCGCCCACGACCGGCCGTTCCTCCACACCACCAAGGAAGCTCCCGTGCCCGGACACATATCCGATCGCCGTCCTCTCGTCATCGCCATCGTCGGCAGCGGCCCGCGCGGCATCTCGGTCCTGGAGCGGCTCGCCGTCCGGACCGCCGCGGAGGCCGGGCGGTCCGGTGGCGGCCCGCCCCGGCCCGTACGCGTCCACCTGATCGACGGGACGGAGGTCGGCGCCGGCCGGGTGTGGCGCACCGACCAGGACGACTGGTTCACCATGAACACCGTCGTCTCCCAGGTGACCATGTACTCCGGCGACCCGGACACGGGCCCCGCCCGGCCCGGCGCGGGGCCCTCCCTCGGTGAGTGGATCGCCGAGCGGGCCCGGCAGGGCGAGGAGCCGCTGGGCCCGGACGACTACGCCCCGCGGGTCCGCTACGGGCGGTACCTCGCCGACGTTCTCGCCACGATCACCCGCGGCCTGCCCGGCCACGTCGAACTCGTCCCGGTGACCGGCCGGGTGACCGCGGTGCGGCCCGCCGCCGGCGGCGGCCACCTGCTCACCCTGGACACCGCCCCCCATCTGCTGGAGGCCGACCGGGTCGTCCTGGCCACCGGGCACCCCGTCAACGAACCGGACGAGTTCGAACGGGCGATGCTCGACTTCGCCCGCCGCACCCCCGGCACCCGGTACCTGTGCGGGGACTCGGCGGCCGACCTGCCGCTGGACGAGGAGACCGTCCCGGCCGGCGGCGCGGTGGGCGTCCGCGGGCTCGGGCTCTCCTTCTACGACGTGATGCTCTCCCTGACCGTGGGCCGCGGCGGTATGTTCCGTGCCGGGCCGGACGGCGCCCTGGAGTACCACCCCAGCGGCCGTGAACCGGGCATCGTGGCGGGGTCGCGCAGCGGGCTCCCCATCCCCGCCCGGGGCCGCAACCAGAAGGAGCCGTCCCACAGCCACCGGCCCCTGTTCCTCACCCGGGACGCGCTCGCGTCGGCGCGCGCCGCCCGGCGGGCCGCCGGGGGCAGCGGCCAGCTGGACTTCGCCGAGGACGTCCTGCCGCTGCTGCGTCAGGAGGTCGAGCACGTCCACCGGGTCACCCAGGTCAGGGTGGCGCGCGGCGCCCGTGAGGCGGCGGCCTTCGCCGAGGCGCACGCCCGGGCGCTGCGCACCGGTACCGACCGGACGGCGCTGCTCGCCCGGGCGGGCCTGGCGCACGAGCCGCCCCTCGACCTGGACGCCCTGGCCCGCCCGTTCGGGGAGGAGCGGTTCGCCTCCCCGGAGGACTTCCGGGCGCGGTTGCTGAAGGTGATGGACGAGGATCTGGCGGCGGCCGGGCAGGGCACGGTGGACGGCCCGCTGAAGGCCGCGCTGGACGTGTTACGGGACATCCGCACCATGGTCCGCGAGGCGGTGGACTTCGGCGGGCTGCTCCCCGAGTCGCACACGGAGTCCTTCCACCGCCGCTTCCTGCCGGTCAACGCACTGCTGTCGGCGGGCCCCCCGATGTACCGGGTGGAGCAGCTGCGGGCACTGATCCGCCAGGGGCTCGTGGAGGTGGCCGGCCCGGGCACCCGCTTCGGTGCCGACGAGCGGGCGGGCGCGTTCGTGGTGGACTCACCGCGGGTGGCGGGCTCCCGGCGGTACGTCCGGACCCTGATCGACGCCCGTATCCCCACCCCTGACCTGCACCGGGACACCTCGCCCCTCATCCGCCAGCTCCGCGCAGAGGGGATCGTCCGGACGTTTGCCGTCCAGGGGCCCGCCGGCCGCCGGTTCGTGACCGGTGGGATGGAGGTGACACCGGCCCCGTTCCACGTCGTGGACGCGGAGGGGACCGCGCAGCCCGACCTGTACGCCCTGGGCATCCCCACCGAGCACACGCGGTGGTTCACCCAGGTCGGCTCCAGCCGTCCGGGACTGGCCACGCTGTTCTACCGCGACGCCGACGCGATCGCGGCGGACGCGCTGCGCCCCCTGGAGCGTCCGGCGGGCGGCCCGCCACCGGTGCCGGAGCCGGTGTCCGTCCCGGGCCGGGCCGCGGGGCGGGCGGACGTGGCCACGGCGCCGGGTGGTGCGGCATGACCGGCTCCTCCGCGACCGAGGCGTTCCGCGCCGCCCGCGACCTCCTGCTGCTGCACCGCACCGATCCGTCCAAGGCGGTGGCGGAGTTCCGCTGGCCCCGCCCGGCGGAGTTCAACTGGGCCCTCGACTGGTTCGACGTCCTGGCCGTCACCCGCCGGGACGGCGCCGCGCTGCGCGTCGTCGGCCCCGGCGGCCCGGGCACCGACCGGGTGTTCACCTTTCACGACCTGGCGCGGCGCTCCGAGCGGGTCGCGGGCCGGCTGCGGTCCCTGGGGGTGCGCCGCGGCGACCCGCTGCTGCTGATGCTCGGCAACCGGGTGGAGGTCTGGGAGACGATGCTCGCGGCCATCCGGCTGGGCGCGGTCCTCGTCCCGACCTACACCACGGCGACCCCCGCGGAGCTGGCCGACCGGCTGCACCGGGCGGACGTCCGGTACGTCGTCGCGGAAGCCGGGCTGGCCGGCCGGTTCGCCGCTCCCCCGGCCGGCGGCGCCCGCCGGTGGACCGGCATCGCCGTGGGCGGGACGGCACCGGGGTGGGCAGACTACGAGGATTCCGCGGATCCCGCGGACCCCGAAGGCCCCACGGACACCGGGGCGTTCACGCCCGACGGCCCGACCCGGGCGGACGACCCGCTGTTCCGGTACTTCACCTCGGGCACCACCTCCCGGCCGAAGATGGTGGAGCACACGCACGTCAGCTATCCGATCGGCCATCTGTCCGGCATGTACTGGAACGGTGTCCGCCCGGGCGACACGCACCTGAACGTCTCTGCCCCCGGCTGGGCGAAGCACGCGTGGAGCTCCTTCTTCGTGCCGTGGAACGCCGAGGCGACGGTCGTCGCCCTCGACGCCGCCCGCAGCGGCCCCGCGGACGTCCTGGAGGTGCTGCGCACCCGGTCGGTCTCCACGTTCTGCGCCCCGCCGACGGTCTGGCGGGGTATGGCGGCGCTCGGCCTGGGGGACCGTCCCCCCGCGCTGCGGGAGGCCGTCGCGGCCGGCGAACCGCTGGAGCCCTCGCTGATCGGCCTGGTCGCCCGGGAGTGGGGGATCGACCTGCGCGACGGTTACGGGCAGACCGAGACCACCGGCCAGATCGGCAATCCGCCCGGGCGCCGCCCCGTGCCCGGCAGCATGGGCCATCCCCTGCCGGGTCACACCGTGGTCCTGCTCGACCCGGAGACGGGCCGCGAGGTGCCGGACGGGATGCCGGGCGAGATCTGCCTGGACCTGGCCGATCCGCCCCTCGGCCTGATGCGGGGGTACGCCGGCGACCCGGAGCGCACCGCGAAGGTGCTGGCGAACGGTCACTACCACACGGGCGATCTCGCGGTCCGCTCTCCCGACGGGTCGCTGACGTATCTGGCGCGCGCCGACGACATGTTCAAGTCGTTCGACCACCGCATCTCCCCGCGTGAGCTGGAGGAGGTGCTGCTGCGGGACGCGGCGGTCGCCGACGCCGCCGTCGTCCCGGTGCCCGACCCGGCCGGCCTGTGGGCGCCCAAGGCCTTCGTGGTCGCCGCGCCGGGCCATCCGGCGGGGGAGCGGACCGCGCTGCGCGTCCTGCGGCGCGTGCGCGAGGAGCTGCCGCCCGAGAAGTGGGTGCGGGTACTGGAGTTCGCCCCCGTCCTGCCGCGCACGACCTCCGGCAAGGTGCGCCGCGCCGAGTTGCGGGAGCGGGCGGCGGGGAGCGCGGAGTACCGGGTGGAGTCCGTTCCCGGGCAGTGAGGGCGGCGGGCGCGGGGCCCGCGGAAGCGGCGGCGGACGGGCGGCCCGTCCGCCGCCGTTTCGGTTCCGGCTCCGCTTCCGTTCCCCGCTCCGTTCCGGCTCCGGCCGGGGGCGGGAACGGGTCAGGCCGGGGCGGGAACGGGTCAGGCCGGGCGGTGGCGGGCGTGGTGGCGCCGGGCCTTGGCCCGGTTGCCGCAGCCGCTCATGGAGCACCAGCGGCGGGTGCCGTTCTTCGAGACGTCGTAGAAGTGCAGGACGCACTCGTCGTTGCCGCACGCGCGGATGCGGTCGGGACGGTCGGCGACCAGCCGCAGGAAGTCGGCGACGGCGGCCCAGGCAGGGAACCAGCCCGGGTCGTCCACCTCGATGACGGTGTCCGGTCCCCCGGCGCGCAGGACCTGGCGGAGCCTGCCGTGGGAGAGGACCTCGTTGACGGCCGCGAGGGCCGAGGGCGTCGGCCGCTCCGGGGCGGCGACGGCCTCCTCGAGGGCGGCGCGGGCCTGGTGGAGCCGGTCACGGGTGGCGTGGCCGGAGACCACGGGCGCGTCGCCGAGCGCCTCGCGTACCCGGGGCGTCCTCAGCCACAGGGCCGTCCCCTCCGGGGAGGCGAGCAGGTCGTGCCGGCCCGCCGCGTCGATCCAGCGGGTGTTGAGCAGGTCGATCGCGAGCGGCTCACCGGTCAGCGGCCGCGGGTCGGGATCAGCGGATGAGAACACGGTGCGGGTCCCTTCGGCGCGACGGCATCACCCCATCAACGATAACCGGTCATTCCAAGATCAGCGGTTGCGGCCTCTTCGGCTAACCGTTAAAGTCATTTTCACCGGTTGCGCGCTCGGTCGCGGCCCTGAGGGAAGGCAGTTGATCACCATGAGCAAGGCGAAGAACCTGCAGACCGGCCACGTCGGGCTGAACGTGACGGACCTGGACCGCTCGCTCGCCTTCTACCGCGAGGTCTTCGACTTCGCGGTGATGGCGGAGGGCAAGGAGGACGGCCGCCGCTGGGCCTTCCTCGGCCGGGACGGCCGCCTGCTGGTGACGCTCTGGCAGCAGAGCCAGGGCGTGTTCGCCGCCGACCGGCCGGGACTGCACCACCTCTCCTTCCAGGTCGACACCGTCGAGGAGGTCAGGGCCACCGAGGAGGCGCTGCGCGCGCTCGGCGCCGAGTTCGCCTACGAGGGCGTCGTTCCGCACGGCGAGGGTGCCTCCTCCGGCGGCATCTTCTTCACCGACCCCGACGGCACGCGCCTGGAGGTCTACGCGCCGACGGGCGCGGAGTCCGCCACCGCCCCCAGCGGCTCCGCCCCGACCTGCGGCTTCTTCTAGGACCGTGGCGGGGCGGACTGACCGGCCCGCGCCGCACCACCCGGGGCGCATGCGGCAGGGCGGGCGACGCCTCCCGTGCGCCGCCCCACGCCGCACAGCACGCAGCGCACCGCGCCGCACGCCGCGAGCCCTCCGGCCGGCCGTCCCGCCCACGGCACCGAACCCGGCGGACCGCGGCCCGGGCCCCGCGGCACCCCCCGGGCGCGGCCGCCGTACACCCCGGGCCCGAGGCCCGGGCCTGAGGAAAGGACGCCCTCGTGGCCACCTATCACAGCGGCGAACTCGCGGTGCAGCGGAGAGCCGGACTCACCGACCAGGCCGCGTTCTCCCTCGGCGCCGTCCAGGACGCCGTCCCGCCCGTCGCGCGGGAGTTCCTGGCGCAGCAGCCGATGATCGTGGTGGGCGCCGCCGACCCGGCGGGCCGCCTCTGGGCCACCCAGCTCACGGGGGAGCCCGGGTTCCTCCAGGTCCCCGGCCCCCGCACCCTCGTGGCCGACGCCCTGCCCCCGCCCGGGGACCCGCTGGCCGGGTCCCTGGGCGCGGCCGGGTCCCTGCGCGTCGGAATGCTCGCCATCGAGCCGGCCACCCGGCGCCGGATGCGGCTCAACGGCCGCGCCCACCGCGCCGGCGGCGGGCTGCGCGTCGATCTCGACCAGGTCGTCGCCAACTGCCCCAAGTACCTGCAGAAACGGGAGTACCACCGGGCACCCGGTGGCGGGCCGGAGCCCCGCGCGGTCACCACCGGCGAAACGCTCGACGCGGCGCAGCAGGAGGCGGTACTCCGGGCCGACACCTTCTTCATCGCCACCGCCTCCGCGGACGGCGACGCCGACGCCTCGCACCGCGGCGGCAACCCCGGGTTCGTCCAGGTGCTCTCCCCGTCCCTGCTGCGCTGGCCGGACTACACCGGGAACGCCATGTTCCTGACCCTGGGCAACCTGCTGCTCAACCCCGCGGCGGGCCTCCTCGTCCCCGACTGGGCAACGGGGGCGTCCCTCCACCTGTCCGGCACCGCGCGCACCGTCTGGGACGCGGCGGAGATCGCGCGTACACCGGGCGCCCAGCGGCTCGTGGAGTTCTCCGTCGAGGCGGTGCGCGAGGTCCCCTCGGCGTCCCCGCTGCGCTGGAGCGAGCCGCGCTACTCCCGCTTCAACCCGCCGGTCCGCTGACCCCCGCCGGCGCGCCCGCCCGGCACGTCCGGGAGCACGGGGCGCGCCACCGGGCGCCAGCGGCACCGGACCCGACCCAACGGAGCCAGTCATGCGAATCACCGTGGACATGAACCGCTGCGAGAGCCACGGCCAGTGCGTCTTCGCGGCACCGGAGATCTTCTCCTTCGACGAGGACGACCGCCTCGTCCACGACCCCGCGCCCGCCGGCGCGCTGCTCGGAGCGGCCGGGAAGGCCGCCGCCGTCTGCCCGGTGCGCGCCGTCACCGTCACCCCGGACGCGTGATGGCGCGGCAGGCGCTCCGCGAGATCGTGGTCGTGGGCGCGTCCCTCGCCGGGCTGCGGGCCGCCGGGGCGCTGCGCGCCGGCGGCTACACGGGATCCCTGACGATCGTGGGCGCCGAGCGGCACCCGCCCTACGACCGGCCGCCGCTCTCCAAACAGGTGCTCACCGCGCCGGCCGGACCACCCGCCACCGCACTGCCGCTGCCCGGCGGCCTGGACGCCCGCCGGCTGCTCGGCCGCCCGGCCGTCCGCCTCGACCCCGCGGCGAGGACGGTCACCCTCATGGACGGCACGCGGCTCGGCTACGACGGCCTGGTCCTCGCCACCGGCGCGGCCGCGCGCGGTGCGCCCGCCGGCCTCGGCCGGCCGCCGCGCGGTGTGCGCACCCTCCGTGGCCTGGACGACGCGCTGGCGCTCCGCGCCGAACTGGTCCCGGGCCGGCGGCTCGTCATCGCGGGCGCCGGGTTCCTCGGCGGCGAGGTCGCGGCCGCCGCCCGGTCCCGCGGGCTCGAGGTCACGCTGGTGGAAGCCGGAGCCCGGCCGCTGGAACGGGCCGCCGGCACCGTCGCCGGCGACTACGTGGCGGACCTGCACCGCGAGGCGGGCATCGCCCTGCGGACGCGGACCACCGTGACGGGCTTCCGCGCCGGGGCGGACGGGCGCGTCACCGGCGTCGAGCTGTCCACCGGTGAGCGTCTCCCCGCCGACGTGGTGCTGCTGGCGCTGGGCTCCGTCCCGGCGGCCGGCTGGCTGGCCGGCTCCGGGGTGGCCACCGGCGGGGGCGTGCACTGCGACGCGAGCCTGCGAGCGCTGCGCCCCGACGGTTCGGCCGTACCCGGGGTGGTGGCGGCGGGGGACGTCGCCCGGGCGCCGCAACCGCTCGCGGACGGCGCGCGCCTGGCCCTCGGCCACTGGACGAACGCCGTGGAACAGGGCGCGGCCGCGGCGGCGACCCTGCTGGCGACCGGGGCACCACCCCCGTTCACGGCGGTGCCGTCCTTCTGGTCCGACCTGCACGGAGCGCGGATCCGGTCGGTGGGTCTGCCGTCCGCCGCGGACGAGACGCGGGTCGTCGAACACGACCGGGCGGGCGGCCGGCTGGAGATCGCCTACCACCGGCAGGGCCGGCTCGTCGGCGCCCTCACGGTCGGCCGCACGGCCCGGCTGGCGGCCTACCGGGCGGAACTGGAGGCGTCCGGGACCACGGCGCGGGAGCCCGCGCCGGCCGCCTGAGAAACCGAACGGGCCCGCACCCCCGCCCCCGGGGTGCGGGCCCGTTCCCGCACGTTCGCTCACTCACGCGGCTGTGCGGAGCAGCGGTTGAAGACCCCTCGCAGCCCCCCGGCCCGCGTGCTCCGGCGCCGCAACGCCGTGCCGCGGGGCGCGCCGGTGCCGCCCCCGCGCGGTCACCCTCGCCGGCCCCGCCCCGGAAGGCCCCCGCTCACCGCCACCGCCGCCGCGGTGGCGCCCGCCAGCACGATCCAGCCGAACCAGAGCCAGCCGCTGCCGCCGAGCGACGCGGTGTACGCGACCACCATCACCAGCGCGGCGACCGTGGCGATCACCATCGCCTTCACCGATCCGGGCATACCGTCCTCCTCCCGGCGGCTCCGCGCACCGCGGACCCGAGGCCAGGGCCCCATCGTCCCCCGGGAAGGGGCCGGACCGCTACCGAGCGCGGGAGTGGAGTGACGCGAGGTAGTCGTTGTAGGCGGCGAGCTCCCGGTCCCCGTCGCGGTCCGCGGCCCGGTCCGAGCGGCGGGCCTGCCGCTCCTCCGAGCGGTACCACTGGTAGAGCAGCGCCACCAGCACGATCACCGACGGGATCTCGCTGAACGACCAGGCGATCCCCCCGGCGGCCTGCTGGTCGGCGAGGGCGTCGATGCCCAGGGACGCCGGGGGAGTGGTGTACGTCCCCACCATCGGCTCGGTGCCCATCATCAGCGCGATGCCGAAGAAGGCGTGGAAGGGCATGCCCGCGAAGAGCTCCATCATCCGCATGATGTACCCGGGCCGGTGCGGACCCGGGTCCACGCCCATGATCGGCCAGAAGAAGACCAGGCCCACCGCGAGGAAGTGCGCCATCATCGCCGCGTGACCGGCCGGGCTGCCCATGAGCCGGTCGAAGAGGGGCGTGAAGTACAGCCCGTAGAGACTGGCGATGAACACCGGGATGGTGAACGCCGGGTGCGAGATCACCCGGACGTAGCGGCTGTGCACCAGCGACACGAGCAGTTCCCGCGGGCCCTTCCGGCCGCGCGGCGCCGTCGGCAGGGCCCGCAGGGCGAGCGTCACCGGCGCGCCGAGCAGCAGCAGGATGGGCGACACCATGGAGATCACCATGTGCTGCACCATGTGCACGCTGAACATGACCATGCCGTAGTCGTTCAGTCCGGTGCACATCACCAGCGCGATGCTCGCCACCCCCAGCACCCAGGCGATCACGCGCCCCACCGGCCAGGCGTCCCCGCGCCGCCGCAGCCGCGCGACGCCCCAGCCGTAGAGGGCCAGCGCCAGCAGGCAGCCGGTGAGGAAGAGCGGCCCCCCGGTGAACTCCAGGCCGCGGGCGAGGGTGAAGGGCGGCAGATCCATGGTCATGCCGTGTCCGCCGTGGTCCATCCGTCCGCTCCCTTTCGCGGGGGTTTCCTGCGATCCGCGCGCCCCGCGGTCACCAGGGTAGAACCGCCCCCGGCCGGGGCTCCGGCCGGGGGCGGTCCGGACGGGCGGTGCGCCTTTCCCCCGGACGCCGGGCGGGGCCGGCACCCCCGCGGAGACAGGCCCGCACACGGACCCGCACCCGCGCGCCCCCGGCCGGCGGGCGGCCCCGGGGACGCCCGCCGACCGGAGGGAACGGTGCCCGGCCCGCCGGTCCGGCCCGGGGTCACAGCACCGTCTCGGCCTCCGCGTACCGGTGCGGGGGGACGGTCTTGAGGCTGTCCACGGCCTCCGCGATGGGGATCAGGGCGATCTCGGTACCGCGTAGCGCCGTGATCCGCCCGAACTCGCGGCGGTGCACGGCCTCCACCGCGTGCCAGCCGAAGCGGGTGGCGAGCACCCGGTCGTACGGGGTGGGGGTGCCGCCGCGCTGGACGTGGCCGAGGATCACCGGGCGGGCCTCCTTGCCGAGCCGCCGCTCCAGCTCGACGGAGAGCTGCCGGGCGACACCGGCGAACCGCTCGTGCCCGTAGACGTCCTTGCCCCCGGCGTCGAACTCCATGGAGCCCGCGCGCGGCTTGGCCCCTTCGGCGACCACCACGATCGCGAACTTCTTCCCCGCCTGGAACCGTTTGCCGACCAGCGCGGTCAGCTCGTCGATGTCGAACGGGCGCTCGGGGACGACAATGGCGTGCGCTCCGGCCGCCATGCCCGAGTGGAGGGCGATCCAGCCGGTGTGCCGCCCCATGACCTCCACGATCAGTACCCGCTGGTGGGACTCGGCGGTGGTCTTCAGCCGGTCCAGGGCCTCGGTGGCGACGCCCACCGCGGTGTCGAAGCCGAAGGTGACATCGGTGCCGGCGATGTCGTTGTCGATGGTCTTCGGCACCCCGACGACGGGCAGCCCCGCGTCGGACAGCAGCCGCGCGGCCTTCAGGGTTCCCTCGCCGCCGATCGGGATGACGGCGTCCAGCCCCAGCTCGGCGAGGTGGCCGCGGGCCCGCTCCACGCCGTCCACCAGATGTGCGGGCTGTACCCGCGAGGAGCCGAGGACGGTGCCGCCGCGGGCGAGGATGCCGGAGACCGCGTCCAGGTCGAGCTTCCGGTAGTCGGCCTCCAGCAGACCGCGCCAGCCGTCGTGGAAGCCGATGACCTCGTCGCCGTGGTCGGCGACCGCGCGGTGTACGACGGACCGGATGACAGCGTTCAGCCCGGGGCAGTCACCGCCGGACGTGAGCACACCAATACGCATCGCGTGTCAAAACCTCTGCAGCTCAACCGGAGGACCGGACAGCGTCGTCCGGTTGGATCACGGCCACCCTACAAGCGCGGGACGGTGTGGCGGGTCGGTGTCCGCAGAGCGGACCCAACCTTTCACCGCCTCGCCGCCCTCCCGTCACGGCCCCGGGGGTCCCGCCGTTCCGGGCTGCCGCGGGGGACCTGACGGCGCCGGCGGGGGCCGGACCTCCGGGGCCGGGGACCGTCCGGCGGATCACGCCGGAGACGCGGCGGCCGGCGCCCCCGTCCACGGAACGCCCTCGCCTGCCGCCGCTCGTCGCGTCCCCAGCTCCGGCCGGGCCGGGAGGCGCCCCTGCCGCCGGCCCTTCCGCCATGCGGCCGGCCGCACCCCGCTCACCCGGGCCGCGTGGCCCGGGCCGCCTCCGGCCCCAGCCCCGGACAGGTCTTACGCGGGCTGGGTCGCCGCGGCGATCCGCTCCTCCCGCAGCGCCTCGTACCACCGGTCGTCGGCCGGCGGCAGCGCGTTGACGTCCAGGGCCAGCTTCAGCAGCAGATCGGCGATCAGCGGGTTCCGGGCGAGCACCGGGCCGTGCATGTAGGTGCCGAAGACGGTGTCGTTGTACGCGCCCTCCGTGCCGTCCCCGGTGCCGTTGCCGTTGCCGAAGCGGACCCGGGCCAGCGGGCGGGCGGTGGGCCCGAGATGGGTGACGCCCTGATGGTTCTCGAATCCCGTCAGCGGCGGGAGGCGCAGCGGCGCGTCGATGTCCGCCAGGACGTCACCGACGCACCGGGCTGCCTCGCCCCGGGTGGACACCACGTCCAGCAACCCCAGCCCCGGCTCCTTCTCGCCGAGGTCGTTGATGAACTCGTGGCCCAGGATCTGGTAGCCGGCGCAGACCGAGAAGACGATCGCGCCGTTGGAGACCGCCCGGTTCAGGCCGCCGTCCCGGCGCAGCCGCTCGGCCGCCAGCCGCTGCGGCCGGTCCTCGCCCCCGCCGATCAGGTAGATGTCACCCGAGGTGGGCACCGGCTGGTCGCTGCGGACGTCCACCCGGGCGACGTCCAGGCCCCGCTGGCGGGCCCGTCGTTCCACCACCAGGGCGTTGCCCTGGTCGCCGTAGGTGCTCAGCAGGTCCGGGTAGATCCAGACCAGCCGCAGGCTGTTGTCGCTCATGCTCGCTCTCCTGAGGGGTGGGGCCGGTCAGTTGCCCACGCGGCGGCGCAGGTCCTGGAACGCCGTGTAGTTGGCGATCACCTCGATACGGCCGGGCGGCGCGGCCCGCACCGCCTCGTCGAGGTTGTCGCAGACGCGGAAGTCCAGGGCGGCGACCTCCAGGCGCACGGCGAGGTCCAGCTTGCGGTCGCCCAGGACGAAGATCGGGTGACCGGCGAGCTGGGTGTAGTCCACATCCCACAGCCAGGAGGTGTCGGTGCCGTCCGCGCCGCGGGCGTTGACGGAGAGGACCACCGGAGCGGGCGGGCGGTCGATGAGCGAGAACGTCTCCAGCCAGCCGGCCGGGTTCTTCGCCAGCAGCAGCCGCAGCTCACGCTCGTGGAAGGTGACGACGTCATAGCGGCCGGCGACCGCCCGCACCTCGTACATCCGCTCCAGCGCCACCTGCGGGGGGACCCCGAAGTGGGCGGCGACGGCCGCGGAGGTCGCGGCGTTGGCCTTGTTCGCGCGCCCCGGCAGCCGCAGGTGGATCGGCCAGGCCGAGCCGTGCGGGTCGACGACGTGGTCGCCGGAGAGGGCCCAGCTCGGCATCGGGCGGCGGAAGCCGCACTCGCCGCAGAACCAGTCGTCGGCCGGGCGCTGCAGCACGCCGCCGCAGGACGGGCAGGACCAGGCGTCGTCCTTCCACGCCTGGCCGGCCGCGACCCAGATGACGTTGGGCGACGAGGAGGCCGCCCAGGCGATCAGCGGGTCGTCACAGTTGGCGATCACCATCGCCTTGTTCCCGGCGAGCCCCTCACGCCACTTCTCGGCCAGCATCCGCGTCTCGGCGGCCCGGTCGAGCTGGTCACGCGAGAGGTTGAGCAGGGCGATCGCCTTCGGGGTGACGTCCTTGGCGACACCCGCGAGGTACTTCTCGTCCACCTCTATGACGCCGAACCTCGCGTCCGAGCCCCCGGCCAGGGCCGAGGTGATGCCGGCGGGCATGTTGGCCCCCAGCGCGTTGGAGACCACGGGGCCGCCGGCGCGCAGCGCCTCGGCGATCAGGCGCGTGGTGGTGGTCTTGCCGTTGGTGGCCGACACCAGGACGACGTCCAGGTGTGCCGCCAGCCTGCCCAGCAGATCGGGGTCGAGCTTCAGTGAGACCTTCCCGCCGATCACCGAACCGCTGCCGCGTCCCACCGCCCGCGACGCCGCCGCCGCGGCCCTGCCCGCCGTCACGGCGAGTTTGGCCCGCGGCGACAGCGGCTCCGAATTGCCTGCCATCGTCCTTGCTCCTCCTTGCATCCGGCGCCGCACCCCACCCCCGGCCCGCCGGGTGGAACGCCTCCCTCCGCGCCACGCACCCGCCGGGAGGCCACGGTCGCCGCTCAGCCTATCGAGGTCCGGGCGGGCCCTTGAACCTGCCACCCGGCCGGTCGCCGCCCGGGACGGCGCGCGACGTAGGCTGAGGCGCATGCGACACGCTGCGATACCCGGCAGTTCGGGCTCGGTGCGGCCCTTGCGGCTGCTGGGCGATCCGGTGCTGCGCGCGCCCTGCGCCCCCGTCACGGAGTTCGGCCCGGACCTGGCGCGGCTGGTGGAGGATCTCTTCGCCTCGATGTACGCCGCGCGGGGGGTGGGGCTCGCGGCGAATCAGATCGGTGTCCCGCTGCGGGTGTTCGTCTACGACTGCCCGGACGACGAGGACCGCCGCCACCTCGGTCATGTGGTCAACCCCCGTCTGGTGGAGGCCGGCGGGGTGACGGTGACCGGCCCGGAGGGCTGTCTCTCCGTACCGGGCGTGGAGGCCGGCACGCGCCGGTGGGACCACGCCGTGGTGGCGGGCACGGACGTCACGGGCGCGCCGGTGCGGGTGGCCGGCGACGGGTTCTTCGCCCGGTGTCTCCAGCACGAGACGGACCATCTGGAGGGCGGGCTCTACCTCGACCGGCTGTCGGGGCTGCGCCACCGGCGCGCGCTGCGGGCCGTCCGCCGGTCCGCGTGGTTCCGGGAGAGCCGGAGCCCGGACGGGGACCCGGCCGGCCGGGCACCGGAGCCCTCGGGCGCGGGCGGCTGAGCGGAACCGCGCCCGCGCTCCGGCGGCCGGCGGAGCGGCCGTCCGGCGGTCAGAACCCCGGGGCCCCCACCCGGTCGTCCGCCTCGGCCAGGGCGCCCCACAGCAGCTCGGCCAGATGGCGGACGAGCGCCTCACGGGACAGCGGCCGGTCGCCCAGCCACCAGTCCCCGGCGGCGTGCATCATGCCGACGATGCCGTGCCCCCAGACCCGGGCCCGCTCCTCGCCGTCGGCGCCGAGCACCAGCCGCTCGGCGATGACCTGCGCGAGCTCCTCGCCCATGCGGCGCAGCAGCGGGGCGGTGTGCCGCCCGGTGTCGAAACCCTGCTCGGCGGTGCCGGGCTCCTCGCCCGGATGCATCAGGAAGCGGTAGACCTGGGGTCTGGCCTCGATGGCCGCCAGATAGGTGTCGAGGGTCCGGGCGACGCGTTCCTTGCGGTCCGCGGCCGGCGCGTCCAGGGCGGCGCGCAGACCGGCGAGCAGGGCGTCGGTGTGGCGGACCGCCAGGGCCCGGTAGAGACCGCTCTTGTCGCCGAAGTGCCGGTAGAGGATGGGCTTGGTGATGCCCGCCTCGGCGGCGATCGCGTTCATCGACGCGCCGGGGCCGTCCCGCAGCACCACCCGGTCGGCGGCCTCCAGCAGTTCCTTGCGGCGGCGCAGGGCCGCTCGCTGCTGGTCTTCCCGCTGACTGGTCTCCATGACACCTCTCCCACCCCGTGCTTTCTGCGCGATTCCCGCGCAACGTAACACTTCGCCTGCGCGGGAACCGGGACGGCGGAGGGGGTTGACATGCCCTACTCGTCGGTAACAGGGTAGAGTTACCGTAAGTAACAAGCAGGTGGAGGGGACATGGCAGAGTTCGCGCTCGATCTCGACGACGAGCAGAAGGCCGTCCGGGAGTGGATCCACGGGTTCGCGGCGGACGTCATGCGGCCCGCCGCGGCCGAGTGGGACGAACGCGAGGAGACCCCGTGGCCCGTCATCCAGGAGGCCGCCAAGATCGGCCTCTACTCGCTGGACTTCTACGCCCA
Organism: Streptomyces zingiberis; assembly: GCF_012034935.1. GTDB lineage: Bacteria > Actinomycetota > Actinomycetes > Streptomycetales > Streptomycetaceae > Streptomyces > Streptomyces zingiberis. The sequence continues at coordinate 112,882 of NZ_JAATEN010000009.1, forward strand.
GCAGTACTTCGACCCCACGGGCCTCGGCATCGCCATGACGATGGAGGAGCTGTTCTGGGGTGACGCCGGCATCGGCCTGTCCATCGTCGGCACCGCCCTCGCCGCCGTGGGGGTCCTCGCCAACGGCACCGAGGAGCAGGTCGGCACCTGGATCCCCCAGATGTACGGGGACGCCGACGACGTGAAGCTCGGGGCCTTCTGCTCCTCCGAGCCGGACGCCGGCTCGGACGTCTCCGCGATGCGCACCCGGGCGGTCTACGACCAGGCCACGGACGAATGGGTGCTCAACGGCACCAAGACCTGGGCCACCAACGGCGGCATCGCCAACGTCCACGTCGTGGTGGCCGTGGTCGACCCGGAGCTGGGTTCCAAGGGGCACGCCTCCTTCATCGTCCCGCCCGGCACCAACGGGCTGAGCCAGGGCCAGAAGTTCAAGAAGCACGGCATCCGCGCCTCCCACACCGCCGAGGTCGTCCTCGACGACGTCCGGGTGCCGGGCGGCTGCCTGCTGGGCGGCAAGGAGAAACTCGACGAGCGGCTCGCCCGCGCCCGGGAGCGGGCCCGGAGCGGCGAGCGGGTGAAGAACGCCGCCATGGCCACCTTCGAGGCCTCCCGGCCTGCGGTCGGTGCCCAGGCGGTCGGTATCGCGCGTGCGGCCTACGAGGTGGCCCTGGACTACGCGCGGAACCGGGTGCAGTTCGGCCGCCCGATCATCGACAACCAGGGGGTGGCCTTCCAGCTCGCCGACATGCGCACCCAGATCGACGCGGCACGGCTGCTGGTGTGGCGGGCGTCGTGGATGGCCTCCGCGGGGAAGCCCTTCACCGCCGCCGAGGGATCGATGTCCAAGCTCTACGCCGGCGAGGTCGCCAAGACCGTGACGGCGCAGGCCATGCAGATCCTCGGCGGCAACGGCTACACCCGGGAGTACCCGGTGGAGCGGATGCACCGGGACGCCGCCATCTACACGATCTTCGAAGGGACGAGCGAGATCCAGCGCCTCGTCATCGCCCGCACCCTGTCGGGCATGCCGATCCGCTGACGGGGCCGCTGACGGGGCCGTGGACCGGGCCGGCGTGACAGGGCGTCACGGCCGCGGTCAGGCCGCCTCGGTGATCTCGTGGCGGAGCGCCAGGCGCCACCGCGTACGCAGCCGGTCGAGTTCCGCGAGGTCGGCCGCGGACCAGGAGGTGCGGCCGGCCACGAAGGCCCGGATCGCCGCGTTGGCGTGATCGGCCGCGTGACCGGCGCGGCCGGCCTCGGGGCGAACGGGAACAGGGGGTCGGGAGTGGGACATGTCCTCCAGGATACGGGCCGGGTAGGACAACCCGTCCCACCCGGCGCGGGCGCCCCGGCGGACCCCGGACGGCGGGGCCGCCCGCGGTACGGCCGGGCCGCGGCGCCGGTTTCGCGCACTCCTGACCGCGCCCGTTCCGGCGGTCGCCGCCAGGAGCGGTCAGGAGATTCCGGGAATTTCGCGGCGCCCCGGAACCTTTTGCCCGCCCGCCCCGTTCTGATGAGTGAGGCCCCGCGTTCTCCCCCGTGCGCGGGGCCTCACCATGTCCGCCCGTCCGCCCGTCCGCCCGGCGGGACCGCCGCCGTCAGTCACCGGCCGGCGGGGCGGCGTCCCGGTAGGGATCGGCCGGTTCCGGCGCCACGCGGACCCGCTCCGCGTCCAGGGCCGCCTCGGCGGCCGGGACGGGACCGGGGCGGAGCCGGCCGGTGACCGTCACCCAGGTGTCCGCGGGCGGCGCGGGCGCCCCGTACACCCGGATCTTCACCGCGCGGGAGTCCGCGGCACAGCAGCTGACGACCAGCCGCGACAGGTACCAGCCACCGTCCCCCGCCGGGGTGACGAACCCCAGCAGCCGCACCGTACGGCCCTCCAGGCTCCGCGCGCGGTCCTGCCCGGCCCGCAGCCGGAACTCCGACAGCGTCATCGGCAGCGGCGACCCCCCTGGCAGCGGCGGGAAGGCGCGTGCCGCTTCGGTGGCCGGCGGCGGGGCCTCCCGCGCCGCCGTGTACGCGCCCAGCGCGGGCGGGGTGAAGAACAGCAGGCTGAGCGCGGGGAAGAAGAGCAGCCAGGCCACCCCGGGCGCGCGCCCGTGCCCGTGCGCGCCGGGAGCGGAACTTCGCCGGTCCGCGCGGTCCCGCCGGGCGGTGGGGAAGCCGTCCCGGGCCGCGGCGACCAGGCCCAGCAGCACCAGCAGCGCGCCGGACGCCACGAGCGCCGGGCGCAGCCCCTCCTTCACGAACCGCAGGCAGACGTCCGTGAGCAGGGCGGCGTGCAGCAGCCCCGCCCCGGTCAGGACCAGCAGCAGCACCTGGACGTTCCGTCTCACAGCAGCCACCATCCCGTCACCACGCCGGCCACGACGGCCACCACCGCGGTGGCGGCGGAGAAGCGCACGGCGAAGGCCCGCCCGAAGGTGCCCGTCTGCAGCGCGATCAGCTTCAGGTCCACCATCGGCCCCACGACCATGAACACCAGCCGCGCGGTGGGCGAGAAGCCGGTCAGCGAGGCCGCGACGAAGGCGTCGGCCTCGGAACAGACCGCCAGCACGACCGCCAGGGCGGCCAGGAAGAGCACGGAGAGCCACGGGGAGCCGGCGAACGCCTCCAGCACCGAGCGCGGCACCGCCACATTGACGGTGGCCGCGGCCGCCGCGCCCACCACCAGAAAACCGCCCGCGTGCAGGAAGTCGTGCTGGAAACCGAGGCGGAACTCCTCCCAGCGGCCGTGTCCCGGCCGGTGCCCCCGCCGCGCGGGCAGCCGGATCCACTCCTCCCGGCCCAGCCGCAGCCACAGCCAGCCCATCACCACCGCGGCCATCAGCGAGGCCAGCAGGCGGGCGGCCACCATCTCGGGGGAGCCGGGAAAGGCCACGGCCGTGGCCGTCAGTACGACCGGGTTGACGGCCGGCGCCGAGAGCAGGAAGGTCAGCGCCGCCGCGGGCGCCACACCCCGCCGGATGAGACTTCCGGCCACCGGCACGGAGGCGCACTCGCAGCCGGGCAGCACCATTCCGGCCGCCCCGGCCACCGGTACGGCCAGCACCGGCCGGCGGGGCAGCGCCCGGGTGAACCACCGCTCCGGGACGAAGGCGTTGATCGCACCGGACAGCGCGGTCCCCAGCAGCAGGAAGGGCAGCGCCTGGACGGTGACGGCGACGGTGACCGTGCGCCAGGCCTGTACCGCCGGATGTGCCGCCCACGGTGACCCCGCGACCAGCAGGACGGCGGCGGCCGCGCAGCCGGCGAGCAGCCCCGTCCGTGGGCCGGTCCCGGCGGAGGCCCCGGCTCCGCCGGCGCCGTCCCGCAGCGCCGGGAACCGTCCCCGCGGGAGACGGCCGGCCGGCCGCGCGGCGGGGGGCCCGTCCTGGGCACGCGGGGGTGGGGGTTCGGCCAGGTCGTCCGCGCTCACGCTCTCCACACAGACCTCGCAGGTCGGCGACGGGGGAGGCCCACCCTAGCCACGCGCCCGGGGCCTTCCGGGCGGTCACGGCCCGGCGTCAGCCGATCGGGGGTGTCCGGTTCCGCCGGGCCGGCGGCGTGGTCCGCAGGGGCGCCGGCGGGATGCCCGGGCGGTCGCCGGCGAAGGGGCGCTCCGGGCCCCGGTGAGGAGAGCCGCGGTGCCCTTTCGTGCCGGCCGGGGAGAGGCGACGGCGGCCGGCGCCACCATTGGCGGAAAACCGAACGCCTTTGTGGAGCATAAGACGGCCCCGATGCGGTAGAACAGTCATGAGCCCGTCCGGTGTGCATCCCCCGTCGCACCGGACGGGCCTCTGTGCGTTCCGCCCGGGCGCCCGGCCCGCCCGCGGGGTTCTTACGAACCGGTGACCACCCCCGCGCCGCCCCGCCCGCCGGGCCTCCCCGTCGCCTAGCGTCGCCGCCATGCGCGTACTCGTCACCGGAGGAGCCGGGTTCATCGGCTCACATGTCGTCACCGCCCTCGCCGCACAGGGGCATGAGCCCGTCGTCCTCGACCTGCTGCATCCGCGGGCCCACGCCTCCCGGCCGCCGGACCCCGGGGACGGGCTGATCCGGGCCGACGTCCGGGACAAGGACGCCGTGGCCCAGGCGCTGCGGGGGGTCTCGGCCGTCTGTCACCAGGCCGCGATGGTCGGGCTGGGCAAGGACTTCGCGGACGCCGCGGAGTACGTCGGCTGCAACGACCTGGGCACCGCGGTCCTGCTGGCCGCCATGGCCGAGGCCGGGGTGCGCTCGCTGTTGCTGGCCGGCTCGATGGTGGTCTACGGAGAGGGCCGCTACGACTGCCCCCGCCACGGCACGGTGCGCCCCGGTCCCCGGGAGCGGGGCGCCCTCGACGCCGGGCGCTTCGAGTGCCGCTGCCCCGTCTGTGACCTGCCGCTCGCCCCCGGCGAGGTCACCGAGGACGCCCCGGCCGACCCGCGCAACGTCTACGCCGCCACCAAACTGGCGCAGGAACACCTCGCCGCGGCCTGGGCCCGGGCCACCGGCGGCCGTGCCGTCTCGCTGCGCTACCACAACGTCTACGGGCCGGGGATGCCGCGCGACACCCCGTACGCGGGGGTCGCCTCCCTCTTCCGCTCGGCGCTGGCCCGCGGCGAGGCGCCGCGGGTCTTCGAGGACGGCGGCCAGCGGCGGGACTTCGTCCACGTCCGGGACGTCGCCTCGGCCAACGCCGCGGCTCTCGCGGCGCTGGCCGGCCGGCCGGCGGGCGGTTTCCGCGCCTACAACACCGGCAGCGGCACCCCGCACACCGTCGGGGAGGCGGCGGCCGCGCTGGCCCGCGCGCACGACGGGCCGGAGCCGGTGGTGACGGGGGAGTACCGGCTGGGCGACGTCCGCCACATCACGGCCTCCTCGCGGCGGCTGATGTCCGAACTCGGCTGGCGGCCGTCCGTCGGGTTCGCCGAGGGCATGGCGGAGTTCGCGCGCGCACCGCAGCGGGAGCCGGTCACGGCGGCGGCGCCGGCGCCGGCGGGGTGACCCCCGGTGCGGCGCCGCCGGAGGGCCCTCGGTCCGGCGGCCCGCCCGGCGCGCCGTCACCCGGCCACGGACGGGGGCGAACCCGTCACGGCCGGTTCCCCCGCGCGGGCGGGGTGTCCGGCGCGGGCGGGGGGTCGAAGCGGTAACCGACGCCCCAGACGGTGGTGATCAGGGCGGGCGCCCCGGGGTCGGTCTCGACCTTGCGGCGCAGGCGGCGGACGTGAACCGTCACGGTCGACAGGTCGCCGAACTCCCAGCCCCAGACCCGCCGGGTCAGCTCCTCGCGGCCGAACGCCTGGCCGGGATGGCGCATGAGGAAGGCGAGCAGGTCGAACTCGCGGACGGTGAGCGGCACCTCGCGGCCATGGCGCACGACGCGCCGGGCGGCGGGGTCCAGTTCGATCCCCGGGCAGGCGATCGTGCCGCCCGGCGCCCCGGCTTCTCCCTCCCGGCCCGGGGAGCGGCCCCGGCGGAGCACCGAGCGCACCCGCAGCGTCAGTTCCCGGGGGCTGAACGGCTTGGTCACGTAGTCGTCCGCGCCGACCTCCAGGCCGAGGATCCGGTCGTCCTCGTCGCCGCGCGCCGTCAGCATGATCACGGGGATCGGGCCCCGCTCCCGCAGCCCGCGGCAGACCGTGAGGCCGTCCATGCCGGGGAGCATCAGATCCAGCAGGACGAGATCCGGCCGCCGGGCGTCCGCCCGGGCCAGTGCCGACGGGCCGTCGGCGGCCCGGTCGACGACATGGCCGTCGCGCTCCAGATATCCGGTGACGACCTCGGCGACGGTGGGGTCGTCGTCCACCACGAGTACCCGGGTTCCCGGCGGTGTCTGCTGCATCGCCCCAGAGTGGCACCGGCGGCCGGAGCCCGGAGCGGCCACGGGCCCGCCCCCGGGCGACGTCCGTGTTCTGTAAGGAGTTCACCACCGTTATGAGGCTTTTGTCTTCGTAGGGTGGTGCCCGTGACCTCAATGACACCCGCTGGAACGAGCCGGCCGGACCCCGTCACCGGCGCCGCCGGCGCGGCCGGATCCGCCGCCCCCGTCGATCTCGTGCTGCCCTGCCTCGACGAGGCGGAGGCGCTGCCCTGGGTGCTGGAGCGAGTCCCGCCCGGCTGGCGCGCCGTCGTCGTCGACAACGGTTCCACCGACGGCTCGGCGGAGATCGCCCGCGACCTCGGGGCCACCGTGGTGACCGAATCCCGCCGCGGCTTCGGCGCCGCCTGCCACGCGGGCCTCCTCGCCGCGGACGCCGACATCGTCTGCTTCTGCGACTGCGACGCCTCCCTCGACCCCGGTCTGCTGCCCGGACTCGTCCGGCAGGTGCGGGAGGGGCGGGCGGACCTGGCGCTCGGCCGCCGCCGGCCCACCTCCCGCGGTGCCTGGCCGCTCCACGCCCGCGTGGGCAACCGCGTCCTGGCGCGCAGCGTCCGCCGCCGCACCGGCGCCGCGCTGCGCGACCTCGGCCCCATGCGGGCGGCGCCCCGCGAGGCGCTGCTCGGCCTGGGCCTCACCGACCGGCGCAGCGGCTATCCGCTGGAGATGGTGGTCCGGGCCGCCGCGGCCGGCTGGCGGATCCGCGAGACGGACGTCCCCTACCGCCCCCGCACCGGCTCCTCCAAGGTCACCGGCACCTGGCTGGGCACCCTCCGCGCGGTCCGCGACATGCGGGCCGTCCTGCGCGCGCCGGACCGGGCCCCCGGGGCCTCCGCGCCCACGGGAAGGACGGGCCGGTGAACCCGCCCAGCGCGCCGCCGAGCGGTCCGGCCGCCCTGCTCGTCCTCGCCAAGGAGCCGGTCCCGGGACGGGTGAAGACACGGCTGACCCCGCGATACACGCCGAGGGAAGCCGCGGCGCTGGCGGCCGCCGCGCTCCGCGACACCCTGGAGACCGTGCTGGCCCTGCCCGCGCGCCGGCGCCTCCTCGTCCTGGACGGCGCCCCCGGCCCGTGGCTGCCCCCGGCATCGAGGTGGCCGAGCAGTGCGGCGGCGGGCTCGACGAGCGGCTGGCCGCGGCCTTCGCGCTGGACGGCGGGCCGGCCCTGCTCATCGGCATGGACACCCCGCAGCTCACGCCCTCCCACCTCGCGCCGGCGCTCACCTCCGGGGAGTGGGGGGACGGCGACGCCTGGTTCGGACCCGCCGAGGACGGCGGCTTCTGGGCGCTCGGCCTGGCCCGGCCCGACCCCGGTCTGCTGCTCGGGGTGCCGATGTCCCGGCCGGACACCGGCGCCGCGCAGCGCCGCCGGCTGACCGGCGCCGGCCTGCGCGTCCGGGATCTGCCCCCGCTGTGTGACGTGGACACCCCCGCGGACGCGGAGGCCGTCGCGGCCGCCGCTCCGGGCGGGCACTTCGCCCGCGCCCTCGACGCGTGCCGGCCGGCGGCCACCCGGTGAGCGCCCCCCTGCCCGCGCCCCGCCCGCGGACGGACGCCTGGCACGCCGCCCCCTACGACGCCGCCCTCCGCTCCGGCGGCGGGCCGCTGTACCTGCGGCGTGACGACGGGACCGCGGTGGAACTGGAGGTGAGGCGCTGGTGCGCGCGGGCGGACGCCGCCGACCTGACGGTGGTGCGGCGTTGTGAGGGCGCCGTGCTGGACATCGGCTGCGGCCCCGGCCGGCTCGTCACGGCCCTCGCCGAGCGGGGCGTGCCCGGTCTCGGCATCGACCTGAGCCCGGCGGCCGTCGCCCGGACCGTGCGTGCCGGGGGCACGGCGCTGCGCCGCTCGGTCTTCGACCGGCTGCCCGGCGACGGCCGCTGGGACACCGCCCTGCTGATCGACGGCAACATCGGCATCGGCGGCGACCCGTCGGCGCTGCTGCGGCGGGTGGCGCAACTCGTCACCCCCGGCGGGCTGCTGATCGCCGAGACCGCCCACGCGGATCTGGACGAGTGCGCCCGCGTCCGTCTCGACGACGGGCGCGGTTCCAGCGGGGCCGTCTTCCCCTGGGCCTGGCTCGGACCGCGCGCCCTGGCCCGCCGGGCGGCGGCGGAGGGGTGGCGCGTGACCGAGGAGTGGTCCGCGGGCCGGCGGCGTTTCACGGCCCTGCGCCCTGCCTGAGCGGCCGTCGCGCCGGGCCGCGCGCCCACCGGGTGGCGGTCGGCCCCGGGTCGGCCCCGGGACGGTCCCGGGGCAACGCCGTTCCCGTCCACCCGTGCCCCTGAGGAGGCGCGCCGCGCCACGCGACGCGATCCGTCCCCGCCGCCCGCCGCTTCCGGCCCGTGCGCGAGGGTGGGGCGGCGCCTCGCGCGCGCCGCCCCACCCCGCTGTCCCGTCCCGCCGTCCCGCGCTCAGGTCACGCGGGTCCGCCGCCCCGCCGCGTCCCGCCGGCCCGGCCCCGCCGCCCGGCCCCGGACCGCCGAGACCAGGGCCCAGCCGGCGGAGACGGCGAACAGGGCCGCGGTGACGAGCAGCCAGCGCCGGCCGAACCCCTCACCGTCCAGCCCGGTCGCCGCCGTGTAGCAGTCCGGCGGGCCGGTGATCAGCGGCCACCACACGAGCAGCAGCAGCCCGGAGAACAGCGCCGGCACCCGGATGTGGTTGACCCGGCCCCCGGCCGTGCGGGGCTCCGCCCCGGCCCCGCCGGCCGGGTCCGCGCGGTGCCCCGCCGGGCCCGGACCCGCCTCCGGACCCGCCTCCGGACCCGGGCGCCGTGGCCGGCGCCGTCCGGCCAGGGTCCTCAGCGCACGGTCCGCCGCCGCGTACAGCGGCAGCAGCACCAGGTCGTGCAGGACCGCGGCCCCGACGAGCCACAGCACGACCCCCGCCGCGTCCCGGTCCAGCAGCCGCACCCCGGCGTACGCCGTCAGCGCGAAGGACCCCAGCAGCAGGGGCAGCGTCCACGGTGGTTCACCGTCACGGACGCGGAACCCCCGCGGTCCTCGCGGCGCCCGGTTCTCCCGGCGCCCCCCGGGCAGGGGGGAACGCCGCGTCACCGTCCGCCGCCGAACGTCAGCCGGGTCACCCACTTGGTGTTGTGCACCCCCGGATTCGCGGGAACGATGATCCGCGCCGGATAGCCGTGGTCGGCCGACAGGCCGGCGCCGCCCACCCGCAGGGCGAGCAGCGCGCGCGGGTCCCGCACCTGGCCCGCGCTCAGGGAGGCGGACCGGAAGGCGCCGCCGCGCTGTGCGGACTCCACGAAGACCCCGGGGGCGCCGGCCGGTCCCCCGCCGTCGTCCACCGCGCCGGCGAGCGCGGCGAGATCCGCCAGCCGGACCCCGCTCCAGCGCAGATCGGGCGTCGACCAGCCCTCCACACAGGCGATCGGCAGTTCGGCCTCCCGCTGCGGCAGCGCGAGCAGCTCCGCCCGGGACAGCACCAGGTCGCGCGTCCCGCCGCGCACCGTGAGCCGCCAGTCCGGGCCGGTGTCGGCGGCGCTGATGCCGGCGGCGGCCGCCGTCTTGTTGATCTGGAAGCCGTTCGGCCCCGTGCCCGGCTCCCGGCCGCGCGGGGCCAGGACGGCCGTGGCGCGCAGCGGCCCGCCGGCGCTCTGCCCGGCCGTGGTGGCGGCCAGCAGCAGTGAGCCTCCGCCCACCACCGCCAGCGCCCCCCGCCGGGAGAGCGTCGCGGGCTCCGGGTCCGGTGCGGCGAGCGCGGTGAGGGAGGCGTCCTCCTCGGCCGTCCGGGCCGGCCGCCCGCGCAGCACCCGCACCACGCGCGGCAGCCGGACCGCGGCGTGCACGGTGAAGGCCGCCATGAAGACCCAGGCGCCGTAGAAGTGCAGCCGGTAGAAGGAACCGGGGAAGAGGTACTCCAGCTGGATGTTGAGGATCCCGGTGGCGAAGACGAACAGCCCGCCGCCGACGAGGAACAGCAGCGACACCCGGTCCAGGGCGTGGGTGAGCGAGCGCGCCGGCGGCCAGGTGAACAGCCGCGGCGCGACCGACCACACCTTCGCCAGCAGCACCGGCACCAGCGCCACGCCCAGCGTCACATGGACCCCCTGGGTGAACCGGTAGAGCCAGTACGGCTCCGTGGGCCAGGGGAAGAGCCAGACCCCGAGCAGCCCCTTGTCCGGCGTGGTGTCGTTGCCCGGCAGCCCGGGGTTGTACGCCGCGTACGACAGCAGGCCGGTCAGGAACAGCACCACGATCCCCGGCAGCAGGACGGCGCCCAGCACGGACGTCAGCCACGGCCCGCGCAGCGGGCTGCGCCAGAACCCCGGCCGGAAGGGACCCCGGAGCGCCGGGGGCCGCGCGCGCGGCGCCGGGGCGGGGGACCCGTCCTCCGCCCGCGGCCCGTCCGCCGGCCGCGCGGGCCGCTCGCTGTCGTCCATGGTGGCCTCCGGGGTGTCCGGCGGGGCCGGTCGCCCCGCGTGGGACGAACGTAAGCGGGCGACGGGCCGCCGGCCCCGCTCCGGCACATGACGAAAGGCTGACATCGCCGCCGCTGCTGCCGCCGTTGCCGTCGCCGTCCCGTTCCGCGCCCGCCGGGAGGGGATCGCGCGGATCTGACGGAACGGTGACGGACGGGGCGCGTCCGGCCCGCGCGGTGGGCCCGGCGCCTAGCGTGACCGGGTGACCCACCTCAGGAGCCCCGCGACCCGCCGTGGCACACGGCCGGCGCGGCCGGACACCTCCCGCCCCGACCTGATCACGGCGGCCGCCGCCGCGCTGTTCGTGGCCGCCGTGGCCTACGCCGGCGTCCTGATCCAGCGCCGTGTGGACGTCCTCTACGTCGAATGGCCGCCGCTCTACGCCCACTGGATGCCGCACGTGGGCCCGGGCACGGTCGCCGCGCCCGCCGTGGCCGTGGCCGTCGCCGTCCACGGCCCGGTGCTCGCCCGCCGGCTGCCGTGGCGCCGGCTGCTCCTGGCCTCCTGGGCCGCGTCGCTGGCCTGGACGCTGTCGCTGGCGCTGATCGACGGGTGGCAGCGCGGCGTCGCGGGCCGCCTCACGCAGAAGCACGAGTACCTGCTGGCCGTGGAGCGCATCGCCGCCGACCCGGCGGGATCCCTGCGGACCTTCACCGACCACATCCTGCTCACCGCGCCCGACCACTGGCCCGCCCATGTGGCCGGGCATCCGCCGGGCGCCGTCTACACCTTCGTCGGCCTCGACCTCGCCGGGCTGTCCGGCGGGGCCTGGGCCGCCGTGTGGGTGCTGCTCACGGGCAGTTCGGCCGCGGCGGCCGTGCTGGTCACCCTCCGTGCGGTGGCGGGGGAGCGGTGGGCGCGCCGGGCCGCGCCGTTCCTCGTGCTCGCGCCCGCCGCGGTGTGGGCCGGGGTGTCCGCGGACGGATACTTCGCGGCCGTCGCCGCCTGGTCCGTCGCCCTGTTCGCCCTGGCCTGCCGGCCCGGCGCCCGCCGCCCGCGGAGCACGGCGCTGGCGGCCGGCGTGCTGCTGGGTGTCACCGTCCACCTCAGTTACGGGCTGGTGCTGATGGTGATCCCGGTCGTGGCCCTCCTGCTGTACGCCCGGACGGTCCGCCCGGTGCTGCCCGCGCTGGCCGGGGGCGCCGCCGTCACCGCCGCCTTCACGGCCGCCGGATTCTGGTGGTTCGAGGGGTACGACCTCCTGGTCACCCGCTACTACCAGGGGGTGGCCCGGATCCGCCCGTACGGCTACTGGATCTTCGGGAACCTCGCCAACGCCGTCATCACGGCCGGGCTCGCGGCCGTCGCCGGGCTGCGCCGCGCCCTCGCCGCCCTGCCGGGAGGCATCCGCGCCCACCGGGCGGGCCGGCCGGGCGGCGCGGGCGGTGTGGTCCTGCTCGCCACGGCCGGGCTCTGCATGATCCTGGCGGCCGACCTCTCCGGGATGAGCAAGGCCGAGACGGAGCGCATCTGGCTCCCGTTCACGCTCTGGCTGCTGCCCGCGGCGGCCCTCCTGCCGGCCCGCTCCCACCGCCGGTGGCTGCTCCTTCAGGCGGTGACGGCGCTCCTCGTCAACCACTTCCTGTTCACCGGGTGGTGACACCACGTCGTCCATGCGCTGACCGGGGTCCCTCCTGCGGGGGACCTTCGGGCCGTCGCCGTTTCGCCCACGAACCGAGCGGAAAGCGACGGGTTGTCACATTCCTCGCAGAACAGGAGTTGCCATGTTCAACTCGCTCAAGTCCCGCGGCGCGGGGCTCGCGGCCGGTGCGGCGGCTTCGGCCCTCCTCGTCGGCGGCTCGCTCCTCGGCGCGGCGCCCGTGCAGGCCGACCCCCACCACCCGGAGGAGCCGGTGGGGAAGGTCACGGCGAGCGTCCTCAACCACCGTCAGTACCCCAGCACCGACTCCTCGGTGGTGGGCCAGAGCGACCGCGGTGACCACATCCCCATCAAGTGCAAGGTCCGTGCCCAGCTGATCGAGGGCGACCCGATCTGGTACCTGGCGCGCCACGGGGAGTTCTGGGTGAGCGGACGCTATGTCGAGGTGCGGGCGAAGGTGAAGTGGTGCAAGGACGTCCACCACGGGCCGCCCGCGGAGAAGGAGACCGGCACCGCGAAGGGCTGACCCGGCCGGCCCCGGGCGGCCGGACGCACCGAATGTGAGGAAGGGCCCGGCCGCGGCGGGAACACGCGCCGCGGCCGGGCCCGTGCCCGTCCCGCCCCGTGCTCCCCGCCGGTCCTCTCCCCGTGTCCCCCGGCGCCCGGCGGACCGCCCGGGCCGGGTTGTCCTCGCCGTGCGCCCCGCACTACTGTCGCAGGGCCTTGGTGCACGGGAAACCGGTGAAAAGCCGGTGCGGCCCTCGCCACTGTGATCGGGAAGTCCGGTTCCACCCCTCGGGGAGCCACTGGGACGCCGCGGAGCTCCGCGGCGCCCGGGAAGGCGGAGTCCGGGCGGCATGACCCGTCAGCCAGGAGACCGGCCAGGGCGTGTCGTCCATCCACGAGGTGCTGGAGAGGTCCGCTTTCCCATGCATATAGCCGAGGGCTTTCTGCCCCCCTGGCACGCCGCCGCCTGGACCGCGGCAGCCGCCCCCTTCGTCGTCCACGGCGCGCGGTCGCTGACCCGCCTGGTCCGCGAACACCCCGGGAACACCCTGCTGCTGGGGGCCTCCGGGGCCTTCACCTTCGTCCTGTCCGCGCTGAAGATCCCGTCCGTGACGGGCAGTTGCTCCCACCCCACCGGTACCGGGCTCGGGACGGTGCTCTTCCGGCCACCGGTCATGGCGGTGCTGTCCACGATCACCTTGCTCTTCCAGGCCCTGCTGCTGGCGCACGGCGGGCTGACCACGCTGGGCGCCAACGTCTTCTCGATGGCGGTGGCCGGGCCCTGGGCCGGGTACGGGGCCTACCGGCTGCTGCGGCGCCTGGGCGCCCCGCTCACCGCGGCCGTCTTCACCGCCGCCTTCACCGCGGACCTCGTCACCTACTGCGTCACCAGCGTCCAGCTGGCCCTGGCGTTCCCCGACCCGGCCGGCGGATTCCCCGCCGCGCTCGCCAAGTTCGGTTCCGTCTTCGCCGTGACCCAGCTCCCGCTGGCCGTCGCCGAGGGCGTGCTCACCGTGCTGGTGATCCGGCTGCTGACGCAGGCCGACCGGCCGGCGCTGGCCCGCCTCGGCCTGTTCACCGCGCCCTCCGGGAAGGACGGACGGTCCCCGGAGGAGGTGGCCCGGTGAGCCGGCACACCCGGATCAACCTGCTGCTGCTCGCCGTCGTCGTGGCGCTCGCGGCCCTGCCGCTGGTGCTGGGCGCCCGCGGGGACGCGGCCGAGCCGTTCACCGGCACCGACGCGCAGGCCGAGGACGCCATCGGGGAACTGGCCCCCGGCTACGAGCCGTGGTTCGCCCCGCTCTACGAGCCCCCGTCCACCGAGGTGGAGTCGGGCCTCTTCGCCCTGCAGGCCGCCATCGGCGCCGGCGTGCTGGCCTACTGCCTCGGCCTGCGCCGGGGCCGGCGCCAGGGCGAGGAGCGGGCCGCGGCCGCCCGCACCGGCGCAGACCCGGCCGGGGACATCCCGGGGGAACGGGAGGACGGCCCCTGGGAGGAGGGGCCGCCGGACGCGGCCGTCCCCACGCGCGGCCCGGACCGCCCGGGCAGCACCCCCGGCACCCCCGGCACCCCTGGCACCCCCGGCCCGGACGAGGCCGCCGCCCCCGCCGGAGCCGGTGGGCGTCCCGCCCCCGACGGGGTCCCGACCGGCCGGGAGGGCCCGCCCGGCGGGCGGGAATCCGGCCGGGACGGGCCCGGCGCGCACCGGTCCGCGTGAGCGGGTGCTCCCGATCGACGCGGCGGCGCACAGCAATCGCTGGCGCCGCCGCCACCCCCTGGACAAGGCGGTCCTCGCGCTGGGGCTGACCGCTCTGGCCGTGTCCCTGCCCGCCTGGCCGGGCGCGCCGCTCGTCGCCCTCGCGGCGCTGACGGCGCTCCTCGGGCCGGCGCGGGTGGAGCCGCGGCGGCTCTGGCGCGCCTACCGGGTGCCGCTCGGCTTCTGCCTCACCGGGGCGCTGCCGCTCCTCGTCCAGCTGGGCGGGGACGGCGCGCCGCCCGGCCTGGCCCCCGGTGGCCCGGCCGAGGCCGCGCGGCTGCTGCTGCGCACCTCGGCCGCCTCCCTCGGGCTGCTGCTGTTCGCGTTCACCACACCGCTGTCGGACGTCCTGCCGCGCCTCACCCGCGTGGGGGTACCGCCCGCGGTGACCGATGTGGCCCTGGTGACCTACCGCTTCACGTTCCTGCTCCTGGACACCCTCGCCCGGGTGCGGCAGGCGCAGGCGGCCCGGCTGGGCCACACCACCCGCGCCGCCACCTGGCGCTCCCTGGCCGGGCAGGGAGCCACGGTGTTCCTGCGCGCCTTCGCCCGCGCCGCCCGGATGCAGGCGGGGCTCGCGGGCCGGGGCTACGACGGCACCCTGCGGGTGCTGGTCTCCGGCGCCCCGGTGTCCCGCCCCTTCCTGGCCGGCTCCCTGCTGCTGCTCGCGGCCCTCGCCGCGGCCACCCTCGTTCTGGAAAGGCTGCTGCCGTGACCTGCGAACCACCCGGCCGCGATCCGGAGCCGGCCGCCCGGGCCGCCGGAGGCCCCGCCGGCACCGGCCTCCCGCCGGTGGTCGAACTCGCCCGCGCCGCGTACGCCTACGCGGACGGCCCGCCCGTGCTCAGCGGTGTCACCTTCGCCGTCCACCCCGGCCGGTCCCTGGCGCTGCTCGGGCGCAACGGCAGCGGCAAGACCACACTGCTGCGGCTGCTCAGCGGCGGTCTGCGCCCCTCGGCGGGGGAACTCCGGCTCGACGGGCGGCCCGTGGGCGGCGGCCGGGCCGAGCTGACGCGGCTGCGCACCTCCGTCCAGCTCGTCCTCCAGGACCCCGACGACCAGCTGTTCGCCGCCTCCGTCGGCCAGGACGTCTCCTTCGGCCCGCTCAACCTCGGCCTGCCCCCGGAGGAGGTGGACCGGCGGGTCGCCGAGTCCCTGGCGGCGCTGGAGATCGCGGCGCTCCGCGACCGCCCCACCCACCTGCTCTCCTACGGGCAGCGGAAACGGGCCGCCATCGCCGGGGCCGTGGCGATGCGCCCCCGGGTGCTCCTGCTGGACGAGCCGACGGCCGGTCTCGACCCGCGCGGCCGTGAACGGCTGCTGGCGGTGCTGGACCGGCTGCGGGCGACCGGGACCACCGTGGTGATGGCCACGCACGACGTGGACCTCGCGCTGCGCTGGGCCGACGAGGCGGCGCTCCTCACCCCGCGGGGCCCGCGCACCGGCCCCGCCGCCGGGATGCTCGCCGACCCCGCGCTGCTGTCCGCCGCCGGGCTCGGCCCCACCTGGGGGCACGCGGCGGCCCGGGTCCTGCGCGCGCACGGGCTGCTCGACGGCGGGGTCACCGGGCCGTCCTTCCCGCGGACCCCGGAGGAACTCCTGGCCTGGGCCGGTGGAGCCGGCGGCGGGGACACCGGGGCGCGGCACCACGGCGATGCCGGCGACACCGCCGGCACCCGAGGTGCAGGGGACACGGGAGGCGCCGAGGACTCGGGAGACGCGGCGGGAGGCGCCGAGGGCACCGGCGGCGCCGGGGATGCCCGGGGAAGCGGGGGTGCCTGAGGAGACGGTGCCGGGAAGGCCAGGGAAGGCCCGGGAAACGCGCGGCGGGCGGCGGGCGGACCGCCCATGACGGCTCCGGGAACACCCGGCCTGCCAACGGGACGCCCCCTGCCGCCCCGCCGCCGATCTCCCTAGCCTGGCGTGTACCTGATCACCCCTCACAGGACAGGCAGGTCACCGGCATGCGCAGCATCCGCACCGTCACCGTCACTGTCACGGCGGCTCTCACCTCAGTCCTCCTTGCGTCCCTCCCGGCGGCCGCGGCCGCTGCCCCCGGAGGCGCCCCCTCCCCGGCAGCCGCCCCCTCCTACGCGGCCACCACCTCCGTCGGCCTGCACAACGCCTACGAGAAATCGGCCCACCAGTACTTCGCCGACGCCCTCGACTCCGGTGCCGCCCTGCTCGAACTCGACGTCTGGACCAACGCCCTGGGCCGCGGCTGGCGCGTCTCCCACGAGAATCCGGTCGGCAACGACAACAACTGCGAGAACGCCTCCACCGCGGCCGAACTGCGCACCCGGCCCCGCAACCAGAGCCTCGCCGGCTGCCTCGCCGACATCCGCGCCTGGCACGACGCCCATCCGGGGCACCGCCCCGTGCTGCTCAAGATCGAGATGAAGGACGGCTTCGGCGCCGACCGGGGGATGGGCCCGGCAGAACTCGACACGCTCCTCGGCGAGAAGCTCGGCGACGCCCTCCTCCGCCCCGCCGAGGTCGCCGCCGGGCACGCCACCCTGGACGAGGCGGTGCGGGCCGGTGGCTGGCCCGGCCGCGACGAGCTCGCCGGCCGGTTCCTGGTGGAACTCATCCCCGGCACCGTCGAGGAGTCCAATCCCCTGGACACCCTCTGGACCGACCGTGAGTACGCCATCCACCTGCGCGATCTCGCCGCCGCCGGAACCCTGGGGCGGGCCGCCGCCTTCCCCGCCGTCCACCGTGCCGAGGCCGGTGACCCGCGCGAGCGCTACCGCGACGCCTCGCTGCGCCCCTGGTTCGTCGTCTTCGACGGTGACGCCTCCGCCTACGCCGGCGGCGCCATCGACACCGCCTGGTACGACCGGAACCACTATCTGCTGATCATGACCAGTGCGCACGCGGTGGCCCCCGCCATCGACGCGACGGCCCCGTCCGAGACGGAGGCCCGCGACCGGGTGGCCCTGCTCGCCGCGCGCCACGCCAGCGTCCTCACCTCCGACTGGCACCGGCTGCCGCAGGTCCTGTCCCAGGTGGTGCCGCGCGGCTGACCCTCCGGCGACCGCGCCGGACCGCGCCCGGAGCGCACGGCGCGGGCCCGCCTCAGCCCGCCGGTACGGCCGGATTCCCGGTGGCCGTACCGGCGGGACGCGGTGGGCCGCACACTGGGTCCCATGTGCCGCAGCATCAAGACGCTCCGCCCTCCGTTCACCGAGGACGCCGGGGAGGACGAGATCCGTGCCGCCGCCCTCCAGTACGTCCGCAAGATCTCCGGCTTCCGCGCCCCGGCGGCCCACAACCGCGCGGCGTTCGACGAGGCCGTCGACGCGGTGGCCGCGGCCACCGCGGAACTCCTCGCCGGCCTGGAGGTCCGCGGCCGGTCCGGCGCCGGCGGCGGTACCGCCCCCGCACCGCGCTGACCGGCGCCCGGGCCCGGCGGTCCCTCCACCGGCCCGGTGACCACGTCCCCGCCCGCCGGCGACGGCCCCCGCCCCGCCGCGGGGGAGGCTCCCGCGGGGGACCCGGGGAGACATGTTCCGGCCGGGTTCCCCGTCGCGGCGGGACCGGATCCGTGTGCTCCTGAGACCATGGCCCCATGGGTGTCGACGAGCTGGCCGAGGAGCTCTACGCGCTGTCACCGGGGGAGTTCACCGCGGCCCGGGACCGTGCGGCGGCCGCCGCGCCCCGCGGCGAGCGCGGGGCGATCCGGGCGCTGCGCCGGCCCTCCCTGGCCGCCTGGGCCGTGAATCTGCTCACCCGCGAGGACCGGTCGCGCGTCACGTCGCTGCTCCGGCTCGGGGAGGAACTGCGCGCCCTGCACCGGCGGCCGGCGGACGCCGGCCGGATGCGGGAGCTCGCCGGCCGGCGGCGGCAGCTGGTGGCCGCGCTGTCCCGGCGGGCCGGACAGCTCACCGCGGACGCCGGCCGCCCCGTCTCCGACGCCGTGCTCCGGGAGGTGGAGGACACCCTGCGGGCGGCCCTCGCCGATCCCGGAGCCGCGCGCGCCCTGGCCGCCGGGCGGCTGACCAAGGCGCTGCCCGCGCCCGCCGGCTTCGGCGCGGAGCCCGTCGCCCCCGAGGTCACCGGGGACGGGGAGGCCACCGTGCACGAGCTGCGTCCGCCGTCCCGCGAGGCGGCGCCCGGGCGGGCGCCCGCAGGCCGGGACGCCGGGCGCCGTTCCGGCGGTTCCGGCCGGAAGCGGGCGGAGGGCCGTGGGGGAGGAGCGGCGCCCGGGGCAGGAGAGGCGCGGCGGGCCTCGGTCACCGACCTCGGAGAGCACGCCCGGGCCCAGGAGCGGGCCGGGCGCGAGCGCCGGGAGCGGGCCCGCGGCGCCCGCGCCGCGGCCGAGGAGCTGGCCCGGGCCGCGGCCGACAGCGAGGACGGGGCCAGCTCCGCCGAACAGACGCTGGAGGAGGCGCGGGGGCGGCTGGAGCAGGCCCGGGCGGAGGTCAGCGGCCTCGCGGAGGAACTGCGCCGGGCGAAACGTTCGCTCTCCGCCGCGGAACGGGCCGAACGAGCGGCCCGGGCCCCCGCGGACCGCGCCCGGCAGGAGGCGGGACGGAACCGCCGCCGGGCCGAGGAGGCGCGGGCCGAGGCGGAACGACTCGCACGGGAGCGCCCGGGCGGGCGGCGCGGCGGACGCCGCCCGGGCACGTCCCCCTGACGGCCCGCGCGGCGGACCGGGCGCCGGGGCCGGCGCGTCCGGCGGAGCGCGGCGCGTGATCACCCGTTTGACCACCGCGGCATCGCGCCCGGTGGTCCGCCGGGCCAGGATCGAGGTGGCGGGCGGCCCTCGCCGTTCCCGGAGCCGCGCGCCGCCCGGCGCACCCGCCCGCCGCGCACCCGGCCACCGGTGCCCGGCGCTCCACGGGCACCGGGCACCCCGTCCCGGTCCCGCCTCCGGAGGCAGCTCGTGACGCACCGCGACCCCCGGCCCGCCCGACGCGCCCGCCGCACCCGGGCCCGAGCCGCCCTCGCTGGGGCCGGAGCCGCGCTTCTCGCCCTCGCGGTGGCCGTCCCCGCCGGAGCCGCCGGCCCCCGGCCTCCCGCCCCGGCGGCGCTCTCCGGCAGCGCCGCGTCCGGCCTCTCCGCCCGCCTCGACGCCCGGCTGGGGGAGAAGGCCGCCGGCGCGTACTACGAACCGGGCACGCGGCGGCTCGTGGTCAACGTGCTCACCGGGACCGCCGCCGCGACGGTGCGCGCCGCCGGCGCCGAGCCGAGGACCGTGCGGTACTCGACCGCCGACCTGGACGCCGTCGCGGACCGCCTGCCGGCCGTCCCCGGCACGGCCTGGTTCACCGACCCGCGCCGCAACCGGCTCGTCGTCACGGCCGACCGTACCGTCGGCGGGGGAGAGCTGGCCCGGCTGCGGGCGGTCGTCGACGCGGCCGGCGGGGCCGCGGTGCTCCGGCGGACGGACGGTGAGCTCACCCCGTACCTGCTGGGCGGGGAGGCCATCGAGTCCAGCCGGTACCGCTGCTCGCTCGGGTTCAACGTGACCCGGAACGGTGCCCGGCACTTCCTGACCGCCGGGCACTGCGGCGGCAGCGGCACGACCTGGTGGTCGGCCGGTGCCTACCGGCAGGTCGTCGGCGTGGGGGTGCTCTCCCGGTTCCCGGGCGTCGACTACGGGCTCGTCCGGTACGCGACGGGGGCCGGCGGGGCCGGCGCGGTCCGGCTCGGCGGCGGGGCGACCCAGCGGATCACCCGGGCGGCCACCGCGGTCGTGGGCCGGCAGGTGTGGCGCAGCGGGGCCACGACCGGGGTGCACTCCGGCACCGTCACGGGCGTCAACGCCACCGTCAACTACCCGCAGGGCCCGGTCCGCGGAATGATCCGGACCAATGTCTGCGCGGAACCCGGGGACAGCGGCGGGCCGCTCTTCGCCGCCACGGACGCGCTCGGCCTGACCTCCGGCGGCACCGGCGACTGCACCCACGGGGGGGACGACCTACTTCCAGCCGGTGACCACCGCCCTCCAGGCCACCGGCGCGGTCATCGGCTGAGCCCCCGGCGGACACCGGTCGCGCCGCGCCGCACCGCGTCGCGCGGCGGGTGGCGGGGACTCAGCGGATACCCGCCCGCCGCAGCCGCCGCCCCAGGTCACCGGCCACCTCGGTGAGCAGCGCGCCGACCTCGGCCACCGCCCCCTCGGTGACCTGGTCGGTGGGCATGGAACAGCTGATCGCGTCCGTGGCGGGGATCCGGTACGGGACGACCGCCGCGGCGCAGCGCACCCCGGGCGTGCCCTCCTCCGTCTCCAGCCCGTAGCCCCGCTCCCGGGCCTCGGCGCAGGCGGCCTGGAGCGCTTCCAGAGTGGTGAGGGTGGCCGGGGTGAGCGCGGGGAGGGGGGCCGTCACCAGCGCGGCGATCTCGTCCGGGGTGAGTTCGGCCAGCAGCGCCTTGCCCAGGGCGGTGGCGTGGGCCGGCAGGGTGCGGCCCACCCGCGAGACGAGATGCGCGGAACGGCGTGACTCGCGGGTCTCCAGGTACACCACCTGCGTGCCGTCCCGCCGCGCGTAGTGCGCGGTGAAGCCCGTCTTGTCGCGCACGGTCTCCAGCGCCTCGGTGGCGTACGGCACGACCGGGTCGCGGTCGAGGTAGGCCGTGCCGCAGATGAGGGCGCGTACCCCCAGCCGGTGGCGCCCTGCGCCGTCGGCCTCCAGCCAGCCGGCCTCGTGCAGGGTGCGGAGCAGCCCGTGCAGGCTGGAGCGCGGCACCCCGGTCATGGCGTGCAGCTCGCCGAGGGTCAGCCAGGCCCCGTTCGCCGCGAAGGTCTCCAGCAGGCCGATGGCGCGGCGGGCCGATTTCACCCCGGCCGCCGCGGCCGCCCCGCCGCTCTCCCGGCCGGTCCCGCTGCCCGTCCCGCCGCCGGCGGCCGGTGTGGCGGTCGATCGCGGCATGGCGCTCCTTGTCCGAACCGTTGACACGTGATCCACGTCATACTAACTTCCGCGAACGCCATTCAGGTGCGCGAACCCTGTTCGCCTGAGTGACTCCATTCACGTATGTGAAAGAGAGGGGTCGCACCGATGCACGTTCTCGACTGGATCGTGGTGTGCGCGTACTTCCTGGTGATGCTCGGCATCGGCTGGTGGTCGCACCGCAGGGTCCGCACCGTCCGGGACTTCTACATAGCCGGCCGGCGGATGCCCTGGTGGCTCGCCGGCATCTCGCACCACATGTCCGGCTACAGCGCCGTCATGTTCGTCGCCTTCGCGGGGGTGGCCTACACCGACGGCATCACCGTCTACTTCTGGGCCTTCGCCACCATCGGCATCGGCGTGGGCATCGGCAGCTGGCTCTTCGCCGCCCGCTGGAACCGGCTCGCCTCCCGCCTCGGGGTCGCCTCGCCGCTGGAGTACCTCGCCCTCCGCTACAACATCCCCACCCAGCAGGCCCTCGCCTGGAGCGGGAGCCTGCTCAAGGTGTTCGACGTCGCCTCCAAGTGGTTCGCGGTCGCCGTGCTGCTCAACTCCTTCGCCGGGGTCCCGCTGGTGGCCGGCATCGCCATCACCGGCACCGTCACCATGCTCTACTGCACCGCCGGCGGCCTCTGGGCGGACGCCCTCACCGACTTCGGCCAGTTCCTGATCCAGGGCCTCGCCGGGCTGGTCATGATCTGGGTCGTCCTCGGGGAGCTCGGCGGCTTCTCCGCGCTGTGGACCTTCTGGGGCGACCTCCCCGAGGGCCACCTCTCCCCGACGACCTCGAAGTACACCACCGTCTTCCTGCTGGTCTACATCCTGGTGAAGACCCTGGAGTACAACGGCGGCATGTGGAACCTGGCGCAGCGCTACATGGCCGCGCCCAGCGCCCACGCCGCGCGGCGGGGCGCCGTGCTCTCCGCCGGGCTCTACCTGGTCTGGCCGTTCGTGCTGATGATCCCGATGTTCGCGGCGCCGCTCATCGTGCCCGGCCTGGAGGATCCGACCACCTCCTACGCCGTGATGACCACGACCCTGCTCCCGGCCGGCCTGGTCGGCCTGGTGCTCGCCGGCTTCTTCTCGCACACCATGGCGATGGTCGCCTCCGACGCCAATGCCATCTCCTCCGTCATCACCCGCGACATGCTGCCCGTGATGTGGCGGCGGGCGCGGGAGTTCTCCGCCGACGAGAAGCTGCTGGCCGCGCGGATCGCCACGTTCTCCTTCATCACCCTCAGCATGATCGTCGCCACCCAGGCCAAGAACCTCGGCGGCGTCCTCGCCATCGTCGTCTCCTGGGTCGCCGCCCTCATGGGGCCCATCTCGATCCCGCTGCTGCTCGGCATGTTGCCCTGGTTCCGCCGCTGCGGCTCGCGCGCGGCGCTGGTCTCCTGGGCCGGCGGGCTGATCACCTACGCCCTCGTCTACTACGGGTTCGACAGCTCCCAGACGGTGATCGTCGTCTCGCCGATCCTCGTCTCGCTCACCCTCTACTGCGGCCTCGGCCTGCTGGCCCCGGAACCGAGCGAACGCGCCGACGAGTTGATCGACACGGCGGGCCGCCCCGACGAGGACACCGGGGACACCGGGGGCTCCGCCAAGGACCCGGTCGCGGCCGTATGAGCCGCGGCACGGCGTTCCCCGGCCGCGACCGGCCGCGGCGGACCGCCGACGACCCCACCGACCGCCACCGACCGAGGAGGACCCGGATCCGATGACCGAGCCCGCCCGCGCACTCGACGGCCTGCTGGCCTTCCCGTTCACCCCCTTCACCGACGACCTCGCCCTCGACCCCGGCGTCTTCGCCGAGCACGTCGCCTTCCACGTGGAGGCGGGCGCCGGAGCCCTGTTCGTCGGCTGCGGCACCGGGGAGTTCGGTTCGCTCACGCCCGGTGAGCTGGACACCCTGGTACGGATCGCCCTCGACGTCACCGGCGGGCGTGTCCCGGTGTGGGCGGGGGCCGGCGGCGGCGCCGCCGCGGCGCGGGCGGGGATCGCGGCGGCCGCGGCGGCCGGCGCCGACGGCGTCCTGCTGATGCCGCCCTACCTCGTCACCGGACCGCCGGAGGGCCTGGTGGCCCACGTGCGGTACGCGGTGGCGGACACCCCTCTCCCGGTGATCGTCTACCACCGCTCCACCAGCGTGTTCACCGAGGAGGCGGCGGTCTCCCTGCTCTCCGTGGACTCCGTGGCCGGACTCAAGGACGGCCACGGGGACATCGAACGGATGAGCAGAATCGTCACCGCCGTCCGCGCCGCCGGCGGCCGGGGGCGGGACTTCCTCTTCTTCAACGGGCTGCCCACCGCGGAGATGTCCGCCCGCGCCTACGCCGCCATCGGCGTCCGGCGCTACTCCTCCGCGGTGCACGGCTGCGTCCCCGAGATCGCCCAGCGCTTCCACCGCGCCCTCGCGGAGGAGGACGGGGCCACCATGGACGCCCTGCTGCGGGGGTTCTACCGGCCCCTGGTAGCGCTCCGGGACGAGACCCCCGGCTTCGCCGTCTCCCTGGTCAAGGCTGCCGCCCGGCTGCGCGGCCAGAAGGTGGGACCGGTCCGGCCACCGCTGGCCGAGCCGTCGGCGGACCAGCTCCGGCGGCTGGAGCGGATCCTGGATGACGGGCTCGCCGTCCTCGCCTCCCTCCCCGGCGGGGAGGGCGCCGGCCGATGAGGATCCGCGAGGCAGTGCTCACCCCCGTCGCCTTCGCCGACCCGCCGCTGCTCAACGCCATGGGCGTGCACGAGCCCTACGCGCTGCGCAGCGTCGTCCAGCTCGTCGGCGAGGACGGCGTCACCGGGCTCGGCGAGTCCTACGGCGACGAGGGGTTCCTCGCCCAGGCCCGGAAGGTCGCCGAACAGCTCCCGGGCTGGGACGTGTTCGACCTGCCGGGTCTGCGGCGGATCGTGGAACGGGTGGTCGGTGAGACCGTCCACACCGATCTGCACGGGCTCACCGGCGGCTTCTCGGTCGGCAAGACCCTGGCGAGCGTCTACGCGCTCTTCGAGGTCGCCGCCCTCGACGCCCAGGGCAGACTGCTCGGCCGGCCCGTGTACGACCTGCTCGGCGGGAGGGTCCGGGACGAGGTCGAGTTCTCCGCCTACCTCTTCTACAAGTTCGGCGCCCACCTCGGCGCGGCGGGCGACGACTGGGGCGAGGTGCTCACCCCGGAGGCCCTGGTCGGGCAGGCCCGGCGGATGGTCGGCACGTACGGCTTCCGGTCCCTGAAGCTGAAGGGCGGCGTGCTCCCGCCGGAGCAGGAGACCGAGGCCGTCCGCGCGCTCGCCGGCGCCTTCCCCGGCCATCCGCTGCGCATCGACCCCAACGGGGCCTGGACGCCGGACACCGCCATCCGGGTGGCCCACGCGCTGGACGGGGTCCTCGAATACCTGGAGGACCCCACCCCGGGAACGGCGGGGATGGCACGCGTCGCGGCGCGGGCACCCATGCCGCTCGCGACCAACATGTGCGTGGTCCGCTTCGCCGATCTCGAACCCGCCGTCCGCGCCCGGGCGGTCGGGGTGGTCCTCTCCGACCACCACTTCTGGGGCGGGCTCCGCGACACCCAGGCCCTCTCCGTCGCCTGCCGCTCCTTCGGGATCGGCCTGTCCATGCACTCCAACAGCCATCTCGGCATCAGCCTCGCCGCGATGGTGCACGTGGCGGCCGCGACCGAGCATCTGAGCTACGCCTGTGACACCCACTGGCCGTGGAAGGAGAGCGACGTGATAGCCCCGGGCGCGCTGGAGTTCCGCGACGGTGCCGTCCGGGTGCCGGACGGGCCGGGCCTCGGCGTGGAACTCGACCCGGACGCCCTGGCCCGCGCCCACGAGACCTACCTCCGGTGTGGCCTCACCCAGCGCGACGACACCGGTTACATGCGCCGTTACGTGGGAGCCTCCTCCTTCCGGCCGCACACCGAGCGGTGGTGAGGGAGCGCTGGTGCGGGAGGAGGACACCGGCTGACGGCGGGTGCGCGGCCGCGGGGGCGGGTGCCGGGACCCCGGCGCCCGCCCTGGCGGTGTCCGGGCGGCGGGCCCGCCGCGGCCCGGGGCCCCGCCCGGACACCCGCCCGGGCCGGAGAGCTCGGCCCCGTACCCTCTGACCCCGCTCCCTGACCTGCCCTTTCCTCAGGGTTGAGTGGCAGCTTGGCAACTTTCCTCGTGCGGTGTATATAAGAAGTGTCCAGGGCATCGCTTCCAGTGCCATACGGAGGGAGTTGACCCGTGATGCTCATGCGTACCGACCCGTTCCGCGACCTCGACCGGTTCGCCCAGCAGGTGTTCGACAGCGTCACCCGCCCCGCGGGTGTCCCCATGGACGCCTACCGCTCGGGGGACGAGTTCGTCGTCCACTTCGACCTCCCGGGCGTCGACCCGGAGAGCATCGACCTCGACGTCGAGCGGAACGTCCTCACCGTCCGCGCCGACCGCCGTTCGCCCGCACCCGAGGGGGCCGAGGTGATCGCCTCCGAGCGGCCGCAGGGCAGCTTCAGCCGGCAGCTCTTCCTGGGGGACACCCTCGACACCGAGCGGATCGAGGCCGCCTACGAGTCCGGGGTGCTGACGCTCCGCATCCCGGTCGCCGAGCAGGCCAAGCCGCGCAAGATCCAGATCGTGGGCGGCGGCGGGCGCAGGCAGATCCGTTCCTGACCCACCCCTGTGTGCCGCGGCCGGGACCACGGCCGCGGCACCCCTGTGCCCGGCCCGCGGGGGGAACCACGTGTCCCCGGGGCGCCGCCGGACGCCGGCCACCGTCATGCCGGGCCGGTGACACGCCGTCCTGACGAAAGGAAGAGGAGGAGCGCGCGTATGCGCTGGAGTGAGTTCGTCGAGCGGGTCCGCGAACGCGGGGAGTACCCCACCGGCCGGGAGGCCGAGCGGGTGAGCCGGACGGTCCTGCCGGCGCTCGCCGGGCAACTGGACCGGGAGGAGCGCGACCTGCTGGCCCGCAGGCTGCCTCCGGAGGCGGCCCGGCTGGTCACCGCGCGGGGACCCGCGACACCTCCGCTGCCGGCCGCCGCGTTCGTGGACGCGATCGCCGCCCGGACCGAGGGGGCCACTCCGGCGACCGCCCGCTGGGACACCAGTTCGGTGCTGAGCGTGGTGGCGGACGCGATGGACCGCGGCGAGCTGGACCGGCTCATGGCCCGGCTGCCGGGCGGCTACGCCCTGCTGTTCGGGCGGGCCCGGCTCGTCCCCGACCGGCCGGCCCGCGAAGCCGAACCGGTCTGACGGCCGGCTGTCCTCCGCCCGGGCACGCGCGGCGCCCCGGGCACCGCCGGGCGGGGGACGCCCTCCTCGATGGGGTTCCGCCCCGTCCCGGGGGTTCTACCGCGGCCGTTCCCCGGGGCGCCGCCGTACCCCGCGGGCTTCCTCCGCCGCCCGCCGGCGTCCTGCCATACCGATGACCCGGGCGCCCTCACGGGCGGGGCCGCCCGCGGCCTCCGCCCCGTCCGCCCCGCCGGTGTCACCCGCGCCGTCCGCACCGCCCGCGGATCCCGCCGGCGGACCGCTGTCCTGTCCGGTGCCGCCTGGGTCCCGGCCCTCCAGGGCGGCCAGAGCCTGTTCGAAGCTCTCGCCCGTCACCTGCATCCGGACCCGCGCCAGGCGCTGCACCTCTTCGCTCGCCACGCGCCCAGGATAGGCCCTGCGGGCACCTCCTTCCGCCACCAGAGGGACGCGGGCGGAACGGAGTCCGCCCCTCCGGGGCCGCCCGCGCCGGACAGCTCGGCCGGGCCTCTTCCGTACCTCCGTCGGGGGGCCCGATTGGGCCGCTCGCGGGTTCTCGCCGCGCGCGCCGGGCCCGGCCGAGGTAGGACGGAGGAGGGCGCACCGGACGGTGGGCCGGAGGACGGAGGCAGACGGTGTTCGAGGCCGAGAACATCAGGGACTGGCGGGGCCATGACGTGGTGGACGCCGACGAGCGCAAGATCGGTGAGCTGGAAGCCGTCTATGTGGACACCACCACGGACCAGCCGGCCTTCGCCACCGTCTTCACCGGGCTGCCCACCCGGCGCCGGCTCGTGTTCGTCCCCCTGGACGGGGCCACCGTGGGGCCGGGCCGGGTGAAGGTGGGTGTCTCCCGCAAGCTCGCCCGAGCGGCCCCCTCCATCCCGCGTGACGGTGAACTCCTCGCCGAGCGCGAGGAAGAGGTCTTCAGCCATTACGAACGCCCGTACGGGCACCGCCCCGGGGAGCGCCGGCTCGCCCGGCGCTGATCCGCGGTCACACCGGACAGCCGAAGGGAAGTGCCCTCATGGCCCTGTTCCTGTTCCTCGTCCTCGTCGCGGTCGGTCTGGGCATCGCCGGCGTGGTGGTGAAAGGACTCTTCTACCTGCTGATCGTCGGCGCCGCGGTGTTCCTGGCCGCGCTGGTGCTGCTCGGGGTGGTCCTGTCCCGCCGCCGTCACCCGCCCCGCCACCGGATGCCGCGGTGAAGCGGCCGCCGTGTCACGGACCCGCCGTGCCCCGGCCGGGGCGGTCCCGCCGGGGGCCGCGAGCCACCGGCGGGCGCCGGTTTGAAGCGGGCGGCACCAGGTACCTCGAGGGGGACGCACGCCGTCCCGCGCGGGACGGCGGCCACCCGGGTCCGCCGTACGACGAGGTCACCACGGGCCCGGATCCCGTCCGGCCCCGGTCCCCGGAGGAGTGAGCCGGCCATGTCCTACGGAGCTTTTCTCGATGCCGTGCGCGAACGCGGCGGCTACACCGCCGACGAGGCGGACGCGGCCACCCGCGCCGTCCTGGCCGCGCTGGGCACCCGGCTGACGCCCGACGCCGCCGGGCGCCTCGCCGAACAGATGCCCGAGCCCCTGGCCGACCCGGTGAACGACGCCGAGGCCGCCGCCCGCGACTGGGGGGTACGCCGGTTCATCGCCCAGGTGGCGGGGCTGACCGGACAGGACGAGGAGGGCGCCCGGGTGGCCGCCCACGCGGTGCTGTCGGCGCTGGCCGGGTACCTCGGCCGCGAGGAGCGGGACCTGCTGCTCTCCCGGCTGCCCGTGGAGTACGCGGTGCTGTTCGGCCACCCCGAACCGGCCCGCTGACACCGGGCGGGGCCGGCCGGCCCGCCCGGTGCCGCCCGGCCCGGCACAGCATGGCGCGGCGCCCGTCCGGGAGGTGTCCGGCCGGGCGCCGCGCCGTGCCGGGCCGCGGGGGTGTCCCCGGTCCCGGGTTCAGAGGTGGTCGCGGGGCAGCGTCTCGTTCCAGGTGCGGGAGAAGACCCGCTCCCCGCCCTCGTAGCCGTCGAGGGTGGCGTGGAGCAGGAAGTCCGTACCGGTGCAGCGGAGCACCGTACGGGTCTCGGTCCGCACCTCCCAGTCGCCCCGCCGGAACGTCATCGTCCAGGCGGACTCGCCGCGTGGCGACAGGAAGTCGTCCGCCACCGAGTCGTAGCGCTCGTAGGCGCGGCGGTGGGTGTCGAGGCCGATGTCCTCGAAGCGCACCTCCCCGGCGTCCTTGACGATCTCCAGGGTCGCGTTGTAGCCGACCAGGTCACGGGAGACGGTCCAGCGCTGCTCCCCGGGGGTGAGCTGGGTGGTGGCCAGCGGCGGTGTCCCTTCCGGCTCCTCGAACGGCTGGTCGGTCACCTCGTCGGGCTCGGCCGTCGGGCGCACCGGCAGCGTCAGCGTGGAGGCGCCGGAGTACACCGTCAGCAGGACGGGCTCCGGCGGCGGCCAGGCCAGCGGCCAGTAGGAGGTGGACAGCGAGAGCCGGATCCGGTGCCCGGGCGGGAAGGCCTGCGCCGTGCCGTTGAGCTGCACCACGGCCCGGTACCGCTCACCGGGGATCAGCGGCTCCGGCGCGTCGCGGCCGTCCCGCCGGGTGAGGTTGAGCAGCCCGTAACTCACCCGCGTGGCCCGGCCGTCGGGGGCCACGTCCGACAGCCGGGCGGCGACCATCGCCACCGGCTGGTTCACCGAGAGCTCCAGCTCCACCGTCGGCGCGCCGAGGATCTCCACCCGTTCGGTGAGCGGGCCGGTGTCGAACACCATCGACCCGCCGTCCTCCTCCCGCTGGTCGTAGGGGAGGTCCGGCGGCGCGTTGTACGAGGCCCACTTGCCCGCGAACTGGCCGACGGAGAGGGGCGACTGCACCGTCAGTTCCTCCTCGGGCGGTGTCTCGCCCGGCTCGCCCACGCGGTGCCGGCTCAGGGGGTACGACACCCGCTCGATGTGCGGGGACGGCCATTCCGGCTCGCCCACCCAGCGGCCGGGCCGCTCCTCGTAGGAGGTAGAGGGCGGGACGCTCTCCTGCATCCAGGTGCGCAGCATCGGGCCGTCCATCGCGCCGTTGTCGGCGCCCTTCAGCCAGTGGTCCCACCACCGGACGACCTCCTGGAGGTAGCCGATGGCGGGGCCCGGCTCGCCCAGGTGCGGATACTTGTGCGACCAGGGGCCGATGAGCCCGCGGCGGGGCACGTCCAGGTTCCCCAGCAGCCGGGTCACGGCGTTGGAGTAGCCGTCCGCCCAGCCGCTCGACGCCAGGACCGGCACCTGGACGGCGCCGTAGTCCTCGCAGACCGAGGCGTGCCGCCAGTAGTCGTCCCGCCGCTGGTGGCGCAGCCACTCGGCCACCCAGGGGCCGCTGTTCTCCAGCCGCTCCCGCCACATCTCCCGCCAGCGCTCGCCGACCAGGGCGGGGTCCGGGGGACAGGTGGCGTAGGCGAACATCGTGCCCGCCTCGCCGAGGTTGTCCGAGAGCAGGCAGCCGCCCATGTAGTGCATGTCGTCGGCGTACCGGTCGTCGGTGAACGAGGCGATGACGATCGCCTTGAGGCTCGGGGGACGGCGCGCGGCCACCTGCAGCGAGCTGAAGGCACCCCAGGAGATGCCCATCATCCCGGTGGTGCCGTCGCACCACGGCTGCGCGGCGAGCCAGGCGAGCACGTCCTCCGCGTCGCTCTGTTCCACCTCCAGGTACTCGTCGCGCAGCACGCCCTCGGACTCACCGGTGCCGCGGATGTCGACCCGCACGCAGGCGTAGCCGTGACCGGCCATGTACGGGTGGTGGATCGAGTCCCGGACGGACGACAGGTCACGCTTGCGGTACGGGATGTACTCCAGCACCGCGGGGACCGGTTCGTCGTCCGAGGAGGTGGGGCGCCAGATCCGGGCGGAGAGCCGCGTCCCGTCGGAGACCGGTATCCATACGTGTTCCTCTTCCCTGACCGCGCAGGGCAGGCTGGTGACCGTTCGCATCGCTCAGTGCAGCTCCCCGTCAGGCGCGGCGTCGAACTCGAAGGGCAGCGCCGCCACGCACCGGTCGTACTTCTCGCGGAGTTCCCGCTCGCTGTCCGCCCCGATGAACAGGTGGGCGAGTTCGAAGCTGTAGCTGTCCTGGCCGGGCATCGCGGAGAGGCGGTCACCCTGCCGGGGCACGATCTCGATCTTCACGCCGGGAATCTCGGCCTCCACCCGCTCGACCTCCTCGCGGGTCGGCACCCGGCGCGCCACGCCGTCCTCGAAGCGCCGGTGGTACCACTTGGCGGCCACCTCGTACGGGCCGGCGGCGTCCGGGAGCCGCGGGTCCCGGCCGAGGGCCAGGCTGAGCATGCAGTGGTGGTTCGGCACGCCGTCGACGTACTCGAACATCTCGGCGTGGGACTGCGAGTGGCGGGGGTTGATCTCCAGCAGGTTCAGCCGGTCGGTCTCCTTGTCGTAGAAGTACTCGATGCTGAACGTGGCGGAGTCCATGCCGATCTGCCGCATCACCCGGGTGGAGACGTCCTTGATGCGCTCGCAGACGTGCCGGGGGAGCAGCTGGCTCGGGTACTGGTGGCGCAGGAAGCTGGAGCTGTCGGGGTAGTTCACCGAGTCGAGCACGCCGTAGACGGTGACCTCGCCGTTGTGGACGTACCCCTCACAGGCGAACTGCTCGCCCGTCAGGGTCTCCTCCGCCAGCACGGCCTGCCCGCCGGCCTCCGCGACCTCCGCCGGCAGGTCGAGCTGGTCCAGGATGTACTCGAACGGCTTGCCCACGCGCGAGATCCCCTCCCGGATCTCGGCCATCGCGTCGTGGAACTCCTTCTCGTTGTCCACCCCGAAGGCCAGTTCGGAGGAGAAGGACTTCACCGGCTTCAGCCACATCGGGAACTCCAGCCCCGACGGCGGACGGACATCCTCCGCGAACGGGTCGAGCACGGCGAACTTCGGGTGCTCCTCAATGACCTTCCGCTGCTCCAGCCGGCTCCAGTACTTGTGCTCACACTTGACGATGGATTCCAGATTGGTGCTCCGCAGCCCGTAGCGCTCGGCCAGGAGCGGCACCAGCGTGCTCACCGGGAAGTCCCAGTACCCGACGACGGCGTCGACACTGCCGTCGAAGGCGTCCAGCTCGCGCTGCGCCTTGTCGATGAGGTCCGCGATCGGGATGTCGCCGATCTGGAGTTCCTCGATCGTCAGCAGCGGGTGGAACCGGTACTCCCCGGCATGCGGGACGGCCCGCAACGTGTCCAGGTTCGACTCGTCCATTCCGATGACGAAGATGTTCTTCACCGGGCTCATGCGCGGTCCTTTGCAGGTCGTCGGCCTCTTCCGTGAAACCTGCGGCTACCCGGCCGCCCATCCGGCAATCTCCCGGGTGGTCCCGGCGACCGCACCGTGGATTCTCCCCCTCCGGCCGAACTTATGATCGAGCCATGGAACAGCGAGTACTGGGCAGGACGGGCCGCGCGGTGTCCGTCGTCGGACTGGGAACATGGCAGCTCGGAGGGGACTGGGGCGAGGTGCGGGAGACCGACGCCCTCGCCGTCCTGGACGCCGCCGCCGAGGCGGGCGTCACCTTCTTCGACACCGCCGACGTCTACGGGGACGGGCGCAGCGAGCGGCTGATCGGCCGCTGGCTGCGCGAGCACCCGGACACCGGCACCTTCGTCGCCACCAAGATGGGCCGCCGTGTGGAGCAGCGCCCCGAGCACTACACCCTGGAGAACTTCCGCCTGTGGACCGACCGGTCGCGGGCCAACCTCGGTGTGGAGACCCTGGACCTCGTCCAGCTCCACTGCCCGCCGACGGCGGTGTACTCCTCGGACGCCGTGTTCGACGCCCTGGACACCCTGGTCGCCGAGGAGCGGGTGGCCGCCTACGCCGTGAGCGTGGAGACCTGTGAGGAGGCGCTGGCCGCCATCGCCCGGCCGGGGACGGCGAGCGTCCAGATCATCCTCAACCCGTTCCGCCTCAAGCCGCTGGAGCGGGTGGTGCCCGCGGCGGCCGAGGCGGGTGTCGGCATCATCGCGCGGGTGCCGCTCGCCTCCGGGCTGCTCTCCGGCCGCTACACCCATGAGACCGCCTTCGGCCCGGACGACCACCGGACGTTCAACCGCCACGGCGAGGCGTTCGACCAGGGGGAGACCTTCTCCGGCGTCGACTTCGCCACCGGGGTCACGGCCGCGTCCGAGTTCGCCGGGCTGGCGCCGGAGGGCGCCACGCCCGCGGCCACGGCGCTGCGCTGGATCGTCCAGCAGCCGGGCGTCTCCTCCGTGATCCCCGGGGCGCGCTCGCCCGAGCAGGCACGGGCCAACGCGGCCGCCGCCGCGCTGCCGCCCCTGCCGGAGGCGACCTCGGCGGCCGTCCGTGAGCTGTACGACCGCAGCATCCGCCCGCAGGTGCACCACCGCTGGTGACCCGGGGCCGGTCCCGCCGGCGCGCCGCCGCTCACCCCCGGCCCGGCCCGCCACCGCGTCGCCGGGCCGGTCCCGCCGGCCCCTCCGCCGCCGCCCCCGCCCCGGCCGGGGGCGGCGCGCCGGGGGACCCGTCCCCCGTTCCGTCGCCCGCCCCGCGCTCCGCGGCGGAGGCGATGTTCCGCGCCATGCCGCCGAAGACCAGGGCGTGCAGGGGAGCGACGCCCCACCAGTAGAGATGGCCGGCGAAACCCCGGGGGTGGAACACCGAGCGCTGCCGGTAGACCGTGCGGCCCCGCTCGTCCCGGCCGACCCGCATCTCCAGCCAGGCCAGACCCGGCAGCCGCATCTCCGCCCGCAGCCGCAGCAGCCGGCCCGGCTCGATCTCCTCGACCCGCCAGAAGTCGAGTTCGTCCCCCGCGCGGAGCCGCTGCGGGTCCCGGCGGCCGCGCCGGAGCCCCACCCCGCCCGCCACCTGGTCGGCCCAGCCCCGCAGGGTCCACGCGGCCGGCGCCGAGTACCAGCCGTTCCGTCCGCCGATTCCCTCGATCACCCGCCACACCGCCTCGGGCGGGGCGTCGACGACGGTTCGCCGGTGGTCGGTGTAGAGATCGCCGCCCGCCCAGCCGGGGTCGGTGGGCAGCGGGTCGCCGGGCGTCCCCGGGACGGAGGCCGCGGTCCACCGGGTGGCCACGTCGGCCTCCTTGATCCGCTGCACGGCCAGCTCCAGCGACCGCCGGAAGCCGGTCAGCCCCCCGGGCGGGTCGGGGACGTAACCGGCGATGTCGTGCTCCCGGCAGACCACCTCGTGCCGGAGCGACTCCGTCAGAGGCCGCGCCAGCCGGCCCGGCACCGGGGTGACCAGCCCGATCCACAGGCTGGACAGCCGCGGGCTCAGCACCGGCACCGGGAGGACCAGCCGCCGGGGCAGCCCCGCCACCCGCGCGTACTGCCGCATCATCTCCCGGTACGTCAGGACGTCCGGACCGCAGACGTCGAACGCGCGGTTCACCTCCGCGGGCAGCCGCGCGCATCCCACCAGGTACCGCAGAACGTCCCGGACGGCGATGGGCTGGATCGGCGTTCGCACCCAGCGGGGCGTCACCATGGCGGGCAGCCGCTCGGTGAGATGGCGGAGCATCTCGAACGAGGCCGACCCCGAGCCGATGACCACCGCCGCCCGCAGCACCGCGGCCGGCACCTCGCACTCCAGCAGGATCCGCCCCACCTCGGCCCGTGACCGCAGGTGGGGCGAGAGGTCCTGCTCGGGGACGCCCGCCGGCGTCAGCCCGCCCAGGTACACGATCCGCGAGAGCCCCGCCCGCCGCGCCTCCCCGGCGAAGACGGTGGCGGCGCGCCGGTCCCGCTCCTCGAAGTCCGGGCCGCCGCCGAGGGAGTGCACGAGGTAGTAGGCGACGTCCATGCCGCGCATCGCGGAGCGCACCGACGCGGCGTCGGTGACGTCACCCCGGACGACCTCGGCGCGTCCGGCCCACGGATGGTCGCGGAGCTTGGCCGGGGTGCGGGCGAGACAGCGTACCGAGTGCCCGGCCTCCAGCAGCGCGGGCACCAGCCGGCCGCCGACATAGCCCGAGGCGCCGGTGACCAGGCAGCGCAGCCCACCCTCGGCCGGACGCTCCTCCTCACCGCCACCCCGCGCGCCGTCCCGCTCCTTCCGCCCCTCGGGGCTGTCGCCGCTCGTTCCCGTCCCCACATCGCCTCCCGGGGTCGGCCGCTCCCCGGCGGGGCGGCGGGTGTCTCGGCGCGGACGTGCGGACGCGCCGCGTCCTCACTCTGGTCACGCCCGTCCGCCGCCGCCAGCGGGAGCCTCCATCCGGGGGACCGGCCGGCGGTGTGGACGCGACCCGCCGCCGGCCGGTCCGAGGCGGGCGCGGAAGAAGGTGGTGGCGGCACGGTGGCCGTGGGGCCGGGGCATCCTGGCGCGCGCCGTCCTTGCCGGCGACCAGGCCGTACGTTCACAGGACCAGGTGGACGGCGGCACCGGCGACGAGGCAGGTCCGGGCGGAGGACGCGTTCGGCGCCATGACGAGCCCGGCCGCATCGAAGACCAGACGGACGGTGCGTGGGGGCCGGAGAGCTGGAAGAACCCGGGCGGCAACGCCTCGGAGAGGCGCCCCGCGAGGGCCGTTGTCGGATATCCGGTGGTGACGCCGGGGATGAGGCCGAGGATTCCGGCGAGCGGGAACACCGTTCGCCCCACCTGCGTGGCCGTGCTCACCGGACCCCGCGGGCAGCTGTTCCACCGCCGCCGTGGAGACTCGTGACCGTCCCGCCTTCTCCTCGGGGGAACGGCTGCGGGGTTTTCCGCGCCGCGGGGGGCGACACGGCGTACCGGATACCTCGTCAGCCCGCCGGGGAACAGCCGCCGGAAGGATTTCCGGCTCGAATCCCCTTGTGCGACAGGAGATTCGGCGCTGCGGGAACCGGGGTGGAAACCTGTGCCGGCGAGGTGAGGAATGCGGAAGTCGCGGCGGCCGGGGCCGTGGAAACGGCGGAAACGAAAAAGCCCCCGGCCGGGAGGCCAGGGGTGGGGCGGGAAGGCCGGGGGCCGGGTCCCGTCCCGGTGCGTCGGAGGGCCCGTGGTGCGCGGAGCATCCGGCACACGTGCCGTGGTTCCGCGATCCCGGCCCGGTGTGGCGGGGGTCCGCGCCGTTACGCGGTGAGATGGGCCTCCCGGCCCGCCCCCCGGGGTGGTTCGGGCAGCAGGGAACCGGCCACGGTGAGCACACGGCGCGGCTGACGGCCCCAGTTGACCGTGCGCACCGCCACCCGGTGCTCGTGTCCGTAGGCGGTCAGGAACCGCAGGAAGTGAAGTCCGGCGACATCCATGAAGGTGACGTCGGCCATGTCGAGCACCACGCCGCCGTTGCCGGCGGACAGTTCGCCCATGGCCCGGTACAGCAGGGGCGCGGACCCGAAGTCGACCTCCCCCCACGGGGCGACCACGGATTCACCGTGGTCCGCCCGCGTCTGCACCCCCGCGTACTCGGGGGGCGAGGAAGACAGGTCTGTTTTTGAAGGCATGGCCTCATGATGCTCACACTTTCGCGCTCCTGTCCACGTCTACAGCTGAGCGTGCTATGTCCACCGAAACGGTTCCCCCACTTCGGCGGTGGCCGGGAAAGCGTCGTGCCCACGGCTTATGGCGGCATTTTCCGGCGGCGTGCCCGCGATGTCGGTGATGGCGGCACCACCCGCCCGTCCGCGGCTCCACGCAACCGTTCTGGCCTGCGGGTTTGTGTCCGGTGAAGCGCTGCACCCGACGTTTCCGGAGCGAGGGGAAATCCGGTGGAACCACGGTTTCCCGGAGGGGGGCCGCCTCCGGAATATTCCTGACGGAGCGCCTCCCGGGATCTTCGATATTTCCGCTCCGGCGCACTGGATTTCGGCAACCGCGGCCGGCGCCGTGCCGCCGGAAATGCGACTCCGGCCACATCTGTGGGCACAGGTGTTCATCCCGCGTCCGGGACCGCATCCATGAGGTCGCGCGGGTCACCTGGAGGCCCGGCCCCGTGTGATCCGAGGTCGCCGCCCCCGCCCGGCGCGTCCTGCCCGGGGGAAGGCCGCGGTCATCGCCCGCGGCCGTGGGGGATCGCGACGCGGTGGAGCGTGCCCGGACGACGGCCCGTGCCCGGGCGGCACTGCTGACCTGTGGCGTCCGTCCCCGTGCGGGCCCGGCCGCCCGCTCCGGCGGTAAGGTCGGGCACATGGTTGCGGGCGAGGGAGCGGTACGCGTCGACAGCTGGATCTGGTCCGTGCGGCTGGCGAAGACCCGGTCCATGGCGGCCACTGCCTGCCGGGCCGGCCACGTCCGGGTCAACGGTGAGCGGGTCAAGCCGGCCCATCAGGTGAAGCAGGGGGACGAGGTGCGGCTGCGCCTGGCGGGCCGGGAGCGGATCGTCGTGGTGAAGGCCCTGCTCCGCAAGCGTGTGGGAGCCCCGGCCGCCGTCGAGGCCTACCTCGACAAGAGCCCGCCGCCGCCTCCGCGGGAGGAACTGGCCGTGGTGCCTCACCGGGACCGCGGCGCCGGCCGCCCCACCAAGCGCGACCGCCGCGAGACCGAGCGGCTGCGCGGGCGCTGACCTCCAGGGAGACCGCCTCCTGGAACGCCGGCTCCGACTCAGCTCCGGCCCCGGCGCCGGCTGCCGGGGTCGCCGGCGTCCGCCGGCGGGCGCCGTGCTCACCGCCCGGGACGGCGAACCGTCCCGGGCGGGCCGGGGAGGGAGTGGTCAGCCCCGCTGTTCCCGGAGCCGCCGCTGGCGCTGGATCCCCGGACCGTGCCAGTCCAGGGCCTCGGCCGCCTCGCGCCGGATCTCCTCGGCGGTGTTCCGGGCGTCGGCGACCACGTCGCCGTGTTCGTTCAGCAGTTGCTGGTAGATCGGGGGATGGGCGGCCGAGGTGGTCACTGTGCGGTCCTTCGGGTCGGGTCACGGAGAGGGCTCCGTGGTGTACAGCGACCATGATCTCGCAGGTGTTTCCCGGCTGGGGAGCGCCCGGGCGTTCACGGGGGCGCGTACCTGGGCGGCGCGCTCCGGGTGGCGGCCCGGCCGGGGCCCCACGCCGTGCCTGCCTCGTGCGCGCTCCGCGCGGCGCGGTCCGTCGGGGGGAAGCCGGAAGTCCTCTCGGGCGGTTTCCCGGCGGACCCGCCATCCCCGCTCCGACGGCAGCGGACGGCCGCCCCGGCGCCGCGGAATGTCAAGCGCGGTCCGGAGGCGGCCCCGGCCGCCGGGTGTGAGAGGTTGACGGGGAGACGGCCCGGTCTCCCGGAGCCGGGCCGCGGAGCGGGAAGTGGGAGGGCGGGCATGGCCTGGACCGTGCTGATTCTGTCGGGGGTGCTGGAGGCCGTGTGGGCCACGGCGCTCGACCGGTCGCAGGGGTTCAGCCGACCTGGCCCCAGCGTGCTCTTCGTGGCCGCCCTGGGCCTGAGCATGGCCGGGCTGGCCTACGCGCTGCGGGAGGTGCCCGTCGGCACCGGCTACGCGGTCTGGGTGGGCATCGGCGCCGTACTCACCGCCGCCTGGGCCATGGCCACCGGGGGCGAGGCGGTGTCCGTGGCGAAACTGCTGCTGCTCGCCGGGATCATCGGCTGCGTGGCGGGCCTGAAGTTCCTCCACTGACGGGCCCGTTCCGCGGGCCGGTTCCTTCACCCGCGGTGCGTTCAGGGACGGATCGCCCGGATTTCCGCGTTCCGGTACGCATCGAGCGCCACCCCCCGGGGCAGGCGGAGCGGCGTACCGACACGACGAGGTGAGGAGCGGACCGGCATGTCGAAGGTCGAGGAATCCATCGAGGTCGGCGTCCCCGTGCGGACCGCGTACGACCAGTGGACGCAGTTCGAGGAGTTCCCGCGGTTCATGGAGGGCGTCGAGCGGATCGAGCAGAAGACGCCGACCCTGACCCACTGGGTGACGGAGATCGGCGGGATGAAGCGGGAGTTCGACGCCGAGATCACCGAGCAGATCCCCGACGAGCGTGTCGCCTGGACCACCGTCGACGGTGAGGTCCGGCAGGCGGGCGTGGTCACCTTCCACCGCCTGGACGACACGCGGACGAAGATCATGCTCCAGCTGGACCACGACCCCCAGGGCATCGCGGACTCCGTCGGCGACAAACTGGGCTTCGTCCGGAAGCAGGCCGTGGGGGACCTGGGGCGTTTCAAATCGTTCATCGAGTCCCGCGGAGCGGAGACCGGCGCCTGGCGCGGCCAGGTCTGACGGCCCGGCGGACCGCCACGGGCGGACGGAAGGGACCGGTGGGGCCCCGGC
This sequence comes from Streptomyces zingiberis, assembly GCF_012034935.1. GTDB lineage: Bacteria > Actinomycetota > Actinomycetes > Streptomycetales > Streptomycetaceae > Streptomyces > Streptomyces zingiberis. The sequence goes on from NZ_JAATEN010000009.1 coordinate 151,338, forward strand.
GCACCGCCGGGGCCCCACCGGCCGTTCCGCATGCGGAACGGCCCGCCGCAGCGGCTTGGCAACCGGGCCCCTCCCGGCTACCCTCTCCTGGATTTCCGCCGGTGAGCCGGGGCCCCGGCTCCCCGCAGCCCGGGAGGCGCCGTGCCGCACGAGACCGCGCCGGACCCGGCGGCTCCGCACGGTGAGCCCGCCCGGGAGGGCGCGCCGGCGCACGCCGCGCCGCCCGGCGCCCCCGCGGAGGGTCCGTACGACCTCCTCGGCGTCGGTCTCGGCCCGTTCAACCTCTCCCTGGCCGCCCTGGCCGACGGTGTCCCCGGGCTGCGCGCGCTCTTCCTGGACACCCGGCCGCGGTTCTCCTGGCACCCGGGGCTGCTGCTGGAGGGGACCGTTCTCCAGGTGCCCTTCCTCGCCGACCTGGTCACCATGGCGGACCCCACCAGCCCCTGGTCGTACCTGAACTACCTGCGCGCGCACGACCGCATGTTCCCCTTCTTCTTCTCCGAGCGCTTCCACATCCCGCGCCGCGAGTACGACCACTACTGCCGCTGGGTCGCCGAGCGCCTTCCCTCCTGCCGGTTCGACGCCCGGGTCACCTCGCTCGCCTGGGACGGCGCGGGCGGCGTGTTCCGCGTGACCCACCGCTCGGCCGCCGGCCGGAGCGCCGAGGTGACGGCGCGTCAGGTCGTGCTGGGCGTCGGGACGGAACCCGTGCTCCCCCACGCGCTGCGGATCCCGCCGGGCGGCGACGGGGCGGAGCGGATCGTGCACAGCGCCGCCTACCGTGCCCACCGGAGCCGGCTGGCCGCCGCCGGCGATGTCACCGTGGTCGGCGCCGGGCAGTCGGGCGCCGAGGTCGTCCTGGACCTGCTGCGCCGGCGGAGCGGCGACGGCGAGGCGGGCGGGCCGTTCGTCCGCTGGCTGGCCCGCACCCCCGCCTTCGCCCCCATGGAGTACTCCAAGATCGGCCTGGAGCACTTCACCCCCGACTACATCCGCTACTTCCGCGCCCTGCCGGAGCCCGTACGGGACCGGCTGGTGCGCGAGCAGTGGCAGCTCCACAAGGGCGTCAGCGAGGAAACCCTGGCGGACATCCACGACGAGCTGTACGAGCACACCATCGGCGGCGCCGCGCCCCGCGCCTCCCTCCACCCCGGGGTGGAGGTCACCGGCGCGGAACGGGCCCCCGGTGGGCTGCGGCTGCGCTGCCACCACGTCCAGCAGGACCGCCCCTTCACGCTGCGGACCTCGGCGGTCGTGGCCGCCACCGGCTACGCGGCCCGCCGTCCGCCCTTCCTCGGGCCGCTGGAGCCGCTGGTGGACCGGGACGAGCGGGGGCGGTACCGGATCGACGGTGACTACCGGGTCGCGCTCGACCCCGCCGTCACCGGCGCGCTGTACGTGCAGAACGCGGAACTCCACACCCACGGGGTCGGCGCGCCGGACCTGACCCTGGGCGCCTGGCGCGCCGCGACCATCCTCAACGCCGTCGCCGGGCGCACCGTCCGGCCCGTGCCGGACCAGGTGGCGTGGACGGTGTTCGGCACCCCCGACGGGCCATGAGCGGGACGGGGGTCGCGGGGAACGCAGCCGGTCACCGCCGCCGGACCTCAGCCGCTCTCGCCGGAGACGGCACCGTCCAGATAGACCCAGGCCCCCGCGTCCCGCACGAAGCGGCTCTCCTCCTCCAGGACCCCGGCCCGGCCGCGCCGGATGTGATGCGCGCGGAAGGACACCCGGCCCTCGCTGTGGAACGGGCTGCCACCGTCCGTCGCCAGGATCTCCAGCCGCAGCCAGCGCAGCTCCGGATCGGCCGGGGCCGCCGCCGGCCGGGTCCGCGGATGCCAGCTCCGCAGCAGATACGGCTCGTCGCCGACGGCGAAGGCGCTGTACCGGGAGCGCATCAGCCGCTCCGCGGTGGCCGCGGCCGTCTCACCGCGGTGCAGCCGTCCGCAGCACGCGTCGTAGACCGCGGGCAGCCCGCAGGGGCAGGGCAGGGGCCCCGGGGAAGGGTGTGCGGCGGCCGGCCGGCGGGACGCGCGTCGGGTCATGGCCCCATGGTGCCCGACGGCGGACGGCCGGGTACCGCCGGGGAGCCGTCAGGGACCCGGCCGGCGCGCGGTACGGGCAGCCCGGTCTCAGCGCACCAGGCCGGCGACGGCCAGGGCCCACACGCTCAGCGCCACCGCACTCAGCAGCACGGCCACGGAGGCGCACACCAGCCGGCGGCGGAGCAGCTCGTACCGAGCGCCGTACTCCTCGCGCAACTCGCCGGCGCGCCCCACGACGTGCTCCAGGAGGCGCCGGGTGAGCGCGAGCCGGTCCTGGACGTAACACCCGACGACCTCGGCGCGCTGGGCGGTGGTCAGCCAGGGCAGACGGTCGGCGAAGGCCTCCGCCTCGGCGTGCGCGTCGGCGATGTGGGAGCGGCCGCGCAGGTACCCCTCCAGCTGGGCGAGGCCGGCCTCCACCTCTCCGGGGTCGGGTCGCACGGCCACCTCAGCCCCGGCCGCCGTCGCGGTCCCCGCCGGCCGGGCCGGCCGCCTCGCCGCCCGGCTCGACCGCGTCCCGGCGCCCGGCGTTCTCCTCGTCGTCCAGCAGGGAGATCGCCGGGTGGTGCAGGTCGAACGCCGGGGACTCCGAGCGGACGCGGGGCAGCGTCAGGAAGTTGTGCCGGGGCGGCGGACAGGAGGTGGCCCACTCCAGCGAACGGCCGTAACCCCAGGGGTCGTCCACCCGGACCCGTGGCGAATACCGGGCGGTTTTCCAGACGTTGTAGAGGAACGGGAGGGTGGAGAGGCCGAGCAGGAAGGAACCGATCGTCGACACGGTGTTGAGGGTCGTGAAACCGTCGGCCGCGAGATAGTCGACGTAACGGCGCGGCATTCCCTCGACGCCCAGCCAGTGCTGGACGAGAAAGGTGGCGTGGAAGCCGGTGAACAGCGTCCAGAAATGGATTTTCCCCAGCCGTTCGTCGAGCATCTTCCCGGTGAACTTGGGCCACCAGAAATGGAATCCGGCGAACATCGCGAACACCACGGTGCCGAAGACCACGTAGTGGAAGTGCGCCACCACGAAGTAGCTGTCGGTGACCTCGAAATCCATCGGCGGGGAGGCCAGCAGCACGCCGGTCAGCCCACCGAAGAGGAAGGAGACGAGAAATCCGGTGGCCCACAGCATCGGGGTCTCGAACGACAGCGAGCCGTTCCACATGGTCCCGATCCAGTTGAAGAACTTCACCCCGGTCGGCACGGCGATGAGGAAGGACATGAAGGAGAAGAACGGGAGCAGGACCGCGCCGGTGGGGAACATGTGGTGCGCCCACACCGCCACCGAGAGGCCCGTGATGGCGAGGGTGGCGCCGACCAGCCCGATGTAGCCGAAGATCGGCCGCCGGCTGAAGACGGGGATGATCTCCGTGATGATGCCGAAGAACGGCAGCGCGATGATGTAGACCTCGGGGTGACCGAAGAACCAGAACAGATGCTGCCACAGCAGCGCGCCGCCGTTCGCGGGGTCGTAGACCCGCGCCCCGAACAGCCGGTCCGCCTCCAGGGCGAGCAGCGCGGCCGCCAGCACGGGAAAGGCGATGATCACCAGCACGCTGGTGAGCAGCACGTTCCAGGTGAAGATGGGCATCCGGAACATGGTCATCCCGGGCGCGCGCATGCAGACGATGGTGGTGGCGAAGTTGACGGCGCCGAGGATGGTGCCGAACCCGGAGAGCGCCAGTCCCATGATCCACAGATCGCCCCCCACCCCCGGCGAGTAGGGCTTGGTGGACAGGGGTGTGTAGGCGAACCAGCCGAAGTCCGCCGCTCCCTGCGGGGTGAGGAAGGCGGACAGCGCGATCAGCGAACCGAAGAGATAGAGCCAGTACGACAGCATGTTCAGCCGGGGGAAGGCCACATCGGGCGCCCCGATCTGCAGCGGCATGACGGCGTTGGTGAATCCCGCGAAGAGCGGGGTGGCGAAGATGAGCAGCATGATCGTGCCGTGCATCGTGAACGCCTGGTTGTACTGCTCGTGGGAGAGGATCTGGGTGCCCGGGCGGGCCAGTTCCGCGCGCATGACGAGGGCGAGCGCCCCGGCGAAGAGGAAGAAGACGAACGCCGACACCATGTAGAGGGTGCCGATCTTCTTGTGGTCGGTCGTGCTCAGCCAGTCGACCGCCACTTTCCCGGGGGACGGCCTTCCGGGACGGGTCACGCTCTTCGTCTGGGTGTCCGCGGCCATGTTCGCCTCTCCGCCACCGGCCCGGGGCGTGGGAAGGAATCGGATTGCTCGGGTTTCTCGCGTTGCTCGGTTCCGGGGGCGCCGGCCGCCACCGCGAAAGGCGCGCGTTCGCCGGCGGGCGCGGCACCGTGCCGTCGCTTTGATAACACGGCGGCGGAGCCGGTGGCGGCCCGACTCTGGTACGGGTGGCGACGGAAAGCAAATGAGTGTCACCCGGGTGGCGCAGCCCGTTTCCGGACCGGCCGGCGGGGAATTCCGCCGGGTCCCCGGCTCCCCGGCGCGCCGGGGACCCGGGGACCCGGGTGGGGGCGTCTCAGCGGTCGACGCGGCGTACCGCGAGCAGGGCGACGTCGTCCGGCCGCCCCGCGTCCCCGTCCTCCCGGAGCAGGAAGTCCGCGAGGTCGGCCAGGTCGGCCGGCACCCCCAGGCGCTCCTCGGCCGAACGCAGCCATTCCCGCAGGTCGGTGAGGGTCTGTGTGACGCGGTCGCCGATGTCGGAGCCTTTCCGTTCGACCAAGCCGTCGGTGAAGAGGAGCAGGGTCTCGCCCGGGTCGAGACGGGCCCGCGTGACGGGGTAGCCGGCGTGCGGGACGACCCCGAGCGGTGGCCCGCCCGTGAGCCGCAGTTCCACCGCCGCGCGGGAGGAGAGGAGCAGGGGGTGGGGGTGCCCGGCCCGGGCGCCGACCAGCGACCCGTCGACGGGGTCCAGGACGAGATAGACGCAGGTGGCGAAGAGACCGGTGTCCAGGTCGCCCAGGACCCGGTTGGCCCGGGCGAGGACGTGACCGGGACTCATGCCCGCGTCGGCGCAGGTGCGCAGGACCACCCGGAGCTGGCCCATCACCGCGGAGGCGTGCGCGTCGTGCCCCTGCACGTCCCCGATCACCAGTGCCGCCGTGCCGTCCGGCAGCGGCAGCACGTCGTACCAGTCGCCGCCGACGTACATCTCCCCCGTCGCGGGGAGGTAGCGGGCGTGGGCCCCGAGAAAGGGGAGTTCCGGCAGGCCGCGGGGGAGCATGGCGCGTTGCAGGCCGGTGGACGTGCGGTGTTCGGAGTCGAAGCGGCGGGCGCGTTCGAGGCTCTGGCCGAGGAGGGCCGCGACGGCTGTGTAGAACGTCCGTTCGCCGGCATCGAACTCCCGGGGGCCGGCGAAGGTGATCAGGCAGGCGCCGGTGGACCGCTCCGCGCCGGCCAGCGGAAGGACCACCCACGCCTGCGGGGGCACGGGCCCGGCGGAGGGAAGCCCCGGCGGTCCGGTCCGGTCCGCTCCGCGCGGCCGGCTGATGTCGGCGAGGAACAGTGGCTGGTCCCGCTCCGTCGCGTGCCGCATGGTCTCCAGGCCCGGTGCCTGCAGCGGGCGGGACTCCGGCGCGACCGGGGTCTCCGCCACGACTCTGAGGTGCTCGTGTTCGAGGACGCCGATGACGACGCCCTCCGCGCCGAGCGCCGGCCGGGTGAGGTCCGTCATCACCCGGGTGACGTCCCGCACCGTCACCGCCTGGGCGAGTGAGCGGGCGAGCGTCAGCAGGAAGGCGTCCCGCGACCGGTCGGGGGAGAGGGAGGGCGCGGTGGCCGCCCCGTCGGAGGGCCCGCGCAGCACCAGGCCGAGGGCGCAGGCCGGGCGCCCGTCCCCGCCGGTCAGCACCGTCCCGTGTTCGAGCAGCGGGTGGTGGCTGCCGTCCGGGTGCACCACGCGGTAGTCCAGCCGGTAGGCGCTCCCGCCGCCGGCCGGAGCGCCGGCCGGCGAGGCGGAGGTGGCCGCGGCGCCGGGGGTGCTGACGGCCGACTCGGTCACCTGGGCGATCGCCGCCTGGACCACCGGCAGATCGTCCGGGTGCAGCGCGGAGAAGAAGGTCTCCTCCGCGCCGTCGAACTCCTCCGGGGTGACGCCGTAGAGGGCACAGGCGCGCTCGTCCCAGTGGACGGAGCTCTTCATGAGATCCCAGGCGAAGGCGCCGGCCCCGGTCGCCTCCACCGCCCGGAGCAGCGGCTCGGCGGAGTCCAGGGCGAGGCCCTTCAGCCGGATGGCACAGGCCTGGGCCAGCAGCCGCAGTCCGGAGCCGTCCGGGGACGTGCCCCCTTCCGGGCGGCGCCGGAGCCCGGCCGCGAGCACCCCGAACGTCCGGCCGTCCGCCGTGAGCGGGAGCAGCGCGACGGGTGCCCGCGGCCCGCCGGTCCGCCGTCCCCGGCCTCCGGCCAGCACGGCGGCCGCCGAGCGCCGCGGGCCGGGGGCGGCCGTGGGGCGGGCTGCGTACTCCTCCAGACCGTCCCGTCCCCTCACGTAGATGTGGGTGCGCCCGGCGGCGAGCGGCGCCGGCTCGCCGTCCGGAGCCGCGGTGAGGACGCGGACCATCTCCTGCGGTCCCGCGCAGCGCAGCAGCCGCGGCAGCAGGCGGAGCAGGCCCGGCTGGGCGGCTGGGGCCATGGCACGGCCTTTCCGGGATCGGAACGCGGAAGGAGTGAGGAGTGACGGGGGCGGAGGTGGGGGAGGGCGCGCGGGCACGGACATGCGAGAATCCGCCGCGAGCCGGACAATTATGACTATAAGGGATCGCTGTGGACGTGACGCCGGCCGGCCGGCGGCCGTCCCCGCGGGTGGCCCGGCAGGACGGAGGCAGGGCGGATATGGACGAGGACGCGGACGCCGTCGCGGAGCTGACCGCCGATCACCGCGCGGTCGACGCACTCTTCGAGGAGCTGCAACTGGTGCCGTCCGGGCGGCCGGCGCGCCGCGTGCTGCTCGACCGGGTGACCGTGGCGCTCGTCCGGCACGCGGTGGCCGAGGAGGAGTACCTCTATCCGGCCGTGCGCCGTCACGTCCCGGAGGGCGGCGCGCTCGCCGACCGGGAGATCGCCGGCCACGCGGAGATCGAACGGCTGCTGAAGGACCTGGAGGGCCGCCCGCCGCACGACCCCGGCTTCGACGCCCTCGTCGTCCGGCTGATCAACGAGGTGACCGGCCACGTCCACGACGAGGAACGCCATCTCTTCCCGCTGCTGCGGGAGTCCTGTCCCGGCGGGTTCCTCACCGGGCTGGGCGCGAGGATCCGCCGGGCCGAGCGGACCGCGCCCACCCGGCCCCATCCGGGGCTCCCCGGTACCCCGCCCGCGAACCGGCTGCTCGCGCCGGGAGCCGGACTGGTGGACCGGGTCCGTGACGCCCTCGGCGGGCGCGGGCGCTTCTGACCCCCGCCGCCGGTCCCCTTTCCGGCCGGGGCGCCCGGTGGGCCGCGGCCCACCGGCCCGTCAGATGAGCCGGTGGTGGGGGATCCAGGTGTACTTGCCGCCACCGACCCAGCGCACCACGGCGGGGTCGTCGAGATCCACCTGCGCCAGCCCGGCGTCGTGCGCGAGGGTGACGACATCCGCGAGCGACCCGGCCTTGCCGGCCGGCTCACCGTGGATCTCCACCAGCCGGAACGGCGGCTCCCCCTCGGTGACCGGCCAGACGGTGACCGGCGGGTGCTGGACGAGCGGTTCGTTGATCTCGGTCATGGGATCCATCGTGCGGTCCGTGCCGGTCCGGCGCACGTCCGGCCGTGCGCCGGACCCGCCGCCACCTGGTGCCGGGCGGGCGGACGGGCCGGGATACGGTGAGGCCCGAGGCTGCGCCGGCCGGGTCCGAACTCCTCACCACCGCCACCTGGGACCGGCGTCCCCGCCGACGACCGGGGCCGCGGCGCGTCAGGAGTGAGGAATCGTGAGCGGACCGAGACATTCCGCTGGTTCATGAGATCAATCCGGGGCAACCTCCTGTGAAAACTCCGGGAAGGACAGGAATATGAGTGATGCGGGCCCGAACAACCCGTACGGCCCGCCCCAGAGCGGGGGGAATCCTGCTGCCCACGGGCAGCAGCAAGGGGGCTACGGCCAGGCGCCGCCCCCGTACCCGGGAGGCGGGTACGGCCAGGCGCCGTACCCGCAGCAGCCCGGACAGCCCTACGGTGGCCACCCCGGGGGCAACCAGATGCCGGAACAGATGCCCGGCACCCTCAAGGCGGCGCGTGTCCTGCTGTTCGTCTTCGGCGGACTCGGCATCATCGGTGGCTTCTTCGTGACGGCGGGCGGCGCCGCCCTGAACAACGCCGAGGTGCGGGACGCCGTCGAGAACCAGGGCGGTCTGCCCGAGGGACTGTCGGCCGGCCTGCTGCTCGCCCTCGGCCTCTTCTCGGTGGCCCTGTCGATCGCCGGGATCGTGGTGGCCGCCAAGTTTGGCAAGGGCGGCAGCGGGGTGCGCATCGCCACCCTGGTGATCGGGGCGCTGATGATCGTCACCGGGATCTTCTACGTGCCGCTGGGCATCCTGTGGATCATCGTGGGCGCGCTGGTCGTCGTCTTCGCGGCGCTGAAGGACGGCGCGGCCTGGTTCGGCCGCCCCCGCCACTGAACGCGGCCACACCACCGGACCCGTGCGCGCGGGGGCGGCACCCACCCGGGTGCCGCCCCCGCCGCGTGCGCGGGCCCCACCGCCCGGGGCCGCGGCGGGTGCCCGGTGGGGCCTCCCGCAGGCGCGCGCCCGCCGCTCCGTCTCCCCTGCCGCGGCCGGGCGCCGGCCGCCCCGCCCGTGCGCCCTCCCTGCCTCCTTCACCGGCCCCGCACGCGCCCTCGCCGCTTTTCCCGGAGCTCCACACGGGGCAGCCTGCACACAGCGGGTCCGCCGCCCTACGATGGCGCCCGCACCACGTGTCCACACCGGTCGTCGGGGGAGAGGAGGCCCGTGAGCGAACTCAGCAAGGGCTCCGCGGGAAGTGTCAACAAAGGCCTGGAGAAGGTCCAGGTCGCGCTGAAATGGGACCCGAGTCCCCTCGGTGAGCCCACCGTCGATCTCGACATCATCGCCGGGGCCTACGCGGCGGAGGAGCCGTACGGCCCGCCGGTCTACCTCGTGCACTTCGACAGCCGCTCGCCGGACGGCACGATCACCCTCACCCGGGACAGCCGTAACGGGCAGGGTTTCGGCGTCGACGAGGCCATGACCCTGGAGCTGTACCGGATGGCACCCTCCTTCACCCGCGTGGTCGTCGGGGTGGCGATCCAGCAGGGCGAGGGGCGGAGGACGTTCGGCGGGGTCTCCAACAGCTCCGTGCAGGTTCTCAACGGCTACACGGAGCTGGCCCGGGACGACTTCGGGAGGGTCGCCGGGGCCACCGCCGCCACGGTCGCGGAGTTCCTCCGCGACGAGAGCGGCGTCTGGGAGTTCCGGGAGTTCCTCCGCGGCCATGACACCGATCCGGGGTCGTTCGCGCGGACGATGGGGGAGCGCAACCCGTGATCCCGGTCCCCGTCCGGCCCCCGCCCACCGTGGTGGGAGAGCCGGACGGGGAGGAGCGCCGGGGGACGGGCGGACAAGCCGGCCGGCCGTGCGCCGGCCCGCCTCAGCCTGTCCCGCCACCCCCACCCCCACCCCCAGGCCCGTCACGGAGCGCCGAGCGCAGCGCGGCGGTCTCGGTGGCCGAGATCTGCTCCACGAAGCTGGCGAGCGCGCCCGCGGGGTCGGGCGTGCCGGCGAGTACCTCGCGCATCAGCGCCGCGGTGAACTGTGGCCGGGTGGCGGTGGGCGCGTAACGCCAGGCGCGCCCGGCCATCTCCCGGCGCAGCAGCCCCTTGCGGACCAGGATGCCGGCGACCGTCCTGACGGTGCTGTAGGCGATCGGCCGGGTCGTGCCGAGATCGTCGAGCAACTCCCGGGCCGTGGCCGGACGGTCCCAGTTCCACAGGCGGTCCATGATCTCCGCCTCCAGCTCCCCCAGTGGTCGCACCGCTGCCCTCCTCGACTCCCCGTCCGTTGTTTCCGCGCCGGGCCGGCCCGTCGAACCGGTCGTCGCGGACCGGTCGTCGCGGACGGACGGGACGTGCGGGGCGGAAGCGGCCGAAACGGCATTCTGTCAACAGAATTGGCGGATGTCCGGAGATGAAGGAGGCGTGTCCTGGGGCGGGGAAGGGGCCCGGCGGGCCGGGCGTACCCGGCGCTTGGAGCTAAGAAACTTAGCAGGTTAAGATCCGGCGTCGAACCCTTCGCGTGGTCGGCCGTCCAGCCGGGACGGCGGCGAAGGCACCGTCGATTCCGCCGGGTTGGCGGAGCCGGGAGCGCGGCCCTCCTCCCGGCAGGCGGCCGAGGAATAAGGAGCTGCCCTCCGTGGCGTCCCACCGTCGTCCCAAGCAGCCTCATCAGCGCACCTACAAGGCCGTGCTCGGCGTCACCGCCGCCGCGGCGGCGCTCTCCGCGAACACCGCGCAGGCCGACCCCCTGCCCGACCCCAAGGCGAAGGGCGTCAAGGCACAGGTCGACCGGTTGTACGAAGAGGCGACCCAGGCGACGGAGAAGTACAACGGGGCCAACGAGAAGGAGGGGAAGCTCCGCAAGGAGGTCGAGAAGCTGCAGGACACGGTGGCCCGCAGCCAGGCCGAGCTCAACGACCTCCGCGACGGCCTCGGTTCGATGGCCACCGCGCAGTACCGCAGCGGCGGCATCGACCCCTCCGTCCAGCTCCTCCTCGCCAGCGACCCCGACGGTTACCTGGAGAAGGCCTCCACCCTCGACCGGCTGAGCAGCCAGCAGCTCGCCGTGCTCAAGCAGGCCCAGGCCAAGCAGCGGACGCTGCAGCAGCAGCGCACCGAGGCGGCCGAGAAGCTGCGTGCCCTGGAGGACACCCGCGGCGAGCTCCGGGAGCGGAAGAAGGAGATCCAGGGCAAACTGGCCAAGGCGCAGCGGCTGCTCAACAAGCTGACGGCCGAGGAGAAGGCCAAGATGGAGGCCGAGGAGGCGCGCGCCAACCGCACCAGCGCCCGTGCCGACCTGGGCAGCCAGGGCAGCGCCACCGCCCGCACGGGCAGCGCCTTCGAGGCCGCCAAGAGCCGGGTCGGCATGCCTTACGTGTGGGGCGCCACCGGCCCCAGCTCCTTCGACTGCTCGGGGCTGACCTCCTGGGCCTTCGCGCAGGCCGGCGTCACGATACCCCGCACGTCCCAGGCCCAGGCCAACGCCGGTACCCGGATCAACTCGCAGAGCGACCTGCGCCCCGGCGACCTGGTCATCATGCGCTCCGATCTCAGCCATGTCGCCTTCTACGCGGGCAACGGCCAGATCCTGCACGCTCCCAAGCCCGGCGCCAACGTCCGCTACGAGCCGATGAGCACCAGCGGCATGCCGTTCATGTGGGGCGTCCGCATCGGCTGAACCGGTCACCGCCGGAGCGCCCGCCCCCGCCGGATCCGTGGCCGCCCGCCGACTCCCGGGCCGAAAGGCGCTGTTGACTCGGGAGTAGCGGCTTTCTACGGTCCGTGGGGGCGCCGGGCTGCCGTCCGGCGCGACACCAGCCAAAGGGGGCGCAGGTGACCACGTTCGAGACCGCACCGATCAGCTATCCCTTCAACGACCCCATCGGGCTGGGGCTGGCGGACACCTACACCCGGGTACGCGAGGCCCCGGGATTGGTGCGGGTCCGGCTGCCCCACGGCGAGCCGGCCTGGCTCGTCACCCGGTACGCCGAGGCCCGGCTCGTCCTGGGCGACCGCCGCTTCAGCCGGGCCGAGGCCGCCCGGCACGACGAGCCCCGGCAGGGCCCTGCCCACACCACCAGCGGCATCCTGGGCATGGATCCGCCCGACCACACCCGGCTGCGGGCCCTGGTCGCCAAGGCGTTCACCGCGCACCGGGTGGAGCGGCTCCGCCCGGCCGTCCGCGCCCTGGCGGAGGACCTGCTGGACACCATGGAGGAGGCCGGCCCGCCGGCGGACCTCGTCGAGGACTACGCGCTGCCGGTGCCCGTCGCCGTCATCTGCCGCCTCCTCGGCGTCCCCGAGGAGGACCGGCCCCTCTTCCGGGCGTGGAGCGACGCCGCGCTGTCCACCAGCGCCCTCACCGCGGAGGAGTTCATGGCCAGCCGTGAGGAACTCCGCGGCTACATGGCCGGGCTGATCGAAGCCCACCGCGCGGAGCCGCGCGACGACCTGATGAGCGCCCTCATCACCGCCCGTGACGGCGACCACGGCCGGCTCACCGAGCTGGAGCTGATCGATCTGTGTATCGGCATCCTCGTCGCCGGCCACGAGACGACCGCCACCCAGATCCCCAACTTCGTGCTCACCCTCCTCGACCACCCTGATCATCTCGCGCGGCTGCGTGAGGATCCGGACCTGCTGCCGGGCGCCGTCGAGGAACTCACCCGCTTTGTGCCGCTCGGCGCGGGCGCGGCCTTCCCCCGCTACGCCACGGAGGACATCGAGGTCGGGTCCACACTCGTCAGGGCGGGTGAGGCGGTGCTGGTGTCCATGGCGGCGGCCAACCGCGACGCCGGCCGCTTCGGTGAACCCGACACCCTGGACTTCGGCCGTCAGGGCAACCAGCACCTCGGTTTCGGCCACGGGGCCCACCACTGCCTGGGCGCGCCGCTCGCCCGGCTGGAACTCCAGGAGGCTCTGCGGGCCCTGCTGCGGCGCTTCCCGCGGCTCCATGTGGCCGGGGAGGTCGAGTGGAAGACACAGATGATCGTGCGCGGACCGCGCACCCTGCCGATCGGGTGGTGAACATGACCTGGCACATCGAGGTCGATCAGGGCCGGTGCCTCGGCTCCGGCGTCTGCGTGGGCACGGCGCCCGAGCTCTTCGTCCTGGAGGAGGACCGGGCCCGCCCGCGCAACGCGGAGGTGCAGCCGGACGAGGAGGTCCTGGACGTGGCGGACTCCTGCCCCCTGATGGCCATCGAGGTGCGGGAGGGCGCCGAGGTGATCGCCCCGCGGCCGTGACACCGGGCCGGCCGCGGCCCCGGGGGACCGAACCCCCGCGGGCCGCGGCCGGCGCCACGACGTGCGGCGCCCCCGTCCCGTGCCGCCGCGCCCCGCCCGGTGGGCGGTGGTGCGGCGGCACGGGACGGGGGCGCCTTCCCGCTCAGGTGCGAGGAGGAACGGCGTCCGGAGCCGCTCAGAACGGCATGCGACCGCGGGCCCGGCGCCCGGCGGAGCCGCTGCGCCCGACGGCGCGCGAGCTGCTGCGGAACGGCTTGCTGAACAGGCGGCCCAGCGGGCCCGGCGCCTTGCCGGTCACCCGGGTGCCGGCTCCGAGTGAACGCTGTGTCCCGCGCTCGGGGTGGCGGGAGACCTGCGGCAGGACGAAGGCCAGGACGGCCAGGACGACGCAGACGGCGACGATGCCGACGACCATGACGGGCACCTCCTCGGTGTTGGTGTCCCGCGCTTACCCGGGCCGGGGCCGGCCATGCGGCGCGGGGAGCCCCACTGCCATGATCAGCCGGATGGGGCAGCCGCAACCCGCGGGCGCGGGGAGCGGCCCGGGCGTCAGGGTCAGGACGACGGCGGCGGTTCGGCCGCGGCGGTCCCGGGGGCGGCGATCCGCAGCAGCAGCGCGTGCAGGGTGCGCCGGTCCGGCTCGTCCAGCGGGCCGAGCAGCTCGTCGCGGACCCGGCGGCTGGAATCCTCCGCCCTGCGGAGGAAGTCCCGGCCCCCCTCGGTGAGCACCACGATGCGGCTCCGGCGGTCGGTGGGGGAGGGGCGCCGCTCCGCCAGTCCGCGGCACTCCAGGTCGTCGACGAGGCCCACGATGGCGCTGGGGTCGTACCCCAGGCGGGTGCTCAGCTCCCGCTGGAGCGCTCCTTCCACGGTCGCCAGGAAGCGCATCATCGCGTAATGGCGCAGCCGCAGCCCCGACTCCTGGAGGGTCGCGTTGAACAACTGTCCCGAGCGCAGACCGAGGCGGTAGAGCAGGTATCCGGTGTCGGCGTGGAGCGAGCGCATCCACGGCTCGTCACCGTCCACGACGCCGGCGGCGGGCATCGACGCGGTCTCTGGCGGTGTGCTGGTGATGGCTGTCTCCCCCCCCCGGCGGCCTCTGCGGGGCCCTGGCGGTACGGCTCCCTGACCTCTCCAGCATGCGGCATGGGCGAGGGCTGACACAACTATTGACGACGCCAATTATTGCTCCTACCTTCCAAGACGCCGACGGGACACCGGCCGGCCGGTTCCGGCGGGTGGCGGGCCCACACCCCGCGGCGCGCTCCGGCCTGTCCGTCTCCCCGCCGGCCGTCCCCGGCCGTGCGGTCCCCGCCCGGCCCGCCGCCGTCGTGCCCGCGCCGTCCCCGCTTTCTCCCGCGTCTCCGTCCTCCCTTAGGTGGCGACCATGACCAGCACCTCGTCCCCGACCCCGCCCCCGGCCCCGCCGTCCGGCGCGGCGGGCGATCCCCAGCAGCTCCGGCGCGCCGTCGCCTCCAGCTTCATCGGCAGCGTCATCGAGTACTACGACTTCCTGCTGTACGGGACGGCGTCCGCCGTCGTCTTCAACCAGATCTTCTTCTCCGACCTCGACCCGCTGGCCGGCACCGTGGCCAGCTTCGGCACCTTCGCGGTGGGGTACCTGGCGCGCCCGTTGGGCGGACTGGTGTTCGGGCACTTCGGTGACCGCCTCGGACGCAAACAGATGCTGGTGATCACCATGGTCCTCATGGGGGTGGCGAGCTTCCTCATCGGCTGTCTGCCCACCTCCGAGCAGATCGGCAGCTGGGCCGCCGTGCTGCTGGTGATCCTCCGCGTGGTCCAGGGCGTGGCCGTCGGCGGCGAGTGGGGTGGTGCCGTCCTGGTGTCGGCCGAACACGCCAGGACCAGGCGCGGCCTGTGGGCCAGCTTCACCAACGCCGGCGCACCGTGCGGCATGGTGCTCTCCACGGCCGCGTTCACCGCCACCTCCTCGCTCACCGGCGACGAGCAGTTCCTCGCCTGGGGCTGGCGGATCCCCTTCCTGCTCAGCGCCGTGCTGCTGGGGGTCGGCCTCTTCGTCCGGCTGAAGGTGGCCGAGACCCCGGTCTTCACGGCGGCGGCCGGCGAGGCGGCCTCCGCGTCCGCGCCGCGCCCGCAGCTGCCGCTGCTCGACGTCCTGCGGAACCACCCGCGCAACCTGCTGCTCGCGGTCGGGGTCGGGCTCGGCGCCTTCGTGGCCCAGGGGGCGCTGACCACCTACCTGATCGCCTACGCCGTGCAGGCGGGACAGCCACGGCAGGCCGTGCTCAACGCGCTCACCCTCTCCTCGGCACTCGCCGTCATCGGAATCCTCGGCTGGTCGGCGCTGTCCGACCGGGTCGGCCGCCGCCCCGTCGTGCTGAGCGGGGCGGTCCTCATGGGCGCCTTCTCCTTCGCCCTCTTCCCCCTCGTGGACTCCGGGAGCGTCGCGCTCCTCACGCTCGCGGTGGTCGTCGGCCAGTCCGTCCTCCATCCGATGATGTACGGCCCGCTGGCCGCCCTCTGCACGGAGCTGTTCTCCACCCGCAGCCGGTACACCGGTGCCTCGCTCGGCTACCAGCTCGCCGGCATGGGGGCCGGTTTCGGTCCGCTGATCTTCGCCGAGGTGCAGCGGGCCTCCTCGGGCGGCGGAGGGACCCTGATCTCCCTGGTGATGGCCGGCTTCTGCCTTCTCACCGTGGTCAGCGTGGCTCTGCTGCACGAGACCGGCGGCCGGTCGCTGGACGACCGGGAGAACGCCGGGGCCGGGGCCGCGGGCACCCCCGCGGACCTCGTCCGGCCGGCGGACTGACCGGACGGCGGCCGCCGTCCCGCCCCGCGCCCGCTCCGGGGCACCTACCAGGTTCGGGCCGGTGGGTGCCCCGGTCCGCGTCCCGCGGGTGCCTCCCGCCCCGGGCGGGGAGGCACCCGCCGAGCCGGGCGCGGCGGGTGAGCGGCCCCGCGGCGCGACCGCCCCCGCACCCCGCCCTGCGTCCGCTCCGGCCGGACCCTGGCGAGGGCGGAGCGCGCCGGCGGGGTTCGTCCGGCCTCCCTGGGTACCCGGGACCTCCGCCGACCGTCTGGGAACCGGAGGTCACCGCCGTGGGGCAGACGTTTACGCTGGGACGGCTGGCCGGTGTCCGCATCGGCGTGAACTGGAGCGTCCTGGTCATCCTGGCGCTCATCACCGTGGGCCTCGCCCGCGGGCGCTTCCCCGTGACCCACCCGGAGGCCCCCGCCTGGGCGGCCTGGGTGGCAGCCGCCCTCACCGCCGTCGCCTTCCTGCTCTCCCTGCTGGCCCACGAGCTGTCGCACGCCGTGGTGGCGCGCCGGCACGTTGTGGCCGTGGACAGCATCACCCTGTGGCTCCTGGGCGGGGTGGCGCGGTTGCGGAGCGAGGCACCGGACCCGCGGGCCGAAATGCGCATCGCGGGCGCGGGTCCCCTGGTCAGCCTGGTGCTCGGCGGGCTGTTCGCCGGACTGGCGGTGCTGCTGCGGATCGCCTCCGGGCCGGGTCTGGCCGCCGACGCGGTGGCCTGGCTCGCGGCGATGAACGTGCTGCTCGCCGTCTTCAACGTGCTTCCCGCGGCGCCGCTGGACGGCGGGCGGCTGCTGCGCGCACTGGTCTGGTGGCGCACGGGTGACCAGGTACGTGCCACCCTCGCCGCGACCACGGCGGGCCGCGCGCTGGGCTGGGCGCTGGTCGCCCTGGGCCTTTTCCTGGTGCTCACCGGCGGCGGTCTCGGTGGCCTCTGGCTCGCCCTGATCGGCTGGTTCCTGATCGCTGCCGCCACGGCCGAAGGGGGAGAGGCCCGCCTGCGGGAGACCCTCTCCGGGGTCTCGGTGGGCCAGGCGATGAGCGGGGACCCCGTCACCGCCCCAGCCTCCGCCACCGTCGCCGACCTGCTGGAGGGCCCCGCGTACCGGTACCGGCACTCGGCCTTCCCCGTCACCCGCGACGGCGGGGAGCCGGTGGGGCTGGTGACGCTCCACCGGGCCCGGGAGATCCCCGGTGAGCGGCGCGACTCCGTCCGGCTCACCGAGGCGATGCTGCCGCTGGACGAGGTCCCCACCGCCGCACCCGGGGATCCGCTCGCCGCGCTCCTGCCGCGCCTGGAGGCCGCGCCCACCCGCCGGGCGCTGGTGCTGGAGGACGGACGGCTCGTGGGCATCGTCTCCTCCGCCGACATCAGCCGGGTCACCGCGTGGCTGACCTCTCCGGCGCCCGGCGGGACCCCTCGCTGACGGAGCCTCACCTTGCGCGGGTGAACCGCCCCGGCCTGGGCAGGAGGGGGTAAATGATCTTTATCGGCACTCCAGGGGGGAGTTCGTGCATGGCCACACCCGTACGCCGTGACCCGGCCGCCGGGTCCGTCCGGCCGGTCCGATCGGACCGATCGGACCGGTTCGTCCCGTCCGTGCGGTCCGCCGGATCCGCCGCCCGCCGCGGCCGGCCGGTGCCGCTCGGCCGGCTGGCCGCTCCGCTGGGTTTGGTGGTCATCCTGGTCTGCGGCGCGGGGCTGATGCTGTGGCAACTCGTCCAGGCCCCGTCGGGGCGGTCGGCCATCGCCGCCGGTGGCGTGCTCCTCGCCGCCCTGGCCGCCGCCTTGACGTGGGGCAGGCGCCGGGAGAGGCGGCGGACGGTGGCCGCCGGGCCGGAGGAGGGGGAGATACCGGAGGCCGAGGCGCTGGTGGAACTCCTGCCCGATCTGCACCCCCGGCCCGGCGCGGAGCCGTACCCCGGGGAGTGGGCCCGGACGCCGGCCGGGCCGGGGCCGGAACTCGTCGCGGTCGACGACGCGATGGACGCCTACGCCTTCGAGCAGGCCGTGGCGGCGCTGTGCGTCCGTGACGGCTGCCGGGAGGTCTCGGTCGCCGGCGGGGCGGGCGACCTCGGCGCCGACGTGCTGGCCGTCTGTCCCGACGGACGGCGCGTCGTCATCCAGTGCAAGCGATACCGCGACACGAACAAGGTCGGTTCCGAGGACCTCCAGCGGTTCGGCGGCACCTGCTTCACCGTGCACGAGGCCGACATCGCCGTCCTGGTGACCACCAGCTCCTTCACCGGACCCGCGGTGGACTACGCCGGGCGGACCGGGATCCGCTGCGTCGACGGAGAGGCCCTGGCCGCCTGGACGGACCAGGCCTGCCCACCCCCCTGGGAGTGACGGGCCCACCGCCCATGGTCATACACGGGAGAAAAACTACTTCGGCCGTTATAGACATCCGGAAGGGGTGGGGCTAACGTTTCTGGTGTGACCAGTGGTTCACGCCAGCAGCCCCAGCGCGGCAACGACGACCGCGCACGGCGTGTGAGAAACGATGCGCGCCGCAGGACGCCGCCGTGGTGCGGCTTTCGAAGATCACCGTGAGAGAGGAGCGCATCACCATCGGGATCACCCGGGCGGCGCCCCTCCCCGCCGGCCCGGATCCGGCAAGACCCAGGAAGGGCAAGGTGGTCCTCGGTCGAGCAGTCAACGATCCCCGTGCCCCCGGCCACGCGGCCGGGTGACGGAAAAAGAGAGACACCGGCTGTCCCTGAGCCGGTGGATGGTGTTGTTTCCCTCGGGGCTCCGGTGCCGCACGGCACCGGAGCCCCTCGTCGCGCGTCGCGCGAACCGGCGGCCGTGCACGGCGGTGGAACGGCCCGGCGCGGGACGGCCCGCCGGCAGGCCCCCGGCCGGCGACGGACGGTGCATCCAAGGCGAACGGAACTCCCGCCCCGATCAGGCCGGGAGCGCCGGCCGGCTCACCGCCGGCGGCCGGCCTCCGCCGTCGGCCGGGCGGCGGCGACCCGGCCAGGGCGCGGTGAACCCGTCACGCGGTTCCCGTCCCCGCCCGCAGATGTTCACGGGCGCGGCGCACCAGTGCCCGCCCCGCTGGGCCTGTCGGGCCGCCGGCCCGCCAGACGAAGGCCAGACGGCCCCGCAGTTCCGCACCGTCCTCAGTGGTGATCGGCAGGGTCCACAGACGGCTCGCGTGGGTGTCCGCGTAGATTCCGGGCAGCACCGCCGTCCCCAGCCCGCGCGCCGCCAGTTCGGCCACCACCGAAGGGTCACCGGCCTCCAGGGCGATCCGGGGGGAGACGCCGGCCGCCGCGCACGCCTCGTCCAGCCGGGCGCGCACCCCCGTGCCCGGCGGCAGACAGATCAGCGGGTGGTCCAGGAGGCCGGCCGGCGTCACACCGGTGGAGGCGGCCAGGGGATGGCCGGGAGCGACGGCGGCCACGATCGGCTGGTCGTCCACGACCTCGTACGCCAGGTCACCGGGGATCTCGGCGCCCACGCTGACCACCGCGGCGTCCAGCCGCCCCGTCCGCACGCCGTCCACCAGCGTATCGCTGGCCCCCTCCGAGAGGGTGATCTCCACGGCCGGATGGCGACGGTGGAAGTCCGCCAGCAGTCCCGGCAGATCGGCGGTGTGCGAGGTGACCGTGGCGACCGCCACGCGACCTCGCAGCAGACCGGTCAGCTCCTCGACGGCGAGCCGGGCGCCCTCGGCGGCGGCCAGTGCCGCCCGGGCGTACGGGAGGACGGCCGCACCCGCCTCGGTCAGCCGGATTCCGCGCCCGGAGCGGTCGAGCAGCTCCGCCCCCAGCTCCCTTTCCAGACGGCGGAGTTGCGCGCTGACCCCGGGTTGGGCCACATGCAGCCGGCCGGCGGCGCGGGTGATGTTGCCCTCCTCGGCCACGGCCACGAAGTAGGCGAATCGCCGCAGTTCCATAAGCAGCAATTCTAGAGCCGAGACCAAACCGGTCTTGGACTTCTGCTGCCGCCCCGGCAGAGGCTGGTGCATGCCGGGCGCGGGATCCGGCGAGATCGAGAAACGGGAGCAGAGATGCGGGACGACATGCGGGACGCGGCCCACGGCGAGCAGACGCGCGCGGGGGACCGGACGCGGGAGCGCGCCACCACCCCGGAGGACCTGACGCGGTTGTTCGTGGAGCGGGCCAACGCCCGGGACGCCGCCGGGCTGGCCGAGTTGTATACCACCGACGCGGTGCTCGCCTACCCGCCGGAAAGCCCCTCGGTGGGCCGGGAGGCGATCCGCGCCGCCTGCGAACAGATGCTCCGTCACGTGCCGCTGCCCTTCCTCCGGGAGGCGCCGCTGCCCACGGTGCGCTGTGGCGATCTGGCGCTGACCTCCACCCGGTCCGGGGACGGCTCCGGCGTCCGGGTGCAGGTGGTGCGCCGTGAGCCGGACGGGAGCTGGCTGCGGGTCATCGACCGTCCGGAGGTGCCGGAGTCCTCCTGACCGGGCCGGCCGCGCCCCGCGGGATCGGTCAGGCGGTGCCGGAGTCCGGCAGGGTGAGGGAGCCGTCCCCGGCGAGGGGGACACCGGGGGTGTGGGCGATCGCCCAAGGGCGGCCGCCGGGGCCGGTGCGGCCGCCCGCGGCACACCCGGTGGGCCCTGCCGGTGGTCGCGGCACGTCACCTCCCCGGCCGGACGCACGCGGGCCCCGGCGCCGCCACCGGCCCACCCGGTGGCGCGGCCCGGGCCGCCGGCTCATCGAGCGGTGCCCGCCGGGCCGCCTCCGTTCCGGTGGCCCGCCGTCCGCGGGGGTGTCAGGTCCCGGCGGTGGCCGGGGTGCCCGCCCCGGGCGCGTCCGTCTCCGGTGCGGCGGTGTCCAGCGCCCGGCGGGCCTCGGCGAGCATTCCGAGGGCGCGGGGGAAGTTGTGGAGCAACCCGGCCAGTACATCGAGCGTGGGCCCGAGCGTCGTGGCCGGAACGCCGCGGGCGGTGAGGATGGAGCCGGTCCAGACCAGGAATCCGGTGAAGAGCCCGGCGTCACCCGTGTAGAGGGCGGTGGTGAGGAAGTCCACGATGTGCGCGATGTCCTCGGCGGTGTGCTGCCGCTGCCGGTCGGTGTAGTCGCGCATCGCCGGGATACGGGCCTCCAGCGCCGCGAGGGTGTCCCGTACCAGCTGGGTCGAGGTCCGGCTGACCAGGGTGTACTCCTGGTCGGCGAGGTGGGGCAGGAGGTCGACGGGGTGGCGCCCGGAGACCGCGGGATCGGCCGGGGCCAGGCCCCGGGCGAGCTGGTCCGCGGCGCGGCGGGCGTCCGGCGCCCAGGCGTCCGCGCCGAGCAGCCGCGCGTACCGGCCGTCGGGGCCGAACGCTGCGCCCCCGGCCAGCACCGGCACGCCGGTCGCCTGGCAGGCGGTGATGGTCGCGTGCGCGGTGGGCAGCCGGGTGGGGATCGACCCGGAGAGGGCGACCGCGTCCGGCCCGGTGAGGTGGAGGTGCGCGATCAGATGGGGCGCGGGCACCTGGGCGCCCAGGAAGTCGACCTTCCAGCCGCGTAGCCGCAGCACCTCCGCGAGCAGCCGGGCGGGCAGCGCATGCCACTCGCCGTCCACGCAGGCCACGGTGATTCCGCCGCGCACGGGCCGGCGGCGGCTCGCCGGGTGGAGCGCCACGGCGGCGACGACCCGGTCGTTGACGGCGGTGGCCGCGTGTTCCTGTGCCACGGTCATGCGGTTGGCGGCCCACTCCTGGCCCACCCGGGCCTGCACGGGTGCGACGGCGTCGAGGAGGACGCTCTCCGGGTCCGTCCCCGCGGAGAGCGCCCGCGTCACCGCGTCGACCGCCGTGTACTCGTCACCGTCGGCCACCGCCCGCCACAGCTGTTCGGCGAGCGGTTCACCGCCTTCGGGTTCCTGGGCGGCGGGCTCGGGACGGGGGGAGTGGGGGGAGTGGGGGGACGCGGTCATCCGGGGCGATTCTCCTGGTCGGCGTGGGGCGGTGGCGGACCGCAGGGGATGGGGGACCCCGGCCCGCCCGGAAGGCCGGCCCGCGGGGCGCCGATCGCCACCACGGCCATGTCGTCGTGGCGGCCGGAGCCGACCCACTGGGCCGCGAGCATCTGGACGCGCTCGGCGACGGCCTCCGCGGGCGCCCCCGCGCACTCCGCGAGCGCCGCGCGCAGCCTCTGCTCGCCGAACTGCTCGTCACCGAACGGGCCGCCCTTGGCCTCGGTGATGCCGTCGGTGTACAGCAGGCAGGTCTCGCCGGGCGCGAGCCGGGCCGTGGCGGTGCGCGCCCGCACCTCGGGCAGGACCCCCACCAGGCATCCGCGCGTCTCGGCCTCCTCGACCTCGCCGTCGGCGCGGACGACGAGCGGCGCCGGATGCCCGGCGCTGGTCAGCCGGAGGTCCACCGCGCCGCCCCGGCGTACGGCGGAGGCCAGGACGAGCGTCGCGAACCGGGTCACGCCGGAGCCCAGCAGCGCGCTGTTGAGCATGTTCAGCAGCCGCAGGTGGTCGGTGGCCATCGGCAGCAGGGCGTGCACCGTGTTGCGGATCTTGCCGGTGAGCGCCGCCGCCTCCAGGCCCTTGCCGCAGACGTCACCGAGGACGGCGAGGCACTCCTCGTCCCCGCCCGGACCCGGGTGGACGTTGTAGAAGTCGCCGCCGATGCGCTCGCTGTCGTCGGAGGGGCGGTAGCGGCCGGCGAAGTCGATCCCGCGGAGCCGGCCCAGCGAGGGCGGCAGCAGCTCCCGCATCAGCACCGACGTGATCGCGGCCTGCTCCGCGTAGAGCCGGGCCGCGGACATCGCGGCACCCGCCCGGGCGGCGAAGACCCGGGCGAGGAGCTCCTCGCTCTCGCTGAAGCACGCCTGGTCGGAGCGGCGGACCAGGATCAGCGCGCCCGCGGGCACCCCGTGCCCGGGAAGCGGGGTGACGGCCATGGAGCCGACCGGCCCCTCGAACCCGGGCGGGACCGCCCACGCCGGGGCCGACGCCGGGTCGATCCACCGGGACGGCACCGGGGGGAAGCCCTGCAGGGCCTCGCTGAGACCGGGCATCAGCCGCGGATCACCCGGGATGTCGCCCCGGCTCACCCGGCCCTCGGGGGCGCAGTACGTCAGCGGCAGCCGGCCGTCCGTCTCCGGTGCGACGACGACCGCCGCGTCGGCGAGGTGGCGCGCGGCGAGCTGGGCGGTGACCTCCATGCAGCGGTGCGGGTTGAGCGAGGCGAGCAGCTGGTTGGAGGCCTCCGCGAGAAACGCGGTCCGCCGGCGCTCCACCCGCACCGCCCGTTCGGCCTCCTCGGCGCGGTGCCGGTCGGTGAGGTCCGTCAGCCACCACACCACGGCGCCGTTCTCGCCGGGCGAGGGGTGTGCCTCCAGCCACCGCTCGCCGGCCTGCCCGCTCGCGGGGCCGGGCGAACCGGCGCCGGGGGCTGTCACGAGACGCTGGTGGGCGAGCGCCAGCCAGGCCGGCCCGGCGGCGGCGAGCGGGGCGCAGGTCACCACCGCGGGCAGCAGCTCCGCGGCGGCGCGGTTCACTCCGCGTACCGTTCCCGAGCGGTCGACGACCAGCACCGGGCACGGTGCGGCGAGCCAGGCACCGCCGACGCCGGTACCGGCACCGGCGTCCGCCCCGGCCGGGCTCTGGGAACAGATTGGACTCTCCACACCGAAAGGCCCCGCAGCGCGAGCCCCACCGCCTTTCCGACAGAAAACATCAGGGTAATACCCCTTCTGCCACCATCCCCCACTTCTCCCTCCGGTGGCAATCTCCCTTGGGGCACCCGGATTTCCCCTGCATTCCCCGGACGCCCGCGGCCACTCCTCTCCGCCCGGCTTCCGCGGGGAAGCCCGGGCCGGCGCCCGGCCCTTGCCCGTCCGCGGCAGGTCGCGGGGGCCGGGCGCCGGCGCCGGGGGGCCGGGGCCCGTGGTGGGCGGTTTCACAGTGGTCCGCCTCCCGCGCCGGGCGTGTCGTGACGTAGGGGAACGGTGCCGTGGCACGCGAGAGGGGCGCGGGAGCCGTGCCTCGCGACCCGGCCGGGGGAGGGGGAGGCGGGCACCGCTGGGCGGGGGCCCGTAACGGAGCGACGGGCGGCTCTCCGCGATCAGCGCGGCGCAGGCGCCGGGCGGCTCCTCCGCGTGAGGCCGGCAGCGCCCCGCGGTACCGGCACCGGCCTGTGCCGCGCCCCGGTGTGCGGGCGCGGCACGGGCCGGTGCCGGGCAGGTCTCAGAAGGGGTAGTGCGGACGGCGGGTGGCCATCGTGACCCAGCGGGTGTTGCTGAACGCCTCGATCCCCCAGCGGCCGCCGAACCGTCCGTAGCCGGAGGCCTTGAACCCGCCGAACGGGGCCTGGGGCTCGTCCGCCACCGACTGGTCGCCGACGTGCACGATGCCGGTGCGGATCCGCTGCGCGAGGCGCAGCCCGTGGCTGCCGTTCTCGGTGATGATGCCGCAGGTCAGGCCGTGTTCGGAGTCGTTGGCGAGGGCGACGGCCTCGTCGTCGTCGGCGAAGGTGGCGACGACGCAGACCGGGCCGAACACCTCCCCGTGGTACAGCTCGGCGTCCTCCGGGACATCGGTGAGGACCGTCGCCGGGTACACCGCCCCCTCGGGCTCGCCGCCGCCGGTCAGGACGGTGGCGCCCTTGGCGACCGCGTCCTCGACCAGCCCGGCGACCCGCCGCGCGGAGTCGGCGGTCACCAGCGGGCCGATCACGGAGGTGGATTCCTCGGGGCTGCCGGCGGGCAGCGCGGCGACCTTCGCGGTGAAGCGGCGGGTGAACTCCTCCGCCAGCGAGGCGTGGACCAGGACGCGGTCGCCCGACATGCAGATCTGGCCCGAGTTCATGAACACGCCGAAGGCGGCGGCGTCCACCGCGTGGTCGAGGTCGGCGTCCTCCAGGACGATGATGGCGTTCTTGCCGCCCAGTTCCAGCACGGCGGGCTTGAGATGGCGGGCGGCGTGCACGCCGATGACGCGCCCGACGCCCGTGGAGCCGGTGAAGTTGACGGCCCGGACCCGCGGGTCGGCGATCAGCGTCTCGGCCACCTCGGCGGCGTCGGCGGGGTCGTTGGTGACGACGTTGAGCACCCCGGCGGGCAGCCCGGCGTCCCGCAGTACGTCGGCGACGAACAGGCCGCAGGCGAGCGGCGCGTCCTCGCTGGGCTTGAGCACCACCGTGTTGCCCGCGGCCAGCGGGGCCGCCACGGCGCGGACCCCCAGGATCACCGGCGCGTTCCACGGGGAGAACGCGGCGACCACGCCGACCGGCTCGCGCACGGCGAGGGAGAGGGCGTCCCCCTGCTGTGAGGTCAGCACCTCACCGCGCGGGGCGGTCACGGCGGCGGCCGCCTCGCGGAGGATGGAGGCGGCCAGCCCCACGTTGAAACCGGCCCACGGGCGGGTGCCGCCCGCTTCCCCGGCCATGTGCGCGGCCGCCTCGTCACTGCGTGACTCCAGCAGGTCGGCGGCGTCCAGCAGGATCGCGCGCCGCCGGCCCGGGCCGAGGGCGGCCCACGCCTCGAAGGCCGCGTCGGCGGCGTCCACCGCGCGGGTGATGTCCGCGGCTCCGCCGGCGGCGACGGTGGCGTACACCTCACCGTTCCAGGGGTTCACATCCGACGTGGTGCGGCCGGACGCGGCGGGGACGTCCTCACCGCCGATCAGCAGCTGACGGGAAAGGGGCATGGAGTGCGTTTCCTCACGGGGCTCGGGACAGGGGCCGCGCGCCGCCACCCGTCCACGGCGCGCGGCCGGGAGGCGCCCCGCTGGGCGGGCGCGCGGTGCCGCGCGGGACGGGCGCGTCCGGGCCGGACGGGAGCGGTCGTTCGCGATGCGAACAATGGTTCACTGCGCAAGAGTCTCGTGGGGCGGGTGGAGGTTGTCAATGGACGGGCCCACCGCTCCGGCGGCGCGAGGGCGGGCCGGGCGGGCGGCGATCCGGCCCGGTCAGACGGTCCCGGACGCCGCCGGGCCCCGGTCCGCCGGCGGTGGGGGAGGGCCGCTGCCCGGGGCCGGTCCGTCGCCGGCGGGCGGCAGGGCGGGAGCGGTCGTGGGGCCGGGGCGGGCCGGGCCCGGTGCCGGGTAGGCCAGGTGGACGAGGCGGGAGTGCTCCTGCCGCAGATGCATCACCGCCGCGAGGATGTACCCCACCAGCAGCACGAGAGCCGCGATGGTCATGAGGGTGGCCGCGAGGATCGCGGTGGGGAACCGCGGCACGGTGCCCGTCCGCAGGAACTCCGTGACCACAGGCAGTCCGAGCACCACGGCGGCCAGGGCCAGCGCCCCGGCGGCCGCCGCGTGGACCAGCGAGGGCCGCTCCCGGCGGGCGAGATTGAGGATCACCCCGAGGATCCGCCAGCCGTCCCGGTAGGTGCGCAGCTTGCTCTCGCTCCCCGCGGTCCGCCCCCGGTAGTCGATGGAGACCTCGGTGGTGGGCAGCCGCAGGTTGAGCGCGTGGACGGTCATCTCCGTCTCGATCTCGAACTCCCGGGAGAGGGCGGGGAAGGACTTCACGAAACGCCGCGAGAGCACCCGGTAGCCGCTCAGCATGTCCGTCACGTCATTGCCGAACAGCACCCGCACCGCACCGGTGAGCAGCCGGTTCCCGAGGGTGTGGCCCGCCCGGTAGGCGCCGCCCCCGGCCTCGCGGCGAGCGCCCAGCACCTGGTCGTAGGGGCCCTGGAAGAGGAGGTCCACCATCTCCCGCGCCCGGGAGGCGTCGTAGGTGTCGTCGCCGTCGACGATCAGCAGCGCGTCGGCGTCGATGTCCGCGAACGCCCGGCGGACGACGTTGCCCTTGCCCCGGCGGGGCTCCTCCCGGACGATGGCTCCGGCCGTGCGGGCCACCTCCGCCGTCCGGTCGGTGGAATTGTTGTCGTAGACGTAGATCTCGGCCTCGGGGAGCGCCGCGCGCAGGTCGCGGACCACCGTGGAGACGGCGGCTTCCTCGTTGTGGCACGGCACGACGCAGGCGATCGTCGGGCTCACGGTGTCTCCCTCGGCTGGACGGGCCCCGACCCATGGTGCGACACGGGCGGGGGCGGGGCGGGAAGGCACACCGCGCCCGATATCGTCACTTTTGTGTCCGTCGTCTCGGTCCTCTCCTCGCTGAGCCTGCGGCTGCGGGACGCCGCACGGGGGGTCCGGGTGGAGGCCGCCCGGTTCGGCACCGTGGGGGCGCTCGCCTTCGTCCTCGACAACGGCGGGTACACCCTGCTGGTCTTCGGGCTCCCCGGTGGGGGCGGCGGCCCCATGCGGTCGCTTCCGGTGCAGGCGTCGGTGCTGGCCACCGCGGCGGCCACCCTCTTCTCCTGGGCCGGGAACCGCTACTGGACGTACCGGCACCGGCGCCGCGAGAACATGGCCTGGGAGCTGCTGCTCTTCACCGCCGTGAACGTGGTGGGCATCGCCATCACGGCGGGCACGGTCCTCCTCTCGCGGCGGCTGCTCGGGTTCGACTCGGTGCTGAGCGACAACACCGCCCGGATCACCGGCTGGCTGATCGCCACCGTCTTCCGCTTCGTCGCCTACCGCGGCTACGTCTTCACCGCGCCCTGAGCGGCCTGGCCGTCCTGACCGCGCGGGGATGGTTCCCCTCCACTGCTACCATCCCGGCTTATGGGACATATCGCCCATTCCCTCCGCGGGTGGCGCTGGATCGGGGTCCTGGGCGCGCTCGCCGCCGTCTGCGCGCTCGCCACCGCCGTCGTCTTCTCCCCGGGCTACATGAGCCCTGACAGCCTCTCCCAGTTCGAACAGGCCACCGGCCGCGCCCCGCTCAGCGACTGGCACCCCCCGGTGCTCAGCCTCACCTGGCGCGCGCTCATCGCCGTCACGGGCAGCTACGCCACCCTCGCCGTCCTGCAGGCCGTCGTCCTCTGGGGAGCGCTGTGGGTGATCGCGTCCTGCGTCTGGGCGGCGGCGGGCAGCCGCGGCGGCTCCCTCGCCGTCCTCGCGATCGGGGCCGCGCCCCAGGTGCTGACCTTCGCGGGCGTGATCTGGAAGGACGTGCACCTGGCGCTGGCCCTGCTCGCCACCTGCGCCGTCGCCTTCACCGGCCGGTGCCTGCGGGAGGACGGCCGGCCCGGTGCGCTCCGGCCGCGGTGGGGCGGGCGAGCGCGGTGGGCACGGTGGGCGCTGCTGGTGCTGGGCGTGCTCCTCCTCTCCTACGCCGTCCTGGTCCGCAAGAACGCAGTGCTCGCCGCCGTGCCCGTCTTCGTGCTGCTCGTCCTCGCCCTGTGGCGGCGGCCCGGACGGCGGCGCTGGCTGGTGGCGACGGCTGCCTTCGCCGCGGCGATCGCCGTCCCCGCCGCCACCGTCGCGCTGGCCGCCCGGCCCGTCCACACCAGCCAGGTCTCCCAGATCTTCCTCGACGACCTGGTGCATGTGCTCTCCGTGGACGAGCTGCGCTCGGCGCCCGTCTCGGCGGACCTCCGCGGCCGGCTGGCCACCGCCGCGCGGCGGTGCAAGGACACCGGGGCCGTCTCCGACGCCTACTGGGCCTGCTACCCGCGCTCCCCCCGGGGGCTGTCCCCGGACGCGGACGAACTGCGCTCCCTGTGGCTCACGGAGATGCCCCGTCACCTGCCCGGATACCTCTCCTACCGGCTCCAGGTCTTCACCCGGCTGCTCTTCGCGACGGACTACCGCTACCACGCCGGGATCAGCGGGAACGACCTCGGGCTGAAGGTCTCCCACCCGCGGCTGGAGGACACCCTGGAGACCTATGTGACCGGCTCCGCCAGGAGCCTGCCGCCGCTCTTCGCGGGCTGGTTCTGGCTCGCGGCCGCCCTGGCCCTGACCGTCCGGCCGGGGGACGGACGGTTCGCCCGGCCGGTCCGGGCGCTGGGCGTCAGCGCCGCGGCCTACGTGCTCGGCTACTTCCCGGTGGTGCCCATCGCGGACTACCGGTACGTCTACTGGCCCGCCCTCGCCGTCACGCTCGCCCTCGTCCTGCGGCTGCCCGCTCTCGCCTCGGCCCGGCCACGGGACGGGCGGGCCGGTGATCGGGCCGGCCGTCCGGATTCCACCGGCGGCGCCGTGCCCGGCGCCGTCTGACGGGAAAGCCGGGCACCGCTGCCGGCCGCACCGGACCCGGCCGCACCGGACCCGGGTGCTCCGGGGCCGGGCGTGGCGCGGCACGCCGCCGTGGCCCCTCCCGCCGCGCCGCGCCGCGTTCCGCCCGGCTGCGGGGCGCGGCGGATGGGTAGGTTCCGCTCATGAGCGAAGTCGTGGACGCAGACGAACTCCTCCGCCGTATCCGGGCCGCCCGTGACTGGGCGGCCGAGCAGGAGGCCGGGTCCCGGGAGCAGGCGGAGGACGGCGGGGACGCCGGCGCCCTCGCCGCCTCCCTCAACTACGCGGCCTTCTCGGCGGTGCGGGAGGTGCTGGACGAGATCATCGAACCGGGCGGCCACCGCCGCTGAGCGGGCACGGACCCGGCCCTCCCCTCCGCCCGCGGTGCCGCCGCGGGCCGCCCCGGCCTGGGCGCCGGAGAATCCGCCGTCGGGCCCGGTGACGGGCGGGCCTGACCTCCTCCGGCGCGCCCCCGGAGGCGGCGGCCGCCGGTGCCCCCGGTCACCTCCTCCGCGACGGGGACGGGCCGGCCCTCCGGCGCTCGCCCCGCCTCGAACTCCTGAGCCGGGTCACCGCCCGGCCGGCGCGGCTCACCCGCCGGCCCTCCGTCGCGCCCCGTCCGGCCCTGACCCGCCACCGGGCGGGCGGTGAGGTGCGCCGCGCCCTCCCGGTGGGCGTGAGGTCCCGGCGGCGGGGGAGAAGGAGGTCCGGGCCGCGCGCCGCCGGAGCGCGGCGGCCGGAGGAGGAGGCGTACACCGATGGGAACCGCTGTGCAGGTCCCGCAGACGCGGGACATGGAGGGGGAGGAACTCTCCGGCGACGAGGCACTGGCCGCGCTGCGCCACTACGGCGGCCGGAAGCTGGTGAAGGACGCCTTCGCCCGGTTCCGCTACGCGGACGGCTTCAGCCAGGCCCGTTCCCTGGCCTTCCAGATCGTGCTGGGCATGGTGCCGTTCACGATCGCGCTGGTCGGCGTCGCGGCGACGGTGCACACCGACAGTGTCGGCCGGGTCGTGGAGCTGACGCTGGCGCGGATCGTGCCCGGTGACAGCGCCGGCGTGGTGGAGGAGGCGCTGGAGGAGACGCGGCGCACCGCCGGTTCGGGGGTGGGGAACGCCGTCGCCCTGTGGACCGGCCTCACCGTGGCCGTCATGAACCTGGCCTCGGCCATGGCGCAGGTCGAACGGGGCGGCAATCGCATCTACGGCATCGAGCGGGACCGCCCTTTCCTGCGGAAGTACGGCCGTGCGCTGCTGCTGGCGATGGCGGCGGGGGTACCGATGGCCCTCGGCTTCCTGGTGCTCGTGGCGGGGGAGGCGGTGGGCGAGTCGGTGGTGGAGGCCCTCGGCTGGTCCGACGGCTGGCTCGGGTGGTGGAAGGCGCTGGAGATACCCGCCGGGATCGCGCTGGCCTGGATGGGATCGGCGGTGATCTTCCGCTGGGCGCCCCGCCGGGACCAGCCGGGCTACACCTGGCTGGCGTTCGGCTCGGCCGTCCACCTCGTGCTGTGGGTGGGCGCCACCTGGCTGCTGGCGTTCTACGTGGGGCAGAGCGGCACCTTCGGCGCCGTGTACGGGCCGCTGACCGCGTTCGTCGCGCTGCTGCTGTGGGCCAACCTCACCGGTGTGGCCCTCTTCCTCGGCCTGGCCTTCGCCGCCCAGCTGGAGGCGGCGCGCGCCGGGATCACCGAACCGGTCCACCCGGACCCGGGGCCCGGGGGCGAGGGGGCCGGGGCCACCGGGGAGACGGGCCGCTCCGGCCGTCCGCTCGGGGCGGTGGTCAGCCGGCGGGTGGCCCGCCGGTCAGCGCCGTGCGGGCACGGTTGAGGTAGTCGCGGAAGGCGCCGCGTTCACGCGCCGACAGATCGCCGGTCATCAGCTCCTCCAGGGCGCGTACCTCGGCGTCCACGCCCGCCATCAGGTCCCGTCCCCGCTCGGTGAGCCGGATCAGCAGCCGCCGGCCGTGGGCCGGGTCGGCCCGGCGGGCGACCAGCCCGCGCCGCTCCAGCGCCGTCACCAGATCACCCGTGGCCTGCGGGGTGACGAACGAGCTGCGGGCGAGTTCGGCGTTGGTCAGCCCGTCACGGCGGGCGAGCACGCTCAGCGCCGTGTACTGCGGGACGGTGATGCCCGCCGGGCGCAGCACCTCGTCCAGCCGGGCGCGGACGGCCAGTTCCACCTGCTTGACCGCGTACAGCAGCAGCGGCGTGGGTCCGGCCTCCGGATCCGGATCCGTCCCCGGCACCTCGCCCGCCGCGGTCCGCGCCGCCATCGCCGCCTCCTTCTCCGGCCGTCCGCTGTCCGGCCGTCGCTCCTGCCCTGGTGAACCGGTCGTCCCGGCCCTCGACACTATATAAGGTTCCCTGTTATAAGGGATCTTGTCATTCGAGAGATCAGGAACCTTGTCATCGACCCCCGCCCGGAGGGACACGATGGGAACCGCAGCGCGTGGCGGCGCCAACCTCGGCCTGGGCAGCTGGCCCGCCCGGCGCGCCCGCATCTCGCCCGACCGCACCGCCCTGACCGGACACGACCGCACCCTCAGCTACGCCGGGCTGGCCGACCGCACCGCACGGCTGGCCGGTGCCCTGGCCCGGCTCGGGGTCCGGCCCGGCGACCGCGTGGCCCAGCTGGGGGTCAACGCGGTGAGCGTCTTCGAGACCTTCTTCGCCACCTGGCTGCTCGGCGCGGTCGCCGTCCCCCTCAACCACCGTCTCTCCGGCCCGGAGATCCGCTACATGCTGGCGGACTCCGGAGCCGCGGCACTGGTGCACAGTCCCGACGCCGACGCCCTGGTCGCCGCCGCCTCCCCGCTCCCCGCGGAGGTGCGGCGCGTCGTCACCGTCGGCCACCCCGGGAGCGGACCGGCCGGCGGGCTCGACTACGAGACGGAGATCGCGGCCGGCCCCGCGCTCGACCCCCCGCCCCCGGTCGCCCTCGACGACCCGGCCCTCCTCCTCTACACCTCCGGTACCACCGGGCGGCCGAAGGCGGCGGTGCTCACCCACGCCAACCTCACCTGGAACACCGTCAACCAACTCGCCCACCTCGACATCCTCGGCGGCGACCGGGTGCTCTGCATCGCGCCGCTCTTCCACGCCGTGGGCCTGGGGCAGATCACGCTTCCCACGCTCTTCAAGGGCGGCAGCGTGGAACCGGTGCCCCGCTTCGACCCCGGCGCGCTGCTGGCCCGCATCGGCGAGGCGCGGATCACCGGCTTCTCGGCCGTTCCCACCATGCTGCAGATGCTCTGCGAGCACCCCGCCTGGGAGACCGCCGACCTCACCTCCCTCACCACCGTCGTCTACGGCGGCTCCCCGGTACAGGAGCGCGTGGCGCGGGCCTGGCTCGACCGCGGGGTGCGGGTGCGCCAGGGGTACGGCATGACCGAGGCCGCCCCGGGCGTGTGCATGGAACCCGCCGAACCGGCGGAACCGGGTGACCAGGCGCCCGGCGGTGTCCTCTCCGCCGGCGTACCGCACTTCTTCACCGACCTGGCCGCGTACCGCGACGGCCACCCCGCCCCGCTCACCGGCGAACCCGCCGAGCTGCTCGTCCGCGGGCCGCACGTCTTCCCCGGCTACTGGAACCGTCCCGGCGAGACCGCCGAGGCGTTCACCGGCGACGCGTGGTTCCGCACCGGCGACGTGCTGCGCGTGGACGGCGAGGGCCGGGCCCATGTGGTCGACCGCGTGAAGGACATGATCATCTCAGGCGGGGAGAACGTCTACCCGGCCGAGGTCGAGGCCGTCATCCACCAGCTCGACGAGGTGGTGACCGCCGCCGTCGTCGGCGTCCCCGACCCCCGGTGGGGCGAGGTGGGCGTCGCCTACGTCGAACTGCGCGAGGGCGCCCGCCTCACCGAGGAGGCGCTCCGCGCCCATCTGGCGGGCCGGCTCGCCAGGTACAAGATCCCCCGGCACCTGGTCTTCGTCCCCGGACTGCCGGCCAACGCCACCGGCAAGATCCGCCGCGTGGAGCTGCGGCAGCGAGCCGCGGAGACGTTCCCCACCCCGGAAGGACCCCGATGACCCACCCCCGCCCCCGGCCGACCGGCGACTCCGTGCCCCTGCCGCCGTCCCTGCGGTGGGAGCGGCAGGGAGAGCACGGGGAGATCGCCGTGCTCCGCATCTCCCGCCCCGAGAAGCGCAACGCCCTGGACGACCCGACCGTCCTGGGGCTGGAGGCGTTCTTCACCGACCCCCCCGAGGGGGTGCGCGCCGTCGTCCTGGACGCGGACGGCGACCACTTCAGCGCCGGGCTCGACCTGGCCGAACTGGTGGAGCGGGACGCCTTCCGGAGTCTGGAGCACTCCCGGATGTGGCACCGCGCCTTCGAACGCGTCGAACGCGGCCGCGTCCCCGTCGTCTCCGTCCTCAAGGGCGCCGTGATCGGCGGCGGCCTGGAACTGGCCTGCGCCACCCACATCAGGGTCGCCGAGACCGGCGCCTACTACGCCCTCCCCGAGGGCCGGCACGGGCTGTTCACCGGCGGCGGCGCGGCCGTCCGGCTGCCCCGGCTGATCGGCGCCCACCGCATGGCCGACATGATGCTCACCGGCCGGGCCCTCGACGCCGAGGAGGGACACCGGCTCGGTGTCTCGCAGTACCTGGTGGCGCCGGGGGAGGGGACCGCCCGCGCGCTGGAACTCGCCGCCACCATCGCCCGGAACTCCCCGGTCACCAACTTCGCCGTGCTCCAGGCCCTGCCCCGGATCGCCGAGGCCGGTCCCGACGAGGGATCACTCCTGGAATCGCTGATGGCGGCGGCCGCCTCCGCGACCCCCGAGGCACAGGACCGGATGCGCGCGTTCCTCGACGGCCGGGCGCGGAAGGCGGGGCGGCCGTGACGGCCCCCGAGGTGCTGCGGGCCCCCGCCCCCGACTGGCGGGAGACCACCGAGCTCGGCCGCCACCTGCGGTTCCTCGCGGAGGTACGCGGCCTGAGCTTCTCCTCCTACGCCGAGCTCCACCGCTGGTCGGTGACGGACCTGGCGGGATTCTGGTCCTCCCTGAGCGACGCCTTCGGCGTGCGCTTCACCACCCCCGCCGAACGGGTGCTCGGCCGCCGGGAGATGCCCGGCGCCGAGTGGTTCCCGGGGGCGACCCTCAACTACGCCGAGCACGCCCTGCGCGGCGCCGGCTCCGGCGACGGTGAGACCGCCCTGCTGGCCCACTCGCAGACCCGCCCGGCCACCGCGCTCACCTGGGGCGAGCTGCGTGACCAGGTCGCCCGGGCCCGCGCCGGTCTGCGGCGGCTGGGCGTCCGGCCCGGCGACCGTGTCGCGGCCTACCTGCCGAACATCCCCGAGACGGTGGTCGCCTTCCTCGCCACCGCGAGCCTCGGCGCGGTCTGGGCGAGCTGCGCCCCGGAGTTCGGCGCCCGCGGGGTCGTGGACCGCTTCGCCCAGATCGAGCCGGCGGTGCTGCTGGCCGTCCCCGGCTACCGCTACGGCGTCCGCGACATCGACCGCCGGACCGAGGTCGCCGCCGTCCGGGCCGCGCTCCCCACGGTGCGCCACGTCGTCTCCGTGGACTACGGTCCCGGCGCGCTGCCGGACACCGTCCGGTGGGAGGAACTGCTCGCCGGCGCCCCCGAGCCCGGCTGCGAGCCGGTGCCCTTCGCCCACCCCCTGTACGTGCTCTTCTCCTCCGGTACCACCGGCCGCCCCAAGCCGATCGTCCACGGGCACGGCGGCATCCTCCTGGAACATCTGAAGAACCACGCCCTCAGCTGGGACCTGCGCCGCGGCGACCGCCTCCTGTGGTACACCACCACGGCCTGGATGATGTGGAACGCCCTGGTCTCCGCGCTGCTCGTGGGGGCCGCTCCGGTCCTCGCCGACGGCAACCCCCTCCACCCCGGCCTGGACGCGCAGTGGGAACTGGCCGCGGGCACCGGGGCCACCCTGATGGGCGCCAGCCCCGGGTTCCTCATGGCCTGCCGCCGCGAAGGGCTCACACCGGCGCGCGACCACGATCTGAGCCGCGTCCGCCAGATCGGCGCCGCCGGCAGCCCGCTGCCGGCCGAGGGATACCGCTGGGTCGCCGGGGAGTTCGGGCCGGGAGTGCTGCTCAACGTCGGCAGCGGCGGCACCGACGTGTGTTCCGGCATCGTGCAGGGCGGGCCCTGGCAGCCCGTGGTGGCGGGAGAGATATCCGGCCCCGCCCTCGGGGTCGCGGCCACGGCCTTCGACGAGGACGGCCGGGAGGTCACCGGCGCCCTCGGCGAACTGGTGATCACCGAGCCGATGCCGTCCATGCCGGTGGCCTTCTGGGGCGACACCGACGGCTCCCGCTACCGCTCCGCCTACTTCGACCGTTACCCGGGCGTCTGGCGCCACGGCGACTGGGTGCGCTTCTCCGCCGAGGACAGCTGCGTCGTGGCCGGCCGCTCCGACGCCACCTTGAACCGGGGCGGGGTCCGGCTGGGCACCGCCGAGTTCTACCGCGTCGTCGAGGAACTCCCCGAGGTCGAGGACAGCCTGGTGGTGCACCTGGAGGACCCGGCCGGCGGCAACGGCGAACTCCTGCTCTACGTCGTCGTCCGGGAACCGGCCCGGCTCGACGACACGCTGCGCGAGACGATCACCCGGTCACTGCGCGGGGCCCTGTCACCCCGCCACGTCCCGGACACCGTCGCCGCCGTACCGGCCGTGCCGCGCAACCGCACCGGCAAGAAACTCGAACTGCCCGTCAAACGCATCCTCCAGGGAGCCCCGCCGCACGAGGTGGCGGAACGGGACGCGCTGGCGGACCCGGCCGCACTGGACGCCTTCGCCGCCCACGCCGCCGCCCGTCGCGGGGGTGCCCGGTGACGGCCGCGGGCATCGCCCGGGTGGCCGTCGTCGGCACCGGCGTCATCGGCGCCGGCTGGGCCGCGCACTTCCTCGCCCACGGCCTGGACGTCGCCGCCGCGGACCCCGCGCCCGGCGCCGAGGAACGGCTGCGCGCCGACGTCGCCGCGCACTGGCCCGCCGTCAGCCGCCTCGGCCTGGCGCCGGGCGCCTCCCCGGACCGGCTGACGTTCACCGCCGACCCCGCCGCCGCGGCCGCCGGCGCCGACTTCGTCCAGGAGAACGGGCCCGAGCGGGAGGACCTCAAGCAGGCCCTCTTCGCCGAACTGGACGCCGCCGCCCGGCCCGGCGTCCCCCTGGCCAGCTCCACCTCGGGCCTGGCCGCCACGGCGATCGCCCGCGGCTGCGCGCGCCACCCCGAGCGCGTCCTGGTCGCGCACCCCTTCAACCCCGCGCACCTCATCCCCCTGGTGGAGGTGGTGCCCGGCGAGCGGACGGACGAGGAGACCACCCTGCGCGCTCTCGCCCTCTATACCGCCACCGGCAAGAAACCCATCCGTCTCCGCCAGGAGCTGCCCGGGCACGTCGCCAACCGGCTCCAGGCCGCGCTGTGGCGGGAGGCCTACTCGCTCGTCGACCGTGGCGTGGCCACCGTCCGCGACATCGACACCGCCGTCGCGCACGGCCCCGGGCTGCGCTGGGCCCTGCTCGGCCCGCTGGCCAACCAGCATCTCTCCGGCGGCCCCGGCGGGCTCGCCCACGTCCTGGAACACCTCGGCCCGCCCACCGAGGCCTGGTGGCGGGACCTGGGCGACCCGTCCCTCACCCCCGCGCTGGTGGCGAAACTCGTCGCCGGGGTGGAGGAGGAACTCGCGGGGCTCCCGCACGACGAACTCGTCGCACGCCGCGACGCCCTGCTGCACCTCCTGCTCACCGCCAAGGCGGACAGCGACCTGCCCTGAATCGCCCCGGACCGCTCACCCCACCCGCACGGAAGGCCCGCATGGATCTCGACGCGCTCGACGCCATCGACACCCACGTCCACGTCGAGCAGGACGGCCACGGCCGCCGCGCCCTGGACCAGGAACTCCTCGACGCCTCGGCCGCCTACTTCAAGTCCGGCCGGGACCGCACCCCCACCCTGGACGGCATCGCCGGTCACTACCGCGCCCGCCGGATCGCCGCGGTGGTCTTCACCGTCGACGCCACGGCCGCCACCGGCCACCCCGCGCTCTCCAGCGAGGAGATCGCGGAGGCCGCCGCGGCCCACACCGACATCCTCATCCCGTTCGGCTCCGTCGACCCCCACGCGGGCCGGGCCGCCGTGAACCGGGCCCGCCGCCTGGTCTCCGGGTACGGGGTGCGGGGTTTCAAGTTCCACCCCAGCCTCCAGGCGTTCGAGCCCAACGACCGGCGGTACTACCCGCTCTACGAGGCGCTGGCCGAGGCGGGCGTGCCGGCCCTCTTCCACACCGGCCAGACCGGCATCGGCGCCGGACTGCCCGGTGGCCGCGGCATCAAGCTGCGCTACTCCGACCCGATGCTCCTCGACGACGTCGCCGCCGACTTCCCCGAGCTGACCGTCGTCCTCGCCCACCCCTCCGTCCCCTGGCAGGACGAGGCCATCTCCATCGCCACGCACAAGGCGAACGTCTACATCGACCTCTCCGGCTGGTCGCCCAAGTACTTCCCGCCCCA
Source organism: Streptomyces zingiberis (assembly GCF_012034935.1). Classification (GTDB taxonomy): domain Bacteria; phylum Actinomycetota; class Actinomycetes; order Streptomycetales; family Streptomycetaceae; genus Streptomyces; species Streptomyces zingiberis. The sequence goes on from NZ_JAATEN010000009.1 coordinate 188,616, forward strand.
GCTGGTCCGCGCCGCGGGCGGCATCCTCCGGCGCAAGGTCCTCTTCGGCTCCGACTTCCCGCTGATCACCCCCGAGCGGTGGCTCGCCGACTTCGCCGGGCTGGACCTGAAGGACGAGGCACGCCCGCTGATCCTCAAGGAGAACGCCGCGCGCGTGCTCGGCCTGGCCTGACGGCCCGGCGGGCCGCGCCCACCGCCCGGTTGAGCGCCACGCCCCTCCGCCACGTACTCCCGGCCGTGACCCGGTGAACGGGCCGGCGGACGTCTCCGCCGCGCCCGGCCCGCCGGGCACGCGGGAGACGCGCCGGACGAGGGATCTGCCCGCGCCGCGGATACGAGGACGTCTCCCGCGTGAAGAGTCCACCGTGGAGCCGAGAGGTGAGCATGTCCCGAGCACGAGGCAAGAACCGCAAGTACCGCATCCTGGCCCTGGGGGTGGCGGGGGCCGCGGTGGTCGCCGGGGGAGTGGCCACGAGCGGCGCGTTCGCCGGGGAGGACGGCGGGACGGCCGGGCGCCCCACGGCGGCCCAGGTGATCAGCTGCCCCTCCGCCGAGGGCAGCCTGCCGCAGGTCCCCGAACAGGCCCGTGCCGAGGTCGACCGGGAACTGGCCGCCTTGGAGCAGCAGATCACCGAGGCGAACGAGCGCATCGTGAACACGCAGGGGCAGGGCGGTCCGAACTTCGTGCAGAACGCGATCCTCGGCCCGCTCGCGGACAAGCGCACCGCGGCGCTCAACCGCATCGAGACGGCCATCGGCCGCTTCGCCGACAAGCCGGACGGACTGGAGGCACTGGCCGGCTGCACCCTCGCGGACGGGGCCGGGGGGACGGCGCAGGCACCGGCGGCCGGCGCGGGCGAGGCCGAGGGCGGCCCGGCTGAACCGGCGGACGGGGCCGAGGGGGCCGCGCCCGCGGGCGTCGCCACCGTCGCCTGCCCGGACGTCGGCGGACAGCTCGCCGCCGTGCCCGGCGGGGCGCAGGCCCAGGTCGACCGCGAACTGGCCGCCTTGGAGCAGCAGATCACCGAGGCGAACGAGCGCATCGTGAACACGCAGGGGCAGGGCGGTCCCAACTTCGTGCAGAACGCGATCCTCGGCCCGCTCGACGACAAGCGGGCGGCGGTGCTCGACCGCATCGGCCAGGCCCTCGAGCGGGCGGGCGGCAACCGGCCCGCGGGGCTGGACGCGCTGAGCACCTGCGGCCTGAACGAGTAGAGGGCGCGCCGGCCGGCGGGGACGGCCCGGCCGGGACTCCCGCCGGACCGTCCCCGGCCGGCCGGCCGTACGGACGGCCCCCCGGCGCGCGGAGCCGCCCGCCCGGGGACCGGCGCCCAGCCGTCCCGCGCTCACCGGCGGGCTCCTGACGGGGCCTCGCCGTCCTCCACCGCCACCGGCGCGTCCGCTCCGTCCGGCTCGCCGCCACCCCCCGGGGCCACCGGCGCGGTACGGGTGGTGAGCCGCCAGAGCGCGGGCCGGGCGCCGCCGTCGTGGACGAGCTGGAGCGGGGCCGGCCGGCTGAGGAAGGCGGTCAGGCCGGTGGTGAGCCCGTAGGCGCCGACGTTGGGGAAGGACAGCACATCACCGACGTCCGGCCGGGCGACCCGGGTACGGGACGCGAGCTGGTCCAGGGGGGTGCACAACGGACCGGCGATGTCGGCGGTGACCTCCGGCCGGGAGCCGGGAGCGGCACTGAGGTTCTCCGGCCCGGCGCCCGGCGGCAGCAGCCGCCCCAGCCCGGTCATGCCGCCGAGGACGTGGACGCCGGCGTCGGTGACGGCCAGCAGCGGGCGGCCCGGCACCTCCTTGACGTCGAGGACGGTGGCCAGCAGCGTTCCGCAGGCGGCCATGAGGCGCCGGCCGCTCTCGAACCAGACCCGTGGCGCGGGGGGCGGGTCCCACCCGGCGGTCAGAGCGGCCAGCGGAGCGCGGAGCGGGGTGAGATCGCAGCCGTGGCCCGGCGCGGCGTACGGCCAGGGGAAGCCGCCACCGAGGTCCACCACCCGTGGTGTGAACCCGGTGGCCCGCTGCAGCGCCGTCACCGCCGCCCGGGCGCGCGCGAAACCGTCGAGAAGGGCGTCGGCGTCCGGCAGCTGGGAGCCCAGGTAGAGGTGGCACCCCTCGACGGTCCAAGGGTCCGCGGGGCCCGCGTCGAGACAGATGGCGGCGGCCTCCCGGGCGCTCAGGCCGAACGGGCGGCCCCGGGCCATGGACAGTCCGCACGGAGGGCCGTCACCGGGCCGCAGCCTCAGCAACAGCCGCAGCCGGCGCCCCCGCGCCACCGCCGCGGCGCGGAGCAGCGGGAGTTCGTGGCGGGACTCGCAGGAGAAGGTGCGGACCCCGCGCGCGACGGCCTCGTCGACCTCGGCCCGGGTCTTTCCGGGGCCGCCGTAGAGGACGGCGCCGGGACGGTACCCCGCGGCCAGTGCCGCCTCGAGCTCCCCGGTGGAGCAGACCTCAGCCCCGCACCCGGCCCCGCGCGCCGCACCGACGACGGGCGGCAGGGGGTTGGCCTTGAGGGAGTACAGCAGCCGGGCGCCGGGCGGCAGGACGGCGCGGAGCTCGGCGGCCCGCTCCCGCACCTCGGCGAGATCGTAGAGGTAGAGCGGGGTGCCGTACCGCCGTGCGTGCCGGAGGAGTTCGCCGCGCCGCACCACCCGTTCCTTTCTCCGGTGAATACCCGCTTCTGCGCTGCCCGGGAATCGTTCCCCGGAAACCGGTGGCGGTGTAATCTGCGGGAGGGCCTTTCCGGGTCCGCGACCAGGAGGGGCGCTGTCGTGTTCAAATCCCTGGAGACCTGCGGTGCCGAATACGGCCGGCTGCGGTCCCTCGAAATCGGCGTGACGTCCCGATGTAATTTCCGCTGCGCCTACTGCGGCGCCTACGACCTGCTGGAACGCCAGGTCCTCTCCCCGGCCGACGTCGTGCGGGTCATCGAGGCGCTGCCGGATCTGGAACGGGTCAAATTGTCCGGCGGGGAAGTCCTGCTGGAATTCGATCTCTGTGAGCAGATCATCGGATATTGCTCTTCGCGCGGTATCCTGACCCAGGTTAATTCGAACGGCACACTGCTCGACGAGGAAAAGTTCGAGCGGCTGGAGGCGGCCGGGCTCGGTGTGCTCCACGTGTCGCTGAACCATGTGGAGACGGCCGCCCACGCCGCCTTCTACCGGGTGTCGGAGAAGATGTTCCCGCGTATCGTCCGGGCGGTGGAGCGCTCCGTGTCCTCGTCCTCCATCGACACCGTCGTGGAGACGGTCCTGTTCGACGAGACGGAGGCGACCCTCCCGGAGGTGCACCGGTTCGCCGCCGGTCTGGGCGTCCGCCGGCACGAGATCCAGATGGAGATCCCCGGGGTGCACCAGGGTTACACCGGAACCCTGGGCCAGGACCGGCTCTGCGAGGCGGTGGCCCGGCTGGTGGAGGCCCGCGATCCGCGCTGCACCCTCTACGTCAGCTGCCTGTCGGCGCATCTGCCGCCCGGCGGTGCGCACTGGTCCCGTCTGGCACCGCTCTTCCGGGACCCGGGTGTGGTGCGGGCCGACTGCGTCGAGGGCAAGGCGCAACTGCACCTGCACTCCAACGGCGACGTCCTGATCTGTGAGCTGGGCTGCCCCGAGGTCATCGGCAACGTCTTCGAGGAGGATCTGCTCACGCTGTACCGGACCAGCGCCCGGCTGCGGGACTTCGTCCGCGGCAAGCACGAGGAGGGGACCCACTCCTGCTTCCGTCACTGTGACCGGCCGGGGGAGCGGCGCGGCGCCTCGCGCGGGCCTGCGTTCCTGCCGGTGCCGCGCGTGCGGCCGTAGGCGCCTCGCGCGGCACCGCGGGGGAGACCAGCCGGCGGTGGCCCGAGTGCGGCGCTCCGCCGGCGCGTGGCGCCGACTCCCTCCGGGATTCCGCCCGGGTGGCGCGGGACGGGACGGGCCGCCGGTGGTCCCGCGCGAGGTATTGACGAAGTCCGTGAGGCTTCTATCATCCTTGACTGTCCGAAGATACGACCGGCGTTCGCAATGTCGAACGCCGAGCGCCGTGGCCCGTGCTGCCCCACCGTCCGGGCCGAGGACGACCGCACCCGCAACATCCGTTCCGGTAAGGCCCCCACGCGTCACTGTGCCGGAGTCGCAAGGCTGCCCGGTGCCCCGCGGCCGGGCCCTGCCCGCCCCTTGGAGCCCGGTATGCCCGCACCCGCCGTCCGCGCCGGTCCCCGTCCCGGCGGCAGGACACGCACCCGTCCGCCCGGCACGGCGCTGCCCTAGCAGCGGGGACCACCACGCCCGTTCCACCACGGGCGGTGAACCCCGCCGGCCGGCCCCGTCCCCGAGTCACCTCGCGCGCCCCCACACGCTCCCTCACCCCCCACAGGAGCCCTCCGTGTACGGAGAACGGCCCAGCTCTCCACCTCCGGGCGCTGCCGGGGCGGACACCGGCGTGCCCACACCCGCCGCCCGCCCCGGTCACCGGACCCCCCGCGCGCCCTCCCGCCCCACCGCCCGGTCGGCGGGACCCGCCTGACGGACGCGCTCAGCGGCGCCGGCCCGGCCCGTGGTCTCCCGGGCCCGCGCTCCCCCTCCGCCATATAAGGAGACGCCACCCATGTCCTGGCTCCACCACCCGTTGAGCCGCCGAGGGCTGCTCACCACCGCCACGGGTCTGGCGGTGGCGGCGGCCGCTCCCGGCGCGTACGCCGCCTCTCCGGCCGGCACCGGCCTCCCCGCCGCCGCCCAGGGCCCGGCCGGAACCCTTGCCGCATTCACCAACCCCGTCCTCTGGCAGGATTTCGCCGACATCGACATCATCCGCGTCGGGGACACCTACTACTACTCGGCGTCCTCGATGCACTACTCGCCGGGCGCCCCGATCCTCCGCTCGTACGACCTGGTCAACTGGGAGTTCGCCGGCCACTCGCTGCCCTCGCTGGACTTCGGGTCCAAGTACGACCTGAACGGCGGGCGGGCGTACGTCCGCGGGGTCTGGGCCTCGTCCCTGGCCTACCGCCGCAGCAACAGCACCTTCTACTGGCTCGGGCAGATCGACTTCGCCCGGACGTACCTGTACACCGCCCGTTCCGTGGAGGGCCCCTGGACCCGGCACGCGGAACTCCCGCAGGTCTACTACGACGCGGGCCTGCTCGTCGATGACGACGACACTCTGTACGTGGCCTACGGCAACGGCGCCATCAGCGTGGCCCAGTTGTCCGCGGACGGCCGCAGCCAGGTCCGCAACCAGCAGGTGTTCTCCACCCCGTCGAACATCGGGACGCTGGAGGGCTCCCGCTTCTACAAGATCAACGGCAGGTACTACATCTTCCTGACCCGCCCGGCCAACGGCCAGTACATCCTGCAGTCGACGAGCGGTCCCTTCGGGCCGTACACCCTCCGGCAGGTCCTCCTCGACCTGCGCGGACCCGTGGCCGGCGGCGGCGTGCCGCACCAGGGCGGTCTGGTCCAGACCCAGAACGGCGCCTGGTTCTACATGGCCTTCGTGGACGCCTATCCGGGCGGCCGGATCCCCGTCCTGGCGCCGGTCTCCTGGACCGGCGACGGCTGGCCGCAGATCCAGCTGTCCGGCGGCGCCTGGGGCACCTCCTACGACAGTACCCTGCCGGCCCGCCCGGTCGCGCCCATGACGGGCGTCGACACCTTCGACGGCGCCACCCTGAAGCCGAAATGGGAGTGGAACCACAACCCGGACAACAGCAAGTGGTCCGCCGGCGGCGGGCTCACCCTGCGCACGGCGACCGTGACCGGCGACCTGTACTGGGCCCGTAACACCCTCACCCACCGCATCCAGGGCCCCACCTCAACCGCGACGATCGAGCTCGACTTCGCGGGGATGCGGGACGGCGACCGGGCCGGGCTGGCGCTGCTGCGGGACTCCTCGGCATGGATCGGGGTCCGGCGGGACGGCGGCACGACGCGCCTGGTCAGGACGGACGGGCTGACCATGGACAGCAACTGGAACACCACCGGAACCGGCCGCGAGGTGGCGAGTGCGGCGATCTCCGGCACCCGGGTCTGGCTGCGCGCCCAGGCCGACATCCGTCCCGGAGCACCCCGCCCGGGGACCTTCTCCTACAGCACCAACGGGACCACCTTCACCGGCCTGGGCCCCGCCTTCACCATGGGCAACAACTGGCAGTTCTTCATGGGCTACCGCTACGCGATCTTCAACTACGCCACCCAGGCGCTCGGCGGCTCGGTGCGCGTGGCCCGGTTCGAACTCTCCACCCCCTGACCGTCAGGGGCGTGGACGGACGCCCCGGAGGCCGGCGCCTCCACCGGTACCGGCCCCACCATCCCCACCATCCCCACCATCCCCACCATCCCCCACACCGGCGCTCCGGCCGCGGCGGGCACCTTCCGTCCCGCCGCCGCGGCCCTGCCTCCCCTTCCGGAAGAGAGAGACAGATGAGGTCATCCCCCCGATCCGGCCGTCGCCGGTTACCGGCCCTGGCCCTGCTCGCCGCCGCGGTGCTCGCGCTGCCCCAGGCGGCGGCCGCCGCGCCCGCGACGGCGCAGGCCGACACCCTCGGCGCGCAGGCGGCCCTGTCCGGGCGCTACTTCGGTGCCGCCGTGGCCGCCGGCCGGCTGGGCGACTCGACGTACGCGGGCATCGTGGACCGCGAGTTCTCCAGCGTCACCGCGGAGAACGAGATGAAGTGGGACACCCTCGAACCCTCCCGCGGCTCGTTCAACTTCGGCCCCGGCGACCGGATCGCGGACCGTGCCCTGGCCCGTGGCCAGAAGGTCCGCGGTCACACCCTGGTCTGGCACTCCCAGCTGCCCGGCTGGGTCAACTCGACCCGTGACGCGAACACCCTGCGCACCGTGATGAACAACCACATCACCACGGTGATGAACCACTACCGGGGCAAGATCCACTCCTGGGACGTGGTGAACGAGGCGTTCGCGGACGGAGGCAGCGGCGGGCTCCGCGGCTCGGTCTTCCGGGACGTCCTGGGCGACGGCTTCCTGGAGGAGGCGTTCCGCACCGCCCGGCAGGCCGACCCCAGCGCCAAGCTCTGCTACAACGACTACAACATCGAGAACTGGACGGACGCCAAGACCCAGGGCGTCTACCGCATGGTGCGCGACTTCAAGGCGCGGGGCGTGCCCATCGACTGCGTGGGTCTCCAGTCGCACTTCGGCACCGGCGGTCCGCCGGCCAGCTTCCAGACCACGATCTCCAGCTTCGCGGCGCTCGGCGTGGACGTCCAGCTCACCGAGCTCGACATCGAGGGGGCCTCGCAGGCCGCTTACTCCAGCGCGGTGCGCGCGTGCATGAACGTCGCCCGCTGCACCGGGATCACCGTGTGGGGCGTCCGCGACAGCGACTCCTGGCGTACCGGCCAGAACCCGCTGCTCTTCGACAACGGCGGCAACAAGAAGCCCGCCTACCACTCCGTGATGTCCGTGCTCGGCGGCGCGTAACACCCGGAGCCGGGCCGTCACGTCCCACCGGGGGTGGGGGGCGTGACGGCCTGCCCTCCGCCCCCGTGGACCGGGCGGCCCCACCCCGTGACCTGCGCACCGCCGCCCCCGGACGCCGGTGCGCACACCGGCAGAGAGAGCTGTATGACATGTTACGACCAAAATTCCTCGCGTCCCTCCTAGGGGCCGTCACGGCCGCGGCGCTGCTCGTGCCGGCCACCCACGCCACGGCCACCGCGGCACCCCGTGACTCCGGTGCGGCGGCGGCGCCCCAGGCGGCCGCCGCCACCCCCGGCTGCGGCAAGGCCCCCACGCTGAACAGCGGCACCCACTCCATCCAGAGCGGCGGCAAGAACCGGAACTTCATCCTCAAGCTCCCGGACAACTACGACCGGAACCACCCCTACCGCGTGGTCTTCGGGTTCCACTGGCTCGGCGGCACCGCCACCGACGTCGCCACGGGCCAGACCGTCCAGCGGGACGTCTGGTCCTACTACGGGCTCCAGCGTCTGGCGAACAACAGTGCCATCTTCGTCGCACCGCAGGGTCTCAACAACGGCTGGGCCAACTCCGGCGGCGAGGACGTCACCCTCGTCGACGACATCATCCGCCGCCTGGACGCGGACCTCTGCGTCGACGAGACGCAGCGCTTCGCCGTCGGCTTCAGCTACGGCGGTGCCATGAGCTACTCCCTCGCGTGCTCCCGGCCGACGGTCTTCCGCGCGGTGGCCGTCCAGTCGGGAGGGGTGCTCAGCGGCTGCAACGGGGGCAACCAGCCCATCGCGTACCTCGGGATCCACGGACTGGGGGACAGCGTGCTCAACATCTCCGGCGGCCGGTCCATGCGTGACCGCTTCGTCCGGAACAACGGCTGCACCGCCCAGAACCCACCCGAGCCGGCGCAGGGCAGCCTCACCCACCGGGTGACCTACTACTCGGGTTGCCGGGCGGGATATCCCGTCGCCTGGGCCGCCTTCGACGAGGGGCACATCGCCGCCCCCCAGGACGGGGCGCGCGGTGACAGCGGCTCCCGGACCTGGGTCCCGGCCGAGGTGTGGAAGTTCTTCACACAGTTCGGGACCGGCACCCCGCCCCCTGGCAACGAGGAGCCCCCGCCGGCCGGGAACGGCGCCTGCCGGGTCACCTCCACCGTCAACGCGTGGAACTCCGGCCTGACGGCCGAACTCACCATCACCAACACGGGTACCACCGCGATCAACGGCTGGTCCCTGACCTTCACCCTGCCCGGCGGCCAGACCATCACCTCGGGCTGGAACGCGAGCTACTCGCCCAGCTCGGGGCAGGTGACGGCGCGGAACGTCGCCCACAACGCCACCATCGCCCCCGGGGCCTCGGTCGGTATCGGCTACCAGGCCAACCACAACGGCAACACCGCCAAGTCGGCCTCGTTCGCCCTCAACGGCGCGGCCTGCGACTCGGCCTGACGTCCGGTGGGTGCCGGGGCGGTCCCCGTCCCGGCACCCACGTGCGGTCGCCGGCACCGTACGTGGTGTGCGGTCTCCGGGCCGAAACGGTATCCGGCCTCTCCTCCCCTCGTGGAGCCGGGCGCTTCACCCGGGGGCGCGACCGACGCGTCATCCTGCGCCGGCGGCAGACCGCCGGCGCAGGATGACGCCGTACGCGGGGGAGAGCGCCGCGGAAACCCCCGCGAAGGCCGGGAGAATCAACGGATTGGTTCGGACCCCGGATGGGCATGGTCCGTGCGTGTCATGGACACGTACGTCCCTGGCTCCCCCCACATGGAGGCTGCTCATGCCCGTACGAATGCTCCCCCGCGCGGCGGCCGCGGCGCTGACCCTGACGTTCACCGTCGCCGCCGCCCCCGCGTCGGCCGCGCCCGCCGCCGCACCGGACCGTGCCCTCGCGGCCCGGGTCGTCACCTACGATGCCGGCGCCTCCGCGGAGTTCAAGGCGGCCGTGGACCGAGGCGCCGCCATCTGGAACGAGAGCGTCGGCAACGTCGAGCTGCGCCCCGTGGCGGCCGGGCAACGGGCCAACATCCGGGTGGTCGCGGACAACGGCTGGCCGCGCGCAGTCACCACCAGCCTGGGCAACGGGACGGTCTACATCGGCCGGCAGGCGGTCGACGAGGGCCACAGCACGATCCGCATCTCCTCCCACGAACTGGGCCACATCCTGGGACTGCCCGACCGCAAGCCCGGTCCCTGCTCCAGCCTGATGTCCGGCTCCAGCGCCGGAACCACCTGCACGAACCCGTACCCCAACGCGGCCGAGAAGTCCGAGGTGGAGGGCAAGTTCGCCGCTGCGCTCGGGCGCGCGGAGACAAGCCCGCGCTGACCGGGGCGAAGGTCTCCCGCCGCGACTCCGGCGCCGCGGCGGGAGCCCCGCCACGCCCGCGCGGCGGTTCCCGGCCCCGGCCGCCCGTCACCCACAGCGCGATATCGCTTCCGGTGCCGGGACGGACCGGACTGCCCAGGCCACCCGGCCCGCCGGAACTCCCGGCCGGTCGTGGCCCGGGCCCGGCCGCCGCGATTCAGCACGGTTTCCACTTCCTCGCCACGAGCGCGTCCACCGCGGCACGGACGTCCTCCGGCGTCCCGGTGACCTCGGAGAGCTGGGCGGCCTTCCGTGCGTAGGCGAGTTCACGGAGCTTCTGCCAGGCGGGCCGGCCGTCGCCCGAGCCACGCGCGGCCTCCAGCGCCTCCCGCACGGCCGGTGAAGGGTGCGACTGCCCTGCGAGCGCCTGGGACCCGGCCCCATCGATCGCCTCGGTCAGCAGCTCGTTGTCGGCTCCCAGCGCGTCCAGCCTCGCCTCCTGCCAGGCACCGAGGGCGAACGGTACGTCGAGCCGCACGTCGGGCTCGGCCTTCTGGAAGATCCGCACGAAGGACGCCAGCCCGTTCTTGTCCGGGTGGAAGCCCGCCACCGCGTAGAACCGGAGGGCCGCGGGCGCGGGCCGTGTGATCCGAATCGCCGTCAGCCGGTGGGCCGGCGCCGCGTCGAGAAGGGTGAGCAGCAGAAGAGACCCCACCCCGATGCGGGGAGGCTCGCCCGCGATGTGGTGAATCTCCAGCTCCTGTCCCCTGAGCTCGGCTTCCACGGATCCGGAGACACCGCAGCCCTGTGCCTTCACCGCCAAGCGCCCGGCTTCCGCGACGGGTGACGGGGTCAGCTGACAGTAGATGTTCTCCTTGATTCTGCTCTTCCAGTGTCTCGGCTGCGGTGCGGCCTCGGACATTCTCTTCTCCTTCTCCGGCAGGCGCGGCGTTCCGGAGGCCTCCGTTACCGCCGGGATTCCTCCGGAATCATGGCGCGAGTGCCGATCGATTCACCGGTGCGGGCCGCAACGCTATCCGAAGGGCGAGTGGAACGCAGGTCGCAGAGTGATAAGAGAAAATCCCGCCACAGGTGCTCATGAATTTCGCCGGGGGCCTGGGCCGTTCGTCCCGCCCGCTTCATCCAGCCATCGTTCTGTTGTTGCCGGTCGCCGTCGATCCGATGTCCCCCCTGGCCGCCCGGTGCGTAACGGGCGCCGCCGGAGGCCGGCCCGCCGCCCCGTGGGGTGGGCCGTTCCGGCGAATCGGGCGGAGTTTCCCGCACCGCGTCCGGGTGGCCGTCCCCGCTCCTCGATTGCCGGGAAAAATATTATCCACCTGCCTCAGGTGCAGCTCGCAAAATTATGGCGGAAACGTTCTTCTCGATGCTTCGCGGATAACAGAGAAGGGCGCGGCGGGGTCGTTCCCCCGAAAATCCTGGCGAGCCTGGAAGATGAGCGGAGGGCCTGATTCTTGATCGACTTTCGCTGCGGCCCGGGCTGTTCCAGACTTGAGATGCCGCAGGACGACCGGAAGGAATTACCGGTGAGTCGTGCGGTATTCCATCCGTCCCGTTTCCCGGATCAAGGGGTGATCTGTATGGCTCTGGGTGATGAGCTGTCCAGTCTGGATTTCTCGTCGATGATCGGCGGACCGCTGACCGCGGTCGTCAAGGCGCAGGCGCAATCGGCACAGTCGTCGGTTGACTTCATCAAATCGGTAGGGTTCGACAAGAACGGCAGCCCTACCATGGTGAGCTTCTCCTACGACCGGCCGGTCGAGAAGAAGAACGAGAACGGCGTCGTCACCGGCGTCGACCACAAGAAGTTCACCCTCAGCGTCCCCATCCTGACGATGCTGCCGACGCCGTTCCTCAGGATCGCCGAGACGACGATCGAGTTCAACGCGAAGATCAATTCGGTACAGGAGTCGACCACGGCGTCGTCCAGCTCGCTGAACGCGTCGCTGGACGCCTCGGCGGGGTGGGGCCCCTTCTCCGCCCAGCTCAAGGTCGGCTTCTCCCATCAGCAGTCGACCACGGAGGGGTCGAAGGTCGAGCGGACCTACTCGCTGCAGGTCAGGGTGAAGGCCGTTCAGGACGAGATGCCGGCCGGTACCGAGCGGCTTCTCGGGATCCTCGAGCACAGCATCAAGGAGGTCCCCGCCGACGGGGGCGGAGGCGCCGGTGGCGGCGGAGGTACCGGTGGCGGTGGCGCGGCAGCACCGGAGCCCGCGGCTGCGGGAGCGTCCGCAGGGTAGCGCCCCCGGGCTGTCCAGGGGGCCGGCGCCCCGCTCCTCGGGGCGGGGCACCGGCCCCGGACGGCGGACGGCGCAGGCTTCCCCCGTCAGGACAACAGCCCCGGGAGCCGTGAGAAGAGAGCCAATCCGACGAGAGGTGAGGAACAGAGGTGACAGATCTTTCCGAATTGCTCGGCACGCTCCTGGCAAGCGTGTCGAAAGCGCGGCAGATGGCAGATGTCCAGACGGCCGTCATCGCTCAGCAGTACCGGGAGAACGCCCTGCTGGAGGGGTTGAGCGTGCCCCGGGTGCGGCTTCCGGAACTCCGAATCGACCTCCCGGTCCTCATCGAAGGGGTGGCCGAGGGTTCTCCCGTCCGGTTCCGGGACCCGAAAGCCATCGTGCACGAGGTGGTCACCGCCGTGTCCGAGACACTCGGCGTGTGGAAGATGGAACTGCCACCGGACGTACGGAAGAAGCTGACGGACCGCCTCCGCGCCAATCTCCGTCACACCCTGGGAAAACCCGGGGAGACCCTCCACAGGGAGGACATCGTCCGGCAGGCGGAGAAGACCAGCCGTGCCGTGCTCGACCGGTCGGCTCTCTCGGGCAAGCTCGACACCGATCAACTGCACGCGATCATGGACGAGGTACGTCACCGGGTCAACCAGTGCTCCGAAGAGGACGCCGGGCAGGCGCCACTCGTCCGGGTCAACCCGATCTCGGGCGACGTCAAGGAGCGTGTCTCTCCCGGTGTGGTCGCCCGGCTGAGCCTCGCGATCAAGGAGGAAGGTCTCGAATGGGAGATCACGCGGTCCGGTGACGGGACGACAAGAAGCAGGCTGGGGCCCGAATGAGATCTACTGAACGAGCTCGCCCCCGGCCCGCCGGAGAGTGCTCATGCTCTTCATGAACCGCCATCTGCTCCATCAGCACCTGATGGAACTCCCCGGGATCGTCGATGCCTACGCCGCCCGGGAGGCGGGGTTCGTCGACGGGAGCCTGAACTGGCTGGCGGCGGTGGAGAAGACCCTCCTCCGGCTCCGCCACCCGCTGACCGGTTTGATCGCGACCACCCGGGGCGAGGTCCTCGCCGCGCGGGACGGCCACCACCGGCGGGGTGGAGAACTCTCCCCGCCGGCGAGCACCCGCCGGGTACAACAAGCCGCGACAGCCGTCGCGCTGCGTCAGGTCGAGACGTCCCTGCGGGACGTCGTGGAGAGCATCGACCGGCAACTCGACGGGTACCGGGAGAAAATGGCCCAGCTCCTGGCCGTCGCCTCCAACGCCGAGCCGATCCCGGCCGGCGAGGGCCGGTCACGTGACGCATGGCTGCGATCGGTGTGGGACAGCATGGCCGGGACCAAGGAAACGGCAGGCATGCACGCCTATCTCAACGCGGCCATGGCGCGCGGCGACGTCCTCGCCCTCCTCGGTGAGGTCCTGGAGAACCTGCTGGCCGCGGCCGGTGACCCGGACCGGCGGGAGGAGCACCCCGGCACAACCGGAACCTGACCCGTCGGGCCGGCCCCGTCGGGTGGCCACACCGTGGGCCACCCGACGGGGCGACGACAGACGGCGTTCGGCCCACCTCAACGCCCGAGGGGGCCACCGAGAGGCCTCCGCCCCGGAAGGAAAGAGTGTCCGTGGCCCACCGGACCCCGCTCCCCGAACCGGCGCCCCGGTCGCGCCGCGGTGGTGATCGGGGACGGGTACGCCGGTGCGGGCACCGCCTGGTACGGGTGGCGCCCTCCGTCTTCCCGGCCGCAGAACTGCTCCAGACGGAGCGGAAAACCCAGGAGCTGGGTGGTCAGATTGCGGTGTGCCGACACCAGGGTGCGCACCGTGGCCGGCTGCGCCCCCGATGGCGGGCCGCCGTAACCGGACCGGGTGCGTCCGTGGCTCGTGGTAACCCAGAGACTGCCGTCCGGCCGGCCGGTGACGCGGCATGGCACGAGGCCCTCGCGCGTGACGAGCCAACGAGCGAGGACACCTCTGGTGAAGGCGTCGAGCGGATACCAACTGCCTGCCACCCGGACCCGGGGCAGCCGGTATCCCAGCTCCACATCGCGGAGCCGCATGGTGCGGAGGTCGGACAGGCCGTGTCCGGTGCACACGGCCAGCGCCACCACGGCGACCGAGCGCTCCCAGGTCTCCGTGGTCATGCGGGGTGGCTGGCAGCCGGCGAACAGCCGGACCGTGCGGTGAGCTTCCACCGGGGTGAGACGCTCGGCGGCCTGGGGCCTGGGGCGTGACAGCCTGAGAGGGCTCCCGCAGAACCGGGAGAACGTGTTGAGGGTGGCGATGCGCGCGGCCATGGAGTTGGGCGCGGCCATGGCACGGGGGCCTTCGGCACCGGCGCGCCGTCGCGTCGCGCCCTCGTGAGCGGCGGCCAGCCAGGAGCTGATGTTCGCCGGGTCGAGGAAGTCCGCCACACTCAGCTGGCTCTTTTCACAGGACCGTAGGGACTCGAGATAGTTCACATACTCGTGCAGGTAGGTTCGCCGTTGTGCGCGCGTACTACCGGAGAGGGTCCCGAGGAATTCGTCGATGACGGTGCATGCCACACCTGAACGGGCGCTCATGCGCCGAGTATGGATTTGCCCGCCGAGTGCCCCGGCCGGTGCGAGTGCCTGGTGGCGGAATAACAGCAGAGGAAAATTCTCGCGTCAAGCGTGGAACGGGACCGCCAAGGGAAACCCCTCGTCCGGGAGCGTTTCCGGCTCGCCGCTGTTATCTCTTCCGAACAATAGCCGATTGTCGTAATACGAAGTTTCTTCGGGGAGGATTCTTCTCGGCGTTCCCGGCCGTGGCGAATCGCGAAAGGATGGTGGGGCGAATTGCCCGCTTCCGGCATGTCGGCGGAGTGGTGGGATGCCTCGGGCGGCCGGCCCGGGGAGATAACAGGAGCAGAGGCCTGCGGCAGCCGGTTTCCAGGGGGGGGGTGAAGAATTACTCCGTCCGATCGCCCCGGGGTGGGTACGCGATCCCCACGAGTAGGGGCCCTGGCGTCGGCTGTGTTCCGTACCGCTGCCACCACGACTTGCGTGGTGATCGGGATCGTGTAGTTACTGATGGCAGACAGCGCCGTTCCATGCGCCCGGCCTGGTGCCAGTCGTAAGGGGAAAAGAATGTCCCGGTGGAAATTTGCAAAAAGAGGGGAACCCTATGGAGGGAAAGTCGTCGAAGTCGTGGCTCTCGTCAATCCTGTCGTAGGTCTGCGGTGGAATGCCTTGGGTTTGAACGACGAGAAATGGCGAGGCCGTCTGACGGTCAGACGTGGCAGGCGTGCGTTGCTCGCCGAAAATATGGAGACGTATCCTGAAGCGGTCGGCCTTGAATTTATTCTGGTGCGCGTTGCCGCCGAAATCGCCGGTGTCTGGGGAGTTGAGGAGATTCAGGTGGATTTTCCGGCGATCGGTCCGAGTGTGATCGCCCGGTGCCAGAAGGGCGAGCTCCGGCGGAGAGGGAGGTCGCTGCGGACCATCGGAGAGATCGAAGAATGGGGGAATCGCCCTCTCCGGCACGTGGCCCACCGGGAGGATCGGCCCTGCACCGCCCCTGGGCGCTGGGGGACTCCGGCCGATCGTACGGATGAGCGGGCCGGACAGATGGCCGGAGCTTGCCTGGCCGCTGCCATGGCGGGCCCTGTGACCGGCACTTTCACCGAAGTGCTGAGAGTCACGGGACGGATCCTCGCCGGCCACTGGGAGCCGGTCTGTGAGAGTACCGCGTTGTCTCCCGAGCGGTGAGCGCCGCAGCACCGGGGCGCGAGCCGGCGGAGGCGGGATGTACCCCTCGTGTCCGTCCCGACGAGGCGAACACGGACGGCCCCGGCCCCCCTGCCCCCTGTGTCCGCAAGGCAGGTGGCGACGGCCCCCGCAGCGGCCGTCCTGCGCGCCGGACTCGGCACGGCCGGACAAGAGCAAGCCGATGCGGCCGGTCAGACAAGGCCCGCAGGCCGGGCGGGGAGCCGCGGACTCCGCAGGCTTGGCGGGCGGCACGCCACCCCTCCTGGAAAAGCCGCCGCGAAGCCGGAGTCCGGAGAACAGCTCATATCGCGCCTTGGTATGCGAAAACTTGTTGCACGGGATAGCGTTATTGTTCCGCAGTATCGATACGCGCCTCGGGTAATCGCCGAGCACGTTCGGTTTCCGGAATCCAGAGTCCCCCTTGAGGGATTTCCGCGGTCACCGGGTCCGGGAGGTCTTCCCACATGGCGGTGGAGGGGCTGTCCTCCCGGAGGAGTCTGAAACTCGCGTCCCCCTCGGAACCGTCCGAATTCAATCCGATGGGGCGGCGATGAAGCCAAGGAATTCATGAAGCCGGTCGGTGTCCCGCGAAAATGGAGTAACTGACGGAAAGCTGGATGACCGTGTGCTCGGTGCCTGTCGCAGGTGACCCGCAGGAGGTGCTCGAACCGACCCCGCTCCACCGTCGCATTCCCAGGGTCGCGACCACCCCGGACACCGTACGGAAAGACCGCGGTGACGGAAGTCTGAAGATGCCCCCGGTCCCGGGGGTCCTGACTGGGAGGTCATCATGCTCGGAAAACGTGTTCTCTCCCTTCTGGCCGGTACCGTGTTCCTCCTTGCCGGCACCCTGTCGGCCTGTGGCGGTCTACGAGAGGAGGAATCGGCGACGGTGAATGCTCATATCTCGGAGGAACCGGGGTACAGGCCTGAGATACCCTCGGCGGTCGACAGCCCTGAGCTGCCCCCATCCTCCGGTCCACAGCAACGACCGACGCCGGGCGCGGAGGGCGCGATCCGGGTCTCGAAAGCCCACAGTTCCCTGATGCGGCAGGCCGCGCGCGTCTCGTCAGCCGAATTGGTCCTCCACCGCGACATGTGGGATTTCCTCACCGCGCAGGCCGGAAACCATGCGCACTTCCAGGCGCCCATGCAGATCAGCGGGGACGAGGGCGAACGCGTCGGCACGACTCTCTCCGGGCGGTCTTTGACGGCCGTTCTCGCCAGCCTCTACAGAACGATCCATACCGCTGAACCGGGGGAGGGCGACCAGGAACTGGCGGCCGTGCTCTACGACCGGATCAAGGATGGGCTCGCCAGTCTCGGGGCGGACGGCGAGCCGGTCACCATCACTCTCGATGACGGCAGCGTCCCCGCCCCGGTCCGGACGAGCATGCCGCCACCGGCCGGGTCGTCCTCCACCGGCCCCGGCACACCCTCGCCGTCCGCATAGGAGACCGATCCGCGGTGCGAGGTGCACCCGGCGCGGCCCCACCTGACGCGGTGGGGCACGCCACCACCGTGGCCTCCGCCCGCGCTGCCCCGTACAGGCACGTGCGACGCCCGCACCACCGTTCACATCCGCGGGTACGGCGGTCCCGGCCGGCCGGGAAGCTCTGCCGCGGCCGGGGATCAGGCGGTGACGATCTCCTCGCGGAGTGGCTGGAGAGCCTCAGCGATCGTGCCGATCACCGACGGTTCGACCCCGGCGTCGGCGAGGGACGCGGCGAGATGGCCCATGACACGTTCGAAGGCGGCCGGTGTGATCGCGAGGTGCTGGTGCGCGGCGCGCATGGAGCGGCCGGAGTAGGGGCGTGTGGCACCGAGCGCCTGTCCTACGAATCGCCGTTGATGTGCCTTGAGCCGGTCGAGGTCGACACCGGTGAAGTAGGGACGCAGCTCAGGATCGCCGAGCACCTTGTCGTAGAAGATGTCGACGACCGCGGCGACCGCGGGCTCCCCTCCGAGCTGCTCGTAGAGGCTGGGCGCTGCGGTCTGGGCCGGCGGGGTGGGTTTCGTTTCCGTCATGCGGCCAGCATCGGGCGGTTCTCTTGCCGGGAGGTCAGGCCGTGGTGAATCCGTCGTGAGAAGAGGTTCACCCAGCCACTCTCCGTCGCCGCGAGCACTTCGTAACGTGGTGATGACACGAGTCGCGGGTGCTCCGGCCGGCAGAATGACGTGCCCTGTGATAAGGCGGGGACTGCCATCGCCGTGGTGGGCCCCCTGCCCTGATACCCGCCACGCGCTGTGTGCACGGCTCTGCGTGAGGCCGGCGCGCGGCAGCGGGCTTTCCCGTCACCGCTTGTCGTCGCCCTGGCTCTGCGAGAAGTTGCCTTCCCAGACAGCTTTGGCGCCGGAGTCACCGATCCGGTAGACCTGCACGGTCGCGCCGACGGCCACAGCCAGCGCGCCCAGCAGCACGACGATACGTACCGGGAGGGAGGAGACGGTCCTGGCCGCCCCGGAACCGCCGCCGCGCGGCCTGTCGTCCTCCGGCACGTCCTGCCGTCCCCCCGCACCTGGCGGCCGGCGGGCCACGGCGCGTCCCACCCACCAGACGACGAGAGTGAGCACGAAGAGGGCGGCCGCCCAGGGGGTCAGCCCACCGCCCAACTCGGTGTGCCGTTCCATCAGCGCACTTTCTTCCACCCGTTCCTCCAGCCACTCGCCGGATTCGGTGCTCAGTACCACCAGGACGAGAGTGATCAGGCCCAGCAGTGGTACCAGCCAGCTCAGCCGTCGTGCCACCGACGCCCACAGGGCGCAGACGACGAGGAACAGGGCGGTCAGCGGGACCAGGACGACGGCGCCGTGGACCAAGAGCACATGACCGGGCACGCCATTGACAACACCGATCACCTGGACCTCCTCGACAGGGGTGCCGGGCGAACCTGGACGGGTTCGCTCCTTCCGGCATTGTGCGAGAACACGCCGCCGGTCGGCGCGGTGGCACAGGCAGACGGAGTAGCGCCTCGGCCCCCGCACGCGCGTCGCTGCCCCGCCGTCCACCGCCCGAGCGGTGCGGTGCCTTCCCGGTGTCCGCAGGGCATCCCGGCGTGGCTCTCACACGCGACGTACGCCGGCAGCGGCCGGACCGGACCGGTGTGGTGCCGACTGTCAACAGATGACACGCGGTTCGTTACGATGAGCCTCCCTGGAGTTACGAAGGAGGCCTCGTCCGTGACTGGTCCGGCGTTTTCCAGCCTTACCCGTTCGACGACCCTGCGGGAGCAGGCGCTCGAAGCGTTGCGAGCGGCCATCACCGGCGGCCGGTACCGTCCCGGTGATCATCTGGGCGAGGTGGAGATCGCGGAGCGGTTGTCCGTCAGTCGCGGGACCGTGCGCGAGGCGCTGCGCCATCTCCAGCAGGAGGGGCTGGTCACCCCCGGGGCCCGGGGAATGCTGAGGGTGTCTCAGCTGTCGCCGGCCGAGGTCCGTGAGCTCTTTCAGGTTCGTGAGGTCCTGGAGGGTCTCGCCGTCCGGCAGATCATCGAGTCGTCGCGGAGGGCGGAGGCCGTCCGGGCGCTTCGGCAGGCCGTGGAGCGGTTGCGGGAGGCCGTCGCGTCGGGCGCCGATCTGGAGGCCAAGGTAGAGGCTGACCTGGGCTTCCATCTCCTGCTGTGCGAGCTGTCGGGTAACACGGTCCTGCTCCGGACCTGGCGCCAGCTCGAGGGGCCGATCCGTGTGGTCATCATGAGCGCCTCGACCGAGCGTCGCGAGGTGGCCATGGCCGCGTCGGCCCATCTGCCGGTCGTGGAGGCGATCGAGCGGGGCGACACAGCTGGGGCGCAGGCCGTGCTGCACGTGCACATGGCCGCTGCCGTCGACCAGCTCGGCGCCGTGGATGGTGATCAAGCCGGGAGCTGACACTTTCCTCCTTCGCGAAGGCCCGCCGGGAAGACCCGGTGGGCCTTCTTTTTGCGCCCCAAGGGTTGACACCGGTCCGCGCACTCCCCAGCATCATGTGTCGCGGCTGTTAACAGTCGACAGCCAACAGTGGGTGGTGAGGACGAACCACTCCGTAAGCGATCAAGGAGGATCGGCATGGCTGCTTCCCCGGCCCCTGCGCAGTCGGCCCAGGGCTCGCCCGAGCGGATGAGAGTCGCCGTCGGCTGTGGCGTGGGCGCGACCATCGAGACGTATGACTTCATCGGCTTCGGGACGGCCGCCGCGCTCTACTTCGGCGACGTGTTCTTCCCCGACTCCGACCCGCTGTCCGCCACCCTGCTGTCCTTCGCCACGCTCGGCATCGGCTTCGCCGCCCGCCCGCTGGGCGGGATCATCGCCGGCCACCTCGGTGACCGTGTCGGACGGAAGCCGGTGCTGGTCGGTTCGCTGCTGCTGATGGGCGTGGCGACCGTCCTGATCGGCTGTCTGCCGACCTACGAGATGGTCGGCGTGTGGGCGCCGGTGCTCCTGGTGGCCGTGCGTGTCGTCCAGGGACTCGCCTTCGGCGCCGAGTGGGGTGGCGCGATCCTGATGACCTTCGAGCACGCCCCGTGGCGGCAGCGAGGTCTCTACACCGGCATCACCCAGGCCGGGTTCCCGGTCGGTCTGCTCCTGGCCAACCTCGCCTTCCTCGTGAGCCGGAACACCCTGGACGACTCCTGGGCCTGGCGCGTGCCTTTCCTGCTGAGTGCGGTCCTCATCGTGGTGGGCATCCTCATCAGGCTGAAGATCGACGAGTCGCCCCAGTTCGAGGAGTTGAAGGAAGCCGGCGAGGTCGCGAAGAACCCCCTGTGGGAGGTGGTCCGCGAGGACTGGCGCGGTCTGCTGCGCGCCTTCTGTCTGCGGATCGCCGAGACCGCGGGATACGCCGTGTCGGTCACCTTCGTCCTGTCGTACCTCAGTGACGGCAACGCGCCCGACGTCACCAGCGCGGTGAGCCTCACTGCCCTGGTCACCGCCGCCGCCCTGGGTATCGCCGCCACCACCGGCTGGGGCCTTCTCTCGGACCGTGTCGGACGCCGGCCGGTGTACCTGCTCGGCTGCACCGTGACCCTGTTGTGGGGTGTGCCGCTCTTCCTGCTGGTCAACACCGCGACCGCCGCTCTTGTCCTGGTCGCCTTCGTCATCAGCTACACGATCTGCCAGAACTCGCTGGCCGGCGTCCAAGGGGCCTGGTTCTGTGAGCTGTTCGCCACCAGGACCCGCACCGCCGGAACCTCGCTCGCCTACCAGCTCTCCGCGGTCGTCTCCGGCTTCACACCCATGATCGCCACCGCCCTGTACTCCGTCGTCGGGTGGACCGGCCCGGCCCTCCTCTTCAGCTTCTACGGACTCCTCGGCCTCGTCGCCGCCCTGCTGACCCGGGAGACCTGGGGCACGGCCGAACGGCGGCAGGCCGACGCAACCGCGCGGGCCGCGGCGTCCACCGCCGTCCCCGCCACCCCACTCCACTGACCCACCACCGAGAACAAGGAGCGATGTGACCCCCACCCCGTCCACAACCCCCACCCTCGGCGGGCGGACCGGCCCCCCCCCGCCCCGGGCACAGCGCCTGCGAGCCCTGCACGAGTCCGCGTACCGCATCAGGCTGAACGCCTTGAACATGGCGGAAGTCCAGGGCCAGGGCTACATCGGGCAGGCGCTCGGCGTGGCCGACCTCCTCGCCGTCGTCTACCAGGACGTCCTCAACCACCGCCCCGACGACCCCGAGTGGCCCGAACGGGACCGGCTGCTGCTCTCGATCGGGCACTACGCGATCGCCCTGTACGCGGCCCTCGCCGAAGCCGGTGTCCTGGACGTGGCAGAACTCGAGACCTACGGAAGTGACGACTCGCGTCTGCCCATGTCAGGCATGGCCTCCTACACCCCCGGCATGGAGATCTCCGGAGGCTCCCTCGGCCACGGCCTGGGCATCGCGACCGGCCTGGCGCTCGGACTGCGCCACCAGGGCAGCCCGGCCCGCGTGTACAACCTCCTCTCGGACGGTGAACTGGACGAGGGCTCCACCTGGGAGGCCGCCCTGGCCTGCGCCCACCACGGTCTGGACAACGTCACCGCCATCGTCGACGTCAACGCCCTGCAGGCCGACGGACCGACGCAGGGCGTGCTGCGCACCGAGCCCGTCACGGCCAAGTGGGAGGCGTTCGGCTGGCACGCGATCCGGGTCGACGGCAACGACGTCGACGCTCTCGTCACCGCCTTCGACGACCTGCGCGCCCACCGGGGATCTCCCACCGTGCTGGTCTGCGACACCCGGATCGGCCACGGGGTGCCGATGCTGGAGACCCGCGAGAAAGCGCACTTCATGCGGGTCGAGGAACACGAGTGGCAGATCGCCCGCGACCAGTTGGCCGAGCGCTTCCGCGCCGGGGAGGGCGAGGGGCCCACCGAGAGCCCGGATGGTGGGCCCTCCACGACCGCGGACAAGGAGCACACCGTATGAACACCGCCGGCGCCGCCGCGCCCACCCGCAGGCTGACCACCTCGGCGATGATTGCTTCCATCGCCGAGGAGGGGCAGCGCACCACCAAGGCACCCTTCGGACACGCCCTCGCCCGGCTCGCAGCGGAACGCCCCGAGATCGTCGGTCTCTCCGCGGACCTGGCCAAGTACACGGACATGCACGTCTTCCGTGAGGCGCATCCCGGGCGGTTCTTCCAGATGGGGATGGCGGAGCAGGTGATGCTCGGCGCGGCCGCCGGTCTCGCCGAGTCGGGACTGACCCCGTTCGCCTCCACCTACTCCGTCTTCGCCACGCGGCGTGCCTACGACTTCCTGTGCCTGGACATCGCCGAGCCCGGTCTCAACGTCAACGTGATCGGCGCCCTGCCCGGTCTGACCACCGGTTACGGTCCCAGCCACCAGGCCACGGAGGATCTGGCGATCCTGCGCGCGATGCCCGGCCTGACGATCGTGGACCCGGCGGACTCGGTCGACATCGAGCAGGCGGTCCCCGTTCTGGCGTCCCATCCCGGTCCCACCTACACGCGGTTGCTGCGCGGCGCGGTGCCCACCGTGCTGGACGAGTACGACTACACCTTCCGGCTGGGACGCGCCGCCGAACTGCGCGGCGGGCGCGACGTGCTGTTCATCTCCACCGGCCTGATGACGGTCCGTGCGCTGTCGGCGGCCCGGGAGCTCGAACGGGACCGCGTCGACGTCGCGGTCCTGCACGTGCCGACCATCAAGCCCTTCGACCGCGACACCGTGCTGCGGGAGGCGGGCAAGGGACGCCTCGTCGTCACCCTGGAGAACCACAGCGTCATCGGGGGCCTCGCCGAGTCCGTGGCCTCTGCTCTGGCCTTCGCCGGGGCCACGGCGCGGATTGTCCCTATCGGCCTTCCCGACGAATTCCTCGCCGCAGGCGCGCTGCCCACACTGCACGACCGGTACGGGCTGTCCGTGGAGGCGATCAAGGATCGCGTCCGCCGAGAGCTGTGAACCCGACCTTCCTCACCCAGGAGCCCGCATGACCACCCAGCACACCCCCCGCACGGCCCTCGTCACCGGGGCCGGATCCCGCCGCGGGATCGGCCGCGCCGCCGCCCACGCGCTCGCCGCCGACGGGTATCACGTCGCGGTCCTGGACGTGGACAGGGAGGCTGCGGACGAGACCGCCCGTGAGGTCGCGGCCCGGCACGGGGTGCGGACGTTGGCCCTGGCTGCCGATGTCGCCGACGCCGGCGCCGTGGACGCGGCGATCACCGAGGCGGAAGCCGCGCTGCCCTCGATAGGTGCTCTCGTCAACAACGCGGGCATCACCTCTCCCGTCCCGTTCCTCGGCGTCACCCCCGGCGAATGGGACAAGATCTTCGACGTCAACGTCCGCGGCAGCTTCCTGGTCACCCAGCGGGTCGCGGCAGGCATGTCCGAGCGCGGCTTCGGCCGCATCGTGTTCCTCTCCTCGGTCTCGGCCGAGCGTGGGGGAGGAGTCTTCGGTGGGGTCGCCTACTCGGCGGCCAAGGCCGGGCTCCTCGGTTTCGCCCGGGCACTCGCCCGGGAACTTGGCCCTTCGGGGGTGACGGCGAACTGCGTGGCGCCCGGGTTGATCGACACCGACATCACCCAGGGCAAGCTGGACGACGCCCGTAAAGCAGCGATGACGGCGGAGATCCCCGTGCGCCGGATCGGCGGCGTCGAGGACGTGGCGGACGTCATCGCGTTCCTGGCACGGCCCGGCTCCGGTTACATCACCGGGGCCACCTACGACGTCAACGGCGGATCCCACATCCACTGAGCTGACACGGGCGTGCAGCACCGCGGGACCGAGGTGAACGGCACAGTTGTTCCACGGGGAGCGGACCACCCGCGATGTGTGCGGGCGGCCCGCTCCCTTCCGGAGCGCCGTGCCGATCACCCGTCCTCTCTCCTCGCGGGGGACGGGCGCCAGGCGGCATGATCAGAGCGTTCTCATCAGGGACCGGTGAGACCGCCCCGCTGCGCGCGGAGCCGGCCCGGAACACCAGGCCGCTCCGTGCACAGGACAGCAAGGAGCCCCGTGCCCGACGAACTCACCGGAGCCGCCGCACCGGTCATCCGGCTACGGCCGGACTTCCGCCCCACGGCGTTTCTCGCCCGCACCGAGAAGTCCCTGCTCATTGCTGGGGACTGTGAGGACGGGCCAGCCGTCGCGAAACTGCTGACCACCCCGGAATCACGGTGGGCCGAGAAGTTCGGCACGGAGATCGACGCCTACCGGACCTTCGCCGCGGCGCCCCGCCGGTGCCGGTTCCCGCCTTCATCGCCGCCGACGACCGGCACCACGTGCTGGTCGTCGAGCACGTCCGCGGCCATTCCCCGGCCCCGGGCCGCGACCGGTTCCCGCCACGAGCACTGGACCCCGCCCACGTCACCGGCATGCTGACGGCCATGACCGACCTCGGTCGATGGAATCCCCCCGCAGGGGCGTTCACCCGCAGCCTCGACCACCTCGCCCGTCTGGACCGGGACCATCACCAAGGCCTGACCACCGCGCAGGAACACCAGGCGCTGACCGACCTGTTCCACCAGGCCGGCACCGTCCTCGTACCAGGGCACGGAGACCCCCTGCCGGCCAACTTCGTGGTCCGGCCCGGCGGACAGGTCACAGTGATCGACTGGGAGCACGCGGGACACTACCTCCCAGGTCACGACCTGGCGGTTCTGTGGATCGCCCTGGCCGCCACTCCGGAGGCCCGTCCACGGATCGAGGAACGGGTGGCCGCCGGATCCCCCTCGGTCCGCGCTGCCTTCACCCTGAACCGGGCCATGCTGCTCGTGCGAGAACTCCGCAGCCACCGAGTGGTGCCCCCATCCGCATGGCGGGACGAACGGGCGGCGGCCATCGACCGTGACTGGCGGGAGATACGCGATCTACTGCGGGCGGGGTGACGCCGGACCGGCTTCGCAGGCGGGAGCGGACACCGCTTGCCGACGAGTTGGGGCAGCACTCGTCGAACGGCGAGCCGCGGCATGCCGATGAGAGCTGACAACGCTCGGCGGGGGAGACGGTGTCTTTCCCCTGCCGTGTGGTGGCGTTGGGGTTGCTCTTCGGGATGCCCTCAGTGGTCTGCTGTGCTCACCGGTCGGCGTCCTGTCGCCGAAGGCCGTCGAGGATGACGTTCATCAGGGGCCGCGCCGTGGTTTTCCATTCCTTCCGTTCCAGACGGCTGAGGTAGCCGATGAGCAGGAGGACCCCGGGGGCGTCCACGTCCGTGCGGATGGAACCGGCCGTTTTCCCGGCATCCAGCAGGTGGGTGAGGGCGCCTTCGATGGGGTTGTGGCTCTGGACGACGAGGTCCTGCCACGCCGTTGGCTCGAGCGCTGCCAGAACGCCGCGTTTGATCTCGGCGTAGTCGATCACTTGGTCGAGCCAGTGACGCAGTGCTTCCACGGGCTGGTGTTCTGCCAGCAGAGCGGGGGCGGCGGTGACGAGTTCTTCGACGTCGCGCCGGTAGACCTCGGCGAGGAGCGCTTCGCGGTTGGGGAAGTTCCGGTAGAGCGTTCCCTGTCCCACCCCGGCCCGTTTGGCGATCTCGTTGAGGTGGACGTGGGGGGACTCGGCGAGGGCCGCGCGGGCGGCCTCCACGATGCGGGTCCGGTTCCGCGCCGCATCCGGACGGCGTGCCGGCGCGCTCATGGGCATCTCCTGATGTTCCGTCATCACAAGTGGACGCGTGTCCGGTAAGGTGAAGCGCGCACCGGACACGTGTCCATTTTACTTGGAGGCAGCAGTGCTCTCTCTTCACGGCAAGATCGTCGCCATCACCGGAGCGAGCGGCGGCATCGGGGAAGCAACCGCCCGCCTGCTCGCCCGGCACGGCGCCGCGGTCGTCCTCGCGGCCCGCCGGAGCGAGCGCATCGACGCCATAGCGCAGGACATCCGGGAGGAGGGGGGCCGTGCCGCCACGTGCGTCGTCGATGTCACCAAGGCCGAAGACCTGCAGCGCCTGGTCTCCGCCACCCTCGACGAGTACGGGCGTATCGATGTGCTGGTGAACAACGCCGGCATCGCCCCGATCAGCCCGCTGGCCGACCTCGACACCGAAGGCTGGTCGGCCATGATCGATGTCAACCTTCGCGGCATGCTCAACGGCGTCGCGGCCGCCCTGCCCGTCTTCCGCGAGCAGGGAGCGGGCCACCTGGTGAGCATCGTCTCGGTGGCCGGCCTGTACGGCGCGTCCCCCACGATGGCTGTCTACGCCGCGACCAAGAACGCGGTCCGCACCATCCACGAGGGGCTGCGCAGGGAGTCCACCGACGGGGTGGTGCGCACGACAGCCATCTCGCCGGGATACATCCGCACCGATCTCGCCGACTCCATGGCAGACCCCCGTATCCGCGAGCAGACACGCAAGTACATGGACGTGGCCGGCATCGCGCCGGCCGCGGTCGCCCGCGCGGTGGCCTTCGCCCTCGAGCAACCCGGTGACGTCGAGATCGGCGAGATCAACGTTCGCCCCACAATCCAGGCATGACACCTGCCATCCGAGCTCCCCGAGCCCGTACCCGGACGGCCACACCAGACCAGCACCGTCACCACCGCGGTGCCGATTTCAGCGTCCCTCGAAGATGTCCGCACAAGAAGATCCCCGGCCGCAGCAGCTCAGCCCCCTCTACGGTTCAATTTCCCATATCCCAGCTCATCGATGCGCAAAACGATCGATCGGCCGTATCAGGTGATGGTCTTGGTCAGCGCCTTCCCGTCCGCTGTCTCGACCATGTCATCGACGAGCTTGGTGCCGAGGAGGTTCCATGCCGGTGTGGGGTTGTGCCGCATGGCAGCTGAGGCGATCTCAGGTTCGAGGGAAGCCCAAGAGGCTCAGGCACCCCCAACAATATGACAGCGCCTTACCGCCCTTCCCGGCAGTGATGATCTGGTTCAGCCACGCCGGGCTCCCTTCGAACACCAGGAGACAAAATCCAACTGCATTGATCGGCATTCCATTTATGGCTCGAGGGTGCCGGGTTTTGTATGAGGGCGGGGAGTGGGGGCCTCTGGACAGGGGTGGACCGGAGGTTCATTCTTGGGGGGTAGGTGCCGTATCCCGTAGCGGGTTGCTGTAGTCCGTACCGGAAGGTGGCGCTGGTGAAGTTCAGTTACGCCATGCTCCCTGACTATCCTCTGGCCGAGTCTTTGGTGTCTGTCCAGCTCGCTGACGAACTCGGTTTCCATGCGTGTTATGCCGCTGACGAGACCTGGCACAAGGATCTGTGGCTTCTCTTCGCGGCGGCGGCTGGTCGTACCAGCCGGATCCGCCTCGGTCCGAGTGTCTCCCCTGTGACGCTGCGCGAGCCGACGCTGATCGCCCAGGCCCTGGCCACGCTTGACGAACTGTCCGGGGGACGCGCCGAAGGTGTCGTGTCCAGCGGTAACTTCGGCCTGCTGGCGCAGTATCGCATCGACTGGGCCCATACCAGGCCGCTGTCGCGAGTCAAGGAAGCCTTGCAGGTGATGCGCACGTTCCTCGATGAGGGCGCCATCACGCATGACGGAGAGTTCTACTCCTACGATGGCCTGTTCACGTTCGCCCGGCCGGTGCAGAGCCGGTTGCCCTTGAAGCTCGGTGCGATGCGGGGGCCGAAGTCCTTCGAGGCGGCCGGCGAGCTGTCGGACGGCTGCCACCATGCCCTGAGCTACACCCGTGAGGCCTACGACTACGCCGTGCGGCACATCCGCAGGGGTGCGGAGCGTGCGGGCAAGGACTGGCGTTCGTTGGACATCGGGGCCTGGGTGGTCTTCGCGACCGGTCCCGACTCGGTGGTCGCCAAGGAGGCGGCGCGCAGCATGGTCGGCATCTACGCGTCTTCCATGCCCGAGGAGCAACTGCGCCGCAACGGCGTGGACCCGGCGGAGCTGAAGCCGGTCATCGACGCGGTCAACGCCGGCAACCTGGCGCGCGGCATCGACATGACCACCCCGGAGATCGCCGAGCGTCTCTCCATCGCGGGTACGCCGGAGGAATGCCTGGAGAGGATCGGGCGGGACATCGCCCCCAGCGGTGTGAACCACATGATCTGCGCGATCACCGACCGCACCCTGGTCAAGGCGTTCACGGGCCGTGACCTCCCGGAGGCGGCCGACGTAAACACCCAGCTCCGCCTCATCCACGAGCGGATCATGCCGGCGTTCGCCTGAAGCGCGACGATCAGCACGATCGGAGTCAAACGATCGGTGTTGTTCAAGGAGAACACGTCGACGACAGCGGGGCTGCGGCCGAGTCCGCCAACGCTGCCGAGCGGCAGCCGGTGCAGGGGGCGGGCGTCACGCCGCTCCTTCCGTGGCGGCCCACTCCAGTCCGAGGCCGGCGAGGGTGGCGAGTTTGTCGGGGGTGAGTTTGGTCCGGCGGCTCTTGCTGTTGCTGAGGAACACCCCGAGCTTGACCTCGGTCCCGTCCTCCAGCCGCTCTACGTGACCCCTGGGGACCTTCACAGAGCCGGTGCGGGTCTTGTACTGCGCCAGTGCCGCAACGCCCCGCTCGAAGGCGCTCACGGGTGCCGTGGGCGGCTTCGCGGACGCGTCTGGCTCCACCGGTGTCGGGGCCGGGGCGAGTGGGGTGACGCCGACGGCTTCCAGGCGCTCGCGCTGCCCTTCGGCCAGGGTCTCCCATACCTCGGGTTTGCGCTGCCGGGCCAGCCACCGTCCGATGTCCATACCGTGGACGGTGACCCCGGGCAGGACGTTCGCCGGTCCTTCCTCGTCACGGACGAGTTCGCGCAGCGCGGTGTAGTGCCGTTGCCACTGGGTGGGCCACGACGGGTTCCAGTCCTCGTCCACGGCCGCCAACGCGGCCTCCCACTCCGGGTGGTCGGCCAGCGCGCCGGGACGGCGCAGGTTGCTCAACCACTGCCCCACGGGCTTGTCGAGCGCGGCCGCGGACCGGGGAGCGCACAGTGTCCAGTGCTCCTGGTAGTACACGCGGGCCGCGGCCAGGTTCTCCTGGAACCGCGCATCGGCCGCCGACCAGGCCATGCCCAGCTTCTCCAGACGCGCCGCACGCCTGCCGGTCATCTGCCCGGCCCCGTACACCCGCCGCTGCTCCGCGACCCAGGTCCCCAGCGGGAACGCGCCCTCCTTGTGCTCGTACGGCACCCGGGCATGGCCCTCACGCTCGACGAAGTCCTTGAGTTTCGCCCAGCCGCGGGCCCAGTCCTGGCGTTCGGTGTCGATCACGTTGAAGGACACCCAGTTCGCGACCATCACCAGATCACGCGGAGCCGCAAAACGGAGCAGCAGACGGGTTTCTTCCTCGTCATCACCGGGCGCGGCACCGATGTATTCGGAGGGCTGCGCGACGTCCTTCTGAGGCTCCTGCGGGATCGCCAGCAATTCCACGGCCTCTTCATCGTGAGCCCGCAGGCCCTCAAGTACTTTCACCAAAGGCCGGTACGAACCCGAGGTGAACATATCCTCCGGCGATTCATCGGGCTGGAGAAATACCGGCACGATCAAAGACGCGAGCTTTCCCTCTCCGGGCTTCTGACGCAGCGCGCGGCCGATCGCCTGCACGATGTCATGCGGCGCGCCCTTGGGATCCAAAAGAGCAACGCTGTCCACTGCCCTGATGTCGACGCCTTCCCCCAAAACGCGACAATTCGAAAGCACCGCCCGCCGTGCCGTTGCACCGAAGCCGCCCAGGACCTCCCGCCGGCGCTCGGGGGTGTGCTCGCCGCACAGCCAGTCCGCCCAGATCTTCGCGGGGTACTTCTCGGGCTGGTCGGCGTGCAGCTTCGACGCGACGCGCTGAAGGCCCTCGGCGTACGCCTGCGCCTCCATTGTCCGGTGGTGGAAGGTGATGCAGGTCTGGAGCCCGTGCTGCGCCATCGTGTGCAGCAGCGCGGCCTGGAGCGCCCCGAGGCGCTGCCCGCGGACCTCCTCGGTGTGCCGCTCCTCGCCCATCAGCTTCTCGGGCGTGACGAGGGGGTCCTGGAGCTCCAGGACGATGATCTGGTACCGCGCCAGCAGCTTCCGCGACACCGCCGACGCCAGCGACAGCTTGTAGAGGACCGGTCCGAAGACCTTCTCGTCGTCCATCGAGGCCGCCATCTCACGCGGCAGCGGATCGCGTACCCCTTCGGTGACCTCCTGGTTCAGCCGCTCCTCCCAGATCCGCGGCGTTGCTGTCAGGTACAGCCGGCGGTGCGCCGGGATCTTCGTCTGGTCATGGATGTCCGCCCACGCCTTCCCCATCGACCCACTGGTCCGGTGCGCCTCATCGACCACCGCCAGGTCCACCGGGGCGAGCTTCTGCCCGTAGGCGCCCTCGAACGCCTCCACGAGCACGCCCAGCGACGCGTAGGTGGCATAGATGGTCACCGGCCCTGTGGAGTGCCACAGAGCCAGCTGCACGGGGTTCGTGGTGGACCGCACCCCCAGGTGGAACAGCTCCGGGTCGTCCAGCTGCGAGCACACCATGACCGGTGGCCCCCTGTGCCCGGCGCCGTGCCACGCCTTCACGGTCTGCGCCAGGAGATCCAGGGTCGGCACCACCACGAGAATGCGGCCCTTGGGCACAATCCGCTTTGCGGAGGCCGCCGCGATGATGGTCTTTCCCGTCCCGCACGCGGCGTGCACCTGCCCGCGCAGACCATTCCAGGGAACGCCGCCCGGCGGGATATCGAGACCACGCACGATGGCGGCTACGGCCTCAATCTGGTGTTCACGCAGCTTCACGGCCACTCCGTGTTCTCCTTTTTTGCCGAATGCGGCGCGTCGTAGGAATGAGAGTCCGGCCGGGGTGGTGGTGCCTGATCCCAGACTCTACACAGTCAGCACCCGTGATGCATCATCCCTGCGACAGCTTCTCCCTGTAGGGTGATACTTGACCGAATCCTGCCTCACGGCACGGTTCGTAGGGTATGCTGGCGGGGCATTGATGAACGTGAACGGCCGGTTTAGAGGGTGGGGGAGGGGTTCGGGTGGAGCGCAGCGGAGCCCGTCACTGCGGCGAGGCCGACACTCGATCGGGCCGACGATCCGTCACTTCCGTTGCGGGGGTGACGGCTGGGACCCCCAAGCCCTACACAGGCCCGCACGCGATACACCTCCCCTCGTAGCCAGCCGGGTGATCGCGCTTGCGCGGTCGCCCCCAATTCGCGCTTGCGCGAATTGCATCACTTTTCCGAATTCCGCTTGCGGAATTCCATTCCCGCGCTTGCGCGGGAATATGCGTGCC